>CAWCRR010000001.1:0-38186 GCA_963797825.1 uncultured Verrucomicrobiae bacterium
AGAAGGCGACGGTTGACGCGAGCGGGGCTGGCGCCAATTGTGGCGTTGGCGCCGCTGCTGCCGGTGATTGCGTTGGTGAAGGTGCCAGTGTTGCCCGAACCCGTGGCGATCGTTGCGCTGCCGGCAAGAGCGACGGTCCCCGTGATCGTGGTGGGGCCCCAGCCCGAAGTGCTGCCTACATAGCCAGACTCGCCCCAGCCCTGGACCAGCAATGGTGAAGCTCTCGGCGTATGTGCCGCCGTTGTACATGGCAAATTGGCCGCCGTTTTGCACGACGATCGAGGTCATCCCGCCCGAGCTGGGGTTGTTGACGCGGCCTTTATCAATCTGCAGCGTTCCGACGAAGCCCGCTGGGAGATTCGGCACGGTCCAGTCCCGGGGTATCCGCTGGAGGTTAATTCCAATGTGCAGGTGCTGGAAATGTTGGCCCAAGTGGGGGAATTGGTTCCGTTGGCCTTCAGGATCTCGCTGCTTCAGGACGGAATAGCTGCCATTGAAGGTTCCGTTCGTGGTGCCGTCGCCGATCTGCAGCGTGCCCCCGCTGATAATTGTTCCGCCCGAATAGGTATTGCTGGCCGTGAGAATTAATGTCCCATTTCCGGCTTTTGCGAGCGTTCCATTGCCGGTAATGAGCTGGCCGGCGGTCATGTTGACGCTGTTGGTATCGATGGTACCGATCACTCCCGCAGTTGGAATGGAGATAGTCCGATTGGTGTTGAAGGCACTGAAAGCAATGTTGCGGCGAATTGCAGCGTGCTGTTGCCTGCGAAGGTGATGTTGACGGTCGGGTTGCCCGGCACATCGCGTTGCCGAGAGTGGAACTGCCGTTGATGTTGACCGTGCCTGGCACTGAGAGTCAACGGCCCATTGTACGAGCCCGTTGGTTTGGCCACCCGTGAAGACGAGAGTTCCATTACCGGTCTTGGTAAGTCCGCCGTTGTTCGTGCCGGATATCGGTGTGGCGAAGGTGACGGTTCGACTGTTGGGTGTCGATCAGGATGGGCCCGGTGCTGTTGAGAATCTTGCCCGAATAATCATTCTTGATCGCTTGCGCCAAACTGGACAGTCTCCACCAGCAAACGTGATGCTCCCGCCACCGGCCAGAGCATTGCTATTGCCAAGGGCCAGCGTACCGGCACTTGAGAAGTCGTCAGGCCAGTATACCAAAGAATTTGCGCCTGCCAATGTGACAGTCCCGCTGCCCGTCTTCACGAGCGCGGTTGTGCCGGTGATGCCGGTCGTGCCGCTGCTGTCATTGAAGGTGTAATTGACGGAATTGTTCTGGAAAACCAACGTGCCTGCGCTCACGCCAGCCGATTGAACGCTGATGGTGTTGTTCGTGACAGCGTTCTTGAACCCATTAGTGTCCGCGAAATAGATGGTGTTCACCAGTGGCGATATGGTGCTGAAGGATCGTCCGCCGGTGAAGTTTATTGGAAGCTGCTGTCCCAGTTCTCTCCGCTGGCGGCCCCGCTCCACACGCCCGTCACGTCGCGGACCTGCAGGGCGGTGATCTGCACGTCAGTGCCGTTGGCTGTGGTCAGGGTAAACGCCTGAGTGGCGGCATTGGCCAGAAAACCACCGATTGTGTATTGACCGACGCCCCCATTTGCCGAGTTTGAATCATAACTCAGCGTTACCGTGTTGCCGCCGCCATTGATCGTTTCCTGGCGGGTGCTGCCTCGCGAATCGTTCACCCACACTTGAGTGGCATATTCATGGCCGTTGGTCAGGTTATTCAGCGTGACGGTATTGCTCTCGTCTCCAGTATTGTCATAAAACTCCGCCGCACTGAGCAAGGTTTGGTAACTCGAAGAGAGGCCCGTGAAGGGGACGGCCACCGCCGCCAAAGCCGTTGTAGGTAGCCGAGTAGTTGCTTACGGAGACGTTGCCACTGCCGAAGGTGCCTGACACTGACCCAGGTTCCCGGTAAATGTTACGCCGTTCAACGTCACGTTCCCGTTGAAGCCAAATGCATAGGTCGTGGCGGCAATGTTGAGCACGTCCGAGTCCACCCGCGATGGTTGACGGCGAGCTAAACGTGACGGTTGCATTGTGTGCGTTTGTGCACAGCAGCCCCGCTGACCGCTTCTGTGGTCGCTGCGGCTGCCAGAAAAACGGCAGCTCTGCATCTGCGTGTGCGAATTCGCGATTGGCCGGTTCGTTTAGTCGAATGGGACGTGAGCATGAGCAGCCTCCAGAACGGGAAAGTGCACCTTGTCACAGGCTACCTGCGCGAGGACTTCATTTTCTAACATAAAATAATTTTCCCGCGATAACGGGGTGCTCCGTTTTTAGGTTTTTTGTCGTATTCTGGGCCGTAGAAGGCCGCCTCCAAGGCTCGGTTGGCGCCTGCAAATATTTTCGATGTTAGAAACGGCGACTTTGCGCAGGTAAGCTTGAGGAAGGAACCGTTGCTTTGGCCATCGATCACGATTCAGTGTTGCGCATGCTTCTTGCCGAGCGAAATAAGCTGCTCGGGTACATCGCCACGATTATTCCCGACGAGCACCTGGCCGAGGACATCTTTCAGGAAGTGTCCGTGGCGGCCGTTCGGAAATATGAGCAGATCCAGAGCCCCGAGCATCTGATGGGCTGGCTGCGCAAGGCCGCACGGTTGAGCGCGTTGAAAATGCGGGGCAAACCGAAAAGTCCATCCATTGGTGTTCGAAACCGATGTGTTGGACGCTTTGGAGGGGCAATGCAGGAAGAAGATGGGCGTTCGTCGAGCGACGAGATGGAAATGCTGCAGAAATGCGTGCAGAGGCTGCAGGGATACCCGCGGCAACTGATTGACCTGAAATATGGCGAGGGCCTCAACGGAGCGGCGCTTGCGGAGCGAGTCGGTCGCAAAGCCTCAGCGGTCTATGTGGCTTGGCGGGGCCCATTGCGCCCTTGCCGAGTGCGTCGAGCGCGGGCTGAATCAATTGCGGAATCGCGAGAATGGACACTCTCATGCCTGACACGCTGGATCCAAATCTGTCCATCGGAAGCGACTCCTTCGAGTTGGAATCCGCTTCTTCCGTTACCTGGACGGCACCATTGACGCGACCGAGATGGGGCAGCTCATGCCGCCCTCCAGACAGATCGCGCGAGCCGGGCGACATTTGTTCGTATATCCGTCGCCATCCCTCAGCTTCGTGAAATTGTTCGGGCTCGAAGCGGCTTGGCCTGGGTGGACGCCGAGATTAAGGAACTCGAATTTGAAACGGCCTTTGCGGACTTGGTGGAGCAGGCGTCCGCACTGCCAAGGTGCCGCCCGCGACAATCCAGCCCGATGGCTTGGATGCAAAACCGGGTTCGAAACGCGTATACTGGCGCACTTATGGAGTCGCGGCGGCGATCCTCCTCGTCGTCTCCGTCGCTGCAGCGCCGTTGATGCGGCAGCAGGCGGGTCCGGAACTCGCATGGTCTGCAAAGGGGGTTGCTTCAATCGAGACCACGATGGATGCCAACTGGCAAGGCTCGCCACCACCGTCTGACGCGCCTCTGCCAAAAGCCGAGTTGAACCTGGCATCGGGATTTGCCCTCTTCATTTCGACGACGGCGCCAGGGTCGTAGTCGAGGGTCCTTCCCGTTTCACGCCCCAGTCAGGGGGAATTACGCTGGCGGCTGGAACTGTCAGCGCGCGGGTCCCGCCATCTGCCAGAGGCTTTACCGTACAGACCGCCAACGCAACGATCGTCGATCTGGGGACGGAGTTCGGCGTTCGCGCTCGCGAAAATGGGGCTACGGATCTCCAAGTCTTCAAAGGGCGTGTGTCGGTGGCTCAGCCGGGGATGTTGAAGATGTGACGGAGAATGCGGCCCGACAAGTCACTACCGGAGCGATCTCAACGATTCCTTTCAATCCGTCGGATATGGTGCGGCCCGAACAGCTCGATCAATGGGCCGAAGCGCAGAGTGCGTCGCCGTTCGAACGATGGAAGGCGTGGAGCGAACGAGCCGCGCGATCCGGACATGATCGCGTACTACACATTCGAGAGTGGCGGGCGATCGGCAGAGCAACTGCCCAATCTCGCTTTGACGGGCGAGTCCTTTGACGGAACCCTCCAGGGCGAAGGCGGACTGCCGACGTGGGGCACCGGGCGGTGGAGCAGCAAAGGCACTGCAGTTCCACGGCGGTACAACTCAGCGGGTAATTCTCGCTGGTGGACACGGAACCGATCTGCTGGATTTCTCCCGCGGCCCGGAAACCGCCAACCCATTTACGATCGCGGTTTGGGTTAAAGCAGCGCCTTCGCAGATCAACACGCCGGCCTCGTCTCGAGAGGATTGGGCAATTCGGGGGAGCAATTCACGATAGATGTGTTCGAGGGTCACTTCCGCGTTCGTACGGGAAAGCGCTGCTGAGAGCGACGTGGCTCCCAGCGGTCAATGGCAATATGTGGTGGCGGTCTACGATCCAGTACAGGGCGCTTATCGCTTTACATTGATGGAAAACTCGCGGCTGACACGAGCGACGCCCCGCATGTGCTGGTCCCCGGCGGAACCCCCGTGAGCATTGGATCGCGGCTGTCGCGAACCAAGTCATACATTGATACACTTTCTGGCTCGATCGATGAGGTTGCGATCTGGGGGCGGGCACTTTCCGCTGAGCAGATTCGCGAGAATTACGAGTCAGGCAAGCCCCAGTGATCGGCAAACGCGGCGAGATGCCGCGTTGGCCGGGAAACGGTGATTCATATGAGAAATGCTCATTTATCGCGGCGCGGATTCACGCTTGTCGAACTGCTGGTGGTAATCGGCATCATCGCTGTTCTGCTCGCGATACTTCTCCCGCCTTAGCGGCGGCGCGGGAGTCGGCCAAGCGCACAAGTGCGCGGCCAATCTTCACACCTGGGGGCAGGTCTGTTTCGCCTTCGCTGCCGATAACAGGGGTCTCTTCCCGACCGCCTGGCACCATGCGACCGGGCTGCCTTTTCCCAGCATTTTGTTTTTCGATCAGGGTCAGCGCGGCGGCTATCCCACCTCTCCTTCACCGATCGGGCCCGATGCCTGGAAGACATACGGAACCGAGATGTCACAGTGGAGTGCGTATGGATTGAGTACGGTAGGCTTGCCGTCAACGCCATCTGCCCCCACGCCGGGCTGGGCATCATCCTGACGCCCGCGGATTCCACTCTGGTCTGCCCCAGTTCCCAGGATCCCGTGGTGCAGTGGGCGTATACCGATGGACAATGGGGCAACATGGTCTGGTCAAACTACATGTACATGGGGGGGCTTACCACAAAGAATATCAATGGCGCGGGGAATGCCAACTGGGGAACCGTCAATCCCGCCGTACACCAGTATGACGATGGCAATTCCACCAGCGTGTTGGCGGCGGACGAAGTGTATTGGGACAACGGGCACACCAGCCTGGAAAATTACCAGGGCGGTGCAATATCAGTACCGCATCAACCATCTCGACCCGCATAGCAGCACTCCCAGACCGGTCTTCCAGAACATCCTCTATGGCGACGGCCACGTGTGGGCACTGCAGAAAGACGACTATCCGAACGGATTGCTTGCCGGCTTCGGAAACTGCTCGGTCCGCTGGGGCGGCAATGGCCCGAACTTCTACTGGAGCGGCCAGAACTTCGGAACCCCTGTCGCCCCCCAATAGCCCGCCGATTTCGGCGGCTTTCTTCATCCGAGTGCACGCCTATGTCCTTGCGAGAGAAGATCAATCAGAATCAGGGCCCCGCCCCGGCGGCGGCGGCGTGCGTCATCGTCCTGGCGGCAGTTTTCATCACCTGGTGGAGCAGGGAACTTCCGCCATCCCCACTCCGGACCCGTCACCAAAGCCTTCTATTCCGACGATGACGGCAAGACCTGGTTGATCGACGACCTGGACAAGGTTGTCCCGTTTGACCACGGCGGAAAGCCGGCCGTGCGCGCGATGGTCTTTCGCTGCAAGAACGGCAAGCCTTTCGTCGCCTACTTGCAACGATACAGCGAGGCCGTCGAGGCGAAAATCGCGGCAATTGCAGCCGCCCACCCCGAGACCGCCGCCACCGCGATGCAGGAGGCGTTCCCCAAGTGAAAAAGCCCGGCGACGCCGCCTGGCTCAGCCCAGACATGAAGGATTCAACAGCTCGCAATACGCCGCTGTCATCACCCCCGCCTGCCCCAAGGGCGTCACCGGCGAGGTGCTGCTGGTCTCCCCCTCAGACAGGAACAGGCGACGAAAGTGAATCTGCCGGTAAATTCAGGAACCTTTTCCGCGAACCTTCGAGAGATCAAATGACCCGTTTGCACTTCAAAAAACGATCGGCAAGCAGTCGTCACGGGTTTACCCTGGTCGAATTGCTGGTGGTGATCGGGATTATCGCGTTGCTGATCTCGATCCTGCTTCCGGGCAATGAACCGTGCCCGGGAGTCTGCCAAATCCCTAAGTGCCAGTCGAACCTTCGCACCATCGGCCAGGTGCTCATGATGCACGCCAATGAGCACAAGCAGTATATGCCGCTGGCGGTGGGAACGGGCCAACGCGGCTAGGTTGGAATCCTTCCCCCAGGCCTGTTGATATCCCGGCCAACCTCGCCGACCCAGGGATGCAGAAATACGACTACTTTCCAGACTGGACGGCGAGCTTGAACTCGTTGGCTCCACGTCCGCTCCCAATGTCAGGTGCACTGGCGGCCTATCTAGGCGGTACCATCCGAATGGACCCTCCCTGGCCCTGGCAAACTGTGCAGCCAGATTGTGCAACGGGCGTTGTGCAGGACACCTTTATCTGCCCATCGGATAACACGGCGGCAAATAGTTCCGCGTCAGACTTGATAAACTGGGGAAAACTGATCAGAGACGAAGACAATAGTAGCTCCATTGGCGGTTATAGCAGCTACTTCACCAACGCCGAAGCCCTTGCATTCGCACTTCAAGGCAACGGAAATCCGGTGGGCCTCAGCAACCATTCCCGCGCCGCCGGTTTTATCCCTGGGATGGGCAGCAGCTCAACGACGCTCATGCTTCTCGCTGACGGCATGCTTGCCACGGGGCCCAGTTGGAATACGTTCGAGTTCTTTTCGCAGGCCGGCCCGGCTACGCTGAAGGATGTTTTCAACGGCAATGGAACCAACGCTTCGGGTCCGAATAATTTCGACCTCGTTCGCCATCGAGGGAGAATGAACGTGCTCTTTCTCGACGGCCACGTTGAAAGCCTCACGATCCTGAATAATGGCGGCACCGTCCTCTCCGGCTCCGGGGCCAGCGGTGATCTTGGTAACGTTTACTTGGTTACCCCCGACTTTCGTAAGTAGAATCTGAGAGGATCAAACAGATGGACATCCGCAAGACGCTGAATGAGAAGCCGGCACTGAGACTTGCCGTCGCGGGTGCCGTCTGCGCCGTCGCCCTCGCATTGTTGGCCTGGCAATTCTCCGGCGGTCGGTCGCCCGACGCTGGTTATGCCGGCAAAACGTTCTTTTCCGACGATGATGGCAAGAGTTGGTTTATCGACGACGAGTCAAAGCTTCCGCCCTTTGATCACAACGGCAAACAAGCGTGCCGTGCCGCGGTCTACCGGTGCGGCTCTGGGAAGCCGTTCGTGGCCCTTCTGGAAAAATACTCCGACAAGCAGTTGGCGGACTTCGAGCAGCAGAAGAAGGCTGCCGCCGAACGCGACCCAAAGGCCCCGCCTCCGAAAGGCATGTCATTGCAGACCCCTATGGAGGTCAAGAGACCGGGTGATTCGGGATGGACGCCTTGTCCTGGGGAGCCGAAGTTCGATAATGCTGCCTATCAAAAGGTGGTGAACCCCGTCTGTCCGGATGGTTCTGGGACGATGACGATTGTCCATCCTTCCGACCCCGATGCTCGTTAGCGCTGTGGACTCTCACGCCACCGTGAGGTGATGCGGGGGCTGCGCTGCGTGGAAGTGAAAAGGCCCGGCGACGCCGCCTGGCTCAGCCCAGACATGAAGGATTCAAAAGTGCAATACACGGCTGTCATCACCCCCGCCTGCCCCAAGGGCGTCACCGGCGAGGCACTGCTGGTCTCCCCCTCAGACAGGAACAACGGCGCGAAGTGAAAATATCAAGGGGACAACTGGCGCGAGCGGAGCATGTGGGAGCGCTCCCAATCACTTCGCTTGAGCCTGCGGTGCGAGAATTGGGTTGAACCTGGGGCTTTTTGCGTCAACCTTGCAAGACTGCGGCGCGAACCGGATATTGTCGGTCGCAGCATGGCTCAACTTTCCATCCAGCAGATGTTCGATCTGGCGATGCAGCATCATCGCGCCAGGCGGTTTTCTGAAGCGGAGCAGCTTTATCTTCGGATTCTTGCCGCCCAACCACAGCATTTCGATGCGTGCACAATCTGGGCGCGCTCAACTATCAGGCGGACAATACGGCCCCGCAATCGAACTGATTCGTCGGGCCATCGCCGTTCGATCCAGACTCGCCAGAGGCGTATTGCAATCTCGGTAATTCACTGCGGGAAGCGGCACAGCTCGATGAGGCAATCGCCGCGTATCGCAAGGCGATTGCGCTGCGGCCGCACTACGCCGAGGCGCATGGGAATCTGGGCCATGCCCTGCACACCAAGGGGCAGTTCGACGCGGCCATCGCCGCGTGCCGGCAGTCGATTCTGCTGCGGCCCGGGTATGCCGAGGCGCACTACACGCTGGGCAATGCGCTGCGGTCGACAGGACAACTCGGCGAGGCGATTGCCGCGTATCGCCAGGCGATCGCCCTTCGGCCCAATCTTCCGGAGGCTCACAACAATCTGGGAAACGCGCTGAAGGAGAACGGCCAGCTCGACGATGCCGTCGCCGCTTACCGGCAGGCGCTGGCCTGCGGCCGGGCTTTGCCGAGGCATGGTCCAATCTCGCCAATGTGCTGCGGGAGATCCGCCAATTCGCTTCGGCCATCGCCGCTTATCAACAGGCCATCGCCCTTCGGCCCGACTATGCGCCAGCTCACAGCAATCTCGGCAATGCGCTGTACGACACGGGGCAACTCGACGAGGCGATCGCGGCCTATCAACGTGCCATCGCGACTGGACCCCGTTTTCCCGAAGCGCTTCAATAATCTCGGCAACGCATTGAGAGGAAAAGCGGACAGCTCGACGAGGCCATCGCCGCCTATCGCCAGGCGATCGCCCTGAATCCCGGCTATGCCGAGGCGCACAGCAATCTCGTCTACACCCTGCACTTTCATCCCGATTACGATCCGCGGGCCATCGCCGAGGAGCATCGCCGCTGGAACCAGCAGCATGCCGAGCCGTTGCAACGGTTCATTCAGCCGCATTCCAACGACCGCGACCCCGATCGCCGCCTGCGGATCGGCTACGTCTCGCCGGATTTCCGGGACCACGTCGTCGGCCGCAACCTTCTGCCGCTGTTCAGCGCAGCACGATCGCCGGCAGTTTGAAATCTTCTGCTACGCCAGCGTGCCCTGCTCCCGACGCGATGACCCGCGAGCTTCAGCGGCACGCCGACCGTTGGCGCAGCATCGTCGGCCTTTCCGACGAGCAGGCGGCCCGGCAAATCCGCGAGGACCGGATCGACATCCTGGTCGATCTGACGCTGCACATGGCCGACAATCGCCTGCTGGTCTTCGCCCGCAAGCCCGCCCCGGTGCAGGTCGACGTTTGCCGGCTATCCCGGCAGCACCGGGCTGACGACAATCGACTACCGCCTGAGCGATCCGTACCTGGATCCGCCGGGCATGGATGAATCGGTCTACACCGAGCAGACGATCCGCCTGCCCGACAGCTTCTGGTGCTACGATCCGCTGGACGGCACGCGACATTCCGGTCAACTCCGCTGCCGGCCCTGGACAGACTGGCATCGTCACCTTCGGCTGCCTGAACAACTTCTGCAAGATCAACGACGGCGTGCTCGCGCTCTGGGCCCAGGTGCTGCGGCAGGTGGAGAAGCTCCCGGCTGCTGCTGCTGGCCCGAGGGCAGCCATCGGCAGCGGACGCTGGATCTCTCGTCGCAGCGAAGGAATCGATCCCGGCCGGGTGGAGATTCGTTCCGCCGCTGCCTCGCCGGCAATATCTGGAACTGTACCACCGCATCGACCTGGGCCTGGACAGCTTTCCCTACAACGGCCACACCACCAGCCTCGATTCAGCTTCTGGATGGGCGTGCCGGTGGTGACGCTGGTGGGGCAGACGCGCCGTCTCGCGGGCCGGGTGGTGCCAGTTGTCGAACCTGGGCCTGACGGAACTGGCCGGGACAGATCCCGAACAGTTCGTGCGGATCGCGGTCGAACTGGCCAGGGATCTGCCGCGACTGGCGGAACTGCGATCGACCCTGCGCCAGCGGATGGAGCAATCGCCGCTGATGGACGCCCCGGAGTTCGCCCGCAACATCGAGGCGGCATATCGCCGGATGTGGCGGCAGGTGGTGCGAGCGCGGTTCAACCGACAGTGAACTGCGAAATCGGGTGATTGGTGATTGGAGCGTGACTTGCTGGAGATGGAGGCAGCCCCTGGCACAATGCACGAGCCGTGCAGGTGGCGAAAGCGAAATTCTCCGTTCAAGGTTTGGCAAGGGGAGCGGTGGCAACTATCCGTTCTTCTACATTCCAGACTGAAGCAGCTGCCTGCGCCGTGCGTGGGCGGCAGGGTGCGGAGCTTGGCATTGGTAAACCATGATTGCAGAACGCATTGTTCAGGTGTCACTGTCACTCTTCCTGACTCAGCGGGATTCGGCGCGGCGACGCGGCCTGCGACGCTGCAAAGCCGCCGATGTTTCCGGTGGTGCGGCCTCGGAGGCAGCGAGGCATTATATTGACGGCTTCAACGCCGGGGACGAGGAACTTTATCCTTCCACAATCACGAACGCGGGGGCGTGGCAGTTCCTTCAGGCTAACATCCCGCTCCTCGATTGCCCGGACAAGGTGCTGGAGGATCTATTACTTCCGCTGGTGGACCTACCGCAAACACATCAGGCAGACGCCCGACGAAAGCTGTTAACGTGACATCCACCGTTGTTTGCCGATTCCCTTCGCATTTGTTCCGGATCCTTCGGTCTGCCGCTCGGGCTGGGAGTATACTGCATGCCCATCCGGCCAGCCATTTTCAGCGTCGACGGCGACATCCGGTTCCGGGCGGGCGCAGGGAATACGGGAGAAGACCATCGGATGGCGATCCGCTGGCTTTCCGTTGAAGAAGTAAGGAGGATTAGGGAATCGCGTCAGCGCGGAGCCGAGCGACTTGTCGCCGGGCGCGGCGGCCGGGCCACGCAGAGGCGTTGCATCGAGGGATCTGTCAACATTGATTGAGGGGTCCAAAAACGTAAGGAAACGTAAGAAACGTAAGGTTGATCGCGGTTTTCAGGGCGTGGCGCGGGGTGGAGACTTACATTTTTTTTTCTGAAAGGCCGGTTCGTCGGAATGCGTAAGGCGGGAGAGCACACCCGCGGCGGCTGGACAACCGTCTGGGAAAACCGCCAAATATCCCCTCGTTTTGTTTTCGCAGAAAAAGGATCACAATCGCTCATGCCCTACAACTTCACCGCGATCGAAAAGAAATGGCAGAAGTACTGGCTGGAGAACAAGACCTTTCGCGCCCTGGACCCGGCCGAGCCGGGCGACATGCCCAAGGCCTACGTGCTGGACATGTTCCCCTATCCCAGCGGCGCCGGGCCTGCACGTCGGCCATCCCGAGGGATACACCGCCACCGACATCGTCTCGCCGATATCTGCGGATGAAGGGGTACAACGTCCTGCATCCCATGGGCTGGGACGCCTTCGGCCTGCCGGCCGAGCAGTACGCCATCAAGACCGACACGCATCCCGCGCGATACACACGCAGAAGAACATCGCCAACTTCCGCCGGCAGATTCAGATGCTGGGCCTGAGCTACGACTGGGACCGCGAGATCGATACCACCGATCCGGAGTATTACCGCTGGACGCAGTGGATCTTCCTGCAACTGTTCAACAGCTACTTCGATCCCATCAGCCAGAAGGCGTGAATAGCGTCAGCTTTTGCTATTTCGATTCGCGCGCGGGCGCCCAGGTGAATTTTTTCATCGCGGTCCCCGAATCAGGCCGGGAGGGGCTTCTGAAAATGTTCGCGCCCGTATCGGAAAGCGCCTCGCCGCCGGTGTTTGTTTCCGCGGATGCGACGAAGTTCTTTCGCGCGCGCATTGATGGGCAAGAGGCCTGGCAGACCTTGCAGGACATGCTCAAGAACATCTCGCCGTCGGCATTAATCGCCCTGAATGCCGCGATTGACATGGCCAATGCGAACGCGCAACAAAAGGACCCGGAATTCGATATCCGCAAAAATCTGTTCGAGAACCTGGGGGACGATTTTATCCGCTATGAAAAAGCGCCGGGCAACTCATCCGCGGACCCGGCGGGGGCGCCGGCGCTTTTTTTGATCGGGGTACACAATGGCGACCGGGCGGTGGCGGCCGTGGCGATGTTGATGTCGTTGTCGCCTTCGGGGCAAAAGGCGCCCGATCCGCGCAATTTTCTGGGGCACAAAATTTATTCGATCCCATTGCCCGGGGTCAGCGTGCCGGGCGCGCCGGCGCAACGGTATCTGTACTGCGCGACGAGCGACGGTTATGTGGCGATGACCACGGATGTTTCGATGCTGGAGGGTTATCTTCGGAGCGAGGGAAATCCGCCCAAGCCCTTGAGCGGTTTACCGGGATTGATCGACGCGGCGCAACGCGTGGGCGGGACAGGCAACGGGTTGTTCGGCTACCAGAATCAGCGCGAACTTTTGCGCACATTTTTCAAGACGCTGAACGGCCAATCCCTGAGCGGCGTGGGCGCCATGAACCCGATGTTGTTGCTGCCGCAGGCATTTCGCGACTCGGTGGATTTCTCGCTGTTGCCGGATTATGACGCGGTCTCGAAATATTTTTATTTTACGGTCTATGCCGGGTCCGCGACGGTGAACGGCATATCGCTGGAGACGTTCGCGCCGCGGTCGCCGCAGTTGAATTGACTGCTTAAAAACTAAAGGCCGATCACGCATCGAAAGCCGATGTAGATAACGGCGGCGTTTGGCGGGCCAGCGTTGCGAGAGGCGGACCGCAAGCCGGGGGCGAGGCCTTCCCAATCGCCGCCGCGAGACACATGGTAGCTTCCAGTTGCCGGTCCGGTTGGATTATTGGCAGTGGGCTGCCCATACGGTGTTCCATAGAAATCCCAACACCACTCGTAGAGGTTTCCCGCCATGTCGAATATCCCATAACCATTTGGGGCAAAGGATCCCACCAGACTTGTGTAGGGATACCCTCCAATCAAACCGATGGTGTTGTCACCGTTTGGCCCCAAATCGTAGTTATAATCGTTGGTATCTCCGATGTAGTAGGCCTGGCTTTCAGAGATCGTGTTGCCCCACGGGAACCGCTGCCCGCTCAAACCCCCGCGCGCTGCCTTCTCCCATTCCGCTTCCGTCGGCAACCGATAGCCATTGGCCGTCCAATTCACATACGGTGTCATTTCCCCGTGCGTATAGATCTGCGTCATCCCGACATCCGTGTAGTACACCGGAGTCAAACCCGCCTGTTGGGAACGCGCATTGCACCACTTCACACAGTCATACCAATCCACTGTTTCCACAGGATAATTGATTCCCTTGCCCGCGCCGGCATTGGTAAAGCTGTAACCCTGGTTTGTGGCGTACGCATAAACCGCCGCCCATTGATTGGAAGTTACCAGGTTCGTGTCCATGAAAAATGCCGGGACATAGACATTCGTGGGCATGGCATCGCTCTCGTCATCCAAAGTGTCTCCCATCGTGAACGACCCCGCGGGAATGAGCGCCATGCCCGCGGGCGGGTTGGTGTTAAACAAACGAAAGAACATAGTGGGCGCGATGTTCGTGACGCTAACCGCTGTCACCGGAACGGCATCGCTTACCGTCACCCAATTTGGCGAAGACAGGTTGGTGGCACTTTGCAAAATATCGTTGGTAGCTGTGGCAGGCCAAAAGAGAACGGTTTGATTGCCCGCCGGCGCGATGCCCAGGTTAGTCACTTGCGCCAGTGTGGGAAGAATGCCGGCAATCAAGGCCAGCACCATGAATAGATTTTTAATTCGGGTTTTCATTTGTAACACGCGTTTAATAAGATTTGCTGAATTAAAAATTCTCTCCCTGAATCCAAGTATTAACACTCTCAAAAGCTACACGCCTGTCAACAATGAAATCGCTGGAAATGATCGTTAACAATCTCGCTCCAAAGTCGCGAAGGTTGGAAGGTGCAAAACAGGAGGTTACACGTGAGACGCGTATGCTTTCCATGAACCTTGGGGAACCCTCCCCACCCTAACCCTCTCCCCTCCCATCAGACCCGCCTTCGCCACGGCTTCGGCGCGGCAAGATGGGAGCGGAGAGGGGACAGGAAGAGGACATCAACTGTTGTTCAATGCCAAGCACGATGCGGCAGGTTCATGGTCCCAATGCAGGCGAAAAAATAGAAAGGAGGCTCTCCATGAACCGACCGTTTGGAGTCCCGCGTTTACGCGGCCGCCTGAAGGCGGGACACCGAACCGGTTCATGGCCCCGATGCGCGTCCATTCCTGGAGGCCGTGCCTACCAAGGACAATGTCAAGATGCGCGCCGCGGGTTCGGGAACGGCGCGCGCCCAAGCGGTTGACGAGGGCGTCAACCGCTGCACGCGAGGGCGCGTGCGCTCCCCGGGGGACGCCGGTTGCACTTGCAATCCGCCGGTTTTGATGCACTTTGGTTCTTTGGAAAAAACACTAGAAATCACACCAAAGTTGAAAGGAAAATTATGCCACTGAACACACCTGATTTGACGCAGTTTCCCCCGCGCAGCCCGCGCGTGCGGTTGGGCGGATACGCCATCCTGCCCCGTTGTTTGGACAAAGGCCGCGCGACGATCGCCGGCAAACATGGCGAATATCATTATGCCTGCCCACTCGACGAGAGATTTCTGGAATTTGTGGGCATCGACGCGGAAGCCTTGAAAAAGGAACTGGCGACGGGCAAGGGCGACGGTGAAATCCTGGAATGGATCAATGCGAATGCCAAACATAAACGGACCGACGTGGAAATCGGCATGTGGTCGATGTTTGCGGAGAAACGCGCGCCGAGCGATGTGGAATCCCGCGAGTATTTCAACGGCATGCATAAAGCCATCGGACCGAAACGCGAGGACATCTCAACCTGGTTCGACATGCTGGATTTGGATGATTATGTGACCTTCGGGGGAAAGGCTTAAGAAGTAGTTGATGGATGATGGTTGAGGGTTGATGAAAAAACGCACAGGTGTTGTTGAGAGAAATTGGAGTTGAGAGTTGAGAGGCGGCGGTAGGACGCGTCGCTCCGTGCGCGCCTTCCCGGACAATTCAGGAAGGCGCGATTCAACACTACGATTGCGTCGGAACGGTTTCCGGCACGACTGGTTCGGTCTTGGCGGGTTCGATCTTCGCCACCTCGATTTTTTCGATGCGATGGCGGTGCTTGGCGCCGTGCAACTCAAATTCGGTCTCTTCGCCGGGTTTGCGGTTGAGCAGGGCCTGCCCGACCGGCGTGAGATAGCTGATGATGCCTTTGTCAGGATCGGAATCCCAGGCGCCGAGAATCGTGAAGGTGTCCACGCGGTTGGCGTCCAGGTCGGTGACCTGGACCCTGGTGCCGATATTGACGGCGTCGGTTTTGGCATTGGAGTAATCCGTGCCGCGGGCGCGGGTGAGTTGGGATTCCAGCTCGTCTTTGCGGCGCATGAGGACTTTCTGCATTTCCTTGGCGGCCTTGTACTCGTGATTTTCGCGCAAATCGCCGTAGCTGCGGGCGATGGCGATTTCCTTGGAATTGGCGGGGATCTGTTTCTGGACGAGGTCCTGGTATTCGTTGCGGCGGCGTTCGAGGCTCTCCCAGGAAACGATCAGCGAGGTGTCCTGTTTGATCTGCTCACCGGTGATGAGCGATTGGATGGACGGATGGGCCTTGACGAGGCGCGCCAGGAGCGAGCGCTTGTCCATGTCGTCGAAGACGGTGGAAAGTTGCAAGGCGCGGGTGAGGTCTTTGATGACTTCGATGTCCGCGCTGGCGGTCAATTCGCCGATCAACTCGAGGTCTTCCATGATGAAATCGCGGAGGCGGTTTGAGCGTTTTTCATTGAACTGGTCGCGCTCCATGGAGGTGAGCATGGCGCGGAACACTTCCGGGCCGAGGATGTCCACAAAATCCTCATTGCGTTCGCGGGCGAACCAGAGGAGCAATTCGGTGCTGGCGGTATGCTGGTTGACCAGTTTGGCGAGGGTTTCCTTGAGCTGTTCCAGTTTGCCTTCGCGGACCAACAGCGCGGCGATTTCCCTGGCCAATTTCGCCGAGACCTGGTTCAACGCCACGCGCAGGACTTCCTGCCAGTTGGGGTTCGCCTGTTTAAAAGATTCGAGCGCGCGATGATGTTTGGTGGCGGGAAGGCTCTCGAGCAGCGGGCCTAATTTGATTCCATCCTGCGTCCAGATCTGCGCGTCGGTGATTTCGCTCTCGGTGGGGGGCGCGCCGGCCGCCTGGCGCAATTCATCGCGGACAAAGACCGCTTCCAGGGCGACCCCCGGCTGGGTGCGTTGATGGGTGGCGATGTCAACGTTCAACGCGGCGATGATTTCGCCGGCTGCCGCTGCTTTGTCGGCGAGGTCGGTGACGGCCTTAAGGATTTCGCCGACCACCGCGACGCGCGCCTTGAGGCCCTTGGCCTTGCGAAAATCCGCCAGCGAACGGTCCTGGAGGGTGGTTTCCTGTTTTTGAAAGACGACGGGGTCTGTTTTTTTGACGGGCACGATGAAATGGCCGTCTTTTTTCATCTCGCGCCGCGCGGTGTCCCACCACTTTTTCCAATCATCACTGATGACCTCGGGCACGAGGGCGTGCTGGATCTGGTCCACGGTGGCGCGGCCGCCGAAGCTGTTGAGGACCAGCTTGATCAGGTCCAGATGATGCGCGGCCAGGGCGCGCACGTTTTCCAAATCATTGGCCTTTCGCGCGAGAATATGGTCTTTGGCGATGGGCTTGAGATTTTCGGCGGCGAACGAGAGGTCCATGGTATGGCCGGGTCTTCCCGGGAAATCGATGGTAAAGCGGGCAAACACAGTGTCCACCGCTTTGATCTTTCCAAATCCCCAACTCCGATGCTGGCAACAGCCGCTTTCTGTAAGTTTCACGAGGGCATCCACCTGGCGGCCTTCGATCTTTCCCGCCGCGGCCAGTTTTTCAAATTCTTCTTTCATAATTTTTAGTCTCGCGTCCCAATAGCCGAATGCCATATTAAAATTGGTGAACGACCAAAATCCAAGACAAATCGCGGTGCAAATTCTCAACCGCCGCGCCCACGACACCTTCATTGAAACTCTCCTCGAGCGCGAATTGGCCGGTTCAAGACTGTCCTCTCCCGACCGCGGACTCTGCCAGGAGATCGTTTACGGCGCGGTGCGCCGGCAGGCCACGCTCGATTGGCTCATCCAACGCAAAAGCAATCGGCCCGAACAAAAAACCGGGTTGCAAAACCTGTTGCGCCTGGGTCTTTACCAGATCTTCTGGCTGGACCGTATTCCCGCCCACGCCGCCGTCCATGAAACCGTGGAAGCCGCCAAACGCCTTGGTTTTGGCCCCCAAGCGGGATTTGTGAACGCCCTATTGCGGACCTACTTGCGCGAATTTGATGAGACCAAAAAAATCCTCGCAGAACTGAAAACGTCGGATCCGGCGCTCGGTTTCTCGCACCCGAAGTGGCTCGTGGAGAAATGGCGCGGGAATTATGGAGAAGAGAAGACCCGGCAATTGCTTGAATGGAACAATCTGCCGCCGAAAATTTATGCGCGGGTGAATTCCTTGAAAACGGATGCCGGCAAACTGCTGGAAACATGGCGGGAAGAAGGCGTGGAATATGATTTTGTCCGGCGCGATTGGCTCGAGGAAAATCTGGTCTTTGAACTGAAAGTCCACCCGTCGCTCGCCTCCCTCAAGAGTTTTAATGACGGATGGTTTTACGTTCAGGACCCGAGCACCTTGCTGGCGCCGCTGGCGCTGGCTCCAAAGCCGGGCGAGGTGATTTTGGACCTGTGCGCCGCGCCCGGCGGCAAAACCACATTCATCGCGCAATTGGCGGGCAATGAATGCAAAATTGTTGCCTCTGACGTCTTTGAAGACCGATTGAAATTGATTCAAGATAACTGTGCGCGTCTTGGCGTGACCGGTGTTGAGTTAATTGAACGCTCAACATTCAACATTCAACATTCAACGTTCAACCAGATTCTTATTGATGCTCCTTGCTCGAATAGCGGCGTGATGCGGCGACGGGTGGACCTGCGCTGGCGGATTTCGCCGGAAGAAGTTTCGCGGTTGCGGCAAGAACAGTTGAAATTACTGGCGTTTGCGGCGACGAGATTGAATCCAAGCGGTACTTTGGTTTACAGCACGTGCAGTTTGGAACCGGAAGAGAATGCAAGCGTTGTACAGGAATTTCTGAGCGACAACAAAAACTTCAAATTGGAATTGCAAAGGGAATTGTTGCCCTTTGCCGATGGCGTGGATGGGGCGTTTGTGGCGCGGATTATGAGAGCGTGATTCAGACAGGAGCTTTGCTTTATCGTTTGGCAATGGCCGCGCGCAATTTTTTAATCACCGGCGCGACCCGCTCCGCACCCTGCGCTTCCAACCGCTCAAAATGTTTGTGCGCGAAGATGGGCGATTCCACGTCACTTTTTCCATCCGCTGTTTCACAGCTATCTTTTAACACGCCCGCTGTTGCCGCCACCAACCCATTCATTTCATCAAGATTTCGGCGTAAATTTCCGAGGGAACGGCGCGGCCAGTAATCGCCCTCATCCGAAATTTTCACGCGCAAACCCGGCGACCGGCATGCGGCGAGCAAATTGACCACCGCGCAATGGCAACGTTGAAAATGTTCCCAGCCATGCAAACTGGCGTATTGCGTCTTGCTGAAACCGGATAGCCGCCAGCCCGCGCGGTTTTTAACCGGCAATTCCCGCCCCTGAAACCATACGGTTGGCGGATATTGGCACAGGCCCAGCCAGAGGGGTTCGCAATCCCGGCCCACACTCACGCCGAAGATGAAACCTTTCGTCGGCAAAATCTCGATATTCGCGGAACAATTTTTCCTGCCCGGAATAGCCGGGAAAATCCAATCACACGCGAACCGCCCCATCGTTTTCGCATCTGAAGTAATCGGATGCACTTTGTCCACCAGGCCTTCACGCTGGAACCGCAACGCGGTATCATGGAAAAACATCACGAAGTTCTTCGCCCGCGTTTCGGTGGTGTCCTCGGGCGTGGTTAGTTTAAAATGAATAGTTAGTCCCATATCGTTCGAATTTTAATTTTGTTTCCGGCAACTATACGTGAACTGGATGGACAAATGCAGTCCAAGCCATAAAAAATCAATTTTCATTCTCCAAGCTCACCTTTTGAGTTTGATGCGTATATGTCAATCGTGATGCCATATGCCAGCAGATTGTGAAACTGATTTTTCCCGACGCGGCATAGCCGGACGTTACCAAAGCGAATGTTGCCGGGCAAGAGCCATACGGCGATAATGTCCTAATTTGAAATTAGTGGACTGTTGTAAGACGAAGATGTTTCACGCAGGAGCGTGTGAAACTGCACGCGAGGCGCGTGCGCTCCCCTAACTTGCGCGGATGGAAAAATTATCCTCATTTCGCGGCATGGTTGAACTAGACCTGGAAAACGTTTTGCCGACCGCGCGTAATCCCCGGTCTTGTCAAGGGTTGTAACGCAAATTTTTCAATTTTTTTTTCTTGAGTAAAAACGCGCGCGGGCCGATAACAGGGCATAGATAGTTTTGCTCTTTGAAGTTAAGACAATTTAAAAATTTCCCTGCTCTGTACGTGATTCGCACAGTCCTTGAACCGTAGTTATACGAATCCCGGGATGAGTTCTGGCGGTGGCCGACATGCCTTTACTGGAAGTCGAAAGCCCTCAGGCGAGTTCCACTTGTTGCAAGACAAGTTCAAAGGATACCTGGTGCACACGGCAATGGCGGGGCAATAAGCCCGCATCCGTGCGGGCTTTTTTCTTTGGGCAATCCGGCGGCCGGTGTTAATTTCCCTTCATGCCGCGTGACGACCTGTTTTCCGCGCCGGTGGCCAGCCAACCGGAGGCACCGGGCGCGCCCCCCGCGGAAAAATCCCTGAGCAACCAGCCCCTCGCCGCGCGGATGCGTCCGCGGTCATTGGATGAATTCGCCGGCCAGGCCCATATCCTTGCGCCGGGACAATTATTGCGCCGGGCCATCGAGGCCGACCGCATCCAATCGTTGATTTTTTTCGGCCCGCCCGGCACGGGCAAAACGTCTCTGGCGCAAATCATCGCGCGCCAGACCAAGAGCAAGTTCGAGCGCTTAAGCGGCGTGGAATCCAACGTGGCCGACATGAGGCGCGTCCTCTCGGCGGCGGCCAATCGTTTGCAGAACACGGGCGCCTCCACCATTCTGTTCATCGACGAGATTCATCGTTTCAACAAATCGCAGCAGGACGTGCTTTTGCCCGATGTCGAGAGCGGCGTGGTCAAACTCATCGGCGCTACGACGCATAATCCGTTTTTTTTCGTCAATTCACCGCTGGTCTCCCGCTCGCAGATTTTTGAGTTGCAGCCGTTGACGGAGGAAGATTTGTTCGCGTTGCTGCAACGGGCGCTAAAGGATGAGACGCGCGGGTTGGGATACATGAAAATCAACGCCGATGAAAACGCGCTGCGGCATCTCGCGAAAATCTCCGATGGCGACGCGCGAAAAACGTTGAGCGCATTGGAAATCGCCGCGCTGACCACGCCGCCGGGCGCGGATGGCGTCGTTCAGATCACGCTCGGGGTGGCGGAGCAGAGCATCCAGAAAAAGGCGGTGGTGTACGACGATGAAGACGCGCATTACGACACGATTTCGGCGTTTATCAAATCGATGCGCGGGAGCGATCCGGATGCGGCGTTGTATTGGCTGGCCAAGATGGTCCACGCGGGGGAGGACCCGCGGTTCATCGCGCGGCGGATAGTGATCCATGCCGCGGAAGACGTGGGGTTGGCGGACCCGATGGCGTTGGTGTTGGCGAATGCGGCGTTCCAGGCGGCGGAATTCATCGGGTGGCCCGAGGCGCGAATCCCGCTGGCCGAGGCGACGATCTACATCGCCACGGCGCCCAAGAGCAACAGCACGGTGGCGGCGATTGGCGCGGCGATGAGCGACGTGGAATCGGGCCGAACGATCGAAGTGCCGAAGCACTTGAAGGATTCCCATTACCAGGGCGCGCAACGGCTGGGCCACGGCGAGGGGTACAAATATGCGCACGACTTCGAGGGACATTTTGTGCCGCAGGATTATCTGGGGGTGGACAAGGTGTATTACGAGCCGACGGAGCAGGGGGTGGAGAAAAAGATCAAGGAACGGCTCGAGAATTGGCGCAGACAGAAACAAGCCGCCCCCGGTGCAAAAAAGAAGGCGGAATGAATTATGAACCCAACCATGTCAGCAAGAAACATTGGGTCCTTTTGTTTGAGATTCGGTCATCGGAATGTGTCAGTGAGCCATTCCACAATCAAAAGACATCCCCTGGCTGTTCCTTCTCCATGGGGGAGAAGGTAAGTATGAGGGGGTCTTTAAAAATGCACTTCTTTTCAAATCCAATTTCTCATGCAATTGCCAGGCTAAAAACAATTCAGTTAAACGACCTCCTCACCCCGGCCCTCTCCTCTGAGGAGAGGGAGAAACGCTCGGCACTTGTGTTTGAAATGCGGTCATCGGAATGTGTCAGTGAGCCATTCCATAATCAAAAAACATCCTCTGCCTGTTCCTTCTCTTTGGAAAAGCCCGGCAGGGCGAAAAACCATAGCCCACCGATTCATCGGTGGGTTTGCGATTCATTACAGACAGAGTCCCGTAGGGACGGCAAGTCGGCCCGCCTCCCATCCGTCCCATCCTCCCCTTAAAAATGATTTCGCCCAATTCCAAAGACGATCTGCGCAAGCAGATTTCCACCAGGCTCAAAGCCCTTTCGCCGGCGCAGCGCAAAAGTGATTCGGAAAAGATTTGCGCCCGTTTGAAGGGGCATGTTTTTTTTCAGGAGGCGCAGTCCGTTTTGTTATTCGCGCCGTTGCCGGAAGAAGTGGACATCTGGCCGCTCGTGGAAGAGACCGTCAACAGCGGAAGGGTGGTTGCGCTGCCGTGTTTTGACGCGGACAGCGGGATTTACAAATCGCGCCGGGTGAAAAACCTGCGCGTGGAAATTTTGTCGGGTCAATTCGGCATCCGCGAGCCGGCGATCGGCTGCCTTGAGATGGCTTTGGACGATTTGGATTTGGTCATGGTCCCCGGGGTGGCCTTTGACATGCGCGGCAACCGGCTGGGGCGCGGGAAGGGATTTTACGACCGGCTGTTGGAAAATTTTCGCGGAAAAAAAATCGGATTGGCGTATGAGGAGCAGATGATGGACGCGGTCCCGGCAGGAAAGCTGGACGTGAGGATGGACCTGATTTTGACCCCGGCGCGAGGCGTGGGAATTGCGTGATGGGGAGCGTATGTCCCGCCCTGGAACCGATGGAACGTGCGCTCTGCCGTCCCTTGACGGCAGAATTATTTGAACTGCTCAGCCTATTGGTGCTGCTCGTTTTGCATCGGCATTCCACTGCCTTCCGACCCCGATGGCGCATTCCATGGGCGCGCGGAATCATTCGAGGGGGGGTTGGTCTTGCAGCCGGCGACACCGAGGAGACTGGCCGTCAGCGCGAGAAGCAGAATCAATTGGCCGGCGCGAACTTTCATTTTACGAAACAGGTCAGGTGGCCGGGTGTGCGGGCGTCACCATGTCGCCTTCATAGACGTCGCCCAGTTTCCATCCGGGCATGATATTGGCGATGCAACGGTTTTTTTCCACTTTGTTAATGATGACTTTGGCCACCAGCTTGCCATCACGGCTCACGAGCATCTCACCTTGCGGCAGGGCGCCCTGGTCGTTTCCGACGTCCAGGATGACAAAGTCCCATTTGGGATCCACCACCAGCACCCGGCCTTCCAGGTTGGCCGGAAGCGTGACGACAAAACCCGGGGTAGTGAGTTCATTGATACGATTATTCAGGCGCGTGACTTCGCGGGTCAAGACGGTTTTTTCCTGGGTGATGGCGTTGATCTCATCCTGGTCATTCTTGATGTCGGTGATCATCAGTTCGACTTCCTGCGGCGAATGGCCGGTGGCCGTGTAGGCGGCCAATTTGGCCTGCGCGTCGTCGCGGTCCGCGGTGACTTTGGTCAATTGGTCGGACAAATCATCGGCGCGTTTCTGTTGGGCGGAGGCGGTGGCTTCGGCTTTTTGTTCCGCGGCCTTGGCATCGGCCAATTGGTCCTGGGTTTGGGAAAGGACGGCATTGGTAGCAGCCAATTGGTGCTTGGTGGTGGTGAGGGTGTTGAAGGTTTCGGTATACTGTGTGTGCCAATCATCGCGCTGGCCCTGCAACATGGCAATTTTGGGCTTTATGACTGTTACGTTCACGATGCCCGCCGCGAGGGCTGCAAGGATGGCAATAAACAAACTGATGCGAATCAACATGGCCTAATCAATTGAATTTGTATTAAGGTAAGCACACACACAAAACGTGTCAATGCGCTTTAATCAAAACAACATTTATATTTAGGGAGCCGATGAAACTCAATCACAATTTGCATCTGGCTTACAGCACCAATATCCATCGGGGCCGGAACTGGCTGGAAACCATGGATTCCCTGCAAAAACATACCCTCGCCGTTCGGGACCAGGTGTGCCCGGGCGGCTGGTTCGGCATTGGATTGCGGCTCGGGGCGGCGGCGGCGATGGAATTGTCCGATGGAAAAACCTATTTGGAATTTCAACGCTGGCTCGAAAAGAACTCCTGCTACGTCTTCACCATCAACGGGTTTCCGTATGGCCAATTCCACGGCGAACGGGTGAAGGAACAGGTTTACCTGCCGGATTGGACGTCGGCCAAGCGACTGGACTATACTAATATGCTGTTTGATCTGCTGGCCGGGTTGCTGCCCGCCGGGGTGGAAGGCAGCGTCAGCACGCTCCCCGGCTCCTTCAAGGAATTCATCAAAACAAAAGAGCAGGAGAAAGCCATTCGCCAAAATCTCTGGGCCTGCATCGACCATATCTCGCGCCTCAGCGAAAAATCCGGGCGTAAACTGCATCTGGGGATCGAACCGGAGCCGCTTTGTTATTTGGAGAACACCGCCGAAACCATCGCATTCTTTGACCAGATGCGCGAGGAGCGGAACCAAGAGAATACCACGAGGACGATTTCGTTTTTCGAAAAAATGTGGGAGGAGCGGAAAAACAATCAGCTAATCTATGATTTTTTAGGGGTCAATTATGACTGCTGCCATTTCGCGGTGGAATACGAAGAGCCGCAAACGGCCATTGCCGCTTTCCAGAACGCGGGGATCAAGATCAGCAAGCTTCATTTAAGCTCCGCGCTGAAGACCGCGGTGACGGAGGAAGCCCGCGCGGCCCTCGCCAGATTTTCCGATGATATTTATTTGCACCAGGTCATCGCGCGCGGCGGCGATGGAAAATTGAATTACTTTCGCGATCTGCCCGATGCTCTGGGCGACCGCTCAAAATTTTCGGAGTGGCGGGTGCATTTTCATGTGCCGCTCCATGCGTCCGCCGCGCCGCCGTTGCAGAACACCAACGACCATTTGCCTGGCCTGTTCGATTTGCTCGGCGCCTACCCGGCCTTATGCCCGCATTTGGAGATGGAGACCTATACCTGGGAGGTTTTGCCGCCGGAATTGAAATCGCAGGACGTCGTCGCCCAGCTCGTGGCGGAATATAAATGGACCCTGGCGCAACTCGCCGAACGGGGCATAACCAGTTTATGATTTATGTTTTCGGCCAATGATTTATAGTCACCGCTCGTTTCGTCCCCTGGACAACAAAAAATAATGCGACCGCGATTTCGAACATTGCTCATTTTGGGGCGCGTCTCAAATCTGCCGACGGTCTGGTCGAATTGCCTGGCCGGTTGGTGGCTCTCGGGGGCGAAAATTACTGGAAGCTGCCATTTTTGCTTCTGGGAACAAGCGCGCTTTATACGGGAGGAATGTTTTTGAACGACGCGTTCGACGTGGAATTTGACCGGCAACGCCGGGCATCACGTCCAATCCCCTCCGGGGCCATCACCCTGGACAAGGTGTGGATCTGGGGTTGGTCCTTACTGGCGGTGGGGATCATTTTGTTGATTTTTTGTGGAAAGACCGCGGGCGCGCTCGCGGTGATTCTGGCCGTGTGCATCGTGATTTACGATTTGACGCACAAGGCGGTCACTGCGTCGCCCTGGCTGATGGGCTTGTGCCGGTTTTGGGTGTATGTGATTGCCGGGACGACGGGCATGAATGGTTTGGATGGCTGGCCCATCTGGTGCGGGATGGCGCTGGGATTTTATATCGTGGGCTTGAGCTATGTGGCCCGGCGGGAAAGTTTTCGCGGGCCGGTGCCGTATTGGCCGCTGATTTTCCTGGCGGCGCCGGTCCTGCTCGCTGCCACGATGAACGTGGGAGATGCCTGGGGCCAGGCAATGCTTTTGGCGCTCGTGCCGATCCTCTGGGTGGCGCGTTGTGTCCGGACCATTTTTCAGGGCGGCGCGGTCAATATTGGCCAGGTGGTTTCGGGACTGCTCGCCGGCATCGTTTTTGTGGATTGGCTCGCCGTGGCCCCGCAATGTCCCCGGGCGTTGAGTGTGATTTTTCTGATGCTGTTTGGCGCGACGGTTTTTTTGCAAAAATTCGTCCCGGCCACGTGACCGGGAATGAAACCGTTCTTGAATAGAGGGGCATTTTAAGTTATCTTAACAATTCCTTATGAGCAATGAGGCTCCCAAGCTGACACATAACGAAGAAATAAAATCGGCCATCCCGACGTTGGCCGGCACCATTGCCGCGTCGCTCGCCGACGCGGGCGCGGACCATTTTTCGCAGGACGACTACGAATTTCTCAAATTTCACGGTTGTTACCAGCAGGACGACCGGGACCTGCGCAAGACGGAAAAGAAATATATCATGATGGTGCGCAGCCGCATTCCCGGCGGAGTGATGACCGCCAACCAATGGAAGATGTTCGACACGCTGGCGACGGATTATGGCTATAATACGCTGCGGATCACCACCCGGCAGACGATCCAGTTCCACGGCATCCTCAAAAATAACCTGCGGGCCGTCATCCAAGGCATCAATGAATCGCTGCTCTCGACGCTGGCCGCTTGCGGTGACGTAAACCGCAATGTCCTGGCGCCACCCACACCCGCCTTCACGAAGGCACGCGACGAGGTCTATGCCGATTGCAATAAAATCGCGCAGGCGCTTGCCCCGCAAACGAAGGCGTATCATTCGATCTGGATCGACGGTGTGCCTTTAAATCTGGACAGCGACGAGAATAAAAGTTTTGTCGATCCGCTATACGGCAAGACTTATCTGCCGAGGAAATTCAAGGTCGCTTTCGCGATTCCGCCGGTGAATGACGTCGATCTTTTCACGAATGACATCGGGTTCATTGCGATCGTCGAGAATGAAAACCTGGTGGGTTACAATGTTGTTGTGGGCGGCGGCATGGGGCGCAGCCATGGCAATGAGCAGACCTTTCCGCGCCTGGCCGACGTGATTGGATTTTTGCCGCGTGAAAAAATGGTGGACGTGGCGAAGGCCGTTCTGACGATCCACCGCGATTTCGGCGACCGCACCAATCGCAAGCACGCGCGTTTGAAATATGTCATCGAAGAGCGGGGCGCGGATTGGGCGCGCGCGGAAATTGAAAAGCGCGCGGGCTTCAAATTGGCGCCGGCGCGGGACTACAAATTCACCACCACGGCGGACCTGCTCGGCTGGCACCAGGACGCGTATGGCAAATGGTTTTTGACGATCTTCGTCGAGACGGGCCGCGTCAAAGATGTCGATGGCCACAGATTAAAGACGGCCTTGCGCGAGGTGGCGGAGAAATTTCCGGGCCTGGAATTCCGGTTGACGACGAACCAGAACGTGATCCTCGCCAATGCGGATCATCACGAGAAAACTGCCGTGACCAGTTTGCTGGCGACTCATGGAATCAAGACCGACAACCAGGCCAGCGTTTTACACGCGGCTTCCATGGCATGTCCCGCGTTGCCGACGTGCGGGCTGGCGCTGGCGGAAAGCGAACGGATGTTGCCCGGGCTGATCGACCGGATCGAAAAGCTCTGCGCGGAAACCGGCCTGGCCGGCGAGGAAATCATCATCCGCTCGACCGGCTGCCCGAATGGATGCTCGCGGCCTTACATGGCCGAAATCGCGTTTGTCGGCAAAGCGCCGGGGCGTTACCAGGTGTGGCTGGGAGGCAATGCCCCCGGCACGCGGCTGAATCGCATCTGGAAAGACGTCGTCAAAGACCCGGAGATCGAAAACGAATTGCGCCCGGTGCTGGCGCGCTATGCCAAAGAACGGAAAAGCGGTGAACGCTTCGGCGATTGGTGTGATCGCGTTTTTTTGAAGGAATCTGCCGTGGCAAATTAAAGATTGTTAAAGATGAACGCTGAAGACGAGTCATGGCAGGAATTTCGCGAACAGTGCCGCCGTCAAATGGCGCGTCCGCTGGCTCTACGCATCAAGTATGGGTTTTGCCGGATGCACAAACCAGTATTGGACGATGCGGACTGGAGAGCTTTTGAGACGATGGCGGAATATCGGAAGTGGTGCGACGAAAATTTGCCGGCATATCTAGGATATAAACTTGTTAAAAATGATCTCCGCTGAAATTTCCAAGGCCAACGCTGAATTGCGCGATAAATCTCCGCTCGAAATCGTAAAGTGGGCCATCGCCCGCGCCAACGGCCATGCCGTCGTCTCCACCAACTTTCGCCCCCACGAAGCGGTGATCCTGCATCTCTGCACGCAAGTGCAACCTGACATCCCGGTGCTTTGGGTTGACCACGGCTATAACCGTCCCGCGACGTACCAGCACGCGGAACAGTTGAAAAAGATGCTCAAACTGAACCTGAAACCCTATTTGCCGACAATCTCCGCGGCGCATCGCGACGCGATCTATGGCGAAATTCCATCCACCGACAATGAAAAAGCATTGAAGGAATTCAGCGCATTGATGAAGCTGGAGCCATTCCAGCGCGGGATGAAGGAATTGGCGCCAACGGTCTGGCTTCTGGCGTTGCGGAAATCGCAGAACCAGAACCGGGCGCAAATGGACATCGTAGCCTTCGACGAAAATGTTGGCGCGTTGAAAGTCAGTCCGGTCTTTTATTGGAGCGACGCGGACATGGAAAATTATTTGAAGCAGCAAAATTTGCCGAATGAATGGGATTATTTCGACCCGGCCAAGGCCGATGACAAGCGTGAATGCGGCCTGCATGCGGAATGGGGGAACAAGGCTCTGGGGTCTGGCATCTAGGCTCTGGGGTTGCAATTCGAATCATGTTCTAAAATGGGTGAACCTTTTGAAAACTCGGAAGCCTGGAAATCCGCGCGGCAATTGACCGATGCGGTTTATTCGGTGTGCCGGCGCGAGCCGTTGGCGAGGGATTTTGGATTGCGTGACCAGCTTCAGCGGGCGGCGGTTTCGGTGATGAACAATATCGCCGAAGGTTGGGAAAGCGTTCACATTGCGGAAAAACGCCAAGCGTATAACATAGCCCGCAGGTCGTGCGGCGAAGTCCGCTCGATGACCTATGTATTGCTCGACAATAAATTTATATCTGTGACGGAACAAACAAATTTACAGAATCATTGCGTTCAATCGGGCAAGCTCGTGAGCGGCCTGATCCGCTCACTGACTGACCGATGAAAACTCCCAGAACCCAGACCCCAGAGCCCATGCCCTAGAGATGAGCTCGTATCATTTAGATCATTTGCAGTTTCTCGAGACGGAAGCGATTCATGCCATGCGTGAAGTCGCCGCCGAATTCGAGCGCCCGGCCATATTGTTCTCCGGCGGCAAGGATTCCATCTGCCTTTTGCGACTCGCAGAAAAAGCGTTCCGCCCCTCGGATTTTCCGATGCCCTTGCTGAACGTGGACACTGGCCATCATTTTCCCGAACTCAATGAGTTCCGCGACCGGCGCGCAAAAGAATTGGGCGCCAGGCTCATCGTCCGGAAAGTCGAGGACGCGATTGCCAGCGGCATTGCCATCCCGCGTCCAGGCGAAATCAGCCGCAACCAGCTCCAGACTCCGACGTTGCTGGCCGCCATCGAGGAATTTCATTTTGATTGTCTGATCGGGGGCACGCGGCGTGATGAGGAAAAGTCGCGCGCCAAGGAACGTTTTTTCAGTTTTCGCGACAGTTTCGGCCAATGGGACCCAAAAAACCAGCGGCCGGAAATTTGGAATCTCTACAATGGCCGTGTGAATCCCGGAGAAAATATCCGCGCATATCCAATTTTGAATTGGACGGAGGTGGACGTTTGGGAATACATCAAAAGGGAAAAACTTGAAGTTCCAATGATTTATTTCAGCCACAAACGACAGTGCGTCCGGCGCGGCGGCCAATGGCTGCCGGTCACGGATCTGTTGCCACCGAAGCCAAAGGAGAAGGTGCAGGAATTGGTGGTGCGCGTCAGGACCATCGGCGACATCATCAGCACCGGCCTGGTAGAATCGCCGGCGGATTCGGTGGACGACATCATTGCCGAGATCGCCGCCGCGCGAGTGACCGAGCGCGGTTCGCGGGCGGATGACAAAGCGAGTGAAGCGGCGATGGAAGACCGCAAGAAGGCGGGATATTTTTGATTTGACCCTCTTCTCCCCCGCGATTACATTTTTGGCAAATGAGTCAGACACTGACAATTCGTCTGGATAAGGAGCTGTCTTCGTGGCTTGAGGAAACGGCTTCCCGGACCGGTCTGTCCCAAAGCCAAATCGTGCGCGATCAGTTGGAAAGGGCGAAATTGGCGAAAACAGAAAAACCTTTTATGCGTCTGGCGGGAAGCATTCGCGGCCTCCCGGCGGACTTATCTAAACGCAAGGGCTATTCCACCAAGCCATGAAGGGTATTGCCGATACGGGATTTCTGGTTGCCTTCATCAGCCGTCAAGATCATTACCATGAATGGGCTGGGAATATTGCGCGACAATGGAGTGAACCTTTTCTGACTTGTGAATCGGTTCTTTCAGAGACCGCATTTCATTTGGGCACAAGTTCATCGGTTTTTGAAATGTTGAATGAAGGCTTTATCAGCCTCGCCTTCGATTGCAACGAACACCTGCAACAATTGCAAGGCCTGCAAAGACAATACACGGATCAAAAGCCTGATTTTGCCGATCTTTGTTTGATTCGGATGAGCGAACTGTTCCCCAGGTATGCGTTGATCACAACCGATCGGGGGGATTTTCGGATTTACCGGCGTAATAAACGCGATATGATCCCGCTAATTTCTCCACCGGAATAATTTATGGCCAAATCCAAAGGCAAAATTTTCTTGTTTCATTGGGAGAAGGCCGGCGCGACGGCGCGCGCGGCTGAATTGACCTCCGATGGCTGGCAGGTCGAGATGGAATATGAGGAAGGCTCCCGTGGGTGCAAAAATTTGAAAGCGTTTGCTCCCGATCTCGTCGTCCTGGACATCGCCCAAAAAGCGGTGCACAGCCGCGAATGCGCGCGCGCGTTGCGCAACGCCAAAGATTTTCGCGAAACACCCTTCATTTTTGTGGATGGTGACGAGGAAGGCACCGCCAAAGTGAAGGCGAAGGTTGCCTCGCCGATTTTCACAACGAGCGCCGCCTTAAAAAAAGCCCTCGCAAAATACGCCCCTTAAGATCATGCCACACACCCAACATCCGGTTGAAATTTTGCGCTTCAACACCTGCGGTAGTGTCGATGACGGCAAGTCCACGTTGATCGGCCGTTTACTCTACGATTCCAAGTCGTTGATGGAAGACCAGATCGAGGCCCTGGAGCGGAGCGCGGACATCACCGGCGGCGGGCAGATCAACCTGGCCAACCTTACCGACGGCCTCCGCGCCGAACGTGAGCAGGGCATCACCATCGACGTCGCTTACCGGTTTTTCGCCACGCCCAAACGCAAATTCATCGTGGCCGATACGCCCGGCCACGTGCAATACACGCGCAACATGGTGACCGGCGCTTCCACCGCAAACATGTCCGTCGTCCTCGTCGATGCGCGGCAGGGGGTCATCGAGCAGACCCGACGCCATATTTACCTGGCTTCACTGTTGGGCATTCCACACCTGGTCATCGCCGTCAATAAAATGGACCTGATGGACTGGAGCGAAGAGCGTTTTGCGGAAATCCGCAATGAGATCGAAGATTTCATTCCCAAGCTCGACGTGTTCCGCGATGTGAAATTCATTCCCGTCAGCGCGCTCAACGGCGACAACGTCGTCGAGATGTCCAAACACACTCCGTGGTATCCCGGTCCGACGCTGCTGGCGCACTTGGAAACGGTGCATATTGCCAGCGATTGGAACCTGTCTGCCTTGCGGTTTCCCGTGCAATGGGTCAATCGCCCGAATAATCCGCGCGATCCCAAGCTGCATGATTTTCGCGGGTTGAGCGGGCAACTTGCCGGGGGTATTGTCCGGCGCGGGCAGGAAGTGGTGATATTGCCCACCGGTTTGAAAACCAGGATCAAGGATATCTGGACCTACGATGGTTCTTTGCATGAGGCATTTTGCCCGCAGTCGCTGACGATTTGCCTGGAGCACGACATCGACATCAGCCGGGGCGATATGATCGTGGGCCTGGAAGGTTTTCCGGGTCACAGCGCTGAATTCACTGCGCGCGTTTGCTGGATGCATTCACGTCCGGTGTCGGCCGGGAAAAAATATTTTCTGAAGCACACCACCCGGACGGTGCAGGCCATCGTCACTTCGCTGGAAAGCCGCATTGATATGACCACGTTTGAGGCGGAACCCAATCCGGGCGAACTGGGCATGAACGACATCGGCGTCATTCGGTTTAAGACCGCCACGCCGCTGGTGTTTGACGGCTACAAGACCAACCGCCTCACGGGAGCGTTTATTTTGATTGAGCAGGGCACCAATGCGACCGTTGCCGCCGGGATGTTGAATCCCCCCTCCGAAGCCGCCCGTCCGGAATACACCGATTTTGCGATCTGACAAGGCATCAAATCGAAAAATCTTCCGAGAAGATTTTTACGTTCTTTAATTCCACAAAAACGTTCTCGCCGACCTTGGGCTGCAATTGCTGGAATTCTTCCTTGCTCAATTGAGCGGAAAAGGGACCGCGGCCGTCCAGCCGTTCCAGGTCCAGGTTCGCCAGCGGTCCGGCGGCATTGAAATGCACCACACGCGCGGGAAAAGTATTGTGTCCGTTCGGCTGGCGGGTGATGCGGATGTCATGCGGACGGACGAACGCAACGGCGTCCGATTCGGTTTCTCCGGCGGTTTCCGGGACGCGGAACTTCGATTCGCCGATCTCGACCTCGCCCTCGTGGACCCGGCCGCTGAACAGATTCACGTTGCCGAGAAAATCATAAACGAAGGGCGAGGCGGGATTATCGTAGATTTCCTCGGGCGTGCCGATCTGCTCGATCCTGCCATCGCGCAAAATGGCCACGCGGTCGGCGACCTCGAGCGCTTCCTCCTGGTCATGGGTCACAAAAAGCGTGGTGATGTGGATTTCCTGGTGCAACTTGCGCAGCCAGCGCCGCAATTCCTTGCGGACTTTGGCGTCGAGCGCGCCGAAAGGTTCATCGAGCAGGAGAACTTTGGGTTCAACGGCCAGGGCGCGGGCCAGGGCCACGCGCTGGCGCTGGCCGCCGGACAGTTGGGCCGGAAACCGTTTGCCGAATGGGTCGAGTTGGATCAATTTCAAAAGCTCGCCCACGCGCTCGCGGATTTTGGCCTCCGGCGGACGGGTTTCCTTTGGGCGCACGCGCAAGCCGAAGGCGATGTTCTCGAAAACGCTCAGATGGCGGAACAACGCGTAATGCTGGAAGGCAAAGCCGGCCTTGCGCTGGCTGGCGGGAATTTTCGTGACGTCCTCGCCGTAAAACAGGACCTGCGAACCGGCAAGATCGGGAAACTCGAGGCCGGCGATGACGCGCAAGAGGGTCGTCTTGCCCGAACCGGACGGGCCGAGCAGCGCCACCAGTTCGCCCGACTCGACCTTGAGGTTCACATTTTCGAGCGCGACAAAGTTGCCGAACTTTTTGCTGACATTTTTGACTTCAACGCTCATGCGCTTATTCAGGCTTTACGATGCGCGCGGAAAGGATGCCGCGCACGCCGGCATGTTTATATTCGATCCACGATTTTAAAACGAGCGTGATGAGAGCCAGGAACGTCAGCAGCGACGCCACCGCAAAGGCGCCCGTGAAATCGTTTCCCTCATATAAAATCTGCACGTGCAACGGGATGGTGTCGGTCTTCCCCTGGATATGGCCGCTCACCACCGAGACCGCGCCGAATTCGCCCATTGCCCGCGCATTGCACAAGATCACCCCGTACAGTAGCCCCCATTTGATATTGGGCAAGGTCACGCGCCAAAAAGTTTGCCAGCCGCTGGCGCCGAGCACGCGCGCCGCTTCCTCCTCGGTGCGGCCCTGCGCCTGCATGAGCGGAATCAATTCGCGCGCCACAAAGGGAAAAGTCACAAACATTGTCGCCAGCACAATCCCCGGCACGGCAAAAATAATCCGGATATTATGTTCGATAAGCCACGGACCGAACCATCCTTGCGCCCCGAAAACGAGGACATAGATCAGGCCGGAAATCACGGGGGAAATCGAAAAGGGCAGATCGATCAACGTGAGCAGGATGCTTTTCCCCGGAAAATCGAACTTGGCGATGGCCCAGGCCGCGCAAACGCCGAAGACACAATTGAGCGGCACGGAAATCACGGCCGCCAGCAGTGTCAATTCAATGGCGTCAATCGTGAATGGATCCCGCAAGGTGTGAAAATAATACCCGGCCCCCTGCCGAAATGCCTCGGCAAAGACTGAAATGAGGGGGATGACCAAAAATAGCCCTATGAAAGCCAGCGCGATAAGGATGAGCAACCCCCGCATGAACGGCGATTCCGTCATGCGATGCGGCGCGTTGATTTTTTGGTCGTCGATCATCAAAAGGGGTCGGTTCTTAGTATTGTAATATTTATGAGAGCGAGGTGGCGTTATAGCGATTGCTCCACCATTGCAATAAGTTGATGGCAAGAAGCAGGGCAAAGGAAACCACGAGCATCACCACGGCCAGCGCGGTCGCCCTGGCATATTGAAATGAATCCAATTCGCTCATGATGAGAAGCGGCACGATTTGCGTCTTCATCGGGATATTGCTCGAAATGAAGACGACCGAGCCGTACTCGCCGAGCGCGCGCGCAAACGCGAGGGCAAAGCCAGTCAACAGCGCCGGGCTGATCGTCGGCAGGAGGACGCGGCAAAACGTCTGCCAGCGGTTCGCGCCCAGGCTCGCAGCGGCTTCTTCGATTTCCGGGTCCAGGTCGGCCAGCACCGGCTGGACCGTTCGCACGACGAACGGCAGGCCGATGAAGGTAAGCGCCACAAAAATGCCGAGCTGGGTGTATGCGACTTTGATGCCCAGTGGCGCCAGCAGATGGCCGATCCAGCCGTTCGGCGCGTAAAGTGTCGCCAGCGTGATTCCCGCGACCGCCGTTGGCAGCGCAAACGGCAGGTCCACCAGCGCATCTACGACGCGTTTCCCAAAAAAATCATATCGCACCATGACCCAGGCCACAATCAAACCAAACACCGCATTGACGAGCGCGGCACAGAACGAAGCGCCAAAGCTCAAGCGATAGGCCGCCATCGCCTGCGGGGAAAAGATTGTGTGGGCGAACTGCGCCCAGGAAAGCTCCGTGCTTTTTGCAAACGTCGCCGCCAGCGGAATGATCACGATGAGGCCTAAATAAAGCAGCGTGTAGCCGAGGGTAAATTTAAACCCCGGCAAGACTCGGACTTTTCCGGCGCCAAGTTGTCTGGTCGGCATATTATTGCGGTTGATAAATTTGGTCAAACACCCCCCCGTCGGCAAAATGCTCCTGTTGGGCCTTGGCCCAGCCGCCAAATTCGGCATCCACGGTGACCAGTTTTAATTGCGGAAAATTCGCGGCGTATTTTGCGGCGACGACGGGATTGCGCGGACGATAAAAATTTCGCGCTTCGATGTCCTGCGCTTCATCCGAGTACAAGTATTCGAGATAAGCCTGGGCAACTTTTGTTGTGCCATGGCGTTTGGTATTTTTGTCCACCCACGCGACCGGCGGCTCGGCCAGGATGCTGATGGGCGGCGTGATGATCTCAAATTCGTCCGAAGCGAACTCCTTTTGGGCCAGATGCGCCTCATTCTCCCAGGCGAGCAACACGTCTCCGATGCCACGCTGGGCAAAAGTGATGGTCGAACTGCGCGCGCCCGAATCCAGGACCGGGACATTTTTATAGAGTTTCGTGATGAAATCCCTGGCCCTGGCGTCATCATGGCCGTAGGTTTCCAACGCGTAGGCATAGGCGCCGAGATACGCCCAGCGGGCGCCGCCCGAAGTCTTGGGGTTCGCCACCACCACGCTGACACCGGGCTTGATCAAATCGTCCCAGTTGGTGATGCCTTTGGGATTTCCTTTGCGGACGAGAAACACGATCGTCGAAGTATAAGGCGTGCTGTTGTCCGGCAAACGGGTTTGCCAATTGGCCGGCAGCAATTTCGCCTGCTGCGAAATCGAATCAATGTCATAAGACAAAGCCAGTGTCACCACATCCGCCTCGAGCCCGTTGATGACCGATTGCGCCTGTTTCCCGAGCCGCCGTGCGATTGGTTGATGGTGACGTCATCGCCCGTCCTGGCTTTCCAATATTTTGCAAAGGCGGCGTTGTATTCCTGGTATAACTCACGCGTCGGGTCGTATGAGACGTTAAGCAAAGTGATTTGTACCGCATTGGCCACGTCCGCCAGCACGAACAGAAGCGCGACTATCAAAAATTTTGAAAAATAATTCATAAAGTGCGGGTTAACGGCTTAGCAGTTAAAATGCCAGTTCCATGCGTGTAAAGAACACATTTTCCGGTTGCGCGGTGATCGGGCCCTGTCCCGCTGTGCCGCCCCCGCCGATGAAGGTGGTGCGGGAGAAACTGGCGTTTACGCGAATATCACGGTTCAAATACCAGTTGATGCCCGCCCCCCATGCCTTCGCCTCCGATGCGGAACCGGCCGTGGCAAAGGTCGGAAAAGCATTGTGATCAATGTATAAATCCGCGTAGCGCGCGACGATTTGCCATGCGCCCCAATGGCCATTGCGCGGGTCAAATGAATGCCGCGGCGTCACTCCATTATAGGAGGCATCCTCGCCGGTCAACACCCATCCTGCCGAAACTTCCCACGCGCTGCTGTGGATATCGGCGGACGCGGCCGGCGCGGTCGTCTTGGTCACCACCTGGTCGGAAATCGCGTATTCACCCATCACACTCAACGGCCCGTAATAATAATATCCCTGCGGGGAAAGCCGCCAGTGGGTTCCGTTGGCGACGACGCCAGGAGCATAAGTATAAAAGCTCTGCTGGCCGTCGGTCTTGTAACCACTCGTCAGATCGGCAGCCGTGTGACGGTCCACTTCGTAACTGCCGCCCACGCCAAAACCCAACCCCTGGAGAAAATCCACATCCGAGGTTTTCCAGGGCTGAAAAAACAGCCGGCCTTCAAAGGCCCGGTTATCGTCGGGAGCCTGGTTCACCGTCGCGCTTGTGTAATCCGGCACACCGTTGAAAATGCCGGCGGCATAACTGGCCCCGCCGCCGAATAAATCGCCGTGCAATTCAGCGCCAATGTCGCGGTACGGCACCAGATCAGTCGCCAGCGAACGTTCATTGAATAGAGTGAACTGCTCCGCCTGCAACGCCTCCAACCCCACCGGCGGCTTGAACTTCCCCGCCTCCAACTGCAATTCCGGGCTGTAACGATAGTTCATATACGCATCCACAATCTGCACCGTGGTACCGCCAAAATCCGGCGTGAAATTAAAATCGAAATCATGAAACACCGTCCCCGTGAAAATTGGCCGCGCCCGCCGCAGCAGAAAGGTGTTCTTTCCCGCCGTGCCGCCACCATCGTTAAAAAAGTTCCGGCTGTCGGCCTGCAGCAATCCGTGCAACGACGCAACAAAATTGGAATTGGCTGAACTCAGGCTGAACCCATTCGCGCCCAACATAATTTTGGGCTGCGATTTGGCCGCATCCGCCGCCGCCTGTTGATCCAGTTCACGCTGGCGTTCGACCACCCGGAGCCGTTGGTCCAGGTCCTGGACTTGCGCCGGCTGTTGGCTCTGCGTGGGGCTGCTCTGCGCTGCGACTTGTTGTTGGAGCGCGGCCACCTTTTGCTCCAATGCCTGCACTTCTTGTTTCCATGCCGCAATGTCCGCGCTCGATGAGTTGGTTTCCTGCGCAAAAGCCGCCATTCCGAATTGCGCGCTGACTACTGCCGTCAATAATAAAGATTTCAGTCTCATGTATTTTTCGCTTTCTTCAGTTTCTTCCCTGAATGCCTGCCCATTTCTTGCCTTGCGTTCGACAACAAATAACGACTCGTTTAGTCGTTATTATGCCCCAGCTTTTTCCCGCGTCAACAATTTTTTTAAAAATATTTTTAGATACCTTCCCCGCCGATAAAACCGGCGGAAACCTCGCGTTTAGTCACGGGGGCGGACTTGGCCACATCTGCCAGGGTTGCGCGATCCATGGCGCCGGCCACATAATTTCTAGCATCCAGGAATATGCGCCGGAATTTGCAGACTGGCTCCTGGGAACAGCGCTGGTATCCCGTGACAGAAACACAGCCAATCGGAGCTAAAATGCCGTCGAAATACCGGACGACTTCACCCATTGTGATCTTCTCTGGTTTCCGGGCCAGCACATAACCGCCCCGGATTCCCGCCTCGCTCCTGACCCATCCCTGGGCTTTCAGATCGAGCATGATTTGCTCGAGGAACCTTTTCGGCACGTCATTCCGCCGCGCCAGTTCCCTGATGGGGATAGGAGCGCCCCCAAAGTGGTCCACCAAGGTAAAGAGCGCGCGCAAGGCGTAGTCGGTCTTTTTTGAAATCCGCACGTTATTATACGTGCAATATAGTCGTATTTAAGTCAACAAATTTCCTTCCATGCCCGCAGTTGGGAAAGAACCAAAAGGACGAACGGGAAAACGTTCCGAGGCGGGCATTGGCGCCGGGATGTTGGCTCGTGAGTTCATTTTTAAATTTAACCGAACTTACGGCCTTGCGGCGGCCGGATCAACTGATG
>CAWCRR010000002.1:0-41497 GCA_963797825.1 uncultured Verrucomicrobiae bacterium
GGTCACGATCTGAGAGAAACGCTTCCTCTGGGTCAGGTTTCCTCCATACGGTAACAGTCTTCACTGTGGGAACCGCTTCTATGAATCGTGCCGCGCGATCTCCATCAATCCCAATCATCATTGCAATCGCAATGGGTTGTATAATGCGGCGGAAATGGGCCGAACGTATCCGCCTGCCGGGGTGGCGGCCCCGGCATCTGGATGAAAATGACGGGGCGAACCCGCCATTTTCGTTGTCCGCAACGCAACAATAAAATCAGGCAAACTCCCAATATGATGAGCAAATAGATAATGCCGATGGGAATGACCAGTTCGTATCCGGCAAGGACTCCATCGAGGTGCTTCAACGCAGTCTGCTCCATTTCGAGTGTTTTAATCTGCCAGGGTTGCATGATGCCCTCCTATGGGTTAACGGCCTGCGCCGCTGGTTCACTGGTTACGCTGCCAACAATGGCCTTCTGTTGCCGTTCGTATTCGCTCAAGGCCGGCATTTCCACCGGAGCGTTTCGGGAATAAGCGCGCGCCAATGCCGGGCTGTGGCCCAGATTCACTTGGGCATACCGTTCAGGATAGCCTGCGGTCTTGGCGCGTTCCGCCCAGGCGTAGCGATAGCTGTGCAGTGAGACACCCTTGATGCCAAGCCCGTCGCAACGTTGCTTAAACTCCGTGGCACGGTCAGCCGCCCGCACGGTTCGCAGAAAGGGGAACAGGGGGCCTTCACTGGGCAGGTCGCGCAGGATTTCCTTCATCTCCTCGTCCAACCGCATGATGGCCACGGTGCCGGTTTTCATGCGCTCATAACTGATGACGTTGCGTTCCCAATCCGTGTCCTCGGCATTGAGAAAGGCTAGGTCAGACTGAGACGCACCAAGATACCAGGCCAGTTTGTAGAACGCCTTGCGTTCGGGATTCTTCTCGCGGCCTATAATGGCCAGATGTTCGGCCACAGTGATGGCGCGTTTCTCTTTGTATTCGACCGCAGGCCATTGGCGTTTGGGAATCAGCGGCCAGGGCAGCCAGTTCATGTCCACGCAGAAGTTGTGCAACCGCCGCAGAAAAACATTCGTGGACACCGTACCCGTTTGAAGCACTTTCAACAACAATTCGCCCGACGTTTCAATGATGATTCGCGGCAGAAGTATGGCAAAGGCTTTGTCTTTAGCGGCAGTCTTCCAGCGGACTTGGTTGGCATCCTTCTTAGTGTTGGTCAGGGCTTCAATGGCCTGCTGCCAGGTGCGCGTTTTAATTCCGTTATCAGAACCGGCCAGATACGCTTTGGCAATTTGCAGGTTTAACACAGGCTGGCGAACCGAGTTATTTTTGGCCTGGATGATTTGTTGGGCATCGTCTTCATCGGAAGTGCCCAGGCTGGTGCGTTTGCCGGTTTGTGTGTCAACACAGTAGTAGGCACCACCACGGTTTCTACGGCAGATTAGACGGTAACGTGTTTTCATAATTTTCACGCAACCGCGAGAATAACTGAGGCCGAATCCGATGAGGTAGCAGATAGGAGGCGGATTATGCCGGACTATGCTGGTTTCCTACGGATTGGAAAATCGGTGTCCGTTTTGGTGTCCGTTGCGGACCCTGCGACTCCTAAACCGCTACTGCACACGCAGTTGGAATTGGAGGCGGAGGTCGGAATCGAACAGAACCTAGTCTCCGTTATCTGCCACGTAACTCGTTGAACGTTACGAGGAATCCAGTAAGACCAAGCATAGCAAAGGCTTTTTGCGTTTCAAGAAAAATTTGTCAGTATTCGTTCACTAGACGTCCACTATCATTCCACAATTTTCCAGTATCATTTTGCTGGAGCTTTTGCTGGAGGTTGCATTTCTGACCAAAGCCATGAACTCTCACCATGACCCCGGAATCTATTCGGCAGGCGACTAGAATTGACACCGTGCCCGGCGACTCATAATTCAACTTCCATTTCACGCGCACGGTGCAACGTGGAGCGTGATGCTATTTCATGAAAAGGCATATCAATTCGGCTTGCCCGCGTATTCCTTAGAATGTTTCAAGTGCGCCTGCCAGTTAGCCGTGTATTTTGTTGCCAAGGCAGCGTCCTGAATCACCAGCAAATTCTCCGCATTGTTTTCCTCGGCTGCCTTCGTGAAATTAAACGAACCAGTCAAAACCGTTTTGCCATCAATCACCATGATTTTGTTGTGTGCGATGGCGTGCTTGGCATCAATGAAGGTGGGGATGCCGGCATGTTGAATAAAATCGGCTGACGAATATTTCTCTGTGCGTTGCGATTTGTCGAGAATCACCAGCACTTTCACACCACGCTTTTTTGCATCTACAAGAGCTTTGGCAATGGGGGCGCTGTTGAATGAATACGCCTGAACCAAAATGGTGTTGGTGGCTTTATCGAGATTGGCAACGACGGCTTCAGTGCATCCGCCTTTGGGAGAAAAATAAACCTGGATGTCAGCAGCGTGGCATTGAGACGGCTAAAAAAAGGCTGAGCAGGATTGATTTCATGCAGCTAGTGTAGTGTCGCATTAATGTCTTATGTAATTGACGGTTGTCGTTCCAATGCGGCGCGGGCCCGCTGAATTTTCTCCAGAATGACTTTCCCGTCCGCCTTCCACTCATAGCGCGTGGGCCGGAGATTTCGCTCCGCCAGGTAATCCCAAATCGTTTTGGTCAATTGGTCCACACTGGTAAAACTGCCCGGCAGCACGACGTCCTGACTCAAATCCCGAAAGAATCGCTCCACCAGATTCAGCCAGGACGCCGAGGTCGGGGTGAAGTGCAGATGGAAGCGGGGATGCCCTTTGAGCCAAGCTTTCACTTTGGGATGTTTGTGCGTGGCGTAGTTGTCCAGGATCACATGGATGTCCACTCCGGCCGGCGTCTGGGCCTCAATCGTTCTCAGAAACCTCAGCCACTCTTGATGCCGATGCCGGGAAGCCCGTTCGGCCAGGATTTTTCCGTTGAGATAATTAAGCGCGGCAAAGAGCGTAATCGTGCCGTGCCGGTAATAGTCGTGGGTGCGGGTGCAAATCTCCCCTTGTTTAAGGGGCAGTCCCGGTTGTGTGCGCTCCAACGCCTGGCATTGGCTTTTCTCATCGCAGCACAGCACCACCGACCGCACGGGCGGATCCAAGTAGAGTCCGATGACATCCCAGAACTTTAGCTCGAATTGGGGATCGTTGGAGAGTTTGAACGTGCGCGTGCGATGCGGTTTGAGGTCGTTGGCGGCCCACAAGCGTTGCACCGCGTCCTTGGAAAGGCCCACATGCCGGGCCATGCGCCGGCACGACCAGCGACCGGAGTTTTTCGGCGGTTGCACCACTTCGCTCAACACCCGGCGGGCCTTTTCCTCATCCAGTATGGCGGGCCGTCCCGGGCGGGGGGCTTCCGCTAATCCGGCCAGCCCCAAATCAATAAACCGCTGTCGCCAGAGTCCCGCCGTTACCGTGCTGGTGTCCAACGCGGCGGCAATCTCGTCATTGTCTCGTCCTTGCGCGGCCAACGACACAATCCGGGCACGCCGGACGATTTTCTGAGGAGTCGCCGGAGCTTGGATGAGCCGCTGTAGTTCGCGGCTTTGCTCGGCCGTCAGTTCCAACGGTAGTTTAGGTCTCGCCATCCCGGAGAATGGCACAGGCTCGCTATGTTAGTAAAGTCTTTTCTGAGACATTACACTAGTTTAACCAAGAACTGTAACAGCGTTAAGATGTTTTATATCACGCTTGTTTTCAGAGCCGCGCTCGTTAGTGAGGCTAAAACCTCTCCCCTTCTTCGTCATTGTGGTTTTGGCGTGTGTCCAACGGCACCGAATGACACAGGTCCATCCGATATTTGGAATGGTTCCCATCCATAGGCCAACCCACAATCGGAGGCTAACTGTTTTGCGCGGATGAATGCAGGAAACGAGTCGTCATAAACGCAAAAAGCAACATAAACGGAATCGTCAGACATGTTCTTGAAAAAATTAATCAGTCCAGCGGTGCTACCCGTTGGATCAATTCCTTGACCTCGCCTTGGCTCCGCTGTTTCGCCGGTGAGCGTGGTAGTCCAATCAATATCTGTTTCGTTACGGCTGAGGTCATAGTTCCGACATAAATAAATATGGCCGTATTTGACAATGACATAAATGACTCGTTTTCCAGTTTCGTGTTCCTTCGGCAGGCGAAGTGGCCGTTGCAACTCGTCGAGCTTTGTCGTCACCTGTCGCTCCAGATCTGCCAGTCGTTGTTTTAGGCGTTTGGTATTTTCATCCGCAGCCGCCAGGCTGTTCCTGGCTTCCAGCTTATGGGCTTCGGCTGCTGCAAGTTGCGCATTGAGAAATTTTAAGCGTTCCGACGGGTCAACGGCACTGGCTGTATCAAGATCCTTGCTGTATTGAGCAACAGTTTCTCGGGATTGTCTTATCGCTTCTTGCAGGGCTTTACGGGTTGAAAGGAGTTCCACTTGTTGTTTCAAGCGTTCATCGTTGGCCTTCGCTTGAAGCGAGGCGGCCAGTTGCTGCGATTTTTGGAGGTCTGTCTGGGCAATTGCAAGCCGGCGTTGCAGCATTTCTTGCGAATCGGCCGCTTTTGAGCTTTGAGTCTTTTCTTTGCTGGTGAGCAATACGACCAGCACCGCCAACAGAATAATGCCCCCAAATGCGTTGCACAATGTATCGAGCAACAGATACAGACTGTCAGGCGGCATTTTTCGACGAAGGTTCATGACTTATACCCTATCCAGTCCAAGAACCGCTGCCACCAACTCTTGGCGACCGGTGGTGGTGGCGTCGTGTGTTTGCTTGAAGTTGTGGGTGGAGCTTTCTTAGCCTCTGCTGGCGTAGCTGCTGAACTGCCCTGTTCGCCGCCATTGCCTGCATTATACGTGGTGGCGTTGTTTGAGGTTCCATTGCCTTTGCCATTACCTGCCCCAGTGCCTGCACCTGCTCCAGTTCCAGTGCCAGTGCCAGAACCACCGCCCGGCTGTGAACCTGATGTTTGCCCGCCATTTCCCGACTGACCGGTATTTGCCGCCCCTCCTTGTGGATTCGTTCCGTTTCGCGCGCCGTTCCCGTTTTGTCCTTGTGTGGATTGAGACTGATTTCCACCGCTGTTATTTGCATCAGTTCCTGAACCGTTAGCACCTTCATGCAAGCCGCGCTGCCCGCCATTGGCACCCGTGACATCACCGGCACCACCTCTGGGATCGGAATAACCTCCACTACCAGGAACGTATCGTGCCATTCCGGGTAGCGCCGGCACGGTCTCGTCAATTACGGGTGGCGTGGAATAATAGATGTCTTTGTTTTCCTCCAGTGCGTCGAATCCGACCTCGATGTTTTTATCTCGTGCCGATTTCACGAGGTCGTCAAACAACCCGACGCCCGACGGTCTCACCAGAAAAACGATGTATTGATCAACCGGTTTCACCCCATCCAGATAAGAATCGAACTCGGAACGAACAGACGACTTACTAAAATCTTTGGTTTGATCCGGGCGGTCAAATCGCTCCAGTTTTACACCACTGGCGCTGACAGTCGCAAGAATTGGCTCCTTCGTCGTGGATCCCTTGTCTGGGATAAGCCAAAGCTTTCCCTCACGCTGATGCAGTATCAATAGTTTCGACTGGACGCCGGCAACGTGTTGATCAAGAGCCGCCATTTCCTCGCGAACTTTGGCATCCTGACTGGCAATTGATTTTGCCTCCTGCGCCTCCCGTACAACCTTGGCCTTCAAATCAGTTAAGCCGAGAACTGCATCGTGCTTCGCGATGGCGTCTTGGCTCTCAGCCATCTGGTCATTGAGAGCCCCCTGCTGCTTCTGCTCCTCGGCAAGTTGTGAACGAAGTCTTTTGATGTCGGCCTGTAGTTTGTCTGGATCTGGCGCGGTTTCAGCAGTCGTGAGCAATTCCTGCAAGCGCTGATTTTGCGCGTCCACATCAACTTGCATTGCGAGTGCTTCTTGGAGTTGCTGTTCAATTTCAGGATTCTCAGATTTTGAACGGCTGTCAGTTGGGACGCCAAGATCCGTTGCGAGCAACAAAGCGACGAAAATGAGAACCCCGCTGACGGCGGTAATGATGTCAGCGAACGCGAAGAAACTGATCTTCGAATCGAGGCTTCTGAGCCGACTGCTCATGATTTAGTTTCGGGTGCAGTTGCGGCAGAAATCGGTTGTTGTCGGGTGGCCAGACGCAGTTTGGCGACGATATGGGAGTGGCAGTAATCATTGCACTCGTCGAGAAATGTCATTTCACGCTTCTGCTGGAAGGTAATAGCCAGTTGCAACAAAAGGGTGAAAGTGAGCGCTACCAATGTTGATTCAAAAGCCGTAGCGAGGCCACCGGTGACGCCTTGGAGCGAAGCACGGATCAGCGTAAGATCGCCCGCCGCCTGGAGAGTGGCGGTGAATCTACCAATAGCCAGGCTCAAACCCAAAACCGTGCCGATGAAACCCAGCACCGGGATAGCCCAAACGAGGCCGTTGACGACGGTGTAGCTTGATGCCACTTGGTCTTCATCATTTTCCGCCTGTGCACGCAGGATGGCAGAGACATCGCCAACTTGGCCGATGTTTTTGAAATTGGACAATGCCCGATCAATGCGGTTAAGCAAAATGAAATGGCGCGGCTGGTCAACCAGCGCGTGAATGCGTGCCAAAACAGTGGCAGCCGTTGTTTCAGTCAGGGTAAATTCTGGATCAGCTGGTACGGCGGCCAGCAACAATGCCCGCCTTTGAAAATTAAGTTTCTTCCCTTTCAAAAAAAGAACAGCCATGCCACCGAAGAAGAAGAACGTTGCTGGTATAACTGCAAACTGATTGGTCGGGCGCATGTAAATGGTGGCGACATGCGAGACAATTGGGAGATTGCTAAATACGAAAAGCATCAGCACGTAAAGAATTCCAGTTGCCAAAGCGCCGATAAGGAATGCAAGGGCATGGTTGACACTTGTGTAACGACCGCCCTTGAAACCGAGCCGGTTTTCGATGTCGCCTTGCGACCAGGCGAGCAGTTCTGGATTGCTGCCTTTGTAGCTGTCTGCCTTCGTGGTTGTTGGGAATTGTGCCATAAATAGTTGTTAAAAAATGATGAAGTAAACTATCACTATGATCCAAAGAATTGACCCGAGAACGCCCAGAGCACGACCGGTGCTTGTCGTGGATCGCCCGCTTTTATCCATTATACCTGCATCCATCTCTCGGATATCGCTGTCACCCATCAACCACGCGGCGATACAGAGCGGTCCACAAATAATCAAGCCGATGATTCCCAAGGCCAGAATCGTTCCGGCCCTATGTGGTTTGAGAACAATCGGCTGATTGTGACTAGGCGATTCGCTGCGCTGGCGTTCTGCCATGCTGGCCTGCAAAAGGTCGTTTTTTCTCCTTTCTTCCGAGAGAAGTTCTGCTTGCCGCCGCTCTTCCCTTTCCCGTGTTTGTCGTTCAGCCTCTTCACGAGCCCTCCGATTTTCTTCCTCTCTAGCTTGATTTTCAGACCGAATTACGGCCTCCCGCTCGGCAAAGAATTCACGCAAGGTAACCCACTGGCCGTTGTGGAAAATTTCATGCAACAACCCAATTTGATTTGCAGCGAGTTTCGCTTCGATTACGGCTGCCGTGTATGGTCCTTCCTGCCTACCGCGCCAACGAATTAAAAATGTCGCATTACTGTCATCGGACAGGGCCACTTGCGAAATGGGAGGGTTGTTGCTCATGGTCTTTTGGTTGCGCGAAACAGCGGTGGTAGCGCATTCGCGTATGAAGGCGCATCCAAGCTGACTCCCACTTTGGTCAAGTAATCTGCGGTCGAAACTGGCAGAGCAAACAGTGGAGACAAAGGCATCGCCGAACTGACGTATCGAACTGGCTGCTTGCTGGCTGGGTTATACCCCCACATTTCTGCGGGTGCGTCTCCTGTCAGGATTGGCTTTCCATCCAGACCTACAAAGCCAATGTAATGGAGGCCGTCTTTGGCTGCCGCCTGAGCAAGCGCCAAATTGGCAGCAGCCTGCTTGGCATAGGACACTGATTTCTCGGAAGTGAAGAATTGGTCCAGTTTCGCAGCCCATGCGGCGATTTTCGCAGGAACAAGCCAATCCCCACTGCTGATAGTTCCTCCGGCGATGGATTGAATTGTTTTGGAGTCAGCGCGGGCAGCCGGGCAAAAGGAAAGCCCCCAAGCGTCGGGCTGAAATTCCATGATTTCAACCAAACTGCAAAAAAGTTGTGCCCGGAATACCGGTGAGCCATCACGCGAATCTTTAATGGCATCGAGAACATCCAGCAATGATCCGCCGTAACTTGATCCCGACGTGTAAACACTACCAAGCCCGACCGAGCCAAACGCGGCCGTGCCATCCGGTTCGGAGATTGTTTCAAGGCGGTAAACAGGCTGGGTTGGCGACAATTTTAGCTGTCCGCCAAAATTGCCATACTCGTGGTCATCGAAGATGGCGCTGGCGGCGTTTGCGGAGGTTGTCCAAGCTGGGATTTTCTTCCAGCCTTCGGACGTGTCCATAATACCAGCCGTGATCCAGTCCACGCTTTTGGTGTTATCAGCATCAAGCCAAAGCCGATAATGCTGATGATTGGCGTTCACCGCCGGATCAGTGTTGAGCCGCTGAAAGTATTCGCGTTCGACGGGCATAGCGATTTCGGGAATGAAAGATACAGTTTTTTTCTTATTGATGAAGGCCCATTTGGCCGCGTTGGTGGCATTCAGCAACGAACGAAGCGCAGCCTCCTCACTAGCACCAAGCGATTGAACCGAGGATGCGTCAACTACCGCAGGGGCACTTGAAAACTCTGAAGATGCAATAAGGCTGATGGCCGAAGAATATTCAGCAAATGTGGCGGCTTTTTTTAACGCTTCCATGCCGTCGTTTATTTTTCTTAATTCGCCATTATAGGCGGCAAACGTTGTGCGAACGGCTGTGGAACGTTGAATCAAATCGCTGCGAAGATTCACATGGCCCTTAAAACCCACTTCACAATCATTGATTTTCTGGATGACGCCAGAGAGCGTCGAGATTTGGGTCGCTGCCGTTTCAATCGGAGTGCGATAATCAAGTTTGTCGCATTGTTGTTCTGCACTTCCGATCCATTGATCCAAAATCCCGTTAACCACCACGCCGCCCTCCGAAAGGTATTGCTGCCATTGTTGTTCGAAGGCTTGGACGCGCGGCTCATTCTCGGTTTTTAAGTCTGGGGCAAGCGCATTCAATGCTGCACGAGTTTGCGTCAACTGGTCAGCGATGGCATTAATTTGAGACGCTTCCGGGTCCCCACTTAATTTAGTCGGGAGCTTTGCGAATGACGTCTCGAAATTGGCGAGCAAGGCGTGCTGTTCGGTCACAAATGATTCAGCATTTGCGAGAGCGGCATTGACGCTACCTACGCTCAATAATTTCTTTTCGCTCGTGTGAAGTCTATCAATCAACTGTTCGGCGGCACGGGCTTGGTGTTGAGCGACGGCTGCCTGTAATTGCTTAACGAACTCTCCGGCCTTCATCTGCCCCAGAACGAACCAAACAATCACAGCACCCACAATCAAGGCAACGGCACTGCTGACGAGAATCGTGCGAAGACGAATGGCGGTTCGCCGGGCAATCTCAGCATCAAGCAACGCGGAGCGTTTGCGAAATGCGGCTGTGGCCGCCTCGGGAATGGGGCGGGTAAAATCCGTGAGCGAGCGCCACACTTTGTGCAACGCCTCGGAATCATGACGCAATTCGGGCAGTTTGACGTAACGAGCCGAGGTGTCTTTTTCTTCGCTCTGGTGAACGCGGAAATGCAGTTCGGCGAGCAACGCCTGAAATTCGCGTTCTTTGCGATCCTTCTCTTGCTCACCCCGAGCCCAAGTTTGGAGATCCTCCATCTGGTTCAAGACCGCGCTTGGCAATTCAAGCTTAAATTCTTTTTGCAGGCGGTGAACGAAGTCGAGTTTTGCCAAAACTTCCTGCCATTGTGACGCGGCTTTCAACTTGGCGGCTTCCCCAATCAAATAGCCGCACCGGATGATTTCCGCTTTGCACCAAACCTCGCCATCGGGATGGTTCTTGAATCCGAAGGCCTCAATGGCCTCGATAGCGGCGACCACAGTTCCGGTATCTCCGCCAGTGATCAAACCTCCGAGGTTGGTTATTCTCGAAGTGAGAACCTTGGCGTCCAATCGGGACAATTCCGACGCGGCGTTGCCATCAGTCGGATTTAACCGTGTGATGCTTTGCAGGGCTTTCAACGCCTCTTCATCATTGCGATTCAGAACGGCTTTTCGATACGCAGCGTAAAGGGGATGGTCTGTCGTGATCCCAAGGGCGTAGCACTCATTCAATTCATGAACAGAACGGGCGTCAATCCGTTCGGCCACTGGCAGGGAATTTTGCTGGCAGAACGAACGCCAATCGTCGGCATTGCGAAACTCCAAAACGGTGATCAAATCCAGAAGGTTGGGCGCGGTCTCGGCCAGTTGGATGGCTTGGTGCCGGTCGCCAGCCTTGATCATGCCTTCGCATTGTTGAAGACGGAGATTTGCAGCATGACATGCAGCAGCATAATCCCCGGCGAGTTTTGGCGCTAAATCTGTGTTACCGCCCTTTTGGAGCAGTTCAGCCATCTTGCGGATAAGTCGTTCAGTTTCGAGGTGAGTCATATTGCGTTCGCAGTTTCATGGTTGGCAAATTAGCGGTTTCAGTTCCCTGATACGGCACCGAATTTTGCTACGACTTTGCTCGACAAACTTCCAGAAGAGATTGCCATGCCGGCCATCATTAGACCGTTTTTCGACACGAGATTCGACAGACTACCCGTTTGCCAATTTATTGGATCAAAAGTGAACTGGGAAACTATGTTTTTACCATCTACCTTGATGCGAAAATGTAACTGCTTGACCTGGTAGTCTTTTAAAATTTCCTTTGTTGTTGAATTAAATCGACCCTTACCGTCTCTACGATATTCGATAATCTTTGATGGGGAGTAGCCAATGAATAGAAAAGCAGCGTTCGTCTTTTCCGATTCCCGCGCCATTACGCCACACACATTACCGGCAAGAATCGGTTGGTTCAGGATCAACGTAGCATCCACTTCATTTGTCATGTTCGCCTTATACACGAACAATAAATTATCACCTTGGGCAGAAAAACCATCTGCGCTTCCGGTAAGATCGAAGCGCGGTGACACGAATTCAGCATTTGGATTCGAGACTTTACCGATGGCAACGCTGGTCCAGCCATCCTGCAAGCCGAAATCAGAGGGCGGCGGCAATATGCTCGTATGATCTGTATTGGTTTCTGGAGCCAGGTTTGCTTTCTGGACTTCCATTGTTTTGGGTGAGCGAGTCGGCGGGTTAGATGTTGCCGCGTCGTTCGGAGTTGGAACGCTGGCCATGATATTGGAAGCTGTGATTACATTGGACGAACCGGTTATGGCACTGATCGACCTTGGTTTGTGATGCTTCGATAAATAAATGCCAAGCACGATTCCCATAATAACCAACCCGCCAACCACTCCACAAATCGCCAAGATTTTGTTCCGCCGAAGCTTTTTGTGAAATTGTTCCTGAGCCTTATCAGCTTCGATTCGTCGGCGCTGCTTTTCAATGTCATCCGCCGACCTCACATACGATGGGGTAGTTGTTTTCGGCACAACGCGTTTTAACTCATCTTGCTGGGGTTGCGAAATCCGGAGCTTTTTTTCAGACTCCAATTTGGCAACTTCGCTCGTGACTTCTCCCTGTGAGTTGCTGGCGCGAACAACGTAGCGCGAAACGCCAAATGGCGGATTCGGCAGCACAAGCTCCGCAACGGTGCCATTGGCGATGATCTGGCCATTACCGGCTTGGTCCAATGAATACCACTGATAACTGGGCGAAGGGACGCCCTCCGCCATCGCACGAAATCGTGCCGGTTCCCCTTCGGTGACGCGGACGTTTTGGGGTTGAGTCACAAAACGTGGCGGTTGTCTGCCGGATTGTGCGAAGATCTTCTCTTCGTTCGTGACCCGTTGGGCACGAACCTCGGAGAGCTGACGGCAATCCGGCCCGGCGGAGCGATTCGAGACCGGATTATCAGAATGAAGACAACGCCAGCGAAAGTCTGCTGGATTGTCCTGCTCCTGCATGGACGTCGTGAAAGTGTATTGCCAGGACGTCACACGAAAATCTCGGCGTGGATCGCGAAGTTCCAGCAATTCCAAACTTTCAGCGAACAATGCGAGAATCTGATCTTCCGAAAGGTTGTCCACCCGAAACGCGATGCCCGACCGCGAGTCAAGCAAACCGTAGCCATTGACGGCATCACCCGTCACCTGTTGCCAAGTCGTTGCCGGAACCGACACCACACCGGAAATGTTAGCGAGGCCTGACCAGTCCTCATTTTCAAGCATCTGCGGCTCTTGGTTCCACGTTTTTACCCAGCCTGACCAACTGCGAAGAATGATCGGTGGCGACGAAAATTGCCGAATTTCTTCCGGAGTAAAAACAAGGTGGTGCGCCAAAAAATTGGTGCGGTTGGTGAAATCCAAGCCGGCATCCTGAATCCGGCTCAATACATGAAAACGAGAACCACGAATATCCAACACACGGCAGGAATAAATCTGTCGTTCTTGTCCGCCGCTCAGCGAGAGATGCTGATAATAACTCAGCTTTTCCAACTGGAGCATGAGTGCTTCACGCATTGCGGCGCTTCGCGCAACGGTGCAGTGCCCTGACCGCCCAGCAACTAGGCCCCGTTGGGCACTGGTATAGATGAGTTGCTGTGGCATAGCTAACCCCGCTCAGTTTTCTCGAAAGTCGTTTGTAAGCCGGCCTCATCGCTGACCGCAATGAGTGAAGGGCAAACCTGTGAAAGAATCCAGAGCAGCGGGACTTCGACATGCATGGGCTGCAATCTGGCCGGGTCAGGAACATATTCTCCTGGGCCAATTTTTATTGGCGTATGGCCAAAAGCACTGGTGGCGAAGAACATGACGTTTGTGCTCAAGGCTTCTGCATTTGCTACGACGGCGGGACATAACCGATGCACCAGTTGGCGAACAGCGTTTGAGTTTTCCTCCAATGCAGTTTTGTCGAGTTTTCCATCCCGCAACGGCTCGCGGAGGGGGGCTCCATTCAGCAATTGAAGCCAAACGTCGCTTTTGCCAACGACAAAGGCAACCGGTGTATTAATGGTCTCGCCAGAACGTAGATTGCGAATCATTTGAATGCGCGCCCGCATTTCGGCAAGGATGATGTCCTGCTGATCCACGACAGGTTTTTCAAGCTGCGGATCTTTGGTTTCACGAATTGAGCGTCGAAATTCCGGGCTGTTGAACGGATCAAACAGATAAATAATACCGGCGGCACTGGCGACATGTTGCGCACCAGGCTGTTCTACGATGTTGACGCCGGGTTGAAAGTGTTCGCCAGCGTTGTCGTAAAAAATCAGCGCGCACTGCTCTTGGGTTTTATCCTCCGATGCAAGCGTGTAAACAAAGGGACGCGGGAGGGCAACCATTCTTCCTTGGCGCGGCAAGCGTTCATACATCGCGCCCTCAAAGACAGTCTTTGCAAGTTTTGCCTGTGCGGGGGTCTGGGCACCGAACAACGCCTTGCGCATATCATTCACCGGGGCATTTCCAGTCGGATCACTGTCCTGAAATGTAACGCCAAAATCTCGGTAGAGCGTGGCGGGCAGCACTTTTGTCAACACGCTGAGAAAGTATGACTTCCCTGCACTTTGATCGCCGACTAGAGAAATAATGTGATGAGGCATACTAAGAAAGCTCGGCGGGAGTTTCCGTCGGCAGTGTGGACATGCGACCTCAGACGAAGGCAACCCCATGGCATCAATTGCCTGTCCAGCATTGTTGAAACGCGTCGCCAGAAAACGTTGCTGTGCATCCTCCCCCAAAAGCGGATCGCCACGGAGCGAATCATGCACGGCAATGTGCATGACGTCACCGGTATCAAAACGCAGCCAGCAAACAGGGCAGGACAAATCTCCTTCATCATTTGGGGGAGCAATGGCAGAATCGCGAGGAGTCTCTACGGGGAGGCTGGGTGGTTTGGTCGCCAATTCGGGATGCGGCACGTTGAATTCCACGCCGCAATGCGGGCAATCGACCCGGCGTCCGACGTCCTCTTCCTCCGCCTTCAACTTTTGGCCACAAGAAGGACAAAAAAGTCGAAATTCCATTGGCTCAGAATGGCGTTGTGTTTCAAGGAAATAAAGAAATTAATATTTCCAATCGCGGGCGATCACCGCCAAAAAAAGCAGTAATGGCGCCGATTCAGCGACGCGTGTTGCGTTCGATTTGGCGCTGCAATTTAATTAGTTCATTCAACTGGTAATAGACAAAAACAGGGAAAATTATCCAAAGAAGTGCCCAAATGAGAACCAACAACGCAAGAATTGCCATGAATACTGCGACCATTGTCCCACCAAAAACCTTGGAAAGTGGAGGGATAATATTGTTCCAGTTGATGATGAGCAACGCCACAATACCCATGAACATGGCGATGCCGACGGCGATTAGTCCGACCTTAAATTTGTTGATCTTCATCAGTTGAAGATTACGCAGCGGCTGGCTGGAAGCACTTCCTGGGACGTAAAGCATTGTCTCGATACCGCACGTGGGGCAGACAATGACGCTCCCCGCATCTACAGACTCAAATTCGAGATGGGCGGAGCAGTTGTTACAATTGCATTTGACGAGCATATTTGTCTTTTCCCTCTCAAGATTAAAGTCGGAGTGAAGCAGCAGTGGCTGCGCGCCGCAAGCTGGAAAGGAAATAAATCATGAGCGATGCAGATTGGGCTGGCTGACTTACAGCACGGATCAACTGGCGGAAATGCTACCGGCAAGACTGGTGGCACTTCGGGAGTTGATACACAGGACGGCGGCAGCGATGAAAACCACCCACCCAAAAACTGGCACGCGACGCCGTCGTAAAACTTTTGCCGACGGGAGCCATATGATCGTGAGCAACAGCGGCTACGAAATCTTTGGAGGCATCCCCAAATCCAAGAGCTCACCTTATTCTTCGCAAAGCAATTCTCCGGGCGCAGCATCATAGAAGCAAAACTCCCAGAACCGGACGGCGGGTGCAATGTGAAGCACAGCCGGATTGCAACGGCTACGTACTTTGGGTGGTCAACCATTCCCGTCCGCAAAGATGACAATCGATTTCGCCACTGTTGTAGGATCGTCGGAACGCGCTTACACACATTTTTTATACCTCGGGTCGATCAATAGTTCCCGGGACCGTGATAGTTGAATTTATTCTGATTGGTTGGAGTTGAGATTTCTGTCTTTCCAACACTTCGCAACGGCACGGGTGGCTTTGTCGAGCCATTCCCGGTTCTCTGACAGGGCTAACATTTCCGCGGCCGAAAAAAACTTGTGACCATTGGGGGCAGGTTTTCCCAAAGGTTTAAGCAGACCCGTTTTTAACAGCACGGCTGAGTTCATGTGGCAAGAAGCCAAGAATTTCCGCAGCTTGATCCACATTGAGGCGGGCAGGCAGACGCGGCAGAAAAAGCGTGGATTTCTCATTCATACACACACCGCAGTTTTTCGGGTTTGCCGGTTTGATTTTGTCTGGTTTTGCTGTTGTGAGTTTTTCTCGTCGTTCTCGTTGTCAGCCACAGCCTCAAGCTGGTTGGGTGCCTGATTCTTGGTGAGGTCAAGCTGTTCCTCAATTTCCGACTGACGTTTGACCAGGTGATGATACCGGTCCTCCTTCTCGAAGGGTGCGCCAACCTTGGCCTCCAGTTCGACCGCGCGCTTTCGTGAATCGCGGATGTCGGCTTCCAGCCGCGTGGCGCGTTCCTCAAAACCCTGCACCACGGATTCGAGCGAACGGATGGTGCCCAGCGCCGTGTCGGTGACGCGGGTGCTGTAACTGTTCTGGCCGCGCAAGACGAGTTCGGCGCTGTTGTTGAAGCCGGAACGGATGAATAAATCAAAACCTGCGAACCGTCCGATGCGAATGTCCTCGCCGAAACGATGTTTGGTTTTCTCCGCCCGCCGCAACATCAATTCCCCGGCGATGCCACGATTGTCCAGAACCTGCTTGTCCAGTTCGATGCGGAACTTGTCGCCGGAAGTGTCCTGACGCACGGTCAAATCCTCGCCGCAAATTCGCCAGCCGTTCCGTCCAGGTCTCCACCTCCTCGTGCGAATGGCGCAGACTGCTGCGGATGCGATACTGCTCCTCGGCATGGGCGGAGCGCAGCCGGGTGAGCCGGATCAACTCGGCATCCACCTTGGCCTTTTCGATGACAAGCGGATTGCCGGAAGCGATGGCTTTGACCTCGGCATAGGTCAACGCGGCGGAATCCATGTCTTCAAGCCGGCGCACGGTCATGTCGCCGGTCATCACCTGGGCGATGAACTTGGCCTTCGTCTCCAGCGTCTGCCACATATAGGCATCGAACGAGCCTTCGGTGACGTAGCGATAAATCTGCACGCTGGAATTCTTGTTGCCCTGCCGCAGAATTCGTCCCTCGCGCTGCTCCACATCAGCCGGCCGCCACGGAGCGTCCAGATGATGCAAGGCAACCAACCGCTCTTGGACGTTCGTGCCCGAACCCATTTTCTGTGTGCTGCCAAACAGGACGCGGACTTTGCCCGCGCGGACGGAACGGAATAGCGCCAGTTTCGCGTTGTCGGCGTCGTAATCCTGAATGAAGGCGATTTCCCCTTCCGGGATGCCCAAGGCTTTTCAATTTGTCGGCCATGTCACGATAAACGGAAAAGCCACGGTCTTGCGGCGTGGACAAATCGCAAAAGACAAGCTGCGCCAAACGGTCGTCTTTGGTGGTCTCCCAAATGCGATGAATGTTTTCCACCGCCAGATTGACCTTGCTCTGCGGGTCGTCCGGCAGGCCGGGTTTCATCAATCGCAGATCCAGCGCGGCCTTGCGGCCTTCGGTAGTGATTTTGAGCATGTTATCCTCGCGGGGATCAATGCGCCCGCGTTTCAACGCCTCGGCGCGCCTGGCGAGTCCCTCGACGAATTCTTTCAGTTCAGCCGATGCCGGCGCATTGCGGATGGCGGGCTTTTCACCTTCCAGCTTTGGGCGCGGCAAATTGAGCATCTGCGCGGTCTGCACATCCGCTGTTTGCCGGAAAATCTGCATCAGTTCGGGCACATTGATGAACCGGGCGAAGCGCGTGTTCAGCCGGTAGCCCGCGCCATCCGGCGAAAGCTCCATCGCCGTCACCGGCTCGCCGAAGGTGGCCGCCCAACCGTCGAAGTGATGCAGGTTGTGCTTCTTCAAGTCGTCCGGTTGCAGGTAACGCTGCATGGTGAACATTTCGGCCATGCTGTTGGCGATGGGTGTGCCAGTGGCAAAGACCACGCCCCCACCGCCGTTCACAGATTGAACATGACGCACTTTCAGATACATATCGAAGGCGCGTTCGCTCGCCGTCTGCGGCAGACCAGCGATGCGGGTCATTTTTGAAACGTAGAAAAGATTTTTGAAGTAGTGCGCCTCGTCCACGAACAGGCGGTCCACGCCGAGTTCCTCGAAAGTCAGCGTATTGTCCTTCTTGTGGTCGGCAGCCAGGGCTTCCAACCGGGCTTCGAGCCGTTTTTTGGCTTTCTCAAGTTCCTTGACGAGCCTGCGATTGGAACTGTCGGCGTGCTGGCGTTGGATCACCTCCAGTTCGTCCAATTGCTCCTTGAAGAATCGAACCTGGGTCTCATGTGACAACGGAATGCGCTCGAAGCCGGAGTGCGTGACAATGACGGCATCCCAATTGCCGGTGGCGATGCGGCTGAAAAGCTTTCCTGCGGTTCTGCGCCTCGAAATCCTCCTTGCCCGCGACAAGGATGTTTGCGCCCGGATACAGCATGAGCAGTTCGGTCGAAAACTGGCCGAGCATGTGATTGGGGACGGCGAACATCGGTTTGCGCGCCAGTCCCAGCCGCTTCAATTCCATCGCCGAAGCAACCATCGTGTAGGTCTTGCCCGCGCCGACGACATGGCCGAGCAGCGTATTGGGCGTTTGCAATACGCGCCAAACGCCCGACTTCTGATGATTGTGAAGTTGAACGGCCGCACTGGCTCCCGGCAAGGTCAGATGTTCGCCGTTGAAGGTGCGGACTCGGCTGTGATTGAACGTGTCATTGTAAAGGCGGCAAAGCCGCTCCCTCCTTGAATCATCCGACCAGATCCATTCCTTGAACCGTTCCTTGATGCGCTCCTGTTTTTCGCGTGCGGCTTCAGTGGCCTGCGCGTTGACGACGGGCTTTTTGTCCACGTAATCATAAACGGTGGGGGTTTTGAGGTTCAGCGTTTCCTCGATGAGGTCCAACGCGGTATAACGGTTGGTTCCCCAATCGGTTGTGTTCGCGGTCGCCCCTTTCGCCTCCCAATTGGCGGTGACATGCCACGAACCGAGGGCGTGGATGTGGCCGACTTCAACACCCGACGGAACGCCGAGCAATCCGTGGACGAAATCCTGCACGTCCGACGGCGGCAGCCAGGATGCGCCAAGGCGCACGTCAATCTCGGTGGCGGGTAAATCCTGCGGCTGCACCGATTTCAACGCCTCGACATTTTCATGGAAGCGGACATCGGAAACACTGGCCGTGTCCGCTGCAACCAATTTTTCGCGGACATTGCCGGAGAGATACTGGTCTTCGGTTTCCCATTGTTTGCTCTGCGGGTTCAGAAAAATCATTCCCCGCAAATCCGGGAGAAAGTCCTCTGCCGGACGGGCCAACAAGAAAGCCATGTGCTCCAAGTCCACCCTGCCCTTTTCATTCAGAGAAACCAGCAACGCTTCCTTGGGTGATTCAACCGATTGAATGGGTTGTTTGTGGTGGATGGTGCGCTCGCGAAAAATAGCGGCTTTGACTGCCATGCTGGTTTCGTCGTCGTATTGTTCCAGCGAGAGCAACAGCGGCAAATCCGGGTCGCCATGAAACGCCCGTTGATTGACCGGGGCGTTGATGGGGCCGAAACGGGAAACAAAACGGTCGTAGGCGAAGTTTAACTGTTCACGCGCCTCGACAACCGGTTGCTCGCCGCTGCCGTCGAGTTGCGAGCGCATACAATCCCGCACCGCGTCCCGCACTTCAATCAGCCGCCGAATCCGCGAGCGGGTTTCCATCGGCATATCATCCAGTGGCCGGAGAACGCCGTCTTCGTGAATGCAGAGCCGTCCATCCTCGTGGATGCAATAGGCGTTGGGTTTGATGTAATCCGGCGCGGGAATCGCCGGATCGAAAGTTTTTTCAGCGGCTGATTCGGCTTGGGTTTCGTAAATGTTTTGCGGCAGCCGGGCAACCGCCTGTGCCAGCGCCTCGCCCAGGTCCCGGTCGTCCGGCGCCAGCACCGGTTCGCCGTCCCGATACATCCCTCGTGCGAGCCGCATCTGGCCGAGCATCATTTCGGGATGGGCGGCGAAGTATTCGTTGATGGAAAACTTTTCCTGACGGTCGCTGGTAAAATCCACCGTTGCTTTCCACGCCGGGCCGCGCGGCGGTTCACCGGGGCGCAGTTTGCGGAGCATCACGATGTCGGTGGTCACCTCGGTGCCGGCATTTTTCTTGAACGCCGTGTTGGGCAGCCGGATGGCACCAAGGAACCCGGCTTTCTCGGAAAGCATTCCACGCAAGGTTGAATCGAGTTTGTCCAGCGTGTGGCGCGACGTGACGAACATGAGCAGCCCGCCCGGACGCACCTTGTCCAGCGTGGCGGCAAAGAAATAATCGTGGATGGGAAATTTGTGTTCGTTCCAACGCGGGTCGTGAACGGTGTAATCGCCGAACGGCACATTGGAGACGGCGAGATCAAAAGATTCGTCCGCGAGTTTTGATTTTTCAAACGGCTGCTCACGGATGTCGGCATCGGGATACAACGACTTGGCGATGCGCGCCGTCAGCGGATCAATTTCAATGCCGGTGATGGATGAACGCCGCAGCATCTCCTCCGGCATGAGACCGATGAAATGGCCGATGCCGCAGGCCGGTTCCAAAATATCGCCGCCCTGGAAACCGAACCGCTGCACGGCCTGATACATGGCCTGGATGACGACCGGCGCGGTGTAATGGGCGTTGAGGGTGGTGGCGCGGGCCTGTTCGTATTCTTTGTTCGTAAGCTCTCGCTGCAACGCCTCCTGTTCCTTCGCCCAAGCGGAATTGGCGTCGTCAAATACCTGGGGCATGGCACCCCAGCCAACATATTTGACCAAGGCGGCTTTCTCATCCTGAGTGGCAGGTCGCGTCCCGGCTTCCAGCACGCGAAGAATCTGGATGGCCCTGAAATTTTGCTGGAACTTCTGTTTGAGACCGCCCTCACCCAGCCGGTCGGCATCGGTGATGCGGTAATTGTTGAGATTCCTGGGCGAATCGCTGCCGTCCGCGTGGTGGCCGAATGTTAAGTCTCGGCTGGCAGCAGGATGTAGTTCTCCCGCACCATTTCCCAGGCCCGGTCGTGCGCCTGCTGCGGCGTCAGCCCCTGTTTTCCGAACTGTTGCGTCAGTTCGATCATTTCGTCCTTCGTCTTCTCCTCGGCCTCCAGCAGCATCTGGTGCAACTGTCCCTTCGCCTCCAGTTCGCGCACCAATTTCGGGCAATATTCGCGCCAGTGTTTCTCGGCCATTCGTCCGTATTGGGTCAATGGTTTCATACGCCGGCCTTTGATTAGCAAAAAGGTCAAGCTGGTCGTCAAGGCTCGAATCATGCCTTCGTCCCGCCATAAAGCGCCTTCGGACTCACTGACTGCCACCCGATGGCGGCCCATTGGCGGCCGGGCGGCTGCGCCGCTGGCGGTCGGACAATTGGTCCACGAGCCACATGGTCTGGTTGGCCTGACGTTTCGGCGGATACAAGTCCCCCTCGGCCACGGCAAAGACCTCGGCGAAGAAGCGGACCTGGATGTCGGTCACGATCCGGCGTTGGGTCTCGATGTTGGCAAGAATATCGCGGGTCATGTAGCAGCCCAACAATTGAAGTTTGGTGACCAGTTCTTCCTGTGTCCAATTCCGCTGATACCGAAACTTGGCCACATTTTGCCCGACTAAATTGGCTTTGCGCTGCATGACAAACACCTCACCTGGCGGAATGGCCAGGAGTGTCAGCCCTTTGCAGCAATACCCCGGAAGACATCTGAATAACGGTGGAATACCATACCAGTATTCCACCGAAACTCAAGTTGCGGTCGAGTTTCATTAGTTAGACTTAACCTAATGTTTATACGCCGACGGCTTCACCCCGGGCTTGGCGCTGCCCTTGCGAGCGTGAGACGGCGCGTTGCGTCTGGCGCGCGATCTGGCTCATGACTTCCTCGCGCTGGTTTTCGGGCACGTCCTTCACCAGCGTTTCGTAAGCCTGCTTCAGTTTGGGGTTGGTGTTGATGCGCTCCATCATGCCCTCACGCATCCGTTGCTGGCGGTCGAGCTGGCGCACTTCATTCAGAACGACGGTGCGTTCGAGCCGGTCACGGGGCATCCCTTGCAGGTAAACCCAATGTTTGGGATTGTCCTTGATGTAGGCGTCGATCTTGGCCTCCACTTCGGGGTTCGTCCGGTAGGTGGGCGGGTCTTGCGGCGCACTTGCGCCCGGAGCGCCATCGGGCGCGGGTTTGGTTTTTGTTGTACTCATAATGAGGTTCGGTTGTTTGTCATGTTTTGAATTGCCGGATTGATTTCCGGCAAAGTGTCTTACGGACCCAACGAATCCAGCGGTTCATTGGTCGTGGTCGTGGACGATGCTGGCGGTTGTTCCTGGGCGGTTTCGAGGGCATCGAGCCGCTTCCGCATGAGGTTGACCGTGGCGCGCAACACCGCTGTTTCCTGCAAATTGGTTTTGGTCTGTTGCAACGCGGTTTGAAACTGGGCCAACGCCGCCGAAAGGGTTCTGGCCTCCAGCATGAATTGAGCTGTGGCCAGCCTTTGAGCGTTCACTTCGGCCAGCACCGCGTCATTGACGGGTGTCGGGCTGAACGCCGCGTCGCGGGGGATTGGTGATGTGGCACGGCTGCAAAGGGCGCCTGGACGGAAGTTCCAGCGCGTGTTTTCTTCGACGCGATAAACGACGTGCTGCTCGTGCATCACCAAACCGTCGTTCGGGTCAACGTAACGCCCGACGTGATAGGCATTGATAATTTCAGGATAACGAATGGTGGAATCATCCGCGGCCGGGGGCGGTGTCAGCGGTTGCAACGTGAGCTTGGGGGTGGTCGAACACGCGGTCAGAAACAACAGTGGAATGAGATGGAATGGTTTCATCGTTTTGGTGTGGTGGCGGGTTGTTCGTCCTTTTCTTCAATCAGGCCCGCGCCGCCAAACGTGGCATCGGCGCGGTCAATGGTTTGGAGGGCGTAGAGATAAAACTGTGTGCCGCTGGGCACGCGAACGTAGAACCCGTTCTTCTGGATCGAATCGAGAATTTGTTGGGCATAGGTTTGGAGCACGGCCTGCGCGCCGACGAAGGGCGCGTTGTTGAGACTCGGACTGTTGATCGGACCAAAAACCGTTTCCTGCTTTTCCGTCAGGGCGCCGGCCGCACCGGAAAGGAAGGTGGCGGCAAACAGTTTGATGTCGGCCAGGTTGTCGGACTTGATGAGTTGGCCGCGCAACCCGGCACTGCCGTCGGTGATGGCCCAGCCGGACTGGTTGGTGCGGTTGTCAAACTCGCGGTCCAGGGCGATGGCCTTGATTTTCATTTCCTCACCGTTTTGCCAGACGAAAGTCCAACTGGTGTTGCCGGCGATGCGCTCGCGTTGCCGGTCGGCCTGCGCCAGGCCGTGAACCTCGGTGCCCGCCGGGATGATCAGTTTGCCGCCGAAATAAACATTTTCCGTGACCAGGCCGATGATGGGCGTCTGGATGGAAGCCGAGTCCACCGTGGTGACGGTCTCGCATGGAATCAACCGTCCGAACGGCGCATACACCGGGCTCAACTTTTTGGGTTGGGGAACGCCCGCCGTGCCATCGGCAAACAGACTGATGGGCGTGAGCATTTCAGACTGGCGCGGCGGCACCACCGGCAACGGTTGCGGCGATGCGTTGGGGAAAGCGGACGGAATTGCCGTTGTCGGCGTGGCTGCCGGCGGATGGAAAGGTTGCAGGGGCCGCACCACGGACTGCACCACCTGTGGTTTGCTGCCAACATTGTTTGTGGCCAGAGGCGTGACGGCGATGGCGTCTTCGGCAGGCGTGTGATGCTTGCGAAAAACGCTGAAAATAATCAATCCTCCGGCAAACAGTAAGGCGAAGGTAAGCAGCCGGCCGCTTTTGGTTTTGAAAAAACTGAGAAAGTCGCGCGGTTTCATGGCTGGCCTTTCGGTGGACGAATGGGATGCACGGGCGCATTGGTGACCATGACAACGGGTGGAGGTGGTGAAATGCGAGTCACCAGCACGGTGAACTGGTTCTTCAACGAAAGATCATTCCGTTCGCCATCCGGCGTGCCGGTGACGGCGAAATAAACAATACTCCGGCCCTGGGGCGGCACGGAGCCGTCCGCATCGCTGATGGATTGGGGATAGAGACGATTGCCTGCGCGAATGGCAAAACTGTCCGGTTGATAAATCAGGGGTGTGTCAGCCTCGTTGGTGATGGCCGCGCGAAAGACCAGCGTGTCGTCGGCGTTAAACCGGAACGCCTGTTCAATCTGGATTTGATAATCATTGAAATCGCTGACCAGCGGCTTGCCGTCGTAGGAGGTGAACCCGACATCGGCGACGCTTTCGGGCTGCTGGGCCTTGAGCAACGGAAACGCCCTGGCCTTGTCGAGCAGCGCCAGCAGTTTCAACGGACTGACTTCGGGCGCGCGGCCCACGCCTTCCTCCTGCGGCGTGGGCGGCGCTTCCAGGTTGAGCGACAGGACGGGGACATTGCTTTCCAACAATAAGAAGACGTAAGTATGGTCATTCCAGCGGATATTGAGATTGGCGGACGCCTTGGGGAAAAGGGCGCGCACGGAAAGAAACGCCGAGCCTTTGGTGTGGGCTAATTGAAATTGTCCCGGCGTTTTTCCGTCCAAAGTGACGCCCGCACCGTCGATCGCGGCAATGGCGCTTGGAAAACTGATCGTCGTGACGCGGTTGGACGCAACCGGCACAATGGTTAATACGTTCTCATCCAGGAAATCTTTCAAAATTTCCTTGGATGGTTGCGCCCAGGCAACCGACGCAGTAAGCAGGAACAGGCTAACGATTGATTTCATATTTGAAGTCGCCCACGGCGGTGGGGAAACGTCCGTTCAAGGCCATGTTGGGGTTGCGGATCAGGCGCAACCGGAGCGTGAACGGAAACGCCTCGGTGAACGCCCGGTCCTGAAAGATGCCGCTGCGGATGATCTGGCCGGTGACCGCGGCGAGCACCTCGTTTTCGCGCGTGGCCAGGATGTCAATGCGGCCAATCTCAACCTTTTGATGAAGCTGCTTGGCGCGAAATTCAACGGACTCGCTGATGCGTTCGTCCTGCGCCTTGCCCAGCGCCGGTTTGAGAAACAACAACCGGATCAGGTCGGGATTGTCGAAATCCTTCGGGTTGCGTTCGAGGAAAGCCAGCGTCGCCAGTTCGGCCTGCTGGACGTGCAACTCCTTGGCCTCCTGAAACTGGAGCAGCGGACTCAGGTAATACGTTCCGGCGGGATCAATGATGACGACGCGTTCGCGCTGCTTGAACTGGGAAATGATGTGGTAACGGTCAATGGCCGACAGCAACAACACGGTGACGGTGAAGAAAAACCAGAACCACGGCAGCCGGTCGCGGAGCACCAGCAGACGCGTGAAATCAAAGCCCTTGCGGGCGGCCACCATTCCGGACGGATTCGTCGGCATAGTTTTCGTTTCCATATTTCAGAAATAATTGGGTTTGGATTTGGCGATAAGCTCACGGACAGCCTTGTCACCGGTGATGTCATCCCCGGGCCGGCCGCGAGCGGAGCGTGGCGGCAGGCCCGAGCCGGCGATGAAGATGGCCCCGGCGCTGCCCATGCCGGCGGCGGTGGACATGGTGCTCATCAGCGCCGCCATGCCCGCCGCGCCCGCGGTTAAAACGGGGATGCCGGCGGAGGCAACGGACGCGGCAGCGCCCGCCGTGGTGGCGGCGGTCTGGATGAAGCTGCTGACGCCGCCGGAGAGCAACTGGCTGCCGGCCTGGGCGCCACTGGTGATGACATGCTGGATGATGACGGGCGCGGCGACGGTGCTGAAAATGATCCAGAAACCCACGGCGGCGACGCCGATGGTCTTTTGCAGGTCGGGCAGGGTGGAAGTCGGGTCAAGATATTGGAACGAGGGATCGCTCATGAAATCGAGAATGCCCTGCGTGACGAGTGCGGCGACGGCCCAACCCAACGGCCACAGCAAAACGCCGACGAGATTCAAGAGGTAACGGCTGCCGATGTGCTTCAAGGCCGGTATCGCCATGAAGCCGATCAGGAGCGGCGACAGCGCGTAGCCCATGTTGAGAATGATTTTCTGGAAGATATAACCCCAAAACATCATCAACGAAGCGATCTGGCCGACCAACCAGAGCAAGGCGGTGATGATGAGGTCGGTGGTGAAGTTGTGGAGCTGTGACATGACGTTCCACCAGGACGATTGCGTGGCCGGGTCGCGTTTGATGATGAGGAGTTGATTGAACTGCTGATAGACGTTGGACGGATCAACGCCCAGGCCGGAGAGAATGGAGTCCTGCAACAAACTGCTGGATTTGATTTCCCCAGGCGGGCAGGAAGACGAGCAGCGACGTGAGCAGCAGCAGGCGCGACAACAAGCGCAACAGCGCCTTGTGGGTGAATCCGTGAGCGACGGTGACGATGATGCCCGTGACCAAGAGGGCGTAGGCCACGCTCAACAGCAGGGTGTGCAAGTCAGAGCACTTGGCGAGAAACGTCGGGAAGATGCTGTCGAACGTGGCCATGATGAATGAAACGTTGAAAGGTTACGGGGTGGGAAAGACGGTCGGCTCGTCAAGCAACTGAAACTTTGCCGTGTAATTGCTGACCGCCTCCTGGAACGCGGCATTTTGTTGTTCGGTCAATGCCTGAACCTGTTTTTGCTGGTCGTTGCGGTTCTGGATGTCCTGCACCATGGCGGATGCCGCCGCTTGATTGACTTCGTCGTCGGTGCTGGCCAGATCGGAGTTGAGACTGGTGAGAACGCCATGCAACTTCTGGACTTCGGCATCCGTGGTCGCGTCCTGGAGTTGCTGAGTGGTCTGCGCGATCTGGTCCTTGATGGTGGCGCGCCGTTGCCCCGCATTATCGGCGACCGTGACGTAGTTGTTCGCTGCGTTGTTTATCGCCGCAAACGGTTTGTATTGGTCGGCGGGCCGCTGAATGGTCTGGCCACCGGGCGTCTGGAAGCTGGCGCCCACGGTGGCGTAGATGCCTGAATCATTGTAGGTCAGCGCATAGTTACCGTCGGCATTGGCGACCAGATTTTCGAGGTTCTGGCCCGGCTCGATGTTCTGCAGATCGGAGTCCAGGGCGGACACCATCGGGAGCGCCACCTGGGATGGGTTGCCGAACAGACTTTCGTAATTCTTGAACTCGCTCAACTGGTCGCCGAGCGTTTGAATCTGCTCAACCTCGTTATCAATCATTATGGCGTATTCGGCGAGGTTCTCGGCTTCACTCAATATCTGTTCGATGTTCACGGTCGGGTCAAAGACGACCCACTGCGCGCGGGCGGAGAACGCCAGCGACAGGGCGATGGCGGTGAGTACGATCAGTTTTTTCATGTTTATGGTCCTTTCGATTTATTCCTCGATTCTGAGGAATTGGGTTGTGGGCTGGAAAATCACACCGTCGATGACTTGCTGCGGCAGATGCACTTCGTAAAGCCGGACCCGGCCTTCATCCCCTGCCCTGGCCTGCTGCAAGGAAACGTAGAGCCAGTATTGTTGTTTGACGGCATCGCTGCGGCCCTGGTCGTAACCGGCCTGATAGGACTTGTCGGCCTCGTGTGACACCAGGTAATTGGCGGCTTCGCTGACGGCCACGCCGCCCGCCGCGCCGCCGGCGATGGCGGCGGGATTGTTTTTGGAGAGCGCCGCGCCCAGGGCCGCGCCGCCCGCCCCGAGGCCAACGTCAGTGAGGGTCCGGGTGGCGACACAGCCGGTGAACAGACAGGCGGCAAAGGCAATGGGAATGAATCGGGCAAACAACGGTATTTTCATGGGTGATATTGGTTATGGGTTGGCGTGGGCGATGATGCCCTCGACGATGTTGGAACTTTTACGAAGTTCACGGGCGCGTTTGTCGAAGTGTTCGCCGCTGGACGAACTGCAATAGAGCATCTCCGGCGACGAAATGTTGTGAACCGTGCCGCACAGGTTGCGACCGGAATCGGTGTGAAAATAAGTGAATGGCGAATACTTCTGCCCCGACTGATGGTCGGGCAGCGGATAATTCATGATGGCGTGCTTGGTGACCTCGGGCAGGGCGATGTCCTGCGCCATATCCTCCAGGTCAGCGCGGTCGTTCTGGCGCATGATGAAGAACTGGCGCGAATTGCCGAACACAGCGGACCGGATGCGGGATTGTTTGAACCGTGCATATTGCTGGACGATGGAGATGTTCCAGCAATTGAACTTGCGCAGTTGGGCGTAGGATTCCTGGACAATTTCCTGGCCGCCGGGGATGTCGAGGAAACGGGCGACCTCCTCATACACATTACGTTTCCGCACCGCGCGCGGCAGGGTCATGATATGCTTGCGCGCGTGGTTGGTGATGAGGAAGCCGGCGGCGGCCTTCAACTCCTTGGCGGATTCAGGGATGTAACCGAGTTCAAAATGGGCGATTTTCCCCGTGAGCGACAGGTTGCTGGTGCCATCGAACAGACAGCCATAGTTGCCGTCCCGGCACCACGGCAGAATCAGGGTGGCGATTTCGATGATCTGGTCGCGCTCGGACCCCACCGGGTCGAGCATCATCAATTCCTGCAACATCCGGTGGGTGGGGAATTCATCAGGGTTGAAGTAAGCGAAAGCGAGGTTGCGGACTTCGCGGCTGGTTTTGGGTTCTTTCAAGAACCGGAGCACGTCGCCTTCGTTAAACGCGGCGAGATACTCTGTTGCCTCATTGAGGTGGCTGGCCTTCCAATCTCGGAAGTCCGCAAAGGTTTCGAGGGAAGTAGCGCCCGGCGGCATCCGTTCCGAGCGGAATTTCTGCAAGGCCAGCGCATGGCGCGCGATGGCGAGCAACTGATCGTGGCGTTTCTTCTGCCAGTCCTGAAACGCATCCTCGTAAAGCAGGTTGAGATATTTGGCGATCTGCGCCTGCCGCAGCATTTGTTTGTCCTCCTGACTCGATGTGCCGATCATGCGTGCGACAAGCGCAGTCGCGGCCGAAAGATGGTCCGGGGTGAGCGGCAGTCCCTTGGTATCGAGATAATTGATGGTCAAATCACCGTCGGGATGAATGATGATGGGCCGCGCGCCCTCCTCCACCGTCTGCGTGTAGATGCCATAGGACAATCCCTCCTCGATGATGACGGTGTAGGCGAAATAACCTTCCGTTTGTGAAAGCAGGTCACAGACGGTCACGGATTTGCCCGCGCCCGACATTCCCAACAAAACGGCATGTTGGGGCGATTTATTGTCCGTGGAACCGGAAAACGTTTCGATGCCGATGAGATTGTTCGCGGGACCGTCATAGATGGCTTCGGCGGTGGCCAGATGTCCGGTGAACGTGCTGGTGACGGGCAGCATGTCCGCCAGGTAACGGTGTTCGGAATAGAGCTTGCGATGTTCGTAACGGCCCCACGTCCAGCCCGGCCAGGTCTGGTAGAAAAGGTTTTTGGATGTGCTCGGCAGATTACTCTCGAAATACTGCGCCGAGTTCATCGAATTGATGGCGTTCTTGATGGCGCTGGCCTTGGCGTTGAGGCCGTCCTTGCTTTTGTCCCAAACGCGGATGACGAACAGGGCATTGAACGGGATGGTCTGTCCCTGCATGAGCGCGTGAATCTTCTTCTGCTTTTTCTCCATGACCGTGAGCAGCGAGATTTTCTTTTCACTGGCGTAATCGCCGGCCACGCGGTCATGTTCCTTTTCCTCCTTGTTGATCTCCTGGGAGATGGGCAGCGGGTCAACGTTGACGGTGATGGTGTAATCCAGGAGCCGCAGATTGGTGAGCCGTTGGACGATGCCGGGATAGGTGCTGCGCGGCCAGCGGGTGAGCGCAATAACGGAGTGATAATGGCCATCCATGTAGAAGCCGAAGTCGCTCTGGCCGTTGCCCTCCGAGTGCCAGCAGTTTTCCTGGATGGAAAGTTCAGGCACAAAATCGCCGGCCGGGTCAAAGTCAAAGCGGTCGGCGATGGACGGATTCAAAAACTGTTTGTAGTGCTTGAAATGGTCGAGGTTGCTCATGGGCAGCACGCGGGTCCCGGCACTGGCGAAGATTTCCTTCAGCAGATGGTGAACGTGGGTGAACTCCATTTCCAACTGGTCAAGCAGCGTCAGGTAATACTCGCGCAAGGCGGCGTTGGTGGTGAGCGTCCGGGGAACATTTTCCAGCGAGCGCGACACATAAAAGATCACGCGCTGCCGCCGCAGTTTGCGTTCGGTCATGGCCTGCCAGTAACGCGCGAACCGTTCATTGCGTGACCGTTTCGTCCAGGTGTTCTCAAACCGTTCCGTCTCCTGCTGAAACCGCAGCAACTCGGCCTTGTAATCGGAATCGGAAAAGTATTGGACCTGCAGCCGCTGATTTTCGTGGAGTGACGCCAGGAGCAGGCAAAGCTGTTCCTGAAAATCGTTCAAGTCGGCGATGGGACTGTTGGTGAGGTCGGGCGCTTCAAAGACGAACCCTTTGGAGACGTAACCGCCGCGCCGCAGATGATTGAACAGCATCAAATCGCGCACGAAAAATCCGTTGGGTGGACGTTCAAACATAAATCAAACGCGTTGGGACTTTCCCCGCCTGGCCTCATCCATCACCTGCTGGATGCGGTTCAGGTCATCGACGAGTTGCGGCACCGTTCGCACCTGTTTGGTTTCGTTGACGGCGATATAGGCTTCGCTGAGGTGGGCCAGCGCCCGTTCCAGGTGGGCGCGGATGGTTTCACCAAAGCCCTGTGTGTGCAGGCCGCTGCGCAGGGCCGACTCGGCGACCTTGAGCTGGCCGAGCAACACCTGCCGCCGGGCCTCGATGGCGCTGGGGTTGTCCGGGTTCATGATCGGGCGACGGGCACGTGGTTTTCCGGCAGACCGGCCAGCAGGCCGGGATTATCGAAGGGGATGACATGGATTTCCGAAACCCAGGCTTCCTCGATGATGAGCGAACCGAGATGCTTCTCGGCGTGGACGCGGGCAATGCGTCCGGTAACGAGCGGCCCGACCATCAATTCCAGGCGCCAGCCGCGCAGAATCACCACCGCGTCGGGATAAACGAGCATCAATTGGTTTGGCGGCAAGGTCGGTTTGGCGTGATGTTCCGGATTATCTTCCAGAACAAAGTGCGACAGCCCGAAGATGGGGAAACCCCAGATCCGCTGGGCGTCAATGAATTCGACGAAGGCGGGTTGCGGCGGGATCAATTCGACCGAACCGGCGAAAGGTTTGGATGATAAGGAATGTGATTTTCTTTTTTGGCTCATAACAGTGGATGGGTGCAGTCAGGACCGGTCTGCGGGGTGAAGCCGCGTCCGGTCAGGAGGTATTCAAAGCAGTCGCGGTCGTAACCGGGCGGTTTGCCCTGGCGCAGTCCGAAAATGTAAGCGAGGCAGACCAGCAACGGCACGAGCGCCACGAGGAACGAGGTGGTCAGGGACGAACCCACAACGACGAGCAACACAAAGAAGAGCGTGATGCCCGCGCCGATGCCGCCGATGAGCCACCAGAAAAGGCCGCCTTCCATGCCCCAGGTGCGGCCCTTGGAATCGGACGCGGCGTTGGTGTCGGTGAGACGAAGTTCGGATTTGGCATTCATGTTCGTTTTGGCCGAAGGCGATGGGGTCAAGGCCCGGCCTGGTTGGCCGCATCAGAAAGTGCCGACACCGACGGCGCTGTTGGCATCGAGGCCGAAGATTTTATAGAAGGCGAACACCGCCGCCGGCGCCGCCGCGATGATGGCGCCGCCGAGGATGGACATCTTGCCCTGGTCCACGTCACCGCGCCGGATGGCAAAGCCGCCGTAGATGACGGCGGAGATGCCGAGCACAAAGCCGAACATCATGATGACGGCGAGACTGTTGCTGATGCCGGTCTTCAGGTCGGTGGAATTGAAGGTCGAGCTTTGGGCGAAGGCGGAGACGGTGTTGAGCGCGAACAGGGCGGCAACGGTGAGGAGCGGCCGAAACCGCCGGACAATTTTCGGAGAGAACATTTTTTTCATGGCATCGTTTTTTTATTGTTTTCGTTTGTCGTCAGCGGCTCTGCCGCCGATTTACGCGCCTACAATTATCAGCAACGCGGAATGAAAAGGTGTCCCAGGGACACAAAATGCAACGAAGGCCGTGCTATGAAAAAGCGATGGACACAAACAAGCTGACCAGACTCCACCAACTGGACTCGCTGCTGCCGCGCGAAATCCGCGGCCAGTCCCAGGTGCTGCCGCGCATCATCTCCACGGTGAAGCGCGGCGAACTCAACCTGACCAAGCCCGGCCGCCCGCGCGGAAGTTTTCTGCTGCTCGGACCGACGGGCGTCGGCAAAACCGAAACCGTGGTCGTGCTGACAAACCAGATATTCGGCGCGGGAAAATTATTCCGTTACGACATGTCGGAATTTCAAACCCAGGAATCGCTCGGCCTGTTGCTGGGCGCAAAGCTGGGTGAGAATGGTTATCTGGGCGCGATGCGCGAACGCGCCGCGGAAGGATCGTTGTTATTCGACGAGGCGGAAAAGGCGCATCCGCGCGTGCTGGACATTTTATTGCAACTGCTGGATGCGGCGCGCATCACGGTGGCGACGGGACAGACATTGGATTTCAGCGGCTTCTATGTCTGGCTCACTTCCAACATCGGCTCCGCCGAGCTGATGAGCCTGCAACATTCCAACGACGCGACCCTGGAACGCCATGTTCTGTCCCGCGCCCAACAAGCCCTCCGCCCGGAAATATTCGCGCGCATCAATGAGAAGCTCGTGTTCAACCGTTTGAGCTACGAACACCAGCTGGAGATTGCGGAAAAGTTTTTGTCCCGCGAAGTCGAGTTTCTCGCCACGCGCGGACACAAGCTCGAATTGGACAAGACGGTGTTGCCGTTCCTGGTGCGAAAGGGATTTCATCCCAAACTCGGCGCGCGTCCGATGCGCGATGCCGCGGAAAAACTCGTGGGCGACGCGGTTTCGGAATGCCTGCTGGCCGCCCGGCCGGCCGGCGGCGTTCTCACGGTGGAGGAAGCCCGCGATTGTCTGGTCGTCCGTTGAGTCAGGTCATGGAGAGGTACAGATGATTTTCACCCATCTCCTTGTCCGGTTGGACTGCACCGAGATCCCGTTTCCGCAATTGCGCGCAGACGGCACGAACGGCTTTGCGCTGGGCCGCGTTTTTCGGAAGTTGCACGAGGAGGCTGTCGGCGAATTGAGTGCCGCGCTGGTTGCGGTAAATGTCTGACGCCATCACCAGGCTGGCTCCGGCCCGGTAAAGTTCCTCCACAAATTGTGCCGCCTGGTTGGCGCGCCGGAAGCGACCGAGCGTTTTTTTCCCGGCGGCCTTCAACCACGTCCGCGCTTCGCTGCGGTTGCGTTTCGACAAAAGCCCTGACACAAAGACGCGATAAATATGTTTCTGCAACGCGCGATTATTAGCCGGCGACTTTCCGATCCTTCCCTGCAGCCGGGGCAGACGCGGGTCTTTGGCCGCCGCTTTGCGGTATTGCTCCGGTGTGACGGAGCGATTGAAGAGCAGGACCCGGTCTGAAATCAATGTCCCATCCCGCAACCAGAGGCGGCTGCGCCCGCAAAACCCGCCGTCCACCGTGCTGAATTCCAGATTCAGCCGTCCGTTGTCATGCCAGCTTCTTTGGGTGCCGGTCCCGTGCTTCATGCGGAACGAGCCGAGCAGTCTGCCATTCTCGTTCCATTGGCGGCAAAGTCCGTGCAGCCGTCCGTCCCGGTAAAATTCCTCCTCCGCGAGCTGTCCGTTGCGATGCCAGGTCCGCCGCCGGCCATGCAACCGGCCCTGGCGTAAATGCTCCTCCAAGATCAGGACGCCGGGACGATGAAACGTCCGTCTTGCCAACGTCTTTGTTCGCGCACTCATGGTTGGTATGAAATGCCGGCTAATATATGAAATTAACAAAAATGTGTCTCAAATCCTGATGCCTGCAAGCATATAGGAAATGAAATTTCCGGTGCTGCCGGTTGTCGGAGTTGAGTAATGCTGATTATGGCGCATACCGCCCGGCGTGAAAACCGCATAATGATGCGAAAACTTTGAGAATTGCCTTGCAGGATGCGGGTTGGAATCAGGCAAAGCGCAAGCCAAACCGGCCTTTCCCGGTGAGTCCAAGGTTGTGCTGCCATCCCGCGCAGCGACAGGTGTGTGCGATGAAACCATAGAGGCAAGGACCGTGGCGGTGGCGGGAGGCTCAAGCAGGAACGGAAGCCGCGAGCCGTGTGATCGAGCGGAGCCGTAGTATGCTTGAACCACCCGCCGCCGCCGGACAATTCGGGTTGGTTTCATCGCCACGATATGCGTTCCCGCCTGGATGCGGTTCATCACTGTTATTTTCGTTTTCCGGCACCGGCCTGAAGCAGCGGAATCCGGCGTGTTACGCTGGCATAACAAATAAAGCGGGCATTGCCGCTAGGGTCAAGTTCGATTTCGGCATGCCTCGAAAGAAATATCCAGCGAATGTTGTCGGCCCCCAAATTCGCAAAGTGCGGGGGAAATTGGGATTGACCCAGGAGCGGCTGGCCGCGCAATGCCAACTGGCCGGTCTGGACATCAGCCGTTCGACGCTGGGACAGATTGAAGCCCGGCTGCGTTATGTGACGGACGAGGAATTGATTGTTCTGGCCTCCCTGCTCGGACTCACCGCCGATCAGCTTTATCCCGAAGAAATCCTCAAGCGGCATCGCGGCAAAAAGCCAAAGCCAAAAAGCGGGAAATCCCGCTAATTTGCGGCTTTAGTAACAGAGGTGCCCCAATTCCCGAAGTGAAGTGTGATTTGAATTCCCAATCACAACGTGGTCAACGACATCAATCTTGAGCAATTGGCCAGCCCGGAGCAGGTCGCGAGTGATTTTAATATCGGCTTCTGAAGGCGCGGATTCGCCGCTGGGATGATTATGCATAACAATGATGGCGGATGCACTGGCCATGACTGCCAGACGGAAGACTTCCCGTGGATGAACCAAAATGGTGTCCATCGTCCCGACTGAGACAAAATAGTGACCCTTGATTTTACGGCGTGTGTTAAGAATCAAAACCACCAGGCATTCGCATTCAGGATTGAAATACGGATGTTGAGTGATATGTGTGCGCCAATAATCAGCCGCCTGTGTCGGCGTTTCGCATAATTGCATGGCTTCGGGTGTGGGACATTCCCGCAGTGAAACAATTTTCCATTCCTGCGGTTGCGGTGGGAACTTCAATGGCTTGACGATGTTGTTCGGGATTTGAGGCGTTGAGACGAAGTTTTCTGTCGTGTTCATGTTTTGCGTTTCGTTTTGAAGGAGCGGGATTGCCCTCTTCGCCTCGCTTGCTGAGAGGGCAAGACCGCTCCGAACGAAACGCATGGAGCCTGATTTCCGCGCTGGCGGGCGGCGGAGCGCCAAGCAATGCAGTGACACGAATTATTTCGTGGCGCGAGATTGCAGCGGAGCAACCAGAAGCGCGGAAAGCAGGCGGATGAACACGGCGGAAATCAACGCAGCACTAACGAGCAACCGTTTTTGGATTACAAATCACGTTATGGCTGATTTGCCGACCTCACGGAAGTGGATTTTTGCAATGGATTTGCTGGGGATGTTTTTGGGTGACACAAACGAATGTCCAGCCCTGAACAATGTTTGCATTGCTGGCGAATGGTCAACGCCATCACGAATATTGCGTTCATCAAATTCAACCTCGATAACCGCAATGGTCCCGTTTTGCGTTCGGGCGGTTTCTTACATTAGTTCCAGCGGGTTCGTGCTTTGGCTGACGGAGAAGTTGAACCCATTTGCTTTCCCAAAACCTCCCGTTTGGAAACAGTGAGCAGGCGCTTTTTTTCGACGTTTAATTCGGCCAGGATAGCGTCGCGATGTTCGTCATCCACCAGCAATACCGCGTAAAGCAGGTGGACGGGATAAACCGCGCCGCTGCCGAGTTGGGCGAAATGTTCTGCATCGGCGAAAATCTGCTTGGCAGCCGAACTCCGGCGCAATCGTTCCGAATCGCCCAAGGAGAATCGTCGTTCGGGCGAAGCCCGGCGCAATTTGCGACGGAACGTCTTGGCATCCAAGCCAGCGGCACGAAAAACTGTACGGAACTTCCTTACTTCCCGCAGCAGTTCTTCCAACACTTCATCCCGGTCAGGTGCGTCTTTGGCAACGAATTCCGGCAGATCGAGGTCAACCACCTTGCACAAACCGAGCAGCAAGTGAGTCGGCTCAATCGTCGATGCTTTCGCATGACGTGCCTCGAATTCAGCAACGCGCCAAACGAAAATCAAGCTGGGGGAATGTTTCATTTCGATGGTTTGAACGCATAGACGATGGCCGCGATGCTGAAAGGCACGACGAACCGTTTTGACAGTACAAGTTCGGACGCTCGCGCCAGACGGATTCTGGCAAAACAATCGACAAGCGCTGCTCGCGCTCGCGGTGGCAATTGTTGGTCTTGTTCGTTCACGCCGGAAGGCTATTAAAAAATGAGATCACCATCGTAACCGCGTTTTGCTTTCGCGACTGTTTCTTCTGGCAGTAAATCCCAAAGCTGCCTAACAATGTTTTGCAATCCTGTGGCATTATTTTTGGACAGGCAGTCCCGACCCTGGCCGAGCAGCCGCGCAGCTTTTGCTTGGTCGGACATTTTTTCCTCCTGCTTCTCCATTTGCTTCAACTGGTTCACCCACCAACCCGGCTGGGACATCACGATTTCGTGATAAAGCCGGACAATCTGTTCGATTTTTTTACGAAGACGATCCGGTTCGTGCTTGCGAATAATTTCTTCAACTTCGTTGGTGTAATCTTTCGTTTTCTGCCGCTGCTGCTCACTGCCATTTTGGTCAACTGTATTTTGCAGGTATTCGAGCCATTCTTTAGCCTCTGATTTGAGCGCGGGCCATTCAAGCGCGTTCACGGCTTCATCGAGCTTGGGTTTAATTTCAAGTAATTGCCCCTCAAATTTGGCTGCCGCGTCGGGGTCGCCTTTGATTATGGCGCGATTTTCCTCCATCTCTTCCAGCAGCGGCAATGACTCGACTTCTTCCACGATTTTTTCTGCGGATTCTGCCCCTGAATCGGCAACTTTGGCTTTGGCTTGGCGCAGCCGCTTCCATTTCGGCCTCGAAATCCGCTTCCAAAAAATCCGGGTCAGCACTTTTTCTTCCGGTCGCGTCAATTTTGAAATTGAATTCGTCATCCAAAATCGGCACATACGCCGCCACCCAAATGGTTCTGTTTTCGTCAATTTTGAGCGTGATGTCCACTTCGCTACCGGCGGGCAAATCGTGACGGATGTTGGTGGCTGGTATGGCAAATCGTCCAATCAGGCGGTTTCGGTCTGCCAATTCGTTTTCGCCTTCAATGATTGGAATACAGATTAGTTCGCCGGGCTGGTCTTGCTTCAATGGTTTCACTGTGCGAAATGGGGTCGGCCAAGTTTTGCGTTGAGGAAGTCCCGAACCCTTTTTGAAAAACTTCGCGTATTCGTTATTGGCGAGCGAAATTCCTATCGAGTGAATTACTGGTTGCTCGTCCACAACCATGTCAATGGTGTAAGTCAGGGTATCCGGGTTGACTTTTTGCTTTCGGGCACTCGAATCATACAACTCAATGGCAAAGGTGTTTTTCTCGCCTTTGTCAGCATAAAGAGTTGCCTCGAAAACACCGTCGGCAGCCAACGCAATCTTGCCGCTGCGCCACTGTGTTTTGGTGTTCACAATTTCCAAAGTGAAGCCAGTAAAATCCTTGGTGGCCGCGCCGGAAACTTTGCCAACGACTGGCGGGGCGCTTTCAATGCCAACCGGCTTGTGCTTGAGGTCAATGGTGTATTCGCCTGCGGCAACGGGCTTGGATGCCCGCGCCGGCAGGCGCTGCGTTCCCGCAAATTTCGCCGCGCCGCGCGCAACAACGGTAAATGGGTCAACACTATAATCCAATGGGATGCGAAGACTTTCCTCCAACATCTGCCGGAAATAAGGGGCAACTGTTGGGCCACCAACCAAGATTACTTTTTCAATGGCGCTGCCGGGGATGCCTGCATCTTTTAACGCACGCTTGGCTATCTCGGTGGCACGCAGGATAAAAGGTTCAGCCACGCGGATCAAATCGGCACGGGTGATGGCCATTTCAAATTCCTCCACCAACATCTCGCCATTGCTCTCGTCTTTCAAGCTGCTAACCGTGTCTGGATCAAGCGACGCCTTTTCTTTGCGAGACAGTTCAATTTTAGCCTGCTCCGCCGCCCATTTCAGACGAGCAAACGCCTGTCGCCATCTGCCTCCTTTTCCTGCTTGCGACCAATCGAATTCTTCCAAGCCGTATTCCTCGATCAGCCTGGGTGCAATAATCTTCGACACCAAGGCCTTATCAATGTCGGAACCGCCGAGAAAATTATCTCCCCCATGATTCACCACATGGATTGTGCCTTCTTCCGTTTTAATGATCGTTGCGTCAAACGTGCCGCCACCAAAGTCAAACACGAGCCAATGGGCTTTTTTGCTTTCGGCTTGGAAGCCGAAAGCCAGTGCTGCCGCTGTCGGCTCTAATAGCAACGGGCTGTCTATGAATCCGGCAAGCTGTGCAGCTTTCTTGGTCGCATCGCATTGATGCAGTTCAAATGCCGCCGGCACGGTGATGACTGCCGCGTCAATCGCCTCTCCGGTCTTTTCCTGCACGTCGGTTTTTAATCTTTTTCAGAATTTCCGCCGACAATTCCTCCGGCGATCTTTTTTGGCCGCTGCTGTCGAAGGTGTAAATAAAATCGCTTCCCATCCGCCGTTTGAACTCGATGGCGGTGTCATCAAGGCGCGGCGTTTTAACGGTCTCTTTTGCCCTGAAACCTACCAGTAGTTCGCCGTTTTTTCGGAAGTGGACAGCGGAAGGCGTGATGTCTTGCTGGAGATCATTCTTAATGATTTCCGTGGAAACGCCCTTCAAGACGGCGACAGCACTGTTCGTCGTGCCGAGGTCAATTCCGAAGTCAATGGTTGTTCTGTTCATATTATTTTTGAAATCATGCCGGCGTGGCAATTACCACCTCGCCAATCTGAATTATTTTGTTCTTCCAGTAAATTGTAGGCTTTATCGTTTCGATCACGCGCTCCTTGGTTATGCCCGCCGTCGGCTGAGTCGTCACCACCTTTAATGCCATGCCGTAGTCGAAATCTTTTCCGGTGTGGTCTTTTACTTCCAATCCCAAATCTTCAACGAGAACATTCCAGATTCTATCAAGATCGCCGTTTATGCGTTTTAAAACACCGTTTTCTTCAACGGAATCCACATCCTTCAATCTGGCTTTTGCTTTCCAGGCATTTGTTGCAATCGAGGCCAACGCTTTCTCGTGAGCATCGGCGCCGCTTGGTTCTGCTCGCCTTGGTTCTCGTTGGTGTTGCCCCGCTGCCATCACGGCCAAAAGGGCTTCCTGGGTTTGCTGTTCAACAGGCCAGTTCGGTTTGCCAAGCGGGAATTGATTTTCCAATTTGAGCTTGTCCAAGAATTTTGACCTGCGTTTGGCTTTCATAATTTCAGCGTCCGTATTGCCGCAATTTGGCGTTGTAGTTATTAACCAATTGATTCACCACGCGGTTTTGTGCGCGAACCTGTGCTAGCAAAGAATTGTATATGTCCGCCCATTGGTTGACATTATCGTTCGCTGTACGAACATCTTGAAGCAGGGCGTTGTAGTGATTCACCTTGTCATTGAAATCGTCCACATCGGATTGGTTTTCCTGATCCAGTGTAATTCTGTCGCTGTCAATCTCACTGCTGAGACTTTCTAGTTCGCTTTGCAAAGCATCGGCCCGTGCCTTTTCGCTTTCGTAAGATCTGTTATATGCTTCCAGTTGGTTATTCAGTTTTTGAGCTTTGGCTTTTTCGAGATCAATCGTGGCGCTGTCCCTGTCCAGTTCCGCGCTGACAGCATCTGGGACTTGATACACGTTTCCACCTGAATTGTGCCCCACCAATGGAAGCCGGTGGCGGTGTGTATGCAGGGGTGCTTGGTGCGGGTGGGGTGTATACCGGCGGGCGGTGGCGAGTAAAACTGGACGAACCGAACGGTGTGGGTGTGCTGCCAGCATAGCATCCGAGAATTATCAACAAAATTATGAACCCAATGGAAATGGCAAGATGCCACTTGTCAGATGAGCGGAGCGGAGCTTTGCCAAAGAAACCGATACGAGTCGCCGCTGCTGGTTACACGATACCTACAGATTGGGAAAATGGGGATGAACAGGAAAACGAAATAGTAGGTGCTCAAATAAGAACCAGTTGACGAATCTTTGTCCGTTGACCCATATAACTTAAAACCAATGCCGTTAAATGTGCTGAGGGAAGGGGCTGAGGCGATGGGGGCAAGGTCGGCCTCATAGCGCATTTGCTGCAAGGTTCTTTTGTCCTCCGCCAATCGTTGTTTCAATTCCGGGCTGGTCGCGTGTTTGACGGCAAGTTCGTTCGCCGCAACCGCCGTCTGTCGGTCATGGTGATTATTCCACGCATCGAGCGCGATACTACGCAAGACAATGGCGGCGGAATCCCATAACTGTTTGTAGTCATCCGAATCGCGAGACAACCCAACCATTGCTGAAATCAAGACATCGGCAACTTCAGCATTAAATCTACTGAATCGTTCAGATGGACTCTTTTTGCTGTCTTGAATGGACTTCAACACTGCGTAAACGGGGTCGAATTTCGACTGATCCAAATTTCCCTTGCCGATACCAATGTTTTCTTCGATCCGTCGCCGGACTTCGATGGATTCCGCCAGCGGCAATGCACGCTCAAGCAGTTTTACAAACGTCTCGTTATCACCTGTCTTGCGCTGATAGGCGACAAGGCAGTTTACGGCGGTCGTAGCGACTTCATCAAAAAGTTCTTTTTGAAAATGCTCCTGTTCGCCAAAGAATAAATCGAACACTTCAAGAAGCGGATGCGCGTGTTCGATCAGAATTCGAGCCGCCTCGTCAGCGGCCGTCGGATTCCCTTGGGCAGATTGCTTGGCTCGCTGAATTTGCTCCTTTATTCTGTTTCGGGCGGGTGACAAAACTAACTCGGCAACCTTTTCAACATTATCATGGCCTTGGCGCGTCTCGCGCATCAGTCGTATATGAAGGCGGGCGGTTTCAATTTTTCCAGATTCAGCAAACGCAACTGCAAGCTCGGCGTTGATTTTATCCAATGCCTCCGGCAGCGACGCACGCATCTGGCGCGCAAAATCCGGTTGTAAATTCGGTTCATTCAACTGGCGAATCCGAGTCGTGACTTTATCCCAAAACTGTTCATCATTCACGAGCCGCTCCCACCGCTTGAACGCGCCCTTCCAATAGTTAGTAATTTTCTGTCGCCGCTCCGACTCAACCTCATTCTTGAAAGAGTAATGTTCCCAATCGAGGGCAATTATATGATACACCAAAGCCAAGTTGTGAGAGGCCACGACACTATCCGTGGTGGATTCTTCTTTGCCGTTCCAAATCTCAATGGCCGTTTTGGAGTCGCCCTTTGCCAAAGCCTGAATTGCCGGATCGGATTTGCTTTGACCATGCTCTTGTGGCCAAAACCAAAAAAACTCGTCAATCAGTCGCTTCTGCGGGTCATTTAGCTTCTGAATCGCCTCACGAATATCATCGAGTCCGGGTGGCGGTTTAATAGGAAAAGCTGCATCTTGCGTATGCGTGTCTTTTCCAAGCTCTGCCAATTGCTTGATCTTATCATTGTGCCTGGCTTCCTCACGCGCTGTCGCATCAACCGAAAGCCCCGTGATACGAAAAGCATTTTTCCGAAACAAATCCTTGGTGGCAGCGTCAATCAGCGGCAGGCACGGTGACGAACCTCGTTTACGCGAGGATAATGCCGCTTCACTTTGTCCCGTGGTGGACATGGTTTGTTTGGTTACATACTGATACCGCAGCGCCAAAGCTTAACTTGACGGGCATACTTCTGGCGCAACTCGGGTGATTTGTTGAAAGCTTCCTCCATCAGATCGGCTGCTTCGGCAAGCCGGCCCACCTGCCGCGCGTTCAATGCTTTTTGCACCATGTCTTTCGCAATGCCTTCATCTGCCGGTGTCGGCATTCCCAGCACGGACTTTGACGGCTCGCTAGAAAGTGTTTTTGGCTTTTGTGCGGACTCGTGACTTGTGGGTTTCCAGTTTTCCAATGCACTCAAAAGCTCCTTAGCGGTCGGATAGCGGTTGTCCGCTTGTTTTTCCATCGTCTTCATCACGATGGCGTCCAGTGCGAGATTCACGTCGGGATTCGTCTCGG
>CAWCRR010000003.1:0-7039 GCA_963797825.1 uncultured Verrucomicrobiae bacterium
GGGGTGTTCCTTGCGCGCGAGGCGGAGCGTATCCAGGCCTGAAAGCCCGGGCATCCGCACATCGGAGATCATCAGGTCGAATTTCCCCTGGCGCAATAACTCGAGGGCACCCTCGCCGGAATCCGCGGTGGTGATCTGAAAACTCTGGCTGGAGAGGAAGGAATTCAAAAGGCTGCGCTGGCCGGCATCGTCATCCACGACCAGGATGCGCGGCAGGGCTTTTCCATTCTTGTGATTTTCCAGCGCCATGCCTCAATTTAGCGAAGGACCCCCATCCCCAAAAGATATTTTCAAATGCGAGCTTCACATGCGGAATCCAGGGATTCAACCTTTGGTTGTCCAAATCAGCTCCAAAGGAGTGGCCCACATCACCCTTTGTGGCGATAGACAAGATGGCGGCTCGTTGCGAAAATGTCATCATGTACCGGTCGTTTTTTATATTTGCGCTCGCTTTATGCCTGTCGCCGCTTTTCTTTGCTCCGGCGGTTGAGGCCAAAGATTTCAATGTCCGGGACTTTGGGGCTGTCGGTGACGGGACTAACCTGGATACTTCGGGAGTTCAAAAGGCGCTGGATGCCTGTGCCTCTGCCAGGGGTGGAACGGTGATCGTGCCGGCCGGGAATTATCTCATAGGCAGCGTGGTGATGAGCGACAAAACGACCTTGCGATTGGAAAGCGGGGCCAATCTCACGGGCAGCACGAACATTGCCGATTATCCGCTCACCCAGGTCCGGTACGAAGGGGAATTTGTGCCGGGGTATCGCGCTCTTATCTCCGCGGACAATGCCAATGATATAGCCATCACCGGCAGCGGTTCCATCACCGGGCCGCCGTCGTCGATCAGCCATCTGCGCAATCCGCGCGGGCCGGTCTTGATCGAGACGGTTGGTTGCACCAATATCGCGCTGGATGGTTTTACCACCCATTATCAACGGCTCTGGTCAATCCATCCATTGTTTTGCCAGGACGTCACCATCAGGAATTTGACGATCCGCTCAACGGGCGCGAATGGGGACGGGATTGACGTGGATTCCAGCCGCAATGTTCTGATTGAAAGATGCGACATCAATACCGGTGACGACGCCATTTCACTGAAGTCCGGCCGGGGTGAAATGGCCGTGCGCCTGAATCGTCCCACCGAGAATGTGACCATCAGGAATTGCACGCTGGTGAGCAGCGCTTTTGCCGGGCTGGGCATCGGCACCGAATTATCCGGTGGCATTTATAACACGGTGCTGGAGGGCTGCACTCTCTCAGGACACCAAAACGGGATTTTTTTGAAGAGCCGGGACGGGCGCGGCGGATGCATCAAAAACTTTACCGCAACGAACCTGACCATCCACGATTCGCCGACGTTCCTGAACATCGATTTGTTGGATAAAGGCATCGTAGGCACGGAACCGGTCACCAATGCCCCTGACGAATGGACGCAGCTTTCCGGCATTTCTTTCAAACACATCCGCGTGGACAACGTGTCCTATCTGGTAAAAGCCAGCGGAATTCCGGCCGGGCGGCCGATTGACGGTTTTTTATTGGCTGATGTGCAAGGCACGTGCGGAAAGGCCATGGACATGGCCAATATGAAAAACGTCGTCTTGAGCGGGATCAAGGTGACCCACTATCAAGGCCCCCTCCTCACGGAAAACAATTTGGAAGGAACGGGCATCACTGATCTAAATCCAGTTCCAGATCCCTGAAGCATCGCCGCTACTGGACTTTTCCCGCCGAACTTTCCAGCTTCACATTTGAAAACACGGCGGTGTCCGACTTGGCGGGCAGGTGCGAGCAAAACCCGATGCCTACGTAAAATGGCCCGTGAAACGGAAGATGGATCGGCGGCCCAAAGGGATGCAGCGGCTCTCCTTCCAGGCTGATATATAGCTGGAACGCGTCGCCGCGTTTCTCCAATCCCACTCGCGAGGCCAGGACTGTGACCAGTGAATCCGGGGATTCACCGCCCGGACGCCCCCGCCCACCGATGCGATATTCCGTATCTTTGACCCGCAAATTTTTTTCGGGACGTTGACCGAGTTGGATCATTCCCCCGCCGTGATATCCCACCAACACTTCCCTGGAATCATCGTCCAGGTCCTGGCGGATGATCAGCACCGCCTTGCGATCATCGTATCCATTGGTGTCTGGAAAGGTGATGCCCGCCGCGAGCGAAAAATCCCCGGACATTTTCTTCCAAAGAAACCGGAATTCGTCGCGTGAATACCAGATATTATAGCCGGCGGAATTGATGGTGTACTGCCCGGTGCCCGCATCGTAACTGGCGTTGCCGGGCAGCGCTGCGGCGCCAATGTCTGATTGCCCGTCAAACATGCCGATGGGAATGTCAAAGTTTCTGCTCGCCCGGTGAAAATCCGACGGTGGCGCCACCTGTGTATGCGTGGCCGAGCCGGGCTGTGCCCAGGCGGGTACCGCGTTCGTTTGCGCATGAAGCATCTGTGCGGCAGCCAACAGGATACCGGCCCAAAGGGAAGTTTTCATCGGATTCTTTCATTGTGCGACTGCCGCCGTCTTTTGGAGCCGTTGAATATCTTGAAGCCAATCAGGATCGGTTTCATCCGATCCGGTATTAAAATAATCATCCGCAGCCTGGGGAAGAGAACCACGCCATTTCCAGTATTCCTCGTGACCGTCGGCAAAGGCCAGCGTGTCTCCGTTTCCATGCCGCCACGACGGAATGTTGTACCAGGCATTCAAAGTATCCGAATAAAGAAAATGCCCGTCATCAATCGTTGAAAAGTCCTCGTCAATAAATGTCAACGATGTGGTGGCATTCATGATCTGGCTCGTATGATGCACCGGTTTGATGTTATAGTCATCCGTGTCCGACGGCGGCCCACCCATAAAACTACTCAAAGAATAACTCCGCACCGTCAGCGTGCCGCTGCCTGTAACGATGCTCCGGTCCGCCGGGCACCGGTAACTCGCTATGCTCTTTACATACGGATAAATTGTGCCACTGGTGATGTTCGTCGGATCGGTGTCCTGGACGGCATTGCCCAGCACCCAACAACCCCGAGGACTCGCGGCCACATTCGCCGATTCGAAATACCAGTCATTTGAAGCAAGAATCCCATTGTCATCATCGGCATATATTTGCCAGCCCAAATCCAATTGTTTCTCGTTATTGAGGCAACTGATCCGTTGCGCCTTTTCTTTGGCCCGTGCCAGCGCCGGCAGCAACATGGCCGCAAGAATCCCAATGATTGCAATGACCACCAGCAATTCGATCAAAGTGAATGCCTGTCTCGCCTTCATAGTTTTAAATAAACACCGCTGCCGCCGGCTTGTTTCAAGCCATCCGCGCCATCGCTGCCCTGACGCTATATATGATATGTCCGCCCAAAACCAAATCAGGACATTTATTACTGATACCTGCGCCTAAATCAAGGCGTCACGTCCATTGTTACTTACAGAAAATCTTTAATAAGTTACAGGAAATATCAGCGATATGGCTCTGTTTCATGATTAAATGGACTTTAACGGTGTCTTGGATGCGTTTACAACAATTCATGCACTTTATATGTGTTCAAATGCGCTCAAAGGTGACAAACAATCTTCCACAATCGAAAGGTTGCCGTAAAACAAAAAAGCCCCGCGTTTGCGGGGCTTTAAAGGAGCGTTGCAGAATTTATTTCCGTCGGCGAATCGCCAAGAGCGTCCCCAAACCGGACAATCCAAACAGCAAGATGCTGGACGGCTCGGGGGTGGGCTCGGAGGTTATGTTGAGACTATTGAAGTAACCGTTTCCGGACGTATCCGAATCCGTATAATTAAACGACGCGGTGTTGAACGATGAGCTGTCAAACGTTCCACTGGTCGAGTAGTACGCGCTGCCACCGGCGAAAGGACTGACGGAAAACGAATAAGCTTCCGAGGCGCTGTTCAGCGGCCCGCTCACCATCAACGAAACGAGTAATCCAGAAGATAGATCGCTGAAATTGACCCCGGTATTGATTAATCCGGATGTCGGGTCATTAAAGGTGAAATAATTTGCATTCGCGCCAGAATAGTCGAACAAAAAGGCATTGCCGATTTCTACCTGTAAATTCCCCGGGGTGCCAACCCCGGCGCTGGACAGATCAAAACTGAAAGTTTGGTTGTATAATGACGATGAGCCGCTGAATCCCGCGGTAAACGGACGATCGGCCGTGAAAATCGCAGTCGAAGAGCTATTGGCATACGTGCCCCATGAGTCGCCGCCCGAGACGATTGAGCTGCTTGTGTCCAGATAGGTGCCGGCAAAACCAGTGCCACCGTTATTGGCCGTAATGTTCCAGGCGCCAAACCCGTTGCCGTTGTTTGGAGGCGTAGTGCCCCATCCACCGCCGCTGTAATTCGAAGCCGTGTCAGAAGCGGTGCCGGCGGCAAAAGCCATTCCACTGGATAATCCCAACGCCAGGGCTATGGCAGAGGATTTAAACGAAGAAACAGCAACAAGTTTCATGTTCATAATTAAACTGATTATTTGGGTCTATTGGTGTTGATAGTATCATCCCGTTCAAAACCGGCATACCGCATCTTTGTGCGGTTTTTTCGCTCCAGCGGCTGCCGGGGCGGTGTGGAAAAAGCTGGCTTTCCGCGATTTTCCATTTATAATTTGGCAATCAATTTTGCGGGTGTAGTTCAATGGTAGAACGGCAGCCTTCCAAGCTGCACACGAGGGTTCGATTCCCTTCACCCGCTCCACTGTCGATTTCAACCAATAGAATCAATGGTTTCATGAGATTTCGCGTTTTTCAAAACCTCAAAGTGGGAATAAAAGTGGGAATATTTATATTCGCATCTGCCTTGAATTCCTACGCTGCCTCCATCGCGGCGTCTGGAAGAATGGACTATTTCATAACGAACGATTCACGTTGTTTTATCCAATGAAACCACAGATTTGAAGCTCGACAAGCAGATTTCAGTTTCCATCATGCCTCGTTCCATAACTATCTTGCGTTTCACATTGCGCAAAACACTCAGTTGGTGTGTGATGATGAAGGTCGTGCGTCCTTCCATTAGTCGCTCCAGTGCCTGTTGCACCGCAATCTCGCTTTCCACATCTAGCGCGCTGGTGGGTTCATCCAAAATCAGCACACTGGGATTGCGGAGCAATGCTCGCGCTATGGCAATCCGCTGGCGTTGCCCCCCGCTCAGCTGCACACCGCTCGCTCCGATCTCCGTATCCAATCCTTTCGGCAGTTCGCAGACGAACGCCTGTGCATTGGCATTGGCAATCGCGGAGCGCAATTCGCCTTCACTTACATTCTTCGTCCCGTAGATTATATTTTCGCGCAGCGTGCCATTAAATAATATCGTCTGTTGGCTCACGACGGCGAGATGCCGCCGGAATGTCCGCAAGTCAATCTCGCTCATGTCAACGCCATCCAACAGAATGCGTCCGTTCGTTGGACGATGAAAACCCATCACCAGGCTGATGAAGGTGGATTTGCCGGAGCCGCTTGGTCCAATAATTCCCACAACTTCACCGGCCGGGACATAAAGATTGATCTTCTGCAGTGCCGGCGGCGAACCATAATTCCTGTCGTAAGTAAAATCGACATTTTCAAATCGAAATTCGCCTCGGACTTTCTCGACGTTTTGTTTACCCCGGTTTTCCTCGATGTCAGGGCATTCCAAAACTTCACCGATGCTTCGTAGTCCATCCAAACCTCTCGTTAGAACCGGCAACATGGCGTTCAACTGCATGACTGCGGTCAGGATGGTGTTAAAATAACCCGCCAGTAGTACCAAATCGCCGGGAGTAAGTGGCAGGATTCGTTCATAGCTTAACCACGCGCCCACAGTTAACCCGAGCAGATTAAATAACATCAACACCACCCAGCCGACGGCGCCAAATAGCCCCGCCATTTTGTCAAAGGAGCGGGCCGCAGTACGCACACTAGTTAATTTATCCTCCATGCGCGTAATTTCCTCGGCTTCCACGGCGTGCGCCCGAGTGATGGGGATCATGTTGATCATTCCCAATACCAGTGAATTCATGGTCTCCAATTCACGGCGCAACAATTCATTGCGCTGCCGCAACTGTCTGGCCATGAAACGCCGCACCAACCAAACGAACGGCACGAAAATAATGAAAACCGGAACAAACACCGGCATCCGCCATGCCGTCACGGCGATGGAAACAATAATACTGACAATCGCAAATTGCCCCACGTCCACCAACTGTTGGCTGCAAAGCTGGACCGATTCGACGTCGCGCAGAACTTTGGTTTGAAGCGTGCCGGTGTCGGCGCGATTATGGTAGCTGATGGAAAGCATTTGCAATCGTCGCACCAAGGCGGAGCGAAGGCGGACTTCCACGTTACGCACGGCCCGGCTCAGGTAATTCACATACAAGACCGCTGAGGGAATATTCTGCAGAACCATTACCGCCCCAATCCCGGCATTAATCCACAATTCCTTTAATCCGCCGGCGCTGCGATGAGCAATGATATCAACTATATTCGCGGTAATGACCGGCAACACCCAGACAGGGCTGGCTTTAAATAGATAAGCAATCACCGCCAAGGCCACCCAACGCCTTTCGGGACGATACAGATTCAGCAACGTGCGCCAGGGATGGTTTGCGAAAAAACTTTTCTCTGTGGAATCAAGTTGCATGGGGTTGCGAGCGGCGCCCCGCTACCGGGCAATTTTATTTATCGCCGGCGACGACTACGCCACCCACCAACTTACGCGCTTCAATCAACGCGTCGGCGCGCACTTCATATTCCGAGGGATACAATATTTTCGTTCCGGGCGGCACACCGCTCAAATCGCGCGAACGGCGGACAAGTTCCCTGGCCAACGCCGCATTTTTCTTCTGCCTGGCCGAACCTTTTGCCAGCAATGTGCCGGCTTTTTCCAAGACCAAATCCTGCTGCATCGTGAAGATTTCCTTCATCGTCTGGCGCGGGTCGGCGTCAATTTTCGACCGGTTCACGCCGCCCAGCAGTGTTTCCGCCATGAGCAGGTTCTCGAAATTGTATTTGTAGTTAAATGGGTAAATGATATGCGGCGACGCTTTGGTCGTCGGCGG
>CAWCRR010000004.1:0-15017 GCA_963797825.1 uncultured Verrucomicrobiae bacterium
GCGGGTCACATAATTCGCCGGGATCGGGTTTGGATTAGGCGCGGAGGCCGGTGCTTTGGTCCAGGGCAGTCCGGCCTTCCATGCAGCGGCGTAGTCGGCGTATTCGCCGGCGGTGATGGTAAAGGTGGAATTCGTGTCCGCCGGAAACACGGAATTGGTATTGAACTCATAGCATCCCAAGTCTACCTGCCCGGCACTGTTGGTGCGGTTGTTGCCATCCAGGTCCGTCAGAGGCAGGAACGTGCCGTTAGTGCCGTAATTTAAGCAGGGTGAGTTGGTTTGGAGATGATAGTCTCCGGTGACTGTCCCACTGATCGGATTAAAGAACTTCGGGTCCGCGTTCAACAGGGGCAGTGTATTATTCCAGACGCCATACATTCCGTTCGCGTCGTTGTACTGGAACAGTTGCGATAAACCGGAGCCACTGAGATAGACATCGGCCCCGTTGCCGTTGGCCGAATTGCCCCAGATAATGTTATTGAACACATTCATCACCGTCCCGGCTGCGCCGACAACGAACGCCGCGCCGCCGCCGCCGCCGCCGGACGTGTTGTTGAAGATAGTGTTATTGACCATGTAAAGAGTGTCGGCAACGTCCACATAAATGCCTCCGCCATTCGCGCTGGCGCCGGACTGGCTGTTGTTGACGATCAAGTTGTCCGAAAAAGTGATGTTGGCAACCGGGCCTGCGGCATAAATCGCGCCGCCGCCATCCGCAGAGGAGTTTTGCAAGAACGTGTTGCCGGTGACGAAATTCGTGCCGCTGCTGAAATACACAGCGCCGCCCCCGTAATTTCCGCTGCACGAATTTCCCGTGAACGTGTTGTTGGCCACAATGCTTACGCCAGTGTTGCCGAAAGAAATAGCGCCGCCGGGGCCGATGCCACTGTTGGCGCCGAAGGTGTTATTTGAAACGAGGCAGATTGCTAAATTGCCTTCATTTACGAAACAAGCCGCGCCGCCTCCGCTGCTGCTCTGGCCGGAGTTTCCGCTAAAGGTATTTCCCGTGACAATATTAGTATAGACACCGTTGAAATAGGCTCCCCCCCCGCCATCGCCACCGGCATTCATGTTGAATACATTTCCAGTGACAACTCCCAGATAGAGGTTCGCCAAACCAACTCCGCCCAAATAGCCGTTATAGTACCCGTTTTGGTCAAAGGTGTTACCCGTAACATAAGCCGAATTGCCATTATAGATATAGGCTCCGCCAGCGAGATTATTGTTAAAAATATTGCCGCCCATGTTGACTGTGCCAAAGTTATAGAGGTAAGCGCCGTAGTATCCTCCTCCACCCCATGCGCCCCCACTAATAACATTATTTGATACGATCAACACGGCAGTTCTGTTGCCGGTCGCCGGGTTAAAATACAGGCCATAATAAGAGTTGGTCTGGATCACATTGTTGCTCACACTTAAAACCGCGCTCGCCGTGATGTCTGCGCCATTACCCTTGTAGTTTGCCGCTATCGTGTTGCTATACATCAACGTGGTTCCCGTCACCCCGGAAATGTTGATGCCGTCTCCGTCCGCCGCACTGCCGTTGGTTTTCCCGATAACAGTACAATTGAGAATGGTGGTATTCAGCCCGGATGCAATCGCCAGGCCGATGCCGAGAGAACTGGTACTCGGCGAGAAGAATTGGCAGTCGTTCACGGTCGTCGTCCCGCCGCCGCTGGCCGCGATACGCAGCGCGCCAACCGTGGCGCTGCCGGTGTTGCGAATAAAAGTGAGATTGCTCACCGTCACGTTGCCCGAGGCGCCGCTGCAAATGATGTTCAAGTCCACTCCGCCGCCTGCGCCGTCAATCGCGACCTGGCCGTTCGTCAAATTCAGCTCTGCCAATACCGTAAGGCCGTTAACGGCAGAGCTGTTGTAGCTGAAGTTGCCGGTATAGTAGCCGTTGGTCAGCCAGATGTTGTTGTTCGCGCCATTGCCCTGTGCCGCAGTCAGGGCGTTTTGCAGGCCCTGCGCGGTGGACACGTGGAAATCCGCCGCTCGCGCAACGGTTGCGCCCAGCAGCGCCATGCCTGTGAGCACAGCCAGTTTGAGGGAATAAAAATTGGTTTTCATGGTTTTGCTTATGCTTAATAAATGTTGCAGACACTGAATGAACCACCTTACAAGTGTTGATTATAACGTAGTTTTTTGGACGGGCAAGGGAATCTTATCCACATAGGCCGGCAAAAAGGAAAGTGTGCCTGCCGCGTCCCGCCGATCTTCTTTGAATTCAGGCCGTTAGGGCGAAAGACCATAGCCCACCGATTTATCGGTGGGTTTAAGATTCGAACGAGTAGAGTCCCGCAGGGACGGCAGAATTCATTCTTTCGTGCAATTGTGCTGGCAAAGGTGCTGCCAAAGATTCTGCCGTCCCTGACGGGACTCACTCCCTTTTGCCCCGATACCCACCGATAAATCGGTGGGCTATCATCTTTCGCGATGATGGCGCTGCTTTAGCCCGTCAATCATTCGGCACGAAGTCGATTACGCAGACCTTTTCCAGGTTTGGATCCAGATGGGTCCGGCAGAAAGCCTGGTGCGCGGGATGGGGCAGGTAAGCATCACGGTCTTTTGCGCTGCCAAAGGTAATGATGAAACAATGGGTGTAGCCCTCATTGAGTTTCTCCGGACTGGAATTCAGGCCCCATTCAAAATTTTTGACAAAGGGAAGTCCGCCGCACAATGCACGGAAGGCATCAACAATGGCGTCCACCGTTTTCTTGCTGGCATGGTCGTGAAATTTAAAAAATACGACGTGACGATATAGGTTGGTTTGCTGGCTCATAATAATAGTCCCAGGAAATGGGTGTTGTTTGTGGTGATTGACATAATTTTGTGTGTGCAGTGCTATCGTATCAGCTACGTTCAAAAACTGAACCACGTCACAAAAAAAGCAAGGGTGATTTTGCTACAAATCCGCAGGCCAACGGTCTGGACCATCGTAGTCGAGGGCAACGCCATAGGACTACGACCGCTCACGCACGATTCGCCCTGGAAGGGCATTCCAAAATGGCGCTCACGGTTGGTCCTTGGTGCGCCCTTACAGGTGGCGGGTTTCGTTTTTCTGAATTCCTATCCACGGGTTCCACTGCGTTTCACCCGTGGCTACCGGGCATGCATCCCTTTGGGATGGCCAAAAACGGACGAATGCGGAAGATAGAGCAGCATGAAGAAACGAGCATAAAGGTTGGTTTGCAGTCGGTCGAAAAAGTAGGAGACGACGTGAGGAGTCTCTAAATAATCGAATTCCACAAAAACTTTCAATCAGAGTCTCGTTACCTCGTCTCCTACGGAATATACCCCCGATGGAAATCTCTACAAAACTCCATTTTGCGTTGCAGCCAACGATCCGGCTCCATCTTTTCTTCGGTTTTTGAATAAAATTAGAGCGGACTCATGTCCGCTGCTACAATTTTGCAGAGGTCTCCGATGGGGTTAAAAAACATTTTGAACGGTTACCCGGTGTAGCGCTACGCGCCAACACCGGGCTGAATGATTTGTCCCGTTGGGATTCAGCAGCAATCGCCGATTCAGAGGACACGGCATAACTCGATCAGCATCTTTTCACCAGAAGAGCCATTCGGTCGTCCCTGCCGGGACTCTGTCTCATTTGCGGCTGATACCCGCCGATAAATCGGCGGGCTATTTTCGGGCCGCGCCATCCGGCGCTTCTTCCGCCGCCCTAACAGGGCGCTGACGGCGGACGCCCCAATTCCGAGGGCGTTGCCGTCGGCTACGATGGTGTGCGCTTTCAGCGCAATCAATTGGCCGTCACCGCTTCCGGCAATTCTTTCTGCTCGTCAGCCTTGCTGAATTTTACGCTGACGATCTTGCTCACGCCGTGTTCTTCCATGGTCACTCCATACAGTACGTCGGCCATGCCGATGGTGCGTTTGTTGTGTGTGATGATGACGAATTGCGAGTGATTGATGAACCGTTGCAGGATTTTCACGAAACGGACAACGTTCGCCTCGTCGAGCGGGGCGTCCAATTCGTCAAGGATGCAAAACGGACTCGGTTTCACCTGGTAAATCGAGAAGAGCAGGGAAACGGCGGTCATGGTCTGTTCGCCGCCGGAGAGCAAGGAAATGCTTTGCAATTGTTTGCCGGGCGGGCGCGCCACAATGTCAATGCCGCTTTCCAACACGTCGTTCGAGTCGAGCAGGATGAGGTCGGCTTTGCCGCCGCCGAAGACTTCCACGAACATAGTGCGGAAATTGTCGCGGATTTTTTCGAACGTCTCCAAAAACATCTGTCGCGTTTGAGTATTGATGCGGTTGATGACCTCCAGCAATTGCGTCTTGGCGTTAACCAGGTCGTCGTGCTGTTGCGTGAGAAATTGATGGCGCTTCTCGGTTTCCTCGTATTCTTCGATGGCGACGAGGTTTACCGGTCCGATTTCATCCAACCGCTGTTGCAAGGTCTCAATCTGTTGGCCCACGGCGTTCCAATCGGTCGCGGCGCCACTGGCCGCCATGTCTTCGGGAGTCAGCGTTTCGACCTTGGCCGGTCCTTCATCGGCGTAGGTGATGGTGATGCACTCGCTACGAATGTCGTCGAGGTTGATGTGATACTTCTGCTGGATTCTTTCGCGCAGGTTCTGGACGGACATGTTTTTCTGGGCCAATTCCACCTCGATGCCGCCGCGCTCGTTCTGGATTTCCGTGAGCCGGCTGCGCTGTGAACGCAAATTTTCTTCGCGCGAGGCCACTTCCGTCTCCTGCGAATTTTTTTGTCCGAGCAATTCGGCGGTTTGCGCGTTGACCTGCTCGCGTTCATGCGCGATTTTTTCGATCTGCGCGCGCGATTCCAGAATCTCCGATTCCGCCTGTTCTTTGCGGGCAATGACGGCGGAGATCTCCGCGCGCCGTTGCGCGACGATCTGTTTCAATTCGGTGATGCGTTGCGCCAGGGCCTGTTGTTGCTGGCGGAAGGACGCGAGCAGTTGCTCTTCCGCGGCGAGCGCGACTTTGCTTTCGGTCACTGACGTATTCGTGGCGTCCCGTTGTTGCCGGGAACTTTCGAGTGAAGCAGTGAGGCTGGCTACCTGTTCCTGTTCGGCGCGTTCGCGCGCTTCGAGTTCATCCAGTTGGATCGCGAGGACATTTCGCTTCTGCAAACCTTCCTGCTCCTGGGCCGCGAGGCTTTGGACCTCGAAAATCACGGTTTCAATCTTCTGGTTCAGCAACCGGGAAGAGGTTTGAAGCGCATTGAACTCGCCTTCGCGCGTGGCGATGGCAACTTCCTGTTCGCGCAATTCAGTCTGGGCCTGCTGCAAACTTGCCTGCAATTCCGTCTGCTCGGCCAGCAATGCGCCGCGCTTGCGGCTCGCGTCGGCGATGCGCTCCAGGATTTGCGCCAACTCAACTTGCAATTCAGTGATCTGGTTCTTGCGCCCCAGGATCGAGGCCGGCGCTTTGGGATTACCGTGGCCGTTCAGGTAGCCGCCGGTATAAATTCCGTGCCGGCTCAACAAGTCGCCTTTCAACGTCACGAAATCGCACCCGGCATGGCCGTTCTGGATCTGCGCCGTCGCGGTCGGCAAATCCGCGGCAATGAGCGTGCGGCCCAGCAGCGAGCGCAAAAGTCTTTCAACGGACGGATCAGACTGGATGACGTTTAGCGCGGAGATAATCTCGCCCTGTTCCAGGCTTTGCCGGGCCGAATCGTTTCTTCCGGGTGCTAAATCGCCTTCGAAAACCAATTGGTTGTCCTCTTTCTGCTGAATGGCCAGCGCGGCCACACTGGCGCGGCCCGACTTGTTCGCGGTCAAATCCGCGAGAATTTCCTGCGCGGATTCCGGCTGCTCGGTCAGGACCAGTTGCAAGTGGTGGCCCAGGGCGTTTTCGACGGCAACGACAAATTGTTCCGGCACGCGGATGCGGTCAGCGAGAGAGCCGATGACCGAGCGCGACTGGCGCAAGGCCGCGACGGCGCCGGCATCGAAGCCTTCGCGGGAATGTTCGAGTTGCTCGATGACCGAGAGACGCGAGCGTTTCTCCGCCTGCTGTTGCAAGAGTTCGTCCTGTTCGGTGGACGAGGCCTGCAACTCATGCTGTAATTCCTTCAGGCGGGCCTGGCGTTGTTCCACCGAACCGCGCTTTGATTGCGCGTTCAATTTTTCGGTCTCAACGCTCGCCGTGAATTCCTGCAAGCGGCTGTCCAAACGTGTGCGCTCCTCTTCCAGTTGGACTTTTTCCGCGGAAAGCTTTTCGAGCCGGACCACATTGCCCTGTTTCTGCAGGTCGAGGGCGGTGATCTCGTTGCGGATGCGGGACAGGTCCTGCGCGGCGGCGAACGCCGCGGACTGGGCGGCACGCAATTGTTCCTGGAGCCGTTTCAGGTCATTTTCAACCTGGTTCAGCATGAATTGTTTCTTTTCCAGCGCGAGCCGGTGCTCGGAAAGGGCGGCCTCGGATTTGGACAAATGCTGCTGGACCGCGGCTGATTCCTCTTCGGCGGTGCGGCAACGCTCCTCAGCCTGGGCGATATCGGCGAGCGCCTTGGAGTTTTGCGACTCGAGTTCGCGCAACCGTTCCCCGTCAAATTGGATGCGACTTTCGTGCCGCTCGATTTCGCCCTTCAATTCCATCCCGCGCTGTTGCTGCGCGGAAACTTCATGTTCCAGCCCGGTGAGCCGCTCGCGCAACTGCTTGATCTCATCCTCATGCCGCAATACGTCCGCGGAACCGGCCTCGATCTGAGCCCGCAATTTTTCCGCCGCGGAATTTTTTCCGGCGATCTCGGTTTGCAGGACATCGAACTGGTGCCGGGCCAGTTGGGTTTCGAGATGCTGGAGTTCCAGGGAAATCTGTTTATAGCGGCGGGCCTTGCCGGCCTGGCGTTGCAATGAGCCGATTTGCCGCTTCACTTCGCGGATGAGGTCGGCCACGCGCAAGAGGTTTTGGTCGGTGTACTCGAGCTTGCGGAGGGATTCGCGTTTCTGCGATTTAAATTTGGTGATGCCCGCCGCTTCCTCGAAAATCATCCGGCGATCTTCGGGTTTGCTGGACAGGATTTGGGTGATATGCCCCTGCGCCAGGATGCTGTAGCTGGTACGGCCCACGCCCGTGCCCATGAAAAGCTGCTGGATGTCCTTCAAGCGGCACGGTGTTTTGTTCAGGAAATATTCGCTGCCGCCGTCGCGGAAAATCCGGCGGGTGAGGGTGACTTCGTCGTAGGCGACTTCCACGCCCGCGGCGCGCAGGCTTTCATCGCCAACGTTGCCGAGGGTCAGGGACACTTCGGCCATGCCCATCGGTTTGCGTCCATCAGTGCCGTTGAAGATGACGTCAGCCATCTCGCCGCCGCGCAAGGCCTTGGCGGATTGCTCGCCGAGGACCCATCGGACGGCATCGGAGACGTTGGATTTACCACAGCCATTGGGGCCGACAATGGCCGTTACACCCGGTTGAAAGTTCAGCGCGGTTTTGTCCGCAAAGGACTTAAAACCGAAAACAGTCAGATTTTTTAAATACATGCTATTGACTGCCGATTAGGCAAACATAAACGGAATTACAAGTAAAGCAAAAACCACAACATAATGCGGTTTTCGCCGTTGCAAGCACAACTAATGGTGAGGAACCCTGATTTGGCTTGTGCCAGCAACAAACTTACTTTTTTACCACCAAATCACTTTTTTTATACGCTATTTTGGGAGATTCGTCAACTGGAATCCGCTCAGGCGGCTCCATTCCTTTTCTTTCTCCGATGGCAAAGGCGCAGCACCAGGGGGCGTCCATAAAGTGTCAACCAGGTGTTATGGACCTCCACTGGCACACTGCTGCCATCGGTGCAAATCATCGCACTTCCCAGAATCTGCGTGTCGTCCGCGTTGGCTTCAGTTAGCACCAGGAAATCGTATTGATTATGCCCGAGAACTTTTGCGCGGTTCGTCCCGATCATGCTCGTGGCCGTGTCGTTGACATCGATGACCTTTCCGGTTTCCTGGTCAATGAGAAATGCGCCATCCCCGAGCGCTTCAAAGAGAGTGCGATATTTGTATTCGGACTGGCGCATGCATTCCTCCGCGCGTTCCCGTTCCGAATGCGCCTCCGCTTCGCGCAGTGTCCGGTCCACGGCTGGGATCAGCCGCATCAGCCGGTGTTTGAGAACGTAATCCGTGGCGCCGTTTTTCAGCGCTTCAATCGCCGTATCTTCGCCGATAGTGCCGGAAACAAAGAGGAAGGGGACTTCCGGCCGGCGTTCCCGCGCGAGGGCCAGCGCTTCCAATCCGTTAAAATTTGGAATCGTGTAATCCGAAATGATCAGGTCCAGGTCCTCTTGTTCGAGCGCCGCGATAAAATCTCTCCGGGTATCCACGCGCATTAATTCGCATTGGGGCCAGCGCGCCGAAATCATGGCTTCGTTCAGCTCGGCATCTTTGGCGTCATCTTCAAGGTTGAGTATCCGTAATGTTGATTTCACAGGTCTTAAGTTTAAATGGTTGGGTGTTCCAACCCCGAAAAAAGTAATCCCTCATCAGGCGTTTGCAATTGGGGTGAAATCCTCCCGGTGAATGGCATGGCCCTTATGGGAGAATGGAGAAGTGAGTTTGCCATCGTGCAAAATGTAGGGTGGCTGATTCTTCATATTCCTATGTGGTTTTCGGAGAAGAATTTCTGCGTTTCGGGGCGATTCGGCAGATTCAATAGCGAGTTGGACTTGCCGGAAATGAAATAAAGTGTGATGTTGTCCAAAGAAAAGTTGGTAGCAAACCGGAATCAAGCAGTGGTGCGAATAAGCACGTCGGGTGAGCTGGCAGCAGTTCAAAATTAATTTTATATGGAAAAAATTCAGGTGCTTCTTGCGGACGATCATGCGATGGTCCGGCAGGGATTGCGCGCGCTGCTCGAGGCCGAGGCGGACATTAGCGTGGTCGCCGAGGCGGAAAACGGGCGGCAAGCCGTCCTGTTGGCGAAAAAGTTTTCGCCCAGCGTCGTGGTCATGGATATTGCCATGCCCAATCTCAATGGCCTTGAGGCTGCCCGCCAGATCACCCGGGAAGTTCCCGCGATTCGGTTGCTGGCGCTTTCTTCCTACGACGACGATGAGTACGTGTCGCAGGCCATCAAGGCAGGCGCAAAGGGTTATTTGCTCAAGCAAACCGCCGGCACGGACCTGATCAAGGCGGTGCGGGAGATAGGCAAAGGCAACCCTTTTTTCAGCCCCGCCATTTCCCGGCGCCTCGCGGGCGATCCTGTCGATGGGATGCCGGACGGCAAGAAAAAAGTGGATTTGACATCGCGTGAAATGGAAGTGCTCCAACTAGTGGCCGAAGGCTTGCCCAACAAGCAGATTGCCTCCGAATTGAGCATCAGCATCAAAACCGTAGAAAAACATCGCCAGCAGGTGATGAACAAACTGAAGATCCACGAAATTGCCGGCCTGACCCGCTACGCCATCTCCAAGGGAATCATCGAGGGGGCTTCCCGTCCGCAATTGTAGCAGACAGAAAATGCATGGAATGGGGACAGGAAATGTATCTGAATAGAAACATTTAACATTCAACCTGAGAAATGCGTAGAGTCGATGTTTAAATCGACGAGAAGCATTGGAAACATTGATTGATTCTTGTTTTTTGGGTTCTGGCAATAAGCTCACTGGCAGTGAGGTTATTGCCAGAGGGCCCCGAGGCGGTTTTGATACCTTCGGGGAATGAAAAAAGGTCTGCAAACATTGGAGTTTTCCTTCGAGGCGGATGGTCTTACTCACTATGGCGGATTGTTCCTGATCCAGCGATTTTGTCATCGGCTGGATTTGCATCAACGACTGCAACGGCATTGGTACGCCAGCCCTGCTTGGTCTGAATTCAATCCGGTGGACATGCTGGGACTACTGCTGTTCCTGCTGATCGCCGGCGTTCAGCGCCTCAGCAAATCCGACAAGTTGCAATATGATGACTTCTTTCTAAACTTGCTGGGGCTGGATCAGTTGCCCGACCCATCCAGCTTGCGCCGGTTTCTCCAGCGGCTCTCGCCAGATGCCATCCGGCAATTGGTGCGCGCCCACGATCAACTCCGGCAAGACCTCTTTGCCCGGCCACAGTCCAGAACCTCTCTGGTCTTCCACATGGATTCGGTGGTGCTGACCCTTTACGGCAAACAGCAAGGCGCCCGCATTGGCTACAACCCCAAAGCCAAAGGGCGTCCCTCCTATCATCCCATCCTCTGTTTTGAAGGTCATGGACAAGAGTTTTGGCACGGGTCACTGCGTCCCGGTGATGCCGGATCCAATACCGGCGCCCGCCACTTCGTCCGGCGCTGTCTGGACAAAGTCCCTTCCGCCATTCCCTATTCCCGGATTCGATTTCTGGCCGACGCCGGCTTCTTTTCTGGAGCCCTCATTGAGGATTTGGACCAATGGGGATGCGGCTATACCATCGTTTGCCGCAGTTATGAATACTACCAACAGCTCGCCGATAAAGCGGGCTTCCAGGAACTCAAAATGGGCTGGGGGTTTGCCCAGTTCAAGCACCGCCCGCAAAAATGGAAACAAGCCCATCGCTTTGTCGCCATCCGCCGACCGCTGCCCGTGGATCCGGAGCAGGCCGCCCAATTGACCTTGTTCAAAGACAAACGTTACAGCTATTCAGTTCTGGTGAGCAATTTGGACCTGACCCCTTGGCGAACCTGGACCGATTATATCGCCCGCGCCAATATCGAAAAGTCAATCCGCGAACTGCTGAATGATCTGGCGCTCAATAAAATTCCCACCCAAAGCTGGACGGCCAATGTCGCGTTTCTCCAGTTACTGCTGCTGGCCTATAATCTGATGCATTGGTTCAAGCGACTGTGTTTGCCACAAGGCCAACTGGGCGCCACGACCGAAACCTTGCGGCACGAACTGCTGGCCATTCCCGGAAAACTCATCAACCGCGGCGGACGGAATGTCTTGTTGCTGCCTCGCCAATACGATCATCAAAAAGAATTTCTCGAGGCGGCCGCCAGGGTGGCAAAACTGAAATCGTTAAAATTGCGCTAATGGATTTCTGCGATTTTGTCAGAAGGCCAAAAGGACAGCTCCAATGTTTGCAAGCCTTTTAGCAGTTTTGAGACCTCGGCCACGCATTTCTCAGGTTCAACATCCAACGCCCAACAACCAGGGATTTAGATTCGCCGTTTCGGCGGGGCATGGATGCACTCGCCATGCAGCGCGTGCGCGGCTTCCATCCAGGCTTCGTTGAAGGTCGGATGCGCATGAATCGTCCGGCCAAGATCGCGCGTGGTCAATTCGGCCCGGATCGCTGTTGTCGCCTCAGCGACAAGTTCAGTCGCGTGCGGGCCTACCGCAGCCGCGCCAAGCAATTGATCGGTTGTCGCGTCGGCGATCCATTTGACGAAACCCGTCGTCTCGCCAGTGGCCAAACCCTTGCCGAGTCCTGAAAAACGGAATTTGCCCGTTTTCACAACGCGGTTCTGCTTTTTTGCATCGTCTTCGCTCAAACCGACAGTGCCGATCTCCGGTGACGTGAAAATGACATTCGGGACAATCGTATCGTGCTTTTGCAATTTCGATTGGACGGCATTTTCCGCGGCGGCAATGCCCTGGGCGGTGGCGTAATGCGCGAGTTGGATCTTGCCGGTCACATCGCCAATGGCAAAGATGTTGGCGACCGAGGTGCGGCAATAATCATCGGCCAGGATGAAGCCACGGTCGGTGGTTTTCAGGCCGGCATTCTCCAAATGCAGTCCGTTGGTGACCGGTTTGCGGCCCACGGCGCAAAGTAAAAGATCGGCGGTCAGCGTCTCGTCGCCAAAATTGCCATGGACAGATGCGGCGTCGGCGGTGATTTTATCGAGCGCCTTGCCGGTGAGCACGCGAATGCCGAGAATCTTCTCCATGTGCGTTCGGACTTCACGACGGACGTCGGGATCGAGCAACAGCAAAATGTCCTCGAGCAATTCGACGATGGTGACTTTGACGCCGAGCATGGCGGCCATGCAGGCCAGTTCGCAACCGATGAATCCGCCGCCAAGGACGATCATCGACGCGGGCAATTTCTGGATATCGAGAAACGCGCGGCTTTCCACCACACGCTCGTGTTTCGGAAGAAATCCAGGCATAGCGGAAGTGGAGCCGGTGGCGATGATTATCTTTTTCGCGCTGATGCGTTCGCCGGCGACTTCCAGAGTGTTGCGGTCTGCGAAGCCGGCTGTGCCGTTGAATTGTTTCACGCCGTTGGCAGTGAGCAGTGATTTGACGCCACCACGCAGTTGGAGCACGACCTTGTTTTTGTGGCCCATCAGCGTGGGATAATCCATCGCGGCATCCTTGACGGTGATGCCAAATTTTTCAGCATGTTTGATCTTATCAAACGTTTCGGCGGCGGCGATGAGCGCCTTAGTGGGGATGCAGCCCCAGTTCAGGCACGTGCCTCCGAATTGTTCCTTTTCAATGATCGCGACTTTCGCGCCGAGTTGCGCGGCGCGGATGGCTGCCGGATAACCGCCGGGGCCCGCGCCGATGACTACGATGTCAAACGTTTCCATAATTCGGTGTCTTCAAGTTTCTGTTTAACCGCATTGGCAAATTTCGCGGCCATCGCGCCGTCAATGATGCGATGGTCGGCTGATAAAGTCATTTTCATGATGGAACGGACGACAATTTTATCGTCGCGCACGACCGCCTTTTTCAGGGTGCTGGAGACGGCCAGGATGGCGCTTTCGCCGGTGTTGATGATGGCGGTGAAATTTTCCACGTCCAACATGCCCATGTTGGAGATGGTGAAAGTGCTCCCGGACATTTCGTCGGGAGCGAGTTTTCCGGCGCGGGCTTTTTCCGCCAGTTCCCGGGCGCGCTGGTTCAATTCCGCGATCGTCAGGTCGTCCGCATTGCGGATGACCGGGACAACGAGGCCTTGTTCCAATGAGACGGCGATGCCGAGATGGACTTTACTGTTCCAACGGGTCGTTTTTCCATCGGTCGAACTGTTCACCTCGGGGAATTCTCGCAGGGCGAGCACCACGGCTTCGGAAATGAAGTCCGTGACGGTGTAGGGCGCGCCCCTGGCCTTCAATTCGGCGCGGAATTTCACGAGATCCGTCATGTCCACTTCGACGGTGACGAAGAAGTGCGGCGCCGTGATGACGCTTTGCGTGAGCCGTTGCGCGATGATCTGGCGCATCTTGCTCATGGCGCGAGGCCGTTCGGCCAGCGCACGGTCAACGTCGGCCATGGTGATGCGTTGGTCACCGCTGGGACTGGAGATGGAGAGGATATCCAACTTTTCCAACGCGGCCTTTTGTTTCGCGGCGGGGGAAATCCGCAACTGGTCATAGCCGTGATGTTGTAGATGACTGCGGACGTCCTTTTCCACGATGCGGCCTTCAGGGCCGGTGCCTTTGATTCGCGTGGCATCAATCACGCAATTTCTTGCCAATGCTGCCGCGCGCGGGCTGATGCGAAAGATAGTTGGGGTTTGGGGTCTGGGAACTGGGGTCTGGGGGTATGCGGGGGTGATTGGCGCAAGAGGCGGGGCGGATGTTTTGGGTATTGAAACTGATGGAGCAGGAGCGACTGCGGCTTCGGCCTTTTTCGTTGCAATCGGCGCCGGGGCAGGGGCGGTGATTGCCGGGATAGGTTCGCCGGGATTTCCCAGGAAACCGACGGTGGTTTGAACCGGGACATTCACTTTGGGTGGCACTACGATTTTGATCAATGTGCCGGCCTCGAAACTCTCCACTTCCATGACCGATTTGTCGGTTTCAACGGTGAAAAGAATGTCGCCTTTCTCGATCTTGTCGCCCTCGCGTTTAAGCCATTCGACGATCGCGCTCTCCTCGGTCATCTGACCGAACTTCGGCATGATGATTGGTATAGCCATAATTTTTATCAGTAAAATTTAGCCGCGAAAGAACGCAAAGATCGCAAAGAGGGAAGAAGCCAGAGTAGCCAAACGGCCAAGACCTTCTTCCTTCACCTTGCCCTGACTCAACACATATTTCTGCATTTGAAACCGGTATGAGCCAAAATTTATCAGCAATCCATGTTCAATCCGCGACGCTTTCAAATAACCAAGCGTCTGAGCGACATGCTCATCAGCAATTGTATTGGTGGCTTTCAATTCCGCGATAAGCCGATTATCAATCAACAAATCAGCGAGGTAATCGCCGATATTCGTGCCGTCTTCATCATAAACTTTGAGCGGATGCTGTTGCTTGACATCGATCCCAAGTTTGCGAAGCCGGTGCGCCAGCGCATTTTCATAAACTTTTTCCAGATGTCCATTCGCATGATAAATATGAATGTCATAGGCCGTCTGCCTTACGATGTCGCACAGTTCGTTTATTGTTTTCATAATGAATTTCTTTGCGCTCTTTGCGTTCTTTTGCGGCTAAAGATTTTTTTTTGTTCTTTCGCGGCTAAAGGATTTCATTCGCCGCTGCCAGGAGATCATTGACATTAGGCAGGAACGCCGCTTCCAGGATGTGCGATTGAGGCGCGATCCCATTCTTGGCTCCGACCCGCTTCACCGGGGCGTCGAGGTAATCAAAGATCGCGTCGGAGATCGTCGAGGCGATTTCACCCGTATAACTGCCGATATGGATCGCCTGGCTGGCCACGACGCAGCGGCCGGTTTTTTGGACCGAGCGCAGGACAGATTCAAGGTCCAGCGGTACGAGTGAGCGCAAGTCGATGACTTCGGCGGAAACATTTTTCTCCGCTTTCAACTTGTCGGCAGCTTTGAGGCAGTCATGCACCAGCGGTCCCCAGGTGACGAAGGTGATGTCCGAACCTTCGCGTTTCACATCGGCCACGCCGAGCGGAACGAGATATTCGTTTTCCGGCACGACACCTTTCAAGCCATACAAGCCTTGCGATTCGATGAACATGATCGGGTTATTGTCGCGGATGGCGGATTTGAGCATGCCTTTCGCGTCGTAAGGGGTGGCCGGATAAACCACGTAAAGTCCTGGAATATGGCAGAACATGGATTCGAGGGTTTGCGAATGTTGGCCGCCGTAGCCTTTGCCGGCGCCCGCGGAAACCCGAAGGACCAGCGGCACTTCCGTCTG
>CAWCRR010000005.1:0-14462 GCA_963797825.1 uncultured Verrucomicrobiae bacterium
CCGAACGGCGAATGCCCGAGGTAATGAGCGAGTGCGATGCTTTCAGTCAGGTCCTCGTTCAGTTTGAGCGCGCTGGCAATGTTGCGCGAAACGGCGGCGACCTCGATGGTATGAGTGAGCCGGGTGCGGAGGTGATCGCCGGTGCCGTTGAGAAAAACCTGGGTTTTGTATTCGAGCCGGCGGAAGGCGCGCGAATGGATGACGCGGTCGCGGTCGCGCTGGTAATGGGTGCGCCATTGGGGCGGCGATTCCTCGTAATCCCGCCCGCGGGTGTCACCGCTGAACTGGGCGTAAGGCGCGAGGATTTGCCGTTCGATTTGTTCCAGTTCCTGGCGCGTGCGCGGCATAAGTTCAGTGTCTGAAAGATAGGGAAAGAGGCGTGCGAAAGCAATTTTTTGAGCCACGCCCCGCGCTCCCGAGCGCGTCACACAACCGTCACAATCAGTAACATTATTTCTATTGACTATTTGAAAATATTATGAGAAAAACGAAACAAGTTCTGAAATGCTGATCAACGTAACGTATCTTCCCGTTGAGATGGGCAAAGTATGAACGTTTGAATGCGCGGGTGCATGAAACGAATCTGAGTTGTGAAGTGCGACCGGCTCTGACTCGGGAGGGTTAATTGCGTTTGTTGAAGTTACCGTCAACAAAAACCTGATTCATGTAAGTGAGGTCAAAATGAAATGCTCAATCTTCTCCATAACTCCATTCACCAAGGTCACGTTGGCCTTTACACTGTGGCTGCTTGCCTTGATCGGTCTGCAGGGCCAAACCCTGCCTTGCGAAGAGACGAACGGCGTCAAATATGTCCAATGGCCAAATCTATTCGGTGGATTGGATGTTTGGAACAACGGCCCGTGGGTGCTGGGCGATGACTTCGTTTGCACGAACACCGGACCGATTACGGACATTCACCTCTGGGGTTCGTGGCTAAACGACCAGGTGGGAACCAATTCCCTGACCTTCTGGCTGGCGATCTACGATGACGTTCCGATAAGCCCCGTAAACAGTTTCAGCCATCCGGGCAATCTGCTCTGGACCGAACAGTTCACGCCGGGACAATATGTCGAATCGTTCTGGAGTTCGAGCCAGGAAAATTTCCTTGATCCCGGACCGCCCAACACCATTGGCACGGATGCACAAGCCTGGTATTACTGTTTTTATCCGACCAACATCTTCACGCAACAAGGCTCCTCCACCGCGCCGAAAATTTACTGGTTGGTGGCCTATGCCCAGCCGCCGACGGGCAACCCGCTGCAGTATGGCTGGAAGACCACGACCAATGTGCTGAATGACACCAGTGTTCACGCGCCATGGCCGGGTTCAGTGCCAACGAATAACCCCGGTTGGACACCGACGCTGCGAGCCTCCACCGGCGGTCCGCTGGATTTATCCTTCAAAATTTCGACGGCAATTCCGCCGCCGGTGGTCTGCGTGGAAAGCGACTTTGAAAAGTACGTCCAAGGGCCGAAAACCTTGGGTGGCTACGACGTTTGGAACACTCCGTATGTGCTAGCCGACGACTTTGTCTGCACCAACACCAGCCCCATCAGCGACATTCATTTGTGGGGGTCGTGGTTGTCCGATAATGCTCTCACGAACAGCATCACCTTCTGGCTCGGAATTTACGATGACGTGCCGGTGGGTCCGGGGAACACCTTCAGTCATCCCGGGACAAACCTGTTGTGGCAACAATGGTTCACCCCCGGACAATACGCCGAAACGATTTGGATGGCGAACGCACAAGAGCAATTCCTTGATCCCGGCCCGACGAACATCCTCGGCACTGATTCCGTGGTATGGTATTATTGCTTCTATCCCACCAACGCGTTTCAACAGTTGGGAACGTCCACCAACTCAAAAACCTACTGGCTGGCCGCGTATGCCCAGTTGCCGGTCGGAATCAGCCAGCTCTACGGTTGGAAAACCACGACCAATGTGTTGCACGACACGAGTGTTCACGCTGTTTGGCCCGGAGCCCCGCCCACGTCTAATCCAGGCTGGACGCCGACGGGCTACCAACCCCCAGCCGGCGGCCCACCGGTGCCGTTGGATCTGGCCTTCAAGCTGACCATGTGCAGTCCGGTCGCCATCTCCAGACTTGCGCCTACCAATGTCATTGTAACGTGGCAGGGCGGCGGATATTTGCAGTCAGCCACCAATGTTGCCGGACCCTACATTGATGTGCCTGGTTTCCCAACATCGCCTTTCACAGACTACTCGGTGTCACCGACCAACAAGTTCTATCGTCTGCGGTGCTATTAGCCGCAACGGAGGAAGCTTTAAACTCGTCTCCTGGCCGTTCACGGACCCGACGTGGTTCGTGAACGGCTATGATCGAGAGCGTTCATCCGAAATGCAGAAAAGGCAGGTCAGTCACTTGCAGCCAGTCTTCGCCCGGAGGCTACGGCGCGGCAAGCAATTTCTGAACGGAGATGCCGCGCAGCTCAAACAGCCGGTGGATCACATCTTCAATCAGGTTGTTCGGGCACGACGCGCCGGCGGTGATGCCGACGGTGATTTTGCCGGATGACAGCCAGTCGCGGGTTTCGGTTTCCTTTTTCGCGTGCTGGTCGTAATGGCGGATGAGCCGGTCCGACTCCATTTTGGCCGCGTTTTTGATGAAGTAAGTCGGCAGTTTGGCCTCACCCATTTCGGCGAGGTGCGACGTGTTGGAGGAATTGTAGCCGCCGATGACGAGGAGCAAATCCATCGGTTCACGCAACAGTTTTTGGAGCGCGTCCTGGCGGTCCTGGGTCGCGCCGCAAATCGTGTCGAAAAAGCGGAAATGTTCGGCGACATTTCCGGCGCCGTATTTTTTCTCCATGGCGGCCTTGAAGCGGCGCTGGACCTCCTCGGTCTCGCCGCGCAACATGGTGGTCTGGTTCGCCACGCCGACGGCCTGCAAATGCAGTTCCGGGTCGAACCCCTGCGAATACGCGCCTTTGAACTTTTCCAGAAATTCCTGCTTGTCGCCGCCGTGGACGATGTAATGGCAGACGTAATCCGTCTCCGCCAGGTTGAAGACGACGAGATAATGTCCGCTGCCGTAGGCGCGCGCCTGGGAACTGGTGGCCTTGGTTTCCTCGTGCCACGCCTTGCCATGAATGATGCTGGTGACGCTTTCCTTGGAATATTGCCGGACGCGCTTCCAGACGCTCATCACGTCGCCGCAGGTGGTGTCCACCAGCACGCAGCCCTTTTCTTCGAGCCGTTTGCGCGTGCCGACCTCGGTGCCAAACGCGGGAATCATCACCACGTCGCCGGCATTCAGGCGCGTCATTTCCTCCTCGGTCGGCTTGGGCGAAATGATCTGGATGCCCATGTTGCGGATCTGGTCGTTGACCTCGGGGTTGTGGATGATTTCGCCGAGCAGATAAATGGGTTTGTCCGGCGGGAAATATTTCCGCGCGGCGTAGGCGAGGTCAATCGCGCGCTCGACGCCGTAGCAAAAACCGAATTCCTTCGCGAGCTTCACGGTGAGGCTGTCGGCGGAAAGCACGCAGCCGTTGGCGCGGACGCGCTCGACGAGTTCGCTGCGATAGTGCGAGAGCACCTGGGCCTGCACGGCCTCGAGGATGTCGGGCCGGCGGAGGTTGACTTTTTTTTGCGCTGCGGGCGCTTCGGTTGACATGACAAAGGAAATGTAACAGCGAACGGGCATCGTCCAGCGCGAAAGCCGCGGTGAATGGATGAATGGATTGATGGATTGCTGGATTATTGACGGGTCCCGGCCGCGTCATCCAATAATCCATTATCCATAATCCATCGCTAACATTCCTGGTCAAATGCGCCTACATTGGATGCTGATCCGATGCGTGGAATCAGTCTGCAGTCGGAGCGTAGCTCAGCTTGGTAGAGCACCAGCTTTGGGAGCTGGCTGTCGCAGGTTCAAATCCTGTCGCTCCGACCATTTCTTCCATCCCGCATTCCCCGGGACCAGTTGACCCGCCGCAATTTTAACTTGAGGTCCGTGGAGGGATTTCCGCGGTGTTGAACAACCGGCTGAATGCCATTTCGACGGCCGTGCAAATTATTCAGCCGGGTTATTCACATTTTCGCGCTGGCGAAAATTTTGTCCCGTGCGCAAAAGGAAACAGAAATTACCGCTTGCATTGAGGTGCGGAATTTTATTATCCCTTAAACCCTTGTAAACCCGGCGGTTATTTAATTTCCATGCCGCAAATTTTTTCCGCTGGCATCGCCGTTGCTAAACGCGCGTGAGCCAATCAGAGTTGTGCACAGAGCATAATATACACCGCTCGTGAATTGCGGGCGGAAGCTGGGTGGCGCCGGGCAAAACGGGCGCACGGATTGGCTGGGACAGGCGCAGTTCAAACATACTATGAAAAAAATATGAAGAAAATTGAAGCGATCATCAAACCGTTCAAACTCGAAGAAGTCAAGGACGCCCTCGGCGAAATCGGCATCGAAGGCATGACCGTGAGCGAGGTCAAGGGGTTTGGCCGCCAGAAGGGCCACACCGAAATCTATCGCGGCAGCGAATACACCGTGGATTTTCTGCCGAAGATAAAAATCGAACTCGTGGTGGCCGACAACCAGACGGACGCCGCCGTCGGCGCGATCGTCAAGGCCGCCAAGACCGGGAAGATCGGCGACGGCAAGGTCTTCGTGGCCGGCATCGAACAGGCCGTGCGCATCCGCACCGAAGAGAAGGGCGAAGCCGCCGTTTAACCGACCGAACAACTTGAACCTCATTCAAATAAAAACCATGAAACGATATTTACTGACACTCGCTTTGATTGCAACCACCGCGTTCGGCGTGATTTCGCTGCGCGCGCAGACGAACACGAATGCGCATCCACCAATGCTGCCGCCGGCGGCGGCGGCCGCCGTGGCCGCCTGGACCACGCAACGCGCCGACATCCGAACAGCGTCTCGAATCGCTTGAAGCGTATTTTGCCAAACGGCGACCCAACCGCTCCTTGCAAGGACACCAACGGCAACTGGACGGTCAATTTTGGCTCGGCGCTCCATCATCAACACCAGCCTGATCAACAGCACCGGCGCAACTATGTGTCATATCCGGGCGCCGGCCACAACGCCTGGCTGCTGACCAGCACGGCACTGGTGTTGTTCATGACGTTGCCCGGTCTGGCGCTGTTCTACGGCGGTCTCGTCCGCAAGAAGAACGTCCTCTCCGTGCTCGCCCAATGCTTCCTGATCACCGGTTTGACGACGATTCTGTGGATTATCTGCAGTTACGGGATGATCTTCGGCGGCGATGGCACCGCTACCGGCCCGTGGGCATGACCAAGGACTGGATTAAAGGCATCGTCGGCAATCCCGGCGTTTGCTGGATGTTTAAGGGCGTCACTTCCGCGCCGAATCCGGGTTACTCCTATTGGGTGTCGGAAAACGTGTATTCCATGTTCCAATTGATGTTCGCCATCATCACCCCGGCGCTCATCATCGGTTCGATTGCGGAACGCATGAAGTTCAAGGCCATCCTCGTGTTCATGACCCTGTGGATACTGATTGTGTATAACACGCAAGGCCACATGGTTTGGGGCGTCAATGGCATGATGAACGGCTGTTGGAATGCCAACGCGAAGATTCAGGGCCTGACTTCGCCGGCGGAACGGTCGTGCATATGTCTTCCGGCTGGTCGGGTTTGGTACTGTGCATCATTCTCGGCAAACGCCTTGGTTTCGGTAAGGAAAATTTCACCCCGCACAGCATCGTGCTGACTTACATCGGCGCTTCCATGCTGTGGGTCGGCTGGTATGGTTTCAACTCCGGCAGCGCGGTGGCGGCGGACATGATCGCGGCCAACGCCTTCACCACCACGACCATTGCCACGGCGGTCGGCTCGTTCGTGTGGCCGATGTGGGATTGGATTGTCAAGGGCAAGCCCAGCGTGCTGGGCTTCTGCTCCGGCGCGGTGGCGGGCCTGGTGCTCATCACCCCGGCTTGCGGTTATGTGTTGCCTTCCGGCGCCATCTGGATTGGCATCGCCGCCGGCACCATTCCGTGGTTCTTCTGCTACAAGGTCAAAGGCTGGCTCGGCATGGACGACGCGCTGGATGCGTGGAGCGTTCACGGCATCGGCGGAATGTGCGGTGCGATCATGACCGGCATGTTTGCCCGTAATGCCGCCAATCCGAACCTGGCCACCAACCTTAAGCAAATACGTGACTGACCATATCTTCCAGCCGCAATTATGGGAGCAGATGAAAACCGTCGGCGTATCGCTGGTGTTGTTCATTGTCGGCACGATTGTGATTGCCTACATCACCAAGATGCTCGTTGGCCTGCGTCCGACCGAGGAAGTTGAAATCGCCGGCCTCGACATCAACGAACACGGCGAAGAGGGTTATCACGCTTAATTAAAAGGTCTCAACGCTGCGCCGGTTGTTGGCGAAAACCACAACCGGCGCGGTTTTTTTTGGTAGTGACCTGATTTGCCAATTGACGGAGCGCGGATTGTCCTCAATCTGCAACGCGCGGACAGCCAACGTCACGTCTGAATATGGCCAATCACGTCAGGTCTGGCAGCAGCTGCTGCGAGTTGGGACCACTCGCGCTCCGGTCAAATCAGGACGCTGCTTTTTTTACAGGGTGGACAACGACGTCGAGGAAGGCAGCAGCGAAAGTTTGAATTTAACCCAAATTCCGAAGTTGCCGGTGGGGGCGGGTTGGCTGAGGCCGCCCCGGAGTGCGCCCGTCCTCGGGCGCAGCAACAGGCTTCTTTTCAGTCACAGAAGAGTTTCCAACAGATCACTCATCCCACGTTGCTGCGGCCGGGACGGCCGCACTCCGCTAACGCAGAAATTTAACTTCGGTTTTCGATTTTAAATCACCTGGACCACCAGCGCGGTCGTATTGTCGCGGCCATCCTGGTTCAGTGATCCTCCACCAACGAATGCGCCAGATCGCTGACGTTCGGTCGGGTTCCTTTGGGTGCAGCAGTTCGACGAGCTGCCGGTTGTGCAATCTCTCTACCAATCCGTCCGTGCATAACAGAAAGGCATCCCCCGCTGGATATGCCACCGCCCCCACCTGTGGGTCGACGAACTGGTTGCCGCCGCCCAGGGCCTTTTGCAACACATTGCGCCGGGGATCGGTCCGGGTTTTCCCGCTCGCTGATCTTGCCGTTCCGAAACAGCCAGCCGACGTGCGTGTCATCGTGGCTGAGCTGGCGGATTAGGCTTTTCCGCGCCGGTAAATGATAAATCCGGCTGTCGCCGATGTGGCCGAAATACATCCAGCGCGGGGTGAACCAGCCAGATCGCGATCGAAAAAATCACCACCCTGCTGCCGCGGTCGTTCCGGCAAGCCGCGACCGGCCTGGAGATCGGCTTTGAGGACGTATTGATGGAATTGTTTGACCAGACCCATCGCGCCCTCCAATACCTCGGGGCCAGTGACGAAGAATGCTCCGGGATGGAAACGACGTTGAGCCTGTGCTGGTTCACCCCGGGCTGGATGTATTTCGGCCACATCGGCGACAGCCGGATTTATCATTTACCGGCGCGGAAAAGCCGGATCAGCAGCTCAGCCACGATGACACGCACGTCGGCTGGCTGTTTCGGAACGGCAAGATCAGCGAGCGGGAAGCCCGGACCGATCCCCGGCGCAATGTGTTGCAAAAGGCCCTGGGCGGCGGCAACCAGTTCGTCGACCCACAGGTGGGGGCGGTGGCATATCAGGCGGGGGATGCCTTTCTGTTATGCACGGACGGATTGGTGGAGGGATTGCACAACCGGCAGCTCGTCGAACTGCTGCACCCAAAGGAACCCGACCGAACGGTCAGCGACCTGGCGCATTCGTTGGTGGAGGAATCACTGAACCAGGATGGCCGCGACAATACGACCGCGCTGGTGGTCCAGGTGATTTAAAATCGAAAACCGAAGTTAAATTTCTGCGTTAGCGGAGTGCGGCCGTCCCGGCCGCAGCAACGTGGGATGAGTGATCTGTTGGAAACTCTTCTGTGACTGAAAAGAAGCCTGTTGCTGCGCCCGAGGACGGGCGCACTCCGGGGCGGCCTCAGCCAACCCGCCCCCACCGGCAACTTCGGAATTTGGGTTAAATTCAAACTTTCGCTGCTGCCTTCCTCAACGTCGTTGTCCACCCTGTAAAAAAAGCAGCGTCCTGATTTGACCGGAGCGCGAGTGGTCCCAACTCGCAGCAGCTGCTGCCAGACCTGACGTGATTGGCCATATTCAGACGTGACGTTGGCTGTCCGCGCGTTGCGGATTGAGGACAATCCGCGCTCCGTCAATTGGCAAATCAGGTCACTACCAAAAAAAACCGCGCCGGTTGTGGTTTTAGCCAGCAACCGGCGCAGCGTTGAGACCTGCTTTAATTATGCGTGATAACCCTCTTCACCGTGTTCGTTGATGTCGAGACCGGCGATTTCGACTTCCTCAGTCGGTCGCAAGCCCACCAGCATCTTGGTGATGTAGGCGATCACAATCGTGCCCACGATGAACAATACCAGCGATACGCCGATGGTTTTGATCTGCTCCCATAGTTGCGGCTGGAAGATATGGTCCGTCACGGTTTTGCTAAGGTTGGTGGCCAGGTTCGGATTGGCCGCCTGGCGGGCAAACATGCCGGTCATGATCGCGCCGCACATACCACCAATGCCGTGAACGCTCCACGCATCCAGCGCGTCATCCATGCCGAGCCAGCCCTTGACCTTGTAGCAGAAGAACCACGGGATGGTTCCGGCAGCGATGCCGATCCAGATGGCGCCTGACGGCAACACGTAACCGCAAGCAGGGGTGATGAGCACCAGACCCGCCACCGCGCCGGAGCAGAATCCCAACACGCTGGGCTTGCCTTTGACAATCCACTCCCACATCGGCCACACAAACGAACCGATCGCCGTGGCAATCGTCGTGGTGGTGAAGGCATTGGCGGCAATCACGTCACCCGCCACCGCGCTGCCGGAGTTGAAACCGTACCAGCCGACCCACAGCATGGAAGCGCCGATGTACGTCAGCACAATGCTGTGCGGGGTGAAGTTTTCCTTACCAAAGCCAATACGTTTGCCAAGAATGATGCACAGCACCAAACCCGACCAGCCGGATGACATATGCACGACCGTTCCGCCGGCGAAGTCCAAGCCTTTAATCGTCGCGTTCGGGTTCCAACAGCCGTTCATCATGCCGTTGACACCCCAAACCATGTGACCTTGTGCGTTATACACAATCAGAATCCACAGGGTCATGAAAACGAGGATGGCGGAGAATTTCATGCGTTCCGCAATCGAACCCACAATGAGCGCCGGAGTGATGATGGCGAACATCAATTGAAACATGGAATACACGTTTTCCGACACCCAATAGGAGTAGCCCGGATTCGGCGCCGAGGTGACGCCCTTAAACATCCAGCAGACGCCGGGATTGCCGACGATGCCTTTAACCCAGTCGTGGGTCATGCCCAACGGGCCGGTAGGGGTGCCATCGCCACCGAAGATCATCCCGTAACTGCAGATAATCCAGAGGATCGTCGTTAAACCGGTAATCAGGAAGCATTGGGCGAGCACGGACAGGACGTTCTTTTTGCGGACGAGACCGCCGTAGAACAGAGCCAGACCGGGCAGCGTCATGAACAACACCAATGCCGTGCTAGTCAGCAACCAGGCGTTGTGACCGGCGCCAGGGAATGATACATAGTTGCCCTGGCTGTTATACAGGTTGGTGTTGATGATGGAAGCACCGAGCCCAAAATTCACCGTCCAGTTGCCGTTGGTGTCCTTGTAAGGAGCGGTTGGGTCGGTATTGGCAAAATACGCTTCAACCGACTCCAGGCGCTGTTCGGATGTCGGCGCGTTGGTGGTCCAGGCCGCCACGGGGACCGCCGCTGCCGGGGCAGCATTGGTGGATGCCATTGTGTTCGTCTGCGCGCGCAGCGAAGTCAGTCCGAACGCAGTGGTGGTAATTAAAGCGAGGGTCAGTAAATATCGTTTCATGGTTTTTATTCGAGTGAGGTTCAAGTTGTTCGTCGGTTAAACGGCGGCGTCGCCCTTCTCTTCGGTGCGTATGCGCACGGCTTGTTCGATGCTGGCCACGAAGACCTTGCCGTCGCCGATCTTCCCGGTCTTGGCCGCCTTGACAATCGCGCCGACCGCGGCGTCGGTCTGGTTGTCGGCCACCACGAGTTCGATTTTTATCTTGGGCAGAAAATCCACGGTATATTCGCTGCCGCGATAGATTTCGGTATGGCCCTTCTGGCGGCCAAACCCTTTGACCTCGCTTACGGTCATGCCTTCAATGCCGATTTCGCCGAGGGCGTCCTTGACTTCTTCGAGTTTGAACGGTTTGATGATCGCTTCAATTTTCTTCATATTTTTTTCATAGTATGTTTGAGTTGCGCCTGTCCCAGCCAACCCGTGCGCCCGTTTTGCCCGGCGTCACCCAGCTTCCGCCCGCAATTCACGAGCGGTGTATATTATGCCTCTGTGCTCAACTGTGATTGGCTCACGCGCGTTTAGCAACGGCGATGCCAGCGGAAAAAAGTTTCCAGCCGGAAATCAAATAACCGCCGGTTTTACAAGGGATATTAAGCGGATATTTAAATTTGCCCACCTCCATGCAAGCGGTTATTTCTGTTTCCTTTTGCGCACGCAACAAAATTTTCGCCAGCGCGAAAAATGTGAATAACCCGGCTAATAATTTGCACGGCCGACGAAATGGCATTCAGCCGGTTTATCAAAAAGGCGGGAATGCCTCCACGGACCTCAAGTTAAAATTGCGGCGGGTCCAGCCAGGTCGCCGGGGAATGCGGGGTTGAAGAAATGGTCGGAGCGACAGGATTTGAACCTGCGACAGCCAGCTCCCAAAGCTGGTGCTCTACCAAGCTGAGCTACGCTCCGACTTGCAGACTGAAGTATCCCCGCATTCGGTTGGGTTCGCAATGAGATTCGTTTGAGGCAGGAAAATATTAAAGCGCCGGATTGATGGATTGGTGGATTATTGGACGAACGCGGCCGGGGACCACGTTAATAATCCAAAAATCCATCAATCCATTCATCCATTTCACCGCGGCTTTCGCGCTAGACGATGCCCGTTCGCGTGTTACACTTCCTTTGTTATGTCAACCGAAGCGCCCGCCGCGCAAAAAAAAGTCAACCTCCGCCGGCCCGACATCCTTGAGGCCGTGCAGGCCCAGGTGCTCTCCCATTATCGCAGTGAACTCGTCGAGCGCGTCCGCGCCAACGGCTGCGTGCTGTCCGCCGACAGCCTCACCGTGAAGCTCGCGAAGGAATTCGGTTTTTGCTACGGGGTCGAGCGCGCGATTGACCTCGCCTACGCCGCGCGGAAATATTTCCCCAAGGAGAAGCCCATTTATCTGCTCGGTGAAATCATCCACAACCCGGAGGTCAACGACCAGATCCGCAACATGGGCATCCAGATCATCTCGCCCAAGCCGACCGAGGAGGAGATGACGCGCCTGAATCCCGGCGACGTGGTGATGATTCCCGCGTTTGGCACCGAGGTCGGCACGCGCAAACGACTCGAAGAGAAAGGCTGCGTGCTGGTGGACACCACCTGTGGCGACGTGATGAGCGTCTGGAAGCGTGTCCGGCAATATTCCAAGGAAAGCGTCACCAGCATCATTCACGGCAAGGCGTGGCACGAGGAAACCAAGGCCACCAGTTCCCAGGCCCGCGCCTATGGCAGCGGACATTATCTCGTCGTTTTCAACCTGGCGGAAACGGATTACGTCTGCCATTACATCGTCCACGGCGGCGACAAACAGGAATTCCTGGACAAGTTCAAAGGTTCGTATTCGCAAGGGTTCGACCCGGAACAGCACCTGAGAGCAGTCGGGGTGGCGAACCAGACCACCATGTTGCGCGGCGAGACCGAGGAGGTGCAGCGCCGCTTCAAGGCCGCCATGGAGAAAAAATACGGCGCCGAAAATGTCGCCGAACATTTCCGCTTTTTCGACACGATTTGCGGCGCGACCCAGGACCGCCAGGATGCGCTCCAAAAACTGTTGCGTGAGCCGATGGATTTGCTGCTCGTCATCGGCGGTTACAATTCTTCCAACACGTCGCACCTCGCCGAAATGGGTGAGGCCAAACTGCCGACTTACTTCATCAAAAACGCGGCCAAAATGGAGTCGGACCGGCTCATCCGCCATTACGACCAGCACGCGAAAAAGGAAACCGAAACCCGCGACTGGCTGTCATCCGGCAAAATCACCGTCGGCATCACCGCCGGCGCGTCGTGCCCGAACAACCTGATTGAAGATGTGATCCACCGGCTGTTCGAGCTGCGCGGCATCTCCGTTCAGAAATTGCTTGCCGCGCCGTAGCCTCCGGGCGAAGACTGGCTGCAAGTGACTGACCTGCCTTTTCTGCATTTCGGATGAACGCTCTCGATCATAGCCGTTCACGAACCACGTCGGGTCCGTGAACGGCCAGGAGACGAGTTTAAAGCTTCCTCCGTTGCGGCTAATAGCACCGCAGACGATAGAACTTGTTGGTCGGTGACACCGAGTAGTCTGTGAAAGGCGATGTTGGGAAACCAGGCACATCAATGTAGGGTCCGGCAACATTGGTGGCTGACTGCAAATATCCGCCGCCCTGCCACGTTACAATGACATTGGTAGGCGCAAGTCTGGAGATGGCGACCGGACTGCACATGGTCAGCTTGAAGGCCAGATCCAACGGCACCGGTGGGCCGCCGGCTGGGGGTTGGTAGCCCGTCGGCGTCCAGCCTGGATTAGACGTGGGCGGGGCTCCGGGCCAAACAGCGTGAACACTCGTGTCGTGCAACACATTGGTCGTGGTTTTCCAACCGTAGAGCTGGCTGATTCCGACCGGCAACTGGGCATACGCGGCCAGCCAGTAGGTTTTTGAGTTGGTGGACGTTCCCAACTGTTGAAACGCGTTGGTGGGATAGAAGCAATAATACCATACCACGGAATCAGTGCCGAGGATGTTCGTCGGGCCGGGATCAAGGAATTGCTCTTGTGCGTTCGCCATCCAAATCGTTTCGGCGTATTGTCCGGGGGTGAACCATTGTTGCCACAACAGGTTTGTCCCGGGATGACTGAAGGTGTTCCCCGGACCCACCGGCACGTCATCGTAAATTCCGAGCCAGAAGGTGATGCTGTTCGTGAGAGCATTATCGGACAACCACGACCCCCACAAATGAATGTCGCTGATGGGGCTGGTGTTGGTGCAGACAAAGTTGTCGGCTAGCACATACGGAGTGTTCCAAACGTCGTAGCCACCCAAGGTTTTCGGCCCTTGGACGTACTTTTCAAAGTCGCTTTCCACGCAGACCACCGGCGGCGGAATTGCCGTCGAAATTTTGAAGGATAAATCCAGCGGACCGCCGGTGGAGGCTCGCAGCGTCGGTGTCCAACCGGGGTTATTCGTTGGCACTGAACCCGGCCATGGCGCGTGAACACTGGTGTCATTCAGCACATTGGTCGTGGTCTTCCAGCCATACTGCAGCGGGTTGCCCGTCGGCGGCTGGGCATAGGCCACCAACCAGTAAATTTTCGGCGCGGTGGAGGAGCCTTGTTGCGTGAAGATGTTGGTCGGATAAAAACAGTAATACCAGGCTTGTGCATCCGTGCCAATGGTGTTGGGCGGTCCGGGATCAAGGAAATTTTCCTGGCTCGAACTCCAGAACGATTCGACATATTGTCCCGGCGTGAACTGTTCGGTCCAGAGCAGATTGCCCGGATGGCTGAAACTGTTTACGGGGCTTATCGGAACGTCATCGTAGATCGCCAGCCAGAAGGTCAGGGAATTGGTTCCCACCTGGTCGTTTAGCCACGAACCCCAGAGGTGAATGTCCGTAATCGGTCCGGTGTTCGTGCAAACGAAGTCATCGCCCAGCACCCACGGGCCGTTGTTCCAAACATCCAATCCACCGAATAGATTTGGCCATTGGACATATTTGACGCCGTTCGTCTCTTCGCAAGGCAGGGTTTGGCCCTGCAGACCGATCAAGGCAAGCAGCCACAGTGTAAAGGCCAACGTGACCTTGGTGAATGGAGTTATGGAGAAGATTGAGCATTTCATTTTGACCTCACTTACATGAATCAGGTTTTTGTTGACGGTAACTTCAACAAACGCAATTAACCCTCCCGAGTCAGAGCCGGTCGCACTTCACAACTCAGATTCGTTTCATGCACCCGCGCATTCAAACGTTCATACTTTGCCCATCTCAACGGGAAGATACGTTACGTTGATCAGCATTTCAGAACTTGTTTCGTTTTTCTCATAATATTTTCAAATAGTCAATAGAAATAATGTTACTGATTGTGACGGTTGTGTGACGCGCTCGGGAGCGCGGGGCGTGGCTCAAAAAATTGCTTTCGCACGCCTCTTTCCCTATCTTTCAGACACTGAACTTATGCCGCGCACGCGCCAGGAACTGGAACAAATCGAACGGCAAATCCTCGCGCCTTACGCCCAGTTCAGCGGTGACACCCGCGGGCGGGATTACGAGGAATCGCCG
>CAWCRR010000006.1:0-18553 GCA_963797825.1 uncultured Verrucomicrobiae bacterium
GGCTTATTCGGCGCGTCTTCCGGAAAGACCGAAAGCGTCGTGAAATGCCCCCGGTTCTTCAAATCAAACGAGTCGAACCACGGATCTTCAAGAATGCCGGCCTCATACGAAATGTGCAGGAGGTTCCGGTCCATCGAGAACGGTTTTTTGGCGCTGGCTTGCACAGGAATCCTGTGTTTGGCGCAATAATCGATCATTTCCTGCCGCCCCGGAAACTGGCTCCGGTAGGAAGCATCCCGCCACGGCGCGATGACCTCCAAATCCGGCGCGAGTGTGGCGGCGGTCAGTTCAAAACGCACCTGGTCGTTGCCCTTGCCGGTCGCGCCGTGCGCGATAGCGTCGGCCTTTTCCTTTTTGGCGATCTCGACCATTCGTTTGGCGATGAGAGGGCGGGCGATGCTGGTGCCCAAATAATACTGGCCCTCGTAAATCGCGCCCGCGCGGATCATCGGGAAAATGAAATCCCGGGCAAACTCCTCCTGGAGGTCATCGATATAAATTTTTTCCGCGCCGGTTTTTTTGGCCTTGGCTTCCAGTCCCGTCAATTCGTCCTCCTGCCCGATGTTCGCGCAAAAAGCGATCATTTTGGCGCCGTACTTTTCTTTGATCCATGAGAGCAGCACCGAGGTGTCGAGGCCGCCCGAATATGCTAGAACAATTTTCATGTGGGATGAATTAAACCGCGAAAAGTCTACGAATGCAAAGTGGAAATCGTTACGGTTGCATCCAATTCGTCATGACATTGTAACCGAACGTCATGTCAGCGGGATTAAAAGTTTTGTACCACTTGGAATGGCCGTCGGCAAACAGGATATTCTGGCCTTTACTATGGACTTGCCAGTATTCCGTCATTGAGGGGTCCGCCGCTCCCCCCACACAGTTCTGGGTGTAATCGTCCTTGTCCGCGTCCAACGGGTCAAAGAGTACCGGTCCGTCCTTGGTCCCGGCGGTGTCGCCGCTCAGGACATAAGCGGAGGGGAATAAAATCTCCGTGCTCTTGACTGAGGTAAAAGCGCCCGCGGCGATAAAAGCGGCATTACAGCCGTTGAAATAATTATAAGGCCCCTCGTAATCCGGCCCCAAGAGCACATTGGCCGGGCAATTATAAACATTGGTATTTCCGACTCCGGAGATAATTTGTTCCATCCAACTGTGTTTCTGCGTTGTCGCATCGGTGCCGCCCCAGGGAATGTCCCCGCCTGATTCGGGATATAATTCGGTATTGTCGTCCGCGAATATTTTCATGCCGATGCCGATCTGGTGCAAGTTGGACAAACATTGGGTCGTCCACGCCTTCTGCTTGGCCGCCGATAACGCCGGCAACAGCATGGCTGCCAAAATGGCGATAATCGCGATGACCACGAGCAATTCGATCAGCGTGAAGCCGCGCGATGTTTTGGATGGGCCGGGTGTCATCGGTATCAGACTATACTGACACCGCAGGAGGGGAACAGTTACAAAGAAAATGAAAAATACCTGTTTGCCCAAATGCGTACGGCGGGATAACGATTTACTTTCCCGCAAACTTTGCGAACACTTTATTCGCTTCCTCCAGCGTTTCCCTGGACCCGATGTCATACCAAAGCCCGGGCACTTTCCATGTATAAAATGGCGTGCGGGAATAAAGCCACTGGACCAGGCGGCCAGGCTGGTCCGGATTGTTGCCTTCGGCGACGTACTGGCGGATCAGCGGCAGGGCTGATTTCGGATAATAATAAAGCGCGATGCCCGTCAACGTACTGGCCGGATTTTTCGGTTTTTCCTCGAAGAACGTGATGCGGCCCCCGCCGTCAACGGAGATGGAATTGTATTTCTTGATCTCTTCCAGGTCGCCAACGTCATAGACGCGCCAGCACCGGCGCATTTTTCTCGCGAATGAATTTGCCAAAATCGTCCAGCCTGTCGCTGAACAGATTGTCACCGGCCACCACGATCAAATCATCATCGACCTTTTGAGTATTAAGGACGCAATGCATGTCGCCGATGGCGCCCAGCTTGTTGCCGTCATCGGTCGAGCCGTCGTTGACGATGGTAAAATCGAATTTGGATTTCGTGGCGCGATATTCCTCCGACCATTTTTGGAAATGGGCGGCAAACTTGGAATTGGTCACGACATAAACGCGGTCGATGCCGCTGATGGGGGCGAGGTTATCGAGCACGTGCTCAACCATCGGTTTGCCGGCGACGGGCAACAGCGGTTTGGGCTGGGTCAGCGTGAGGGGATAGAGGCGCGTGGCATAGCCGGCGGCAAGAATGATGACTTTCATTTTAAATTATTAGTTTGTTCGACCCTGGGGCCGATGCGGCGCGAAAAATTACGCGCGAAGTTGCTACGATTCAAATTATTTTTTGCTTTCAAACAGGCTCGGTGCCGAGGCACGGGCCAGTTCCTGGCATCGGGAGTAAATTTCGGAAGGCGATTCGCATTGCAAGGCAAAATCGGCCAGCGCCTGTGCCTCGGTCAGTTTCATCCGCCGGATGATGTATTTGACCTGCGCGATGACGGTAGGCGCGGCGCTCAACTCATCGACGCCCAACCCGATGAGCAACGGGGCCAGTACCGGGTCGCCGGCAATCTCGCCGCAAACACCCGTCCAGATGTCATTTTTGCGCGCGGCATCCACGGTCGTCTTGATGAGGCGGATGATGGCCGGGTGTGTCGGCTCGTACAAATGCGAAACGCGCTCGTTGGTGCGGTCGGCGGCGAGGGTGTATTGGATGAGATCGTTGCTGCCGATGCTGAAAAACTTGACGTGTTTGGCCAGCGAATCGGCGATGAGCGCCGCCGAGGGGATCTCGATCATCGCCCCGATTTTCATTTCCTCATTGAAAGGAATATTCTCAGCGCGCAACTCGGCCTTGCATTTCTCGACGATGGCGTTGGCCTGTTTCAATTCATCGAGGCCGGAGATCATGGGATACATCATTTTCACCTTGCCGGCGGCGCTGGCACGGAGGATGGCGCGGAGCTGGGCGCGGAACATTTCGGGTTGCGCCAGGCAAAACCGGATGGCGCGCCAGCCCAGGAACGGATTCATCTCCTTGGCCAGTTGCAGGTGCGACGCAAATTTATCGCCGCCCAAATCCACGGTGCGGATGATGACCGGATGCGGTTTTAACGCGGACGCCACGTCGCGATAGACGGTGTATTGCTCCTCCTCGGAAGGAAGGCTTTCGCGGTTGATGAACAAAAATTCGGTGCGGAAAAGCCCGACGCCCTCCGCGCCCTGCGCGATGACCTCTTCGACGTCATCCTGGCTTTCGATATTTGCGGAAAGCACGATGTTTTTCCCGTCGAGAGTGACGGCGGGTTGCGTTTTGATCTCACGCAGCTTCTCTTCCAGCGAGGCCTTGATCTTCGCCAGTTGGCCGTATTCGAACAGGGTCTGGTCGGTCGGGTTGACGATGATGGTGCCGTTATACCCATCCACCAGGGCATAATCGCCGTTTTCCAATTCTTCACTGACGGTTTTCAGGCCGACCACAGCCGGGATGCCGAGCGAGCGCGCCATGATCGCGGTATGCGAGGTTTGCCCTCCGATGTCCGTGGCAAAGCCGAGCACAAATTTTTTGTTCAATTGCGCGGTAGTCGAGGGACTCAGATCATGGCTGATCAAAATGCACGGCTCGTTGATGTGATGCAGGTCAAATTCATTTTTTACGTCGAGGAGATTATCCAGCACGCGCCCGGTCAGGTCGTGCATGTCAGCGGCACGCTCGCGCAGATATTCATCGTCCACCCCCGCCAGGGCATCCAGATAACGCGCAGCGATGGAGTGAAAGGCGTATTCGGCGTTCACCTTTTGTTCGCGCACCAGGCGGATGACTTCGTCCACCAGCGTGCGGTCTTCCAACATAAGCAGGTGCGCCTCAAAAATATCGCCTTCCTTTGCGCCCATGCTTTCCACGACCTTGCGTTGCACGTCGGAAATCTGCTTGCGCGTTTGCGCCAGGGCCTTCTCAAACCGCTCAACCTCGGTATGAAGTGCTTCGTCGGGGACCTCGCGCCGGTTGATCAGACGACGGGTACGATGCAGCACGAGAATCTTCCCGCGGCAGACCCCTGCAGAGACAGGAATTCCCCGGAAAATGCGTTCTCCCTTTGTCTGGGTTGACATCGTGTCTAACAAATAACCCAAAGGGATTAAATTGAAAAGCAAATCCAACTCGAAAATATGAAAAAATGCATGACAATGTCCGTTCCGCCATGACTAAAGACCGCCAGCGCCCGTCGTCCTAATAGATGAATCATGGGCACTATCTTCCTCGGTCTTAAACAGTTGGGACTTGAATTCGGCAGAGCGCAGGAATCACGGGCAGGCAGACGCGAAAGGGAAAACATTGACTTTATAATTCTTTAAGCCATACTCACTTACTAAGGAAGAAAAGGTGCCATAGGAAATGGCCTTTTCACTTTGAATTGAAGCCCCTCTTTAAACCGTTCCTGCCGATCATGGCGATGCTCGGCTCCCTGATCGTCTCGATGGTTGCCGCACGCGCCGACGTTTTATATTACAAATGCGGTGGAGCCGATCCGGGCGCAGCCAATGGCGTCGTGGCCACCAACTCACTCGACGGCGCGGGCATCAACAATCTCCTGCTCGTGGGCGGTCCGCTGTATTCATCCAACTCCCCCGCTGGCGATACCAACTCCAGCCTGTCATTGTCATTCGACGGTGCGGATTACGGACTGGCCTCCGCCTTCGCAGTGACCAATTTCACCGCCGAGGTGTGGGTCTATCCCGAATCGGATTCGACTTATGCCACGATTTTCTACGACGGCAATGGCGAATATGATTCTGCTCCCGACGAACTTGGGATAAATGATTTGGATGGCTGGGGATTTTTGCAGGAAGGGAACACCTTCACGGCAACTCTTAACGGCCTTTTCGACGTGGGTTCCGCGCCGGTGGTCACGAATGTCTGGACGCATCTGGCGCTCGTTTGCAGCAATGGTGTCGCCATATTTCTGGTCAATGGGCAGACCAACGCCGTCGCCGCTGTGGCTCCCAATCCGTCCACGGAATACCTGAACGTGGGAGGATGGAGCGATGGCTCCGCCGGCTTTGTTGGTTTGATAGATGATGCGAAGGTGTCCATGTCTCTTCCCCTGACGTTGACCGCCAGTTGGTCGCCGGGCCAGGTCTCCCTTTATTGGCCGGCGTCATATCCCGATTACTGCGTGCAATATGTGACCAACCTTGACTCGACAAACTGGACCAGCGTGAGCGAGGAAACGATGCCCATCCAGGGGGAATTGACACTGACCAATGTTACGATGGATGCCGCGCGCTTCTACCGTCTTTCCCCGGCCGGCCAGCCAGTAGTTCCCGTGGTGTATTTACACAACGAATCACTTGTGCCACCTTCTCCGATAACGTTTCGCGACACCCTGCCACTGGCAGATGAGGATGACGGGGCTTATGGTCAAATCCCCTGCGGCTATGCACCTGACGGTACTAGCATCATGTGTGATATACAGAATTTGGACGGGTCCACCACGAATAGCTTTGACGCATCTGCCAGCGTTGACCCGCGCTCTTTCAGCAATGCCTCATTAAGTTTTCATTGGGCAATTTTTTACTCCAATCATTATGGAGGCCAACAAGCCATAGCACCGGGTGTAAATTATGATCTGCCCATTTTGACCCTTCCACCAGGTTCAATGCCGACGCTGCTAACCGATGCAGGTGATCCCACAACGCAATATTACATTGTCGAACTTACAATCCAGCACCGGCCTTACGACCCCAATGCGGTGCCATCGGAACAAACCATCGTCTGGTTCCGGTTTGACTACTTATTTAGTACGTACCACTAGTCCGTTATGGCCGCTCCATGTACTTGCCCGTGCGGGTGTCCACTTTGATCTTTTCGCCAGTCTTGATGAATAACGGCGCCTGGAGATGATGCCCGTTTTTCACCAGGTAACTTTTAGAATCGGCCACCAGTTCGTCCGCTAGTGTCACGGCCCTATCTGGATCTGGTAGAACTGGTTGGCATTCGTGGCGTTCGTATCGGTAAACGTGAAAGGCGTTGCGGGTGAATTCGTGGTGAAAATGGACTGCCAGTTCACCAGGTCGGTTGACATCAAGACCGTGTAGTCCGGTCCCTGCGGCCCCGTGATCGCCATGTTGAATTGGCCTTGCCCGAAAGAAATATTCCCTCCCGCGCCCGCCGCGCTCAACACCGGATTGGTCAAGGCATTGACAATCACGCTAAAGCTATTGGTAGCGCTATAATTTGCCGGGTCACTGTCGAGGGCCAGAATCTGAATAAGGTTGGTAGTATTGGCTTGGCTCACGGAGGGACGCCAGGTAAATACACCATACGTCGGATCGAGCGTTGCATTCGTTGGGAATGTGTTGGCCGGACTATAGGTCAATGAATACGGTGGTATATCTGAAGCGGTGGCGGTATTGGTCACTTGCACCGTCTCATCCGCGTTGATCGTTTGATCAGGCACAGACACGAACACCGGGGGCGCGCTGGTGATGCCCTGGCCCACAAAAGTCACGATACTCAGGGCCGGAAGAGTGTAGGAGAAGGAGCCATTGGTGACATTGATCGCGGTTTGCGGCGCAAGCGAAAGCGAGGCAGACGTGACCCACGGCGTCACCGAAATGGCGGTGTAATTAGTCAGGTTGAAAGTTTGAATCACACCGGACGATTGGCTGGTATTGACGGCGACGATCGCAAAAGCCGGCGATGCCGAATCCTTGTAAGCGCTGACCAAAGCCGATGCCTGGGATGAAGTCGCATCGATGCGGTAGAAATTCGGACGCACAAAACGGCTGAATTGGCCAAAAGCGAATAGGCGTTTAGTCGGAGGATTATTGTTATTATAATCCCACAATCCCCCAAGGCCGCTGTCAACCAGCCACCAATAATGATAAGCATTGGCCTGTGCCTGGGTCATGAACAGGTAAATCCGTTGCGCAATATATACGCCGTTGGTGATGCCGGAGTCGTCGCTGCCTGAAGGGGTGACTTCCGTTTCCCATAATGCCTTGCCATAACTGTTTTTGACCAGCGAGGACGGCCCATTGTTGCCATCGTAATTATGGTCGGCAATGATGCCCACGTCCGCCGCGGCAACGGGATCGCTCATGACCGTCGAGGCGAATCCATGGTAGTCCGCCCAGTTCTGGCTTTCGGGAAGGATGATTTTTGTTGAGCCATAACCTTTGGCTGTTAGCGCATTGAAAAGGTTGGTTGCAAAATCATGGATTTGCGCGCCCGACCATTGGCACGCATCATACGTATTAACCTGCGCATCCGGCTCGTTTTGGATGGAAATCGCGTAAAGGTTGACCCCGTAGGTGGTTTTCATGCTGGCCACATAGTTGGCAAGCTGGCTGGCATAGTTCAAATTGGTGATATTGTTTCCACTGCCAAGAAAGGTGCCGCCGTTGTTCGCATTGGTGATCGGCTGAGTGCCATAAAGATTGTTAGTGTTCTTAAAGCCGACCGGCGGAGTCCACGGCGTGCTCCAAACCCTGGCGCCGCGGGCCTGGGCCAGTTGCATGATCGACGTTTCAACCGTGGTCGGCAATGCGCTTGCCGAAGTCGATCCCGAATTAGCAATGCGACTGCGCAGCAAAGAAAGCCCCACACTGTTATAATTGACGGAATTATAGTTGACGACAGTGTTGGTGGCAAAGAGCAGGTTGGCTTCGGTCGTGTTCCAACTCCCGTTCCATGCTGACGAAGCGCCGAAGCCGTCAATTCGTTGGTGGACATTATTCCAATCCACAGCGGACACACCGCTCAATGGCGGATTTGAGACCGTCATGGAGGTATTGGTCGCATAGATTGCGAGCGAAAAATCGCGCGCGCTGTTGCCGTTGATCCATGATTGATTGCGATACGCGGCCCCGCCCGAATAGGTATCACTAACGCCACGATACCAATCAATCGGCTGGGTGTTGATGACGCCCGTCAATTCAAACGCATACATGTGTCCCGCCTGCAATGTCACCTGGTCCGCACCCGTAAAATCAAATTCCAGGACCCCATCCGGTTGACTGCTGTAAGTGATGGAAAGCCCGGCCCCCGATCCGAAAAGATTGTTACCAACGATATCTGCCGTATATGGGCTGGGATCGGGGGCCGTCTGGCTGCCCAGGTCATATAAATTCAAAGTAACGTTTGTGCCCGGCCCCGTGCCCTGGCCAAGACCCGAAACATAAATATCAATCGTCTGCAGGACAATATTCGTGGTCGTGATGGTAAAAGTTTCGCTTAAGTTAGTATTCCCGCCAACACCGTTAAAACCCTCTGGAACGGTATCACTGGCGGGATTCGCAACCGAACTTATGATCGGGCTGCCCGGCCAACTCGTCGCCCCGGGCGAAACATTCTGGACAACATTTACACCCGCGTGAACTGAAGTGACAAATACCCACAAAATTAAGACGTAAAAAAGTGCGTGTTTCGTTTTCATGGGGGTGTGAGGCGGGTAACTCAACCATGTCTGCACACGGGCGTTCCAATAAAGAATGGATTCCTGGCGTAAGATTCTCTGCTATGCAGCATGTGTCCACTTAATCTGCCAGTTTTTGGTTGAAACTCAACCGGCCAACTTGAAAATTGCATGGAAAATCCTCTTAAAACGCCAAAAAATCCCGTGTACCTTTCCATTGGGGTGACTGAATTGCAAAAGGCGCGAGGCACGTTGTTGCGGACAGGAATGTCCGCGCGCCAACTATGACCGGCACGCCTTTGCGTGAGGCTTCTCAGGCCCGTTCCATGTATTTGCCCGTGCGAGTGTCCACTTTAATCTTTTCGCCGGTCTTGATGAACAGGGGAGCCTGGACGGTGATGCCTGTTTCCAAAATGATGGCCTTTTGCACGTTGTTCGCGGAATCGCCGCGGATGCCTTCAGGCGCATCCGTCACCGTGAGGACCACGGAGGAGGGCAAGTCAATGGAAACGGCCTTTTCTTCGACAAAGGTCACGGTGATCTGTCCATTTTCCACGAGAAAATTTTTAGAATCCGCCACGAGTTCGGCGGAAAGCGTCACAGACTCATAGGTTTCCGGGTCGGTGAAAACGTAATCCGCGCCGTCCTTGTAGCTGTATTCCATCTTCTTGGCGATCATCGGCACCGGCTCGATTTTTTCCGTGGAGCTGAAGCGCACATCGGAGGATTTGCCGTTGCGGATGCTGCGGAGGGTGGCCTGCACGAATGCGCGCAGGTTGCCCGGCGTGCGATGCTGCATGTCCAGGACCACGCAGATGTCGCCGTTGTAATTGATCGCCATACCGCGACGAAGATCGTTTGCTGTTGCCATAAAAATTTTAAATGTTGCGCGCAGGAATTTTTGCCAAACGCGAGCCGGAGAAAATACCTCATTTCAGGTCGAACGCAAGCGCGGTTTTCTGTTAATAACTGGCGTTGACCTGGAAATAGGCGGCGGTATTGGACCCGAATGGCAACTGGAGTTGCATCGGACCGTTCGTTCCTGCCACGGGGCTGCCGAGCGGTTGCCAGGTCACCAGGTTTGTGGACCAGAAGAGTTGATACGTCACACCCGGAATGCCGGTCCAGGTCATGGAGAAATTGCCCGCGCTGACATTGGCCGTTAGATTCGGCGCGACCGTCTGCGCCGTGACATAATTCTGATTGGTTAGCGGGGCGGTGACGTTGGTGTAGGTCAACGACGCGGGCACAAAGAGGTTGGCGCCCAGCGCGGGTGTGACGGTTCCGTTCCATCCGGGCGGAACGCCCAAGGTATAATTTCCATTGGTGTCCGTGGTTACGCCGGCCAGTCCGCCGTCAGGTTGCAGCAGGACCCCGGCGACTCCGGCGCCGTTTGTGGCTGTAACCGTTCCGGAAATCGCCGGCAATGAAACAGAAAAAGTCCCTGAGTAAGGTTGCGTGAGAGGCGTCCCGAACATGTCCGTAAGGTTGGTTGCGGCCTCGATCGTGTAGGTCCCCAATAGATTTTGCGCCGGAAAACTCACCTGCGCCGACCCTGGCCCGGTCACGGTCACACTTAAATTTGTCGCGGCCAGCGGGCCGTCGGGTGTGAGCAGCGTAAAATCAGAGGAGGCAACGGATGCGGGGTTGAGCAGGTCGTCAAAATTCAGATTGACGTAGCTGACGGTGTTCATGACCAAACCGGTCGGTGATTGCGAAATGATTTGAAAACCGCTAAGAGCGCTTGACACAAAAACCGAACCCGGTTGGCCGGGCGATGCGCCAGTGCCGCCGTTGACATTCGTCACGCCAGTGAAATCGTTGGTGGGCGTATAAAGGGCGATGCGTCCGCCTCCTCCTCCGCCCCCGCCATAAAGCACGCCATTACCACCGGCGGCGGAAATCGTTCCCGCACCTGAAATCGTTCCCACGGTAATCCAGATACTGCCGCCGGAACCGCCGCCGGAGTCGTCCTGCAAGCCGGAATTCCCATTGGCGCTGATGTTGCCGCTCACGTTCAACGCGCCCAACACGCTCAGGCGCAAAGCGCCGCCGCCATCGGAGCCGCCCGTGGCGGTGTCCGCGCCGTTGCCTCCACCGCTGCCAAAATCCGTCGGCTCAGCCGCACTGCCATAAGTTGTTCCACCGGCCGCGCTACTGGCGGACGAACCACCGCTGCCGCCGTAGCCGCCGCCCGAACCTTCATTTCCAATAGAGATGCCCGCGCCCGGGCCATTGGTTTGGGGACAGCCAAGATGGTCCACGTTCAAACTGCCGGCGATGGTGGCGTTGCTCAAGACGCCGATAAAGAAATTGGATTGCGCAACGGGCATGGTCAGCGTCGAAGATGCCAGGACATTTAAGTTGCTCAACAGCGGCAACGGCGTCAGCGGCACTACTGAGGCCGCGCCGGAAATATCCAGTTCAAACGGCGTTGGGGGCAGGGAAAAGCCGCTGCTCAATGGCGTATTCGCGCCGGCGACACCGCCGTTGTTCACGGCCAGCGTTTGAACACCACCGACCTTTGTGAAGGCGGTGCCCGCGCCCCCCGGATACGTTCCCGCGCCGCCGCTCGCGGAAATTTGTCCGGTAAAGTTATTCGTGGTGCAAATCAAGGCAATCCGTCCTCCACCGCCTCCGCCGCCAGAGCCGGAGGCGTTGCCGCCGTTCGCCGAAATGATGCCGTTGCCCGCGAGGACGGGAATGTTCTCCAGATAAAGGCTGCCTCCCGCGCCGCCACCGGCATTGAAGCCTCCGGGAGCGCCATTGGCCGAAAGCCGTCCGTTAACGGTAAGATTACTGACCACCTCGACTGTCAAAGCGCCTCCGCCGACGCCGCCAGCAACGCCGGAAGTCGAACGTGCTCCGCCACTGCCTTCCTGGGATGGCGACTGGACTGAGTCGTACGCCGTCCCACCGCTCACGCCGCCGCCATATCCGCCGTGCCCCGCGCCACTGGAAAAGTTTGAACCCGCGCCGGGTCCGCTTTGAGCGCCATAGCCGCGGCCATCCAGGTAGAGAGCGCCGCCCTGCGCAATGTTAAGACTCGCGGGATAGAAAGTGTCTTGCACGCCGGCCACTGTCGTCATTGCGCTATTACTGAGGATCAGGACATTAATCGGCGCCCAGTAACCCAGAGGCAACACGCCGATGGCGCCATTCTGAACGGTTACATTCTCGGTGCCGCTCACAGGGGTATTGGTGCCAACATAATTGCCATTATCCAAAAGCAATAGCGCGGTAGCTTGTAGATTGGTCCGATAATAAATCGTCCCGGCGCCACCATAGCTTGCTCCGCCGCCGCCATAAGCGGTGACGGTGCCGGCAAAGACATTGGTTTGAGGGATTTTGCCGCAAGTAATTGCAATACATCCGCCACCGCCGCCACCGCCGATGTTAAGCGCACCGCTGCCGCCGTTGGCCGTGATGGAGCCGTTGCCTGAAACTGAGCCTGCGCTGATATTAATCGTGCCACCTGAACCGCCGCCGCCCCCGGAACCGGAACCGTTGCCGCCGTTGGCCGAAATAACGCCATTAAGCTGCAAAGCTCCATTTGGCTCGATCAACAGGTTGATATACCCGCCGCCGGCGCCACCAACAGAATTAATCGAATAGCCCCCGCCTCCACTGCCCTGCGTTCCCGGCGCCAGTATATTATCATACGTACCGCCCCCTGAAACGTCATTCGACAGTGCAAAAGCGCCATCGCCACCATGGCCCGCTCCGCTGCACGGATACCATGGATAGACGGCAGAACTGAAGCCGCGTCCGTTTCCGGTGTTTTGCCCATAGCCATAAGAATCGGCGATAATACCGCCGCCAGCCTGGATTACTGCATTGCTGTAAAGCGTCAGATTCAGTCCTGAACCTGTGACGTTCACCGGAACCAGCCAGGCATTTGAAGTGATCAAGAGGCTGGCGAAGGTTTCATATCCGGTCAGGTCGGCAATCGCGCCGTTCCGCAGTATTAGAGCGTAGGAAGACGATGAATAAATAATCGGTGTGGTTGTCCCCCGGCTGCCTCCATTGTCCACAATCAATGTTGCCTGGTTGTTGTAATTGGTCTTGATAAATACCGTGCCGGCCCCGCCATTGGTGACGCCGCCGCCGCCGTAAGCGGAAATGGTTCCAGTGAACAAATTTGAAAAAGTTCCCGATTCAAAATTGACGGCAATCATCCCGCCCCCGCCGCCGCCGCCAATGCCAATCGCGCCGCTGCCGCCGTTGGCGGAAATAACGCCAGTCCCCGTCAGGCTCCCGATAGTTAAGTCCAGGCTACCCCCGGAACCGCCGCCGCCGCCGGAACCGGCGCCGTTTCCGCCGTTGGCCGAAAGGCTCCCGTTCACCGCCAATGTTCCAGAGACATTGAGTTCAATCACGCCTCCGCCGCTGCCGCCGATGGAATAGGGGGAATAGCCCCCGCCCCCGCTGCCCGGTTCGGTAGCAAAAATAAAGGCCTGAAAGCCCGCGCCTCCGCCCGAGGCGGAATTCGAAAATGAATTGCCTCCGTAGCCGCCGTTTCCGCCGCCGCCACCCGGGTAATAAGGGTAGTAGGTAGAGTATCTTCCCGCGCCGGGACCATTGTTTGCCCCATAGCCGGCTGAGTTGGCAGAGAGGCCCCCTCCGGTTTGCACCGTGATGTTGTTGGCAGTAATTATCAAAGGAGAGTTGTTCGTCGTCACCAGCAAAGCGTTGGAACTGACGAGGAGGCTGGCAAAAGAAACCGAGCCGGAAGCGTACGCCATACCACCATTGCGCACCGTTACGTTGGCAGTGGGAGCGGATTGGATGATAGACCCGGCTCCGGGATTGCCGCCGTTGTCCACAGTCAGCGAGGCACTCACGGGATAATTTGCGAGGTAGATTGTGCCCGCTCCGCCATAGGCCACTCCGCCACCGCCATAGGCTGAGAGCGTTCCGGCAAATAAGTTCGTATTAAAATCAATCGCGATGCATCCGCCGCCGCCGCCGCCGCCCGTCGAATCCACGCCGTTGCCGCCGTTGGCGGCAATGGCGCCCACGCCCGCCAGAGTGCCGACCGTTAAATAAATGGCCCCGCCCGAACCGCCACCGCCGCCAATGCCCGAACCATTTCCGCCGTTTGCCGAGATGTTACCGTTGACCTGCAATGTGCCGTCCACGATCATCCGCACATAACCGCCGCCATTTCCGCCAGTCGAATAGGGAAAAAATCCTCCTCCGGGATCACCAGGATATGCAGGCGCGGTAACCACATTGTAACCGCCCTGGCCTCCCGCCACGCCATTGGTCGCTGTTGCGCCGAACCCTTCATTTCCGCCCCCGCCGCCGGCGTACGGAAAATATTGTTGGGATTGGCCGGTGCCATAGCTTATACCCTGGCCGGGGATATATCCCTCGGAATTCGCGATAAACCCGCCGCCGGCTTTAAAAGTCGCGTTACTAGAAATGGTTAAACCACTTGTGATGCCGATGCCGCTCAGCGTCAGCGCCGCATTCGACGCAACGAGCATTGTCTGATAATAGAGTGAATAACCTGAGATTGAGCCTACTGCGCCGTTCTGGACGATCAAGTTTGCCTGGCTGGCGGTTTGCAACGTGGTTCCCGCGCCCACGTTGCCCCCGTTGTCCAAAATGAATTGTTCCGAACCGCCCGTCGGCTGCAGATAAACCGTTCCGGCGCCGCCATAGTTCGCGCCACCACCGCCATACGCGGTCATGGTCCCTGAAAAATTGTTGGTGCCGCATAGGATGGCAATACACCCCCCGCCACCGCCGCCACCGAGTGAAGCCGCTCCGTTGCCACCGTTGACTGTGACCGTGCCGCCGCCGGAAAAAGTGCCGACAGATAGATAGATGCCGCCGCCCGAGCCACCGCCGCCGGCGTAACCCGATCCGGCAAATCCGTTGGCGCTGATGCGTCCGTCCACTTGCAAAACACCCGACACAGAGACGCGCATTAAGCCGCCGCCCCCCCCGCCAAAGGACGAAACGCCATCTCCGCCGCCAGCACTCCCGCGCCCACCCGGGTTCACGTCGAGATCATAGGTGGATCCACCGATGTAGGCGACGGAAGCCAATCCCCCATAGCCGCTGTGTCCGCCACCCCCGCCAAAATAGTAACCGCCACTCGAAGTCGTGCCGCCCCCACCAGGCCCTCCAGACGAATACCCCAAACCATCAACTGAAAGAGCGCCGCCAGATTCAATGGTCAGGTCATTGGACACGGACAACTGCAACTCTCCTTGCGCCAGCCCGGTCAGAACGCTATTTGCTCCAATGGTCAGGTTGCCGGGAGAAAACGGGCTGGTGGCGGCAACCACAGCGTTTCCGGAGACAATGACGTCCGCCAAATTGGACAGGGTGACAATGGAGTTGTTCCCGATGTTTCCTCCATTATTTACCAACAGCAAACCAGGCTGGCCGGTGAGTTGTGTGAAAACGGTTCCCGCCCCGCCGTAGTTTGCGCCGCTTCCGCCGTAAGCGGTCATGGCGCCCGAAAAATTGTTGGCGCCGCAAACAATCGTGATATGTCCGCCGCCACCGCCGCCGCCAACACCCGGCGCGCCCGTCCCGCCGTTTGCGGTGATGCTTCCCGCGCCACTCACGCTCGCCGTGGATATCCAGATTCCGCCGCCCGAGCCGCCGCCAGCCCGCGAATTGGTCGCATTGGCGCCATTGGCCGAGATGGTTCCGTCAATCTCCATCTGGCCTCCCGAGATGATTTGAATCAAACCGCCGCCGTTGCCGCCATTGCCCGCATAACTTCCGCCGCCGCCGCTGCCGGCAAAAGCGGGCTGGTACAGGGAGTCATAACCCGCGCCTCCCATGGCATTGCCGGCGCTCATTCCGCCATTGCCGCCATCACCACCGCCTGAACCATCAAAGTTACTGCCACTGGAGTTTGTCCCCGCCCCCGGCCCGAAACCCGCGCCGTAGCCGATGCCATCGGCATTGATGGCGCCGCCGCCGGCCACCCAGACCGCGCCTGTTACCGTCAGATCCAATCCAACGGGAACGTCGTCATAATAGCTATAACTAACGAGGACTGTTCCGCCGTCTGGAATCGCCGAATTGGTGGTTCGCTCTATTTGGATGTAGTCGATCGAAAAATTGGTTTCCAGGACGACGACGTTGGTTTCCAAAAAGTCAACGCCGTTGGTGTAGATGATAGTTTGGCCTGGATCTGTCACCAGCAACGGCGAAAAGATATTCGTATTGGCCAGGGTGGTCGGATTGGTCTCGTTCAACACATACGGCGCGTTCGTCACGTTGAACGCGAGAGATAATTGGCCATTAGTGGAAAAGGAATGGGTCAGGATGCCGTTCGTGGCGACGAGCAAACTTGCAAACGTATGCGGGCCGTCCACGGTTACTGTGCAGTTGCTGATGACGATGTCTTCTCCATCGTAATTGGTGTTGGTGGGGCTGATTTCGGTGTTGCTGATGAAGGTTGTGGTCGATGCCCCCAGGGAAGCCGTGGAAAATAAAAAGAACACTAACGCCAGTTGACTCAGGATGGTTTTCATAGTCAGTTCAGGTTCGGGTTTATAAAGCATAGCTTGTGCCTCTCGTTTTTTGTTCAAGAAAACCTTATTTTTCGTCTTCCATGTCTGGTCTCCTCCTAACGGCGTGAATTTTTCACGCATGATGGTAAAATTTCACGCATTGTAATCGCCAGCCCGGCGGACGGCGAATTTTTTTAATCGGTTCTATTTCTTTGGGTCATTCTACCTGCTGCGCCACCATCCTTTGGAAATGTGCCTTTGAATTTTCTGTTAATAACCTGCCCTTGACATCCCCAACCATTTGTGGGATACAAGTGGTCAACCACAATTAGATGTGGTTTTATGCGTTGTCCCAAGTGCGGTTGCCAGGAAGATAAAGTCATTGATTCGCGCGCCTCGCGTGAAGGCGTCACCATCCGCCGGCGCCGCGAATGCGCCCAATGCGGGCACCGCTTCACCACTTATGAAGAAGTGGAACACGAAGGATTAATGGTGCTGAAGCGCGACGGGCGCCGTGAAGAATTTTCACGCGAGAAATTGTTGTCCGGCATCAAGAAGGCGTGCCAGAAACGCCCGGTCCCCTTGAAGGCGATGGATGAACTGGTGGACCACGTCGTGGCGGCGGTGACGGAAAAATTTGAAAGTGAAGTGCCGGGCGAATTCATCGGTAAAATGGTCATGGACGGCCTGCGCGAATTGGATGACGTGGCGTACGTGCGGTTTGCCAGCGTCTATCGCCGGTTCGAGGAGGCGACCGATTTCGTTCAGGAAGTAAAAAAAATGGAGGCTGCCAAATGATTGCTCTTAATTCTGATTGTCTGCTGTTTAAACTCACTAGCGGCGAAAGCATCCCGTGCTCCGCGGAAATGATCTGCATCGAGGTCGTTTCGGGTTCTGAAAACATGATCGATGCGGAGATGCTGCGCCATGCCGCCGCCTCCGTTTTTCATTATTTCAAGACGGAATTGGCGCGCGAATCCGTCACGGTGGGCGAGTTTGCCGCGGCGCTGGAGAAAGTATTGCGGACGCTCGGCCTGACCCTTCGCGCCGCCGGCACTGAAATGCCGCGGGAAATTTCCATCTCGGACCTGCGCATGATCGCGGGTGAGTCGTTGGAAAGCCTGGAATTGTTCTTTTACCCGCGGTTGCGCGATGAATTGCGCTGGCAACTCCGCCAATCGCCGCGGGTGTTGCGTTTCCGCGGCCTGCGCGGCTGCGTCAAGCAACTGGCCGGCGCGCGCCGCTGGAGCACCCGCTGTGAACAGATGCAGGCGCAGATCGTGGAATATCTGCGCAGTTGCCTTACCGCCGAGCCGGAGCAAAACGAGTGCGCCCTTGTGGTGGAGTAGTCTCATTAACACCCGGCTTCAGCCGGGTGTTAAAGCATTAACTGGTGCGAGCCGTTTCAACAGCTTGCCGGGTCGGGGAAACCGTTGAAACGGTTTTTATTGTCCGTCCTACCATCATCACCGGGCTAAAGCCGGGTGTTAATGAAACGTAACTGTCCTTGAACAGGAATTAAAACTGATGAAAACATTATTCGAAAAGATTATTGCCCGCGAAATCCCCTCAGTCGTCGTGTATGAGGACGATTTGGCGCTCGCCATCCGCGACATCAATCCCCAGGCCCCGACGCATGTCGTCATCTTTCCGAAGGCGGTCATCCCGCGCGTTGCTGAGGCGAAAGACGCGGACAAAAATTTGCTGGGTCACTTGCTCCTGAAAGCCGCCGAAGTGGCGGCCAAATTGGGATTGAAGGACGGAGGATACCGCCTGGTCATCAATAATGGCCCGAACGGCGGCGAGACGGTGCCGCATCTGCACGTCCACATTCTTGGCGGACGCCACATGGCCTGGCCGCCGGGGTGATTAACCAATAATTTACTATTTATTTGTCTGGGAGGAAGCGTCTCTGCCGGTTGTTATTCATCGTTCTTTTCTCCCTCCAATTTCCCCGGGCGTCATGCAGGATTTTCCAGAGAGCCGTGCCTTCATTGACATCCACGACGTGGCCACAGGCGTGGCAGGTATATTCGCGCCACACCTCGCCGGTGAAGGTGTTCTTGTCGGTCTGACGCAGTTCGCCGCCGCATTTTGGGCAGGTATCTTCGGGTGAGGCATCAGCCATGCCATGACGATAACTGAATTGGCTGCCGGGTCAAACCCGGGTAATGGAGGGAGGAAGACGGATTTTTAGACGGGATTATAAGAGAGAAGGAACGGAGCTGTGGGCGCCAGGTCTGCATAAAGGAAGAAGCGGTCGGCAAGTTGCCGACCGCGACGGGCTGGTAGCCCGTTCCCCCCGAACCAAGAAGGAACGGCTCGCGGGGTCATAGCATGACCTGCCATTGCTCGCCCCACCGATATGACAGCATCATTATTTCGCGATGGCGGTGAAATCTTTTTCGGGATGAAGCTCGTCGATGATCGGTTTTTCCAAACCGGCAATTTCTGGTTTTTGAGGACCGAGCAGGTCCAAAATAATAAATTCATTTTTGCCGCGCTTGAGCCACGGTCCGGGCACATACATCGTTTGTGTGGGGCCGATGTCCCAGAATCTCCCCAGGCAATGGCCGTTCACCCATGCGACGCCCTTGCCAGCAATACGTAAGCGTCCAGTCGAAGGGGCCACAATAACAGG
>CAWCRR010000007.1:0-23541 GCA_963797825.1 uncultured Verrucomicrobiae bacterium
ACTGGAAAGTCCGCGCTCCGAGAGAAGACGGCCGGAGCGCGGACATTCTTGTCCGCGGCGACGCACCTCCTACGAAACGGTGGCATTCGAATTTCAAAATGTAGAAACGCGCCCGATCGAAAGCGGGAATAAGGAGGAATACGAGCGTCCCCGGGCACAGCTGGGCTGCGGACGCTTAAGCGGCGTGAAATTTTCCAACACCCTCGCGCGAGCGCACGTTGCTGCGACCGGGGACGGTAGCACTCCACCGTTTTCCAACGCCTTTCGGGCAGATGTGCTGCGAACAGCGTGGTCGCACTCCACCGTTTTCCAACTCCTTTGCACGGGCGGACGTTGCTGCGACCGGAATCGAGATAGCCGTCGTCCCCGGGCGCAGCAAGGTTGGAACATTCAAGCGGCGTGAAATTTCCAACTCCCTCGCGCGGGCGGACGTTGCTGCGACCGGGAGCGTGGCGCTTCACCGTTATTGCCGCAATCTGTAAAATTGTTGCGCGCTACTGAACGAATTCGTGTACGGATTGGGGGCGCCCGGCACGTCTTGGTAAGCGCCATTAACGGTGGCCGCCGATTGCAAAACGAAATTGTCTGGCCATTGCAGAATCAGTCCGCCGGACGCCGCGCCCAGGTTCAACGTCGGCCCATAAACTTTCAGGTTGAACACATCGTTGGTGGCAAGATACGGACGCGCATCCGCCGGCCAAACGGCGGCGTCGCAATTGGAAAAGGTCACGTTGACGGCATGGCGCACGTAATAGCCGTAAGCCGGCAAATTCGTCCAGAGGGTGTTTTCAGGATATTGTCCGGCATACTCCGCCTGCTGCGCCGTCGGGATGGAACTGTCGCCGCCTTCATACGAGATGTTCACGTTGTCGAAGAGAAGATTGAACAGCCGGTGAATAGAGGCCGTTGGTGAAACAGCCGGTAATGGGACTGCCCGCGTTATCGCTCATGGCCGACCCGGTGATGTTGCGAAAGGTGATGCCGTTGATGCTGCCCCGGGTGCACCGCTTCCCGGGTGCCGAGAACGACGAAAATGGCATTCTGGCATGCCCGAAAAATTGATTCCCGAGAACGTGACGTCCGTGATCTTGCCGCCGTCCACCGACTCGACGGCCATCGCCGAATGGGCCGTGTTCTCCACCGTGCAATTTTCAAAAGTGACGTTGGTGAACGTGCCGGTGCTGGCCGTGCCAAATTTCAGGCCGTTGGATTGCGACCGGGTGATGAGGCAATTGGTTGCCACCAAATCATTGACGCCGCGCGAATTGCCGCTCTTGAGACAAATCGAATCATCGCCCGAATCGATGGTGCAACCCCGTCAGCAACACGTGCCAGCAATCCACCACGTCGCAGCCATCGCGATTACCATTCAACCCGTCGTCGTTGACGCTCACGTTGCTGATGGTCAGGTAATCCGATTGCATGTTCACCATCGTCCACATGGCGGCGTCCACGATGTGGAAATTTTGCAGGTTCACGTGGTTGCACAGCGCGGTCCAGACGGCGATCGGCCGGGTGGCCTCGACCCCCGAGGTGAAGTGCGTACGTCCGTTCCCGTTGATAACGCCGCCGCCGTCGATCGTGACATTCGTCGAGCTTTGCGCATAAACCAAAGCCATGTCGCAATTGGACTGCTGGCTGTTGCCGGCCGGCGGATTCAGGATCGGGATAATCGCCGGCGGAACCGCTGCCCAACAGCGTCGCCGTCGGGTCAAGGTAAAGCGTCATATTGTTGGTGAGGATGATCGTGCCCGAAAGAAAAGTGCCGTTATGGAGCCAGACGAATCCGCCCGGCGGACAGGCGTTGATGGCCGCCTGGATCGCGGCAGTGTCTTTCGTGGTCCCGTTTCCGGTCGCGCCAAAATTCTTCACGTCCATCCAAAGCGCGTTGGTTTGGACTGTATTGAACCCAAAACAATTCGTGATGCTGTTTCCATTCGCATCCGCCGCAATGATCATCGCGCTATAAATCGTGTTGGCCGCCATGGGCGTGGTGTTGGTCGCGAGCAATTGTTGCGTCGGCCCGCTGGTGTTAAATGCCAGCGTCTGCGGAACTCCATTGAGCAGCAGCGCCACGTGGGCCGCGTCAACAGTGGACGGTTGCGAATCCACCTCGAAAGAGATGTTCGCGCCCGGATTCACAAAAAACGCCCCGTTGGTCGGCTGAACGTTCGTGATGACCGGCGGAACGAGCGAGGCGGGCACGATTTCCATCCGGTTAAAATTTTGGTCGCCATCCTGGCATTGCAGGTCGTAGCAGGCGACGCTGTCGATGGTGCCGCTCCCGGCCAGGGGCCGCCCGTCGGTGACGAACAGCACCGCGTTATTGGCCACACTGCGGATGACAAAATGATACGTGTCATTCGGCTCGAGCGTGAACTCGCAGTTGAAGCCGTTGGTCGTGAAGGGAATTCCCGTCGCCAGCGCGCCGTTGCCGTCGAGAATCAAAAAGCTCCCGCCCCCGGCTTCGTAGCAAAAATCGAATCGCGTCCCCGTGTCATAATTCAGGTAGCTGTTCGTGGCCATGCCATTCCGCAAAGCAAAACCGCCGCGGTTCGCCGAAGTGCCGCCGGAGGCGATGCCCTTGCTTTGCCATTGAATTTTGAAGGCCTCGCTGGTGGACAGCGAGGGGAATTGCCGGCAGGCGGCGGCTTTATTCGTGCCGCCCACGCCGTTGCCATTGGCATACATCCCCCACGAACTGTTGTTGGTGGTGGCGAGGTAACTGCCGTTGCCGTTGTAAAAGCCGGCGTAGTTTCCCTGCGAATTGTTCCGGACCGTTTGCAGCAAGACCCACGGCGTCGTCCAGCCGGAGCCGGTATTCATGCCGTTCGTCCAGGTCTGGGAAGACACCCCGAGCGGATTGTTCGTCCAGATCACGCCGTTGCCGGCGTCGTCATACGCCAAAATTTGCGCGGAAAGCGGCCGGCCGGAAAAAAAAATAAACAGCAAAACCGCGAGCCAAAATGTCTTCACAAAATAATCATTTCGCCTGTGTTTGCAGAGCCACGGTCATCTGCCGCACGGGATCACTGCCTGTTTTATCCAGGGGCGCGTTCGTATCGGTATTGATCTTCACCGAGAAATAGTGCGTGGCGGGATCATACTGGACGTCATCATCCATCCCGGAGATGACGGAAACTTTCGGCGCACTGGCGGCGAAACCGTGCAGGGTGACGGACGTTTCATTGGCCGCGAGCGCGATGCCCACGGTCAGTTTGCCGGCCTCGTCTTGCAGCGAAGTGATCCGCTGTTTTCCGGTGCCCACGAATTTGTCTTTGTCGCCGAGAAAAGCGATGCCGCTCCGGCCGACCGGCGCGATCTCATAAAAAGCGCTGGCGTTCTTTTTCAGCGGCGCCGAAAAATCGCCGCCGTCCAGCAATTGGCCGGCGCCCGAGAAATAATCATAGACATAGGCCGGCCCGCTTATTCCAACATCCGCGGAAGAAAAATTTACTTCGCCAGCCGGTGTTTTCGCGCGATTCACCGCAAAGACATACGCCGTCTTGATTCCATTGTGATCGGTAAACGTGCCGGCGATGAGCGGCGAGGGTTTGCCCTCCGCATCGGCGAGGTAGCTTCGGTCCAGGGGCACAATCGGCGCGTCGGGCTTGACGATCACCCCATCGGCGCGAACGGCGCGCATCAGGTTCGTCTTGTCTTCAGCGCCCATCGCATCGCCGATTCCCACCGGCCCGGCGGAAAGGGTGGAAAGCAGGAGGTTATCGGTTTCCGCGCTCATATAGACGTCGGCCCAGGGCCAGATGCCGAGCGACTCGGCCAGGCGCGAGGTATAGAGAAAATCGTTCCATTTGTTGCGGGTGAAGCGATCGCCGCTCACGCGGATGCTGGTCAGATTTTCGTAGCGGCTGCCCTGGAGAAAATAGCAGGGCATGGCCATGCAATACTGCATGGTGATCCCGTCTTGCCGGCACGCGCTGGACATGTCATCAAGAAAAGCCGCGCCGGTGTCCAGGTTGCTGCTGAACGCCGGGGAGTAAGCGTAAATGCGGTCCAGCCAATCCTGTTCATAGGTGGTGATGCCTGAACGTTTCATGTAATCGGCGATGCCGCTCCACCATTTCGGGTCCACCGCGGCGATGCCGGAAATTTGATAGCGCTGGTGATACGGGCTGGCGGGATCGATCCAGCGGTTATGCGTGATCAGCGGGAGGCCGATTGACTTTTGAAAATTATCGAGGCCGTCCGGAAAAACATAAGGATGGGCTTTATAGAGCAGCAAACCGCCGTACCGGTTCCATTCACCGGCGGGAAGCCTGCCGGATTTTTTGTTGCTGCCCGGCGTGCCGTCGGCCCCGGTCGTCGTTTTGTAATACCACCAGGAATCCAACTGCAGATACCGGATGGGTATCTGCTCCTGCTGATAATGCCCGACCAACTCCTGGAGTGTGCCGGCATAACCCCTGGCCATGTCATAATTGTAATAATAAAACGCGCCGTTATCGGTCCAGTAACCGAGATATTTCAAAACCGTGTCGGCCTCGTCGCCCGGACGTTGCGCGTGTTCCAGGCTCAACAGCGCCTGCCCCCACAAATCCCACGTCTTGTTGATGCCGTTGCCGAAGGCGACCAGCGTTTGTTGCGTAAAACCGGCGGGCAGATTACGAAGCCTCGGATTAAAACCGCTCCCGATTTCCTTTTGTCCATCGCCGATCATGCTGGCCACCATGAAGTGCGAGGCGGGAGAAATGACCACCGCATTCGCCTGGTCGTCGAACAGCAGCCAGGGCGTCGAAGTATCGGCGGCGTCAAATTCCGGCGGCGCAAAATTCGTGTTTCCGTAACTGAAAACGTGCAATGCCTCCGGCAATTGAGTAAACGCCGGGAAGGCCGCGGGCGGCTTTTCGGAAGGAGCGCCGCAGGTCTGCGAAAACAGCGCCAGCGATTTGCCGTCATAAAGACGGATCGAAGCTGACATCGGCATTTCGCCGGCCTGCCAGCCAAAAGAAATTTGCCGGTAGCCGCCCAGATCATCGCTGCCGCGGCTGCTGGCGACATCCTGTACCGGCAGGCCCAGGCTGCCGCCGAATTTCCAGGGCGGATTTTGCGAAGTGATTTGATAATCACCGCCCTCGGAATTTACCTGAACGGCCAGACCGCTGTCCGGCGAGGAAATGCCGACGCTGGAAGCTTCGGCATCGGCCACCGCCAGGGCCAGGGTAACCGCCGCCAAAACCACGCTGCGAAAATTTAATCTGCCAATCATGGGTCTAGTCAGTGAAACGACCTCCTCACCCCGGCCCTCTCCTCCAAGGAGAGGGGGAAACGCTCGGCGCTTTTGTTTGAAATACGGTAAGCAGAATGTGTCAGTGAGCCGTCCCATAATTAAAAAATGTCCTTTGGCTGTTCCCTCTCCCCGGGGGAGAGGGTTAGGGTGAGGGGAGCTTTAAAAACGCCCGATTTTTCAAATCCAATTTTCGGAGCGTAAGGCGATTGACGGATTCGAAGAAAAGTCAGTGAAACGACCTCCTCACCCCGGCCCTCTCCTCCAAGGAGAGGGGGAGACGCTCGGCGCTTTTGTTTGAAATACGGTAAGCAGAATGTGTCAGTGAGCCGTCCCATAATTAAAAAATGTCCTTTGGCTGTTCCCTCTCCCCGGGGGAGAGGGTTAGGGTGAGGGGAGCTTTAAAAACGCCCGATTTTTCAAATCCAATTTTCGGAGCGTAAGGCGATTGACGGATTCGAAGAAAAGTCAGTGAAACGACCTCCTCACCCCGGCCCTCTCCTCCGAGGAGAGGGGGAAACGCCCGGCGCTTTTGTTTGAAATATGATAAGCAGAATGTGTCAGTGAGCCATCCCATAATTAAAAAATGTCCTTTGGCTGTTCCCTCTCCTCCGGGGAGAGGGTTAGGGTGAGGGGAGGCAGGGTCAAACTCATACTGGAAATTACCTCTCTTTCCCTTGATGTTCATGAATCTTTGAATGTTCGATGTTTTGCGTTCTTTGTGTTCTTTGCGGTTAAAATCTTATTCATTGCGATAAGGAGCTTGTGGCCGTCCGGAGCCAATACAAATCCGTGTAGGGCGCGGTGGCTGCCAGATTGTTGTTTTTAACATGCGTGACCGGATTGGGGAAGAGCACCGGGTCTGACCATTTATGGATGACCGCATGGCCGTCGGCAAAAGCGAGCACGCCGAGGTCGCCGTGATTGTTGGCGGGATAATCATTCCAGGTGGTCGTGCCGCCGGTGCCATCGGCCGCCACCCCTTGCAGATTCACCCGAAACAATCCGTCGTTGATCGAGTCGGGATGCTCTTCAATAAAGACCCAGGCATTCACCGGCATCGGCGCGGTGAGGTCGGTAACCTTATTGAAAATTTTCCAGTTGTTGGGCGCGCCGTACTGATTGACCACACCCGCCTGGCTTCCGCCGCTGACCGTGGCCACCACCGCGCTGCCCATCTGGCTGTTCATGGAATAACTGCGCACCCGCGAACCCTTCACGCCGTTGTAAGTGTCTCCCGGACAATGATAAATGCCCACCTGTTTGCCGCAGTACGGCCCCAACAAGGCGTTTTGCAGATAAGTCAGGTCATAATTTTGCGGCCAACTCGGGGAAGGCGGAAAATCCCATTGCATGATGTCATCCACCCAACCAATCGTTCCGGCGGCCTGGGCCACGTTGTTGGCATTGATGACCACCTTCTGGTTGAAATCATCCGCATACAGCAGCCAGGCCACCACCAATTGTTTCTGGTTGCTGATGCAGGCGGTCTCCTGCGCCTTGGCTTTGGCCTTGGCCAGCACCGGCAGCAACAGCGCCGCCAGAATGGCGATGATGCCGATGACCACCAGCAGTTCAATCAACGTAAAACCGCCTCGCGCAAAAATGCGCCGGTCGTGATGCGGATGTGGATTCATGCCTTATATTATGCGCCTCCCCGCGAAATCCGCCAGCCCCCAAAACTTGTGGTAGAAATGATGTCACCCATTCTTCTGCCGGCTCAAAAATTTCAAAGCCGCCTGCGTCCGCGACCGGACGTGCAGCTTCGTGTAAATGTGCTTCAAATGCCAGGTCACGGTCTCGATGCTCAGCGAAAGTTTCTCCGCGATCTCCTTGTTGGCGCAGCCCCGCGAAAGCAATTCCAGCACCTCCTGTTCCCGCGGCGACAGGTTTTGTTCCCCCGCCGGCGCCGGCGCCGGTTCGCGAAAGACCCCCAGCAGCTTGCGGGCAATCTCACTCGACATCGGCACTCCCCCGGCATGGACTTCGCGGATGGCCTGAAGGATTTTTTTCGGCGGCGTCCGTTTGAGAACATATCCGCTCGCGCCGGCGCGCAATGCGTTGAAAACTTTTTCGTCATCGTCATATACGGTGATCATCACCACTTGCGTGGCCGGCAGGGCTTCTTTGATCTCCGCCGTGCATTCGATTCCCGAACGGTCCGGAAGATTGATGTCCATCAGGATCACCTGCGGCGCGGCCTTCGGCAGAAGCCGCACCGCCTCCTCGGCGTTTTTGCATGAGGCGACGCAGGAAAATTCCGCCGACGATTTCAAAAGCCACTCCAGCCCCCGGCGAATGCCGGCGTCGTCTTCAACAATGGCAACCGTGATCATTTAATTATGTTTTTGGTGCGTCTCAAGCGGCAAAGTCAAGCGCACAGACACGCCGCCGCCGGGCCGGCTGGCAATTTCGCATTCCCCGCCGATTTGAGACATTCGATTGCGCAAATTGGCCAGGCCGTTGCCACCCGGTTCGATCACCTCCGGCAACCCGCGCCCGTTGTCCCGCACCTCGACCAGCAGGCGTCGATTTTTAACCGAAATGTTGATGCACACTTCCGTGGCGCGTGAATGTTTGGCCACGTTGGTCAGCGCTTCTTTGAAGGCCAGGAACAGATTGTGCCGCTGCTCGGAATTCAACGGAGCGTCCGGTTCGGCCGCCAACATCTCCAGGCGGCAGCGCAGGAGCGGTTCCAGGAACCTTTGCGCGTACCGGCAAAGGTAGCTGCCCAGCGAGTTCGCCGAATCGTTGCGCGGATTGACCGCCCAAACAATTTCATCCAGCCCGGTGACCATTTCGTGGCAGCGATTGACAATCCGGTCCAGCGCGTCCCGTTTGCCGGCGGGCGCTTCCTGGGTGTCTTGCAGCAGGCCGCCGAGCAGCCCGATTTCAGTCAACCCGGCCCCGAGGTCGTCATGCAAATCCTGCGCGATCCGCGCCCGCTCGCGTTCGACTCCATGTTGCCGCTCCAATTGTTCCATCCGCCGCCGCATCCGCGCGCGCATCCCGATCGCGGCGGCACAGGACAAGATCACCACCGCCGCCAGAGAAATCCCGCCGCGAAACCATAACGTCTGGTAAAAGTATGGCGCGACCGTCACCCCGAGCAAGGCCTCGTCACCGCTCCAGATGGAATCGCTGTTGCCGGCCATCACCCGAAAAACGTAGGAACCCGGCGGCACGTGCCGGTAAACCGCCTTCCGTTCCGAACCGGCTTCGTTCCAGGAATTTTCCAATCCTTCCAACCGGTATTTGAACCGAATCCGCGACGGTGAGCGAAAACTCAAGCCGGTGTAATCAAATTCCAGGTCGCCGCGTCCCGGTCCCACGGTGAGGGTCCGCGGCGCCTCCGGCTTTCCGTTGTTTTGTGCCGTAAGAATGGCGCCGGCGCTCCTGGGAAAAACCTCCTTGCCATCCGCCCACATTCTTTCCAAGGACACTTCGGGTGGCGCGACATTGAGCCGGACGCTGTCGGGATCCACCGACGCCACGCTGTTGGCCATGGCAAAAAACAGATGGCCGTCGTTCCCGCGCCAGCAATTCGGCTGGTAGATGATCGCGCTGCCAATGGTCAACAATCCATCCGTCAATCCGTAAATGCTCACCGGCAACTCCAGCAACTCGTCGTTTTCAGCGAGGGAAAAAGCATGGCCGGGGACCCGGGCAATGCCCGCGCGCGTGCCCAGCCAGAGATTCCCCGAGGCGTCGCCGAGCACCTCCTCGATGCTGTTGGACGGCAAGCCGTTCCTGGTGGTGTACCGGAAAAACTTTCCCTGGCTCCAATGCAACAATCCGCCTTCCTCCGTCCCCGCCCACACGCTGCCATCGCTCATCGGCCATAACGCCCAAATCCGCCCCAGGGAATTTTTGTCCGGCGGGCTCGAGCGAAACGAATCGCCCGCCATCCCAGTGCAGCAGGCTTCCATCGAGCGTGCCGGCCCAGATCGTTCCGTCCGCCGCTTCGGCCAGCGCGGTGGGGTGGCCGCCGACCGCCAGCGACGTGTACTCAAAAGTCAACCGGCCATTCGAGACGCGGATGATCGACCACAGCGTGCCCACCCATAAACTGCCATCGCGCGCCGGCAGGAGAATGCGCGGATAACCTTGCAATTGCTCCTCGCTGGCCACCATTTGAACCTCCCCATCCTTGAGCGCTAATAATCCAACGTTTTGCGCGCCAATCCAAATCCGCCCGCCCGCGTCCGCCGCCGCACAACTGTCCTGCGCCCGCGCCAGTTCGGGCAGTGGCACATTGGTACACAGGCCGTTCTGATAGCAGGCCACCGCGCCGCTATGCGTGCCGATCCACAACGCGCCGCGCGCATCTTCACTGACCGTGTTGATGAGACTGTCGTTCAAGCCTTCGTCCCGGCCGACGTTCTGGAACAGCCGGCGGCGCACCTGCACCAGCCCGCCGCGATCGTAGCCCGTCCAAAGATCACCGTCGTGGTCCTCGTAGGCGAACTGGATCACGTTGCTGGGCAATCCGTCGCGCGTGGTGAGCCGCGAAAATTCACCGTTGGCGGCCACGTGAATCAAACCCAAATCACCCGCGCTCGTCCAAAATCCGCCGTCACGATCACCGAGAAAAAATCGAAACGACCTTCGCCCGCTCATTTCACGGTCCCAGCCTTCGGATTCCGCGACCCATTGGCGGCCCTGGCAGCAGCGCATCCGGCCATTGGCGTCCACCCAAAGATTGCTGCCGCCGGCGGGGATGATCCGCCTCACGTTGAGGACCGGTTCGCCATTGGTCGGGGTCATCGCCACAAAATGGTCCGTCTGCCACAAGGCCAAAGACTGGTCGGTGCCGGCCCAGACGTTCCCCGACAGGTCGGCGGCCAATGTCTTGATGGATTGGTTTTCCAGCCCGGCCGTCCGGGAGGTTGTGCCATCCCAGATCCCCATCTGGTTATCGCCACGCAAATAAAAAACATTGCCCGCGGCATCGGCGCAGAATTGCGGATGCGGCAACCCCCCGGGCGGCGTGACCAGGCGCCAATTCCATTGGCCGTTTATTTTTTGGCCCGACAACAAATTCGTATCGCTGGCCGCAAAAATGACTTTGCCCGGCGCGGACCAGATGAGGTTATCCGGCCGGTTGGTGCTGGTGAGCATGGAATGAAAACCATTCTTGTTCCAGGCCGTCAACCCGCCGTCGTACATGCTGATCCAGAGCGTCCCGTCGCTCCCGGTCATCAGGCGGGGCACGCCCCATTTGAGCGAAAACTCCGGGGTATTGGCGGAATTATAACTCACGAAGCGCGTGCCATCGAATCGCAGGACGCTGCCAAAGAGCGTGCCCGCCCACAAATATCCTTCCGGCGTTTGGGCCACGTCCGTCACCGAATCTTCCGCCAGCCCGTCATCCGGTCCCCAAACTTTGATGACATAATCCCGGCTCGAACCCGCGGTGTCGTCCGCCGCCGTAAATACCGGCAAAGTGCAAATAAGGAACGTCATCATGCGGATGACATTTTTGGCGGTGGGATGCACGACTCGATTATGAAACAAGCGGCGGTCCCGTTGCCATGAAAAAATCTTCGGGTCGCCGATTTATCCCGAAGGGATCAAATCACTCAGCCTGGGGTTGCGAGCAACGAGCTACCCCAGGTCATGTCCCCGCCAGACAATACCCCGAAAGGGGTTATATCAGTCTGGATCAAAACATCGCCGCTCTTTCAGTTGGAAAAATTCCAACACCCCTCAAAAATGTCATTAGTGAGCACTGACACGTTTTTGTCTTCTCAAGTCGTCAATCAGAAACATTACAATGTCATTAACCCTTTCAGAATTTTTTTAAAATTCGTGGTTGACGGCAGCATTCTGCCACGACAGTTTTAATCGTTCAGCAGCTTGCGTATATTGGTTATGAAACGATTTACGATCATATCTCTGCTTCTGGTTACGGCGAGCGCATATGGCGGTTCCGATGGGGATGTTACAGTGAAACTCGGTGACGTTTCACCGGTGGGCAACCACACAAATATATGGTTTCAGTGCAACCTCACGATCCACAATGGCACGAGGACGACGTTCGCTGCTACTAATTGTTTCCTTGGACCTCCTGGCCTTGCGTTGGAGATTTCAGATTTGGACGGAAAGGAGTTGAGACGAATATATGCGGATGGCTACATTAATTTTAATTTGAATACGGCCATCATTCCACCAGGAGACACAACCTTTAAGGAGCCTTACGGTTTGGGCGGATGGCATGGCCAACCCGTTTCTTTGCCGGGGAGCGTGCAGACCGTCAAAGTTAGAATTGAAGGCACATTATCATACACCGGATATACGAATCATTTGACATCGAATGATGTCGAGATGCAAATTCCCTGACGGGAAAAGGGGTTAATAATATTGTCATATTTTTAGAAAACTTCGCTATGGTTTTCCGGCCCGAACCCTATGTTTTCGCCGGCTCAACAGGAAGGCCAGATAGCCCCGTCTCCGCTTCGCTTCGACGCGACCGCGCCGAAGCCGCAGGCGAAGGCGGGGAGTGCGGTGGCTGGCGGGGAATGGGGCTGACACCGCTTTCGAATGGCTCGGCGTGTGCGAACGTAAAAGCGGTGTGAAGCCCCCACCCCTCACCCACCGCACTCCACGACGCTGGCGCGCTTTTCGGCCATCCCCAGCCGGAGCGTGCCTACAGAATTAGTTGAAAACTCCATTTTGCGTAGCAGCCGACATTAGTCGGCTCCATCTTTTCTTCCGTTTTTGAATGAAATCAGAGCGGACTCATTTCCTCTGCTACACTTTCGCAGAGGTCTCCGAAGGGATCAAATCATAGCAGCCCTGGGGTTGCTCGGGATCCGAGCAACCCCAGGTCGCATTCCCGCCAGACAATACCTCGAAAACTATGTCAAAAAAGTTCTTATAATTTTGGGAAATGTCAAACGCCGATTCGGAAGCATTAAAGGTAATTAGCTGATGAACAGGGGCATCATGAGCGAGTATAGGAGCAGTTGAAATTCCAACACAAAAAAGCAAACTTAATTGTTTCTTAAATATAGTACTTTAACTCTGAAACCTGCGGTGAATATATTTTATTTGTTTTATTCTTTTATTCTCTTCGTTATAAATAAGAATGTAATTCCAAGTCGCATTCTCTCCTGGAGGAAAAGCAGAAAACTCTACAGCATGCTCTCCTGTTTTATCTTCGTAATAACCTGTTATAGCGCTAAACAGCTGCAATTGGTTCTTTACGATAAAAGCTTGGTAGTCATGAGTAATCGCTTCCTCAAGATGATTGGTATTATGCCCGTATGGAGGAATTTCCCATCCAGGAAACGGTTTAAAAGTCCACCCCGCTAATGGGTCAGGCTGGGGAGGCGATGTGGTGCATCTGCATCCGAAAATTACCGTCGAACACAAAGCAAAACCCAGCAAAATGTAATTAATATAGGGTTTAACAGTTTTTATCATAAATGGGTCATTTAATGATATTGTCATATTTATAGAAAACTTCGCAATGGTTTTCCGGCCCGAACCCTTTGTTTTCGCCGGCTCAACAGGAAGGCCAGATAGCCCCGTCTCCGCTTCGCTTCGACGCGACCGCGCCGAAGCCGCAGGCGAAGGCGGGGAGTTCGGTGGCTGGCGGGGAACGGGGCTGACACCGCTTTCGAATGGCCTCGGCGTGTGCGAACGTAAAAGCGGTGTGAAGCCCCCACCCCTCACCCACCGCACTCTCCACGACGCTGGCGCGCTTTTCGGCCACCCCCAGCCGGAGCGTGCCTACAGAATTAGTTGAACCACTCTATATTAGATGTTGAATATTGAATGTTCACTGGATGTTGGATGTTGAATGTTGGATGTTGGATGTAGGGTATCAGTTTGAAACTAAGGCCATAATTTTAAAGCGCGAACCGAAACTCCGCGAGGTCGTGTCCGTCTCCGCTTCGCTTCGACGCGACCGCGCCGAAGCCGTAGCGAAGGCGGGGAGTGCGGTGGCTGGCGGGGAACGGGGCTGACACCGCTTTCGAGTGGTTCGTCGCGCGCGAACGTAAAAGCGGTGTGAAGCCCCCACCCCTCACCCACCGCACTGCACGACGCTGGCGCGCTTTTCGGCCATCCCCAGCCGGAGCGTGGCTACAGAATTAGTTGAAAACTCCATTTTGCGTAGCAGCCGACATGAGTCGGCTCCATCTTTTCTTCCGTTTTTGAATGAAATCAGAGCGAACTCATGTCCTCTGCTACACTTTCGCAGAGGTCTCCGAAGGGATCAAATCACTCAGCCTAGGGTTGCGAGGAACGAAGCTACCCCAGGTCATGTCCCCGCCAGACAATACCCCGAAAGGGGTTATAGCCCCGACTGCCCATGACCAAACGAGCGGCGATGCACGACTCGATTATGAAACAGGCAACGGTCACGTTGCCATGAAAAATCAGCAGGGTCTTACAATGAATTTTACAATCCAGCGGATTCGGAAATAAACTCTGTGAAATCGGGAAGATGCTTGGAAAGAGTATTTAATACACCACTGACAGGAATTTCCCTATGTTCAGCAATCCCGATGAGCTTGGTTACGAAAATGCCTCCATCTATATTATATAAGTTTATTAAAAATTCGCTGGGATGTTCGGCGCGTATGCCATGTGGTGACAAATTATCTTTCGGGAAATGTTTTAAATTATACGTGACGATCACCTCAGAATGTGACTGAAGCGCAGCAGCAACGACATGTCGATCTTTTGGGTCGTTTTTAACAATATCGACAAAACTTTCATAACCCAAAACTAAGGATTCTGGAAAATGTTCACGCACCGCTTTCTGCCAGGATTCGGATAAATGTGACGGCCAACCAAGTTTAGCATGGGTGTTTTTAACCTCCGTTAGAATTTTTTCATTCCAATGCGGAACATAAAGACTCGGCGTTTCAGCCAGTCTGAGAAATAAATCGCAGACGGCATGGTTAGCCAACACACAAGAATCTAAGACCGCGCCGAAATTAGCGTGGATCATCCTGCGCTGCTCCCTCGTAAAGACCTGCTTTATCCACCGCATCGCTTAACTTATCCAACGCATCATGTCGCGCACGGTCTCGTTCGGTCATATACTGATAAACTTCTTTTAAATAAATTCTTCGATGTGTTCCCACCCGATGATAACGAATTTTTTTATCATTTAATAATTGAATCAAATATGGGCGAGAGACACCCAAAAGATTTGCTGCCGCTTGTGTTGTCAGGTTCTCAGTTTCAGGAATTAAAATAATTGGCTTTCCTTCTTTTAAGGAAAGGGCCACTCGCTTTAACAACTTAAATAATGGCTCTGGCAGTTCAATTTGTTCCTCTTTATTTACGCAAAGTGATGGTCTCCCTTGAATGCCCGCTAATACATCATTTAACCTTTCCAGAGACTTCCGATCACGCGTATTAAATTCTGCCGGATCCAATCGGTGTCTGTTAAGTGTCAAATTCATGTCTTATATATCGCTTAAATCGAAATCGAAATCAACGAAATAAACGAAATAAACGAAAGTTTTTATAAAAGTAGAGCCTCAGAACAAAAGCACCACAACAGGTGATATGCAATCGCTATTCACAGTCAACCCAAATTCGCGACCATCGGCACGGTGCAACGCCAAAAGAGAATAATTCCGATTTTAAAAGCGCGAATCGAAATTCCGCGAGGTCGTGTCCGTCTCCGCTTCGCTTCGACGCGACCGCGCCGAAGCTGCAGCGAAGGCGGGGAGTGCGGTGGCCGTGACACCGCTTTAGGTCCGCCTGCCTGCCAACGTTTTTTTAACGCAAAGGCGCAAAGGCGCAAAGAATTTTTATCGGTTCCTTGCGGCTTTGCATCTTTGCGTCTTTGCGTTAATTCTTTGACAACAGTGAATCGATTCTGCCTAAAGCGGTGTCGCCGCTGCGCTCCGGCCTTCGCATCGCTTCGTCCCGGCAGGCTGCCACCGCACTGCTCCACGACGCTAGCGCGCTTTTCGGCCACCCCCAGCCTGAGCGTGGCTACAGAATTAGTTGAACCGCTCTATGTTGGATGTTGGATGTTGAATGTTCACTGGATGTTGAATGTTCACTGGATGTTGGATGTTGGATATTGGATGTTGAACGTTCCTCCGTCCTCCTCCCACCCTTTTTGGGGGCTGGTCGCCATTCATGATTTTGGTTAAATTATCCGGAGATTAACCCCTGAATTAATATGAAATTGTCCAAGCCCTCTTTGTCCTTAACCACCGTCCTCCTCGCGGCATCCCTGTTTTTTGCCCGCTCCCTTTCCGCGCAACAGATCGCTTACGATGACGCGGGCCAATATCTCGTGACCGCCAATTGGACCAACGGCGCCAACCAGGGCTTTGGATACGTCCCCTGGGTCATCCTCACCAATGGCCCCGATTTTAACGGAAATTTCATCAATTCCGGCAATAACCCCACCTTTGTCATCGCCTCGGTCACCAATGTTCTGAGCACCAATTACACCTGTATCTGGGGACTTTATGCCAATGGCACCAACGGGGACAACGAGACGACCGCGTTCCGGGGTTTTGCCAATCCGTTGGGGACGAATACTTTCAAGATACAATGGGGTTCAACCGGCGCGGGCAACACCAGCGTCAATGGCAACACCGTCCACGGCTGGTGCGGGTTCACCCTCCGCAACGGCAACGCCACCAATTCGGCGTCAGATTTCCAGTCGGGCGTGATGATGTATTTTTACTTCCAGGACGGCAACTCACCCTCCACGCTTTACGTTTGGGACGGCAACTCGGTTTGGTCGATCCCCGGAACCTCCTTCAGCAATCTCGGGCGAAATAATATCACCAACGCCATCGAGGCGGAGATAACCCCGTCCTCTGACGGCGTTTCGTATCATCTGGTGGTGAAGGATTGTGTGCAGAACGCGGTGCTCTTTACCACGAACAGCGTTTTTATCAGCGGCGGCCAAAGCATCGACAGCGCGGCGTTGTATTGCTATGAGGCCACGGGCGACCAGATCTATAACCGCATGCAAATCACCTCCTCGACCAATCTCCCCCCGACGATTTCCAATCTCCAACCCCCCGACGGTTCCCTCTATCTCGCGGCCAATACCGTGGCGCCTTCATTCGAAGTGGATTCGTTTAATTCCACGATTTCCCACAGCGCCGTCGCCGTGTATCTGAATGGCGTCCCGCAAACCGGGTTGTCGTTCAACACCCTCTCGCCCACGAACGCGCTGCTGGTGAGTTATTCTCCGACCATTTTGCCCGATGCCTTTTACACCAACACCATCGTCGCCACGGACGCCCACGGGAACACCGTGAGCAATAATTACACCTTCAACACCTTCCTGCCGGGCGATATTTATCTCGACGCCTGCGACTATAATTACAACAGCGGGCAGTTTATCAACACGAATACCCCCATCAATGCTTATGCCGGGCTGCCCGGCTCCAATTCCATTGACTATCAGATCGCCGATTTGACGGGCGTGAATAATACCGCCGGGTATCGTCCCGGAGACCTGGTCGAGAGCCTGTCGTTGCCCACGGATACAACCGGCGACCCGTTTGACCACGCCAACGAACGCGCGGATGGTTACACCGTTGACAACATTGGGTTTACCGACGTAGGCAATTGGGAGAACTACACGCGCGCTTTTCCCGCCACCAATTATAGCATCTATGCGCGCGCCGCCAGCACCTCGGGCGGACAATTCCAAGTCGAAAAGCTGGCTAATCCCACCGCCACCACGACGAATCAGCCACTCATTGCCCTGGGGACTGTGAACGTTCCGAACACGGGCGGCAGCCTGGTTTATAGCGGCCAATTGTCACCCGTCACGGATTTCTACGGCAACACCGTGGTCTTCCCGCTTTCAGGAACCAATACTCTTCGCGAGACCGCCCTGGCCAGCCGCGTTTACAACCTGGAATACTTTGCCATCGTGGCCGTCCCCGGCCCGGCGACGCTTCCCCCCTATATCGCCGTCGGTTCGCCCGCGCCGAATTCCACGGGCGTGGGACTTAACACCGGCATCTCTTTATCCATCGCCAACCGCCAGACCTCCATCCTCACCAACAGCATCCAGATGTTTTTGAACACAACGAACGTGACCAGCCGGCTCGTCTTGAGCAGCAACGCCGCGGGCGCGACCATTTCCTGGACGCCCACCAACAATTTCCCGGCCAATTATACCAACACCGTGACCCTGATCTTTACGGACAGCAGCAGCACGAGCGTGACGAATACATGGAGTTATGTCACCGGCACTGCCGGCGGCCAGCTTGGCCAGGGCGTATGGTCGGGCGGCGGCGGACCTTCCGATATGTTTTGGGCTGACGCGATTAATTGGACGGGTGGAACCCCCGGTCCGGGCTTTAGCGCATCGTTCACGAGTACCGGCGCCACTACGAGCCTGGTCACAAATAATATCGTGTCGCAGAATGTGACCATTCTGCAGCTCAATTATGAAACGAACAATAGTGGATTTCATACCACCTGGATTCAAGACGGCGTGACCTTGACAGTGACGAACGGGTCAACTGCCAATGGCACGCAAGCGTTGCAAGTTGGCGGGGCGGGAGGGGGCAATGACAACGTTTTCAATTCGCCCGTGACCAACACTATTACCGGGGCCAACGGGACACTCCTCATCCTGGGCAATCCCCAGGGGAGCGGCCTTGCCAATGCCCTCAATTTTCAAGTGCGCCAGGCCGCCAGCGCGGGAAATTCGATACCCAACCTGGTAACCCTGGACATGTCCGGTCTCGGCACTTGTATCGCCACCGTCGGCAAATTGACGGTCGGCCAGGGAGGCACTTCCAATTCAGGCCAAACCAATGTCAGCAGCTGCGTGTATCTGGCCCGGACCAATATCATTACCCTGTTGAGGTTTACTTCGGGTCTGTTTGTGGTCGGTGACAGCAGTGGCGCCGGCTATACTTTGCCAGGCAGCACACTGAATTTGGGAGTGACCAACTCCTTCTATGTTGACAGCCTGAACATGGGCAATAAAAAGGCGACCAATAATCTGGTGCGCTTCAATCCGGCTTTCACCAACAATATGATTCCGGCAGTTTATCTCCGCGACACCAATGGCCCGGCCAGCCGGGTGTCGAGTTGGAACATCGGATATGTCAACGGCGATACCCAGTCGCCTGACTACGCCCAGGCGGTTGTTGATTTCAGCGGCGGGACCGTGGACGCCCTGGTTAACACGATGCTCTTAGGGGGAGGCGGAACTTCCGGCACCGACACCGGCTTTGCGCAGGGAACGTTCACCTTCACGGCCGGCACTTTGAATGTGAACAGCCTCACCGTCGGTTCGCAACTGCACAACAACTCGGCCACCGAGACCGGCATCATGAACGTCAATGGCACGGCGACCCTCATCAGCACCAACATCCTGTTGGCCCTGACCAATTCCGGCGCGAACGCGGCCCTCGTGAGCGGCGCTCTTAATGTAACCAATGGCACGGTGCTGGCCAATATCACCGCCGGAGGAGGCAACAGCACCGTCAACCTCAACGGCGGCAGCTTGATTGTCTCGAACTTCGCCGGCACGACCGCGGCACCGCTGGCGGCCTTGAACATGGCCAATGGCACGTTGCATTTGAAAGTGAATGGCAGCGCCACCGCCGCGAACGTCAATGCGGCCGTCGTCTCGGCCACGGCCTCCACGATCACCATCGATTCAGTCGCCAATGTCACCGGCTCGACCAATATCCATCTCATCAGCTATACCGGCGCCGACCCCTATGCCGGCCTGACCCTGGCGCCCTTGCCCTTGGGCTACACCGGCGCCCTGGTGGACAACTCCGGCAGCATTGATTTGAGCATGAATACCGCCCCGATCGTTCCGCCGGCCATCCGCCGTTTCGCCATCGTCGGCGGGCAAATCGTGGTGAGCGGCACCAATAATTTCGGCGCCGGCGGCACTTATCATCTGCTTTCGTCCACCAACGTCGCGCTGGCTTTGACCAATTGGACGGTGGTGACCGCCGGCAGTTTCGACGGCAGCGGCAACTTCTCATCGACCAACAGTTTCCCGACCAACAACCAGGAATTCTACATCCTTGAGATTCCGTGAGCATCACTGGAGACAAGACTGGCCGGGCAGGAGATTCAGGGTGGCCAGGCCATTGTAAACTATTATGTGCGAACAGGTTATAATTAAACAAGGCGGGTCAAACCAATTCAACCGCTCAAATCAATTCCAATGAATTCCAATGAATTCCAATCGGCCTTATCACAGTAAAATATGAGAACGGGTAAAAAATGGCTTGCCATTTACTTCCTCTGTTTTGGGATTCTGATCGGAGCCTTTTCCCAAATCCAATCATCGACGGCAACTCAATCGTCCCCGGGCGCGCCGATTCCGGGACAGTTCAAGGCCAGGTATTACGGACAATTTTCCGAATTGCCGGTCGGCTCAGTTCAGCCGCGCGGCTGGATTCAACAATGGCTCGAACGCCAGGCGCAAGGCCTGACCGGGCATCCGGAACAAATGTCCTATCCCTACGACACCTGCATGTATGCCGGACTCATTCCGCCGCCGCGGATCAAAGATGTCTGGTGGAAAGAATGGTGGCCGTACGAACAGTCGGCTTACTTTGTGGACGCCACCACGCGATTGAGCTGGCTGATCGATGCCCCCAATATCAGCCAAAGGCGCGATGCCAATCTCAATTATATTTTGGCCCATTCCAGCGGCACGAATATCGGAGGCTCGCGCTGGTGCTGGCCCAATGCGGTGATCGGGCGCGCGTTGATGGCGCAATTTTCGGCGACCGGCGACCCGCGCGTGGAAGCGGTGTTGCAAAACTGGCTGCTGACCAGCGCCGATCAAATCACCCCGTACAGCCAGAATGGGCGCAGCGGCGCGAATTTTGAGGAAGCGTTCTACCTGTACGGCCTGACCGGCGACCCGCGGCTGCTGGACCTGGGCCGCGAGGTTTACAACGGTTACCTGCACGATACCAATTCATTCTGCACCGTCGGAAAAATCCAAAGCCGCAAGCCGTTTGTCGAGCACGGGGTGACGGCGGCGGAGGAATTGAAACTCCTGCCGCTGATGTACAGTTACACCGGCAATCCCGAAGCGTTGCGCCTGGCGCGGCGCGCATATCAAAAAGTCCTCGACAACAATTTGATGGCCGACGGAGGCATTGTCAGCGACGAGCACCTGGACGCGGTGTCTTTTTATTCCGTGCATGAAAGTTGCGACATCACGGATTGGTCCTGGAGTTTCGGATATATGTTCATGGCGAGCGGCGAGGCGCGCTATGCGGATTTGATCGAGCGCGCCACGTTCAACGCCCTGCCGGGCGCGGTGACCAAGGATTTCAAGCAGCTCCAATATTTTTCGGCGGCGAACCAGACGGAAATCGCCGCGACCAACAGCCATACCCCGCGCTGGCCCACGCGGATGACCTATCGCGCGGCCCACGACGTGGAGTGCTGTCCTGGGAATATCAATCGGGCGATGCCCAATTACGTCATCCGCATGTGGATGCGCGCCGCCGATGGCGGATTGGCGGCGGTTTATTATGGGCCGAGCGAAGTGACCACCCCGGTCGGCGGCCAGCCGGTGACCATCACCGAGGAAACAGATTATCCCTTTAGAGACAGCGTTTCGTTTCGCTTCAAAACCGCCAATCCCGTCAATTTCGATTTTCAATTTCGCATTCCACAATGGTGTGATGGGGCGACGGTGCAGCTAAACGGACAGACCGAGAGCGAGGCAGGACAGCCGGGAACATTTGCATCGCTTCACCGGGAATTTCATGACGGCGACGTGGTGGCGCTAAAGCTGCCGATGGCCGTGCGGATTGAGAACCGGTTCAACGACCAATGCGTGAGCGTGGCGCGAGGGCCTTTGGTTTTTTCACTGAAGATCGACGAATTAACGGTCGAACACACGAATGACCCGCCGGACATCAGGGCGTTATTGGGCGGGCATGATATCAAAGGTTTTCCCGAGCTTGAATTTTTGCCGCGGAGCGATTGGCGTTATGGTTTTGACGCCGGCCTGACCAATCATTTGCAGGACATCAAGGTGGTGGAATCGGGCATGACTGATAATCCATTCATCGAAAGCGAGACTCCGTTGCATTTGGAAGTGCCGCTCCGACCATTGCCGGATTGGCCGGCGAACACCAACAGGGCTTACGCCGGCGAGCCGGCCGGGATGCCGACCGCAGAAGAGCGGTCAGCAGCCGGCCAGCCACAATGGATGACGATGGTTCCCTATGGCTCTACTTACTTGCGGTTGACCACGTTGCCGGTTGTTTCTCCCGGCACGTGATTATCGCTCCCCATGAATCTCGGGGGAACCTTGGGGACCCTCACCTCACCCTGACCCTCTCCCCTCCCATCAGACCCGCCTTCGCCCACGGCTTCGGCGCGGCAAGATGGGAGCGGAGAGGGGACAGGAAGAGGACATCAACTGTTGTTCAATGCCAAGCACGATGCGGCAGGTTCATGGTGACAATGCAGGCGAAAAAATCGAGAGGAGGCTCTCCATGAACCGACCGTTTGGAGTCCCGCGTTTACGCGGCCGCCTGAAGGCGGGACACCGAACCGGTTCATGGTCCCGATGCAGGCGAAAAATCGAGTGGAGGCTCTTTCCATGAACTGGGGAACATTCAACCGAGGATGAGGATGAGAATGAGGATGAGGACCTGACCCTCTCCCCATGAACCAGGGATGGAGGGGACGGATAGGACGCGGGGAATTCTGCCGTCCCTACCGGGACTCCGTCTGAAATGAATCGCAAACCCACCGATGAATCGGTGGGCTATGGTCTTTCGCCCTGCCGGGCTTTCTCGAGGAAGGAACCCTCTGGTCCACGGCGGCGCGCACGGAGTGACGCGCCCTACCTTTGAAAAAGACACGCTCCTTCGATTGAAGGAGCGTGGGTATTGAAAATTGAATAAATATTTTCGACTTACTTCCGGCGGCGCAACAGTACCAGCAAGCCGCCCGCACCCGCCAAGGCCAGGGTAGTCGGCTCAGGGACAGTGTATTGGTCAAGGATGGTCTCGTTGAATTGGTATGTGGCGCTGTAGGTCCCGCCAGCGCTTACCAAAGTTCCATTATGATAATAGGATACTCCACTTTGAACCGGCCCTGAAAGCGCCAGATCACCATAGGCGGTCTGAGTGCCACTGGTGCCAGTGCTTTCAACGTCGAAATCAATAGATGTGTTGGGCGCGAAAGACAGATTTGATGCGAAGTCAGCCATCGGGACGGTGAGGGTGATTAGATTCGGATTGCTGGTTGAGGGCTGATCGCTAATCGGCTCGCCGCTGGCCACGGTATTGATTTTCGTCCAGACGCCCGCAGGTTCGGCGGAACCAGGCGTTCCGAAGACATAGTCGTTAAACCCGTAACTGGTGTAGGGGCTAGCGCCAGTACCGGAGCCACCCGCGCCGAAGATGCCTATGAAATCCGTCATACCGCCGAAACCACTGTCAAAAGATATGGAGCGGCTATATGCATTACCGTGGGTGGTGGCATTGGCGCTGGTGTCGCCGCCAGCCGTTGGGCTGCCGGTGGTAATGCCGATAATATAATTAAATGCGCCACCCGTGGCAAGATTGCCTCCCGGAGTGATGGCGAGTGAGATGTAGAGATTGTTCGCGTCGTTGGCAACGGTTACGTAGTTGATTTCGCGCAAGAGGTTGGCACTCCCCTGCCCGTCGTCATTGCCGGTATAAGTTGTGCCGGATGTGCCCGTCTGGTTGATAGTGTCCTGGCATTGTGCCGAATAAACGGCAAAACCCACTGCGGCCAATCCAATAGCGAAGCCTTTGATTCGTTTGCTAATCTTCATAAGTTTACGGTATTAATCTTCAGTTTCTCTCTGGCTGATGGGAAATTACGGGCCTACTGTACGTGAAATTGCAAAATCTGTATGCCCCCCAAAACTGGTGGGAATGGGGCCGGGGGAATTGCGATTGCTGATTGCTGATTGCGGAATGCGCTCGTCCCTTCGGAAATATCGGCGGGTTGCTGATTTTTAGTCGCGTCCACTTCTCGCGGAAAGAATCTCCACGCCGGCGAGCATCACCGGGCCGCGGCCATGAAGGTCGTCAGGATTACGTTTGCGCTGGATGTAGAAGTCCAGGGTTGTGCCGATACTGGTGCCCTCGCAAGTGCCGTGGACGGAGCCATCCGCGCCGACATTTTTGGCGATGCCGGCGAAGGCCTTGCGGGCCACGGCCATGTTTTCGGGCGCGATCCAGCCACGATTAACCGCGCGCGCAATGCCGTAGGCGAACATCGCCGTGCAACTGGTTTCCTCCCACAGTTCCGGTTAGCAATACGTAACTGAACGCGGCCCGGCAACAAAA
>CAWCRR010000008.1:0-43097 GCA_963797825.1 uncultured Verrucomicrobiae bacterium
TCCTTGTTGGACCGGTGGTTTGCTCGGTTCGCCCGGCTCAGCGCGCAGGAGGAGAAGCACGGCCTGCTCGCCGACACAGCCTCCATCGGGACCCGCGACGGGTGGAACGCGCGGTTGAGCGCCGCAGGGTTTGCCGTGCGTGGGCACCGGGTGGTTCGGCGGAAGAAGCAGGACTGAAGGGAGTAGGACCCCTGGAGGACATTCGTGCCGACGATTCCGGGGTGGTATCGGCTGGACTGACCGGGCTCGTTATTGTAGTGTACAGGTGATGAGAGATTGCACGAGACGATCACGCGGGGAGCAGGCCATGTCCGAGATTACCTACCTACCGGAAGTCCGTTGTTCGAAATCATCCGGCACGTGCATCACGATCCCGATTCGCGGCAGCAGTGGCAGCTTGCCGAACGGCTCAAACTGATTGTCCATGTCAATCGTCCCGTCACCGTGAACCGTCCAAATCGTTTTCAACCGGTAACCGGCCGGCGGCGAGGCGCCACCCCCGGCAGTGCTGGTGACGACTGAGGTGATCGTCGCCGCGTCATCCGTGACATGCGTTACTTCGAACGAATCCATCTTTCGCGACAGTTCGTCCAGGCCCGCTTCGCGCCAGTCGCGCGCGAGCCACTTGCCGGAGCCTTTGTCATTGTCCGTCGGCGCGCGAAACAATTGCAATACCGGCCCATCCGTCTCATTCGTCGCTTGCGACAACATTTCCTGGCCGCTGTATCTCAACGAAGTCAAGGTTCCAAGCCTCTGGCTGAACGTCGCGGAAAAAAACGCTCCCTCGATTTTTATCTCACCATTAGTTCGTGCCAATACCAAGAGCGACTCATCCGGTCTTGGCGGCGACATCGATGGAGTCCTTACCGAAAGCTTCATCTGCTCCGACGCAACTTCGAATCCCGCAGGCGACCAGGGTGAAGCGGCCAATGTATGAAAACTTACACGCAACCAAAACTCATCGCCGAACTTCGGATTTCGGATTTTCCCGACCGGAATGTTCACTTCTGTCTCTTTGCCGGTTTGACACGCTATCCGCGGCAAAGTGCCGGACTGGATCGTATCAGCGTCGCTGTCGGTAACTGACCATTGTGCCTGGTAATTTGTCAGGTCCGTAAATGAATTCCGGTTCGTGACCTTGATTTTAACTTTTCCCGGCTTCAAATCCAACGGCTCAATCGCAATCGGCTGATAAACTTTTTGTACCTCATAATATGCCGGATACGGGATACGGTCGCCGCTCACGAGTCCTTTGATGCAAAATCCGTCGTGGTTTGGCACGTCGCCAAAATCGCCGCCAAACACAGTCACGATTCTTCCATCGGGCAGTTGTTTGTGAAGGCCCTGCTCGCACCATTCCCAGATACAGCCACCAAGCATTCGCGGGTTGGAATAAATTTCGTTCCAATAGTCCTGGAGGTTGCCCATGGAATTGCCCATCGCGTGCGCATATTCGGTCGCCAGCACAGGACGATCATCATTCGTCCGTTCCGCGATCTCCAAAAACTTGTTCCAGCGCAGATTCAGCGGATCGTCGGGTTCGGCATAATCTTCCGTGGTTAACCGGGGATAAAATCGACCGATGATGTCCACGGTCGAGGGGTCTTTGCCTTCGGCTTGCGCGCCTTCGTAATGGACGGGTCGTGTCGGGTCAAATTCATGCAGCCAGCCCGAGACAGCGGCGAAATTCGGGCCGTAACCCGATTCGTTGCCCATCGACCAAATGATGACAGAGGGATGATTTCGATCGCGCCCGGCCATGCGTTGGGCGCGATCCAGAAACGCCGCGGTCCAGCGCGGATCGTTCGCGAGCAGACCGCGCGTGCCGTGGGCGCAGATGTCCGCCTCGTCGAGAACGTACAGGCCGTATTGATCGCATAGATCATACCATCGCGGGTCGTCGGGATAATGGCAGGTGCGCACGGCATTGATGTTGGCCTGCTTCATCAGCACGATATCTTGAATCATACGGGCCGTGGAAATGGAATCGCCGGTGTCGGGATCCACCTCGTGCCGGTTCACGCCACGCAAACGGATGGCGCGGCCATTGACGAGAAGCTGGCCATCGCGAATCTCGATTTTTCGGAAACCGACCCGGCAACGGTCGGCTTCAACCACCTTGCCATTTTCATCGTTCAAGGTAAGGACCAGCGTGTAAAGATTTGGGGTCTCGGCCGTCCATTTGGCCGGGTCATTTATTATCGCATGCAGCCACGCGAATTTCGGTTCACCGCGCTGCGGAGTCCGATCATCGAGAATTTTTGCGCTGAAATCCGGATTCAAAATCACGTCTGCATCGCAACTAAGTGTCTTGGTCAAAGCTGGATTTCCATTCGTATCGAATAGTTGGGCGCGAACAGTCCAGTTTGACAGCGTCAGGCCGGGTTCCGCCGCGAGAACAGGTTGGATCTCCAACGTCGCGTCGCAATAATTGGAATCCAAATCGGTCCGCACGGCAAAATCGCGAATGTGGGCGGCGGCGGTCGAATAAAGATAGACCCCACGAAAAATGCCGCTCAATCGCCACATGTCCTGGTCCTCGAGATAGCTGCCGTCCGACCATCGGAATACCTGCGCGGCGATCTGGTTGTTGCCGTCATGCAAAAGATCGGTGATCTCAAATTCGGCAGGTGTGCGGCTGTCTTTGCTGAAACCAACCTCCACCCCATTCACCCAAAGATAAAATGCGCTGTTGACGCCGTCGAAATGGATGAAGACGCGGCGGCCGCCCCAGTCCGCAGGCAACTCAAAACCGCGGCGATAGGAGCCGACGGGGTCGCGCTGGAGGAAGGCGGTCCAATTTGTGGGTGGAGTGTCGGTGACACTGGGCGGATCGATTTTGAACGGATAACCGGAGGCGAGATAGATGGGCGTCCCGAAGCCTTTCATCTGCCAGTCGGAGGGAACTTCAATATTCGTCCAGGCGGAATCGTCATAGTTCGTTTCAAAAAAATTTGTCGGGCACAATTCCGGCCCGGGAACCCAATTAAATTTCCAATCCCCGTTCAGGGAAAGATAGTAAGGTGAGTTGGTGAAATCATCGTTGAGGGCCTGGGCAACCGTCGCAAAAGGGACGGACGTGGCGCGCGGCGGTTCAGTATTGATATGAAGGACTTGTTCGTTTTCCCAGTCCGGCATGGCGCCGAACAGCGGTTCGCCAAAGAGAAAGAGAAGAAGAAAACTGGAAAGACAAACGATTCCAGGGCGGGATGACACCCGTTGTCGACGCGCATCGTTGGTCTGCTTCCGTCCGAGGATTCTCATGGCTTGCACGAATTGTTGCGTTTTTGCGTTTCCAGCGCAATCTTGCGAAAGTCTTTGGCATTATTCAAAAATGTTTCGGCGGATTTTGCATGACCCGCGCGCGAACGTTGCGGCAGAATCCTGCCGAACCTGATGTCTTTTTCCATCACCAGACACTTGATAACGCCATGCCTGCTGGCCTGGTTGACCGCACCCGTGCCCAGCCAGGCAACAGACGCGGCGCCTGGCCGATGGACCAACAGCCTGGGAATGGTCTTCGCGTCCGTACCGGGCACGAGGGTGAGGTTTTCGATTTATGAAACGCGCGTGAAAGATTTCGCGGCGTTTGCGGCCACGAACCCCAAGCTGGACGGTACGAATTGGAACCATGCCCTTTACCACGGCGTGACGGCGGTCTCGGCGGGAGACGACTATCCAGTGGTAAACGTGAGCTGGAACGATGCGGTGCATTTCTGCGATTGGCTGACCGAAACGGAACGCAAGGCCGGGAACCTTTCGACGAATCAATTATATCGTCTGCCTGCCGACGCGGAATGGAGTCGTGCCGTCGGCATCGGCGGCCAGGAAACAGGGGTGACCCCCAAAGACAAGAATGCCAAACTGGAGGGCGTTTATCCGTGGGGCACACAGTTCCCGCCCCCTCCGCGCGCCGGGAACTTTGCCGACAAGGCGGCGCTGGATTATTTCACCAATTGGCCGCATATCACGAATTATGACGACGGTTACGTGACCACCGCGCCGGTGGGCAGTTTTACACCCAACCCATACGGCCTCTATGACATGGCCGGCAACGCAATGGAATGGTGCGGAGATTTTTATGATGCTTCGCACAAACAGCGCGTGCTGCGCGGGGGCGCCTGGATCAATTGCGGGCCTGAAACGCTGCTGTCGTCGTATCGCGAACATGTTTCGCCGGGACGTTTCAGCGTAGCCACGGGGTTCCGGTGTGTATTGGCACAGGACGCGGACAAATAAAAATCTTATGATTATCGCAAAATTGTTTTGGAGAACCAGCACGGCCTTTTGGGGCGCAATGGCATTGTTGATGTGCGCTTGCGCAACGCGCGCGGCAGACACGAATGCGCCGGCGAACACGACCGTGATCGATGCCGACACTGTCGCGCAATGGTCTGCGCCCTACCGCCATTGGCATTACTGGCCGGCGCACGTCATTCCCATGGCGCCGCCGCTGCCAGGCGCGACGAATATCCTGGGCACGGACATCCCCGACGTTTTCCAAATTCCGGGCGATGACAAATGGTACATGAGCTTTGTGGCGTTCGACGGGCGCGGATACCAGTCATATGTCGCCGAGAGCACAAATCTGGTGGATTGGGGTAATTACCGCCTGGCGATGGGTTACGGGCCAACGAATGAATTCGACCATGGGGGCCGGACGATTGGCGGGTTCCTGTTCCAATCGTACGACATCAAAGCACCGCGTTTGCTGCAACAGCGCAACGGGAAATATTGGTCGATGTACGGCGCCTATGCGCAGCAGGGCGGTTACGAGCTTCATCCCAACGGCCAGGGCCTGGCGATGAGCGACGATGGGTTGCACTGGACCCGGGCGCTGCCGTATCCGGTGGTTTCGATCTTTGACCCCGATTGCGGACAATGGGAAAGTAACCGCATCTATATGCCGTGGCTGCTGGAATATCGCGGACGGTTCTTCGATTTTTACAACGCGGCGTATAAGAGCCACGAGCAGACGGGCGTGGCGTTTTCGGCCGACCTGACAAATTGGATCCGTTACCCGGCCAATCCGATTGTCCGCAACCGTCCGGGTGGCTATGACGCCGGCTTTTGTTCGGACCCCAAGGTGTACCGCGACGGCGATCATTGGACGATGTTCTACTTTGGCGTTGGCCACGGCGGCGCGCACATCATGATCGCTTTTTCTCGCGACCTCGTAAATTGGACGTCGGACCCTGACCCGCTCTACAAATCCGGCGGAAATCCCAGCGGGCTGGACAAACGTTACGCCCACAAAACTTCGCTGGTTTACAATCCTAAGAACGACACGTTTTATATGTTTTATTGTGCCACACCCGGCACAAAAGGCTCCATCACCGAAGGACGCGGCATCGGGCTGATCACCAGCAAACCGTTGGACGCAAATCAAGAATAGCTATAAAACGCGCTTCACCGCCTGTTTCCATCCGGCGTGATTCTTTTCAACCAATTTCGGATCCATTTGCGGATAGAAATTTTTTTGACGGCGGGGCAATTTTGTGAACTCATCGATTGACCTGTATATTTTCAGGGCAAGCAGACCTTGCATCGCCGCTCCCCACGCGGAACTTTCGGCCACCTCGGAAACTTTCAGTTCCGCGCCGGTGATGTCGGCGGTAAATTGCATCAGAAACCGGTCGCGTGTCGGGCCGCCATCGGCATGAAGCGTCTGCAACTTGATCTTTGCTCCAGCGCGCATCATGTCGAGCACGTCGCGGACCTGGTAGGCGGTCGATTCCTCGGCGGCGCGGGCAATCTGCGCTCGCGCCGTATGCGCGGTCATGCCGATGATCGCCGCGCGCGCCTCCGGGGACCAATACGGCGCGCTTAATCCGGCGAAGGCGGGAACGAGGTAAACGCCGCCATTGTCGGGAATGCCGGCGGCGAGCTTCTCGACTTCAGCGGACGTGCGTATCAGGCCGAGTTGGTTTTTCATCCATTCAACCGTGGCCGTGGAAAAATTGATGATACCTTCAAACGCATAAACAGGTTGGCCGCGATGGACCCAGGCCAGGGCAGTGACCGCTCCGCCTTTCGACGGACGGAATTTTCCCCCAATATTCAACAGAATAGAAGTACCCGTGCCGAAGGTGGCTTTGGCTGTGCCGGGGAGAAAGCAACGTTGCGCGAAGAGGGACGCCTGGGAATCACCCATAACTCCGGCGATGGGAACCCGCCTGGGCAAAATACCGTCGGCATCGGTTTCGCCAAATTGCGCGGCGCTCTCGCGGACCTCCGGCAGCGCCCCGGAGGGCGCTTTGAAGAGCTTGCAGAGCGATGAATCCCAGCGAAGCCCGGTGATATCGAAGAGGAGCGTGCGGCTGGCGTTGGTGAAATCAGTGGCGAAGACGGCCCCGCCGGTAAGGCGATGGACCAAAAAGGCATCCATGGTGCCGATGACGGCTTGGCCGTTTTTCAATGCGGTGGCAATGGCGGGTTTGTTTTCGACGAGCCAACGAATTTTTGATGCTGAAAAATAAGAGTCTATCTTGAGGCCGGTCTTTGCGCGGACAAAACTTTCCCGGCCTTGCGCGCGCAGACGCCCACAAAGCGGGTCCCCGCGGCGGTCCTGCCAGACGATGGCGTTGTGCAGGGGCCGGCCGGACTTGCGATCAAAGACCAAAACAGTTTCGCGCTGGTTGGCGAGACTGAGGCCGGCCAGATGGGAAATTTTTTTGGGATGGCGGCGGGTGATTTCGCGGATAACCGAAAGGACGTTGCGCCAGATTTCTTCGGGGTCGTGTTCCAGCCAGCCCGGCTGCGGATAAAGTTGCCGATGCGCACGCGAAGCGCGATCCAGGATATTTCCACGCGCATCGAAAAGGACCGCTTTGGTGGCGGAGGTGCTCTGGTCGATGGCGAGAATCAAACTCATTTCAACAGGTCTAAAGCAGTTTCGGCCAACCCTTCCATGGAAATGCCGTAATGGCGGAAGATGTCGGCTTGGGCGCCGGTGATAGTGTCTTCATCGGGAATTCCGATAATCTTGAAAGCCCGATGCACCCCGGCTTGCATCAAGGCAGCAGCGCAAGCTTCGCCGAGTCCTCCATGGACGCTATGCTCCTCGACCGTAATGATGGCGCGACACTCGCGCCCTGCCTTCAAAACAATTTCCTCATCCAACGGCTTTACTGTATGCATTGAAATCACGCGGCAATTCAGGCCATGTTCCGCCAGGTGGCCGGCCGCAAGCATCGCGTGGACTGCCGTTTCCCCGGTCGCGATGAAGGCAACGTCGTTGCCATCACACAATCGGATCGCTTTTCCGATTTTAAATTCCGCATCCGGCTGGTGCAGGTGGTACATCGCGGCTTTGCCAAAGCGGACATACACCGGCTTGGATGATTTCGCGGCGGCGCGAATGGCTTCCCGTGTTTCAAAATTATCCGCCGGAACGACAATGGAAATATTGTGGATCGCGCGCAGAGCTGCGAAGTCGTGCAGTGAATGATGCGTCGTGCCCAGCGCGCCGTAACTCACCCCGGCGCTGATACCGATCAGCGTCGCGGGAACATCGGAATAACAGATGTCATTCTTGATCTGTTCAAGCGCGCGGGCGGTGAGAAAACAGGCGGGCGAGACGCCGAACGATTTTTTGCCGCACGCGGCCAGGCCGGCGGTGATGCCGACAAGGTTTTGCTCGGCGATACCGACTTCGACGAGTTGTTTGGGCAACGCCCTGGCAAAGGGCGCAAGCTTGCCGGAACCGCGCGAATCACTGGTGACGGCGATGATGTTGTCATCGGCCTTGGCAAGTTCTTCAAGGGTTGCGGCAAATTCATCGAGGTTGGCGCGGCCCATCTTGAGACCAAGCTTTTCAGCCGTCGCTTTGGCGGCAGGTGTGAACATTGAAGGGGCGGGCGCGCTCATTTTTTAACAAAAGGCAAAAAAGAAAACGAAGGGGTCAAAACGTGACTGGAATTGAATTCTTTGTTCACTTCGTTTCCTTCTGTAAAAGTTTTTCAGCTTCATCCAATTCCGACACAGCGTCTTTCAGTTCTGCCTCGCTCGGGACACCGTGGTGCCATTTGCCGACATTTTCCATGAAACTGACCCCGCGGCCTTTGACTGTATTGGCGATGACACAGGTGGGCTTGCCCGGTTCCGGGGCAGCGGTCAAGACTCGGGTGAGTTCGGCGTAGTCATGGCCGTTGACGGCGCGGACGGTCCAGCCAAAGGCGCGGAATTTTTCATCGAGCGGCGCATTGCTCATGACGTCGCGCGTGTGGCCGGTGATCTGGAGGGTGTTGTGGTCGAGAATGGCGGTGAGGTTATCGAGCTGGTAATGGGCGGCGGCCATGGCGGCTTCCCAGTTCGAGCCTTCGGCCAATTCGCCGTCGCCGAGCAGGGTGACGACGCGATACCCGGCGGAATCCATTTTCCCGGCGAGAGCCATGCCGACGGAAATGGGCAGGCCATGGCCGAGCGCGCCGGTATTCATCTCGATGCCTGGGACATGCCGCGTGGGATGGCCGATGAAATGCGAGCGGTAATGGCCGATCATCTTGAGTTCTGAATCAGGGAAAAAGCCGCGGTCGGCCAGGACGGTATAAAGCGCCTCGACGGAATGGCCTTTACTTTGGACGTAACGGTCCCGCGCGGGACTTGAGAAATTCTTCGGCGAAACGTTGAGGATGCGATTGTAGAGGACGTTGAGGATATCGAGGCAGGAGAGGCCGCCGCCGGTATGGCCGGCGCCGGCGTCAACGATGGCCTGGAGCAATCGTTTGCGCAGCCGGATGGATTTGAGTTGGAGTTCGCGGTCGGTCATGAAACGAAGTGCATGGAGTCAAATTTTGCCGGAAGAGCCGCTTGGGTGGCAACCATATCCGTCGAATTTTTGGGCGGGGAGAATTGTTGAATTCATAATGTGTGGGAAATGCTTATACGTCAATTCGCGTCAATTCGCGTCAATTCGCGTCAATTTGACCGCCTTGATCCAATGTTTTTTCGTGAGATTTGGGTTCGATTTGGGTTCGTTTTTGCAAAATCGGTATATTTGGAAAAAGGGGGCGCGTGTGGGTGATGGAGGGCCGAAGGGAAAGGCAACGGCCCGCGATGGATGTCGCGTCTATCATGGGTTGAGATTAACAGAAAAGACCCGAACCGTAATGTTGCCCAGAAACAAAATCGGAAGGCTGAAGGGAGGATTTAAGATTGGCGATTTTCCGCCTCTCAAGAAACACATTACGGAAGCGCATGGTCAAGTGGCCAACGTTCCAAAGCTGATCCACCGCGCGAAAAACCGCAAGTGTGAAGTTTGACAGCCCGGAGTGCGACCGTCCCCGGTCGCAGCAACGTCCGCAAGCACGAGGACCTCCGAATTTTCCAAAGCCGCGCGCACGCTCCACGCCGCTGCGCCCTTCCAAAAGCCATATCAACGATCCAAATATAGGCGGACTCACGTCTGAAATCTGGACTCTCAACTCTCATCTTTCAACCGTAAACTGTTTGGAAACGGCCAAAACACCACCGAATTCAGGCGGCAGGTTTTTCGGAAAACAATTCCGGCAGATTCATCATGCCGTGGCGAACGCGCAATAGTTCAATCTTCCCGTTTTCCAGCCGATAAAAAACCAGATACCTGGGATATTTCCTCAAATTCAACGTGCGAATACCTGCCATCGGCAGGTCTTGGCGTAACCGTCCGATTTCCGGCGTCTTATGAATCTGATGGACGGCCTTTTTAAGGGCCTCGTACCACGCCGCCGCGATGGTTTCACCGGCTTCGGTCGCCAGATAATCCGCACACTCGGTCACATCCGCAAAAAAGAGCCGGCGATAAACCAGTTTCACTTACCGGACTTTCTCGCTGTTGCCCGTTTCAGGCCGGTGGCAAAAGCCACGTCCATATCTTTGGTTTTGAAAGGCCGGACGGGGCCGGATTCCAGAGCCTCCATCACCCACCTGGCATGCAGCGCGGAGGCGCGGGCTTCTTCGGCATCAAACGACCGGCTCAAACGGAAAATAATTTCCTGATTCAATGACCGGAAGCTGTTTTCGGCCGCCGCCTGGGCCCGTTGATAAATGTCCGCCGGGATGTTTTTCAAAGTGTAGTCAGCCATGAAAAAACCATAATGGAACCGTTTAGGTTTGTCAAATTGACCTTGCCGGTTTCGTCAACTTCACACGTCTCCCGCGAGTTACCCTCGTGTCCTGACGATCCACCGCGCGAAAAACCGCAAGTGTGAAGTTTGACAGCCCGGAGTGCGACCGTCCCCGGTCGCAGCAACTTCCGCAAGCACGAGGACCTCCGAATTTTCCAAAGCCGCGCGCACGCTCCACGCCGCTGCGCCCGAGAACGGCGCACTCCCATGACGCCATGACCCGCGCTAGTTCACTCACAGTTGACGTTTTTGCGTAAATCTTATTTCGCTCAAATAGGGGCTCCAGCGCGGGGTTAGGCAGCAAATCGTCATAACTCAATGTGCTCCTAAATATGAAAACACGACTGTAACGACGGCACAAAACCATACAAACGCCGCCAAACAAAATGCTGGAACTAGCGAATGCTTGCAGCTACGGAAAATATCTGGATACAGGCAAAAGAAAATAGTGAACAATATGGCTCCACCAACTCCGCGCAACGGAAGGCTGCCAAATGGCACAATGAAGCAAACAAAAATGACCGTCAGAGAGGAGAGAAGAATCGGCTTCGTCGCATCTAACTTTTGAGTATCGCTGGTTTTCATCGACTCTTATTTTGTTGGTATGATGCTTTGCTGCCTACGATCCAAATGAGCCACGCCGATCCGTCTTCGCTCGGAAGCTTCGACGGGACGAGCGGGCGAGTGGCTCCGCAAACTCGATAATCGTTGTATAACTCAAACCATTCATAAACTCCTTGTCGCGCCGTAGCCTTGGCGAAGGCTGAACTTGTCCCGCCATAGCTTCCGAGCGACGGCGGAAGGGGCAATCGGCGTTGGCTCCAGAGCGTGTTAGGAGGCATCACGATTTTGTGCGAGTCTTCCATGTCAAAATAAAAAAGAACGCCGAGACAGCAAACAATGCGAAAATGATGAGGTTGTAGATGCGGGTATCTATCGCCCCGCCGTTAAAAAACGAACTCGCCGCAAAAAGCGGCATGTCTCTGTTGGTCTGCCCGAGAAAAGCAACCACGGCAAATATCAGCCAGATGTTCGCTGCAATAAAGTATCGTGTCATAAATATAAAGTGCGCGCGGTGATGCCTAACGATCCAATGAACCATGCCGGCCAGCGGCGGCCTCACGTCTGAAATCTGGACTCTCAACTCTCATCTTTCAACCATAAACTGTTTGGGCGTCGGCTCCAGCGCGGTAGAAAACATCATTGTGTATGTGACTTGTCGAATGTGCATATCACCGTGAATTTGTTGCTCTTAATCAGGAAACGATATGGCGAACAAGTGTAATATGCAACCAGTCCCGTATGATTCTGGTCAACCCACGCCGAACCCTCATAATCTGTCCGTGTCAATGCTCCGACTTGTGACGGACAGAAATGCACCTCCGAATACTCCGGTAAAAAATGAGTCTCAACCAACTCCTGAACATTCGTCGGCCAACGACCAAACTTCTGGTGAAACTGGTCAGCACGGTCGGAAATCGCAAGCCGGTGGACTTCGCAAACCAACCAGCGCGTCTTGGCATCGGCAAGCCCTTGGTCAAGAACGTGAACATGATAAGCACCGACGCCGATGCCGACGCCGACCAAAAAGGTAAAACCGAACGCGATTATTGTGGCCCAAGTTTTCACGGCGCGCGATGTTTTCTAGCAGGTGGTTAAGGAGAAGTGGGCAGAATCAGAGTTCGGCCTGGTTCCTTTGATTTCATGGCAAAAGTTTAGTGTTTTGTTGGCTCCGTCAAAGCTTTTTCACTAAAATTGTGTTCATGCCTGCCGTAGCAAAGCCAGAACCGCCGCGCCGGAGGTTGTCGGACGTGGTGCGCGAGAAGCTGCGGGCGGGGCATTATTCGCGCCGGACGGAGGAGGCGTATCTGGAATGGGGACTGCTTAACGCCCATTAATTGTTACAAGCTCACGGCCATGATTCCAATTTCAATCCGCTAATGCAAGTGTCCGTGTCGAGCAAGTGGGTCATGGCCGCCTACAGGTTTTTAACTGGCGGCAGTTGACCTTGCTCCGGACGCTTAAACGCGGGATCGCTAACGTGAATGGACTCGAAAAAACCCTCCGGCCAGTCTTTGGGTTTCGCCGGCTCAAGCACAACCGCGTCGCCGTCCTGGCGAACCAAAACGGTTGATGGCAGGTGAACGCTCTTGGGCAAGCGGACGATTTGCCGGTCGCCTTCGACGGTGACAATTGCTGTTTCCATGCCAGGTAATTTAGCTGGAATTCCAGGCACCACCAAGTTCTATTCCCGATTCCTCATGGCATGACCGCCGCGCCTTCCCGCTGCGGACTGTGGACTTCAGACTGTGGACTTCAGACTACTGACCCGTTCGATTTTGTTTCTGGGCAACATTACGTTTTTCTCATTTCATGTATTAATAAGGTGATGCAAACCAAAAACAGCAGGGGGGGAACGGGCTACCCGTCCTCCGAAGCATTTCTGCGGAGGGTGGACAGTACTGCGGAGGGTGGACCAGCCCGTCACGGTCGGCATCTTGCCGACCGTTTTCCGCAATCGGTACAGCCTCACCGACTATGACTGCGAACTATGGCTCCTGTTAAATCTCTCTTTTCATTTTCTGTGAACACGGATTCACTTAAAACAATCCTCACGCAATGAACGCAACGGTCTCAACCGGAGCGCGGACTTTCCAGTCCGCAGCAGCTTTCGAATGTTCCCGGAGACGCAATTCCGAACGGCTACACGGACTGGATTCGCACCCATTTGGCAGGAGGTGCGTTGCTGCGGACAGGAATGTCCGCGCTCCGGCCGGTTCACTGTTTACTCTCAAGAAAAACATAGCAACAGTGCTTGAATTGACGTTATCGCCAGTCGTGGTAGGGCGCGTCACTCCCTGCGCGCCGTCCGCCCCAAGCGGCGTTGAAGCTCCTGTTCAAGTCCGTTTCGGGCGTTGCGCGATCTTGCGCGATCTTGCGTTTACTTAAACGCAATCACCAAAAACACTTGGAAACGAATTGAAGCGAATTGAAGCGAATTGAAGTTTAGCACTCAAATGAAAAAAACCCTCCTAAACGGATCACCCATTAGTAAAAGAGTCTCGGGTGACCCCTTTGTGGTGATGGGTTTCCCAGCCGAAATAATTGCCGAAGGCCTCCGCCAAAATGTCGGCCGAATGGGATTGGGTCATCACGACGTGGTGCTCAAACCCATTTTTGCAGACATGACGCATGAGTTTCTGGAGATCCGGGATTTTGGCGACGGCGCGGTTGCCAAAGGTGTTGAGCTTGTCGTTGGTGAGTTCGCCCTGGCCGACATAGGTGCGGATTATTCCATCGGTATCGGCGGTGGTGATGCGTCCAAAGGTCAGGGGACCGGCGGGCGTGCGGCCTTCCAGGGCGCCGTAGGTATTTTCGACTCCGAGGATGCTGCCGAGGATGGGTGCGTTGGCGATCTTGATATCGGGCAAAAAGCTCTTGGCCCAGTTGCCGCAATGAAAGAGGACGCATTTGTCGTCGTCATCGGCGTAATTGTTGTTCCAATCCACGAGGGCGGCGGGAGTGCCGCCGGCGAGTTGCATGGCGTACATGGTGAGAACGCCGGTGACATCCACTTCGCAGGCGCTGGGGAGAAATTTTTCGCTCATCATGCTCATGAGGGTGCAGACGTTGCACCCGAAGTTTTGCTGGACGGATGTCCAACACTGGATGGCGGTGGCGTCAATCGCGTTCGCGTCCATCCATTCGGTCAGGATTACACCGAGCTTTGCCATTTGCAGGAGTTTTTCCGGCGGGACGCCGGGAGCGGGGGCGTAGCTTTTTATTTCCGCCAATTTATTTTTCACGGCGGCGGCTTTGGCGTCCATTTTCTCCGCTTTGGCGAGGAACTCGGAGAGGTCCACGGTCGTGACGCTGATGCCGTGCCGTTCCAGGATTTTTTCCGAATACCGGACGGTATTGAAAGCGCCGGGCCGCGCGCCCACCGCGCCAAGCCGCACGCCGCGCACGCCATTCACCACACGGCAGACGCCGAGAAAGTTTTGCAGATCGCGCGAAAAGCTATCGGACCGCGGCAAGGAGACGTGCTTGCTGGTGAGCGAGAATTTGATCCCGGCCTGGACGAGGTTGTTGCAGACGGAGATTTTGCCGCAATAAGCGTCGCGCCGGCGCGCGGGGGAAAGCTGCTTGAGATCATCAGGATAACCCTGGACGAGGACGGGAACATTGAGTTTGGAGAGCTTGAGGGTTTCGGCCACGCCTTTTTCGTCGCCGAAATTTGGCAGGCAGACAAGGACGCCATCGAGTTCATCGGCGTGTTTGCGAAAGAGGGCGGCGCATTTGCGGGCATCGGCATGGGTCTCGACGCCGCCGAGCTTGGAATCTTTTTCGCCGAGCTGGACGGCGCGGATGCCGGATTTTTCGAAAAGGTTGGCGAGATCGGCGCGGGCTTCACTGACGAGGGCATCGGGAAAGAAATCGCGATTCCCGTAAATGACCCCGAGACAAGGTTTGGCGCTGGCGTTGGCGTTATTCATAAATCAGGTAAATGGACGGTGAAACAAGAATCGTTTTGCGGCGGCGGGAAGCAAGCAGATTTTCATCCCGCAACACCGCGTTGTCAATTTACGCAAGTTATTTGGCGGATTTCAGATGACACTTTCGACGGCGCCAGTTATAGAATTAGTGTTTCCGCATCATCATGCTAAAAGCCAAAATTATATTTTCGGCGGCACAAATCGCAATCGGCCTTGCGATGGCGGCGGCATTGCGCCCAACGACTGGCATGGCGGCGGAGGTGACGCCCGACATGGCCATAGGAACCATCCACGTGGAGGCGGCGGGTTTCACGATGGGCGGGGCGAACCTGGTGTGCGACGGGGCGGAGAACCCGTATCCGTTCAACCAGGCGGCGGTGAAACAGGACAGTGCGCCGGCATTGGCGGGGCCGGATGCGAAGGTCCCTTATTTCACGGTGCGATTCGCGATGCCCATCCCGCCGGAAAACGAGACGAACAATTTTGCGCGTTTGACCGGAATCGACCCGAAGGTGTTCACGCACAATCATTCGCCGGGTTTTGCGATTTTGCCGAACGGGGACGCGTTGGCGGTGTATTTCAGCACGCCGCCGGGACAGAGCGAAGATTCGACGAACACGACTTTTGCGCAAGCGCGGCTGCGTTACGGCTCGGAGGAATGGGACATGCCGGAATTGTTCCTTGATTTCAAGGGGCTAAACGACCAATCGGGGCTGCTCTGGCGCGACGGAGACACGATCCGGTTTTTCGGAGGCGGCCGGGGAACTTCGCCGATGATGCCGTTCAAGATGGCGACATCAACGGACAACGGGGCGACCTGGAGGCTGTCGCTGCCGCAATTGGACGAGCCGGCGAAGAATTACGAGGCGCAACCGATTACCAGCGCGTTTCGCGCGCCGGACGGCTCCATCTATTTCGCGATGGACGGCAGCGGGGCGCATAGTTTTTTATGGCACAGTACGGATGAGGGGGTTCACTGGCATCAGATGGCAGGGCGAACGGGCGGGCGGCATTCGACCATTGTGCCGTTGGACGACCGCGGGAACTTGCTTTCGATCGGCGGAAAAAACGCGAGTGTGAACGGATGGTCGCCGGAGAATTTTTCGACGAATTGGGGGGCGAGTTGGAGCCAGAGCACTGAATCTCCGTTTCCGCCGTTGAGCAGCGGCCAGCGGCCCAGCATGATCCGGCTGGCGGACGGAAACCTATTTTTTGTGAGTGACGCATATTTGTTCAAGGCCAACCGGCCGCCGCCTGCCGGTTGGACGAATGGGGACGGTTGTTTCGTGGCGGTCTCAACGAACAACGGTATTTCGTGGCGTATCAAGACGTTGCCGGTGCAATTGCCGCCGCACGAGCGAGGGACGGCGGGCACTCTGGGGTACGTAACGGCGCGGCAAGGGCCCAATGGGGTGGTCCATGTTTTGACGACGGAAACGCAGCCGTGCCTGCTTTATGAAATGAACGAAGCATGGATCTTTTCAGACGCGGGGGACATCGCGCCGAAGGATTCGGGCGGGGTGGTCAAAACATTCTCGGAAAAATATCCGGACGGAAAATGGCGCTCACAATGGAGCGCGCGGATCTGCCCGAATGGACGTTACCTGCTCAACGGGCGGGAGACGGATTATTACGACAACGGGGGGAAGGAACACGAGGCAGATTACGTGAATGGACGAAAAACGGGCGAGGAGACTTATTGGTCCATGGACGGAAGGATTATCTGGCGATGGCAGCATGACCTGGCGAAGAACCGGGCGACGTGGACGCAATACTGGCCGAACGGGAGGAAGAAATCGGAATCCAACTGGAACACGCGGCCCCAGGCGCGAGACCTGGCGCGGAACTTTTTCGGTTACGTGGCGGACGGCCCGGGCTATCGCTGGGACGAAGCGGGCAAATTGATTTTATCGGGAACCTTCACGAACGGAGTCCTTGTGGACGAGATGAGAGCGGAATGAATTCGTTGCGAACATGGGATCTTGTTGTCATCGCGGCCTACTTTGCCGGGGTGGCGTTGATCGGCCTGAAGTTTGCGCGGCGGCAAAATTCCACGGAAACCTATTTTGTCGCCGAGCGAAAGGTCCCATGGTGGGCAATGGGACTTTCCGTCTTTGCCACCCTCATCAGCAGCATCACTTTCATCGCCTATCCGGGAGCCGCTTTTGAAGGCAATTGGAATCTGCTGGTCCCGGGCTTTATGGCGGTCGGCGTGTTGTTGCTGGGCGGTTCGTTGCTCATCTCTTTTTTTCGCCACGCCGTGGGGATGAGCGCGTATGAATTTTTTGAAAAACGCTTTGGGTATGGCGCGAGGGCGTATAGCGCGCTGGCTTTTTCCGCGGGACATTTTTCCAAGATGGGATTCGTCCTCTTCACGGCGGCAATCGCCGTCTGTGGCATGACCGGCTGGGACAAATTTCATGTCATTTTCGGGGCGGGAATCCTGACGGTTCTCTACACCTTGTTCGGAGGGCTTGAGGCTGTCATTTGGACCCAGGTCTTGCAGGGTATCGTCAAGCTGGCGGGCGTGGTCGTCATCATCGGGATCCTGGTGTCCATCATGCCCGGCGGGGCGGCTGCGGCGTTTCATCTGGCGTCGGAAAAGCATAAGATGAGCCTTGGCAGTTTTGATTTCAACCTGGCGTCGAACAAAAATTTCTGGGTCATGCTGATCTACGGCTCGTTTTGGTATCTGCAGAAATACGCCGCTGACCAGACCCTGGTACAACGCTACCTCGTGGCCAAATCCGACCGTAGCGCCCTGCGGGGAGTTGCGCTCGGAGCGCTCTTATGTGTGCCCGCGTGGATCGCCTTTATGCTAATCGGCACGCTGCTGTGGGCTTATTACCAGCTTTCCCCGGAGGTTCTTCCGGCAAACCTCCACGATGCCAGCGGCAAGATCCTCTCCGACGAAGTCTTTCCATATTTTTTGATGACCAAAATCCCCGCCGGCCTCGCGGGAATCATCATGGCCGCGATGTATTCCGCCGCGATGTCCACGATGTCATCGGACCTGAACTGCCTCTCCGCGGTGGGCGTCGAGGATTATTACCGTCGATGCCGGCCGAACGCCACTGACCGGCAGCGGCTGGTGGTGGGAAAAATCATCGTCGCGCTTTGCGGCGCGATCGCCGTCGGCATCGCCCTGTTCATTGCGGGCATCGGCGACAGTGCGTTGAGCCTTTATTATGATGCCACGGCCATCGTCGCCGGCGGACTGGCGGGAATGTTTTTGCTGGCCTTCTTGAGCCGCCGCGCCAACCGGCAGGGGCTTTGGATCGGGATTTTCGCGATGCTGGTCTTCACCGCGTGGGCCATCTGCACGAGCGGTGATAAAAAAGTTTTTAATCTGGGCGATTACGATTACACCTGGCCCAGCGTCATGATCGGCGTGATTGGGCATGTCATCGTGGTCGTGGTTGGCTGGGTCGCGAGCCTGTTTTTTCCCGTGGATCCGAATGCGAAACAGGAATGGACGCTTTGGGGCTGGTTGGCGGAACGAAAGGCGGTGCGCCACGAAAAGGAAATCATTCCTCCGGACCTGGCGGGGCAAAAAACATGAATCCGATCACCTTAACCCAACCGGCGCGCGTCGTTTTTGGAAACGGCTGCGCGAAAGATTGCGTCGAAATTCTCGCCCGGCGCGGGGTGAAACGGATTTTGCTGGTCACCAGCAAATCCGTCCGGCCACAGGTCGCATTCCTGGTGGATGCGATAAAAAGGTCCCAGGTCGAGGTGATGGAAAGCAAATTTGTTCCGCCGGAACCGACCTTGAAGTTTTTCGAAGCAAGGTTACAGGAGGCGCGCTCGGAAAGGGTCGATGCTGTCCTGGGCATCGGCGGGGGCAGCGTCATGGACGTTGCCAAGCTCATTGCCGCGCTGGCACATTCAGGCCAAAAGATCCCCGAAATATTTGGGGTCAATCTTTTGCAGATGCGGGACACGTTTTTGGTCTGTTTGCCGACGACCGCGGGGACCGGTAGCGAGGTGTCGCCGATCGCGGTATTGCTGGACGAGGTTGAAGAATTGAAAAAGAGCATCGTAAGCCCGCACCTGGTCCCCGACGCGGCGGTCATCGATCCATGTCTGACCCTTTCCCTCCCGCCCGAGGTCACCGCGGCCACGGGTCTCGATGCGCTGGTCCATTGCATCGAGGCGTACGCCAACAAATTTGCGCATCCGATCACTGACAATTTTGCGCTACGCGGCATCCAATTGATCACCGACAATCTTTCCCGCGCCGTTCGCGATGGAAAAAATATTGAAGCGCGCGCTGCCGTCATGCTCGGGAGTTATTATGGCGGGCTGTGCCTTGGCCCCGTCGGCACGGCGGGAGTCCATGCCCTGTCGTATCCCCTGGGCGGGAAGTTTCGCATCGCCCACGGAATCTCAAATGCCGTCCTGCTGCCGGAAGTGTTAAGGTTCAATTTGTCTGCCGGGGCGGAACGTTATGCGCAGATCGCGGTCGCGGCGGGTGTGGAGAGGAATGGGTATGCGCTCGGCACGGCGCAAACCGGCATTGACCGTTTTGTAAAATTGTTGCGCGAGTGCGGCACGCCGCAAAAACTTTCTGACTTGAAGATTCCCCGCGAGGCGATCCCGGCCCTGGCTAAATCCGCGCTGCAAGTGCAACGATTGTTGAAAAACAACCCGCGTCCCGTAACCGAATCCGACGCGATCAAAATATACGAAGCCACTTTTTGAAATGAGCTCAAAGCCTGAAACTGAAAGACAATCCGGCGCGATGGTTCCAATGATCCATGGAGCGAATGAATCTTTTGAGAGGCTCATGAGAAAGCCCCGCCCGATTCTTGGTTTGACCATGGGTGATCCGGCCGGGATCGGCCCGGAAATCTGCCTGCGCGCATTGAATTCCCCCCAATCACTCAAAGTGTGTGTCCCGTTCGTCTTTGGCAGCGCGGACGTTTTGAAGCGGGTTTCAAAGCGCGCGAAAATTTCCCCGGTGAATTGCCAAACGGTTTCGCTTTCAGAGTTCGCGAAAGCTTCCACCCTCCGGGGTCCGCTGATCGTTGATTGCGCGGGGATCGACGCAGGCAAAATCAAACCGGGAACGATTTCCGCCGCCTGCGGCCGCGCCGGTTACGTTTACATCGAGCGCGCGATCGAAGCCGCGCGGGGAAAGAAAATCGACGGGGTCGTCACCGCGCCGATCCACAAAGAATCGCTGCACCTGGCCGGGGTGAAATTCCCAGGCCACACGGAAATTTTCACCGCTCTCACGAAGGCCCGGCGCAGTTGCATGATGCTCTATTCGGAAAAACTGACCGTGAGCATGGTCACGACGCACATTGGGTTTGCCAAAGTCCCCCAAAGGATCTCCGCTCTCCGAATTCTGGATGTGATCGAACTGACCGCCGAAGCGATGCATCGGATTTTACAATGCGCGCCGAAACTGGCGATTTGCGGTTTGAACCCCCATGCGGGCGAGCACGGACTTTTTGGGAACCGCGAAGAGGAAAAATTCATCGCCCCGGCAGTGATCAGAGCCCGCAAAGACAAAATTCAGATCGAGGGTCCCTTGCCGCCGGATGCGGTATTTACCGCCGCCCAGCGCAAAAAATTCGATGCGATCATCTGCCTTTACCACGATCAAGGGCACATCCCTTTCAAAATGCTTGCCTTTGACACTGGCGTGAACGTCACTTTGGGACTGCCCATCATCCGCACGTCCGTGGATCATGGGACGGCCTTTGACATTGCGTGGCAGGGGAAAGCGGATCCGACAAGTTTATTCTCCGCCATCCAGGTTGCGTCCAACATGGCGAGGTCAAAAATATGATTGGGGTCATAGCAGATGATTTGACCGGGGCGGCGGAAATCGGCGCGATCGGTTTACGCCATGGTTTGAGCGCGGAAATAATCTTCGGCGACAAGCCCAGCGGCCGCGCCGACCTCGTCTGCATTGATACTGATTCACGTGCGCAAACGGAAGCGGAAGCCGTGAAGCGAACGGCGGCCGCGGCGAAACTTTTAAAAAATTCCGGCGCGAAATGGATCTACAAAAAAGTGGATTCGATTTTGCGCGGCCATGTCACGATCGAAATCGATGCGGCGATGAAACAACTGGGTTTTGGACGCTCCCTGCTGGCGCCGGCCAATCCTTCGTTGCGCCGGACGATTTCGAGCGGGAAATATTATGTTCGGGGCAGGCTGATCCACAAAACGGAATTTGCGCGCGACCCCCAGTTCCCGCGTCTCTCGCCCCGGCTGGTCGAACTGATAAAATTTTCGCCCGCGCTTCCGGTCTGCGTTTGCCAGCCAGGCGATCCGTTGCCGGAAAGCGGGATTGCCATCGCCGAAGCCACCACCCCGGAGGATGTCGCAAAATGGGCCAAACGATGCGACGAATATTTTCTTCCCGCGGGCGGTGCGGAATATTTTGACGCGCTTTTGACTTCAAGGGATTCGAAGGGCGGCTTCATCCCGCCAAAAATTCCGGCCACGGACGGCGCAAAACGTGAATTCTTTGTCAGCGGTGCGGCGACTGTTTTAGCCCGAAAATTTACAACGGACGCGCGGTTGAATAAGCATCCGGTGTTTTCGCTTCCCAAGGAACTCGCTTGGGGTAATGTTTTGCTAGTGGAAGCGGCGGAAGCAGTCGGCCAACGCATCGTCGAGGCGTTTGATTCCCACACGCGCGTCGTTTTGACCGCTGGTTTGCCTCGGGTGACAAACCCAAAATTGTCGGAAAAGTTTTGCGACCAGGTGGCGCAGATTGCGGTTTTGGTCTTGCGTCGCGCCAACATTGCACATGTTTTCTCCGAAGGCGGCGCCACTTCGGCAGCGCTGGTGAGGAGAATGGGGTGGAAGCACCTTGCGGTTTTGCGCGAACATGCGCCCGGAGTCGCGACTTTGCTGGCGGGTGGCGAAAAGAATGTTTTACTGACGATCAAACCCGGCAGTTATTCCTGGCCGGCCGATTTTAACGAAAATTAAATGCCTGAAGCATCTTCTGACAACCTGCTGTTTGTGGATCCCTCGCCCATCGCCCGGCGGTTGTTATGGCATTTATTTTCCCTGGGCTCGCGGCGAATCACCCAACCCGATCATCACGAAAGGTTCGAGAAGCCGGGGGCGCACCTGTTCTGGGTAAAATCGGGGGAGGGCGATTTGGAGCACAAATCGGGGCGTTTTGCGTTGCGTCCTGGAAAGAGGCTTTGGATGGTCGATATGAGCAAGCCCCGCGTTTACCTTCCCGGTCCGAACCGGCATTTGACGATCACGGGTTTTCGTTTCGGCGGGCCGGGCCTGGAATTTTGGCATGAAGAATTTCATGTCGATGACAACGCGGAATTCACCGTGGATGATTTTAAATTTGTCACGCGCACGCAGAGTGAATTGCTCCGCCTGGTGCGCCGCCGCCCGACCGGGTGGGAATGGCAGATTCACCTGGCCATCAGCCAGATCATGGGAAAACTGCTGGTATCACGAAATCTTTTGGATTCACCGCATGCCGAATTGCCTGAACCTGTCGTCCGCGTGCTCAATGCAATTTCTGCCAACCCCTTGCGCGACTGGAAAGCAAAGGAGCTTACCACCATCGGCAAAGTCAGCTATTCGGGCTTGCGCGCGCTGTTTCATTCTTCCGGACAGGGCACGATCCATGCCAATATTCAGCGGGCGCGGCTGGACCAGGCGCGTCTCTTATTGGCCGACAAACGGCTTTCCATAAAAGACGTTTCCGGGCAATTGAATTTTTCCACTGAATTTTATTTCAGCCATTTTTTCCGGCATCATACCGGGATGACGCCGACGGAATTCCGGCGGCATTTGAAAGGGTAGATACCATGCGTTCAAGATCCGCCGCCAGACCTCTGACGTTCGATTTTCTGATGCCCTCCCGTTCATGGGGATCCCGATGGCAGATGTGGGTGATTGGATTTCTTTTCCATTGGCTAATATTCCCATCCTCAATGCAGGGGCAGCAGACCGAGACCCTGTTTCTCTCCGGTCACGGCAAGGATGACGCTGTCCCCTGGAATTTCTTTTGTACCAGCGGAGCGCAATCCGGTTACTGGACCAATTTGGCCGTTCCCTCTAATTGGGAATTGCACGGCTTTGGCACCTTGAGCTATCACCGCGACTTTACGAACGCTTATGATGAGCGAGGCCTTTATGAACACGAATTCTCCCTTCCGAAGGGCTGGCGCGGAAAAAGAATCTTTCTCGTATTCGACGGCGTCATGACGGACACGAGCGCAAAGCTGAACGGCCAATCCGTGGGGCCGGCCCATCAGGGCGGTTACTATCAATTCAAATACGAGGTCTCGTCGCTGGTAAAGTGGCACGCCAAAAACAAACTCGAAGTCACCGTCGCCAAGCATTCCGCAAACAACTCAGTCAACGCCGCCGAACGCACTGGCGATTATTGGATGTATGGCGGAATTTTCCGCCCGGTCTATCTTGAAGCCGTGCCGCCGCAATTCATCGAGCGCGTCGCGATTGACGCGGAAGCCGATGGAAATTTTTCGATGGAGGTATTCCTGGACGGTGCCGCGGATGCTGACGAAGTCGAAGCGCAAATCCAGACACTTCGAGGGGAAGATGTCGGCCAGCCGTTTTTTGGAAAAATTTCCGGCGAAAAGATTTCGCTCCAGTCGAAAGTACTTTCTCCAAACCTCTGGAACGCGGAAACGCCTAATCTTTACCAGGTGGTTGTCCGCCTTAAGCAGAATGATAAGACGGTTCACCAGATCGTCCAGCGATTCGGTTTTCGCACCTTTGAAGTCCGCGATGGTGATGGGCTTTATCTCAACGGCCGGCGGGTGATTTTGAAGGGTTGCAATCGGCATTCGTTCTGGCCGGACTCCGGACGCTGCCTGAGCGACGCCGTCCAGCGACTGGACATCGAGACGATGAAGGACATGAACATGAACGCCGTCCGCATGTCGCATTATCCGCCGGATACGGATTTTCTCGATTTATGCGACGAATTCGGCATTTACGTTCTGGATGAACTGGGCGGCTGGCATCATTATTACGACAACGATGTCGGCCCAAAACTGGTGCATGAAATGGTCACCCGCGACGTGAATCATCCGTCGATTTTATTCTGGGACAACGGCAACGAAGGCGGCTTCAATACGAATCTCGATAAAATTTTTGACCAGCTTGATCCTCAAAACCGCCGGGTGCTGCATCCCTGGGCGCCGTTCGGTGGCTTGAACACCATTCATTATCTCCCCTACGATTTTTTGAAGCTCGCCTGCGTGGGAGTGCCGATCATTTTCCACAAAGATCATTATGTCGCCTACACCAATTCTCCGGATAAGTTTATTTACATGCCGACCGAGTTTTTGCACGGGCTTTTTGACGGCGGCGCCGGGGCGGGCCTGGTCGAAACCTGGGATTTGATGTCGCATAGCAAATATAATGGTGGCGGATTTTTCTGGGCGTTCCTGGATGAGGGAGTAAAAAAGCCGGTCACCGGAATGATCGACGTTGATTCCAACCAGGCGCCCGACGGAATTGTCGGTCCTTATCGCCAGCGGGAAGCCAGTTTTTACGCGATCAAACAGGTTTGGTCGCCAATCCTGATCGTGGAAACAAACCTGGCCGATGGTTTCGATGGGACATTGACCGTAGAAAACCATTACAGTTTTACCGACGCGAGCCAGTGTAAATTTCATTGGGAATTGCGCCGGTATATTTTTTTGCCGGGGGCAACTTCAGTCAAAGAAAAGATTCGCGCACAAGGCATGGTTGAATCCCCGGAAATTCCTCCCGGCGGAAGCGGCCAGCTCCACCTGGATCTGCCGGAGAACCCATGGTATGCGCAGAACAGGGCCGAAGATGATTTTCTAGCTGTGCGCATCAATGATCCCCACGGGCGCGAACTTTGGACATATGTTTGGCCGCTTCACCAAAGTGGAGTTTTGTCGGAAAATGCCCACGTCATCGCCCGCGCGGATTTCGATGGTTCAAGCCAGGAGACGAATGTCCTGGCAGGCGCCGGCCTCAGCGCGCGGATTGAGAACGGCAAACTGGTGTCAGTCAAAAAGGACGGCAAATCATTTTCATTTGAAAATGGCCCCCGGATCGCAGCGACTCATTCCGTCCTCAAAAGTGTCTCATGGCAATTGCGTGATGATGGCTGGCTTCAGTGCAGTTACACGTATTCCGCCGAAGGGACCAACGACTTTTTCGGCGTCGTTTTTGATTATCCGGAGAATCTTGTGAAATCAAAACGCTGGCTCGGCGACGGGCCGTATCGGGTTTGGAAGAATCGCCTGGAAGGTGTCACCCCCGGCCTTTGGCAGAACGATTACAACGACACCATCACCGGCTGGCACGACTGGATTTATCCTGAATTCAAAGGCATCTTTGCCAATGTCCGCTGGCTGCAGCTCGAAACCACCGAGGGGGCGATCACCGTTGTTCCAAGCACTGAAATCCCCTACGTCCAGGTCCTGACGCCCAAATCCCCTCCAAAGGAGTTCGCCTTAAACACTTACGTCCAGGTTCCAAACTGTGGTTTGGGCTTTCTGGACGGAATTCCACCGATTGGCAGCAGCACCCACACATCGGAAAGCGTCAGCCCCTCCGGCGAAAAGCCCTTCGCCCATGGCGAGTATCACGGTACGGTAAGTTTTTATTTTAATAAATAACCGTGAATCTTCCGCAGGAAATCGAAAACCGGTTAGTTGGTTTCAAACAGGTATTTGCCGGATTTAATCTGAAAAACTGCGCAGCCGTTTTCCATCCGCAGAAATCCTTCACTTTTATCCGCGGGCCTGCCATCTTCGAAAACTTTAGCAGTGGGTTTTACGGGAACATAAACTTCCGCCGTCGTGTTGGCCGGGATGGCCACGGACAGCCGAAATTTCCCGCCGGCGCGTTTCCAATCACTGACAATTCGGCCCCGAATAGAATCATAGCTGGCGCGGGTCCAAGTGACATCGCCCACGGGATGGGGCGCGATGATGATTTTTTTGAAGCCGGCACTGTCGGGAGAATTTTGGATGCCTGCGAGGTCGTGGAAGAACCATTCCTGGATCTGGCCGAGCATGAAATGATCTTGCGACGATCCGCCGTCCCACGCCTCTGTGAGGCTGGTTTTGCCTTTGGCGACCTGCATGCCATAGCCGGGTTTGTTGGTCTGGTCGGTCATTTCAAAAATCACGTCGCTACGTCCCCCATCGGCGAGCGCGCGCAGCAAGTACCGATACCCGATGTCGCCTGTCGTCCACATATTTCCATGAACGTGAATGTCACGAACGATGGCATCCAACACATCCGCGCGATTCGAGGGTTCGCAAATGCCGAAGGCAAGCGGGATGGCGTTGGCACACTGCGAATCGGTGGCGTAAAAGTGATTCGTGGGGTCATAAAATTTTTGGTTGAAGGCGGCGCGAATATCTTCGGCGAGGGCGGAGAATTTTTTGGCATCGTCCAGGTTGCCGAGGAGTTCGGCGGCGCGAGAGAGGGTTTTCGCATCTTCGAAATAAAAATATGTGGCGGTGAGCGCGATCGGGGTGAGTTGCGAGAGGCCGGGCTTTTTCGGGCCGAGGTCGTACCAATCGCCCATGCCGTAATCCAGGATGTGGTTGGTGGTGGCGCGGCTACCGAGGAAGGCAAGATAATTGGTCATGCCGGCGTAATGTCTGCGGAACAGTCCGAGGTCGCCGTCAAATTCATATTGCTGCCAGGGGATGAGGATGAAACTGCTGCTCCATTCGGGAGAATCGCCATAACGGTTCCGGACGTGAAACAAATCGGTTTTGTCGCGGAAGATATCGTATTCGGGCGCGGTGGTGGGGACGAGGCCATCGGGAAGCTGCGAATCACCGATGTCAGTGAGGGTTTTTGTAAAAAGCTGCGCGAGGTCGAAATCATAGCGCAAGGCCGGGCCGTTGAGGTGGTCCTGCTCGAGCCAGCCGAGACGTTCGCGGTGCGGACAATCAGTCAAAATGCTCATCATGTTGTTTTGCTGCGCCCAGTGAACGAGGGTGAAGACGCGATTGAACAGATCGTCAGAACATTCAAACCGGCCGACGGGATCCGAGGCAGAATGGACGACGATTCCGACAATAGAACGCAAATGAGGTAACGGGCCATCCACCGTCGCAGGGATGAAATGGACCTGGAGATAACGGCAACCGACGTAGAAAAATGAGGGCGACCATGATTCGGCGTTGTCGGTGGCTTTGGTGAACTGGCACCAAATTTGCCCGCGATGCCCCCCGCCCATCGAACTCTGGTTGATCGAGCCGTCGGTGTTGGTCAATTCGGAGGGGAAAATTTTGACGCTACTGCCGGCAGGTCCGAGCAGGGATATTTCCGGCACATGCGCGGCGTTTTGGCCAAGGTCAAAGACCCTGTCCCCGTTCGTCAAGGTCCAGCTCGCAACGGGGGTTTGAGTTTCAAACAAGCGGACCGGCGGGGCGGCGCAGGAAAGTCCGCGCAGTTTGCCACCGGGGCCATCAACATCTTCTGCTGACGTCCATTTTGAGTCATCGAAGCCAGCCTGATTCCATCCTTTTTGCACTAAACGCGCGTCAAAATCCTCGCCGCCGTAGATAGTGGAAAGGGTGATGGGACTTTGCGCAACGCGCCAGCCAACATCGGTGCCGATAAACTCGACGGAACCGTCGTCGTATTCGAGGCGAATCTGGGCGATGACTTTCTGAGGCCCGAACGAGCTTTTGAATTTGGTGAAACGACCGCCGCCGATGACGTTATACATGCCATTGCCGAGAGAGATGCCGGCTGCGTTTTTTCCATTGCGCAGGTTTCGGGTGACGTCATAGGTGTCGTAGAGGCAGGTTTTGTCGTATTTTGACCAGCCGGGCGCGAGGAACTGGTCACCCACTTTTTGGCCATTGAGGGAGAATTCGTATTGGCCGAGGCCGCAGATGTTGAGGAGGGCGCGTTTCAAACGGGGGCGTACGGTGAATTCGTGCCGAAGAATGATGGCAGGGAAATTTGTATTTTGGGCGGAAATCCATCGGGCATGCCAATCGGAACTGTTCAAAACTCCCATGGTCCAGGAGGAACGTTTGCTCTCCGAGATTTTGCCGTACACATCCCAAATGCGGACCTTCCAAAAGACCCGCTGGAAGGAATCCAGTTTTCTGCCGGCGTAACCGATCTGGATGGTGTCGCCGGATTGAACGCGGCCACTGTCCCACAAATCTCCGCGGTTGGCGGCGAGCAAATCCGGCGAGGATGATACAAGGATCTCGTATGCGACTTGTTCTTGTCCGCGTTCACTGCTTTGTAACTTCCAGAACAGCCGTGGGATTTCCGAATCCACGCCTAACGGATTGGCGGCATAATCACATCGAAGATCGAAGGGGGTAAGAGTTGCGGCCAAAGAGGACATGGTGAGCGCTGCAAAAGCGAAAAAGATATGGCCGATGCTGGAGAATCTGATATGCAGCGGATATTTGGTTTTAATGTCCATTCAATTGCTGATGGGATGCGGTTCAAGTCCGGCGGCGGATTTTATTTCGTCGGAAACTTGCGGGCCATTGTTTGTCCAAATATTTCCCGGCCCATTTGCGTTTTTTAAAAATTTTTCAGACGGACACCAATTATCGCGGAAGGTGATAAAGGACGAGCCTTCGTCGGCGTAGAGATAGAACCAATGTTGCGGATCGGGGACGAACGGGCTGGCCTGCATATCAGAGATGACATTGTCCGCGACGACGGTGCCCGGCTGCGCGGAAAGGGTGTAAATACCACCGAGATCACCCAATCGTTGGCCGACGTTGTGGACGCGATTGGCCATAATGTCATTATTGCCGAGCGCGTTCATGGATTTGGTCCACCCCCACCCGACGCTGATGCCGGTGTAGGGCAGATTAAAAACTTCGTTGTGGTCAATCCGGATCCCGCGCGCGTAACCGACGGAAATGCCGACGCAGCCCCAATCTTCCGCGCCACAATCGGAGATGAGGTTGTCGGAGATTTGATCGCGCGAGCAGAGCTCACGCAGGTCGGCGGGATGATAGGGCACGTGCGTTTCGACGTTGGTGTCAGAGTATTGGCCGAGCTGGATGCCGTTGCCGCCGATGTCCTGGAAGATGCAACCTTCGACGCGATCATTGGAATCGCCGCTGATGAAATCCAGGCCGGCAGAAGCGGTGTGTTCAAAGTGGCAACGTTCAAACGTGATGTTGTTTGCGTTCCGGACCAAGACCGCCGCTGGAGGCCGTCCGATCCATGCGACGTTGTCCAATTTGGAATGGTAAGGCGTGCCGCGCGGCGAGAGTTTGCGCGCCTCGAGCATGAACATTCCTGCCTGTAAGGGCACATGGCCACATTCAGACGGGCGCAGCCAGGTGGTATAGGTGAACGTGATGCCGCTGAACCGGATGTTGGCAACGGGATGGTCGAGACTGCCGTCCAACTGGACGAGCGTCTCCAAGGCGGGCGCAACGACCTGCGCGGCAGCCAGGTCTTCACCGGCGCGGGGCCAGTAATAGATTTTTCCGGCGGACAGGTCCTCAAACCATTCGCCGGGGGAATCGAGGAACGGGAGAGCGTTGACGAGATAGAATGGCGCGGCGTAGTTCGAGTTGACGACGACTGGCGGCCAGGGGTGCTGGAATTCGATCCGGCTTTCGGGTTGCTGGAAGGTGACGAAGGCCTGGCTGCCGTTAATGCGGAAATTTTTTACGCGCAGATCGGCGATCTCCCAGACCTGGTCAATAACCATCTGGAGGGGCGCCGATTTGCTGACTCCGGCGAGCAACGCGGCGGGGATGATGGCGATCTGGTTGGTTTTGTCCCAGCCCAGGAGACGGGACATGGCTTCGCCGTCCGGTTTGCGCGCCCACACGGCTTTTTGTCCATTAACCCATAGTTGGCGGAACTGGAGAACTTTCCCATTTATCTTTGGGGCATCGGCGACCCAAAGATTGCCTTTGACGGGCCGGGTCAGGCCAGAGACCTTGGCGGATAATTTTTTCCAGCCGGAAATCGTGATGCCGCCGCTGAGAACGGAATTTTGGCCGGGGGCAGATTCGATCGAAAGGGGGTTGGTGAAATCATCCATAGTAAATACGAGCGGCGCATCGAGAGGGTAAGTGCCGCTGTCCAGGATGAGTTTGACTGGTTCGCCTGGCGCGATGGCGCCGGCCCGGCACAAGGCGGATACGCGTTGCAGACCGAGCGAGAGAGAAGCGATGGGTTGGGCGCGAGTGCCGGGATTGGCATCATTGCCGCCGAGGGAGACCCATATCTCGGCGGCATGCGTGGCCATGAGGGATTGCACCGCGATAAGGAGAGGGCAAAGAACGGGTTTGAGCAGGCGCATAAAGGACTGACGCGGAGTGTGAACGGAAGAATTTCTGGAGGCAATGACAATTGGCGGCGAAAGGCTGTTTATCATTTAAAGCAAGTGATTTGACAGTTTTCATATTCCAACTTTTTATAAATGTGTTATAAAAGATACATTCCAGTTACAATGTTATGTTTATGTCTCTGAATGAGAAGGAGTCATTGTCTTTGGCGAGTTTGGAAGGCGGCCCCCGAGGCCGACCACGCGCTAATTTCCCGACTTTTGCAGGATTTACTTTGATTGAACTGCTGGTGGTGATCGCCATCATCGCCATTCTGGCGGCCCTCCTATTGCCGGCACTGGCTGCGGCAAAAGAAAAGGCCAGTCGCACCCAGTGCATGAACAACCTGAAACAATTGCTCCTGGCCAATTGTATGTATACGAACGACTCCAATGATCATGTCGCGTTGCCAAACGACTCGTATGACGCCAGCAAGAACTTGCCGGGCTGGCTATATAATGCAGGCACAACGCCTGCCGGGTTAGGCAGCGGGGTTCCCGCTGGGATCCCCTGGTTGACATTGGGGCCTGAAGGAGGAGTTTATTGGAAATACATTCACGGGCAAGACCACGTAACCGGACAAACGGTTAATAATATTGGCTCAGACCACAAGGTCCCGCTCGCCTGGAAGGTCTATCAATGCCCCCTGGATCCGCCGCCATCCACCGCTTATCTCTTTTCAATGCGCACTATCAAGTTTACCAGCTACTGCATGAACTACGGAGTGGATTATGACGGTACGGACGTTAATCTCAAAATTACCAGTTTCCGGGCTTCCGATTATTTATTGTGGGAGAGAAATAACACAACGAATAATGTTGCCTCTGTAAACTATTTCAAGGATGGCACCGGCACCGGCGATAAAGGCATTGGGAAGGTCCATGGTGGCGTCGGGGCAGAAATGGGATACATGGACGGCAGTGTGGGATTTCTTCGCTACGATGCTTTTGAAGCTGAAGCGGCATCTACTGCTGCGAATGATCTCTATATAATGAATACTCCCACTGGACGATGATCTATGTCGCATCCAAACATGACTTTAATTTAAAATCTGCACAAAAATAAACCCAAAACCCAGTCCAATATGAAAAACATGTTAAAAACAGGTTGCCGTCGAAAAGCCGGGCTTAAGATCATCCTAAGTGCGGTGATCGTCGGTATTGTCATTCTTTTTAGTTCGAGCGCCAGAGCGCAATTCACCTGGCCGGTTTATGAACCGTTTGGTGAATATACGAATGTTTTTGTGACGAATAATGGAACAATGGATGTAACAAATATTTATTACCTCGGAGACGACGCATCGAGTTCAAATTATTGGAATTTCGGCAACGGCAACTCATATTGGGAGGTCACGAACGCGGCGGCATTATCCTGGCCCGGTTTGGTTGGCGATCCCAATCCACAACCTAAGGGGATTCAGGAAGTTCCTGAAAACACGACCAGCGCAGATAAAGGCGCCACTTTTACTCCGCAGGTCGGGACGACTATCTATGCTTCATTCCTCTTGAATTACCAGGACAATGGCGGCGCCACCGGCAACCGGTCTATCTTCAATATTGTGACCAACGCCACGGTCGGCTCGTCCGATACCCACATCTTCTCGAGCGTTTGGCTTGCCCCGGACTATGGCATCTTGATCGACAAGAATGTGGATGGCGGCGGGATACTTACGGGCGAGACACCGTTGTCGACGAATGCTCCCCAATTTATCGTTGTGCGTTATAAGGTGGTTGCCGGCGGTAACGACGAATTTGATCTTTGGGTCAACCCGCCGGGGTTGGGAAATGACGGTTTAACGCCCACGCCGACCATGAGCACTACGAACGGCCCAAATCTCACCCCTGGGTTTAATGGCGTTGAGTTGTCGCAGCGTCTGGAAGGAGGCAACTACTGGGAAAACCTCTTTCAAATTGACGAAATCCGATTGGGCAGTGATTGGGCTTCCGTCACACCCGCAACCACGTCGCCCGGAACGCTGTTCGGTATGACTGGCGGTGGGTCAACTTGTTCCGGCACTCCCTTAAACATCGGCGTGAACGGTTCAGTGGCAACCGACGATTATCTGATGTACACCAACGGCGTTTACAGTGGGGAGATGCTTGTCGGCACCGGTTCGGCTCTCAGTTTTGGTGCGCAATATACCCCAGCCTTTTACACCGTACTGGCCAGTAATACGACCACGACCGCCGTCGGCTGGATGACGAATGTCGCCACTATCGCGGTAATCCCGCCACCCGTAATCTTGACAGAACCCGTTCCCGTAACTAGCGCCGCCAACTACCGGGCCGAATTCAAAACGACCGTTTCCGGCTCTGGTTTTGTTGAGCAGTGGTACCTGAATAACATACCGGTGACCAATTCTTCGAACATCACAGGGGCAACGACCAACGACCTGGTAATAGCTTTCGCCAATGCCACCAACACGGGCAACTATTATTGCAGTATCAGCAACTCTTGCGGTGAGGTCTCCTTCACCACCACCAATAGTTTGACTTTGGATGCGCCGAACAACCTGACGTGGGCGGGTGACCAGTTCAGTATCAATCTCTGGGCCGTGGGCACGACTGCGGTTCCCGAATTTGTCGATTCCGGCGACAGTCCGCAATATTTCAACGAGGGCGACAAAGTTACCTTCAATGACAGCTATAACGGCTCCCAGTATGGGTCAACCATCACCCTGAGTAATATTTTGACTCCGACATCCATTACGTATAACACCAGCCAGAAGCTGACCTTCGGCGGTACCGGGACTATTGGAGGCTCCGGTTCGTTGTTGGTGAACGGTTCCGGCACTCTGGTCTTAAACAATGCGAACACCTTTGCCGGCGGCACGGTCATCAGCAATGGTGACGTGTATCTTCCCAATAATTTTACCGGCCTGGGGACAGGGCCATTGACTCTGGCAGGCGGCACCTTTGAGACCATAGCAAAAAGCGGCACGGGCGCTGCCAACACCCTGGGATTTCTCACGAACATCTTCGTGACGGCTAACAGCACCTGGCAGGTTGACAAAACCGGCAACCAATGCGCAGGTTGTGCTCAGGGTCTGTTCATCAATGCCGGAGTCACGTTGACGATCAGCAACAGCACCACGACCCCCGCCGGTGCAAACGAGATAAGGTTTGGCGGAGGATTCACCAATAATGGTGCAATTGTCTGCGTGCAAAACTCCGCGGCCCCGACTGAGTCCATGCAAATTGGAACCTTTAATGTTGCCACTAATCCCCAAGTCTATAACGGTGTGATTTCCGGCCCCACTTGCGTATTAAACGTCAGCGGCGCTGGCCCCGTCTATTTGAACGCGGCCAACACCTATGGCTCGAATACTCTAGTCACCGCAGGGTTTCTGGCCGGCAGCGGGAGCATCGCCTGCCCCCTGTTTGTGACCGGCGGCGGTATCGGCGGCGGATCGCAAAGTTCAATCGGCACCTTCACCGTCAACAGCTTCTTGAGCCTTACCAACGCCAAAGTACTTATTCGCGTGAATAAATCGCTCGTCCAATCGAATGACCTGATCTCGGTGACCGGTGCGATTACCAACACTGGCGCCGGAACCGGGGTCGGAACGGTGACCATCACCAACATCGGATCTGTGTCCCTGGCAGTAGGTGACACCTTCCAGATTTTCAATGAAGCCGTCACCAACGGCGCTGTGATGACCGTGACCGGCGGTCCCAGCGGAGTGACCTGGAACAACAACTTGGCTGTGGATGGTAGTGTCCAGGTTGCTACCATCCCGGCACCGCCTCTGACTAATTCGCCGACGGTCACCAGCTTCACTCTGCAGGGTAACAACGTGGCCATCAATGCCACCAACGGCACGGTGGGTGCGAACGTGTACCTGTTGATGGGCACCAACATCACCGAACCGTTGGGCCAATGGCAGTCAGTGGCGACTGACAGCATTGGGGGAAGCAGCTTTAGCTTTACGGCTACCAATGCCGTAACCGCTGCTTCGGCACAACAATTCTATATCCTTAGCAGCACCAATAACTGAGGTATTGGGATATCCGCAGAGTTGGATCGATGCGGATAGCCGGTTGATTTGCAAAGCCGGGGTTAAGTTCGACTTGACCCCGGCTTTTAATTTCGCCGCATGGCAGGAAGAAAAAATGTGAATACAGGAAGATATATTGAAGCTGGAATCGAAGCGCTTGAACCGACCGGCCGGTGAACGCCTGATCATGGTTAAACTAAATTAAATCTGGCTTAATATCCTGAAGTGAACTCCAACACGAAAACCATCTCCTATGCCTGGGCGTCGTCGGCGTTGCTCTGGCCGGTGGCGATGTTGAATTATCTGGACCGCCAGATGGTTTCCACCATCCGCGCCTCGATCCGCGCGGACATTCCGAGCATCGCCAACGACCAGGATTTCGGCACGCTCATGGCGTCTTCATGTGGGTCTATGCGTTTCTTAGTCCGGTGGGCGGTTACATCGCGGACAAATTCAACCGCCGCTGGACGGTCATCGGCAGCCTGTTCGTCTGGTCGGCGGTGACGTGGCTGACGGGCCACGCGCAGACCTACTCGCAGATGCTTGTCGTGCCGCGCGCTGATGGGCATCAGCGAGGCGTTTTACATTCCGGCGGCGCTGGCGCTCATCGCGGATTTTCATACAGGCGACACGCGGGCGAGGGCGATGGGCATTCACCAGAGCGGCATTTATGCCGGCCTCGCGCTCGGCGGCGTCGGCGGTTACATCGCGCAGACCAGTTCATGGCGGAACTGCTTCACGTGGTTCGGCGTGGCGGGCGATGGTTTACGCCATCGTGCTGATGCTGCATTGCGCGACGCGCGGACCAGCGAAGGCAATATGACCATGAGAAAAATTCCGTGACCATGGCCGAAACACTTGCGTGCGCTCTGGTCGCAACCGGCGTTTTGGATTCTGGTGATTTATTTCACGCTGCCCGCCATCGCCGGGCTGGGTGACCAAGAACTGGCTGCCAACGTTCCTGGCGGACACGTTCAATCTCAAGCAAGGCCCGGCGGGGCTGTCGGCCACGGGCTACATCCAAATCGCCTCATTTGTCGGCGTGCTGCTCGGCGGCGTGGTCGCGGATTGGTGGATGCGCAGGACGAATCGCGCGGACGGATTTTTACCAGCGCGCTCGGCGTGCTGTTGCTGGTGCCGGCGCTGCTCGGGCTCGGTTACGCGTGGAGCCTGGCGCGGCGATCGTCTTCATGATTCTGTTCGGCCTTGGCTGGGGATTTTTTGACTGCAACAACATGCCGATCCTTTGCCAGATCGCGCGGCCGGAACATCGCGCCACCGGCTACGGGTTCATGAACCTGGTCAGCATCAGCGTCGGGGCGGCTGCGACGTCGCATTGGGCTGGATGCGCGACCACGGCATTAAATTTTCCGTCGCCTTCGCGGTGTCGGCGGCGGTAGCATTGTTGAGCGCGGGCCTGATTTTACTGGTGAAACCACGCGCTGCGAAATTTTGGAAGAATCATAAAATGAAACTGCCTTTGACTGGAATTATTCCGCCGATGGTCACGCCGCTGCCGCGCGCGGGACGAGCTGGACGTTGCCGGACTGGAAAAACTGCATCGAACACATCTTGGCTGGCGGCGTTAGCGGCCTGTTCATTCTGGGCACGACCGGCGAAGGGCCGAGCTTGAGTTATCGCCTGCGCCGCGAATTGATCGAGCGCGTCTGCCGCAAGGTCAAAAGCGCGCGTGCCGGTGCTGGTCGGCATCACGGACACGGCGTTTGTGGAATCGGTGAACCTGGCGCGTCACGCTGCAGATTGCGGTGCGGACGCAGTGGTAGTGGCGCCGCCGTATTATATGCCGGAAGGCCAGCCGGAATTGCAGGAATATCTCGACCATCTCGTGCCCGAACTGCCGCTGCCGTTGTTTCTTTACAACATGCCGCGCGCTGACCAAGGTTTCGTTCGAACTGGAAACCGTGCGCCACGCGCTCGGATCATCCAGGCATTCAGGGTTCAAGGACAGTTCGGGTGACATGGATTATTTCAACAACATCGCCGGGCTGTTAAAACAGCGTCCGGACTGGTCGCTCTTCATCGGCCCGGAGTGCAAACTCCTCGACGCGCTGCAACTCGGCGGCCACGGCGGCGTGAGCGGCGGGGCGAATTTGTTTCCGAAAATATACGTGGAGCTGTTGCAAGGCATTCGAGGCCGATGATCTGGCCCGCGCCCAGGAACTTCAAAACCTGATCCAGCGAGTTGGCGCGTCCTTGTATCGTGTCGGCAAGCATCCGTCCACAATCATCAAGGGCATCAAAGGCGCGCTGAGTTGTCTCGGCATTTGTGATGATTTTATGGCCGAGCCGTTCCATCGTTTTCGCGCTGCGGAACGGGAATTATTGAAGACGCGGCTCAACGAAATTGAGGCCGAACTGTCAAAACTTAATCTACGATGAAGCCAGTCCTGCTGATCCAATTAGTCCTTGTCTTGCTCTTTTCGGCAGGATTGGAGGCCCAACACCTGTATGTGTTGGATGCGTCGGGCTTTTCGACTTACGTGGCGCATTTCAACGCGATGGAAGATGAGAATGTGACGAATTACGTTTCCAACGCTGGTTCATGGAACTGGCTGGAAAAGGAGGTCCCTTTCTTCCAATGTCCCGACCGGGAGGTTGAAGAAATGTATTACTACCGCTGGTGGTCGTTCCGAAAGCACCTGGAGGAGACGAACCACAGTTTTGTGTTCAGCGAATTCCTGACGCGCCAAACTCCGGTCAGCAGCGCGCTGGGCCATCAAATCGCGGAAGGGCGCTGGTTGCATGATCAAAATTATTTGGACGATTACGTCTCGTATTGGCTGCAGAATCCGGTTGGGCGGGCACAACTCCACAAATACAGCAGTTGGCTGGATGCGGCGCTTTGGCAGCGCTACCTCGTCATCCAGGACAAATCGTTTCTGGTCTCAAATCTCGGCAATCTGGCAGACGATTACCGGCAATGGGAAGATGAGCGGCTCTCGACGAACGGGCTGTTCTGGCAATATGACGTGCGTGATGCGATGGAAGAATCCATCAGCGGCTCGCGCACCAACAAAAACCTGCGGCCCACCATCAACAGTTACATGTTTGGCAATGCGCGCGCCATCGCGAACATCGCGCGGCTGGCGGGAAATGAAAATGTCGCGAACGAATTCGATGCCAAGGCCGTGCAGTTGAGAACGCTCGCGGAAGAAAATTTGTGGAACACCAACGCATCGTTTTTTGAAGTGCGCCGCGATAATGGAAAGCTTTCGGACGTGCGCGAAGAGATCGGGTTCATTCCGTGGATGTTTGACTTGCCGGATGACCAAGCGACTTATGGCACGGCCTGGGAGCAGCTCACGAATACGCGGGGTTTTAGCGCGCCGTATGGCATCACCACCGCCGAGCGGCGAAGCCCATTCTTCCGCACGCACGGATATGGCCATTGCGAATGGGATGGGGCGGTCTGGCCGTTCGCAACGTCGCAGACGCTCGATGCGCTGGCAAATTTTACGCGTGATTATGCCACTGCCCGTGATCAGACTCCGGCGCTACGCGCCGCTTACTTCGACGCCTTCCTGACCTATGTCCACAGCCAGTACGCCGATGGCAAACCGTACATCGGCGAATATCTGGACGAGACGACCGGCCAATGGATCAACGGCGTCGGCGGCCGCAGCCGCTATTACAATCATTCGACGTTCGCTGACCTCGTCATCACGGGCGTCGTGGGACTGGTTCCGCGCGCGGATAATGACGTGGAAATTGATCCGCTGATGCCCGACGGAACGTGGGATTATTTTTGTCTGGATGGCGTGAGTTATCACGGCCACACCCTCACCATCATTTTCGATAAAGACGGATCACACTATCAACACGGAAAAGGTTTGATTCTCCTGGCCGACGGGCAGGAAATTGCGCGGGGAGATGTATTGGAAAAACTGACCGGAAAACTTCCATGAACAAGAATCTTATGTTTAAACTCATCCCAATCGCTTTGTTGCCGATGCGGTCGGAAAGACGTCTGCGTCAGGCCGTCCTTGTCTTAGGATTGCTGGCGGCCTGCTGTTCTTGTTCAGCAACAAACCGGAGCGCCACGGTTAATCCGGCCACGAATGGGGGAGTGAATCACGATGTTTTCATCGTCGTCCCTACGAATGCCACGCCGCGGGTGGAGTATGGGGCGGAGCAGATTGTTGACGCGCTCGAAGCAGTGAACCTGAACGGAACGATTACCCCTTCAAGGAAGGAGTTTGGGGACAACATCACGCTGGACCAGCCGCATGACCCGGCTGAAAAACCTGAGGGGTTTCATATTTTTTTATCGGACCTCAACGACCTGGCAGTGGTCTCCAGAGATGATTCGGGTACGTTGTATGCCTGCCTGGAGATCGCCAGGCGCATCCGCATCGAGGGTATCGTCCCGGGGCTTACCCTCGCCGATTTTCATGATGCGCCGGCGATCCGGCTTCGCGGCACGTGTGTCGGTTTGCAGAAGACCTATCTTTTGCCGGGACGCCACGTTTATGAGTATCCCATCACGCCGGAATTATTCCCGTGGTTTTACGACAAGACGATGTGGACGGACTATCTGGATTTCCTGGCGGCGAACCGCATGAACACGCTGTACCTGTGGAACGGCCATCCGTTCGCCTCGCTGGTGCGGTTGAAGGATTATCCTTACGCGGTCGAAGTGCCGGAGAATGTTTTCCGGATAAATCAGGAGCAGTTCCGCTGGCTGGCGCAAGAGTGCGACAAACGCGGCATCTGGCTGGTGCAGATGTTTTACAATATCCTCGTTTCGAAACCGTTCGCCGAAACGAACGGCATCTCCACGCAACTTTCCGCGCCAACCCCCCTCACGGCGGATTACACGCGCAAATCCATCGCGGAATTTGTGAAGCAATATCCGAACGTCGGCCTGATGGTGTGCCTGGGCGAAGCGTTGCAGGGCACGGCGAACCAATTGGAGTGGTGCACGAACGTGATTTTGCCGGGCGTACTCGACGGGATGCGGGAGGCGGATTTGAAGGAGGAGCCGCCGGTTGTCATCCGCACGCACGCCATGGACCCCTATGCCATCATGCCGGCCGCGTATCAGGTTTATTCGAATCTGTTCACGATGTCGAAATACAACGGCGAATCGCTCACGACGTGGGAGCCGCGCGGCAAGGACCAGGCCATTCACCTTGCCATGGCCAAGCTCGGCCCGCATATGGTCAACATCCACATCCTTTCCAACCTCGAGCCGTTCCGTTACGGCGACACGGAGTTCATCCGCAAATCCGTGCTGGCCTCGCGCGACCGGCTCGGCGCGAGCGGGATTCATTTGTATCCGCTCTCGTATTGGAATTGGCCGTATTCGCCGGACATCGCCGACCCGCCGCTGCTGCAATGGGAGCGGGACTGGATCTGGTTTGAGGCGTGGGCGCGCTACTCATGGAACCCCGATGTGGCCCCGGAACGCGAAGACCATGCCTATTGGATTTCGCGGCTTGCGGATTTTTACGGCAACACCAACGCGGCGGAAAAAATCTGGAGGCATACAATGATGCCGGCGAAGGTCGCGCCGCGCTTGATCCGGCGATTCGGGATCACGGAAGGCAACCGCGAGACGCTTTCGCTGGGCATCACGCTGGATCAATTGGTGAATCCCAACAAATACGGGGCGATTGAGGACTTGTGGGAATCGCAATCGCCGCCCGGAGAACGGCTGGATGAATTCGTGAAGAAGGAATGGAACCATGAGCCGCACGTGGGCGAGACGCCGGATTCAATCATCGCGGACGTGCTGGAGGAATCAAGCAATGCGGTGGCCGCCGCGAATGCCGCCGAACCGCTGGTGACAAAAAACCGCGAAGAATTTGAGCGTTTGCGGAACGACACCTATTGCATCCAGGCGATGGCCGAAAATTATTCGGCCAAAGTGAAAGCTGCGGAATTGGTCCTGCGCTTCGATTACAGCCACGACCTTTCCGACATGGAGACGGCTGAAAAATATCTCGCCGAAAGTTTCGCCGACTATCAAAAGCTGTCGTCGCTGGCATAGCCCGCTTATCATTTCGCCAACGGCATGCAGACATCGCAGCGCAAAATCCCGTTCAGCGGCGGCATCCAAGGGGCCGGCACGAATTATCTCTGGTCGCAACTGGTGCCGCTCTACCAAAGAGAACTCGATAATTTCCAGGCCCAGGTGGCGCGTTTGAAGGCGGGCGCGAGTGCATCGGTGGTGGATGAATCCACGATCAAAGCATGGCCGGCAGCCAAAATTCAAATTGATCTCGACCAATGCGGAGACATACACGGTCGGAATTGGCGCGAAAGTTTTCACGGACCGCGATTTCACGATCCAGAGCCTGGCGCCGGAATTGAACGGGTTGACGGGAATACGGTTCTCGCATAATGACGCCAAAAAAGGCAAGTATAAGCCGGTCGAGTTCGAAGTGGATGAGCCGGTGTACGTGCTGGTCGGATATTTCAATAGCGGTGCGAAAGAATGGCTGCAAGTGCCGCAACTGGAAAATGCCGCGCAGGCGGATGAACGCGGCGGGATGGATACGGTGATCGACAATGCCGCGGCGATTTCCAGTTGCCCGAACGTGAACATCCACGCGTTCCGGTTCGACGCCGGCAAACAAACACTGGACATGATCGGCACGGGTAGTTTTGTGATTCTCGGCGTGGTGCCGCAAACCGTGGTGATGCAGGAGCGCGATGCGCATCGTGGAACCAAACAACCATGAGAACGAAATTGACCAACCTGTTAATCGCCGCGGCGCTGGTTCCATGCTGTTTGAAGGTGGAACCGGGCGTGACGGACACGGCCTCCAGCCCGTTCGCAAAGGTGCGGACCGTGGGCTTGAACGAGGCCCGGTGGACACACGGCTTTTGGGCGGACCGTTTTGAACTTTGCGAGACGCAAATGGTTCCCAGCATGGGGCGATTGATGGAAGGCACAAATTATTCGCAATATTTACGCAATTTTCAAATCGCCGCCGGGTGAAGTCGCCGGCAAATCTCACGGGGCGACTTTCAACGATGGCGATTTTTACAAATGGCTGGAGGGCGCCGGCGCAACGCTGGCGGTCACAAACGATCCCGCATTGCGCGGAGCAGTTGGACGAAATCATTGCCGTCATCGCGAAGGCGCAGGAACCGAACGGTTACCTCGACACCTGGGTGCGAGTTGCACGAGCAGGCGGGCGATGCGAACGTCGCGCCGTTGTCCGACCCGGACAATTTTGAGATGTACAACTTCGGGCAATTGATGACGGCGGCGTGCGTGCATTATCGCGCCACGGGCAGAAACGAATTTGCTGGCCGTTGCGCTGCAAAGCGGCGGATTTTCTGTGCGACACCTTCAAGGAGCCGACGCCCGCGCTGGCGAGCAATTTGATTTGTCCATCGCATTACATGGGCATCGTGGAATTGTATCGCGCCACAGGCGAGCCGCGTTATCTGGAGCTGGCGAAGAAATTTATGGCGATGCGCGACCTGGTGAAAGACGGCGGCGACGACAACCAGGACCGCATCCCGTTCGGAGAACAGACGGAGGCCGAGGGACATGCGGTGCGGGCCAATTATCTTTACGCCGGCGCGGCGGATTTGTTCTTGGAAGACCGGCGACCCGAATTTATGGAAGCCGCTGGCACGCGATCTGGACGAATGTGGTGACCAAAAAAATGTATATCACCGGCGGTTGCGGCGCGCTTTACGACGGCGCGTCGCCGGACGGCGCGAAAGACCAGAAAACAATCACGCGCGTCCATCAGGCCTACGGGCGCAATTATCAATTGCCGAACACCACGGCTTACAGCGAGACCTGCGCGAACATCGGCAACGTGCTGTGGAACTGGCGGATGTTTCTGGCGACCGGCGACGCGAAGTTCATGGACGTGGTTGAGCTCGCGCTTTACAACAGCGTGCTTTCCGGCGGGAGCTGGACGGCACGAATTTCTTTTACACCAATCCGCTGCGCGTGACGGATCCGATGCCGGCGGAATTGCGCTGGTCGCGGACGCGCGTGCCGTTATGTCGGCTCGTTCTGCTGTCCGCCGAATCTTGTCCGCACCATCGCCGAATCGGCGGATTACGCCTACGGAAAATCGGACGATGCGATCTGGGTGAATCTTTACGGTGCGAGCACGCTGGAAACGACGCTGGCAAAAGGCGGACAGGTCACGCTGACGCAGGAAACAGAATATCCGTGGAACGGCCGCGTGCGCATTAAAATCGAGGCCTGCGAGACAGGAAAATTTGCATTGAAGCTTCGAATTCCCGGCTGGGCCAACGGCGCGAGTATGCGGGTGAACGATATGCCCCCGGGGCTTCCGCCCCAACCGGGAGATTATTTTGAGATTCGCCGGGCTTGGCGCGCGGGCGACTTTGTGGACTTGGATCTGCCCATGCCGCCACGTTTGATGGAGGCCAATCCGTTGGTGGAAGAAGACCGGAACCAGGTGGCCATCCAACGCGGACCGATCGTTTATTGCCTTGAATCGCCGGATTTGCCACCGGGAGTTGATATTTCCGACGTGGTGATTCCGGCGGACATGCAATTGGTGGCACGTTATGACCAGCACCTGCTGGATGGCATCGTGGTCCTCCAAGGCACGGCGCTGGCACGGCTGGAACCGGGCTGGAACAGCAAATTGTATCGTCAATTTCAATCTGATAGTTTTAAGCCGATCAAAGTAAAATTCATTCCCTATAGCGTCTGGCAAAATCGCGGTCCGTCCGAAATGTCGGTCTGGCTGCCGGTCGCCGATGGCGCGTCAACAGGGTCCGAAAGATGAAGAGAGTCATCATCATCGTGGCAATTTTGTTTGCCGTAAAGTCCACTGTGTTTGCCAGCCAACTGGTTCTTTGGTACCAGCAACCAGCCGGCCTGGTGCCGATGCCAGTGACGGTTACAAACAAAAGCGCGCCCACTCTTAGCCTTGGGGGGGGGAAAGCATCGCCCTTCATCAACCAGGCACTGCCCATCGGCAATGGGCAGATGGGCGGACTGATCGCTGGCGGGCCGGGGCGGGAACGGATTGTCCTGGACGATGACAGCCTCTGGACTGGGGATGAAAATCCATCGGGCGATTATAATACGATGGGCGCGTATCAAATGTTGGGAGAACTCATTGTCAATTTGCCGGACCAGGAAACGGTTTCCAACTATTACCGCGACCTGGACATCGGTGAGTCGCTGGCGCACGTGACCTATGTCAAGCGATGC
>CAWCRR010000009.1:0-22728 GCA_963797825.1 uncultured Verrucomicrobiae bacterium
GAATTGCGTGCCCACCACTCCGCCTACGCCCACGGTGGAAGCGAAATCAATCGCCCCGTCGCTCAATTCGACGTGATCGCCAAAATAGGGAATGTTGTCGCCCATGAGCGCCTTCAGCGTCTTGCCCTTGGAGCGCATCTGAAACGAACTTTCCGGATCGGATGCCACCGACATATTGAAATGCGGCATGGTGAAAAACGAGTAGCAGTGCCGCAAGGGCAAAACTCCACCAAGGCATCAGGCTTCACGTGCGGGCGGTTTCGTAAAGCTCGCGAAAGAAATCAGGCAGCGCTTCCACCGAGTCCTCAGGGCGTTTGTGATGGTGGGCGGGATTGTAGCAGGGAGGAACGGCGTTCATGTGCTGGCCATCCAGCTTAAGACCGTCGAATCCCCACTCGCCCAGGATCTTTCGAACCAGCGCTTTGTGGTATTCCACAACCCCTCGGTCAGCTGGACACATATAAAACGAGTTCCACCAGGAAATCTTCCGCTTTGATCCATCACGATTCAGCAGAACGAAATCGGAGTGATCTTTAAGTAGCTGCGAATCCGGAACGGCGCTCAGCGGAGACCACCAGAGTTGCGCTTTGAAACCCTCCTCATGGATGTGATCGACAAGCGCTTTCATGTCAGCGTCGCCATGCGGAAACTTCTTGGGATCGACTCCCCAGTCGCCGTAGTTGTTCTGCCAGCCGTCGTCCAACGTTCCCCAAACGCTAGACAGCCGCAATAACCTGGCCAGGTGCTCTTCGAACAAGGCAATGCTTGAAGCGGAGACGGATTATCGGGAAGTGATCGGGTTGGAAGCGAACGTGCTTGGCCGGACATCCTGAAACGCTTAAAAGCCGCAACGACCTGGCCAACTCCTTCTGACTGAAGGCAGATATGCCGAGGCCCAAAGCGAATATGAGGGGGTCATCACCCTCCAGAAAAAAGTCCTCGGCCCGGACCACCCCGATACTCTGAAGAGCCGGTATAACCTGGCCAATGTGTTTCGTGCCGAGACAAATTTTCCCGCGGCCGAAACGGAATATCGGGAGGTGATCAAGGACGCGGGACAAGTCCTGGGACCGGAACATCCCCAGACGTTGTGGTCCCGGCGGGGCCTGGCCAATGTGCTGCGCGATGAGAAGCGTTATGGCGAGTCGGAAACCGAGTATCAGGAAGTGCTCCAATTGGACGAGAAAATCTTTGGCCCGGAACACCCCGAGACGTTATTGATCTGCTTTAATCTTGCGATTTGTCTCATGGACGAAAACAAGATGGATGAAGCCAAACAGTTCGCCCAGCGCGCGGCCGATGGAGCCAAAAATGTGTTGGGGCCAAACCATCCCCGAACCTTGCAATTTGAAAAGCTATGGCAGCAATTGCAGGCCGTTAAGCCATTGCCAGGACTAAAACTAGAAACAAAAAACTAACCCATGCTGCCCGAATGGACAGTGGTTGGATTCAGCGGCCATCGAAAACTGGCCGAGCCCAAAGCTGTTGCCGCGGGGATTCATAAGGCGTTTGAACGGCTGGCCGCCAATGGCAGTCCGCTGGCGACGGTTTCCTCGGCGGCCAGCGGGGCGGACACCTTGTTCGTCGAAGAGGTGGCGCGGCGCTGAATCTGCCGTATCTGATCGTTCTTCCGTTTTCCAAAGATCGTTTTCAACAGGATTTCAACCCCGCCGATTGGCAACGGGTTCTTCCGCTCATCGAAAAGGCGACGCACGTTGAAGAAGTCTCGGGCGAAGAATCCAAGGAGGGCGCTTATATGGAAACCGGCATTCTGACGGCGGACCGGGCAGACGTCATGGTGGTGGTCTGGGACGGCAAACCGGCCGCGGGTTTCGGCGGAACGGGCGATGTGGTCGATTACGCCAGAAAATTTGAGAAGCCTCTGATCATCATTGACCCGGCCACTGGAACATTTGCGAAGAAGGACTGGAACGTTTACGAGCGAGATCCATACCCGCCGATTGGAAAGACAATCCGCGCGAGACTGTGGCAAAACATTTCCTGAAATTGGACACGGAAGCGGAGCTTCACGCGCCCAGGTCGCGGCATCTCATCCTGCGCATCATTCTTTTTCAACTTGCCGCGTCGGCAGTCGGATTTGACGGCGCTATCCTTTGAACATTATGTCCGGCTGAAAGTGATCAACCCATTGAGCACGCTGGTGGAATTGCTTTTTCTGGGCATTGCCTTTTTCTCAGCATTGCAACACCGCAGGAAGAGCGACGAATGGATGAAAAACCGGATCACAGGCGGAAATTTGCCGGTCGTTCCTGGCCATGTGGGCCATGCGGCGGCGCGCGGACCATTTTCCGAAAGTTTCCATCCAGGGATTCGACCGGATGTGCCGGAATCTCCGTCTCATCAGGGTCCTCGACCAGGAACCAACCCCGCCGCTGGAATCGGTCCGCGACCAGTATTTGAAGGAGCGCGTCGAAGATCAAATAAGGTTTTTTTCCGCGAAAGGCGGCATGGCGCGGGCGGCCTACAAAAGACTTAAATTTTACACCCTCGCGAGCACGATGGTAGCCACGCTGTGCTCATTGCTGGCTTTTATCCATTCCCTCCTGGATCTTCCCGAATTGGCTTTGCTCATCCCCAAATATCTTTCGCTGCTGCTGCCGCTGGCCAGCACCGCGTTCTTTTTGCTGATCGTCACGCAGGATTATTCACGCCGGGCCGTCCGCTATGCCGAAATGCTTTCGACGCTGCAAGACGCGAGAAAAAGGTTGGAGGCGGTCAAAACCTGGAACGGACTGGCGCGCATCGCCACCGAGACGGAAGAGGACCTGCTCCAGGAAGTAGTGGAGTGGCATTCATTCCGAAAGTTTGCCGGCGAACCGAATTGAGATTGGCCCTAATCCTATGACAGAACTGAAACGCATCCTGGCTCTCGACGGCGGCGGCATTCGCGGCGTGTTCACGCTGCAGATCCTGGCCAAAATTGAGGAATTGTTTCGCAAGCAACACAACCAACCCGATCTGGTCCTGGCGGACGAGTTTGATTTGATCGCCGGCACGAGCACGGGAGCAATTATCTCGGCCTTCCTTTCCTGGAATGGTCCTCCGAGATTCATTGAGGGCGAATTTGATGAAGAATTCACGGTGCGGGGCCTATTGGATCTCATCGGTGGCGAAGGGATGATCGTCCCGCGCGGAAAAAAAGAAATAGATTCGTTGAATCAATTCTTAAACGAGAAAAGTTCCACCGGCCCGCTCAAAAAAAAATTTCACAAGCAAAACGAAACCGGGTCCGGCGCTTCGCTTCCCCAGGCGGCCCTCGAACTCCTGCAGCGTGACCCATCAGGTTTGGGGCCGGAAGATACCCCGGCGTTAAATCGTCTTCTCCTCGAAGCGATTTATCCGCAAAAATGCCCGAAGAAAACCCGGCGGCAGTCCGTGCGCGAGATCGAAAAATTATATATCAAACACAGTCCCGAAATGTTTGCGGCGGCGGGCTGGTTCAAATTTTTGAAATTCAAATACAAGCCGGAAGCCATCGCCGGTTTTTTTCGGGAACGGTTCGCGGAACAGGACGGCACACCCGCCTCGCTGGCGACCGCCCATTTGAAGACCCTGCTCTTGATCGTCATGCGCAACGGTTCGACGGGCGGTTCCTGGCCCGTCACCAACAATCCAAAGGCAAAATATAATAAACCGACGAAGGCGGATGGGACGCCTAATTTCGACAGCAACCTGAATTTCCCGCTCTGGCAGCTCCTGCGGGCCAGCACCGCCGCGCCCACTTTTTTTCCGCCGGAAGAAATCGATATCGGAGGCGAATCCCATTTGTTCATGGACGGCGGAATGACGCCCTATAACAACCCGGCGCTCATCGCGGCCCTCACGGCGATCTTGCCCCGTTACAATATTTGCTGGCCTGCGAAACGGGAGGAGCTTCACGTCATTTCCGTGGGCACCGGCCTTGCCCGTGCGCGAATGCCCGGCAAGGCGGCTTTGGATGTGAACCTGCTGGACCATGTCCGTTATATTGCGCCGGCGTTGATCGGTTCCATCGCCTGGGAGCAGGATATGTTGTGCCGAGTCCTCGGCGATTGCCTGCACGGCTCCGTTTTGGATTCAGAGATCGGGGCGTTGGAATTGCCCACGTTGTTGTCCGAGCGCGAGCAGAAATTTACTTATGCCCGTTACGACGATCCGCTCGATGAACGGCATCCTAAAATCAAGGCGTTGCCGGAAGGACAATTCCAGTTGGACAACCTGGAGCTGATCCCGTTGTTGCAGGAACTTGGAAAGGAATATGCGGAGCAGCACGTCCGCTGGGAACATTTCTTCCCGCGCGGTGCTGATTTCCAGCCGTGCAAATGCAGTAGGACCGGGGACAAATGAGTGAACCAATAGAGAGTTTATCCGTGACTCCGGCCCTCAATCGCCGCGTCCGTGTGTTTGTTTCCTCGACCTTTCGGGACATGGCTGCGGAACGCGATGAATTGATGACCCATACCTGGCCAGAGTTGCGCCGCTTTTGCCGCGAACGTCAGGTTGAATTTGTTGAGGTAGACTTGCGATGGGGTATTGCCGAAGAACAGAGCAAACGCAAGGAAACTCTCAAGCTCTGCCTGGATGAAATCCACGCCTGCCGTCCATTCTTCATCGGCCTGCTGGGAGAACGCTATGGCTGGACGCCTGGCGAAGACGCCTTCACCGCCGATCTCAAGGACGAACAACCGTGGCTGAAGGAAGTTCAAGGCAAAAGCGTCACCGAATTGGAAATGCTGCACGGTGTTCTAAACAATCTAGAAATGGCGGAACGCTCATTTTTCTATTTTCGCGATCCGGTTTATGCCAACAGCCGGGGCGTGGATTTCCTGCCGGAAAACCAGGTGTCCATCGCCAAACAGAATGTACTCAAGGAAACCATCCGCCGAACTTGCGCAGCCCGAAAAATTCCTCTGCATGAAAATTATCCAAGCCCGCAGCAACTGGCCGCACTCGTCCTTGAAGAACTCAAGATGGCCATTGATGCACAATTTCCGAAGGAAAGCATTCCTGACCCGCTAACGCGCGAGGCGCGTGACCATGACGCCTTTGCCGAAGTCCGCCGCCGCACCTACATTGGCCGGCCCGATTATTTCGATGTGCTGAACCGCCACGTGGTTAGCGACGGCGGACCACTGGTGTTGATGGGTGATTCCGGCAGTGGCAAATCCGCACTGCTGGCCAACTGGCTGGAGCAATGGCATAAAGCTCATCCGAATGACTTCATCTTTCAGCACTACATTGGCAGCACTCCCGACAGCGCGGAGCACTGGCGTTTGATTAGCCGGCTCATCGCCGAAATCAAACGCTGGACGGATGATCCTGAAGAGTTGCCGCGAACGCACGATGACATTTTCAAAACCTTTCCCGTCTGGCTTGCCAAGGCGCGTATCAGGGCGGAACGCGACGGAGTGCGTTTCATCGTCGTGTTGGATGCACTCAATCAACTAGACGACCTCGACCACGCGCGCACACTTGGCTGGCTGCCAGAATATCCATTCAATGGCCCGTTGCGGTTCATTGCCTCCACTCTGCCGGGTGAAACGCTCGATGCGGTGATACGACGCCGTTGGGAATCACTGCGCGTCGAACCGCTTGCGCCGGACGAACGTCACCGCATGATTGCGCAATACCTCGCCCGTTTTGGAAAGAAACTCGACACCTTCCGATTGGAACGGCTCACCGTCGCGCCCGCCTCTGCCAATCCGCTCTATTTGAAAATCCTGCTGGACGAGTTGCGGGTGACCGGCACGCATGACCGATTGGATGAACGCCTCGGCGAGTATCTGGCCGTGCTGGATATTCCGGCGTTGTTGGAAAAAGTTTTGTCCCGCTACCAGCGCGATTACGAGCGTGAACGTCCGGGACTGGTGGGCGAGGCGCTCGGTTTGATTTGGGCTGCGCGCCGGGGACTTACGGAAGCCGAATTGTTGCGGCTGCTCAAGCCGGCAAATCTGCCACAATTGCCTATGGCTACGTGGTCGCCATTGCGCGCGGCGCTGGAGGACAGTCTAGTGGATCGCGGCGGCATCTTGAACTTTGCGCACGATTTTCTGCGGACGGCGGTGCGGGACGCGTTTGTGCCGAACGAACATCGTCAGGACGAGTTGCGAATGCGATTGGCCGATGATTTTGAAAAACAACCCGTTTCAGCGCGCAGTTGTGATGAACTGCCGTGGCTACTGTCTCAAACGAAACAGCGCGACCGCCTCCGCGCCTGTCTACTGGACATTGACCGTTTCCTTAAAATCCGCACGCGCGATTCAGAAGAATTGATGCGATACTGGGTCGAGCTTGGCGAGGAGAGGACGATGGGTAAACCATATGATGCTTCATTTGATTATTGGTCAACTCAACCGCAACGCGAAAATATCGCCTTTGCAGCAAATGAGCTTTCCCTTTTTTTGGATGATGCAGCCCTTTACCTAGAGGCCGAGCCGTTGAAGCGGCAGGCACTAGCCATTACCGAAAAAAATCTTGGGTCGAATCATTCTGAAGTCGCCATATGCCTCAGCAACCTGGCAGTATTGTTTCAAGCCACGAACCGATTCGCGGAAGCCGAGCCGCTGCATCGGCGGGCGTTGGCCATCACCGAAAAGAATCTTGGGCCGAATCATCCAGATGTCGCCATTATACTTAACAATCTGGGGGAATTGCTCCGAGAAATGAATCGGCTTAAGGAAGCCGAAGGTCTATACCAGCGGGCACTCGCCATTACTAAAAAAAACCTTGGGTCGGATCATCCCGATATTGCTATTCGACTTAACAACTTGGCAGTGTTGCTTCATCAGATGAATCGGTTGGTGGAAGCCGAGCCGTTGAAGCGGCAGGCGTTGGCCATCACTGAAAAGAGTCTTGGACCGAATCATCCAGATGTCGCGGGTAGACTTATAAACTTGGCAGAGTTGCTCAGGGAGACGAACCGGTTGGCGGAAGCTGAACCTTTATACCGGCGGGCGCTGGCAATTACCGAAAAGGGCTTTGGCCCGGAACATCCTAGGGTCGCCACGTGCCTCAGCAACCTAGCAGTATTGCTTGATGGCGCGAATCGGTTGGTAGAAGCCGAGCCGCTGCATCGGCGGGCACTAGCTATCACTGAAAAGAGTCTTGGACCGAATCATCCAGATGTCGCCACGCGCCTCGACAACCTTGCCGTATTGCTTCGGATGACAAATCGACTGCTAGAAGCCGAGCCGTTGCAGCGGCGGGCGCTGGCCATTTACGAGAAGAGCTTTGGCCCGGAGCATCCAGATGTCGCCATCTGCCTAAATAATTTGGCACTGCTTCTCCGTAGTGTAAACCAGCTTCCGGAAGCCGAACTGCTATTCCGGAGGGCACTGACAATTTACGAAAAGAACTTGGGCCTGGAACATCCAAACATGGCCCAATTATTGGATAATCTGGCACTATTACTCATAGATGCGCATCGGCCAGCTGAGGCCGAAGAATTGGCGCAACGAGCTTTGAAAATCTTTCTGAAAATCAACTTAGTAACTGGTCATGAGCCTCCTCGTTTACAAGCAGCTATCGACATTTTAGCTTCGCTACTTGAAAAGAAGGGACTGAACTCAAATCAAGTGCTGACCGAACTTGCCTTGGTTCAGATGGAAGCTGAAGAGTCAATTGGTGATACAAAATCGCTCTCCAAGCCGGAAGATCGTCTCCCCGTTGTTTCACCATTGTTACAAGCTTCCGAGGTATTTACCCGCAATGAAGCAACGAGTGACTATTGGAAGCCTTCAGGCGATTGGTTCCTGCAAGGGTATGAAGGACAAATCGGATTGGAAATCAAGTGCCCGATGTGTTCTTGGGAAGGCAGTTTCTGGGTGAGAGAAGAGCGTCCGCCAAGTGAATGTCCGCGTTGTGGGTGTCCTAAGAAAGAAGTGAAGCAGCTTTTGATTTGCAGGTATTGCGGCCAGAAGTTTAATCCCAGAAATCCCGGCCCGTGTTCTCATCATCCGCAAGAACCAGAACTGATAGACCACACCGGGCCGAGTGGCGATTATACGGACGTTTATCGGTTCCCTTGCTGCCAACAAGTGGTTGTCTCCGACAATCCACCCAGATCGCCGGGCTGTGTGGAAGGCCGTCATGAAGAAAAAAGCGAAGCGTCATTGCTGACCTGCAAACATTGCGGCCAGAGGTTTGACGCCGAAAATCCCGGCGGCTGTTCTTACCATCCGCAAGAAGCCCAGAGCATCGGCGAAACTGGCCCGCGTGGCGAGTGGGACAAGTATGTTTTTCCCTGTTGCGGCCAGGAATACGACGGTTACGAAAATAGACTTTCTTTCAGCCTTTTTCCGCCGCAATCACCCGGCTGCACAAAACACAATCACGAAGCTTAAATCATCTATCAGACATGCAAGAACAACACCTCAAGGCCAACGCCGAACGGGTCATTCAGGAATTGCGTCCCGTCAGCGGGATGGATTTCGGCTACAACAAAGAATCTGTGAAGTGGCTGGAAGGTCACCTCGAACAGTTGCGGCTGTCAGGCGCATTTCAGGTTGAGGAGACCAAAAATCAACTGGCCGACCTCTATGGTTCATTTCTTGGCGAGTGCATCATCCAATGTTACGGCGGCAGTTGGGCCGAACACGACGGCATGTGGGGCGTCGCATTTGACCAGAACAATATCGTGTTTCCCTTTGCCAAAGTTGCCAAACAGATGGACAACGGCTTGGAGGATGGCATCGGAACGATGTTTCGCTGCATTCCAGTGCTGTACGGCAAACCCTTTATTCCCGGGGCAGAGGACGATTCCGTTCCGCGGAAAACGAAATCGCCATTTGAGGGAATTGATTCGGATGACGACCTGCTAAACATATTGGATGAAAAAGTTCGCAATCATCACTATGGATTTGCGCACCGGGAATTGCCCCGGTTGATCTGGAAGGATCCGGAGTTATACGTATCCACTTTGTTCAACTTCAATCCGGATGCGAATCGAACCCTGCCGGCGCTGCGGCACTTTTTGTATGAGACCTGGGAGACGTTGGGAAATGAGCTGCCGCCCGAAGAGAAATTGCCGCCGGACGGATTGGATATTGTGAGGCGCAATCTGGCCAATGGTTACCAGATCGTCGTCATCACCATGCCGCCAGCAGTGCAGATGGCAGAGGCGCAAATGATTGCCGTTGCCTATCGCCCGGAGCGGTTGCGCCGGTTTTTCAACAAGGAAAAATCCGTCCTGCGATATTTTACCCTCGAACTGGGGATCACCAGAGAGCGTACGGCATGCACGAGACTTTGCGAGTGGACCAGGGACGGCGCCCATGTCAACTATGACGAAGGGCCGCCCGTGGAAATCGACGCATTTTGCAAGGCGCTTGAGCCGTTGCTTGATCAATGAAAATCATCGGTTCAAAGAGGCCAATTTTGTGGGAGCAAATTTTTCGCCAGGTTTCGACACGGTCTGGATGGGCAGACCACATCGCGTAAGAACTTAATTTTCGCCCCATTGATATTCGTAATTGTCCGGCGGATTATAAAAGCACGGGAAGATCGAATCGTCGCCATTATAGTAAAATTTGATGTAATTGACGTGGCTGTCCAAAAAACACGTCATGTTCATGGAATCGTTGAGCAGATTTGGTCCCGGGTCGGTGATTGACTGCGGTTTATGCCAAGAGTAACCAAAACAGGCTGGTTGGTCCACCACCATCAACGTCCGGACTTGATTGCGAATGGAACTGATTTTGCGTCCGGTAATGCCGGCATACGGCAAACCGGTCAAATCATTTGTCCGCAAATTCAGCCGGCTGAACCAATAACTCGAATAGTCCGCCCAGGGATCACCGTGCATACTGGCGCTTACCAGGGGAGTATCGGTCGTATTGGTATAGTAAAAGGTGTCCGCCGGACAGGCGAACAGTTTGTCCTGCGGCGAGGACGGGCCGGTCAAGCCGTCGTAGCGCATGGTCATTTCCTTGAAGAAGCGCCACTGATATGGCCACGTCATGCCGTTGGTGATGACGATTCCGGGCAGGGTGTCGCTGTTGTCGTTGGCATAGAGATGGATGCCAATGCCGACTTGCCGAAGATTGCTGGTACAATTGCTCCGCCTGGCCGTGTCCCTGGCGCGAGATAGTGCCGGCAGCAACAACGCGGCCAGAATGCCAATGATGGCGATGACCACCAGCAGTTCGATGAGGGTGAAGGCGCGTCTGCGCAAGTTAATGGCTGGAAAGTTCATGATTATTACAGCCAGTTTGTGCCGTGTATTGCCTCCGCGTGCCAGTCGAAAAAAACGGCGTTGCGCAAATCGTTGCCATGAACTGGTTGGGGAGAGATGACCGTGCTCCAATAATGGACGCTGATACCGTCTCTTTGCATATCCACATCGCGCAAGGCATAGACCCCGCCAGGGTTGTTGGTGTAGCTCGAAATGCTCTCAAGTTTAAGTGGTTGGTAAGGTCCACCAGGAACCGGGGAATAGTCGGCTAAAGGATAGCCGAACGGGCGGGAGTAACGATCCGCAGGATTGATCCTACCCCTGTCGCAATAAGTGACGCGCCGGTCAATAGTTGCGTCCGAGGGGATGGGAACACGGATTTGCTCCGGGCAGGTGATAATAGGCCAGGCCGTGGTAAGCATATCTTGAGACGCTGGCTCCGGCAGCGCCAAATAGTGCCGGATATAAACAGGAAGGACCGTCATGAAGTTGGAATTGTAACTGGTTGGAACTTCAAACAACGCCGGCCCGGGCAGAACGTCGGCATTGTCATCCGTGTAAAGTTGGATCGCCAATCCGACTTGTTTCAGATTCTTGAGGCATTGGGTCTGCAATGCCTTGGCCTTGGCTCTGGCGAGCGTGGGGAGAAGCAACGCGGCCAGGATGCCGATGATGGCGATGACCACCAGGAGTTCAATCAATGTAAATCCACGTCTCATCGGATTCGAGCGAGGTTCATAGATCCGGCTCCGAATTGTTGAGGTCCTCGCCAAATTCCCAGGTCTCGGGTTCCACATGGTAGTCGGCAAAGGTCACGTCTCCTTTGCCATCGTGCCGGGCAGTCAATGGATCGGGGTCTTGCGGCTCCCAGCGGCCATCGTCAATGACTTCTGAGCCGGTGGGATTGTCGATACTGCTGTCTGAGCCGACTTCTTCGGCGAGCATGATTTTCCCCGCGGGATTGCGGATGCCGGCCGACCTGAATGGAAGGCTTTTGCCGTTGGCAAAGAACGAACCCATTCCAAGATTGACGCTGCTGGAATTGCCGTTTGCATCAACCTGTGTGACAGGCCCGTAACTGTTCAAACTGTAACTGTAGAAGTAAGGGCCATTGCCCCCATTGGTCGCGCCTTCTGCGAGTCGCGCAGTGTCGTCGATGTCCAACGGGCAACGGAAAAGTTTTACGCTGACATTGGCCAGGGTGAGGACAATGGGGCTTTGTTGGACCTGTGGGTAAGCGGCATTCGTCCGCCAATATATCCAGTCGGACGCCTGAAATCCTCTGTGCAGGGAAGCCATTCCCGGAAAGGTGTCGTGGTTGTCATCCAGATACATTCTTATGCCGATGCCGAGTTGTCTCATGTTGTTGATACAAGGGGCCTGAGCGGCCCGTCTTTTGGCCACTGACAGCGCAGGCAACATCATCGCGGCCAGGATGCCGATGATGGCGATGACCACCAGTAGTTCAATCAGCGTGAAGGCGGTGCGAACAGGATGTTTTTCATTCTTCATGGGCTTCAGGCGGCAATAAGTCATTCCGCAGTCATCGCCAGCAAGAACGAGGCACCTTTAGGGGTCATCGCCGAAACATAGTCAATCGTCTCTATCCGCAAATTTGGTTTAGGGTTGGTAAACGAAGTTTTCCAGTAGAGTGCCGTCGGAACAAAAACCAACGCCGCCACGGCGGTGATCAATAATCCAATAACAGCGAGCTTTTTCATAAACTGTATGATGGGCCAAAATGATTGCTAAAAATCGCATCGATTTTGTTCTGCGCCCGGTAATTCAAAACTGAACCATGGCCGTGCCCCGGCTTCCAGCGATGTTCACAAATCCGGCTGGGAATTGTTCAGGTCCTCGCCGAACTCCCAGGTCTCGGGTTCCACGTGGAAGTCGGCGAAGGTCACATCCGCTTTGCCGCCATGCCGGGCGGTCAAAACGTCGGGGTCTTGTGGCATCCAGCGCCCATCGTTGATAACGCCCCCGCCGGTGGGATTGTCACTGGCGCTGTCCGAGGCCACTTCTTCAGCGAGCATGATTTTTCCGGCGGGACTGTGGATGGCAGTCAACTTGAACGGAAGACTTTCTCCGCCTGCAAAGTACGAGGACATTCCCGGATTCACATCGCTCCCATTGCTGTTATCGAGGTTGTAGCTGGTCAAACTATAACTGTAGAAGTAAGGGCCGTTGGCCGGATCGGCCTCGCCTTCGGCGATGCGCGCGCTGTCGTCGGTGTCCAACGGGCAACGGAACAATTTGGGAGTGGTATTGGCCAGCGTCAGGACAATCGGGCTTTGTTGGACCTGCGGGTAAGCTGAGTTCGTCCGCCAATAAATCCAGTCGTTTGCCTGGAACCCGACGTGTTCGGAAGCCATGCCGGGAAAGGTGTCATGGTTGTCGTCGGTGTACATTCTCATGCCCAGGCCAAGCTGTTTCATGTTATTGATACACGCGGCTTGCGCGGCCCTCTTTTTGGCCGCCGACAGCACCGGCAACAACAGCCCGGCCAGGACGCCGATGATGCCAATGACGACAAGCAATTCAATGAGCGTGAAACCATGGCGCATTTCTGGTTTGATGCGCCAGCCACCGGCCTGAATGGTTTTATCCCGATTCATCTGATGCTTGACTATATTAACAGTTTTTTGAGAAAAAAGTTACAAATAAAAGATTATAATGGCGTTTCATCATTGGTATATGTCCGCACGGCGGAGAAAAAGGACAATTATTTCGCCTTTTCGACCACTAGCATTTCGACGGGCATGTTGGTGGAAATCAGTTCGAGGCCGAGTTGGTTTAAGAGTGCTTGTTTCAAGCCATTGAGATTCGGGTAGCCGCCTTGATAATCGTTCCATGATATCTTGTAGTTGTAACTCTTTGTCAGGCCGGTTTGGTCAATAATCGGAATTTCGAAATAAGTCCCTTCCAATGTTTGAGCCAAATTGTCAATGCTGCCATGAACAGCCGAAATTTCACCATTCCCTACGTTCATTGAACCGACTTTAGAAGTGCTTGTCTCAAGTCCGGCAGCGTTCGGATCTTTGACTTTGAGGAGCAACACATTTGTCTCAATCATTTCGAATCTTCCCCCCAAGCCAAGCGTTTTCCTTATCTCTTGCTGCAAAGCCGCTCCCGAACCACGAGGTAGAGTTGCAATGAAATCGTATTTGGGAGCCGAATCGTAATTATTGTACTGAAAGCTGGACGGATAAATAATCCTGTCGGGATGCTGGAAATAAAATGCGTGTTCGATAATGATTTGGATAGGCACAGAAAGACCGATGAATCTGCCGTCTTTGCCGGCTTCCCCTGCAGATCTGCTACCGCGTTTTGGAAATATGGCTGGGAATATTTCTACCAGCTGCGGCATCTTCGCAAAACTCCACGGCGGTCTGAGTCTGTCCAACGTTCGCCAAGAATAACTTTCGCGCTCGTGAATTTCTTTGACGGTCACAGTGGTTGTTCCAGCGGCGAGTAGCACAACCGCCGTCGTCACAATTGCCGTTTTCATTTGTGTCCATGCCATAAGTTTCAATGCTCCTTTGATGAGGGTAAGGGTTGAAGCCGAAGCCGCCGCGCCTTTGGCCAGCACCACGGCGGTCACAGTTTTTGCGAGCGCCGCCGGCGCGGCTTGAATGGAATTGGCGGAAATCGTTTCGGCGATGGCCGCAGTTGTGGAATCCACGCCGCGCCTGGAAAAATACTTTTGTAATTTCTCCAACGCACGTGAAGCACGCTTTTGGGCGGTCCCTTCCGCAATCCCCAGAATGGCCGCGGTCTCCCCGCCGCTTTTGTTTTCAAAAAAGCGCAAGGCCAGCAAAGCGCGTTCTTTTTCATTGAGCCGCGACATCGCCTCTTCTAAAAGCGGCCTTAATTGCGGCCAAATACCATCTGTGGTTGATTCGTCCAATGCGTTCTGCATTTGTGCCTCCTGTTCGTGACACCGGCGTCTGGTTTGGTTTCGGAGAAATTGCATGGCCGTAAACCGTGTCGCTTCATATAGCCAACCGGCCAGGACGGTCCCGGCGCGCAGGTTGGCGGACTTTTTGGCGAGAATGACGAAAACGGCCTGCGTTACGTCTTCCGCATCCTGCGGATGGTTGACGTATCGCAAGGCCACCGAATAAACGAGATTGATATGCCGCCGGACCAACTCGGCGGAAGCCTGTTCTGAATTGCTCCCGGCATATTCCCGTACCAGGTCCATGTCGCTTGCATCGGGCATTTACTAATTATTCCCGATGGCGGCGAAAACCAGACAAAAAAGTGAATCAATTTGAAACCCGCAAAACTGGCTAATTGGCCTTCTCCACCACCAGCATCTCGATGGGCATATTGGTGGGCACCAGTTCGAGGCCGAGTTGGTCGCGCAAGACCTTTTGCAAGGCCGTATGCTCCGAATCATTCGGATCATCCTGCCATTTGATGTCAATGCTGTACCGGGTGGTAATGCCGGTTTCATCAACAATTGGCCACGGGGAACCGCTTTGCAAAAAGTCATTCATTTTGGAAATAGGTCCGTTCGCCCATTTAATTTCCTGGCGATGGAACAATAAATTGTCATCGCTATGCATGTAGGAATAATTTCCCTGCGTCGGCGGATGGAGTCCGGGCGCGTTTGGATTTACCATTTTGAGCAGCAAAACATTCTCATTTGTCATTTCGGAATGTCCCACTAATCCCAATTTGTCTTTCAGTTCCTGTTTCAGCGCTTCCCGGGCGCCTGGATTCAGTGTGGTGATAAAGTCATAACGGCTGGCCGGCTCTCCGTGCGGAAAAATCATTCTCGCATGCGGCCAATCGTAGGCAACGCCGATGATGTTGGCGACCGGTTGTGCGATTCCGACAGCCTTTCCATTGTTGCGCCCCTCTGAAAAATTTCCGCCGTTTGGAAAAATGGTCGGCAAAATTTTCACCTGCGGCGGCAGCTTATCCACGGTGTCGGAGGTAATATTCGGAAATCGCCATGCTTTATCCGGGACGGAATCGTTAGCCAAATGCGTTTGAACGTGGTGAACCACGACGGCAGCTGTGCCGACGGTGAGTAGAATTCCCGCACCGACGACGATTGCCGTTTTTACTTTTGTCCAAGCCATAATTTTCAATGCTCCTTGGATGAGGGTTAAGGTAGAAGTCGAAGCCGCCGCGCCTTTGGCCAACGCCAGAGTAGTCACGGTTTTTGCCAGCGCCACCGGCGCGGCCTGAATGGAATTGGCGGAAATCGTTTCCCCGATGGCCGCCGTCGTGGAATCCACGCCGCGTTTGAGAAAAAACTTTCGCAATTTTTCCATGGCATAGGCGACCCGCTTTTGGGCGGCATTTTCACTCATGCCAACCGCCGCGCCGATTTCCTGAAAACTTTTTCCTTCAAAAAAACGAAGGACGACTGCGTTGCGCTCCCTTTCGCCAAGGTGTCCCATCGCATCTTCGAGTAGCGGCATGATTTGCGGCCAGGCTTCGGGCATGGCTTCGTTTGAAAGAGATTCCATATAGGCCTCCTGTTCGCGGCGGACCCGCCGGATTTCGGTGCGCAGAAAATTATTGGCGGTCAATCGCGCCGCCTGATACAGCCAGCCGGAAAGCACCGTTTGAGGACGCAAGGCCCGCGCTTTTTGGGCGAGGATGATGAAAACCGCCTGGGTGACTTCCTCGGCCGCCGAGGAGTTTCCTGTTTTCCTCAGGGCGGCTGAATAGACCAGCGGGACATGCCGCTGCACCAAGGTTGCAAATGCCGTTTCCGATTTCTGATCGGCGTATTGGCGAAGCAATTCCGTATCTGCCAGTGCCTGCATTCATCTATAAATGTCCACTGCGGCGGAAAAACGCCAATTTATTTTCAACCAGTATTCTCTGCTCATATCGCAAACGGCGCGCTGACGCTTTTGCGAATTTGCTGCCAAACAATGTGCGCGCACGTGTAGAATGATGGGTTGCGACAAATAACGCGAGCTTTTCAATCACGCTTGAACTCCAAGACATCAACTCGAATGCCAGGTGTAAAATCAACCGGCCTTACGTTGACTCCGTGTTGTGCCATGGCCATGGTTATTTTGTCCCCGTTCACCTGATAGATGCCGTGGATGAAACTCTTGGCCGGGTCAAGTACGGTCACGTCTATTTGTTTTGGCTCGGCATATTCGTTCAAGACAAACGTGCCGCGAAGCCAATCGCCTCCGTGGTACTCAAGTCGATCGCCGGAGATGCTCAGCGCGCATATTACGCCCGGGTGCGCTGTGTTCGAGCCTGTCCAATGGCCCTGCAGACTTTGCATTGAAGATTCGTTAAAACTACCGTCGGCAACTGGCGTCGGGTCATTCGACGGCTGTTGATACGCATGCTTAATCACCAAACCTGTTGTGCTTGTGGCCAAAACAACCGCTACGGCGACAACTGCGGCCGTTTTCATTTGTGTCCATGCCATAAGTTTCAATGCTCCTTTGATGAGGGTTAGGGTTGAAGCCGAAGCCGCCGCGCCTTTGGTCAGCGCCACGGCGGTCACGGATTTTGCCAGCGCCGCCGGCGCGGCTTGGATGGAATTAGCGGAAATCGATTTGGCAATGATTTCAGTGGTCGAGTCCACCCCACGATTGCTGAAAATAATTCGCAGCTTTTCCAATGCGCGATGGGTGCGTTTGCGCGCCGCTTCTTCGTGGATGCCCAACAGCGCGGCAGCCTCCGCGCCCGTTTTATTTTCATAATAACGCAGAGCGAGCAGCGTCCGGTCCCGTTCGCCCAGACGCGACATGGCCGCTTCCAGATGCGGCGCAAGCTGGCGCCACACGTTATCTGTGCCGGATTGGTCAAGCATGGATTGCATGGAAGCCTCCTGTTCATGGGTGCGGCGGCGGACTTGAGTCCGCAAAAGCCGGGTGGCGGTGAAGCGCGTGGTTTCATAAAGCCAACCTGTAAGCACCGTGCGGGCGGATAGACGGGCGGCTTTGCGCGCAAGAATGATGAAGACCGCCTGCGTCACGTCCTGCGCATCGGTGGTGTTGCCCGTGAAACGATAGGCCACGGAATAAACCAGGTTGATGTGGCGCTGGACCAGTTCGGCAAAGGCCCTCTCGGAATTTTGTCCGGCAAATTCCCGCACCAGGGTGATGTCGTTCGTTTCTGCCATTTACCAATTATCCCCGGCCGGCGGCGGAATGGGACATTTATTTAAAATGAAGAATGAAGAGTGCAGAACGAAGAAAATTGGCCCTTAAATCGCTATTGACTTTGATCGTGTCTTTGATAGATTTCGCGTCCATTTTGTTTGGAAAAGAATGAAAACGCATTTGCCAAAAGTTAATTTAGACCAGCGCAAGTGGCATATTATTGATGCCGATGGCGCTGTGCTCGGCCGCCTTGCCGCCCAAGTCGCCGACATTTTGCGCGGGAAAAACAAGCCCATCTATACGCCGCACCTCGACGCGGGCGACTTTGTAGTGGTCATCAACGCCGAAAAGGTCCGGGTCACCGGCAAGAAGGAAACCGCCAAGGAGTATATGACGTATTCCGGCTGGAAGGGCGGCGAGAAGTACACCACCGTCGAGCAGCTCCGGGCCAAGACCCCGGAAAAATTGATCGAACACGCCGTGAAAGGCATGATCCCCAAAAATCGCCTCGGCCGCGTGTTGCTCACCAAATTGAAAGTTTTCAAAGGTCCCAAACACCCGCACGCGGCGCAGAAACCCGAAGCGTTGAAAGCAGCGGCTTAATTGATTTATGGCAAACGCAGTAAAATCCGATAAAATTGAATTTCTTGGAACCGGCCGGCGCAAGACCGCCGTGGCGCGCGTCCGCCTCGCCAATGGCAACGGCAAGATCACCGTCAATGGCCGCGAGTTCGACAGCTATTTCCCACTCGAGACCCAGCGCTCCACGGTGACGTCGCCCTTGACCATCACCGGCACGGCGGAAAAGATCGACGCGCGGATCAACATTTCCGGCGGCGGCCCCAACGGCCAGGCCAGCGCGGCGCGCCACGGCATCGCCCGCGCGCTTTTGAAATTTGACGTCAACCTGCGTCCGCAACTGAAAGCGGAAGGGTTCCTGACCCGCGATCCGCGTATGCGCGAGCGCAAAAAGTACGGCCAGCCCGGCGCGCGCAAACGTTTCCAGTTTTCGAAACGTTGACCGCACTGGAGATTATCAAACCCGCTGGCCACGCCGGCGGGTTTTTTCATTTAAAGCAGTTTCCCTGGGTTCGCTAGCCGTTGAATGTTGAATGTTGAATGTTGAATGTTTGTTGTTCAATCTCTTTGAAAAAAATGAAGACGAAAAGAAACGAAAAAGCCGCCAAGGTGGCCATTGTCGGCGCCTCGGGTTATTCCGGCGAAGTTTTGGTGCAGTTGCTTTTGAACCATCCGCAGGCGGAATTGGTGGCAGTGACCTCGCGCCAATATGCTGGCCAGATGCTGGCGCAGGTGTTCCCAAAATTCGCCAGCCATCCCAAATCCAGGTCCATCCGGTTCACCGAGCCAAACGCCGAAGTCCTCGCCAGGCAGGCTGATGTCGTTTTCCTGGCGCTGCCCCATGGCGTCGCCGCCGAATACGCCGTGCCCCTGATTAATGCCGGGTGCGTGGTGATCGATCTGAGCGCGGATTTTCGGCTCAAAAGCGCCGCCATCTACAAGGAATTTTACGCGCACGACCATCCCGCGCCAGACCTGCTGAAAAAATCCGTTTACGGCCTCCCGGAAATCTATCGGGACCAGATCAAGAAGGCGCTCCTCGTGGCTTCGCCCGGCTGCTATCCCACCAGCATTTTGCTGCCGGCGATTCCGCTGTTGAAAGCCGGGCTGGTCAAGCCGGGCGCCATCATCGCCGACTCTCTGAGCGGCGTGAGCGGTGCGGGACGTAAGGCGGAGACGGATTATCTTTTTGTCGAATGCAACGAGAGCGTCCGGCCCTACGGTGTGCCCAAACACCGGCACCTCTCGGAGATCGAAGAGCAACTGTCGTTCGCCGCCAAAGCAGACGTGACGATCCAATTCACACCGCATCTGATCCCTGTCAATCGCGGCATCCTGACCACGCTCTATTTGGAGCCAACGATAAAATTGACCGACGAAAAAATCGCCGACGCCTACAAGAAAAGTTACGGCGACGAGCCATTCGTGCGCCTGCTCGAAGGTAAAAATTTACCCGACACCAAGAATGTCGTTGGCACCAACATCATCGAGATCGCGTGGCGGCTGGATGCGCGGACGGGCCGGCTCATCGTGATGAGCGCCGAGGACAATCTGGTGAAGGGCGCCAGCGGCCAGGCGGTGCAAAGCATGAATATCATTTGCGGTTTCCCGGAAACAGCGGGATTGGTTTAAGGATGCAGATCAAACCGCCCGTCGAGCATTTGAACGAGCCGGTCTCCCGGTTCTCGCGCAAGGATTTTACCACGCTCGACCAGAAACTTACCGTCGATCAGGCCCTCGCCTCCATCCGGCAACGCGGCGTCGGGGAAAAAATCGTTTATTTCTACGTGGTCGATGAGCAGGAGAAACTGGTCGGCGTCGTCCCCACACGCCGCCTGCTCATGGCCCCGCTGGAACAACCCCTGTCCGAATTGATGATCCGCAACGTCATCGCCATCCCGGACACGGCGACCGTCCTGGAGGCGTGCGAAGTTTTTGTGATGCACAAATTCTTCGCCTTCCCGGTCATCGACGCCCAACGCCGTGTCATCGGCCTGGTGGACGTGGGCCTGTTCACCGAGGAGGTTTTCGACATTGCCGAACGCGAGCAGATGACCGAAGTGTTCGAGACGCTCGGTTTCCATGTCTCGCAAGTGCGCGACGCTTCGCCCTGGCGCGCCTTTCGCATCCGCTTTCCCTGGCTCATCACGACCATCATCAGCGGCGCTTTTTGCGCGCTGCTCGCCGGGCATTATCAACTGACCCTGGCGAAGAGCCTCGTCATCGCATTTTTCCTCACGATGATCCTCGGCCTCGGCGAGAGCGTCGGTATCCAATCCATGACCGTCACCATCCAATCTCTGCGCACCACGCAGCCGACCTGGCGCTGGTATTTTCTTTCGCTTTGGCGCGAGGCGTTCACCGCGTTGCTGCTCGGCGCCGCGTGCGGCCTCGTCGTCGGTATCGTGGTTTTGCTGTGGCAACACGCGGAAACGCCCGCGTTCGTCATCGGAACGAGCGTCACCTTCTGCCTGTTGACCGCCTGTGTCGCCGGGCTGAGCGTGCCCACCGCGCTCCATGCCTTGAGGCTCGACCCCAAGATCGCCGCCGGCCCGCTCACGCTCGCCCTCGCCGATATTTTCACGCTTCTGTTCTATTTCAACCTCGCGAAATTTTTCCTATGAAGAAAACCATGCCAAATAAGAAATCCGCCGTTGACAGAAAAGCCCCGTCCGCCAAATGGAATGCCGCCGATTACGCCGCAAACTCCGTCGTCCAACAAACCTGGGCGCGCGAACTCATCACCAAACTGAATCTGCGCGGCGACGAACACGTCCTGGACGTCGGTTGCGGCGATGGCAAAGTGACCGCCGAAATGGCTCGCGCGCTGCCGAACGGTTCGGCCAACGGCATCGACGCCTCGGCGGAGATGATCGCCTTCGCCCAGAAAGCGTTTCCGCACAAACAATTCCCCAACCTGGAATTTCACGTGATGGACGCACGGAAGATAAAATTCCCGCGGCAATTCGATTTTATTTTTTCCAATGCCGCCCTGCATTGGGTGGATGATCATCAAAAGATCCTGCGCGGCGCCGCCTCCGTGTTGAAGCCGGGCGGACGCCTCGTTGTTTCCTGCGGCGGCCGGGGCAATGCCCAGGACGTATTTGTGGCACTCCGGCCCGAGATGCGGTTGAAGCGCTGGCGCGGATTTTTCCGCCGGATGCCGCGGCCATACTTTTTTTACAGCCCCAGCGATTACGAAAAATGGCTGCCCAAGAGCGGATTCAAAGTCGTGAGCCTCAAACTCGCGCCAAAAGATGCCACCTATCCCGGCGCGGACGGCTTTGCCACCTGGCTGCGCACGACGTGGATTCCCTATGTTCAATGCGTGCCGGAAAAAGCGCGCGAAGAATTCATCGCCGCCGTCACCGCCCGCTACATCGCCAAACATCCGCCCGATGCGAACAACCAGGTCCATGTCCGCATGGTCCGTCTGGAAATTGAAGCCTTGAAAGACATGGAATGACTAATTTCTAAATCCTAATGACTAAAGAATGACTAAGCCCGAATGATCAAACTCGTGCCTGCATTTGGTCATTAGGAATTAATTAGTCATTATGGTTTAGTCATTAGTCATTCCAGCTTGGCCAGCCGGGCTTTTCCTGCTTCAATCCGCCCGGATGAAAATTCAGTTCAAAGAAATATCCGGCTCCATCGTCGCCCCACTGGGTTTTCGTGCCGGCGGCGTGTTTTGCGACATCAAAAAACTCGGCACCGGCAAAGGCTCGGACAAGGGGCAAAAACGCGACCTCGCCCTGATCGTCTCCGATGTCCCCGCCGCCGTCGCGGGCATGTTCACCACCAACCAGGTGTGCGCCGCACCAGTCAAGCTGTGCCTGGAACATCTCAAAAAGCGCATGGCGCAGGCCGTCGTCGTGAATTCGGGCAATGCCAATGCCTGCACTGGCCAGCAGGGCCTGCGCGATGCGAAAACGATGGCACTCGTCGCCGGGCGCGAATTGCAAATTCCGGAAGACGGTTTTTGTCGGCTCGACCGGCCGGATCGGCGTGACAATGCCCATGGAGAATGTGAAGCGGGGGATTCCGTCGCGGCGGGATTGCTCGGCGCAAGCGCGGACCACGCCGCCCATGCCGCCGAAGCCATCATGACCAGCGACACCCGGCCCAAACAGGTCGCCATTGAATTTAAGCTCGGCGGCAAAATAGTCCGCCTCGGGGGCATTTGCAAAGGCGCGGGAATGATTCAGCCCGGCATGTCGGCCACCGGCAAACGCCCGGCGGCCCTGCCGCATGGCGGTCTCCATGCGACGATGCTCTGTTTCATCACCACCGACGCGGCGATCAAGGCCAAGGCTTTGCAAGCCGCCTTGCAGGAAGCCGTCGCCCACAGCTTCAACCGCATCACCGTCGATGGTGACATGAGCACGAATGACACGGTCCTGGTGCTGGCCAATGGGATGTCGGGAAATAAAACACTCAACATTCAACATTCAACATTCAACATTTTCAGAACGGCACTGAATCATGTGTGTCTCGAACTTGCGAAGATGATTGTGCGGGATGGCGAAGGGGTTCATCGCATGGTGACGGTGCGTGTGAATGGCGCAAAGACCATTCAAGACGCGGATGCCGCGGCGCGCGCGGTGGCGAACAGCGCTCTGGTGAAGACCAGTTGGCACGGCGGCGACCCAAATTGGGGCCGCATCATCGATGCCCTCGGCTATTCACCTGCCACAATTGTAGAGGAACAGGTGGATATCGGGTACAGCTCCAAAAACGCGCTCAAAATCATTTGGAGCCTTAAGCGCGGCCAGCCGACAAAAGCGACATTCAAGGATCTGTGCACTGCCGTCGCGCCGGACGAATTTGATCTGCACATCAACCTGAACTTGGGCAAAGCCAACGCCGTGATGTACG
>CAWCRR010000010.1:0-18482 GCA_963797825.1 uncultured Verrucomicrobiae bacterium
TTAGATCCACGCGGGCGGTATCCGAAATCAACGGCAAATTGAGCTATGAAGGCGGGACAATGAATTCGTATTTCGGCAATAACTTTGACGGCAGCATCACGATTCCCGTCTTGCATCAATTTGGATTCCAGGCCGATGGACTTTACAGCAAGATTTCCAATTTGAGTTTTTATGGCGGCGCCGGCCATTTTTTCTGGCGCGATCCGCAAATCGGGTTGCTGGGGATCACCGGCGGTTATCTGGATCGCCTGGGCGTTGATACCTACCAGGTGGGAGTGGAGGGCGAATACTATTGGCGCCGTTTCACTTTTGGCGCATTTGGAGGGGTTGGCTCGATCAGCTACGAGTATCCCACTCCATTCATCAACACGAATCCGACGCAACCCATTGGACGCTTTTCCGCCGGAATGTATCCGATCGACAATCTGTTGCTCAGCGCCTCTTATACGACAGAATTCCATAACAATCTTGTGCAGGGAGAAGTGGAATATCAAACGCCCATCCGCGGGCTGGCGCTGACGGCCGATGCGGCGTATGGCAACCACGGCTATGACCATCTGCTGTTTGGCATCCGATATTATTTCGGCCACAACAAGCCATTGATCGACCGTCATCGGCACGACGATCCACCCGGCCTGATGCAACAAATGGTGTACGGGCTTGGCCTCTATGGCGCGGAATATAACCACAAAGAAAATCAGTACATCGCCGCCAATCCTGGCTCGGGAAATTCCGGAGGCGGAGGTGGAGACTACGGAAGCGTGGACATTACGGTCAGCGCGCCACCCATAAGTATATATCCGGTCTTGCCGCCGAATCCCCCGGGTGGAGGCATCACGATTACCCCAGTTAGTGTGCGGAGATAATTGCCGGGAATTCGCGCCTCACGATAAATTGAAACAGCCATGATAGGGGCGGCACCGGTTGACGCGCAAATGAGTCATGGACTTTCCTGCCGCCATGCCCCACAATGACTGCGCTCCCGCCTGGCAAGCCGGATCACGGGGAACAGTTTCCATCACAATTTATGACCAAAAAAACAGCAGTCGCTGTCCAATCGCCGGCCAGTGAAAGCGAGCAGGAGCGTTTTGAGCGCATCCTGTCCCGCATTGAGTTCAAGCCGTTGAAAGCCATCCTGGATAATCTCGGCATGACGGTTCCGGCGATGCAGGGGGCGATCATCACCACCAACTGCTACCAAAATTTTCTCAGTACCCTTGGCTATCGAATCGTATTGGTGAAACAGATCCACGAACAGGACTGCTATTCGCGTCTCGGAAGGGAGGGCGGCATCCGCGCCGTGCTGCCGGTCCACAACATCGCCACCTACAGCACCATGGTCACACTGGTGAACTTCGATTCCACGGTCTCGACGACACCCAATTCCATTGATTTCTATGATGAACAACTGGCCCAGTTCAAGGTCCTGTTGATGAGCAAATCCGGCAATGCGTGATGAGGAGGTCAGTAGTCCCCAGTCCGTGGTCAGGAGCACGGAGTTATCCCAACAAATTCAGAGCGGTGTTGGATAGGCTATTGCCTGTGCCTCCAAACCTCATAACTCAGATGTCACTGATTTCTGAATGGCAGGGTCTGTCACCGGGCCGAGGCAGGATCGCGGAACGGAGCACCGGCCTGATAACATTTGAGTTGCGCCTGAAGAGCGGCGATCAGCGCGGTGCTGTTTTGGCGGGTGGCCAACTGCAAAGCGCGTTGAGCGTTGGTAATGGCTTCAGGGAACTTTCCCGCCTCCGCATAAGCCGCCGCCAGGGTCGCAGCCGTTGTTGGATTGTTGCCACCCGATAGCCGGTCGGCTTGTTGGGCCAGTTCAATCGCTTTGGTTCCGTTGCGCAGGGATGAGTCTGGCGAGGTTGCCATCACCCAGGCGATGCGGGTGAGAGTGTTTTGAGCCGCCACGGTGCCGGGTTGGAGCGCCAGCGCCTTTTGGTATTCAACGATGGCTTCGTCTATTTGTCCCTTTTGGATCAGGACATCACCAAGATTGCAGTGGAGATCGGCATTGTTGGGGTTGATGGCCAGGGCCTTTTGGTATTCAATAATCGCTTCGTCCACCTTCCCTTTTTGAAGAAGGCAACTGCCTAGATTATTACAGGCTTGGGCATTGTTGGGATTGATGGCCAGCGCCTTTCGGTATTGAATAATGGCCTGGTCCACCTGTCCTTTTTGAAGAAGGCAATTGCCAAGATTACAGTAGGGATCGGCATAGTGGGGGTTAATGGCCAGCGCCCTTTGATATTGAATTATTGCTTCGTCCACCTGCCCCTTTTGAATCAGGGCATTGCCAAGGTTATTGCAGGCCTGGGCATAGTTGGGGTCGATGGCCAGCGCCTTTTGGTATTGAATGATCGCCTTGTCCGCCTGCCCCTTTTGGAGCAGGGCATTGCCAAGATGATAGCAGGCCTGGGCATTGTTCGGGTTAATGGCGAGCGCCTTTTGATAATCGATGATCGCTTCGTCCACCTGCCCTTTTTGAATCAGGGCGTTGCCAAGATCATCGTAAGGATCGGCATAGGCGGGGTCGATTGCACGCGCCTTTTGAAATTGGATGATCGCTTCGTCCATCTTCCCCTCTTCGGCCAGGGCATTGCCAAGATCATAGCAGGTTTCGGCAGAGTCCGGGTCGATTTCCAGCGCCTTTTGATATTCAATGACCGCTTTATCAACGTCGCCCTTTTGGCGCAGAGCAACGCCGAGATACAGGTGGGCTGTGGCATTAGGTGATGTGACCCTGATCGTGTGTGTCCAGAGCGTTTCACTATCTTTCCAATAAGAGGCCTGAGCGCGGGCCAAAAAAACCAGGGCAATAATGATCATAGCTGCGGCGGGACCCAAAATCAGCCGGCGATTCCGCCAACCGGCGGACAGGTCAGCCGCCAGCCACACCAACATGAGACACAAGCCGATCTGCGGCAGATAGGTGTAACGGTCAGCCAGGGCCTGGCTTCCCACTTGGACCAGGCCAACCACGGGTATCAACATTCCCAGATACCATAGCCAGCCGACTAAAAGATACGGATGCTTCCGCCGTCCGATAAAAGCAGCCGATGAGATGGCCACCAACACGACAAAAGCCCAGATAATATTCCAAAGCGGCAAACTGTGGCTCGGATAAGGATAGTGAGGCGCGAGTCCAACAGGATAAAACAACTGCCAGACATAGGTGACGCAGGAAAGCAGAGCGTTGCCAATTCGTATGGAGAGGTGCAATTTGTTTAAAGATGGCATCGCGTGAACTTGACCCTGGGCGAAAACCGTCAAGATGCAGGAAACCATGGAGAGCATAAGCAAGGGAATTTTTTCGGCCAATAAGTTTTTCAAATCGGAAATCGAAAATCGGCCCGTCCTCCGTAGCCCGTCCTCCATGGCAATATTGCGGAGGGTGGACAGTACTGCGGAGGGTGGAAAATTGGAAATTCTTTTGAGCGGCCAATAATCCAACAACAGCAAAACAAACGGCAACGTCACGAGCATCGGTTTGGACATCAACCCGAGGGCGAAAAAAAGAAGGACAATAAGATAGCGAGAGAGCGATGCCGGACGGCGGACATAACCGACATAAGCCAATAGGGTGAGCATGAAGAACAACCCGCTCAAGGTATCCTTGCGCTCGGCCACCCAGGCCACCGATTCCACGTGCAACGGATGAACCGCAAAGATTGCCGCCACGAAGGCACTACGCCAAAGAAAGCCTGTCATTTGCCGCAGCACCAGAAATAAAATTATCACCGAGGCGGTGTGCAGAAGAACGTTGGTCAGATGATGACCGCCGGCATTCAACCCGTAGATTTGGCAGTCCAGCATATGCGAAATCGTCGTCAACGGAATCCAGTTGTCGGATTCTCCAAGTCTGAATGCAGACTCAATTCCTTTGATCGTCAGGCCGGCGACAACCGTGGGATTTTCATACACGTAACTATTGTCATCATAATTGACGAACTCATATCGCAACGTCTGACCGTACACCGCGAGGGTGATCACCGCTAAAAAAATGCAAATGGCGGGAATTGCCCAACGTTTATTTGATTCTTCCGACGTTGACACTGCATTTATTATAATAAGGTCGCGTTGTTTGGGAAATATCATTTGTCGCCTTTCATCGATGCACTTTTCAACTGCAACCAAGTTGGTCTGAAAAGTCACAAGCCGGCAACGACCGACAAGTCATTGGGATGAGCCGCAATCTTGATACAGGTCGTATTGACGCTATACTGCGAAGACGCTAGAGACGAATTCCAATTACTCCTCGAACCCGGCAGCGGTCGGCCATAAACACTGCTGGCTTGCCGCCTTGCTGGCGGTGGTGGTTCTGTGGGTCTATTGGCCGGCAACCGGCCATGATTTTATCAGCCTCGATGATCCGGAATACGTCACCCAGAATGTTCACGTTCAGGGCGGCTTGACCTGGGAAGATCTCAAATGGGCCTTCACCAATCCGGTGGCCGGCAATTGGCACCCCATCACCATGCTGTCCCACATGTTGGATTGCCAACTGTTCGGGCTGAAACCTTGGGGGCCTCACCTGGTGAGCGTGTTGCTGCATACCGCCAACACAGTTTTGCTTTTTTTATTCCTTCGCGGAGTGACCGGCGCGGTCTGGCGCAGCTTGATGGTGGCGGCGCTTTTCGGGCTGCACCCGTTGCACGTGGAATCGGTGGCCTGGGTGGCGGAACGCAAGGACGTGTTGAGCACGTTCTTCGGCCTCCTGACGCTAATGGCTTATGCGCGATACGTCCAATCTCTTAAATCGCCAGTCGGCAGCCTGCCGCGACAGTGCGCGAGCACGGCGGGTCGCCAATCGCCAATGTATTTGCTCGCCCTGCTCTTCTTTGCGCTGGGTTTAATGAGCAAGCCGATGTTAGTGACGCTGCCGTTCCTCCTGTTGCTCCTGGACTATTGGCCACTCAAAAGAATTTCTGAATTTCCACCCTCCGCAGTACTGTCCACCCTCCGCAATATTGCCATGGAGGACGGGCTACGGAGGACGGGCCGATTTCCGATTTCCAATCTAAAAAGCTTATTGGCCGAAAAAATTCCGTTCTTTGTCCTGGCTGCGGTGATGTGCGTGGTGACTTATTTCGTTCAACACGCGCGCGCGGTGGATACGCTGGTAACCATTGCGCCGGGTGACAAGATGGGAAACGTCCTCGTTTCTTATGCCGCGTATATGGGAAAACTATTGTGGCCGACGAAGCTGGCGGTTTTTTATCCGTTCCGCCACGACTGGCCTTTAGCGCAGGTATTGGGGGCAGGCGTCTTGATTCTCGCGGTATCAATCCTGTGTGTTATGGAGCGAATCCGTCGTCCTTACCTTTTGGTGGGATGGTTATGGTTCCTGGGGACGCTGGTGCCGGTGATTGGGTTGGTGCAGGTGGGCGCGCAAGCGATGGCGGATCGATATATGTACATCCCATCAGTGGGGTTGTTGATTTGCATTGTTTGGGGTGCGTCAGACGTGGCCAGGCGGTGGCCCTACCATCGTATCATCCTCGGAGCGGCCGGTTGCGCGGCAGTCATCCTGTGTGCGGGCGCCACGCGGCAACAGCTTGGGTATTGGCGGAACGATGAAACTCTTTACCGCCATGCGATTGAAGTGACCCATAATAATTATCTGATGCACTACTTTCTGGGTGTCGCATTGGCGAATGACGGAAAATTGAATGATGCCATCGGTGAATATCAGGAAGCCATTCGCATCAAACCGGATTACGCCGCGGAACATTATGATCTTGGCAATGCGCTGGCGAGGGACGGCCAAATCAACGAGGCCATCCTCCAACTCCGGGAGGCCATCCGACTGAAACCGGATTATGACAAGGCTTTCAGCAGCCTGGGCACTGTTTTAGGCAAGGCCGGCCAGACGGAGGAAGCGATTGTCGCGTATCGCAAGGCCATCAGCCTGAAACCGGATAACGCACAATATCATTTTAATTTTGGTCTGGTCCTGTTGATTGACAACCAGGTTGACGGCGGGATCACGCAATTCCAGGAGGCCATCCGCCTAAAGCCGGACTTTACCGAAGCGCGGCATTACCTCGGCATCGCCTTGCAGATCAAGAATGCGCCCGGAAAAACCTTGCCCTGAATACAAAATAACAAACCGGATGGGGGTCCCGAAGCGTCTGCTTGTGCCGGCAACCTTTATCAATTCAAAACAGGCAATTTGAAGGAATTCCAAAATTGACAAGACTGGTGCGTCTTGCAAGGCCGCTTTGATAATTTAAACGCGCAATCATGAACATTTTTTAAGCCCGTTAGGGCTGGCATATTTGTAGAAAAGAGCATTCAAAGAATCTTTCCAGCGTCAGTGTATTTGGAAATCCGCGATACGCGCGGCACGCCAAAGCGCGCCAGCGCGGCGGCGGCAGCCGACTTGGAAGTCGGCGCTACGGGGGCAGTATCAGGATGCGTCCCCACTTGCCAAAGGCAGAATTTGCCGGATAATGAAACTATGAGTGCGACCGAAGTCATTGAACAAATCAAGGCCTTGCCCGCCGACGAACTTGTGCAAGTAGCAAGGTTCATCGCTGAAAACAGCGAATTGCCGGCCCGCCGCAATTTTTCAGTCGCCACGGCGACCGATGGCTTGCCCGTCATTCGCGTCAATGGTGGGACCATCACTTCCCGACTGGTTCACGAGATTGAAAGCCGAACACCGTGACCCGCCTGCTTGACGTCAACGTACTCATGGCGTTGCTTTGGGAAAATCATGAGCACCATTCCCGGGCACGTTCATGGTTCAAAAACGTTTCCACCTTCGCCACGTGTCCAGTGGTGCAACTTGGATTCGCCCGGGTTTCCTCGCATCCCTTGCTCGGTTATGGCATGACGCCCGACGATGCCTTTGGCATTCTGCGCCGGTTGCTGGCCGATTCGCGCCATCGGTTCTTGCCTGACGATTTGAGTTGTGCTGACCGCATCGTCCGGACCGATCTGATGACCGGGGCAAATCAAATCACCGACCGCTACCTTGTGGCGCTCGCGCGCCAGCATCAATTAAGTCTGGCAACGCTCGATGAACCGCTCGTGAGAACTTTTGCCAGCGAATCAGACTTGGTTGAACTGGTGAACTGAAGCCGGCTCATTATTTTCCATTCGACTCCATTTGAGCGAACTGACGTTCGCTGCTACAAATTTCGTAGGAGACGAGGTCACGAATCTCATTTAAATTTCGGATTGGCGATTGCGGATTGCGGATTTTTCAGTCAGAGACTCCTAACGTCGTCTCCTACAATTTTACAACGCGCAGGCTTTGTGCAGCGCGGCTTTGACTTTTGTCAACAGCAGGACGTGTTTTGCCAGCGATGCCCTTGTCCACGAGCCAGACTTCGCCGTGACGCGGGTTCATTTGCGGTCGAGGATGTCCAACTTTTCCTGCTCAACTTCGCGCGAAGGCAGGACGTCCGACCACGCTTCTTCCTGGTGTTGCCGTTCGAGGAATTTCATGTAGTGCAAAACTTCGCGCGCCAGCGGTTCGGGCTGGCGTTTAATTTCTTCAATTAACATTTCCTGCGCGCTCATGATTTTATTATCGGATAAAAAAATTTTGGCAAGCTTGCCGTCCATCACACAATCTTCCTGTTTGCTGAATCAAAATTTAGCTAGCCGGAAGTCTGGGTTGTGGGCCGGTGAATTTAACGCGACGGAACGACGCGCGCCAACGCGCGTTGAAACGAGCGCGGAGGCGCGCCCAAGCGGTTGACGAGGGCGTCAACCGCTGCACGCGAGGGCGCGTGCGCTCCCCCATTTCCTGATAATTTCGGCTGCTATAAAATGAGATGATCCCCGTCAGTCATAACGATTGGAAAAACCTTGCCCTGAAAATTGAGGGCTGACAGAATGATTAGCCTGTTGCCTCGGTAGCTCAATTGGTAGAGCAGTTGACTCTTAATCAATTGGTTTGGGGTTCGAGTCCCCACCGGGGCACCATCTCCTTAAAGGCTGAATGAAGATTCAAAAAGGCGAACCGCCCCTTAGCCTGCCCTTACGGATTTTTAATGCACAAACGTTGTTGTCTGCTTGGCAATTACCGGCCATCGGTTAAAATAGGAAAGGTGAGCCACTGTTTGAAACGATGTTTTCTGTCCGGTTCAGGATTAAGGGTTACGCGGGCGGTTATGTTTGCATGTATCCTCGCGGCGCGCGCAGTCAACGCGGCGAACGATGCCAACGGTACCGGCCCCGTCGTCGGCAAGGACGCCTTCGGCCAATTGGTGGTGTTCAAATTGGATGACGCCGGCCAGCTTTGGCATCGCTGGCGAAAGGCGTCCAATGGCGCCTGGTCGGCCTGGTCGGATTTGGGTGGGTCACTCTTGCCCGGGATTGCCATTATCCAGTCCACGAATGGAGAAATGGAAATTTTCGGGGTGGACCGAAAAAGCCGGTCGCTCGAATATATCCGTCAGTTGACCGCCAATTATTTGGATTGGTCGGCATGGACGAACCTGGGCGGAACGCTCGAAGCGCCCGTCGCCGCGGAAAAAGACGCGGATGGCCGGGTTGAAGTCTTTGCAGTGGATGCCGCCACCCATCAAGCCAGCCATGTCTGGCAGTTGGCGGGGCCAGGCGGCTGGTCAGCCTGGGCAGGTCTCGGAGGGGCGCTTCAACCGGGAGTGGTGGCAAATAAAAATAAAGACGGAAGATTGGAGCTTTTCGGCAGGGCCATCGGGAGCAATGCCCTCCTTCATTGCTGGCAACTGCATCCCAACACAACCAATGATTGGTCAACATGGGCTAATCTTGGTGGCGATATCCTGCCGGGATTTGCAGCGGGTACGAATGCCCTGGGCCGCATGGAAATTTTCGCCATCAATCGCCCCGACAATACGGTGACCCGGATTTGCCAGAGTTCTCCCGGCAACAGCGCCCAATGGACCCCCTGGCAGAATTTTGGCGGCGAGATGAAGTTTGGATTGGCGGTGGGTGAATGCGGCGACGGCCGATTGGAAATATTTGGGGTGGATGCTGTCAATTCCATGTTGCGCCATCGTTGGGAGTTGTGGGTCAACGGATCGGATAAATGGTCGGATTGGGCGGACACGGGCGAAAAATCCGGTTCCACTCCCGCCGTGGAAGCAAATGAAGACGGAGACCTGGAAGTGTTTGTCACGGACCCGGCGGACCCGAATACGATTTATCATCGCCGCCAAATAAGTTCCTCGAGTGACTGGCTGGATTGGTCCAGCCTGGATGATCCGGTTTTTGGATATACCTGCCGTTTTTGGCAGGTGGATGAAGGGTTGCCGGACAATCTGGTGCAGGCCATCGCCCAGACCACCGACGGATTTCTCTGGGTGGGAACGCGCGGAGGATTGGCGAGATTTGATGGCAAAGAATTCGTTGCTTATAATGCGCAAAATACTCCCGCGTTGAAAAACTCCGCGATCACCGCGTTGTGCGCCGGCAGCGATGGCGCCTTGTGGGTTGGCACCGACGGCGGCGGTCTGATCCGTCTGAAGGACGGAGTTTTTTCGCAATTTTCCGTGACGAATGGACTGGCCGGTGACGAAATCCAGGTCATTTATGAAAGCCGCGACGGAAGTTTGTGGATTGGCACCGACCGCGGGATGAGCCGCCTGCGCAATGGAATATGCAAGACTTATACCACGCATGACGGTTTGCTGTCGGACGCGGTCCGGTCCATTTACGAAGATCGCAGCGGCAATTTATGGATTGCCACCGTAAAAGGATTGAACCGCCTGCAAGCGAACGGAGTGATGGAGGCATTTGTCATGCCCAATGGGCTGCCGAACGATTCGGTCCGCGTGATTTGCCAGGACCGCGGCGGCCGGATTTGGGTAGGCTCAAACGATGGGTTGCTATGGTATAACTGGTATTGGGGAAATAATTTTTACGCCTACAACTCCAAATATGGCCTGTCAGACACATTCGTCAGCGCCATTTGCGAGGACCGCAATGACAATCTTTGGGTGGGCACGTATAGCGGGTTGAACCGTTTCCATGACGGCCGGTTTTACAATCAACCCGACAATGACGGCGAGCCGTTCGATAAAATCAACGCGCTTTTTGTGGACCGCGAAGGCGATGTCTGGGTCGGTTCCAAAGAAGGCCTGGCTTGCCTGACCGCCCAAAAATTCTTCACCTACACCAAACAGCAGGGATTGACGCACAACAATGTCATGTCGGTTTTGCAGGACCCTCGCAACAATTTATGGATCGGCACCTGGGGCGGCGGCCTGGATGAAATGCAGGGCGAAAAAATCACTGCTTACACTTCCGCGCCCACCAACGGCCTGTCACAAGACTTGATCCTATCGCTGTGCGAAGGACGGGACGGCAGTTTATGGTCCGGCGCGGATTTCGACGGCGGCCTGACACGATTCAAGGACGGGCACATCACCCGCTACACCTGGCGGGATGGCCTGGCGGATTCCGGATTGCGAGTGCTGCATGAAGATGCCGAAGGGAATCTTTGGATCGGCAGCGACCACGGGGTCAATTGTTTGCAAGATGGAAAAGTTGTGACCAATCGCGTGACCACGGCGCTGGCCGATGACAGTATCCGGGACATTTGCCAGGACAAATCAGGAGCACTGTGGTTCGCCACACAAAATGGCCTCGTCCATTGGCAGGATGAGCAACTTGCCACATTCACCACCGCTGACGGCCTGTCCGACAATGCGATCACCGCCTTGTATCCGGATGACGAAAACACGCTGTGGATAGGCACCGGCGGCGGCGGATTGAATCGCTATCAAAACGGGCGTTTCACTGCTTACACCACGCGCCAGGGACTGTTCAGTGACGAAATTTCCGGAATGGTCGGAGACCGGGACTGGTTGTGGATGAGTTGCTCACGGGGGATTTTCCGCGTCCGCAAAAGTGATTTGGACGCCTTTGACCGCGGCAAAATTGAGACGATTGCGAGTTTGGTCTATGGGAAGAATGACGGCATGGAAAGCCTCCAATGCAACAGCCGTGGCAAACCGTCCATCTGGAAATCAGGGGACGGACGGCTCTGGTTTGCCACCAGCAAAGGACTGGTGACCGTGGACCCAAAAGCCATTGAGACCGACCCGGAACCGCCGACGGTTTTCATAAAAACGGTCGCGGCGGGCCAAAAGATCATTGCCGATGGCCGCATGGAATTGTCCGGAGCCGTCTCGGTGCTGGCGCGGCGGGACAGCCCATTGCGCATCCCGGAAGGACGAGGTGAACTGAAATTTGAATATTCCGCCCTGGGTTTTTCCGACCCGGAAAAAGAACATTTTAAATACCGGTTGGAGGGCGTGGACCCGGGATGGGTGGACGCGGGCGAGCAGCGGGTGGCGTATTACAACAATTTGCCGCCGGGCAATTATTTTTTTCAAGTCAAGGCCTGCAACCGCGACGGAGTTTGGAACGAAGCCGGCGCGGGAATATCGGTGATCCTGTTGCCGCACTACTGGCAAACGCTATGGTTTCAGTCTCTGGGCGGCCTGATGGCGTTCAGCGGCATTTGTGGCGCGGCCTTTTATACGACCCGAAGAAGAATGCAACGAAAATTCGCCCTCCTGGAACAGCAACAAGCGGTGGACAAAGAACGCATCCGGATTGCGCGGGACATGCACGATCAGCTCGGCGCCGGCTTGACCCAAATTGGATTGCTGGGCGAATTTGCCCGGCGTGACGCCGACAGGAACGGCGACACAAAAATTCATGTTCAAAAAATTTGCGACACGGCCCGGGATCTGGCGCAAACCCTGGATGAAATCGTCTGGATGGTGAATCCCAGAAATGATACGCTCAATAAGCTTGGACATTATCTCGCGGCGTATGCCGAAGGTTTTTTAGACGCGACGCCCATACGCTGCCGGCTCGATATTCCGCCGGGCCTTCCCTCCCTTCACCTGTCTGCGGAATGCCGGCACAATCTATTTTTGACCGTCAAGGAAGCGCTCAACAATATCGTCAAACATTCGAGGGCGACGGAGGCGCGGCTGGGAATGCAATTTAAGGTTGATTTAAAAATTCCCGTCACCGCACATCCGCTGGTTTCGATCCGGGAGGTTGAATCCGGGTCCCGATGGCTGGAGATTGAAATTGAAGACAACGGAATCGGATTCGCCGCCGATGCGGCGGGGGGTGATCGCAATGGATTAAAAAACATGAGCGAACGCATCAGGGAAATCGGCGGAATCTTTGAATTATCCAGCCGTCCGGGAAAGGGCACGCGTATTGGCATCCGTGCGCCGGTAAACGAGTTGTAATTTCCCAATATGGTTATAAGTTAGATGTGAAAATGGAGGAAATGGAATGTACACGGAATTTACGGAGCAATTATTGAAAACTCATCATTCGGGGCCGGCGCCAATCATGGTGTCCATCGTGGAAGACAACCGGCAACTCCGGGAGAGCCTGGCTGTTTTGCTGAATGGCGGCGGAAACACGTGTTGTGTCAGCACCCACGCCAATGGCGAGGAGGCGCTGCGGGAACTCGTCCATAAAAAACCGGACGTCGTCCTGATGGACATCAATCTGCCGGGCATGTCGGGCATAGAATGTGTGCGGCAGTTGAAAGCGCGCCTGCCAAAAACACAAATTCTGATGTTCACCATGTATGAGGACGACGAAAACGTCTTCCGGTCGCTGGTGGCCGGCGCCAGCGGCTACCTCGTCAAGCGCACGTCGCCCGCGGATTTGCTCAAGGCCATCGAAGAGGTCCACAGCGGCGCTTCGCCGATGTCCGGCAAAATCGCCCGCACCGTCGTCGAATATTTTCAAAAACTTCGCAAGGAGATTCCCGAACAAAAATATCTCTCCAAACGCGAGGAGGAAATTTTGAATTTGCTTTCCAAGGGCTGCCGCTACAAGGAAATTGCCGATGCGCTTGGCATTAGTTTTGAGACGGTGCGTTCTCATCTGAAAAATATCTACGAAAAATTGCACGTCACTTCCCGGACGGAAGCCGTGGTAAAATACCTCAACAAGTAAAACCTCCCCCGAAAGGGGGAGGTTTTCCGGTTTTGTTTCACGTTCGTCACCCATTCTGCCCTCAAAAGGGGATTATCGCGGTGGAACATTCTATGGAAGAATAATTGAAAGAAAAATTATTCATGCAAAGAAGCATTTCAATTTGCGCAAGGGTCCCGTTTCCGATGTTTCTGAGGGCGCTCACAAGGATTTGCCGCTGAATTTTGTCCGTCCTGTTCACCCACCCCATATCAACCTGATCCGAATCATTATGAAAAAAACCGTACTGCTGGTTGCTGCCGCCGCTCTGTCCCTTGCGGCAACGTTTATCGCCAACGCTCAAACGTATTCCAATACCGTGATAAGTCTAAGTCCGGTGGGATATTGGCCATTAAATGAGGGCACTCCACCGCCCCAGCCGATAAATCTCACAGCGCAAAACCTCGGCAGCCTCGGAGCCGCCGGCAACGGCTATTACGGAGCATGGTACCAGCCTTCTGGAACCACCTGGTATCTCACCAATAACATCGTCCAAGCTCCCGCGGTGACCTATACGAACGACGGCAGCATGGGCATGTTGTGCCAGGGCGCGCCGGGACAATACGTCATTGTTCCGCGCAACACCAACTGCGTCGCCAATGCAGGGGTCACGCTGAATCCGCCGTTTTCGATTGAAGCCTGGTTGAAAATTGGAACGACGGTCAGCGCCTTGGGCGATATTATCAGCCAGGGTGCCACGGTGAACCTCAACGTTGGCGGGCCTAATACCAATAATCCTTATTATGGCGGTCTCGGCTCGGGATGGGCAGGCGTCGAATTGGGGCAATACCAGGATTATATCTTTTTGCTCACCCAATCCACTAACGCGGTTGGCAACAAAGCCAGCGAACTGGATACGAGCGGTTATAACCAACACAAAGGCTTTCAAGTCGGCCAATGGGTCCATGTCGTGGCTACTTTTGATGGAAGCACAGAAACGATCTGGACCAACGGCGCAGTATGCGTATCCAAGACCAGCCCGGCCAACGGCATCGGCCAGAAATATGTGGCGGATCCGACAACTCCGCTGATGATTGGCTGCGGCAGCGATGTGACTGCCAGCTACGGCCAGGGTTACGAGGGAACCATCGACGACGTGGCGATTTACACCAACGTCCTCTCGCAGACCAGCATCCAGAATCATTTCCAGGCAGCTTATACCACCAACAGCACTTTCCCCAATTATACCAATGCAGTGTTGGCGGATCACCCGGTTCTTTACTATCGTTTGAACGATCCGCAGGTCCAGACGAACGCCGGCTATCCCAGCGTCAGTTTTCCTGTGGCCAATAATTACGGAAGCGTCGGCGCGGCGGGTAATGGTGTTTATCAGCCCGGTACCACTCCGGGTGTTGCCGGCCCTGCCTTTGCCGGCTTCGGTGCGAATAGCAAATCAGTGTCCTTCAACGGCTGGCTCGGCGGCGTGGATGTCGGCGGAGGCAACCTGCCATCCAGCTTGAACCCCACCAACATTACGCCGTTGAGCGTGGTGACCTGGTTCCAATCGGGACCGGCGGATGCGCCGGGACGTTTCCAGGAAATGTTGGGCCATGGAGATTCCTCCTACCGCATGGCCTTGGGACAAGTGGCGGGTGAAGACCATTTCAATGCCGGTCCAGGTCCTGAATTGCAATTTACCACCGCAGCCTCTGTCGCGACCAATGGTTTTGCCTTCAACGATGGCAAATGGCACATGGAAGCCGGTGTTTCCGACGGAACCAATGAGTATATGTACTTGGACGGTGTCCTTGCCCAGAGCAACAACACACCCACAGGCATTAATATTGCCGGCAACACCAATGACTTGCTCATCGGCGGTGATAGCGAATATACCTACGCAAGTTTTGGCGCAGCCAGTACGGTTCGCACCTTCGACGGACAGGTGGCGCAAGTGGCATTTTGGACCAATGCATTGTCAACCGCTCAAGTTCAATCCCTCTTCAATGCCGCCGAAGTGCCCCCTTACATCTGGCATCAACCGGTTTCGGTCGCCATCAATGCCGGCCAAAACCTCACCGATACCGCCAACGCCCGCGGCAGTGGGACATTAACTTATCAATGGTATCAAAACGGCTTGGCGGTCGCGGGACAAACCAACGCCGCTCTTATGTATTTGCCGGTGGCCACGAACAACGCCGGGAATTATTTCATGGTCGTGAGCAACTCTTACGGCGCCGCCACGAGCGCGGTGGTCAACCTCACCATTTTCGGTCCGCCGGTGATCACGGCACAAACGCCGACTAACGTTGAGGTCTTCTCCGGCACCAGCCCCAAATTGCGCGTGCTGGCCAACGGCGCCACACTGTCGTATCAATGGAGTTTGAATGGAACGCCAATTTTGGGCGGGACCAACTCCACTTATACCCTGACCAATATTGCCAGCGGCGGAACTTATAGCTGCGCGGTAACAAATGTTCTGGCCACCAATGCCATCGCGCCCATTTCAGTGACAGTATTAGCTGATCCGACGGCGCCCTATCCGTTGCAGGTATTGTCCAATGCTCCGATTGACTATTACCGCCTGGATGAATCTCCCGGCAGCCTGACAGCCTATGATTATGCCGGCGGCAACAACGGCATTTATACCAACGTCAACCTGGGCTTCTATAGTTACACTTCGGGTAATACAGTGCAAAGCGATCCCAATGAAACGTCGGCGGGCTTTGGCTTCATTCCTTCCGTAAACCCCAACAACGATTATGCCGGAAACGTTCCATCCTATGTGAACTTTGGAACGCCCAACGGCAGCAATGCGGAATTCACAGTAGAGGCGTGGATCCAGGAGTTTGAGTACAATGGCGTCGGGGATTGCATCATCGGGGTGGGCTACGGCGGTGGCGAAGAATTTGTGCTGGATACCGGCGCGGGCAGCGCAGGCGACCTGCGGTTCTTTGTGCGCAATGCCGCCGGCACGGTGAGCGCGGCCAGCAGCTCGGCCCAACTGGCCAACGACAATACCTGGCATCATGTCGTGGGTGTGTGCGATGAAGCGGGCGGCCACATTTATTTGTACTTGGATGGCAACCTCCTGGCCTCGGCGGCGATCAGCGCGAACAGTGGATTGCTGGCAGCCACGACACCGTTAAATATCGGAGCGCGGGAATCAGCGGACAATGGATTGACGAATTTCGATGATCAGTTCGCCGGACTGATTGACGATGTGTCCGTTTACAACAAACCTTTGACCGCCGCCCAGGTGCAGGCGGATTATTACGCTTCGGGAATCGCCCCATTTAATCTGCAGATACAACCGGCGACCCTCACGACCAATCAAGGCTCCACCATCTCGTTCACCACCTCAGTGAGCGGGACGGCTCCGCTGGCCTACCAGTGGTATGATAACAACAATAATCCGATTTCCGGCCAAACCAATTCCACGCTGGCCCTGACGAATGTGCAGCAGGGACAGTCCGGATATTATAGCGTGACGGTCACGAATCTCTATGGCTCGCTATCGACGAATGTGTCGTTGACAGTCGTGCTGGGAGCACCCCAAATCAATGTAAACATCCAGCCGACCAATGTGGAGGCCTATGCGGGTGACCCGGTGGGCTTCACCCTTCAGGTCGTCGGCAGCCAGCCACTCCATTATCAATGGTACCAGGATAACGGTGCCATCCTGTCCGCGACCAACGCCACCTATGATTTCGCGGCGCTGTTGGGCACGAACACATATTACTGCATGGTGACCAATAGCTTTGGCTCCACGAACAGCAGCATCGGGACGGCGGTCGGTGTGGCCATCTCGACGGTCAATCCCACCAACTTCAACAGCCATCTCAAAATCACCCTGGCTGGCTATACTGGCAGCGAGGCATTGTCTTACTTCCCAGTGCTGGTGCGTTTGAGCACGAATGTGCCGGGCTTCTCCTATTCGGAATTTGCCTCGCCTTCGGGAAGCGATTTGCGGTTCACCGATTCCAGCGGCACTCGTGAATTGGCCTATGAAATCGACCAATGGGACGACACCAACGGCGTGTCCAGTGTCTGGGTCCAAGTGCCAATTTTGTCCAGCACAAATACGGTCATCTGGGCGTACTGGGGAGATTCCGGGGCGACGACTCCTCCGGCATACACCACCAATGGCGCGGTTTGGGTCCCGCCGGCCTTCCTCCAATTGCCGCCGTATGATGTGGTCTATCACTTGAAGGAGAGCGGCTTCCCTTATTTCGACAGCACGCTCAATTATCCGGCAACCAATGGCGTTGCGCCCTTGCTGGATTCCGGCATCGTCGGTAATAGTGAACTCTTTGCCAATTCCAATTATCTCGACTCCGGGACAGTGAATCTTGGCAACGCCTTCACCATCTCTTCCTGGGTGAACGTGAACACCAACGCCGGAAGTTGCCAGACAATCTGTGCCAACCAGCACGGCGGCTATGGCATGGCCGGCTTCTCTCTCTTCATTAACTTCTATGGAAGCACCAACCTGGCGGTATTGTTCGATTCCGGTGATGGAACCGGCGGTTCGGAATTATCAACGGCACCCGGCGTCGTTAGCGGCGGCTGGCATTTGATCTCCGCGGCGGTGGGTCGCACAAACCAGAACTTGTCGGTGTACGTGGATGGTGTCGCGACGCCAATCGTAAGCGGCAATCCCCTGGTATCGGACTTCGCCAATGACGCCGATCTGAACTTTGGGAGCTTCACCAATAACTCTCTCTACTTCAATGGCGACATGGACGAAGCGCGCATTCATGCGGGCATCGAAGACTCCAATTGGGTCTATGCGAGTTACCTGACGGTGGCGTCGAACAACGTGTTCTCCGCCTATTCGTCTGTGACCAACTCCGTGCTGCCACCAGTGCAAATCATGATTCGCCTGTCCAATGGCCAGGTGATCCTTAACTGGCCGCAGGGCACGTTGCAATCAGCCGGCCAGGTGACCGGGCCTTACACCAACGTTCCAAGCGCAACCGCGCCTTACACCAACACCGTGTCCGGCTCGCAATTCTATCGCGTCCTGGTCCAGTAAAGAAAATACAGTGCCGGCGGGAAGGCGATCAGCCTTCCCGCTGGTCAATAAACCAAATGCCCAATTTAAATAGACAAGATAGAAAGACCCTTCTTAAACGCTGTGACACAAACCATGCCAGGGGCTGGACGCAAAGTCGGGGATTCACATTAATCGAACTGCTCGTCGTTATCGCCATCATCGCCATTCTGGCGGCGATGTTATTGCCGGTGTTGGCTTCGGCAAAACGCCGGGCGCAGGCCGTGCAATGCATGAACAACACCAAGCAACTGGCGCTGGCCTGGATCATGTATGCCGATGACAATAATGGCAGTTTGGTGGTCAACCATGCCGGACTCAGCGCCAATGATACGACTCCCAGTTGGGTGACGGGATGGGAGGATTACAGCGGCAATATTGCCGATACCAACATTCAATTTCTGATTAATCCTCAATACTGCATGTTGGCCAATTATTTAAAAAACCCGGCCGTGTATAAATGTCCCACGGACATTAGCTGCCAATACGGTTTGAACGGCCTGCCCCGGGTGCGCACTTA
>CAWCRR010000011.1:0-7310 GCA_963797825.1 uncultured Verrucomicrobiae bacterium
TGTCCGCCTTCGCTATGTCTATCGCCACTCCCAATGGAATACTACCCGGAGGACACTGGCCTGGTGCTGGATTGCTTCTCTGGCTCCGGTATGACCGGCGTGGCGGCCTTGATGGAAAATCGCCCGTGTGTGCTAATTGACGCCTCGCCGGCAGCGGCATTCATCTCCTACAGCTACACGCATCCGGTGGATCCGGACGAACTTCAGGCTGCCAATGACCGTATGATGACGGAGGAATCCGACCGCTGATCGCCGCGTCCAGCAATCGTTCTTCCCCGGCCCTTTTCAAGGCGATGTATCCGCCCACCGTTGTGTCCGGCATGTCCAGCTTCTTTCCGATCTCTACATTGGTGTAACCTTGTTTTTTCAGTCGTTCAATCTCGTGCATCAAAGTCAGAGCATTCGGAAACCGCCGCGCCATGTTCTCCACCAGACTCCGCAGCAATCGATCTTCCTTCGATACCTCGACCACTATCGCTGGGATTTCCTTGTGTCCCAGCGCCGTGAACGCCTCGATCCGTCCTTGTCCGCAAACCAAATCATACCCCGGCCCCTCTGCCTCGTTTTCCGCCCGCAGGCTCACTTGAATCGGCTTTTTTAAACCGAGTTTTTGGATGCTCTGGACGATCACCGCAAATTTCTTCCGGTCGCGATGCCGCGGATTCAAAATCCGAATCCGCTCAATCGGAATCATCTTCACTTCATCCTTCATACCGCCTCCTCCAGCTTGACCCGTTCCGCCATGCCAAAAAAGTAATCCAGCGATTTGAACCGGTAGGCATCCAGGTAAATCCCGTTCTCCTCCGCTACGCGCAAATTTTCCCATGTCATGTCAATTCCCGGCAGCAAATAGTAATCCCGGATGTCTTCGTTCGACTCGTCCATCCTCACCGCAATCGTGATGTCCGGCTTCAACCCCTCATCCAGCCTCACCAGCCAACGCGACGACCCAGCGCCCGTGCTCGTGTGCCGGCAAAGCACGATGGACACCCGCAATTCGCCGCTCACGTGCAACAACCCCGCATCTTCATCCCATACCGCCTGTGCTCCCAGGTCGGCAATCCGTTGAATAACCGACGCAACAATCTCCGGGTGCTGCTTGCGCAGCTTCCGGTTGATCTCAATGAAACTGTAATCAATCTCGGGGTCATAACCGATGAGTTGATAGGCCGATACCAGGCTGCCGAAGCGGTGCCTGAATGCTGCGCTCGATGGCAGGTCATCCTCTTCATCAATCAGAATCCCGCTGATGCGGCCGTGCCGGTTCAGAACCCCGCGCAGTTTTTCCAGCATCTCCTCATTTGTGAACCGCCGGCTCCGCGCCAGGATGATTTCCTGAACCCTGCCGAATATCTCCAGTTCGATGATGCCCTCAAAGGCCCCGTCCACCCGTATCCATTTCTCCGGCGGATTGGCCACGTGCTTGCTTTTCAGTTTGCACGACGTCCGATGATACACGTTGTTGCCGATGTATTTCTCATTCGTCAGCACTTGATGAACCGTTCCCCGTGTCCACGCTCTTCCGAAGTCCGTCAGGATGCCTCGCGTGTTCAACTCCGCCGCAATTTCCGATTCAACTTTACCCTCGTCCAGGAACGCCCGGTAAATTTCGCGCACAATCTTGACCTCCCCTTCCGGTCCCGCCACCAGTTTCACCCGGTCCGTCTGAATGCTTTTATGCTCCCCCATTTTGAGCATCGCCTTCCGTTCGCCGTTCTGGTCAATCAATATCCGGCGCAGCCCGAAACCAGCCGTACCACCCTGCTTGAAACCAAGCCGGATCAGCCGGCAAGCTCCCTGGAACACCTTCGACGACAGTTCCCGGCTGTATTCACCTGCCATCGCCCGCTTGACCCCTTTGACAATCGTGGAAACCGGGCTGCCGTCATTTTCAAACTGCTCCGCGCAGTAATGGACGATTACGCCAGCCAGCCGGCACGTGTATTCATAATGAGCACTCTCGTCCGCGTCCTGAAATCGGCCCCAACGGCTTACGTCATAAACCAGAATGTGGGAAAACGCAGCCTCGCCGCTCTGCACATCTTTGAACATCTGCGCCAGCGAATCGCGCCCCTGGATGTTCAGCCCGCTTTTCCCTTCATCCGAATACTCCTTGATGATTTCCAGCCCACGCCGCTTCGCGTACTCGCGTATCACGTCCATCTGATTGCTCGTCGAGTATTGTTGATGCTCCGTGGACATCCGCACGTACGCCGCGGCGGAATTGGGTGGGCGTTCTAGTTTTCCTCGGCTCATATTACAACGGGCCAGGAATGCGCCAAACCGACAAGCGCGCCGGCCTCTCGGCCCGCCCGCGCTGCGACCGGGAGCATTCGCTGAATCATGGATTTTACATCGCTTCCCGGCGACACGCAGGGAAACCTCCTTTCTGCTTACCAAAACGCACTACACCGCAGCCATCATATCTTGTAACGCAACCCATTTCCTCGACGCCGCCTGCTTCCAGTACTCCGGATGCGCACGCCGCCAAGCTCGTACACGCTCCACCTGTTCCGGTCCGTGCCAGTAATTTCGATTCTCCGCCTTCGCTTGCCAGCGTTGTTGGCTGGCAACCTTGCTGGCTCTTTGGCAGGGAAGTTCCGAACAGAATTGCTGGTGATGGCGAGTCCTGGGATCAGGAAGAAACATTTTTTTGCAGCAAAGGCATCGGCGCCAGCCCTGTTTTGATTTCACAGGCCACGCTCATTGCCCTATCTCAACGCACCATGCAAATCGCCTCCATCCGGATTACGCCGTCACAGCTTTGAATTCCTATTTCGGCTCAATTATTCTTGTTTGCAAACTGAAGCGTGCCTCATGCCTCCATTATATGGCTCGCTCACGACATCAAGGTAGTGCGCCCTGCCGCCCGTCGCCTCCACCTTGACCGCGTTCGCTTCTCCAATGGATGCACTGCGGAAGGGAAATTTCAAACCTTTCTAGTAATCAGCGGCGTGAACCCGCAATCCTCGCAAACCCATCCTGGCATATTCAACACCACGCCGCCGCATTCAGGGCAGATGATTACATCCATCTTTTGCCGGCAATCAAGGCACATCGCGCCGACAGGATTCATGTTGTCGGCGTTCACCGCATCGTAAAATAAATTATCCCCGTCACGGCAAACGGGGCATTTCGCAAATTGTGCCATCATTTCAGCCATGCCATATCCGCAACAAAAACACAGGATCGCCGACTCTCCAAAATTTACTTCGCCCCAAGTCGGTTCCCAGCATTCGGGGCATTTTCTCACTGTGCTGCTTTTTTCATGCGCCAGGTCAATCGCTTCATTCACATAGCTTTGATCCGCCTTGACCTTTGCAAACAATGCCGGTCCTAAAACGATTGAGCTGCGGTTTTCCAAAAAAATCTCTTTCCAATGTCCAGCCAGCGCCGCCCACGCCAACGCGTTCAGCACGCGAACCATCAATTTCTTTATTTCATCGTTCATTCCGGGAGGAAGAACGGGCAGCCCTACGTGTGCAATCGAATTTCGATAACCTTGAAGCTTTGCCAACAACTCCTCATCTACCTTTTCCAAATCCTGATGCTTGATCAGGTGCTTCTTTGAGTCCTCGTATTGCGTGGTTCTCAGTTGGCCGGTGTTGAGCTTTTTTATCAATTCAGCTTCCGATTCTTTGTGATGTTTTTCTATTAAAATTGATTTCCAGCCACTTTGCTTGAGTTGATAAAGTTTTGCCGCGACCTCCATTGAACCTTGCATATTCAGAATGGCTTGCAACAAATCATCCCGCGTCGGATTCTTCGCAAAAAGGTGTTCCGCACCGTGGCGGATATAGGCCCGACAGCTTTCTGCCAGAGTTTTAGCCAGCAGGTTTTGTAAATCTTCACCCATTTGCCGGGAAGTTTATTGGCAGGCCGTAAATGGAGCAATGCGGTTTCAATCATTCCAGCGAGATGAACTCAACCGACCAAATTCATTCAAGATCAATTGAAATCGAAGTTCAGATTTGCTGACAAATGTGAAGTCAAAAACCGAGCGTGCCTCGCGCCTCCATTATATGGCTCGCTCACGCCGTCAAGGTTGTGCGCCCTGCCGCCCGTCGCCTCCACCTTGACCGCGCTCGCTTCGCCAGGGAATGGCACTTAGGAATCACGCTCGGAGTCTGCATGTCTGGTTTTCAACCGGGGCAACAATCGCCTTGTCATCTGCTTAGTTTAGGCGCTATTGTTCAAGCATGGCTTTAACTACGCGCCATAAACTAAACAAAAGTCTGCAATCGGCTTTCCCGCGCGGAACGCCTTTTGACCATCAGGAACTGACGAAGCTGGGCGTTTCGTCGGCGCTGGCGCATCATTATTTGAAGTCGGGATGGCTGGCGCGGCTGGGACGCGGGGTGTTCATGTTTCCAAACGACACCTTGCACCGGGACGATTGTTTGAAATTCCTGGCGCGGCGGGTGAATGGTTTTCACGTCGGCGGCAAAACGGCTTTGGCCTGGCGTGGCGTCCGTCATAATCTGCCGGCGCGCGAACCGCTGTCTTTGTGGGGTGAAGGAAAGACCAAATTCCCTGAATGGTTTCAGAAATTGTTTCCCGCACGCTACACGACGCGAAATCCGTTTTCTGCCAAGCTGCCGAAAAACTTCGGCTTGCAGCCGCTGCCGGAAACACCTGACGGGGTTCTCGTCTCCGAGCCGGAAAGGGCATTGCTGGAAATGTTGAGCGAAGTCGGGGTATATCAGGGAATCGAGGAGGCCCGCAACATCATGGAGGGGGCCAGGTCGCTGCGACCGGAGGTGTTGACCACGCTGGTTAAGAACTGCCGGCGCGTCAAAGTGGTGCGACTCTGTGTGCATTGGGCGGAGGAATTGAACTTGCCTTGGGCAACCGCAGCGAAAAAGGCGGCGGGAAAATCGCTGGGCAACGGTCGCTGGACCACCCGGCTTAAAGACGGAACGTGGCTCGTGCTGAAACCATGATGGACAAAACCTACATTGAAGTCGTCCGGCTTCTGCTCGAAAGCGCGCCGGCAATTTTTGAGACGCCGCATTTCGCCATGAAAGGCGGCACGGCAATCAACCTGTTCATTGAAGACATGCCGAGGTTGTCGGTGGACATTGACGTGGTTTATACCGATCACCATGCGGCCCGTGACGCGGCGCTGAAATCCATTTCAAGCGGATTGGACGCCGTGCAGAAGCGACTCGCCAAAGCTGGTCTGGAGGCGGAAGTGTCCGCCACCAAGGATGGCGACGAATTCAAATTGTTCCTCCGGCGCGGACGCAATCAGGTGAAGGTTGAAGTGAATCATGTCTTTCGCGGAACCGTTCTGCCGGTGGAAACCCGGCGGCTTGGTGACGCAGCGCGGAAACTTTTTACCACCGAATTGTCCGTGCCGGTGCTGGCCGCACCGGAACTCTACGGCAGCAAACTTGTTGCCGCGATGGATCGCCAGCATCCGCGCGACCTGTTTGATGTTCACGGTCTTTTCGAGCGGGATGGACTCACATCGGAGGTCATCGAGTGCTTCGTCTGTTATCTCGCCGGTCACAATCGCCCCGTGCATGAAGTTTTATTTTCGCGCGACGCGAATATGTCGTCGGCTTTTGAAAATGAATTTTCAGGCATGACGCGGAATCCGACCACGCTGGCAGAATTACAACGCGTCAGGAGCAAACTAAAATCGGAACTGCCCGCCGCACTGACGCCGGACCAGCGCCAGTTCCTGCTCGGTCTCGTTTCCGGCGAACCCGACTGGAAGTTGATGAAATGTCGCCACCTGTCGCAGTTGCCAGCCATAAAATGGAAACTTCAAAATCTCGCCAAGCTCAAGAAATCCAATCCGGGCAAGTTTGCTCAACAGGCCGAGGAACTCCGCGCCAGACTTGCCGGATAATTTGGGGATAGAAAATGCCAGCAAAAGTGCCAGCACGGACCCTTTTAACAGGGCTGAAACCGATAAAAAAAGATATGGCCGGATAAGGGTTGACAATTAACGCAACTCGTTTATAGTCAAACGGTCAGCGATGCCATAGACGATTGATTTCGAGTGGCTTGTGGAAGACGAGACTCGGTCGATTCCGACCCTCGCCTCCAATGACACGCGAAGATGTTTTATTTTTTACGCGTTGGTTGAAAACCGACCCTCGCCTTGTCTATTGCCGCGAATCCCGAAGGCGATCAGGAATTCCTTTCGCGGTTTATTTGGCAAAAAAGCCTTGGCAATTTTTAGTGAGGAACGTAAAAGTTGAAATGTAAGTCAGGAAGTTCCACGATTATTGCGAAAAGGAATTCTTCCAAAGTCAAGTTAGTCAAGGCGGCCTTATGAAAATTTATTTCCCTCCGCAATTTACAAAATGACTGCTTTTAGTAATGCCCTTCACATTTTATCACTGGCTCAAGCCGGTCCAGATGGATTTCAGTTTGTTGACTGTTAGTGAATTAAATGTCGCCGTGCCGCCAGTGCAGGAAAGCGATATTAAAGAATTGCCTGAAGAATTGCTGGCTGGCAGAGGCATATAAAGCTGGCCGTTGTTGCCAAAAATTTCGATTGTGTCGCGATCCACGATAATCTCCAACTGAACAACGCCGTTGATTGGCGAGAGGGGATCGGTGACACCGTTGCAGGAAATCTGCTGGTTGGTGGCATTGTAAGTCACTGTCACGCCCTGTAGGGTGAAAGTGATTGTCTGTGCCGAACCGGCTGCGAATTGGGCATTCAAATCAAACAGCGTGCCACGAATGCCCGAAAGCGGATTGGAACCTGCATTCAAAGTAAGATTCGTCCAAAAATATTGGTTGGCGTAGAGATTTTTAATTTGCCGGACCGGCACCGAACAAAGACGGACTCCGTTTGATGTCGTCTGAAGTGTCAGCTCTGTTGGAAAATACATCATCTGGTTGAACGGCATATTCGGCGTGGAAATTTGCGCCCATCCAATCCTGACTCTGCGGGAATCTCCGGGCGGCATTGTTGTAAATGTCTGCGAAGCGTAGAAACCCGACCCGTTGTCGCCGGGCAGCATGGCGGTCGTGGGCGTAAAAACTGCCCCATTAAAGTTTCCCAGCATGTAGGCGGCGCTGCCACCGTTAATTTCCCACAGCATGTTGTTGGTGTTGCCGTCCACCGGAAGTTGGAAAACATCCGGACATTCAGCAAAACCGGCGATGCCGCTGCGATAGGTCCAGGTGTGGAAATCAGGCGTTGTGAAAAAGTCTATTCCGTTAAGGTTTGAATCATACACGGCCATCACCCAATAATTTGAAGGCGCATACCACAGCATATGCGGATCGCGGCCAGTGACGTTGACCACCGGGTTGTTGCTATAGTCTGTGAACGTTAGTCC
>CAWCRR010000012.1:0-121935 GCA_963797825.1 uncultured Verrucomicrobiae bacterium
GACCTCGACCTTCTCCGGCAACACCGGTGTCAATGCAATGACGCAATGAAACCGGGCGGTGCGTTTTTCCGACGGGACGTCTTTGAGCAGGCGCAGGAGTTTGGCGTTGTTGTCGGCGTCGGGTGTGTTTCCTGATTTCGCCGAATCCGGCGCGGCGAACCGCGCCGAATGGACGCCTGGCGCGCCATTCAGCGCGTCCACCTCGAGGCCGGAATCGTCCGCCAAAACATAATTCGGAATTCGGAATTTGGAATTCGGAATTCGCATCAGCCACCCGGCAAGCTCCACGGCCTTTTTTGCGGCATTGCCGGCAAAGGTGGGGGCGTCTTCGACGACCTTTGGCGCATCGGGCAAATCGTTGAGCGTCAGAAATTGGAACCGGTCGCCGAGAATGGCGCGGATTTCACCCGCCTTGTGGGCGCGATGTCGCACAGTTCGTTTATTGTTTTCATAATGAATTTCTTTGCGCTCTTTGCGTTCTTTTGCGGCTAAAGATTTTTTTTTGTTCTTTCGCGGCTAAAGGATTTCATTCGCCGCTGCCAGGAGATCATTGACATTAGGCAGGAACGCCGCTTCCAGGATGTGCGATTGAGGCGCGATCCCATCTTGGCTCCGACCCGCTTCACCGGGGCGTCGAGGTAATCAAAGATCGCGTCGGAGATCGTCGAGGCGATTTCACCCGTATAACTGCCGATATGGATCGCCTGGCTGGCCACGACGCAGCGGCCGGTTTTTTGGACCGAGCGCAGGACAGATTCAAGGTCCAGCGGTACGAGTGAGCGCAAGTCGATGACTTCGGCGGAAACATTTTTCTCCGCTTTCAACTTGTCGGCAGCTTTGAGGCAGTCATGCACCAGCGGTCCCCAGGTGACGAAGGTGATGTCCGAACCTTCGCGTTTCACATCGGCCACGCCGAGCGGAACGAGATATTCGTTTTCCGGCACGACACCTTTCAAGCCATACAAGCCTTGCGATTCGATGAACATGATCGGGTTATTGTCGCGGATGGCGGATTTGAGCATGCCTTTCGCGTCGTAAGGGGTGGCCGGATAAACCACGTAAAGTCCTGGAATATGGCAGAACATGGATTCGAGGGTTTGCGAATGTTGGCCGCCGTAGCCTTTGCCGGCGCCCGCGGAAACCCGAAGGACCAGCGGCACTTCCGTCTGTGCGCCGCTCATATAATGCCATTTGGCGGCCTGGTTGCTGATCTGGTCGGACGACATCAGGGCAAAATCGTAATACATCAATTCCATGATGGGGCGCAGGCCGATCATCGCCAGCCCGATGCCGGTGCCGCAAATGCAGGCTTCGGAGATCGGCGTATTGAAGACCCGGTCGCGCCCAAAGGATTCGAGCAGGCCTTTCGTGGCCTTGAAGGCGCCGCCGTAATCCGCCACGTCTTCGCCGTAAAAGAGCACTCGCTGGTCGCGCTTCATTTCCTCGATGATCGCCTCGCGGATCGCGTCTTTATAGTTGATCTCGCCATTGACGCGTTTGATCTCGGGCAAGGGTTGAATGACTTCGACCCTGGCAAATTCGGAGGGAACGGTTTCGGACCTGGTGTCCGTGTACATGTATTTAATGACGTCTTCGGCGGCCGGATCAGCGGCAGCGACCGCGCGTTTGGCGGCGCGACCATTGCGGTCGCGGACGGCGGCTTCGAGAGCGGCGAGTTCTTTTGCCGAGAGAACTTTATTCACCAGGATCTGCGCTTTGAACGTTTCGACCGGGTCAACCGATTTCCACGCGGCCTCTTCTTCTTTGGTGCGATATTCATTGCGCGGGTCACTCAGCGAATGGCCCCAATAGCGGTAGGTGTCGCAATCGAGCAACACCGGACCCTGGCCTTTGCGGCAAATCCCGGTTGCACGGGTCACGGCTTCGCGGACGGCGAGGGGATCCATGCCGTTGACGATCTCTGCATGCATGTTGTTTTCGGAAAATCCGGCGGCGCGACGCGCGATGCGGCTCACGCCCATCACTTCATCGTCGGTTCGGTGCGTCATGCCGTAATGGTTGTTGATGATGAGAAAAATCATCGGCACACCATATTTGTGTTCGGCCAGATGGTTGGTGAATTGCGCTTGCGTGGCAAAATTCATGGATTCGAGCACCACGCCGTTCGCGTAAGCGCCGTCGCCGGCAAAACAACAGACGACCGAGTCCTTTTTCTGGTAGCGCAAACCGATGGCCGCCCCGGTGGCGATGGGCACGCCGCCACCGACGATGGCATTTGCGCCGAGATGCCCGACGCTGAAATCTGCGATATGCATCGAGCCGCCGCGGCCTTTGCAATAGCCGTCTTCCTTGCCGAACAACTCACAGATCATCCTGTAAACGTGCTGTTCCAGCGCGGCTTCGAGCAATTCATGGCGCTTGGTTGACTGGCAATGAGGCACGCGCGCTTTCAATTGTTCATCGCTCATCTCGCGGATGGCGACCGTCCCTTTGGCGAGGCTTTCGCCGTGGCCGCGGTGCGTGCTGGTGATCTTATCGGCCATGTGCAACACCGAGCACGCGCCCGCCGCCGTGCCTTCCTGGCCGACGGACACATGGGTCGGGCCGCGGTAATTGTAATCGCGGATCGGTTCGTACGCGCCGGAGCGCAGCTTGACGATCATCTCCTCGAGTTCGCGGATCATCAGCATGTCCTCCAGCAGGCTAACCGCTTCGGCTTTCGTGATGTGTTTGGCGGCAAGCTCTTGTTTCAGGTTGCTCTTGTAGCGATAGGCGGGGATTTTGCCGCAATCGATCTCGTACGGCTTGAATTTCGGCCGCATGTCGCTCAAGTACGTGGGTGAAAATTTTTGAGCCGCTTTCCCGGTTTTTTTAACGGGTTTTTCCAATGTTGCTGTTGCCATATTTTTATTTGTTAAATGGAGCTATACCTTTATCAATTTGATTCCGGTTTTGGTCAGTTCTTTCGCAAAATCCTTGTCCAACTGCTTGTCGGTGATGAGCACATGGACATTCTCCAGCCGGCCGGCGCGAGCGAAAGACACTTTGCCGGCTTTGGCCGAATCAGCCAGCAGGATCACCTGCCGCGCCCGGCTCATCACCAATTCCTTTGTGAACGCTTCGCTCGGATCGGTCGTCGTAAGGCCTTCCCTCATCGTGAATCCGATTGTGCCCATGAACGCCTTGTCCACATGCAATTCCTGCAACGTGAACCGTGTCAACGGCCCGACGATTGTCTGGCTCAGGCGACGCAATTCGCCGCCGATGAGGATCAAGCGCGGGCCGCGCCCGGCCAGTTCATGGGCCGCGCGCAGGGAATTGGTCACCACGGTGATGTTCTTCCGCTCGCGCAGCAGCCGCGCAAACTCCAAAACCGTGCTCCCGCCGTCCAAATAAATCGTATCGCCCGTTTCAACGAATTTCATCGCGGCTTCAGCGATGCGGTTTTTCTCCCTGGCGGCGATGGAAGCCTTGTCATCGAAGAGCGGTTCGTCCAACCGGCTCTCGACGCTGACCGCGCCACCGTGGACGCGGCGAATGGCGCCGGCGGTTTCCAATTGGTTCAGGTCGCGGCGGACGGTCGCCGGGGAAACGCGCAGGCGGCGGCAGATCTCTTCGACGCGGATGACGCCGCTGCCGCGGATCAATTCGCGGAGATTGTCGTGGCGTCGCGGGGCCAATTCTTTGTGATTGCCGTTCAACATCGAATGATTGATTTCGACATAAAGTAATCATTTATAGACTATAGTCAATCAAAACCGCTCAATCAAATTTGACAAGGTTTCGCGGGTTCTCTACCCTCTGCGGCAATGGTTCACGTGGTCTTTCTCAAAATCACGGCGATGTTCCTGGTGATCCTGGCCGGCTGGTTTGCGCGGCGGCGCGGGTTCCTCGCCCGTGAGGTTACTGCCACCTTGAGCATCCTGGTAGTGGACGTCGCGTTTCCCGCGCTGGTTTTCACGCAAATGCTGCGCACCGTGGATGGCCCGGCGCTTCGGGAGGGCTGGTTCGCGCCGTTGCTGTGCGGGCTATTGATTTTTGTCGCGTACTTCGCGGGTTTTCTGCTTGCGCCGATGTTCAGCAACAAATCGCAGCGCAACACGTTCATCTTTCTGGTCGCCATTCCCAATTGGATTTTCCTGCCGTTGCCGATTGTCCAGGCACTCTACGGCGACAGCGGCGTTAGTATCGTGTTGCTTTGCAACGTGGGCGCCCAGGTCGTTTTATGGTCATTCGGGGTTTGGATCTTGCACGGCAACATGAGCCAGGCCGCAAAACATCTGGTGACCAATGTTGGACTTTGGGCCACTGGGGTCGGGATTGTCGTGGCCCTGCTGTTTCCTTCCGCGCGCGAATTGGAAACGATCAGTCCGGCAGATGCGTCCCCGGGAATGCTGGTGGCGGGTTCAATCGTGCAGGCATTGGCTATGGTGGGCAGCCTGACCATCCCCATGTCGCTTCTGGCCATCGGCGCGCAATTGGGCGACTTGACCATCGCCATCCATCGGTTTCCGCGCGTGCTCTGGGGAGTGCTGTTGGGTCGCCTCATTGTGGCGCCATTGATGACACTGGCTATCGGCTATGGCCTTATGAAATTAGGGGTGAAGATACCTGAAGAAACCCGGCTGATAATTTATCTCATCGCGGTCATGCCCGTGGCGATCAGTTGCAGTGTCATGACTGAGCGGTTCAGCGGCGACACTACGCTGGCCGCCGAGGGGATTTTTTACAGCACCTTTTTCAGCCTGCTGACCGTGCCCGCGATTTTCTTTCTGATCCAACGGTTTGGGCTGTAAGCAAAATCACATCTTCAGCGCGCGCTGCCGATACGCCTCATCCGGACGACCGGCGATGCGTTTGATGTTGGCGTCCGAGAAAAAGACCGGGCCTCCCATGGCCGCCGCACCGGCAAAAATCTTCGCCGCCTTCTCCGCCATGAGCATCGTGTACAACGCCGCCTGCCAGCTTTTGCCCAGCGTGACGATGCCGTGATTTTGCATCAGCACCACCTGCGGCTGGCGTTCGTATTTCTTGATGAACGCCTCGGTTTCGCGCCGGATGCTTTGCGAGAGCTTCAATCCTGGATCGATATAAGGCAGATAAACCGAGCGCGGGCCGCACACGACGATCTCATCGGGGAACATGCGGTTGGTCGCAAAATCCATCGCGCGGGGCGAGCAGAGGATCTGGTTCACGTGGATGGCATGGCTGTGCGCGACAAATTTTACGCCCGGCAACGACAGAAAATAGGCATGGAACACCGCTTCGACCGACGGCTTTTTGGCTTTGGAATCGACGCGCGCGGCGAGCAGGGCGTTGTCCATTTCTTCGTCGGGCAGACTGTCCTTGTCGAGCAGCGGCAGCAGCGCGGAAAAACGGCACTCGACGACATCCTCTTCCTTCAACGTGCCCAGGCAGGTGCCGCTGGCTTTGACGAGGAAGGTGTCGTCGCTCAATTTCACGGAGGTGTTGCCCTCGCCGAGGATGGCAAGGCCGCGGTCTTCGCGGCCGATTTCACGGGATAATGTCAACAAGTCGGGAAGCAAGTTATTCATGATAATAATTTAAATTCAGTAAAATGGTGTAAAGGTTTGATTTGTGACCCTTGATTTCAATCAGCGCGGATAATCGTAAATCGTAAATCGTAAATCATAAAATTTAGTCAGTTCATTTCCTGGCCGCCGGTGACGCTCAGCGAAATGCCAGTCAGATAACTCGCGGCATCGCTCGCCAGGAACACCAGCGCGCCACAAACATCGTCATACGCGCAGCCGCGCCGCATCGGCACCTGGTTCGTATAGGACTGCCGGACGTCAGCGATCGATTTTGCTCCAGGCACTTTGCCGGCCTTGAGATATTGGACGAACAAACCATTATTCGGGTCGGTCCACAAAGGTGAGTCGAGCAGGTTACCCGGACAAATGGCGTTGCAACGGATGCCGTGGGGCGCCATTTCGAGGGCGACACTTTGGACGAGGCCGATGCCGCCGAATTTCGTGGCGGCGTAGGCCGAATTGGCCGCGCTCCCCTTTTTTCCGGACTTGGAATTGATCTGGATGATAACGCCGCCACCCTTCGGCTTCATCACGCGGCAGGCGTGTTTCATGGTCAAAAAATTTCCGAACAGGTTCACATTCATCACCGCGCGCCATTTTTCGGCATTCGCCTCGGCAATGGGTTCGGCGATCAAAATGGCGGCGTTGGCCACCACGATATCGACGCGGCCGAAATCCGTCACTGCGCGGTCGAACAATGTTTCGATATCAGCTTCCTTGCTCACGTCGGTTTTCAGGGCGAGCGCCTTGCGACCGGTGGCCTTGACGATCTCCGCCGCCGTTGCCTGCGCGGCCTCTTCTTTCATGTCGGCGATGACCACGTGGCAGCCTTCAGCGGCGAGGCGTTGTGAAATTGCCTGGCCCAATCCCTGCGCGCCGCCTGTGACGACGGCGATTTTGTTATCAAGCGAGAGGTTCATTTCGCGCCGAACTCCTTCTTCAATGCTTCTTCGGCATTCTTATTCCAGTAACCGTTGCTCAACGATTTTGCGACGCCGGAATGTTCCGCGCCGGTTTCCGTCAGCGCCGTGAGCTTCAACCCTTTGGCGAACGGATAAACCACAATCTTGCCGGGCATCGTGTTCTTTTCCACCGCGCGGATGCCATCCACCGCGCCTTCCAGGCCGGAGATCGCGGCGACGGATAAATTGGTATCGAGTTGGCGCGATGCCACTTTCTTCAAGACGACTTTCATATCTTCCAGCGTGGAACCGCTGGTGCCGATGAAATAACATTGCTTCTCGATATACGCATCAAGATCGACCTCGCCGTATTTGTCTGCGGGGATGCCCGCGAAAATGTTGATGATGGCGCGGGGCGCGGCGTCATTGACCGCCTGGGCGACGAGCGCCGGGACGGGCGCCATGAGGACGATGTAATCGAACTTTTCGGCCGGTTTGTCCTTCGACGGATTGTAAGTGGTTAACGTGAGCTTGTTCTTTTGTGCGAGCGGTTCGGACAATTTGCGAAGGGCGGCGAGCCGTTCGTCGCTCAAGTCCCCGGCGAAGATCGTCACGTTCGGCACTCCCTGGCACAAGTCGCGGATAACGTGCATCGTGCCCATCGGCCCGGCGGCCCCGATGATATTGATCTTGTCACCCGGCCGAATTTCCGCAGTGCCGGGAATCGCCGCCAGCGCATCGGCCACATTATTGCCGGTCGTGCCGGTGATGCGGATGCCGCCGTAATGGACGCGGCCAACGGCCGTGACGACTGACCGTCCAAATTTCTTTCCGCCCTGCACGATGACAAACAATCCATTCGTCCCGACGTTGGCGAACAGCTTTTCGACCACCGCGGCATCGCTGCCGAAATAAACCACATCATCGAATTTTTCCGCCGGCAAGGCGGAAGGCCTGGCCCAGGTGATCCTCCCCGCTCCGTCAATCGCCGGTTCATCGTCGGCGACGATGAGCATCTGGCCGTCGCGCTTGAAATTGCGGCGCTGCTTCTCGACGTAGGCGTCCTCGACGCACGCCCACGGTTCGCACAACGCGATGGCCGATGCGGCTAAATCTTCCGGCGCAGGGATGAACATGGATTCGCCGTCCGGCGCCGTGATGACGCGCTCATCCACCAGCACAAATTCCTGGAGGGCGCCTTCAAAATTATAGCCAAACGCCGAATTGGAGTTCTTCGTCGGCAGCCAGCGATAGTCCGTCTGCACCAGATAGCGTTGACCGACTTTAAACCGCTTCACTTCCGGTCCAACCTTCGCGATGCGCACGACGGTTTCATGCCCGGGCACAACCGCCTTTTCGCCGGGCACGTAATTTGGCATCTGCGCCAGCGCGTCCGGGGCAATCCCCGCGATGATCTCGGATTTCCGCGCGTGGCCGGAAAATTGTTTCAGCAGCTTCAGGTCGGAAAAACACAAGCCGCACACCTCCACCTGGCAGAGCACCTGATGCGGTCCCGGCTGGAAAACCGGTTTGTTTTCATTGATGCGAAGCTGGTCGGGAGCGACCAGTTGCAGCGCGCGCTGTTTTTCAGGAATGACACTCATAAATTCTTTTCAAAATAAAAATCTTATTTACTGAGTCTCGCATCAACGAGAAACACGATTTCATTAACACCGGGCTTCAGCCCGGTGATCGCAGGCCAGGACGATAAAAACTGTTTCAACGGTTTCCCCCATGCCGGGAAGCCGTTGAAACGGCTCTCGCGCGCGTAGAACCATACACCCGGCTCAAGCCGGGTGTTAATGAGAGCCATTAAATCATTACTCATTTATTCGAGTCTCAACAGGTAATTTTGGCAAAAAGGCCCTCCGGTGTCACGTCAGTTGACAGGCCGCTCAAAGAATCCTCTGAGGCGGGCGCAAGTTCGCGGCCAAGCCTTTCGTAAAAATCATTTTTCCGGCTCACTGACTTGAAGTTTTTCTTCGCCCAACTGCTCAAATAACCAAGCCCGCTGCCGCGTTGCAGGACCGAATGCGCATAAGTGATATGCGCGCCCTTCAGAAAAACCGGCACGAGGGGTTTCAATTCCGCCGTCTCGAACGAATCCACAAATTTATTTCCCGGCGCATTCATTTCCGTACCGATGACAATGGGAAAGCCGTGTTTCTCAGCGAGGGCGATCACGTCATAAAGATTTTTGACTTTTTCGTCTTTCACCCCCGGCGTGTAATTACGGTCGGGGATGAGCGCGAGCGCTGCCGCGCCGCTGGCCATCTCGGTTTCAAAAAGTTCTTCGATGGCCTTTTCGCCCTCGGTTGTGCCGTCCAGCCAGGTCAAGGTCGGGATGGCGCCGGAATCCAAAGAGAATCGGTTCATTTCGGAAATCAATGGGAACGAGCCTTTGTCCGGCTGGACGTAACCGGGGCCGCCGCGTTTCATCATCTTGGACCGGATGAGCGCCTGGAATTTTGCCGGGTCATCCGGCCGGTCGCCGATCTTCTCTTTCCAGAAATTGGCGTCGCCTTTTTTCGAATAAGCCTCGCAGATATGCCGCTCGGTGGCGTTGCCGTTGGGCGTGAGCGGCAGCACGTCTTTGTCGTAATCCAATTCAACGGGTTTGAGAAAAGCATTCACGCGGCGGACTAGCTCTCGATTGCGCGCCTCGGCGGTGTCGCGCATTTGCGAGAGCAGGGGATGCGTGATCTCGCAGGGAAACCCCACCCCCATGTGATAGGCGATGCCCGGTTCGCCCGGCGAATTGATGACCCGCGTGGAAAATTCCGGTACGAACGCGCGCGATTCGAGGCTAGCGCAGCGCTTCAAGCCGATGAGTTTTCCCGCCGCCCAAAACTCCTCCAGCGCATCCAACACGTCGAAATCCACGATGCCCGCCGCCACCAGCCCGCGCTGGCGAGCCAGCCAGGCAAACTTGGACGGCGAATAGCCATAGGCGTTGTAGGAAAAAAAAGTGTGGCTGTGGAGATTCGCCGCTGTGCCGGGCTGTGCAAGTTCGACCTTGTTGGACTTGGCCATTTCCCAAAGTTGCTCCAACGCCTCCTTGCGTTGGCCGGCGTCAAAACTGTCCAATTGCTGTTCCAGCCGCTCAATCGTGGTGTTCATTTCAGGGTAAAATTTTAAAATTCTCGATCTGCCGTCCCTGTGGGACTCGTTGGATTTGAATCGTGAACCCACCGATAAATCGGTGGGCTATGGTCTGCCGGCCTTTGGCCTTTTCCCAGCGCCATTGGCGCAACCGGCAATAGCCCGCAGTTTCAACTGCGGGGTTTGGATCGGCGGTCTTTGGTCTTTTGCCAGCGCCATTGGCGCGACCGACAATAACCCGCAGTTTCAACTGCGGGTTTATGGGGCAAATGGAAACAAGTCCCGTTAGGGACGGCAGAATTTTCAATGAAGAGAAAGCCTTCATCCAATTAATTGAAAAAGTTTATTTAGCCTGCGCTGTTGAAATGATTTTCATCGCCTCGGCGGTGAGCGCGGTGATTTTGTCCCAGGATTTTTCGGCGACCAATTTCCGGTCGGCCATCCACGAGCCGCCAATCGCCGCCACTTGTTTGATGGCGAGGTAATCCGCCAAATTTACCGCCGTGATGCCGCCGGTGGGGACGAATTGCACGCCGGTATGGCCAAAGGGGCCAATGAGCGCTTTCAAGGCTTTCACTCCGCCAAATGTTTCTGACGGGAAAAATTTCAATTGCTTCCAGCCCAGTTCCATGGCGCGCATCACTTCGCCCGGGGTGATGACGCCGGGGAACAACGGCATTTTGTATTCATGCGCGGCTTTGGAAACGGCCTCGCTCAGGCCGGGCGAGACGCCGAATTGCGAGCCGGCATCCACAGCCTGTTTGACCTGGTCGGGAGAGAGCAGGGTGCCCGCGCCGACGATCATCTGCGGAACACTTTTGCGGATGCGCGCGATGGAATCGGCCGCGCCCGCGGTGCGAAAGGTAATTTCAATGACGTTTAATCCGCCGGCCAGCAAGGCTTCGGCTGTGGGAACCGCGTCTTCCGGTTTATCGATGACCGCCACGCAGACGAGACGTTGTTTAAGAAAAGAGTCAGTGTTCATAAAACGTGCAGGATACAAAAACGACAGCCGAAGTGCATCGCAAATATTGGCGAAGCGCAGGCCGGGGCGAGATCGACACATGGGGGGTGATTTCTTCGATGGAAGGAGGGTTTTTCATTTTTTTGTTAAACTTCAAATCGCTTCAATTTGCTTCAAAACGTTCGCGTCAATTCGCGTCAATTCACGTCAATTCGCGTCAATTCGTGTCCGACTGATTTCTTGCCGGAGGGTTGGGTTGCGTTTAAGTAAACGCAAGATTACGCAATTTCGCGCAAGATGACGCAACGGAAGAATCCGCATCCCGCAGGACGGGAGCAGAGAAATGCAGATTTTCGGGCAGAACAGCCAGCCTATGCGGGCGGATTTGGGTTCGTTTGGTAAAAACGAATACCAGTCCGGAGTCCACCCGTCTTCGCTGTGCTTCGACGCGGCAAGTAGTCCGTGGTCTTCAGTCCGCAGTTTAGGGTCATTGACAGGCGATGTGGAAGTCAGAGTCTCGTGACCTCGACTCCTACAAACATATTTTAGCATATTTCGCACAGGGTGATTTAAGCATAAAAATGGAAAAGCGTACTGTTGCCCCGGAACAAAATCGAACTGGTCAGTAGCCAGTAGTCCGTAGTCAGTTACGGGAATGGGATTTAACAACAAGGGAACACACAAAGTGAGATACCTTGAAACGATAAGATTTACATTTTGGATTGACTGTTCGTTTCAAATAATATAATGTCGATTGAATTCAGATTATGAAAACCATTAGGCATTGGTTTGCGTTTTCGGCTTTAATCATGGGTTTCTTCACCTTCAGCCTCGGGGCTGCGACGTATTATGTCGATGCCAACGGCACGAACCCGGTTTCGCCTTATGCCGACTGGAGTACGGCGGCGACGAATATTCAGGACGCCGTGGCAGTCGCGCAGTCAGGGGATGTTGTAGAAGTGGGGGATGGCATTTACACAAATGGTAGTGCCACCGTCTATGGCGCATTCAATCGGGTGGCCTTGACCAATGCCATTTCCCTGATCAGTGTTGACGGCCCGCAAAGCACGGAGATTTCTGGGCGTACGTATGTCGGAACCAATGCATTTGTCAGCGGTTTTAGCCTGACTGGTGTAAGCGGTTTTTCTGGTGACCCTATCAAAGTGGAGAGCGGGGGTGGTGCTTGGTGTGAAGCCAGCGGGGTCATTTCCAATTGTGTTTTTACCGCGTGTGAGGCGGTGAATCTTGGCGCTGGAGATTATGGCGGTACAATTTATAACAGTGTTTTCATTGGCAACAGAGCGGCGGACAATGGTGGAGAGGCTTCGGCAGCCGCAAATCTGGTTAACTGTCAGGTTATCAGTAACCTGACTTTTGATTCTGTTGTTATTTACGGAGGGACGGCATCCAATTGCCTTATTGCCCACAATAGCGATTGCGTATATGGCAGCACTCTTTATAACTGTACAGTCGCCAGCAATGAGGATATCGGCGGAACCATTGACTGTACGAATTATGGATGTGTTATTGCGGGCAATTTTGCCGGCGCGCGTACGGTGGTGTTTTGTATAACTGTACTTTGTCGAACAATTTCATTCCAAGTACTGATACTGAACCAAATCCAATGGGCGCCGGTGCCGAATTAAGCACTCTTTATAACTGCATAATTTCCAGCAATTCATCTGCGTTTTACGGTGGTGGCGTTGCACGGTGTACTCTTTACAACTGTTTGGTGATCAGCAATTATTCCGGCGTTATAGGTGGGGGAGCCTATTCAAGTACGCTATATAACTGCACTGTCGTGGGCAATAGCGCGGTTCACGGGGGAGGTGGCATTGTTGGCACAGCTTACAATTCAATAATCTATAATAATGCGAATCGGGTTGGCACTGCCACAAACTATTCGGGCGCCTTGATTGATTGCGACAGCACTCCGCATGCGGCTGGTCCGGGCAATATCACCAATGACCCGGCTTTTGTGAATCCTGCCGCCGGTGATTATGAATTGGCCTCCAATTCCCCATGTATTAACTCCGGCGATAACCTTTACGTCTCCACCACCAACGACCTTGACGGCAATCCGCGCATCTCCGGGGGCAGGGTGGACATGGGTGCGTATGAATATCAAAATCCTTCATCCATTCTCTCCTACGCATGGGCGCAGCAATATGGTCTGCCCACGGATGGCTCGGTGGATTATTTGGATTTGGACGGCACCGGCATGCCCAATTGGCAGAAAAGTATCGCAGAATTGAATCCGACCAATTCTGCATCGGTTCTGGCCATGTCGGTGCCGACGGCAACGAATAATGCTACCGGCGTCACCGTGACCTGGCAAAGCGTTACCAATATTGCCTATATTTTGCAACGAAGCTCAGACCTGACGATGCCGTTTTCCTCCATCCAAAGTAATATCGTGGGCCATGTGGGAACGACTAGTTTCACAGATACCGCTGCCACGAATAGTGTGCCGTATTTTTATCGGATTGGCATTCAGTAGTACGACAAAAGCGCAAAGATATGGAGCCGACTCACGTCGGCTGCTACAGTTAAGTGATGAACATTGCCATTGAACATATCGCCATTCCTTCGACCGATCCGGTTGCGTTGAAAAATTGGTACCTGCGTGTGCTCGGCGCGCGCGAACTTTTTAACAACGGCCAAAATCCGCCGACGTGCCTGATCGCCTTGCCGGGCGGAGGTTGGTTTGAAATCTATGCGGCCGAGGGCGCGCCGGAAAATCGCGGCAACAATAAGCTGGCCGGGTTCCGCCATATCGCGTTGCGGATCGATTCGATCGCTTCGGCGAAAGCCGAATTGGAAAAGCGCGGGGTGGTCTTTTCGGAAGATTCTCGCCCGGCGGCCGGGGGCGGAACCGTCTTGTTTTTCAAGGATTGCGAGGGGAATTTGCTGCATTTGGTGGAGCGGCCAAAAGAGCCGGGCCATTTTTCGGCGCCGAAGCCGCTGTGACGTTTTAATCGACCGGAACGATGCAGTTAAACTGGGGAGTGCGGCCGTCCCGGCTGCAGCAGTCGGTGTCGCGCCGACTGGAACGTCCGCACGGAAGGCACACAAAATAGTATGGTCCCGGCGCGCTCCGAGTGTTCGGCGAGGCGCCGAACACGACACGCGGGGCGCGTGTGCTCCCCAAAACTGACTGCATCGCTCAGAGGATGTGCCTCGAAAAGGGGTCAGTTAAGAATGGCCCTTAGATAAGGAGCAAATCTCTTATTTATAGTTACTTACAAACAAGCCTTGAGATTCCGGATTCGGACAGGCATTCAGATGCTGAGTTCACTCCCGGCCGAGGAACACCTCGCCTTTGCAGGGGATTTGCGAGCGTTTAGCAAACTGAAATCGTCGTATTTTCGTCATTTGCCAAGGAAACTCAAATTTATTGGGTCTTAACTAAGTGCCATTCGGGTCAGTTAATAATATTGTCATATTAATAGAAAACTTCTCCTGTTTTGCTCGCCCCGCGACAGTCGTCAATCATATACATTACAATATCATTAACTGACCCCTTTTCGTGCAGAATACAAAAACGACAGCCGAAGTGAATTGCAAATATTGGCGAGGTCGTAGTACGGTCTGCCATGCCGATTCAGGATCTCAATGTGTGAAGTTTATTACTTGCGCGTGACTTTCAAGCCTGAATCGAATGCGGTGTTAAAAATTAAGCATTCTTTAATGGAAAATATTAATCATAAAAAAAGCTTATAGTTGTTCAACCCTATAACATTTTGAAAGAATCCACTGACGGACTACGAGCTATGGTTAGAAACATATTTGAATTCTATGAAAAACAAAAGAGCTAGATTGATGGTTTCAGTTCTCATCACAGGCATCTTCACCCTCAACGTTTGGGCCACGACGTATTATGTCGCCGTCAGCAGCACAGATTCCGTTCCGCCCTACACCAATTGGGCCACGGCGGCGACAAACATCCAAGACGCGGTTAATTTGACTCGATCGGGTGATACAGTACTGGTCACCAATGGCATTTATAAATTTAGCGGCGCAATGGTTTACGGCGCATCCAATCGCGTGGCAATGGCCAATGCCATTTCCCTGATCGCTGTTTCGGGGCCAACAAAAACAGCGATCGTCGGCGGAGCGCAAGCCCGTTGTGTCTATGTCGGTACCAATGCGTTCGTGAGTGGTTTCAGCCTGGTGAATGGGATGGCGACAGGTTCTGGCAACTCAATCACCAATCAGAGTGGTGGAGGCGCTTGGTGCGAGGCCAGTGGGGTGGTTTCTAATTGTGTCTTTGGCGGCAGCTATTTCCCCTATGCCAATGGTAGCGTTCCTTCCAATGGCTGCACCGCAGTGTTTTCGGGAGGGGGAGATTATGGAGGAACAATTTATGACAGTGTTCTGGCAAGTAATTATATGTCGGCATCACATGGCGCGGCGGCGGCAATGGCCAATCTGGTCAACTGTATTGTTACGAATAATGGAGCCGCTCTTGTGATCGGATCAGTTATTTATGGGGGAACACTATCCAATTGCACGATTGCCAACAATCTAAGCTTCGGCGCAGAGAACAGCATCCTTTATAACTGTGACATCATCAGTAATTTATATGGTGGAACCTCAACCTCGACAAATTATCAATGTCTGTTCTTTGGAAACAGTGGTGGCGCGGCGGGAGGAATATTGTATGGATGCATTTTGACCAATAATACAATGGGTGGGGCAGGCAGTGCCACCCTTTACAATTGCTTGTTGGTAGGGAATAGCATAGCTGCGCGTTATGATTCTGGCGGCGGCGGGGCATATTTTAGCACTCTTTACAATTGCACTGTGGTCAGTAATAGCGCCCCCTTTGATGGTGGGGTCGATGAATGCACCCTTTATGATTCCATTGTTTATGACAATTCGATTTTGGACAATCTTCCTGATCTGATAAATTATTCACCAGACACCGAGTTCTTTGATTGCGATACCACCCCATACTCTCCCGGTTCTGGCAATATTACTAATGACCCGGCCTTTGTGAACCCCACCGCCGGCGATTATGAACTGGCATCCAATTCCCCCTGCATCAATTCCGGCGATAATCTTTATGTTTCAACCACCAATGACCTCGTCGGCAATCCGCGCATCTCGGGGGGTACGGTGGACATGGGTGCTTATGAATATCAAAATCCGTCATCCATTCTTTCCTACGCCTGGGCGCAGCAATATGGTCTGCCCACGGATGGCTCGGTGGATTATTTGGATTTGGACGGCACCGGCATGCCCAATTGGCAGAAAAGTATCGCAGAATTGAATCCGACCAATTCTGCATCGGTTCTGGCCATGTCGGTGCCGACGGCAACGAATAATGCTACCGGCGTCACCGTGACCTGGCAAAGCGTTACCAATATTGCCTATATTTTGCAACGAAGCTCAGACCTGACGATGCCGTTTTCCTCCATCCAAAGTAATATCGTGGGCCATGTGGGAACGACTAGTTTCACAGATACCGCTGCCACGAATAGTGTGCCGTATTTTTATCGGATTGGCATTCAGTAGTACGACAAAAGCGCAAAGATATGGAGCCGACTCACGTCGGCTGCTACAGTTAAGTGATGAACATTGCCATTGAACATATCGCCATTCCTTCGACCGATCCGGTTGCGTTGAAAAATTGGTACCTGCGTGTGCTCGGCGCGCGCGAACTTTTTAACAACGGCCAAAATCCGCCGACGTGCCTGATCGCCTTGCCGGGCGGAGGTTGGTTTGAAATCTATGCGGCCGAGGGCGCGCCGGAAAATCGCGGCAACAATAAGCTGGCCGGGTTCCGCCATATCGCGTTGCGGATCGATTCGATCGCTTCGGCGAAAGCCGAATTGGAAAAGCGCGGGGTGGTCTTTTCGGAAGATTCTCGCCCGGCGGCCGGGGGCGGAACCGTCTTGTTTTTCAAGGATTGCGAGGGGAATTTGCTGCATTTGGTGGAGCGGCCAAAAGAGCCGGGCCATTTTTCGGCGCCGAAGCCGCTGTGACGTTTTAATCGACGGGAACGATGGAGTTAAACCGGGGAGTGCGGCCGTCCCGGCTGCAGCAGTCGGTGTCGCGCCGACTGGAACGTCCGCACGGAAGGCACACAAAATAGTATGGTCCCGGCGCGCTCCGAGTGTTCGGCGAGGCGCCGAACACGACACGCGGGGCGCGTGTGCTCCCCAAATCTTTATCGCATGGATAGTTTTCGTTTATTCACGGGAATGGAGGTAACGCAATGGCACGTGTTTCGATTTTTTTGAATGTTCCCCTGTTTGCATTGTCTAAAAAGTGAGCAAGTTTTTATGGGCTGTAAAAGCCTGAAAGGAAATGAATTATGGCAAAGAAAATGACATTAAAAAGTACCAGCACTGAATCAAAAAGCACCGGCAACGGAAAAGGCCATCTGCAAACTTTTTCACTGCGTTCACCCGGGGCGATGACCGTCCAATTGGTCGGTGATTTCACCCAATGGCAGCAGCATCCGATTGCGCTCCAGAAGGACCCGGAAGGGGTGTGGAAGGCCAAGGTGGAACTGCCGGCGGGGGTCCATCACTACCGTTTCATGGTGGATGGCGAATGGCGTGACGACCCTGATTGCAACCTGCGCGAGCCGAATCCGTTTGGCGGCGAAAACATGACGCGGCAGGTCGCTTGAAATTGTGTGCGTTCTCGACTCGGTGCGCGCGGACAGATAACCTGTCCGCGTGAACCACTTTTACGTCGGGCTACTTGGCGCGATGCTGGCCGTTGGCCGGCTTTCGGCCCAAACTAATTTGGATGGGCCGGCTCCGTCAGTCGAGGTTGGGGGAACGAATACGCCGGCGGAAACGGAATTGGACCAATTGATGGCCGACGACGACGCGACGATGGATGAAGTGGACGGTTGGATCCGCACCAACGCCGCCGAGAGTGCCAAGGGCGGCGGTGTTTCCCGGGATGAGTTGAACAAACGGATCAATGACCGCCTGGATGGGATGCGGCAAAAATACGAGGATTTTTTGAAGCGATATCCCGATGACGCGCCGGGCCATCTGGCATACGGCAGTTTTCTGGACGAAATGGGGAAAGAAGACCTGGCGGCGGCGGAATATACGACTGCGAGCAAATTGGACCCCAAAAATCCCGCCGCGTGGAATGATCTGGCGAATTATGAAGGTGAATACGGCCAGATCACCAATGCGTTCATCCACTACCAAAGGGCGATCGACCTGGACCCGACCGAGCCGGTTTATTATGAAAATCTTGCCACCGCGGTGTACGTCTTTCGGCGGGATGCGATGGGATTTTATCAGATCACGGAGCCGCAGGTTTTTGACAAGTCATTGGCGCTCTATCGGAAGGCCATTCAACTGGCCCCGGCTGATTTCGCATTGGCCACGGACTACGCTGAAAGCTATTACGCCATCAAACCGCTCCGAACCGACGAGGCGCTCGTGGCCTGGACCAATGCGCTGAGGGCCGCGCAGACGGACGAGGAACGGGAAGGGGTTTTCATCCATCTCGCGCGCATTAAATATCTCGCCGGGCGTTACGAAGAAGCCCGCGCGCAATTGGTGGTGGTGACGAACTCGATGTACAACGACCTCAAAAACCGGATAGAGCGCAATATCACCGCCAAGGAACATCCGCAGACCAATGCCCCGCCAAATACTCTGACCGGCATAAACATTCCCGCACAGTCAGTCGCCACGACTAATGAATCGAAGATTTCCACGAATGAAGAGAGCGTTCTGACGAATGGCCCCCCGGCTCCGTCCGCGATGGTCCCGGTTCAAGCGACCAATCCGCCGGTGAATCCCACGAATTTGCTGAATAATCTTGAGGTCACGCCGCCCGCTCCGCGCCCGCCGCCGGGGCAGGATTGATTGTCGGCGAGACCGCAGGCGCATCCTAGCACTGTTGGTAGGGACGGCGCGTTGCGCCGTCCGCGCCGCGTGCAGCGGCGCAACGTGAGGTATGATTCGCGCGTACTCGCGCCATTCGTTCCGCCCGCTGTTACGCGGGCGGGGACATCGCAGCGCGATGTCCCTACCAAATTAAGAACAGTATCAAGATGCCTGCATACGCGATTTTTCTTCATTCTTCATCCGGCATTCTGCATTTTAGTTGGGATGAGTTTTTACGACCAATTGAAATTTGACGCGAATGGTTTGATTCCGGTAATCATCCAGGAAGAGAAAACCAAACGCGTGTTGATGTTTGCATGGATGAACCGCGCGTCATTGGAGAAGACGGTGGCCACTGGCAAGACGCATTTCTGGAGCCGTTCACGCCAAAAATTCTGGATGAAAGGCGAGGAAAGCGGCCATACGCAAACGGTCAAGGACATTGCGTTCGATTGCGATGGCGACGTGTTGCTCATTCAGGTCGAACAGGTCGGCGCGGCGTGTCATGAGGGATATCAATCCTGCTTTTTCAGGTCCGTTGACGGCGATAAGGTCAAGGTCACCGAAGCACAATTGCAAAAGCCGGAAGAGATTTACAAGAAGAAATAGGCAATCGCCGGCAAAAACAAATTGCGCTTAATCTGATTCTGATTAAAATTCAAGCATGAAATTGAAAGAAGCCATTATTTTAGAAAATGGCGCGGAAGAAGCCAGGTTCGGCACGTACATTCGCGCGAGTTTGCGGGAGTTGACAATGCTTCATCGGGCCAACAAAGCCGATGATGCTGAAATCCGCCGGCTGCAAATTTCCACTCGCAAAAAGTTGGAACGCATCCGGGAAAACCTGCGCCATGTTCAAGCAGCTAACTGAACTGGTTGCCAATCTTCTGTTTCTCGCCCGCGACACGCGGGAAAACAAAGAAGCCATCAAGCAACTCCGTCACGAAATTCATGAGCTGGCAGAAAACGTGGAAAGCCTGTCCTTCGAACTTCAACGCCTCAGCGACCGCGAAAAACTTGAGCGTGAAAAATTGATGTTGCAATTGGAAAACATCCTGCTCCGCATCGAACGCCGCCTGCCACCCGGCAAATCGTCAAAAAATTAATAACGTCGAGGCGCATTATTGGCAGCCATGAAATCTTACGAAGTTTGTTTGAGAAGTATATTTGAAGCGCGCATGGTTACAAAAGCAATGGACGTTGCCAGTCAATGGCGTCAGCAAGACCAACGCGACCTTGCTGGAAGTTCTGGAAATGAAAATTTAGACGACACAAGTGGGGCAAATCCCATCCAGGGGGAACAGATGCCGTAAAGCGCCGCGCAAATTGTTTTTGTTTTTTTGTTCAAAATTTCTCATGGTGATCATAGCTTGCGGGAACCCTTTTTCTGGCGCATTGTCTATTTGTGCTTGCGGATGAACAAACCAGCCCGGAACAGTTTGCAGCGTTGCGCGCCATGACTGGAGCGCGGCGATTGCGGCTGGCCGAGCAACTGTATTGGTCAGCACGAAAAATGAAAGCAGCAGGATTGCGCCACCAGCATCCTGAATGGTCGGAGCAGCGTGTCAATGAAGAGGTGCGCCGGATCTTCAGCCATGCCCGAACCTGAACTGTTTCTATTATTTGTTCGTCCCCTGAACCATGCGGGAATCCGTTATATAGTCAGTGGCAGTGTTGCTTCAATTTTTTATGGTGAGCCACGAGTAACGCACGATGTGGATTTAGTGGTTTTTCTTCGAATGACAGACATTGAGTGCTTGAGAAAAATTTTTCCGCCGCCGGAATTCTACGTTCCACCGCAAGAAGTCATCGCCGCTGAAATCGCACGACCGGCCAAAGGACAGTTCAATATGATTCATGCGGACACCTCATTTAACGCTGATTTATATCCAGTCGGGCGTGATGAATTTAACGCCTGGGCCTTTCGAAATAAGCGCGAAGTTGAATTCGAAGGCGAGAAAATCATCCTCGCCCCGCCGGAATATGTCATCGTACGCAAACTGGAGTATTTTCGCGAAGGAGGTTCGGAAAAGCATCTCCGCGACATTCGCGCTATTCTTGCCATCTCCGGAGAGCAATTGGATCGTGCAGCATTAAATGAATGGATTGCCAGAATGGGTTTGGAATCGGGATGGCTACAATTTGCCTAATCTTTCGTCCTCGCTCGCAAATTGTTTGTTTCCTCGCCCAAAACTCGCCATTCTAACGCGGTATGCATTCACCATCCCTTGATGAATTTCAAAAGCTGGCGGCGCGGGGAAATCTGATCCCCGTGACGCGCCGCATTCTTGCGGATTTTGAGACGCCACTCTCAGCTTATCTTAAGATTCGCGGGCAGGGGGAATCGTTTTTGTTCGAATCGGTGGAAGGCGGCGAACATATCGGGCGCTATTCATTTGTCGGCTGCAATCCGCGCGCGGTCATCAAGCAAACAGGAAATACCGTCGAGGTGATCGAAAATGGAAAAGTCATGGAAACATTTGCCGTGGGCAAGGACGTGAAAGATGGCCTGGAAATCGTCGAGCGGGTGATGAAAAAGTATCGCGCCGTCGCTTTACCAAATCTCCCCCGCTTTACGGGAGGCGCCGTTGGGTTCATCGGTTACGAATTCATCCATGACGTTGAGCCGGTCGTACCGCGTCCGCCAGTGGACGAGTTGAACACGCCCGTCATGTATTTTCTGATCGCGGATGAACTCTTGGTTTTTGATCGCGTTGCACAGACCATCACCGTCCTGGTTAACGCCGTCCTGGATGAAGCCGAAAGCCCGGCGGACGCTTACGAAAATGCCACGAGCGAGATCGACCGCATTGTTTCGCTGCTCGAACAGCCGAGCAAATACGATGCCGTCGCAGTGATGAGTGACATCCCCAGTGTCGAATTCAAATCCAACCAGACGCAGGAAAAGTTTTTCGCCAACGTCGAGACCGCCAAAAAATACATCCATGACGGCGACATCATCCAGGTCGTCGGTTCGCAGCGTTTCTCCGCGCCGGTGAAGGCGTCGCCGCTCGATATTTATCGGGCGGTGCGTTCCATCAACCCGTCGCCATACATGTTTTTGCTGGAGCTGGATGGGTTTTCGCTAGTCGGCGCTTCGCCGGAAATCCACGTTCGCTGCGAAGAGGGCAGGGTGGAGATCCGTCCCATCGCGGGAACGCGCCGCCGGGGGAAAAACGAAGAGGAGGACTTGGCGCTGGAGAAGGAATTGCTCGCCGACCCCAAGGAACGCGCCGAGCATGTCATGCTTGTGGATCTGGCGCGCAATGATATTGGGCGCGTCTGCGATTTTGGCAGCGTGTCGGTGAAGGAACTGATGGTGATCGAGCGTTACAGCCATGTGATGCACATCGTGACGCAGGTGGAGGGAAAATTGTCCGCCGACAAGACGCCTTACGACCTGATGCGCGCCACCTTCCCGGCAGGCACGGTGAGCGGCGCGCCGAAAATTCGCGCCATGCAGATCATTTCCCAACTGGAACAGACCGCGCGCGGGCCGTATGCCGGTTGCGTGGGATATTTTTCATTCAACGGAAACCTCGACACCTGCATCACCCTCCGCACTGCGCTGGTCAAAGACGGCAAAGCTTATGTGCAGGCTGGTGGCGGTTGGGTGAATGACTCGACTGCCGATGGTGAATTCCAGGAAACGATCAATAAATCCATGGCCATGCGCAAAGCGGTGGCGATGGCGGAAAGATTTGGGCGGTGAAATAAATCCCGCGACTGTCGAGATGGCATCGCGCGAATTATGTTCACAACAGACGCCGGACAGATGATTCTCTTGCACGGCTTTATCAAGAAATCACAGATCCAAAGGATGAAGAACACGACCCAGTTCATGGCGTCACCGGAGTGCGCCGGTCCTCGGGCGCAGCGGCGTGGAGCGCACGTGGGGCGATGGAAAATTCGGACGTCCTCGATCGTGCGGACGTTGCTGCGACCGGGGGCGGTCGCACTCCGGGAGCGGCCAACGTATCTGGCTGATTGATCGCCCATCGCCTTGATGCCTTGTTTCATTTTCATAATTTATCGGCCAGTTGAAGACTCCGTCGGACGACTCGGCACTGGCGAAAACCCCTCTGCGTATGCTACAATAACGCCATGAAAAAAGCGCATATCGGCTCAAGCTTCGATGACTTCCTCCAACAGGACGGTCTGCTCGCGGAATGTGAAGCAGGTGCGCACCGCCGCGTTGTGACCTGGCAGATTGAACAAGAGATTAAAATTATAACTTATTCAGGTACAGCAACTTCAGAGACAGAAGATGCCGCTCCTACGGAGCTCAAAATTTACAAACGTTCGGTTCTACAAATATGTCGCGCCTACGGCGCTAAAGACGACGTTGTCGCATGTCATTGTGCGCCAAAGTTTCGCTTTTTTTACCAAGCGCCATTCCCGCACAGGGGCGGCTGTAATTTTTCAAATCAAGGTCAGTCGTCCCGTTGGGACGGATGATCCCTTCATCCGGGGCACATCTTGACACTGTCCTTGATTTGGTAGGGACATCGCGCTGCGATGTCCCCGCCCGCGCAGCCGCCGTCGCGCCGTAGCGGCGCTATGGCGCGCCGCGGAGGCGGAAGCGAGGCGGAACGAATGTCTAATGTTTACACATACGGTTGCGCCGCTGGACGCGGCGCGGACGGCGCAGCGCGCCGTCCCTACCAAGGACAGTGTCAAGATGCGCCCCTTTCGGCGCAGCTGATCAGGCGCTGTCCTAAATCGTTTTACACCCGGCGTTCCATTTGTTACCTTGAGTCATCGGGAAATGTATGAAGCGTTGGATTTCCATCGCGGTGGTTTTTTGCACAGTGGCCCTTCAGGCCGCGCAGGTGGGGTTGATTAAAATCAATGGCGCCATTGGCCCGGCCACAGCCAATTACATCTCCCGCGCCCTCGACACCGCGGCGAACCAAAACGACGAGTGCCTCATCATCCAGTTGGACACGCCTGGCGGCCTGGCCGCATCCATGAATGGCATCGTCGAAGACTTTTATTCATCGCGCATCCCGACAGTGGTCTATGTTTCGCCGGAAGGCGCGATGGCGGGCAGCGCCGGCACTTATATTACCCTGGCGGCGGATGTCGCAGCCATGGCGCCGAATACCATTATCGGCGCGGCGCATCCGGTTGATATGGGCAACGAGGATGAAACCACCAACAGCATCATGATGCAGAAAGTCGGGAACGCTTACGCCAAACTCATCCAAACCATTGCGGAGAAACGACACCGCAATGGTGAATGGGCGGTGTCGTCCGTCAGGGACAGCAAGGTGCTCACCTCGAAAGAAGCCTTGCAAATGAAGGTCATTGACTTGATTGCGACGAACGTCCCCGATTTGCTGCAACAACTGAACGGCAGAAAAATTGGCGACAAAACCTTGCACACAGCCAACGCGCAAGTTGTGGAAATCCCGATGAGCCTGGGCGAAGATTTTTTTCAAATGTTCTGGCAACCGGAAGTGATGATGCTGCTGATGCTGGTGGCGATGTACGGCATCATCGCGGAGTTGAGCCATCCCGGGGCAATCCTTCCAGGCGTTGCGGGGGTCCTGGCGATCATCCTCCTGCTCTACATGTCGGCCACGTTGCCGTTGAACGTCGCGGGGGTGGCCTTGATGCTTCTGGCTGTGACGCTCTTTATCATCGATATTTTTGCGCCCACGCACGGGGTATTGACCGGCGGCGGGATCATCGCATTTTTCCTGGGCGTATTGATGCTGTTCAACCATGAGCCGAAGGTGTATCAATTGCCCATGACCTGGGCGATATCAGTCACGCTCATCACCGCGGCGTTCTTTGTGTTCTTTGTTGGCAAAGGCATTCGCGCGCAGTTTTTGCCCAAGAGCACCGGCCCGGAAACAATGATCGGCAAAACCGTGGCGGCGAAGTCCCCGATTGACACCAGGGGCGGCAATGTATTTGTCGAGGGCGAACTGTGGAGTGCGGTCAGCGAAACACCGGTGGAAGCCGGGCAAAACGTGGAAATCATCGGGATTGAAGGGCTGATATTGAAAGTTAAACCAAAAAACACCTAAAACTATGGACGATGCAACACAACACCTCCTCACCGGCGCAATGGCCATCATCATCCCGCTCTTCGTGGTCGGGATTTTTATTTTAACCTCGGCCGTCAAAATTTTGAGGGAGTACGAGCGCGGCGTCATTTTCCGGCTTGGCAAACTCATCGCCGCCAAAGGGCCTGGCGTGATTTTCCTGATTCCCATCGTGGACCGCATCGTGCGGATGGATTTGCGCGTGGTGACCATCGACGTGCCCAAGCAGGAAATCATGACGCGTGACAATGTCCCGGCCACGGTGGACGCCGTGATCTATTTTCGCATCGTGGATCCGAATGCCGCCGTGGTGAAGGTGGAAAATTATTGGCGGGCGACTTCGCTCATTGCACAGACGACCTTGCGGAGCGTGCTGGGGCAATCCGCTCTGGATGAATTGCTTTCTCAACGCGACATCATCAATCAGAAATTACAAACGATCATCGACAGCCAGACCGAGCCTTGGGGAATCAAGGTGACGGCTGTAGAAATCAAAGACGTGTCGCTGCCGGACAGCATGAAACGGGCGATGGCCAAGCAGGCGGAAGCCGAACGCGAGCGCCGCGCGAAAATCGTGAATGCCGAAGGCGAATATCAGGCCTCCGAAAAAATGGCGCAGGCCGCCGCTGTGCTCGCCAAGGAGCCGATGGCGCTGCAGTTGCGCTACCTCCAAACGATGCGCGAGATGGCCAGCGACCGAAACACAACGACCTTCCTGCCGTTGCCGATAGATTTGTTTACCGCGTTTTTGAAGAAATAACCGGTGGATAACAACTGGTCATTTGTTTGAGAATCATTTCGGACATCGTAATGCTTGCGTTCATTGGCGTGGTGACATGGTGGTTGAGCGGATACGATTCAAACCTTTCGGGGGACAATGCCAGGAAGGATCAAATCCGAAGAGGCATTCGTTGCGGCTTCACTTTTTTTCTTCTTTTGATCCTGCTCGCTTTGCCGGGCAAGATAACTTCACTACCCATTGTGTTTGGCGTAGTTGCTTTGCTTGCGCTCACCTGGGCATGGTGCATCGCTGAATTATTTTCGCATGGATTCCAAGTCTTTACGGGAGCGACCGGCACCACGCGCGAATTTGATCCGCATGAAAGCGTTCGCAATATGGAGAGAGTGGCCGAACTGCTGCGCCATGGGCAACGCGAGGAGGCGCTCGAATTAGCCGAAACGCTCAAGGCATCTGATGGCGCAAATATTCTCGCGTTGGAAACGCTGCTGGAGCGCGCAGGCATACCGCAGGAAAGCTCCCAAAAACTCCCGCCACTTGCTGAAGCGCATCGTTTTCACGTGGAAGGAAAGTTCGATGATGCGGAAGCGATTCTGAAATCGTTACTAGCGGAAAATCCGTCGAATGTGGATGCCGCCTTGATGTTGATGCGCATTTATGCGCAGGATTTTCGTCGCAGCGACAAAGCGATGGAAGTTCTTCGGAGATTGGAAAAGCAGCCGCATATTTCCAATTCGCATATTGAATATGCCTCGCGCTCAATCCAGGAGTGGGGCCGAAAGAAAGTGGCGCCGGCGGCAGAAATCCTGCCCGAATCGCCCGAAGAACTGGTCGCCGCCGGTTATCTCGGCACGGCGATCGAGATGGTCGAGCGCGCGGCGGCGGATGAGCCGGGGAATTTTGATGCACAATTGAAGGTGGCTGAAATCTACGCATTGCGCGCCGGCGATATCCATCGGACGGAAAAGATTGTCAAAAAGATCGGGGAAAACCCCGCATTCAGCGCGGAGCAAATTGAAATTGCCCAAACAAGACTGCGAGAATGGAGTGTGTCAATCCGCAGATAAATGCCGCCATTCCGCGGTCAAGAAAAATACGCGGGCAGCCGGGTCTTGATGACGTTTGTCACGAGGCAATCTCCTAATCAATTTTCATTCGACAATCAGCCTTTTAAAATCAAGACTGTAATATGCCGCTTTATGAATACGAGTTATGCGAAGGTGACTGCAAGGTCTGCGGGGGAAGATTCACGCTAAACCGTCCGCTCTCCGCGCCGCCGCTGGAGAAATGTCCGGCCTGTAAAAAGCCTGTCCGCAAGATCATTTCCAGCTTCAGCACGCCGCAGAAGCTCAAGCCGGTCTCGGTTTCAGATGCAAAAAAGGCCGGGTTCACCGTGCTGAAGAAGCTGCGAAAAGGGGAGTATGAAAGACAATAAGGCCATTGAATGGTTTTTGACGGGCGGCGTCCAATGAATTAACGTTATTTTTTGGAAGATGAATTTATTATTATTCAGATTGGGGCGCAGGTTGCTGGTTGCCGCGGCAGCCGGAATGGCGTTCTTAGTCCCTGTGCAAGTCATCGCGCAAGAAGGACAACCGATTTTGTTTTCATCGCCAGATACGGGGGACACCGACACCAACGTGCCCTCGCTGGCGGCTCAAGCGCCGGAAATACCAACCGGGGTCAATGCGGGGGGCGGCTCATTATTTAATGAAGTTCCCGCGCCAAACACGATGCCGGCGCCGCCGTTGCCTTCGCGGCAGGATGTTGCGAAAATGCAACGGCAGCTCGATGACAAAGAGAACTGGGCACTGTTGACGCCGGAAGAAATATTGGGGGTTCCCACGCCCGAAAAGATCATGGGTCTCCCCGAGGGTGATGCCAACGGCCTCACCGGAAATGAGACAGCGGCAGAACGGTTTATCGAGAGGCAACAAATGGCCGCGACCAACGGCATGGTTAATTTAATGGAATGGGGCCTGCCGGCCAGCGACTCAAATTCCGCCGCTGCCACAGTTTCGGTGTTCGGTTCGGCAGCACCGACGGCAAATTCATTTTTTTCACAGATACTGGGAAACGTGCAGCCGGACCAGACACACCCGGACGGTGGCAATATGTTGTTTGGTTTCGGGTCCCGGCCATCGACGGTGGCGCCCCCGCCCACTCTGGAGCAAATCGCTGAGAACGAAGCTTTTCAAAAATTGATTTCGCCCCATTCCCCGCCTCCAGCGGGGGGGGCATGGCCGAACGAAAATCTGCCACGGTCGCAGCCGGGGTTGGCGCCTTTATTGGCGACTCCGCAGGCGACACCCCAGACGTATCCGATTGGCGAATCATTCACCCCATTGACGAATGGATTTCATCTGCCGGAAGGCATCAAGCCGCTGCCAGGGTTGATTCAGCCCCAGACGACGCCGATGGCGCCGGAATGGAAACCGCAATTGCCTCCCTGGATGTCTTCCGCGCCCCAGCCCGGCGAAATACCGCAAAGCAAGATTCTAAGTCCTCCGTAATGATTTAATGCGCGGAAGTGATGAGGAGCACTTGTTCCAGGGTGGAAATCCCCTCGCGCGCGCGGTCCAACCCCGCCATGCGGAGCGTGTGCATGCCTTCTTTGACCGCCACCTTGCCCATTTCGCGGGTACTGGCGCGGGCGATGATCAATTTGCGGATCTGGTCGGAGATGGTCATCGCCTCGATGATGGCCATACGGCCGGCGTAGCCGGAATTTTTGCAGCGTTCGCAGCCGCGCCCGCGATAAAGCTGTACGCCTTGAAAAGTGGACGGGTCAATTCCCAGGTCCTCGAACATTTTTGGCGGATAAGTCACCTGCTCTTTGCAGTGGGGACAGATGCGGCGGATGAGGCGTTGCGCGCAGGACAAGATGGCGGACGAAGAAATCAAAAACGGCGCTATGCCCATATCATCGAGACGCGCAATGGCGCCCGGGGCGTCATTGCAATGCATGGTGGAAAGCACCTGGTGGCCGGTGAGGGCGGCTTCGATGGCGATTTCGGCCGTTTCGGTGTCACGGATTTCACCGATCATGATGATGTCCGGGTCCTGGCGCAAAATGGAGCGAAGGGCGTTGGCAAAGGTCAGGCCGATTTCCTTTTTGGTGGGCACCTGATTGATGCCGGGGATCTGGAATTCCACCGGGTCTTCGACGGTAACGATGTTCCATTGGGGATTATTCAGCTCGTTCAGCGCGGAGTAGAGCGTGGTGGTTTTGCCGGAACCGGTTGGTCCGGTGACGAGGATGAGGCCGTGTGGGGCGTCGATGGCGAACTTGAATTGTTTAAACGTGTCCATGTCGAGGCCCAGCTTGTCCAGGCTGGCGGAGAGATTCGATTTATCAAGGACGCGCAAGACGATTTTTTCTCCATGAACCGTCGGCAACACGGAAACGCGCAAATCGTAATCCTTACCGCCGACCTTGACTCTCATGCGGCCGTCCTGCGGCAGGCGGCGTTCCGCGATATCGAGGCTCGACATGATTTTGAAACGGGACGCCAAGGCGAGCTGCATCTGCTTGGGAGGCGGCGTGGCGTCCAAAAGACCTCCGTCAACGCGATAGCGCAAGCGCATGGTCCGTTCGAACGGCTCCAGATGCACGTCGCTGGCCCGGTCTTTGATGGCCTGGACGATGATCAGATTGGCCAATTTGATGACCGGGGCTTCTTCGCTGGAAGCAGCGAGTTGGTCAAGATTGACTTCTTCGATCCCTTCCTTGACGGTCTCAATCGAGTCGGCGTCCTCTTCATCCTGCTTTTTCTGGGCGTCCAGGATGATGTCTTCCATGGAGCCGCCCTTGGCGGCGTCAAGCGCGGCGAGCTTGTCGGTGATGCTTTTTTCCGATGAGATCAACGGGGCGATCTCCATTTTCGTGATCCGTTTTACGTCATCGAGCGCGAGGACATTCAACGGATCGGCCATGGCCAAAAAGAGCTTATTTTCAAGCCGCGAGACGGGAACGACCTTGTGGTTGTGCTCGGTTTCGCGCGGGAGCAGGTCAGCGATTTCTTCGGGAATATTCACCCGGGCCAGATTGATGGGCGGCACGTTGAGGACGCGTCCCATGCAAACGGAGAGATCCTGCTCGCTGACATAGGATTTTTCGATGATGAGTTTGACCAGGCGGGCGCCTTCTTTTTTCTGCTTCTCGAGCAACTCTTCGACCTGGCCGGCACTGAGAAGTCCGTCCTCGACGAGGGCGTCGGCGATGCGTTCTCCGAATGATTTAACTTTGGCCATAGGATCAACGGAATGCTTTGCGGACGAGGGTCATCAGTTCCGACGGCATGACGAGGTACCATAACAGCCGAAGGGAGGTCGCCTCGGACAGTTCCTTGGCCGCCTGTTGGTTAAAGGGATTGGCGGTGGCCACCAGGATGGCCTTGCTCATCTTGTCGAAGGGAGCCACACACCAGCGCCGGCAGACGTCCGACGGAAATCCGCGCAACAACTCGATGTCCACGTCGTAACGTTCCAGAGGCACGAATCCGGTGCGCGATTTGTCAGTGAGCAACCGGAGAGATTTCTCGATGGCAAAGATTTTTTTATCGTTCAGCATCTGGATAAACGGCTCCGTCACGTCCTGGGGGGGAGCGGTCATATCCGCGGGCCGCCAGCAGAGGTCAAAATCCCCCGCGCTGATGAATTTGTTGTCCACAAAGATTTTCCGCATGGTCTTTTGGCCATCGTCCATCTCTCCGTTTTCCGCGGGCTGGCCTTTCCTCCTGAATTTTGTTCCCATGTCGGCCAGTGGCGCCAGAGCGGCGGGTTCGGCGATGGATTGGGAGCCCGCGCTGCTCGCGGTGTCCTCGATTTTCCGGAGGGCGGTTTGGACGTCCTCGTCATTGGGCCGTCGTTGGAGGACGGTTTCATATTCGAGGATGGCGGAGGACAACTGGCCCATTTCGGTATAGGCCTCGGCGATGCGTTTGGAAGTGCGGATGACATCGGCCTCGCGCCCGAGTTTGGTGTAGGCTTCCTTGAGGATTTCGAGGGATTGGCAATCGCTGGGTTGGGATTGGACAATGACCTCGAACATCTCAATTGTTTGCAACAATTGAGCTTCCTCACCTGGATTCAACGTAGCGGTTGACATGTCAAATTCTGCCTAACAAGGCCTAAAATAGAATAATTCTCAATTAAAGCAACCGCAAAGGAAGGGAGGGTATAAAGTTTCGGCATCTGTAAATTGTCAAAAATGGCTGATTGGAATTCATTGGCATCACCTTATTAAAGCACGAATGGTCAGAAGCGTCATGTTGCCCGGGAACAAAATCGTCAACCGCGAATGGACGCTAATAAACGCTAATGTTATCGGGAAACGCGGAGACAAAACTGATTTACCACAAAGAACACAAAGATCACAAAAGAATTATTCCACCGGAAGAGGGATTTAACACCAAGATAACAGGGAACGAAGAGGGATTTTGAAAAGAACAAAACCAAAAAATTTAGCCGCAAAAGAACACAAAGATCACAAAGGAAACGCGCGCACTTTTTGGGGGGAGTTGCCGGACATGACCTGGGGCGGCTTCGAAAAGGCGGACGGGCATGGAAAAATTAAAGCAGGTTGAAATTTGCAGATTGCCGCGGCTCACAGGGCCGCGCTCCGTGGGCACAACGCAAACCGGGTGCTCTAATCCGAGGGCGCTGCCGTCGGCTACGATGGTTCAGGGCGTTGTCCTGTTGATGCACTCCGTTTGTTTCCCAGCGGTAAACCCCTCGCTCAAAAACTTGAAAGATTCCCTCAAAAATTGGAAACTCGGTGCGTGGAACGGCCAATCCTGACGATGACCCCCGCGCCCGGCGAACGGCTCCTGCGTTTTGTCGGTGACCGGCTGCGCTTTACGCTGCGGGACGAAAAAAGTCCGGGGGCGAAAAACGGATCGCGCGCGTTTCTTCGAACGAATCTCGGACGCGCCGCGGGCCGGAGACGCGAGATTATTGCGGCCCATGCGGGGGGGGCGGCCTTTGCGGGCGAGTCCTGGCGGGATGTGGCGATGAAAAAAAATGGCGATGCGTGGGAAATTGAGTTTCCCCTGGCGGAAGCGGGTTTCTTCAAGGCCAAGGCCTATCTGGTGGATGAAACGAAATGGCAGCATTGGCCGGATGGGCCGGATGTTGGCGTCTGTGTCCACCCTGATTTTGCGCGCACGGCCAATACGATCTATTGCGCCTTCACCCGCCTTTTCGGCGCGACAAAGGAATTGCCGGTGACGGCCGACGAAGAGGTGGAAGCCCAATTGAAGGCGCTCGACGCGAAGAATTACACCGTGATACCGGCATCAGGAACATTGCGGGACCTGAAAGAGCAATTGCCGCATATTGTGCAGACGTTGGGTTGCCGGATTTTGCACTTGTTGCCCATCCATCCGACGCCGACGACGTACGCGCGGTTCGGTCGTTTTGGCAGCCCGTACGCGGCGCTGGATCTGACTGCCGTGGACCCGGCGCTGGTTGAATTCGACAGGCGCACCACCGGCGTTGACCAATTTTGCGAGTTGACCTATGCGGCGCATTCGCTGGGCGCGCGCGTTTTCCTCGATATCGTCATCAACCACACCGGTTGGGGATCGGTGTTGCAGGAGAATTTCCCGGAATATTTTCTGAAGCAGCCAGACGGTGAATTTGCCAGCCCGGGCGCGTGGGGAACGATTTGGGAGGACCTGGTGGAGTTGAAGCAGGAGAGCGCGGCGCTTTGGGACAGGATTGCCGATGCGTTGCTGACGTGGTGCCGCCGGGGCACGGACGGTTTTAGGTGCGATGCCGGTTACAAGATTCCCGTTGTGGCCTGGCAATATATCATTGCGCGCGTTCACGATGAATTTCCGGAAACTATTTTTTTACTCGAAGGGCTTGGGGGCTCATGGGAGGCCACGGAGAGCTTGCTGACGGAGGGTGGAATGCAATGGGCCTATTCCGAATTATTCCAGAACTATTCGGGCCGCGAGGTGGCAAGTTATTTGGACTACGCCATTCGCCAGAGCGCCCGCGTGGGGGCATATGTCCATTACAGCGAAACGCATGACAACGACCGGCTGGCCGCGAAAACCCTTGCGGTCGAGACGTCTGCAAAGGCGGCCCCGCCGAAGGGGATTTCCCGCGCCTGGTCGCTCCTGCGGAACCGACTCTGCGCTTTGACCAGCCCGAATGGAGGATTTGGTTTCACCTGCGGCGTCGAGTGGCTGGCGTCCGAAAAAATAAAGGTCCACGGCTGCACCGGATTGAACTGGGGAAACGCGGAAAATATTGTTTCCGAGCTGGCCCGGCTGAACCAACTCATTTCGGGACATCCCTGTTTTTTTGACGGCACCCGGCTGACGCGCCTCAGCCAAATCGATTCGCCCGTTTATGCGTTGATCCGGCAATCCGCAGAAGGACCGGACGCGGTGCTGGTGCTGGTAAACAGCGACATCGAAAAGGAACAAGAAATCTCATTGGAAGCCGAAATAACGGCTGCGCCGGATTTTGAATTTCTGATTTCTGATTTCAAGATGGACCTGCTCGGGCAGCGTCCGCCAAACGCGGTTCTTGCGGGAGACAAGATTGTTTTTACACTCTCGGCGGGGGCCGTGTTTTGCCTGGCTTCGACGGAAAAGCCGCAGGGGATGGGCGGGGAAGAGTATCGGGGCGCGCGCGCCCGAGCTGCGATGGCCATGCAAGCGCTCAACGGGATATTGCCTGACGAAAAGTTTGCCGGTTTCGATTGGAAATTTCTGGCCGAACAAATCGATAAATCGCCCCAGAATTTTCTGGCGGCGGCCAGCCGATTGGTTGGCGGCGAATCGCAGAACGGGTTTTCCTTTTTGATTGAAGAGGCGGCGCGCGGCGAAATCTTCCCCAATGTCGTTAGCTGGACGATGATTGATGCCCGGCGCATCACGCTGGTTCCGGCGAACCATTGGCTGCTGATTGAGGACGATGTTCCGTTTCGGGCGACACTCTCCGTACAGTCCAGAGTCCAAAGTCCAAAGTCCAAAGTCCACGGTCCACAGTCCACAGACGCCAGGTCCGAGACGCTGATCCACGTACAATCGATAGCCGCGGGCAAGAGATTCATCGCGGTTTTTGAGCCGCGTGTCGTTGCCGCGGAGGCCGAATTGGTCCTGGAACGGTACGCCGGGACGTCGCAAAAAGCGTCCGGTGCGCTTCGTTTTTTATCGCCGGAACCGGAGGCATCGGCCTCCGGCAACACCGATCCATCGCCCGATGCATTGATTTTACTGACGAATGGGATCGGCGGAATGGCGCGCATGTGCGTTGACCTGGGGCGCGTGAATTCGAAGTACGATTGCGTGCTGGGCGCGAATTTGAATGCGGACTTTCCCGTGGACCGCCACATTTTCATCAAGCGAATGCGGGTGTGGGTGAATGCCGACGGTTTTCTTTCTTCGCTGGGTTTAAAAAATCTTAGCAGCTTCGAAAGTGGGCCGCCCGGCGTCTGGCATTTCATTGCCAATGCCGGTGATGGCCGAACGGTGGAGATCGAAATACGGGCCGAAATGGTCCAGGGACAAAACGCGGTCGTTTTCGAATTCAGCCGGCCCACTGAAAAGAGGGCGACGGGGAAGCAATTGCCCGCCGACGCGGACGTAACTTTGACCCTGCGCTTTGATATTGAAGACCGGAACTTTCATCAGGAGACGAAGCGGAACGGCGGTGCGGAATATCATTTCTCGACGAAGACGCGCGCTCTGGACGACAGGACAGGGTTCGCGTTCGCGCCGGAGCCGGACCGGCAGCTTCATGTTATCGCGAGCGCCGGGCAATACCATGCGGAGCCGGAATGGTGCGAAAATATTCCGCACCCAGTCGAAGCGGCCCGCGGCCAGGTGGCCAGTGGCGACGCATATAGTCCGGGCTGGTTCGAGATTCCACTGCCCAAGGGCGGCAACGCAACGGTCGTGGCGAGCGCCGAATTGGCCGTGGCAAAAGAATCGGGCAGTGCTTCGCCGGCGGCGCACGGGGTTTCGTTTGAGTCCAGGTTGATGCGCTCCGCGGGGCAATTTGTCGTCCGCCGGGGCGCGGGAAAGACAATTATCGCGGGTTATCCGTGGTTTCTGGATTGGGGCCGTGATTCCCTGATCTGCGCGCGCGGTTTGCTCGCCGCCGGAATGGTCGAGGAGGTCCAGCAGCTTTTGCTGACCTTTGCGAAATTTGAAAAAGACGGCACGCTGCCGAACACGATTCATGGCAATGATGTTTCGAATCGGGACACGTCCGATGCGCCATTGTGGTTTGCCATCGTTTGCGAGGAAATTTCCGAGCTTCAAAAGACAGAAAAATTTATCGAGACATGCGTGGATGACGGTGGCCGGACGATTCGCGGGGTCCTGACCAGCATCGCGGAAAATTATTCGCGCGGCACACCCAATGGCATCCGGATGGACCCCGATTCGGCGTTGATCTGGAGTCCAAGCCATTTTACCTGGATGGACACGAATTTTCCCGCGGGTACGCCACGGGAAGGTTATCCGGTGGAGATTCAGGCATTGTGGATCCGGTTGCTCCGGCAATTGGAACGGATTTCGGCGCCTGCGGATCAGAAGAGGTGGCGGACCCTGTCGGAGCGTGCGACAAATTCATTCCAACAATTGTTTTCTTTGGGGGGCAAGGACTGGTTCGCGGACGTTTTGATGGGCGGACCGCGGGTGATTGCGCGCGATGCGACGCCGAGCGATGCCCTGCGCAGCAATTGCCTCCTGGCGGTGAGCCTGGGACTCGTTACCGGCGACCGCGCTAAAAGATGCGTAGCGGCGGCGCAAAAATATTTGGTAGTGCCGGGAGCGCTGCGTTCGCTTGCGCCGCTGCGGGTGAACGTTCCGCTGCCCATCCGAGGCAATGATGGGTCGCCGTTGAACGACCCATACAATCCTTATTGGCCGCGCTACGAAGGCGATGAGGACACGCGCCGCAAGCCGGCCTATCATAACGGCACGGCGTGGACGTGGACGTTCCCAATTTTTTGCGAAGGATTGGCGCGTGCCTGGGATTTTTCGCCGGAGGCAATTGCTGCCGCAAAAAGCTGGCTGGGCAGCGTTGAAAGTCTGATGGATCATGGATGCCTCGGCCAAATCCCGGAGATACTGGATGGCGACGCGCCGCATGCGCAACGCGGCTGCGATGCCCAGGCATGGGGAGTGACGGAGGCGGTGAGGGTGTGGAAATTGCTTGGTGGTAAATGATTTATCATCGTAGGCGCGGTATATTTGTAGAAACGCAACAACCTAAATTTATAACCCTGCCAGTGAAGATTAAACATAACCGCAAAGAGCGCAGAGATCGCAAAATATTCATTTTTCTTTGTGTTATTTGCGTTCTTTGCGGTTAAATCAACGGTCACACAATTTATTAAATGCTTTAGGGGCGGTATCTTCCGGACTATGCCGCTCCTGACGGAGCTCGAAACTTTTTTACGTTGGTTCAACAAAGATGCCGCGCCTACGGCGCTCGCTCCACCACCAGCATTTCGATGGGCATGCCGGCCTTAGGGAATGACTAAGCCCTAATGACTAATTAATCACTAATGACGAATGGCTAAAGAATGACGAAGTTCGAATGACGTCCACGACATTCAGTGAATTTAAGGACCGTCCGGCAGTCGCGCAGCGTTTGGAGCGCGATGCTTGAGCATCGCTTTCGGGAGTGACTTTGAAATGAAAGGAGACTCCGCATTGCGAGGCGATTGATCGTGGAAGAAAGCGGCGGTGAACTCGCGCGCAGTCCAAACGCTTCGCGAATGGAGGGTCCGTATAAACAGTTCCGCCCGCTCTGCGCGGGCGGGGACATTGCAGCGCGATGTCCCTACCAAATCATATTTTTTCGATTGGCGTGGCGGTCTGTCAACGGCAGAATAAAGCAGTGCATTTCCGCGACAAAATCATCGGCATCGATTCTTTGGCTGCATGGCGCCAAAAATTTCGCGCCACCGGCAAAAAGCTCGTCGTCACCAACGGGTGTTTCGACATTTTGCATCCTGGCCATGTGAGTTATTTGGAGACGGCGCGGAATTTCGGCGATGCACTACTGGTCGGCATCAATGGCGATGCCGCCGTGCAGGGACTGAAGGGCAGGGGACGGCCGGTGAATTCAGAGGCCGATCGCGCCGCGGTTTTGGCGGCGCTGGAGAGTGTTTCGGCGGTTTGCATTTTTCCGGAAAGGACTGCGACAGGATTTCTCAAGTCAGCGCAACCGGATATTTATGTCAAAGGCGGCGACTATACTTTGGAGACATTGAACCAGGACGAGCGGCGGACGGTTGAAGGGGCCGGCGGGGTCATCCGCATCATTCCTTTCGTTCCCGGGAAATCCACATCGGCGCTATTGGAGAAAATTTCAAAATTATAACCGGGTGGCCATGCGATTTTTGATGCTTAACTGGCGCGACCCGGAGAATCCGATTTCCGGCGGGGCGGAGCGTGTGACGCTGGCATATCTGGCTGAACTGGCGCGGCGCGGGCATGAGGTGTATTGGTATGCGAACGGTTTTCCCGGCGCATTTCCAGAGAGCGAAATTTCGGGGATACAGATCATCCGCGGCGGCGGCAAAGGGGCGTCCGTCTTGAAAGCGAGGCAATGGTATCGCAACCAAAAGAAATTCGACCTGGTGATTGACCAGCATCATGGCATTCCGTGGTATGCGCCATGGTGGTGCGGGACGAATTGCGTGGCCTATATCCACGAAGTGCTGGGGCCGATCTGGAAATCATTTTATCCCTGGCCAGTCAGCGCGATCGGCCAATGGCAGGAATGCTGGACGCATTGGCTTTATCGCAACGTCCCGTTCTGGACGCCTTCCACTTCAACCGAAAAAACGTTGTATCAGCATGGCGTCAAAAGCGTCCATGTGTTTCATAACGGCACGGATGCGGTGCCGCTGCCGGAGCTGGAACCCAAACCGCTTCAGTTGCCGTTGCGCCTCATTGCAGTGTCACGGCTGGCGCCGAACAAGCGCGTGGACCATGCGATCCGCGCGTTAACGGCTTTGAAACGAAACGGCGTGGAGACCCGGCTGATGGTCGTGGGATGGGGTGAGATGGAAAATTCGTTAAAGCAATTGGCGCGCGAATTGGGCGTGGCCGAGTGGGTTGAATTCACCGGGCTGTTGGATGAACAGCAAAAAAACGAGCGTCTCCGGGCGGCGCATTTCCTGGTTCACGCATCCGTTCGGGAGGGCTGGGGCCTGAACGTGATCGAGGCCAATGCGATGGGGACGCCGGGCATTGTATATCCGGTGGGCGGCCTGGTGGACTCGACGCTGGACAACGAGACGGGCCTGGTCACGCGCGAGGAAACCCCCGAGTCTATCGCGCAGGCGGCGTTGCAGATCCTGAAATCGCCGGAGGATTATTCACGGTTGCGAGTGAATGCGTGGAACCGCGCGAAGACGTTGCAATGGAGCCAGGTGTTGCCGCCGGTGTGTGATTGGCTGGAAGAGATGGCCAGGGGGAAATGACTAATTTCTAAATCCTAATGACGAGGGAATAAGTTAACACGTTTTTCGTTTGTGCGGGAGGTTTTCTCACAGATTCAGCCTGACCGTATTGGACGTCTGAATTCCGATTAGAGCGGACTCATGTCCGCTGCTACGGAGTCTGGTTCCTCCTGGCAATACAGAATGAGGTTAGAGCCTCGTTACCTCGGCTCCTACAATGAGAAGCCGGCGCCTTTGGCGTCGTTGGCGAACATCTTCACCGTGTCCAGCGACATGTCTTTCAAGGGCATTCCGGCCAGTTTGAGGGCTTTGTTCAGGATGTCGTGCGGTACGGTGACGATTTCGCAGCCGCAATCGTTGGCCTGAAAAATATTCAGCACTTCGCGCACACTGGCCCAAAGCAGTTCCGCCGAGGGCAGGCCCTTGAGAATTTTTTTGCATTCAATCATGTGCGGCACGGGGTCCACGCCCGTGTCGGCGATGCGCCCGGCAAAGACTGATACGAACGACGGCACTTTGGCGCTCAATGATTCCGCCACGCCTTTGACCTGTTCCAACGTCAGGATCGCCGTGATGTTCAGCTTCACGCCGTCGTTGGCCAGCTCTTTGATGAGCGGCAATGACGATTCGTCGTGCGTGTTGGTGATGGGAATTTTGACGTAAACGTTATTGGCCCAACTGTTGATCTTGAGCGCCTGCCGTTTCATTTCGGAAAAATCGTCGGAAAAAACTTCGAAAGAGAGGGGCTTTGCGGTGATGCCCTGCAAAATGTCGCGGGCGAACGCCTCAAAATCGGTGAGGCCAGCCTTGCGCATCAGGGTGGGATTGGTGGTCAGACCTTTGATGAGGGGATTGGCGTTCAGGTCCAGCATCCCCTTTTTGTCCGCGCCGTCGGCAAAAATTTTAATCTTTAAATCTTTCAGAGTTCGCATTGGAGCAGGTTAGATTAATGAAGTTCCGCGAATGTTCAACTTATTTTGCCTGTGACAGGATGATTTCCGCGGCTTCGGCGAGGTTTTTCACGCGAAAATCCGGTTGATGCTTCAAATCCTCGGCGTACCCGCGGTCGATGAAGATTGTTTTGCATCCGGCGTTGCGGCCGCAATCGACGTCGCGCCAGCGGTCGCCGACCATCCAACTGCGCGCCAAGTCGATGTTCAATTCGCGCGCGGCGCGCAGGAGCATTCCCGGCTTTGGCTTGCGGCAATCGCAGTCGGACGCGCCCTTGCCGGGATGAAAGCAAACTTCCACGCGATCAATCGGCAAACGGGTGAGCATGTGTGCATGGATGCTTTCAACGAGGGATTGTTGCATAGTGCCGCGGCCGACATCGGGCTGGTTGGTGGCGACGATGAGCAGGAACCCGGCGGCTTTTAGTTTGGCGCAGGCTTCGGGCACTTCGGGAAGGATCTCGAATTCATCCATGCTTCTGGGCGGATAGGGTTTTTCGTGGCGTTCGAGGGCGCGATTGATCACGCCGTCGCGGTCGAGGAAGACGGCGCGACCGCCGGGGGGAGTTTGGCTTTTGTAATTTGCAAGCATTGATGCGAATGGATGATATGCGGTCGAATGACTAATGACTAAACCATAATGACTAGAGAATGACGAAGCGCTAATGACAAATGCGTGCGTTGAGGACTTTCGGTTTGGTCGTTGGAGATTCGTTAATTAATTTCTTCATGATTTTCTCCAGATGGCGGCGAAGATGAGATGAAGTTCTTTGGCTTCCTGCCACAGTTTTCGGGCTTCATCTTTGACGCCTGTTTCCGCGGCGGCAATCATCCGCAGCCAATATTTTGTTTCGCGGGATTCCTTCCGGCAGGTGCCAATTTTATTTTTGAAGTCTTTTTTAGAAACAGCGTCATCCGCTTCACAATAATTTGCGCCTACGCTCGTCCCCGCGCGGACCAGTTGGCTGAGAATCGGCGCTGTGACGGAATTCTTCGAAACGCTCTTTGCAAAGCCGATTATTGCCTCACCAAAAACAGCCGTTCTCTCTTCCAAATCGAATGATGTCCGGCCCTTGGACTTGTCATTCGAACCTGGAGACTCATTTGTCATTTGAGAATTCCCTCGTCATTAGTGCTTAGAAATTAGGGCTTACTTAGTGGCTTCCCATTTTGTCTGCGCCACTTTCAGTTTGGGATGCGAGACGAGGAGATGCCAGATGATGCCTTGAAACGCTTCGCTGTGGGGCGTCACATGGGTTGGGTTGACGGTGGGGACGATCACGCAAGCGGTCGCCTCTTTGGCGGTATAGCCGCCGTCGCGGCCGACGATGCCGATGACCGAGGCGCCCGCTTTCTTTGCCAGTTGGATGGCGCTGACGAGGTTTGGGCTGACGTTCTTTTCCATATTGCCACCGCCAACGGAGAAGATGAGCAGGCCGTCTTTGGCGTTTACCCGCGAACCGGCGAGCCAGGCGGCAAAAATGGTGGCCCAGCCGTCATCATTCGTGCGCGCGGTCAATTCCGAGACGTTGTCGGTAGGCGCGTAAGCCTCGAAACCGCAAATCTTGCGGAAGTCATTCACGGCGTGGCTGGCATTTCCGGCGCTGCCGCCGACGCCGAGAATGAACAGGCGTCCGCCGCGCTCGCGCACTTTGGCGAGTTCATCCGCGCATTTTTCGATGGCGTCGGTGTTCAACTGCGCAGTGACCTGCTGCACCTCGGCGAGGAATTCTTTGGCAAAACTCATGAAACTTAAGGTTACGATTTTCAGGACTGAAAATAAAGGGGAGTTTATTTATGTCGGAACTTAATGAGAATGTCCCTATTTGAACTTAATGGAAATGTCCCTATTGGGAGAGGATGGCGGCAGCCATCCTGTCCCGGACATGGAGACATTGACAATGAATCGGAAAGAACGGAATCGGATCACGATCATGGCGGGGATCAAAAGCAAAGCGCTGAGCCAGGTGGAGGCAGCGGGACTGATGGGGGTGGGCTATCGGCAAGCCAAGCGGATCTGGCGGCGGTATCAAGCGCAAGGGGATGCTGGTTTGGTGCATGGGCTGCGCGGCAAACCGGGGCTGCGGCGCAAGGCCCCCGCCGTGCGCACGCTAGTGCTGGCGCGTTACGCTGAGGAACGCTACGCGGATTTCGGACCCACGCTGCTGGCCGAGGAGTTGGCCAAGGAAGGGATCGTGGTGGATCACGACACGGTCCGGCGGTGGTTGCTGGCCGAGGGGAAGCTCACGGTGCGCCGACGCAAGCAAGTGCATCGGCAATGGCGGGAGCGCAAGCCCTGTTTCGGGGCGATGGTGCAACTGGACGGCTCGCATCACGACTGGTTTGAAGGACGGCGGGAGAAGTGTGTACTGATGGTGATGGTGGATGACGCGACCAACCGGATGCGGGCGCGTTTTTCCGAGGAAGAAACGACGCGGGCCAGCTACGATGTGTTGGAAAGCTGGGGACGCAAGCACCGTTTGCCTGGGAGCTTGTACGTGGATCGGGACAGCATCTACCGCTGCGAAGGGGCGGCCAGCGTAGCCGATCAACTGGCCGGCAAAGAACGGCAAACGCAGTTTGGCCGGGCGATGGCGACGTTGGGGGTGGAACTAATTTTGGCCAATAGTCCGCAGGCCAAAGGCCGGGTGGAACGGATGAACGGAGTGTTGCAAGACCGACTGGTCAAGGCATTGCGACTGGCCAAGATCAACGACCTGGAAAGTGCGAACCGGTTTCTGGAAGAAACCTATCTGGGAGAGTTCAACCAGCGGTTTGCGCGGAAGGCGGCCAGCCCGATGGACGCGCATCGAGGGCTGCCCCGGAACTTGAACGAAGTTTTGAGTTGGGAAGAAGAACGGGTGGTGCAACGGGATTGGACCGTGGGCTGTGAAGGAAAATGGTATCAACTGGACCAGCAACATGAGGCGTTGAGCCTGGTTGGACGCAAAGTGGTGGTGCGGACGCTGCGGGACGGGCGGGTGCAACTGGTCTATCGCGGGCAGAAACTCAAGTGGCGCCAACTGCCGCAACGGCCCGCGCATCTCAAGCCAGTCAAGCCCCTAACCGCCAGACCCGCGAATCAACCGCCAGGGGCAGGCCACCCGTGGCGGCGTCCGCTGTTGGCGGGCGGGCGGGCAGTGCGGTTTGGGTTGGGGGATTCCGGTCGGCCTCCGCTACGCTCCGGCCTCCCTCCATCCCCCAACCCAAACCGGGAAACAAACAAACAACATCAACCAACAAAAGGGGACATTTTCTCCTAAGTTATCAAGGGGACATTTCTATTAAGTTTTGACAAGGGGAGTTTATTTAAGTGATGAGTGATGAGTGATGAGTGATGAGCAAAAAGAGCGGAAAGCAGGAAAGTGGAAAATTGTTGCAATCCGAAGGCGTTGGATTGAAATTCTCCCTGCTTGAGACCAAATTAAACCATGAGCGCAAAGCAAATTCTCCTGGAAGTGGCGGAAAAATTGCCGCCTGATGCCACCATCAGTGATGCCATTTCCGAATTGGAGTTTCGCCAGGCCGTCCAGCAGGGGTTGGATGAACTGGATCGTGGCGAAGGCGTGCCGATTGAGGAAGTCAAAGCCAAGATCGCCCAATGGGCTGGAAAATAATTATCGCCCCGTCGGCAAAAGCCGATTTGGCGGATATTGTCCGCTATATTGCCCGGCATAATTCCGATGCCGCCGCCCGGCTGGGATACGAATTGATCACCCGCGTAGAAATTCTGGCGAATTTTCCAGAAATCGGTCGTGTCGTGCCGGAGTTTCAGCAGCCAAATCTGCGGGAAGTGATTTGTCGTTCGTATCGCATTATCTACCGGCTGCGGCGCGATGAGCAGCGTATTGACATCGTCCGATTCTGGCACGGCGCGCGCGGATTCCCGCGCATTCCCATTTCACCTAACTAAAGAATTCAGCGGTCTAAAATAAAGAATTTAAAATCAGTCGCCTATTTGCGCTTGCGGTTTTTCGTGTTGAGGCGCAGTTTTGAGACATTAGGTCGATATGCAAGTCTCATTTATATTAGCTATGACAGGAGTTGGAATTTATTTTGTCGTTATCATCACAGTCTTGATGATTCATGGCATCTGGGTTGCTCCGCTCATAGAGAGGCACGGAAAGAGGACGGCAGGATTTGTTATTTTTGGGATGCTTGCAGGAGTTGGATTGGTTCAGGATTATTTGAAAGCCCGGCGGATTTGCCAAGAACGAGGTATCCGACCTCTGTGGATGAAGTGGTATGCTTCGCTTCTCATTGTGGCCGGAGTTTTAGCCGCGCTGGTTATTAGTTTTATACTATCTAGTTTCTTAAATAGATGAACCAAACAAACCCGCTTGAATGTAACGGCGATTTCCTTCTCCAACGTTTCTCATATCGCCTTTTTTACCAAGATCGTCTCCAGTTCTGCCAAGCCTGTAGGTGAACCGATTTCGTAAAATCGCTCGCGGACTTCGTATCCAGCCAATCGTTTTTCGCGCACAAGTTTGGTCATGACTTCGGCCAGGTCGAAGGCCTTGTCTGGGGAGTAGGAATCAAAGACGGAAGATTTGAAGAGGCTTAGACCGTAGTCGATGTATCGCATCTCTGGCAGTTTGAGTTTTTTGTCGTAGATCTTTATTTCGCCATCGGCGAATACCACATTGCTGGTATCGAACTTTCCTTCGTTGCGAAAAACGGTCATCAGCGCCGGTTTACCGCTCTGGTGAAAGGATTGCGCGATGGGCGCATAATCGACGGGCAGATAAGAATCGCCGTAGAGGACAAAGAATTCGGGGCCGAGCATGGGCAATGCCTGCTTGATGGCGCCGCCGGTGCCGAGCAACGTAGGGCCATCTAAACTATATTTCAGTTCCACGCCGTAGCCGGAGCCGTTGCCAAAGTCGCGCTGGATCATCTCCCCAAGATGACCCACGCACAGGACGGCGCGACGGATTCCGCGTGAATGGAGCAATTCGAGTTGGTGCGCGAGGAACGGTTTGCCCGCGACGGGGACGAGTGATTTGGGAATTTTTTTAGTGATAGGCCGCAGACGGGTCGCCAGTCCGCCGGCGAGGATGGCGACGGGGATTTCGGAAAGCGGAATGCTCATATCAAAGCGGTGTTCATGACCTCAATGGAAAGAGAGGGTGGTTTCAGGTTTAAGTTTACACCGACCTCCCCTCACCCTAACCCTCTCCCCTGGGGAGAGGGAACAGCAAGAGGACGATTTGTTTCGATTGAATACCTGGAAGAGTGCGGCAGGTTCATGGTCGCAATGCAGGCGAAAAAGCGCGAGGAGACTCTCCATGAACCTCAAGACCGCTTTGTTGATTATCAAGCACTTGCGCGGATTGAGGTTCATGGTCCCAATGCACACGAGAATCGAGATGGGGCTTCCCATGAACCGATTCCGACGGGACAAGGGCGGAGGGAAGCCGCAGATCAGACTCGCGCTATCACGCGGCTTCGCAAATGGCGGTTGGGTTATGGGCCGATATACCCAGGGCGGCGCTCGCAGACTCGCTTGCCCTGGGCTATTATCGGTCGCCCTTACAGGGCTTTCATTTTGCTGCTTCGCAGAGAGAGCGTACGATAGGTTCATCCGTCTTCGCTGCGCTCCGACACGACAATGGGGTTCAATGCGCGAATTTTTCGGGAAATTTTCTCCCCGTTGAGGGGAAAAGGAAGCCGTCTCGAAGCGCGTGTGTGGTAAGTGTACCTTTCGATTGCCGAAGATACGGTAATGATTTCCATTTTTATACAACGCAACCCTGGTCATAAGGATTTCATGAAATGACGAGTTTGGTCCCTTCGAAATCGAAACGGAAGCGCACTTCTTTCAATCCCACTGACCGCATGGCATGGCGCAACTTGCCTTTGTCCTCGGCGTAAAACATCAGGAAGCCGCCGCCGCCGGCGCCGATGAGTTTGCCACCCAGCGCGCCGCTGGCCATGGCGAGGTCATACCATTCATTGATTTTGGGATTGCTCATGCCGCTGCTGCGTTGTTTTTTGCGCTGCCAATGGACGTCCATCAGGCGGGCAAATTCGGCGAGGTTTCCGCTTTCCAACGCGGCCTGGCTTTGGAAGCCGAGGTCTTTGACGTAATGAAGGTTTTCCATCATCGCCTTGTCATCGGATTTCGATTTTTGGTCCTGCTCTTTCAGAATGGCTGAGGCGCTGCGGGAATAGCCGGTGAAGAACAGAAGCAGGTTGTCTTCGAGATTGTCGCGTGTTTCGTGAGAGAGCTTGAGCGGCCACGCTTCGACTTTTCCGTTTTCGAGGAATTTGAAGCAGGTTACGCCACCATAAGCGGCGATGTATTGGTCCTGTTTGCCGATGGGTTCCTTGAGACGTCCGAGTTCGATCTCACATGCCTGTGCGGCCAACTCGGCCGGATGGATGAGGTTTTTCTTGTGGGCGTGCAAAGTCTTGAGCAGGGCGGTGGTGAAACTGCCGGAGGATCCCAGGCCGGTGCCGGCGGGGATGTCGGCCATGGACGCGACTTCGAGGCCGCGCCCATCCACATCGGTCAATGCAAAGGCTTCGCGAATGATGGGATGCTCGACTTTGCCGGCATCGGCGACGCGCTCGATTTTGGAATATTTCAGGATCAAATCGGGCGCAAAATTCTCGTGCAGGGTGATATAGACGTATCGATCAATCGCGGCGGCAATGAGAAAGCCGCCGAATTTTTCGTAGTAGGACGGCAAATCGGTGCCGCCGCCGCCGAGGGAAATCCGTAGAGGAGAACGTGCGATGATCATAGGGAGGAACCGCGAATGAACGCGAATGAACGCGAATCGCTAGTAACTTGTTGGGATATTAGTTGTGGGTAGGTCATTGTTTCGCACTCTTTGTATAAATCTGTTCGACAACATTCAAGGCTGCTTTGGCTACGGCCAACCCAGCGACGGGCGTCCGCTTCAATTTGATATCTTCTTCAAATTCGAGCATTTCGTTCCGCCAGGATTCGTCGGGACCGGGAAACTCATACACTTTGGTATCGGGGATGCCCATTTCCGGCTTCATCTGGTAGTGATAAAGTTTTTCGACACCGTAGCTGCCGCCCAACCCTTCAATGTGCAACTTCGTCATGCGACCATAGATTTCGAACGAGAAAAGATTTTTCCATTCGGTACAACTGACATGCAACCATGCCGTCTGGTCTTTAGCCGTGCGCAAATCCAGGAAGGCATTGTCATCCACGGGCATCTTCCAGAAATACGTCTGCGCGTGGCCTTCCACCTTCTTGAATTCGCCGAGAAACCATCCGGCCAAATCAATCAAATGAATGCCCTGGTCAATCAACTCGCCGCCGCCAGAAAGTTTGGGGTCCGCCCGCCATTCCTGGTCGTAGCCGATGCGACCGCCATGGCCATACCGTGCCCGGATGAACATCAGGTCGCCCATGATGCCGGATTCAAAAATCTCGCGGGCTTTCACGAAGGCCGGGTGGAAGCGGTGATTGAAACCGACGCGGACGCGGACACCGTGCTTCTTTTCAAGCGCAATCAACTCGTCGATCTGCTTCACGGAGATACCCGCGGGCTTTTCAACGATGACATGCTTGCCTGCGCGGATGGCGGCGGCGGAAATTTCCGTTAGAGTGGAATTGAGGGTCGCCACGATGACGGCGTCCACTTGCGGGTCGATAACAGTCTCATTGAAATCAGTTACGGCACGGCCGGATTGAGCGAGTTTCACAAGCTCTTCGGCGCGGGAAAAATTGATATCGCACGCGACGGCGAGTTTTGAGCCTGCCGGGAGACCGGCGAGGCGTTTCCTGCCGATCAAGCCGCAACCGATGATGGCGTAGTTCATTTGTCCCCCCAATTTTTGCCGCGTTCGCGCGGGGTGATGCGGCGCAGGGTATAGAGGTCATCGCGCAGGTCGGATTTCAGTTCCGCAAACTTTTCCCATGGGTCCCATTGGGCGGCGATGAGCCTGCCGGAAATGCCATCGCTTTTTTCCGAGAGCAAGAAAGAGACGAGGCCAAGGACTTTCCGGAGTTTTTCGGAATTATCGCGGGACATTTTTGAAGCGCTGGCAAATTCATTTTTTCCGGCCAGCGTTTCGCCGCTGGCAAGCACCTGCGCGGTCATGTGGGTGAAAATGGCTCCGGGCGCGATGGCATTGATGTCGAGCCGTTCGTTCTCCCATTCGGCAGCGAGTGTTTCGACAAGCCGGACGACGCCGGTCTTGGCGACGGCATAGGCGGCGAAGTTTGGACGGGGACTGGTGGAACCGCCGCCGGAAAAACACAGGACTTTCCCGCGTTGTGGGGATTTTTGGAGCAGGGGATGGAACGCGCGGATGGAGAAAAAAGCGCCGTCAAGATTCACGGCAAGATTTTTTCGCCAGGCGAGGGGGTCTGCGTTCATCGCCGGGCCGATGGGTTCCTGGATGGCGGCGCAGCAAATGAGGGCGTCTGCGGAATTCCATGTTTGGGCGACCTTAAAGGCGGCTGCTTGCAGATTATTCCAATCGGAGACATCGCACCTGAGGCTAAAGCCGGATTGGGGCGTACGCGCGATGCGGCAAACTTCGTGGCCTGCAGCCGCCAGCGAATCGGCGAGGAATTTGCCGATGCCGGTACTGCTGCCGGTGATAACGATGTTCATGATAAAGTTTATTGGTTTGGTCGCATCGGGCTTATGCCGGTTTAACATCAGGAGCGCAACCCCATGCGACCGGATGTTTGCTGACGCCAAAGTATGCGTCAACACATCGGGAGAGGATGGTAGCCGGGAGGAGGCGTTCCCACCCGGACCGGCGATGGATTCCAAGCGATTTGAGCACTTTGAAGAGGATGATCTTCTCAAATCCGGGCCGCCATCCTGTAAATTCAGGATTCAAACCGACTTTTTTCATCACTCGTGCCAGCGTTTCCGGCTCAAAAAAACTGATGTGAATTTCGGGGACAACATAGGACCATTTTGGCAGTCGCCCGCGAAATGGCCGGGCGTTGCCAGTGGTCAAAAAGAACAGTCCGCCCGGTTTCAAGAGGCGGCGAATCAATCCGACTGTCTCGACCGGGTCAACCGTGTGCTCAAGAACTTCCACTGCGGTGATGACATCGAAAGAACCTGATAGTTTTTCCAGTTGCTCGCGCGAAATCAGCGGGACACCGGCCGCTCGTGAACGTGCCACGATGTGGCCCTCGTCAAAGCCGACAATGTCACAAGGGGCATGCTCCTTCACATACCGCACCAAACCTCCGTTGCCACAGCCAAAATCAAGCCAGCGGGTTTCCGGACCGATGGAAACCAAACCGGTGATCACGCGCAGGAGTCCCTCCCATTCGTATCGGCGAATGGTTTCGCGGGGATGGTCCAACTCAAATTCATAGTCCACCAGGGGATCCGCTCCTTTGCCCCGATAGTAATCTTCCGAGTAAATGGCCGCAAAATCCGTCCAGGGATCGGCCACAAAAGAAAAACGGCAGGCGGGACAATGCCGCAATTCATACCAGCGTTTGGAAAATTTGCCGAACTTGCGGCCTGCCGGTTCGGGTTCGCCGCCGCACGCCGGACAAGCCTGCTTTAGTGTCTGCATTCGATGACCCATTGATTTTGTTGCAGCCATTGGAGTGTGCGGATGATTCCTTGTTCAATGGTCAATGACGTTTTCCAGCCGGTGGCGCGAATTTTATTTGTGTCGAGGAAGATGAAGGGGTTGTCGCCCACCCAACCGCGTTTGCCGCCGGAGTATTCCAGATCCGGCTTCAATCCGAGCGCGCCGCAGATGTAACCGATAGAATTATTGACCTGCACAAATTCATCCGTGCCGAGGTTGTAGATTTCCACGTTGTGCTTTGCCTTGAGGGCGGCGCCACTAATCATGACATGCAGCATCGCGTTTACGCAATCCTGCACGTACAAATAAGATTTTCGCTGCGAGCCGTCGCCGAGGACTTTCAATTTTTCGGGATGCTCGAGCAATTGTTTGTAAAAGTCGAAGACGTGGCCGTGGGTATAGCGCTCGCCGAGAATGGAGACGAAACGAAAGATGTAGCCCTCGAACTTGAACCCTTCGCAGTAGGAGGAGATCAGGCCCTCGCCAGCGACTTTGGAGGCGGCGTAGAGCGAAGTCTGTACCGGGAAGGCAGTGTCTTCTGGAGTGGGAATTTTTTCCGCTTCGCCATACACGCTGCCGGTGGAACTGAAGGCGATACGTTGGATACCCGCGCTACGCATTGCTTCCAGCACGTTGAAGGTGGCGATGGTGTTTTGCTCCAAATCCTTTTTGGGATGTTCGAGGCCAAAACGGACGTCGGCATTGGCGGCGAGATGAAAGACGGTATCGCAGCCAGCCATCGCATTCGCCAGGGCAGACAGGTCGAGAGTGTCGCCTTCGACCAGTTTGAAACGGGGTTCCTTTAGCGCACCCGTGAGAAAATTTCGTTGGCCGGTGGAAAAATTATCGTAACCGACAACAGACTTGCCGTCGCGCAACAGCCGGTCCACGAGGTTGCTGCCGATGAAACCAGCCGCGCCAGTGATAAAAATCTTTTCCATGCAAGCTGCTGAGGATAGCGGGGAGAAGGTTCATTTCGCAATAAACTTCGGTTGCAAAGAAGTGAGATGTGGTCTGGAAACATTTGCTTTGGGTGGCGACAGGCGTTTCAATGGATGGGTGATTACGAAACGTGTCATTCCGTGCCTTGACGTCCACGACGGCAAGGTGACCCGCGGCGTGCAATTCGGCAAAGCCGAGGCCGGCGAATTGAAAAATGTCGGCGACCCGGTCGCGCTCGCGATGCGATACAACGAGCAGGGCGCGGACGAGATGGTTTTTTTCGACATCACGGCCAGCGCACATGGCCGCGCCACAATGGTGGATGTGATCGAACGCGCGGCGAACGAATGTTTCATGCCGCTCACCGTGGGCGGCGGCATCAAATCAGTGGAAGACATGTACACGATGCTCCGTGCCGGCGCGGACAAGATCAGCATCAATTCAAGCGCGCTGGCCGATCCCGGTTTGATCCATGCAGGCGCGGAAAAATTCGGAAGTCAATGCATTGTCGTGTCCATCGATGCCAAAAGGGTCGCGCCGGAGAAATGGGAGGTTTTTTCCCATGGCGGACGCAGGGCGACGGGGCTGGATGCGATTGAATGGGCAAAAAAAGCCGTGTCGCTCGGCGCGGGGGAGATCGTTTTGAACTCGATTGACGCGGATGGGACGAAGGCGGGGTTCGACCTGGTCATCACGCGGCGGATCAGCGAATCGGTGGGCGTGCCGGTGGTGGCCAGCGGCGGCGCAGGGACGTTGGAGCACATGGCGGAGGTGCTATTGGAGGGCAGGGCCGATGCGGTGCTGGCGGCGAGCATTTTTCATTTCGGCACCTACACCGTCGGTGACGTGAAACAATTTTTGGCGGGGAAAAGGATTCCGGTCAGGTTGTGAAACAAATGACGAAGCCATTTCCATTTTGGGTTAGAAGATTAATCGCTGCCACTTTTTGTATAATGCTCGCAATTTTTGGCCTTTTTATGTTTTTAGGTTTATTCACTGATTGGGACGCGCCAACGCCATTTGACAATTGGTGTTTTACTGTTTTGTGTCTAGTTGCATGGCCTTTTCTTGTTTGTGGATTCATATTGGGAAACCATCCTTTAATTTTCTTTCCCCTTGGGATCGCCGCGACGGGATCATTTTGGGCATTTTTTGTGGAATTTTTCTTTAGGTGGAGGGATCGAAATAAAAGAGTCAAATTATGAGAAAAGCTGACAAATTAAAGTTGCTGATGAGCATGAAATCAAAAATCCCTTCGATTCCTATTGAAGGCTCGATCAGTTGGGAAGATTGGCTCAAAGGACGGCGGTATCGCCGCGAACTGAGCCAATTGGTTGCCCCGGGAATTAGCCGCCGCAAGAACAGTTCGAAAGACCGCCGCTTGAGAAAGCTTTATAACGGCGAACGTGGCCTGCCATTCACGCCGACGGAGAAACTTTAGCTCAGGGGTTTGTCGGCCTCGCAATAATTTATTGACCTCCACCAGCAGATGAGTAGTTTGACGCCCGACTCAAGAGTGTGCAATGATGAATCCCTATATTCCGCCAACGCGATTGGAATCGGTTTCCATCATCCTGCCGGTAATCAATGAAACGACTTCACTCCGGAAGTCAGTTGAGACGATCGAGCGCGACGTCAAAGGCGGGCTCATCCGCGAATACATCATCGTGGTCTGCAAGCGCACCACGCCCGAGGCGATGGCGGTCATCGTGGAACTTCAAAATGAATTGGGCGAATTAATTGTGGTGTTGCAACAAAAATTGCCTTTTCTGGGTGGAGCGTTAAGGGATGCCTTCGAGGTGTCGCGCGGCAGCCATTTGATCATCATGGGCAGCGATTTGGAAACCAACCCTGATGACGTTCACATTCTCATCGAGGAAGAGCAGAAGGCCCCGGCGGCCATCATCACGACTTCGCGCTGGATTCGCGGAGGCGAGTTTCACGGCTACTCGCCGATCAAATTATTGTGCAACTGGATCTTCCAGCGTTTTTTTTCGGTACTTTATTTGACGCGGCTTACTGACATGACCTTCGGATTTCGCATCATGCCCACACAATTGTGCCAGGCCATCCGTTGGGAAGAAGTGCGGCATCCCTTCAACCTTGAAAGTATTGTCAAACCATTGCGCCTGGGGATTCCCGTCAGTGAAATTCCCACGATCTGGCATCCGCGCATGGAGGGGGAGTCGCAAAACCCGTTTTTCCGGAACTTTGAATATTTTCGCATCGGTTTCAAGGCACGGTTCGCCAATAAAAAATCATTCTGGCTCACATGAAAAAAGTCATCGTTACCACCACCATCAATCCACCGACCCAAGCGATCGAGGCATTTCAGGCCATGAAGGGCTGGGAATTGGTCGTCGCCGGCGACAAGAAAACCCCCCGCGACTATCATTTGGACCGCGGCGTGTACATCACTCCTGAAGAACAGGAGAAGTACGATCCTGCCTTGTCAGAAGCGATTGGCTGGAACTGCATTCAACGGCGTAATTATGCTTTCCTCTGGGCGATGGAGATGAAGGCGGACCTGGTGGCGTTGGTGGACGACGATAACATCCCCTTGCCGGGTTGGGGCGAAGATTTATTGGTCGGCAAAGAAGTCGAAGTCAATTATTACGAAACGGACCTGCCGGCGTTTGACCCGATCGGGGCGACCAATTATCCGCACTTGTGGCATCGCGGGTATCCGCTGCAACTGTTGTCGAAGCGAGACTATTCAAAGAAGAAGCGCAGTCGTGTCCAGGTGGATATTCAGGCAGATTTTTGGAATGGGGATCCGGACATTGATGCGCTTGGACGCATTGCCTACGCACCGGAATGCACTTTTGATCCGGCGCCATTTCCATTTTCGGCAAACAAACCGGCGCCGTTTGATTCACAGAACACCTTCATTCAAGGGGAACTGTTGAAGGATTATTTCATGTTCCCGCACGTGGGACGAATGGATGACATCTGGCCGAGCTATTATGTACAGGCGTTGGGATACAAGGTTGTTTTTAACCGGGCATCTGTGTATCAGGCGCGAAATGTGCATGATCTGACCCGCGACATGCGCGGCGAATATATCGGGTACGAAAACAATCTTAATTTGATCAACGATCTGGCGAAGGATCCCGAATCGATCATGGCGCACGTACCGGGGCGGACGGCCTGGGCTTTTGAGCTTTACCGCCGGCATTTCAAGCGGTAGGCGGTTTTGGGCGGAGATGATTACTGAACTGGCGAGGGTTGGGGGGGGCCTTGCGCGAGGCGGCGATGATAGGCGGCGAGTTTTTGATTTCCCTCCTGGGCATAGGCAATCGAGAGATCCCAATGCAACACACTGTCACTGGGATGATAGGCCAGCAATTCTTCCCATAAAGCGATGGCTTGCGCTTGATGGCCTTGCTGTGCCTGCATATACGCTAATTCGTAAGCAGCCCTGAGGGCGTCCTGCGTCCAGGGGCGGCTGGCAATTGCCCTCTGATAAAGTGACTCGGCCAGTTTAGGCTGCCCCAAATGATTGGCATAGATGTCAGCCTCGAAGGTAAGATCCCATGCTACGGTTGTGCCGAAATTGCGGTAGATCGCCAGCCATTTCAAGGCATCTTGAAATCTTCCTTGATGCTCGGCAACGACTGCCCTGACTGCGTACGGTCCGGCACGATCCGGTGCTATCTTGATGGATTCTGAGGCGAGTTCGTCAGCCTTTTGATAATCGCCACGGGCCACGTAGAGCTTGGCCAGTTCAGTGATCGCGTCAAACGCTTTTGGGAACGTGCTAATGCTGCGCTGATACGCCACCACGGGGTCGTTCCAGTAGGAAGACCATGCGGCCGCCTCAAAAGCAGCGGCAACGCGGGAGCCGATTAACAAGGTGACGATCACCAATGCGGAGAGACGGGCAATTCCAGTCTTCCTCGATGGCCATAACGCGCGAAGTGTTGCCGCCATAGCGATGGCCATTCCGACGCTCGCCAAGTCGATATAAGAGTCGCAATATGGCCCGTTTCGGAAACCCAGGATATTACTCATGGGCGCAAAGGCCAACAAATACCAGAGAATACCCAGGGACAGGAATGGATAACGGCGGCGCTGAACGAGCGAAAATGCCGCTGCGGCCAGCACGATCAGTGAACAAACCGCCAATTCCGCCATAGGGACTTGTCCCCAATAATATCCGCCGATTACCGCCATTCGGTTGAAGGGCCAAAACCAGATGCCAGTATGCAACATGGTAAGGTATCCGGATGAAATTACCGCATCCGGACGTGAGACGCCGGAAAAACCTCCCAGGACACGTTGGGTAGATTGAGCCTGGTGACGAATGGCCAAATAAATTAAGAACACGAGTCCAAATTGGAGATATTTCATCCACGTGGAGCGGCGCCGGAGGCGCCGAGGGTGGAGATACCAATCTACGACGACGAACAACGCAACGACACTGACCGCTCCCTCATACGTGGCCAGGGCAAAAAACAGGAGGAGAAGCGCGAGCAGGTTCCAAATCCAGCGGGTTTTCCGGGTGGTTTCGGGGTTCGACTCTTCGGATGCGCATGCCAAATCATGGCAGGTAATTGCGGCAGCGGCCAAACCGGTCATAAGGAGGATATTTGAAGCGCTCAACCAAACGGTGCTGGAAACGAGGGTGGGGGACAATAACCAGATGGCAGTTGCAACCAAGGCCCATCCGCGATTGGCCAGCAGACGGCAACACAATTTGAACACAGCCCAGGCACTGAAGGCGCCGATGGCGAGAGCCAAACTGCGTACCGGAACCATGCCTCCCTGAAGATAAAGCCAGTTATAGACCACGAAAAGCAGGTTTTTGACCGGACGGAAAAAATGATACAAGTCAGTCCCCAGCAAGGACAACCACGAGCCGCTTCCGCGGACCATATAGAGTTCGTCCCAGTCGTCCAGTACAAAAAAAGGCGCGTGAATGGAACACGCACCGATGGCAAAATATGCCAGCAACATTGCGAGAAAGAGCAGGCCCAATGTCCGGGTTGGAAGCTTTTGTGGGGCGTCTGAGAAGGGAACGCGGTCCGGGTCTTTTGACGAGAAATCAGGCAAGCGCTCCGTTTTGTTCATAAGCAGGTTGATTATGGTTGAACGGCTGCTTCCATCACAATCACATTTCACCGTTTTAGGAAAAATCAGCCTATGAATGCCGCGTGGACGGCTTTCACGGCCTGCTCGCCTTTCGCCAGATCGACGACCACGGAGATTTTGATTTCGCTGGTGGAGATCATGTCGATATTCACGCCAGCCTGAGCGAGGGTTTCAAATAATTTGCCGGCGACGCCGCTGTGCGATTTCATGCCGACGCCGACGATGGAAAGTTTCCCGATTTTCTCGGCAGTGATTGCGTCTTTGAAACCGATCTCTTTTTTCAGGCCGTCGATGACTTTTTGAGCCTTGAGCAGGTCAGGTTTGTCGGTGGTGAAGGTCAGGTCGGTCGCGGGAACGCCGCTGCCGTGGCTGATGTTCTGGACGATCATGTCCACGTTCACGGTGGCATCGCCGAGCGCCTTGAAAATTTTGGCGGCGACGCCGGGTTTATCCGGCACGCCGACGAGGGTGATTTTGGCCTGGTTTTTGTCGAGCGCGACGCCGCGCACGACGACGCCTTCCATGCTTTTGGTTTCTTCTTTCACAATGGTTCCGGGGTTTTCGTTTAGGCTGGAGCGCACTTCAAAGACGACTCCAAATTTTTTGGCAAATTCCACCGAGCGGCTCTGCATCACCTTCGCGCCGAGGCTGGCGAGTTCGAGCATTTCGTCGTAGGAAATCTCCTCCAATTTTTTCGCATTTGGCACGATACGCGGGTCGGTCGTGTACACGCCATCCACATCCGTATAAATCTGGCAAAGGTCGGCTTTGAGCGCCGCGGCCAGCGCGATGGCCGTGAGGTCGGAGCCGCCGCGGCCCAGCGTGGTGATCTGGCCTTCGGGAGTCTCGCCCTGGAAACCGGCGACGATGACGACGTTGCCGTTTTTCAAATGGTCGTGGACTTTTTTGGGCGTGATATTGTGGATTTTTGCCTTGGTATGGACGCCATCGGTGACGATGCCGGCCTGCGCGCCGGTGAGGGAGACCGCCGGGATGTTCAGCGAATGCAAGGCGATGGCGGTGAGCGCGATGGTTTGCTGCTCGCCGGTCGCCAGGAGCACGTCCATTTCGCGCTCATTCGGCAAGGGCATGATTTCCTTGGCCAACTTGATCAAATTATCGGTGACGCCGCTCATCGCCGAGACGATGACGACGACCTGGTCGCCGCGCGTGCGGTAATCGGCGACACGGCGGGCGACATTTTTGATGCGCTCGGGGTTGCCGACCGAGGTGCCGCCATATTTTTGGACGATTAAAGCCATATCGAGTTAAAAAATCGGAATAACGAGGATAGCAAAATAGGGTGGTTTGGAAAGATGAATTGATAAAACAGCCAATGAATACTCCGGGTATCATTTTTAACGCAAAGGCGTAGCGCGGCCTATGGCCATGACCAAAACGAGGATGGAAGATTGAGGATAGAGGATGGACAATTTCATTCATGGCCCGTGATTATAAAAGCGCGATCTAAAATTCCGCGAGGTCCTGTCCGTCTCCGCTTCGCTTCGACGCGACCGCGCCGAAGCGGCAGCGGAGGCGGGGAGTGCGGTGGCTGGCGGGGAATAAGTCCCGCACGTTCAGTCCCTGGAGCCAAAAAGGGGTTAATAATATTAACTGACCCCTGCCAGCATTTTGAGATTCATTGAGCGATGCGAAGCTGATTTTAAAGGTGTGCTGTAAATTCTTCGAGGCTGATTTCCGCGTGACGCAAAATACTTTGGAGTGTTTTGGGCACAATTTGCCGATGATTCGGCCGGTGACGCGGATGCTCCCTTTGCTCATGCGAATATGCGAACCTTCTTGTCGGACGATTTCAAATCCCAATCGCCTCAACGCTTTCACGGCTTCCCCGCCGGAAATATCTCACGGCAATTTCACGCGGGCGTCAGAACTGGATCAGCAACAAAATGAAGGTGGATTTCTCGCGGCATTTCACCCTTGTCAAAATGGCAACGCACGGCTTCCTGGACGTTGGCCTGCAATTCCTGCAAGTCCTGTGCTTGTGTGGTGATGCCTCCTTTGCCGCCGGGCGCGTCCCAAGAGGCCACGTACCATCCGCTGGCTTCATCCCGTTCGACTTGTAAGGTGATTTTGCTCATGCGATATACCTGTCCAAACTACGGCGTCAGCAACGGCAAGTCAACAGCATCGGAGATTCGCCCATCCTTTGTCCGTTTATCCGTTGAAACCGGATCCTTTTGGGCGCAAATTGGTGGGGTGAAGACGAGCATGGACCTTGATAAGGAAACCCAGGCGGAACGGCCCGAGGGTTATTTCGCAGACTGTTATCCGTTGCCGGAAGAGAGGTTGGAAGCCGAACGGGCTTGGGCGAATGTCGAACAACGGACAGAACGGTGAAAATCCGTCAATAGCTGGTTCCTGTCGTCCCTCCGGGACTTTGCCGGTTTCTGGCTTTACCCACAGTTGAAACTGTGGGCTATTGTCGAACGCCGCGATGCGGCCAGCGCAACCGGGTGACCCCACCATGAATGACACGGCTCGCGGGGGACGTTCGCCCCGACAAGCGGAGTGAAGAAGTCGGAATGAAGAATGAAAAACAAACTGATTTGATTCAACCTTTTCAAGGTTGATGTCCGGGGGGAACGCAACCTGGGGTAGCTCGTTTCTCGCAACCCTGGGCTGAATGATTAAATCCCGTTGGGATTCAAATTCCAGATCAGGCCACCTCAACCATGCTGGTGACTTTGGAGACGGCGCCGTTGAATTGAGATTTCACTTTGGCGACGACATTTTCGACTGTCAGGCCGTATCGCTTGCGCAATTCATCCTGGGTGGAGGCGTGTTCGACGAATTGATCGGGCCAGCCGATGCGGATGAGGGGCGTGGCGACATTTTTTTCGCTGAACAATTCAAGAACTGCCGAGCCGTAGCCGCCCATCATCACATGATCTTCCATAGTGACGATCAGATCCGCGGCGTTGCCGAAGAATTGATGTGTGCCGGGATCAATGGGTTTGGTGAAGCGCGGATTGATGACTGCACAATCGAAGCCTTCGTCTGCGAGTTGAGCCGCGGCTTTGCGGGCAATCGTGTTCATGGGGCCGAGGCCGAACAAGGCGACTTTCTTTTTGCCATTATTGGAAAAGTTTTGGACGACTTGGGCCTTGCCGACTTCGAGCAAGGCAGGTTGTTCCTTGACCGGCACGCCTTCCGCCGCGCCGCGCGGATAGCGGATGAAGGTAGGGGAGTTGATGTGCGTGGCAGTGAACATCATGTCGGCAAGCTCATCTTCGTTGGCCGGCGCCATGGCGATGACGTTGGGCAGGCAGCGGAGATAAGCAATGTCGAAGAGGCCGTGATGGGTCGGGCCGTCATTGGCCGAAAGACCGGAACGATCCATGCAGAAAGTCACCGGCAGATTCTGCAGGCAGATGTCGTGGTGAATGCAATCGTAGGCGCGCTGGAGAAAGGAAGAATAAATCGCCACAACCGGGTGCAGACCCATGGTTGCCATGCCGGCGGCAAAAATGACGCCGTGCTCTTCCGCGATGCCGACATCGTAATAGCGGTCGGGCATCGCTTTTTCGAGATGCTTCAGGCCGGTGCCGGTGGGCATGGCGGCGGTGATGCCGACGAGGGTATTGTTCTTTTGGCAAAGTTTCACCAGCGTCTGGCCCATGACGTCCTGGTACATGGGCGCCGCGCCGGGTTTGGCGGCGGGCGTCTCGCCGGTCTTCGCGTCATAGGGTCCGAGGCCGTGGAATTTTTCCGGAAATTTCAAGGCCGCTTCGAAGCCTTTGCCTTTTTGGGTGAGCACGTGAATGACGATGGGATGATCGCACGTCTTGGCGAATTCGAGCGTGCTGACGAGCAACGGCAGGTTATGGCCATCGATCGGGCCGAGATAACGCATGCCCATTTCCTCGAAAAATACAGGGCTGCCGTAGCCGCCGCGACCGTCCGTTTCCACCATGCTGCCCTGGCTGGTCTGCTGGAGGCCAACACCGGTGATGGCGCCCTTGAATCCGCCTTCGGCTTTGTGGGCCAGTTTCAGCGCCAGGTCGCCTTTCGGAAGGCGGCGGACAAAATTCTCAAAATCGCGCGCGATTTTGTTGTAACGCGGATTGGTGATGAGCTTATTGAGATAATTGGAGATGGCGCCAACGTTTTTGGCAATGCTCCATTCGTTGTCATTCAGGATGCCGATGAATTTTTTCGTCGTGTGCCCGATGTTGTTGAGCGCCTCGAAGGAAATGCCGTTGGTCAGCGCCGCGTCGCCGAAGATGCAGACGACGTTTTCATTCGTCCCGCGTTTATCGCGCGCCGCCGCCATGCCCAGGGCCGCCGAGAGGGCGGTGCCGGCATGGCCCGCGCCGTAGCAATCGTGCTCGCTTTCGGTCCGCAAAGCGAAACCGTTCAGGCCGTCCGTCTGGCGGATTGTGCGGAAACGATTTTTGCGCCCGGTCAAGATTTTATGGACATAGACCTGGTGGCTCACATCCCAGACAAATTTATCGACGGGGGTGTTGAAAACGTGGTGCAACGCGATGGTCAATTCCACGACGCCGAGGTTGGGGCCGAGGTGGCCGCCGGCTTTGGCCAATCCGGCGATCAGCTCCTCGCGGATTTCTCCGGCGAGTTCCTGGAGTTGCGGCACTGTCAATTTCTTGACGTGCTCCGGTCCATCCACCATGTCGAGGTAACGGGTCATATATTTTAATTCCTAATGACTAAACCATAATGACTAAAGAATCGCAAAGCCCGAATGACAAATAAAGGCCAGGAAAATGGATTTTATCATTAGTCATTCCAGCTTTGCTGGCGTCATTCTTCATCCAGATCAACGGGCTTCAATTTCATTTCGCCGGCGGCGTTCTTTTCCAACTGCTGGATCTTCAGTTCGGCCTCCGCCAGTTTTTCCTGGCAGATCTTCACCAGTTTGCTGCCTTCCTCATACTTTGCCAGCAGCGTTTCCAGCGGCAAATCGTCCGATTCCATCGCTTCGACGATGGTTTCCAATTTTTTCAGCGCCTCCTCAAACGGCGGAGATTTCGCGGCGTTTTGCGCCGCGTTTTTGGGCGGATTAGGCACGGGGAAAGGCTAAAGGAAAGGAGCTTTGGCGTCCAGCTAGTTATTGTCAGGGCTTTTGCGCTTCACTGGTGATTTCGCCGGTTTTGAGGCGCGTCTTGAGCTTCTGGCCGGCTTTGATTTTGCGGGCGTCGCGCAAAACCTTCCCGCTCACCGCGTCCATGGTAATGGAATAACCGCGCCCCAGGACTTGTTCGGGGCCGAGGCCATTCAATCGCCGTTCGATCTGGCGCAACTGGTCGCGACGCAATTTCAAGGTTTGCGATGGCCGGATGCGATGCAATCGCTCCGATAAATTTTGCACAACGATTTGGGAATGGCGCGCGCGTTGTTTCAGGCAGCGCGACAAATCGTTCTGTAAGTCATCCAATTGTTGCCGCCAGGTCTGGAATTTGCGCCGGGGATGCGCGCGCGCCAGCCGGTCAGCCTGGTTCTCAAGTAAGAATTGTTTGTCTGCCAATCGTTGCCGGAACAATTGACCCATTCGTTCGCCGCACTGCGATAGGAATCTACAACTGGCGAACACGTCTTCCGTGATGATTTCCGCCGCGGCGCTCGGTGTAGCTGCGCGAACATCCGCGACAAAATCTGAAATGGTGAAATCGATTTCATGGCCGACGGCGGACACGACGGGGATGGCCGATTCAAAAATGGCGCGCGCGACGGCTTCCTCGTTAAAGGCCCACAAATCTTCCAGGGAGCCGCCGCCGCGGGTGAGGAGGATTAGATCGATTGCGGATTGCGGATTGCGGATTGCCAATTGTTCAGTTTGAGTCTCGTTACCTCGACTCCTACCAAATTCATTCAGCAGTCGAATGGCTTCCGCGATTTCTTTGGCCGCACCTTCGCCCTGGACACGGCAGGGGGTGAGGATGATATCAAGCGATGGATTGCGGCGCTTGATGACATGCAGCACGTCGCGAATGGCCGCGCCGGTGGGCGAGGTGACCAGGCCGATGCGTTGCGGGTAGCGGGGCAGGGGGCGCTTGCGTTCCGGCGCGAACAATCCTTCCGCCGCCAGCTTTTGCTTCAGCTTTTCAAACTGGACCTGCAAGGCGCCGATGCCCTGCAATTCGACCGCGCGGACGATGATCTGATATTGCCCGCGCACTTCGTAAACCGTGAGGCCGCCTTGGACCAGGATTTTTTGTCCGTCGGCGATCAGCTCGCGATGCGGCACGGTTTCGTTTCGGAACAGCACACAGGCGATCTGCGCATTGGCGTCTTTAAGCGTGAAGTAGATATGGCCGGAGGATTGGGCGCGCAGGTTGGTCACCTCTCCACTGATCCAGATTTGGCCGATCTGCTTTTCGAGCAACTGGCGGATTTGGACGGTCAATTCGCCGACGGAAAAGACTTTGCGGGTTGCTTCGGTTGGAAACAACTCGCCGAAATCCCATTGGTTCTTCGCCATGCGCGGAATTTAACCACGGATGACTACGGATGGACACAGATAAAAGGCAAGAGGTCTTAACGCAAAGGCGCAAAGATGCAAAGATGCAGGGCGCAATTTAATAAATCATCGGGATGAGGCGTTTGGTTCGTTGCATATAACTGCGATATGATTCGCCCAAGCCATCAGCTAAAGCTTCTTCCTCCACATGAATGCGCCAGAGGGAGACCGCGCAACCGGGCACAAAAATAATCACGAGCGACGCCCAATTCAGGAAGCACAAGCTGAGACCCAACGCGGCCAGCAGGGCGCCGCTGTAGCTTGGATGACGGACGAAACGATAGGGGCCGGTATCAATGACCCGATGATCGCCGGCAATAGCGACGTTGACGGTGAAAAAGCGGCCCAGCCAAATGATGGAAAACCAACGTAGCGCCAGACCCATCGCAAAGAGACAGATGCCAATATGTAAAACGAGTTCGGGCGATGGCATTCCCCATGAGCGCAACCGGAAGGCAGCGACGACCCCCAACGCAATGGCTGCCAGGTTCACCACCCAGATAGCCCGCAGGGAATGGCAGTCTTTGGATTTGGCTGATGATTTGGAGCGTCGAGTCAGGTTCAGAAGAGTTTCAGAGACACCCCAGAGCATTCCGATGATCGCAACCGGAGGCAAATGCCAAAAGGAATGAGACGATGTTTGCGGCACGTGTGGTAACCCGGATGCGTCCTCGATAATTTCCGGCGGTTCAGATTGCGTCGTGGCCCAGTAATGTTTCGCTGAAAGCACTGCGGCTTCCACAGCAAGATTATCCCAATATTCATGGATGGCGAGAATGTTGCCGGCCGTAATGCGGTAAAAGTCGTGGTCCAGCACCGACATTTCAATCCATTCAAACTCAAAATAGTGTCGCTCGTGGCGGCTGGAGTTGTTGTCGCTCGTGCCGTTGATGTAGCCGGAGACCCGGTTTGTGCCCAGATACATCAGGTAACGGCCGGTGTTGACGAGGCGTTGCATTTGCCGGCGCGTCGGGCCGAGATTTGCCTGATAGGCGCGGAAGATGAACATGTCATAATCGGATTCGTAAGTAACCTCCGGGCTGACGGCGGGGTCTCGCGGCAGGCCGTAGGACCAGAGATAGCAAACCCGGTCATGCGCGCTCACCGGCATGGCGTTGGCAAAGAACCATGTCGCCACGTCCGCCGTGATCTTTTCGTAATAGGCGATGTTGGTGTTGCCGTCGTTGAGGAGACGATGGCATTGGGCGAGGCGAAGCAAACCGCCCACGATGGATTGTTGTTGGTTCCATGGCACCGGGCCGGTGGACTGGCAATTATCCCAGTACACTTTTGAATCGGGATGGATGAGACGGTAACCATCTTTGGTGTCATGGACAAACCACGGGGCGATGGTGGTTTCGGCGCTCTTTTGACATTCCGTCACATAAGTTTTTGCGCGGTCCAGGTAGGTTTTTCCGAAACCAAAAGTGTCCGTGGGGGCGTCTTGCGACCAAACCGAGGGGTTTTCCAGAATGAGCCTGGCCGTGTTGACGATATGTTCGATAACATCGCCGTTCTCGGTGCCGGTATATAAAGCGTTATCGAGGTCATTGGTCGCCTTGTTGGGCCAGCAAAGCTCGCGTTTTCCCGTCCACATGATGCGCCCGGTGACCGGATCGTTTCGCGCATGGAGAAATGCGTCTGACCAGACAATGGCCTTGTCCAAAACCCTGCGGTCATGAGTAAAAGAGTAAAATGTTTGCAGTCCGTGGATGCGCGCGCCATCACGTTCATCCACCATGAGGTTGCCAATATCGGTGTTTGGGGGCGGCGGCAGGTAATTGAGTTTATCAATGAATGACTGGTATTCATTGGTGGTTACATCGCCGTCCAGGCCTTCCAGGACCATGTCTCTATCTTCGGCACTTGCCACATTCGCTGATAACGACAAAACGGAGCAAAGATTGGCCGCGGTGAAAAACAAAACGATAGGTTGTAATGATTTTTTCATCGAGTTTGGCGGCCTTTGACAATGACTATGGGGGAAAAGCGTGTTTTAACTTTTCCAGTGTGTCGAGAAGAATTTACAATGTCAATGAAAGGGACAAGAAGGACGGCAATGACGCAAGACACCAGAGCGTGAGCGAATATGTCCACTCGGATTATAAATTTGCCGTTCGTTTATAATTAACAGAATGCAACCGGATGCGGTAAAAACAACTATGATAAAAATCATGGCGCTTGACAGGGTTATGGGCATGGAATGAACTGATTAAAGTTCAGAGACCTATGTTTTTCTTTTTCCTGCCATTCAGGATGAATTATGAGACGAAGCGGTTTCCGATTGTCACCATAACGCTGATCGGCCTCAACGCGCTGGTCTATCTCATCACGCTCATTTGCTTTTTTGCCACGCAAGGAGGATCCGACGATTGGGTGGTGCAAAATCTTTGGCTGATCCCGGCGCAATCGTATTGGTGGACGTATCTGACCTCGATGTTCACCCACGCCGGCATTTTCCATATCGCCGGCAACATGATCTTTTTGTTTCTATTCGGCTGTTGCGTCGAAGACATGGTTGGCCGTTTGAACTATGCGATCATGTACCTTGTTGGGGGATTCGTCGCTGAATTCACATACATCGCCTTTTCGCCGGAACATTTTTCGTCGATGATACCGATGTGCGGCGCGTCCGGCGCCATCAGCGCCTGCATGGGCATGTATTTGCTGTTGCGAGGCAGCGACGAGATTGAGTTCAAATATTTTTACTTCTTCTTCTTTTTCGGGGCCAATGCCGGCGAATTTGAAATACCCGCATGGATCGCGATTGCGCTTTGGTTTGTGCGCGATGTTTTCGGAATGGTGATGGCCATGTTTGTGCATGTGCGAGGCGGCGTGGCGCACGGCGCGCACGTGGGCGGCCTTTTGGCCGGCTGTGCGATGATCGGTATTTATAAACTGCTTAACCGTTCGAAGAAGGAAGAAGAAGAACCAGCGCCACCAATGTTCAATCCGATTTCCTCGCGGCTACGGCCCGCGATGGCCACTGTGCAGGCAGAACCGCAGACGCAGGAAGTTCCGACGATTTATATTTCTCGCGATGGCCAACAGACCGGACCGTTCACCGCGTCACAAGTTCAGGCCATGATACGACTGGGCTCCGTCGAACAAGATGCGTTTTATTGGACCGAAGGAATGACGGATTGGCAGAGCATTGGTGAATTTGCCGGCTAGTTAAATTCATAAGCAAGCCAATTGCGTTGGGACCCCTCTCATGAACCTCAGGGGAAATAAGAGAGGGGAATTCTCTCCCAGAGGGGAGGAGAGCGGGATTGACACGGTGGCGAACTATTGAAATGGTTGGCTCTTTGCGGCACTCTATGTTTGATTAAACCGGATGGCGACGAATCCTTATCACCAGTTTGTTTCCACTTTTGCCAATCTTGTCAGGACGGGAAAGTCATTGCCGCTTGGCGGGATTCCTTCGCCGGCCAAATCCAAACGCAAACCGGATGCGCCGGTGGCGATTATCTTCTCGCCGCATCCGGACGATGAATGCGTCACTGGCGGCCTGGCATTGCGGTTGATGCGCGAAGCGGGGATGCGCATCGTCAATGTCCCGGTAACTTTGGGGAGCAAGCCTGAGCGCAGGATGCCGCGGTTGGAGGAAGTGAAGGCTGCCTGTGATTGGCTCGGTTTTGAAGTCGAATTGCCCGCGCCGGGCGGTTTGGAAAAGATAAATTCCCAGACTCGCGCAAAGGACTCGAACCATTGGGCTGGCGCCGTAAGAATAATCACGGCGATTCTTGCCCGCCATCAACCGCGCGCCATTTTCTTTCCACACGAAGGGGATGCCAACAGTACCCATATCGGCGCGCATTTTTTGGTGATGGACGCACTCGAAACATTGCCTGAAAGTTTTCAATGCCTCGCGATTGAAACGGAATTTTGGGGGCCGATGCGGAACCCGAATCTCATGGTGGAATCCAGCGTGGAGGACGTGGCGGATTTGGCCGCGGCTTTGTCATTTCATGCCGGCGAGGTGCGGCGCAATCCGTATCACCTTCGCCTGCCGGCCGGGTTAATGGACAATGTGCGGCGCGGAGGGGAATTGGTGGGAGGGCAGGGGGGTGCGGCGCCGGATTTTATATTTGCCACGCTTTACCGGTTGCGCCGGTGGAAAAATGGCGGCCTGGAAAACGTGTATGCGGGCGGCAAACAGATTGGCGCCAGGCAGAGTGTTGGGGAATTTGGCCATGGGCTTGGGTAAATTCTGAAGCAGTTGGCCCGCCTTCATCCTCAAAGTTTGATTTGCTATCTGCGCTGGCAGGGTATTTATTTAATACATGGAAGCAGTAGCCGACAACAGAATCCTTCAAATCGAAGCCGAGCCGCGCACGATTTTTCGGCGGACAGTGGAAGAATGGTTTGGATGGATGGATCAAGTTTTGGATATTCATCGCAGCAATTTTGTATTCCGGCAGGCAAATGCGACGCAACTTGAGGAGCATGAACGATTGTTGGCAAAGAGCATCCGAACCAGTCTTGTCATCAATTCCTTGGTTGCAGCCCCGGATTTTTATGACCGGGACCTGACCGCGCGCCTGCAAATCCGCATCCGGCAATTACAAGATGCCTATGACACCTTCCATGATGCGTCGCTTTCAGATGAACAGGCCGAGAAAATTCTGAAAGAAGTTTTCCCGGAATGAACAAGGAACTGGAGGCTCTGATTTTGGCTTACGAAAAGGCATCCGCTTCACGGGACAAGGACGCTGAACGGGTAATGCAAGATTTCGAGAAGCAGCTTGATGACGCAATGGATGAGCATCCTGGAATTTCACGGGATGTTCTCCGCAAAGCTGTCATCAAAAAGCATCGGCAATGGGCATTGAAGCAGGATAACAAACCACCAATTATTCCGCCAAAGGCGTGAGCGGAGCGTCTGAGGTTTAATTCCCGATCCGGCCCGCCTTCGCGCAAAAGCGCTGCGGCGCGGCAGTCTTCGTTCCATCGCTTCGCTCGGAACGAAGAAAAGATGAAAGGAGATCAATTTGCCGGCCTGCCGAGTCGTAGTTCCGGGCGCGAAGGTTGTAGCCCGCCTTCATCCATCTGCGATGGATTACGGCGCGGCAGTCTTCGTTCCATCGCTTCGCTCGGAACGAAGACTGGTGGAGCCGAGGGGATTCGAACCCCTGACCCCCACAATGCCATTGTGGTGCTCTACCAACTGAGCTACGACCCCAGTCAATCGGGCAACCAGAATAATTTTTTTCATCTGAAAGTCAAAACTATTCACCGCCGAAATAAATTGAATCCGGGTTGAAAAATTTTTACGTTACGGCGTGCCTGCTCTCCGGATCGCATTCCTGACGCATGAACCATTTTATCCCCCCTCCGGCGGTGGTTCAGCGGAGGCCGTCTATCTGGTCCAAGAAATGACGCGGCGCGGCCATGAGGTCCATGTTTTTTGCCCGCAAATCCCGGACGCGGAAACTGTCGAGAAAAAATTTCGGATTCATCTGCATCAATTCAGGAAATGGCAAATGGGACGTTACACGCGTTTGCGGAACCTTAAATACTTTTTTTACCCGATTTTTCTGCAACGGATGGTGGCTGCGGCGGCGCGGGAGACGAAGTTCGACCTGATTTTTTCGATCCATGCCATCGCCGCCGTTGCCGCGGGCAAATTGAAGAGGCAATTGCAGACGCCCGCGGTGATGAATTTCCCGGACCTGCTGACGGGCTTCATGGAGACCTGGCCGGGGCATCACGCCCCACGTCCTCTCGTGGAGGCGCTCAAGCGTTATGAGATTTCCCTGCCGACCCGTTACGATGTGAACGGCGTGCTGGCGGTCTCGGACGCACTGGCGGACTATTTTGCCAATCGCGGTTTTCCGCGGGAAAAAATCCTGCCGATCTATTACGGGTACGACGCCGACCGGTTTCCCTTTCGGGCACAATCGCCCGCTAAAACGTCGCAGGTGGTCGTCATGCACGGCTCGTTTGACTCGCATCATCTGGGTGAAATCGCCTTTGGCGCCATCCGGCACGTCACGCGCGAACGGCCGGGAACGGTCTTTCGATTTGTAGGCAAGCGGACCGAGCCGTTGGACAAATTTTTACGCAGCGCGGAGAGGGAAATCCACGGGTTCAAGAGCGAAGCAACTGGTTTTGTGCCTTACACCGACGTGGCAAAACATCTGCAGGATGCGAATGTGGGCATAGTACCTTACGAAGAATCGGCGGGAACGCACTGCGCGTTTGTGGCCAAGATCGTGGAATATGTCGCCAGCGGATTGCCGACAGTTTCCACGCCGTTGGAAAGCATCAGCCGCTATTTTAAGAATGACCCGATGGTGATCTTTTCAAAATTTGACGGTGAAGATTTCGGGCGCAGCATCGTGGAATGGCTCGACCGTCCGCCGGCGGCCTGGCAACTATACGCGGCCAAGTCCTCGGCGCGTGTGCAGGTGGAATTGGACTGGCGCCCCCTCTGCCGCAAGGCGATCGATTTTGTGGAGAGAATTACCGCGGCTCAAACGCGCCCGCGTTGACGGGCGACTTCATAAAGGAAAACCGCGGCGGCGGCGCCGACGTTCAAGGAATCCACCGCCGGCGGCATGGGAATGGCCACGGCTTCGTCGCAGCTATCGAGAACAGCTTGGGATATCCCATTGCCTTCGCTGCCGAATACGATACAGCAATCGCCCCGGAAATCCGCTTGCGACAAAGTCTTCCTTTCGGTGTGGGGATGCGCGGCGATACACCGCAGTCCGCGCGCGCGCAAGTCGCGCAGCGTTGCGGCAAGATTGGTCAACTCGACCACCGGCAATTGAAAGATTGTGCCCATGGAATTTCTGACGGCCCGGCGCAAGTAGGGGCTGCTGCTGGTTTCGCCGACAAGGAGGGCCTGGACGCCAAAGGCGACACAATTGCGCACCAGCGCGCCGAGATTTTCGGCGTTGGCCAGCTCATCGATGGCGGCAAATAATTTCGGCGAGGGATTTCGAGCGAGCATTTCGTCGAGGGGGACTGGCGGGGGGACTTTGCCCACAGCCAGGATGCCCTGGAACATGGAAAAGCCGACGAGTTTTTCGAGGAGCGTTTTCTCGGCGAGATAAACGGTGATCGTCTCGGGGCGGGCTTCGAGGATGGGGCGAAGTTCCTCGAACCATTTTTCGGACAGGACGGCGGAGACAACGGTTAATTTGCTTTCGAGGAGGCGACGAACGACTTTCTCGCTTTCGGCCACGAAAATGCCCTGCTCCTGGTGGGCGATCGGCCTCCGGAGGGTGACGTAAGGCTGAAGCTCGGGCGCATCAAAGGAGGAGATATTTTGGAGGCGAAACATTGGAAAGATCCGGCGAAGGCTAGCGAAGCGTTCCTAACATTTCTTTACAATGAATCGGCAGGATAGCTCGGACCCTCACCTCACCCTGACCCTCTCCCCACCCATCTGATGGGAGCGGAGAGGGAACAGCAGGCGGATGTGAGTCGTGCTTGGGAAGCCAACTGGGAAGCCGCCGGTTCATAAATTAGAAACTAATTTCTGTGACATTTCTTTAGACTTTCAGGTCGGCCAATGCGGGGTCGTTGGCAAGGGCAACTTTCCGCATTTTGGCGACGGCGGCTTTGAGGCTGCGCGCGCCAAACAGGCTGGTGCCGGCGACAAAGGTGTCCGCGCCGGCGCGGGCGCATTCGGCCACGGTCTGGAGGTTGATGCCACCGTCCACGCTGATGCGATGGGGCAAATTTTTTTGGCGCCGCCAGGCATCGGCCTGCTGGATTTTCGGCAGGCATTCGTGAATGAATTCCTGCCCGCCGAAACCGGGATTGACGGTCATCACGAGGAGCAGATCAATTTTTTCCAGGAACGGCTGCACCAGCGAAATGGGGGTCGGCGGGTTTACCGCCAGGCCGACTTTTTTTCCGAGCTGCCGGATTTTCCAGATGAGAGGCCCGACCTGATCGCCCAACTCGACATGAATAATCATCTCGTCGGCGCCGGCACGGGCGAAAGGCTCAAGCAAGATGTCCGGCTTGGCGCACATCAGATGGACATCGAAGAAGAGTTTACTGAGGGGGCGGATGGCTTTGACGACCTGCGGGCCAAAAGAGATATTAGGGACAAAATGGCCGTCCATGATGTCCAGATGCAGCCATTCGGCGCCGGATTGGGAGGCGCGAACGGCTTCTTTGCCAAAAGCGGCATGGTTTGAGGCGAGCAGGGATGGGGCGAGGATCATTTCCATGGGAGATAATCAAGGAGAAGCGGTATTCGCATCCAGGCAGCGGCGCACGGTCAATGCGAGGGCATGTGGATGATAAGGTTTTTGCAAAAAATTGGTATCTGATTCGAGCTTGAAATCTTTTCCCACGATGTCGGCACTGTAACCGCTGGAAAAAATGACCTTGAGGTCCGGCCTTTCCTGCCAGAGTGCCTCCGCCAATTCCCGTCCGTTCATGTTGCCGGGCATGATCAAATCGGTGAGCAGCAAGTTGATTTTGTCTTTGTGGATGTGCCATTGTTCCACGGCTTCGGCCCCGTTGCCGGCCTGATAAACATTATAGCCGTGTTTCTCAAGGATGCGGGCGACCAGTTCGCGGACGGGTTTTTCATCCTCAACCAACAAGATCGTTTCGTTGCCGCCGCGGATCGTGAATTGGGTGGTTGGCTTCTCGGTGGCAATCTCTTCGGAGCCGACGAAGGGAAGGAAGATACGAAAGGTGCTGCCTTTGCCGACGACGCTTTCAACCTCGACCCAGCCCTGGTGCTGCTTGACGATGCCATAGACTGTGGCCAGGCCCAACCCGGTGCCTTTTCCCACCTCTTTAGTCGTGAAAAACGGCTCAAAGATGCGGGAGAGATTCTCCGCCGGGATGCCGCAGCCGGTGTCGGTTTTGCTGATGCAAACAAATCTTCCCAGACGCGCTTCCGGGTGGCGTTGCACGTGCGAGTCCGTCACATCCACAATGGCGATGCGGACCGAGAGCTGGCCACCGCGGGGCATGGCGTCGCGCGCGTTGACGGCGAGGTTCAAGAGGACCTGTTCGACCATGCCAGCGTCGGCCTCGACGATGGCGGGGGAATGGCTGTAATTCAACTGGAGGGAGACGTCTTCGCCCAAAATCCTGCCGAGCATGTCGGTCATGTTGCCGACGATTTTGTTCATGTCCAAGCGTTTAGGCTGGATCAGTTGGCGGCGGCTGAAGGTGAGCAATTGCCGGGTCAATCCAGCGGCGCGCTCGGCGGCCTGGGTGATCTGTTGCGCCGAACGGGTGCTGACATCGTCCAGGCCCGCGGACATCAAGAGAGAAGCGTGGCCATGGATGACGGTGAGGATATTATTGAAGTCATGGGCCACGCCGCCAGCCAACTGGCCGATGGCTTCCATTTTTTGCGATTGCCGCAATTGCTCTTCGAGGCGGCGCTGGGTGGTGATATCGCGAAAGAGGCTCAACATGAGGAGCGGCCGGGCTTCGACTTCGATGAAGGAATCCGTGATTTCGATCACGACTGAACGGCCATCGTGCAAAGTATGTTGCCGCTGGCGTTTTCGCTGGACGGTGCGTTCGCCGAAAAACTCACGCAAGTTTTTCAGCATGTCATCCCAACTTTCCGACGTTGAATAGACGGCGGTGAAGGGTTTTCCCTCGAGGGCGTGGGCCTCCATGCCGACGAGTTTGCAATAGGCGTCATTGACCGCGATGATGATGCCGTTTTCATCAACGAGCCTCATTCCATCCGCGGAATTTTCCCAAACGGAACGGAAGAGGGCCTCGGAACTTTGCAACGCGGCGGCAGACGTTCGCCGGTCGGTGATATCGCGCACGTGCAGCAATAAGGCGGGCTGGCCTCCAAACTCGATGCGGCCCGCGCGCACTTCCACGGGAACCGCGCGGCCGTTGATGGTCAGGCTTTCGCCTTCAATCCATGACAACTTTCCGGAAGCAAGGTTTTGAAAACCTTCGCGGGCACTTTCGCGCCGTGAGGGCGGGACCAAATCATTGACGGCATTTTTGCCGACCAACTGGTCGCGGGTCATGCCGTGCAACACGCACGCGGCAAAATTAACGTCTAGGACGGTGCTGTCCATTTGCTCGACGAAAATGGCGTCCGGGGAGTTCTCAAAGAGGTCGCGGAAGCGATGCTGGCTTTCGCGCAGGGCCTGCTCGGCGCGGACCCGTTCAAGCGCGCCACCGCACTGATCGGCCAGCGCCTGGAACATTTCCAGATCTTTTGTCGAATAAGAACCGGAGCGCTGGTTTTGGATCAACAACAGGCCGATGACTTTTTGGCCTTTCCGGATCGGCGCCAGCATGGTGGCCGTGGCATATTCGCCGGCGCTGCGGGGGTCTAAAAGTTCCGCGCCCTTTTGGATGACGCGGCGGATGAGGGCGTTGGCGGACTTGGGTTGCGGCGAGGGAGGGATTTCCGCGCGCTGGCCTTCAATGGTGGTAATGTTGAGCAGCGAGGCGACCTCGTCACGCAACGGGTCATAGAGGTCCAAAGCAAAATCTGTCCAATGAAACAGCGATTCGGAGGCTTCGCAGATGATGAGCGCGGCCTCCGGGGCGGTGGTGGCGGAACTGAGGCCGTGGCTCAATTTGTAAAACGCGGCGCTTTGGTGTTCGGCCTGCCGCCGCTCGGTCACGTCCACCGCCATGGTCAATGCCGCGAAACGGTCGCGAAAAGCCATGGGCGACCAGATCACCTCCACGTCGATGACCGTGCCGTCTTTCTTGCAATGCTTCCAGATCAAGCCACGGCCGCTTTCGGGCACGGGTGTGATCCGTCGGGCGCCGTCTTTCTCCGGGAGGCGGATGTCGGCGATCGTCATTTTCAGGAATTCCGCGCGTGAATAGCCGTAATACTTGATGGCGGCTTCATTGACTTCCAAAAATGCCTGCGTTTCGAGATCAAACACCCACATCGGATTGGGATTGCTCTGGAAAAGGAGGCGATATTGGCGTTCGCTGTCGCGCAATTCCTCTTCGGCGCGCCAGCGGTCGGAGATATCGCGGCAACTGGCGACGATGCCATTGATTTGCGGGTCATCGAGGCAGTTTTTTTCGACCAGTTCGATGCGCCGCCATTCCGCGGTTTTGGTCTTGCATCGATATTGGACCTTGACCGTGCGTTGCGGATGGGCCAGGGCCATTTGCAGGGCCTCGCGCGCGCGGTATTCATCCTCCTGATGCACGCGCGCGAACATGTCCTCACCCTGTAATTCCTCGGGGGAATATCCCAGGACGTTGCGGATGGACGGGCTGACGTAAACGTATTTTCCTTCGCGGCTGATGATGCAAAGGATGTCGAGGGAATTTTCGGTCAGGGTGCGGAAATATTTTTCGCGGCGGGCCAGTTCCAATTCAGCCTCGCGAAGCCTGGCGCGCTCGGCCGATTCCTGGATGGCGCGGCGGATGGCGGAGGGCAGGCGTTCGGGTTTTTGTTTCAGGACATAATCGGTGGCGCCGGCCTTCAAGCTTTCGATGGCCACCTGCTCGCCGATGGTGCCGGAAACGAGGATAAACGGCATGACCGGATATTTTTTTCTGGCCAGCGCCAGGGCCTCGAGGCCGTTGAAACCCGGCAATTGATAATCGGAGATGATGATATCAAACCCGCCGCGATCGAGGGCATCGACAAAGCCGGGCCGGTCCACCACATTGGTCAGCTCCGCATCCAAACCGTCATGATCAAGGAGGGAACGGACGAGTTCTGAGAAATCCGGTTCGTCTTCGAGATGTAAAATGTGCAAGTGGTCGCTCATGGACTGACAGCACCATAACAAAACTAATAAAGCCGCCAAAAGTAAAGCGCGGATGGAAAGTTTCGGCATTGACATTTCGCCGCATTCGTTCAAAATCCGCACCCTTTTGAACATTTAATATGCCGAACACGAAATCAGCCGAACGCCGGATGCGCAACAGCCGGCACAAACAATTGCAGAATCGCAGCGTCAAATCCAGCCTGCGCCGCCTGGAAAAGGATTTCCGCGCGGCGGCGGCGGCCGGAAAAAAAGACGATGCCGCAAAACTGCTTCCCGGCCTTTACTCGGCGTTTGACAAAGCCGTGAAGTTCGGGGCTCTTCCCCGGCCGACGGTCAACCGCAAGAAATCCCGCCTGGCGGCTGTCCTGAAGTAAGCAGGCTCCAGAGCCGTCATTTTGGCGCCATCGGCGGAAAGAGTTCATCCTGGCGCAATGCCCATTTTGCGAGCCGGAATTTTGCGCCGACATTCAGGCAGCCGAAACCGTATGTGACACTGCGGCGAAAGTTGATGGACGAGGCCTCCTTGAAATATTTTGTCGGGCAACTCACCTCGCCGATGGTGAATCCATGCCATAAGATCTGCGCGAGCATCTGGTTGTCGAAGACGAAGTCGTCCGAGTTTTTCGATAGATCAAGGGTCTCCAAAAGTTCCCGCGAGAACGCGCGGTATCCGGTGTGATATTCGGAAAGTTTCGCTCCCAGCAAGATATTTTCCGCCGCCGTCAGAAAACGGTTGGCAACATATTTCCAGACCGGCATACCGCCGCGCAAAGAGTACCCGCCCAGGATACGGCTGCCCAAAACACAGGGATGCAATTCATTGGCAATGATCGAGGCCATGGCCGGGATGAGCCTGGGGGTGTACTGGCAATCGGGATGGACCATGATGACGATGTCCGCGCCGGCTTCGAGCGCCAGGCGATAGCAGGTTTTTTGGTTTCCGCCGTAGCCTTTGTTGACTTCATGCGCGTACACGCGCACGCCCAGCAATGCCGAGGCGACCGCCACCGTATCATCGCGGCTGCGATCATCCACCAGGATGATTTCGTCCACGACGCCCTGCTGCAACACTTCGTCGACTGCCTGGGTAACGGTTTGGGCCGCGTTATAAGCGGGCATGACGACGACGATTTTCTTTTTTTGATACATGAACGGCTGTTTTTTCAAATCCTGCCGGAACCGGACAAAATTCAAAAGAAAAAAGCTGCTGATGGGGTGTGTAGATGGCGGCATGGACAGGTTAGTTTTAGGTGGTGGGGTATCAAGGAGTTAGCGAATATTGTTTGACTGGCAGCAATTTATGTTGTCCCTTATTGCAATCATTGCAGGCTCTCAGTAGTAGCAACGCATAAATGACTTGGGGTGGGATAATCGAAAGGAACGGATGAATAACTGCGTTTTAACAATTGCAAAGGTACGGGCCAGGCTCCGACATGCCGGGCTTCTCATCATCATTTCTCTTCTCATTATTTCCAGCAATCTGTCATTCGCGCAAACAGACACCAATTCCCTCGCCAGCATTGACACCAATTCGCCGGAGGCGCTGAAACAACTGAGTCTGGAACAGTTGATGAACATGGACGTGACGTCGGTTTCAAAGCATCCGGAAAAACTTTTGGAAACAGCATCGGCTATTCAAGTCATCACACACGACGACATCCAGCGTTCCGGCGCATCGAGCCTGCCGGAGGCGTTGCGGCTCGCGCCGAATCTTGAAGTCGCACAGATAAACTCGCATGACTGGGCCATCAGCGCGCGCGGTTTCAATAATGCAACGGCCAACAAGCTGCTCGTGATGATTGATGGCCGCACGGTTTACACGCCGCTTTACGCAGGCGTTTTTTGGGACGCGCAAAGCGTCCTGCTCGAAGATATTGACCGCATCGAAGTCATCAGCGGGCCCGGTGGAACGCTGTGGGGAGCAAATGCCGTCAATGGCGTCATTAACATCATCAGCAAAAGCGCGCGGGACACGCAGGGAACTTATGTGTCAGGCGGCGGCGGTTCGTTCCTGCAGGATTTTGGCGGGGTGCGTTACGGCGGTGTGATTGGTTCAAATCTCTTCTATCGCGTCTATGGACAGCGTTTTGACCGGAATAGCACGCTTTCTTCGAATGGCAGTGATGGGGCCGACGCGTGGGACATGACGCAAGGCGGTTTCCGCATGGATTATTATCCGTCGGAAATGAACACACTGACGTTGCAAGGGGATGCCTACAGCGGCAGTGAAGAACAGGCCGCGAACAATGACGTCACTTTGGACGGGGAAAACGTTTTGGGCCGCTGGACGCGGACTTATTCCGATGAATCGGATTTGACCGTGCAGGCTTATTTTGACCGCACCTGGCGAAACACTCCAAACACTTATGCCGAAGACCTCAAAACTTATGATTTCGATTTTCAGCATCGGTTTCCGCTGGGTGAACGGCAGAGCATCACTTGGGGAGGGGGCTACCGGCTGTTGCAGGATGGGGTGCAAAACAGTGCCGCCCTGGCGTTTCTTCCGGCCAATGACAATTTGCAGGTTTTCAACGGATTTGTGCAGGATGAAATCACTTTGTTCCCTGACCGCTTGAAATTTACCATCGGCACAAAGCTTGAACACAATGATTTTTCCGGTTTTGAAGTCGAGCCGAGCGCGCGGATGGCCTGGACGCCGGACGAACGGCAAACTGTTTGGGCGGCGGTTTCGCGCGCCGTGTCTTCGCCCAGCCGCATTGACAGGGATTTTTTTGTGCCGGGTACGCCGCCCTATCTTATCGTAGGAGGAACGAATTTTCAGTCGGAAACAGTGATCGCTTATGAACTGGGCTATCGCGTCGAGCCGGTGCAAAAATTGTCCCTTTCGCTGGCGACATATTTCAATCAATACGACGACCTTCGCAGCGTGGAGCAAACAGGTCCCGCGTCATATCAAATTCAAAATGGACTTGACGGCGAGTCATGGGGCATGGAACTGTCCGCCAACTTCCAGGCAACGGATTGGTGGCGGTTGCGCGGAGGTTATACCTACCTTCACGAAAAACTTTGGCAAAAGCCGGGGCAGGTTGATGTCTCCGGCGTTTATGCCCAAGCCGATGACCCGCAAAATCAATTTTCACTTCAGTCCATCGCGGATTTGCCCGCTCATTTCCAGTTTGACGTGACCGCACGTTATGTGGACACGCTGCCCTCGCCCAGCGTGCCGAGCTATTTTACATTCGATGCGCGGATCGCATGGACATATAAAAACCATCTCGAAATTGCCCTCGTCGGGCAGAATTTGTGGGCTCCGCAGCATCTCGAATTTGGATCAGCAGCCACCGGACAGGAAATTCCGCGCAGCGTGTATGGAAAGGTTACATGCCGGTTTTGAACGCATCATCGACTCGGCTTTGTCTGGCGCGGCTGGCTCTGGCTCTGGCCATCCTGTTTGCCGGCAGACAATTGACCTGCGCCGAGGGGAACATCTCCACGGAATACAAATTCAAGGCGGTTTTTCTTTTTCATTTTGCCCAATTTGTCGATTGGCCGGCGAGTGCCTTTACCAATTCGGAAGCGCCGCTGGTCATCGGCGTCCTCGGGGACGATCCCTTCGGGGATTCTTTGGATCAAACCGTTCGCGGCGAAAATGTGAATGGACATCCGCTGATGGTTGAACGCTATCACGAGCTGGGTGACATCAAAGAATGCCAGGTTTTGTTTATCAGCAAGTCGGAAGAAAGCCGGCTGGGGCGCGTTTTTGCGGAATTGAAGGGAAGGACCATTCTCACCGTCAGCGATATCAACCATTTTCCCGAGGACGGCGGCATCATCGGGTTTGCGACCGTCCAGGACAAAATTCATTTCCGGATCAATACGGACGCGGCGCGGGACGCCGATTTGACTTTCAGCTCAAAACTTTTACGCCTCGCGGATATCGTCACACCTAATACCAGATAGCCATGCTAAGGAATATCCCCATTCGCCGGAAGTTGATCGCGGTCAACCTGCTGATCAGCGGGGCGGTATTGTTGGTCACGTGTCTGACTTTCGCGACTTACGAAATCGTCACGCTTCGCCGGAATATGGTGGATGGACTGACCACACGGGCCCAAATCATCGCGGCCAACAGCACCGCCGCACTGGCATTTCAAAATGCCGCCGACGCCGCGGACGTCTTGTCCGCGCTTCAAACGGACCCGCACATGATGGACGCATGTATTTACGACGCCAACGGGCATATCTTCGCCCAATTCCCGACAAAAGTCCGTGCCGGGACTTTCCCGTCAGCGCCGTTACCAGCCGGGTTTCAGTTCAAGACCTCGTCGCTGGTCATTTATCGTCCGGTCATTCAGGATGGCCACGTCCTCGGCACGGTTTATATCGAGTCCAATCTATCGGCGCTTACCCAGCGATATCGTGCTTATATGCTCATGGCCCTCGTTATCATCGGGTGCGCGGTTTTTCTGGCTTATTTGATGTCGCGCGGACTGCAAAAACAGATTTCGCGGCCGATCCTGGCCCTGGCGGAAACTGCCAAAGCCATCTCGCGGGACCGTGATTTTTCTGTGCGCGCCGTAAAGACCAGCAACGACGAAGTGGGCGCGTTGACCGATGCGTTCAACGAGATGCTCGCGGAAATCCACAAGCTGAACGCCACGCTCGAATCGCGGGTGCAGGAGCGGACGCTGCAACTCGAGTCAGCCAACAAGGAATTGGAGGCATTTTCGTATTCGGTCTCGCATGATTTGCGCGCCCCGCTGCGGCACATCGATGGATTTGTGGACATGCTCCGAAAGAGCTCGCAGGAAAATATCAGCGCTTCCGGGCAACGCTACCTGGACATCATCTCCGGCGCGGCGAAACGGATGGGCGTGTTGATCGACGACTTGCTGGTGTTCTCCCGCATGGGCCGCGCCGAAATGCGCCGCACCCAGGTGAAGATGGATGGACTGGTGGCCGAAACCCTCTCCGAAATGGCCCAGGACCTTCAGGGCCGCATTATCGAATGGGACATTGCCCCGCTGCCTGACGTCAACGGCGACCGCGCCATGCTCAAGCAGGTCTGGGTGAATCTGATATCGAACGCGGTCAAGTACACCCGGGATCGTTCGCCGGCGAAGATCACCATCCGCAGCCGGGAACTGAATGAGGATGAACTGGAGTTCTCGGTTCGGGACAACGGGGCGGGATTTGACATGCAGTACGCCGGGAAACTCTTCGGCGTGTTCCAGCGGCTGCACTTGAACGAAGAATTTGAGGGGACCGGGATCGGCCTCGCCAACGTCCGGCGAATCATTCTCCGCCACGGCGGCAATACCCGGGCCGAGGGAAAGATCAATGAAGGCGCCACCTTTTATTTCACAATGCCAAAACCAAACCAAAGATCATGAACTCACTCCGTCCCATCCTGCTGGTTGAAGACAACATCAACGATGTCGAGCTGACGCTCGCCGCTTTGAAACAGAACAATGTCGCCAACGAAGTGATCCTGGCGCGCCACGGCGGCGAAGCGCTCGACTATTTCTATCGCCGGGGCAATTTCGAGAAACGCGCGCCCGGCAAACCGGTGGTCGTTTTTCTTGACCTGAAGATGCCGAAAGTGGACGGCCTGGAAGTTCTTCGCCAGATGAAAGGTGATGCGGAGTTGAAAATGATTCCGGTGGTGATGCTGACTTCGTCGCGCGAAGAGACGGACCTGGTAAAAAGCTACCAGCTTGGCGTCAATGCATATGTGGTCAAGCCGGTTGGATTCGAGCAATTCACCGATGCCATCCGGCAGCTTGGGATGTTTTGGGCCGTCCTAAACGAGGCGCCGCCGAATCATGGGTAGAATCACTGTGTCAGGCAGCCGATTTTGGCGAAGGAGACAAGGTAGGCGATCACGGCGATGATGAACAGCCACGGTTTGCCGGCGATCAACAGCAGGATGCCCGCCGCCAGCACAAGCCCCATCAGGATGTACACCATAATTGCCAAAGCAAATTTCATGACGTCATTAAACTATCTTTTGATGCAAAAAGCAACTGCCGGATTAAACTTGTTTAGTCAGGCTCACACCGAACTGGAGCAGCTTTTTGACATCCGCGTCTGACTTCGCCTCGGCATAGATGCGCACGATTGGTTCGGTGCCCGAGCCGCGCAGCATCAGCCATGAAGTGTCCGCGGCCACGAATTTCACGCCATCAAACGTCTTCATCTCCGCCAGCGGCGATTTCAATAATTTGGCGGGGGGATTCTTTTGGAGATATTCCATCAATGCGCCGCGCTTCTCCAATGGAAAATGAATGTCGTTCCGGTTGTACCGATGCGGCCCGAATTGTTTTTCCAATCCCGCGAGGATTTTGTTCACGGAGATTTTTTCCGTCGCCAGCAGTTCCAGCAGCATCAAGCCGGCGGCGATGCCGTCGCGCTCGGGGATATGGCCCCGGAAGCCGATGCCGCCGCTTTCTTCGGCGCCGAGCAGGACGCCACCCTTGAGCATTTCCGCGCAGACATATTTGAAGCCCACCCCCGTCTCCACCAGCGGGAGGTTATAAGCCGCGCACATTTTATCCACCATGGAAGTGGTGGTGAGCGCCTTCACCACCTTCCCGGTCTGTTTGCGGTTGCAGATATAATGGTGAAGCAGCAGGCAAATGATCTGATGCGTCGTCAGATAATCACCCCGGCCATCCATGCCGCCCACGCGGTCGGCGTCGCCATCGGTCACCAGGCAAATATCATGCGGGTGCGCGCGCAGAAATTTCCGGCTGCGCGCATAATTCTGCAAGATAGGTTCGGGATTAATGCCGCCGAACAAGACGTCGTGATTGCCATTGAGGGTGGTAACTTTGCAGGTGGTGCCAGCCAACAACTGGTCAAAGCAGCCCGCGCCCACTCCGAACAAGGCCTCATGGGCAAATCGCAATTTTGATTTGGCGATCAGCTTGAAATCCACGAGCTTCTTCAAAGCCGCATAATGCGCGGGACGGACATCCTGGATGGAAATGCTGGATTTTGTCAGGGAAGTTTGCGGCGGTTTCATGTCCAAAAAATTTTCCACGGCCTTGCACTCGTCGGAATTGCTGGAGCCGCCGAAATAAGATTTAAGCTTGAACCCGTTGAAGATCGGCGGATTGTGGCTGGCGGTGATCATCACGCCGCCGGCGGCGTTCAGGTCCTTGACCGCATAGGAAACCGAGGGTGTGGGGGTCGGTTCCGGGGTGAGGATGACGTGGATTCCATTTCCGGCGAGGACGTGGGCGGTGGTTTGGGCAAACCGGTCGGAAAAAAATCTCCGGTCGTAACCGACGACGATTTTTGGTTTGCGCCCAAAAATGGCGGAGCGGGGGTTGCGGATTTCCGCCTGCCAGAAGGCGGCGGCGGCCTGGGCGACGCGGGCGACGTTTGCGAAAGTAAAATCCCCGGCGATGACCGCGCGCCAGCCATCGGTTCCGAATTTGATTTGCGACACGGGCAAAGTCTGGCAGATGGATGATTATCCGCAAGTGGTTTGGGCAAGTGGTTCAATTTTGTCGGGAGGGCGCCAAAATTGTGTTGGGCGCAATATTTACATTTTTGTTACATTTCTGTTTGACCCTTTTCGAAATTTCACGTAGTTAGCATAGCTCGCAGTGCGCAATAAAACGGGTGCGGGCGCAACGGCGAAGAAGAAACGCGCAAATGCTCAATTCAAAATCATTTTTGGCCATTGATTTCGGTGCCGGCAGCCTGAAGGTTGCGGAGTTTGAAAGCAATGACGCGGGCGTTTTGCTTCTGAGGAATTTTGCGATCAAGCCGCTGGGGCTGGAAGGTTCGCAGGAGGCGACGCGCGAAAAGACCATCCTCAAAGCCCTTCAGGAGACGCTGGCGGAAAAGGGACTGAAAGCAAAAAACATCAATGTTTGCGCGCCCGGTTTCCATGTTTTTTCCAAGTTCGTCAAATTGCCCCCGGTCGATGCGAACAAGGTCACCCAAATCATCCAGTACGAGGCCCAACAGAACGTTCCCTTCCCGTTGGCGGAAGTCGTTTGGGATTACCAGATTCTCGGCTCGGCGGCCAGCGGCGAACTGGAAGTATTGCTGGTGGCCGTCAAATCGGAGATCGTGGAAGGGCTATTTCGAGTGGCCGCGGACGCAAAATTAAAGCTACAATTATGCGACGCCTCTCCGGCGGCGCTTTGCAACGCCTTCCGTTTTAACTATGGCGAACTGGAAGATTGCACCATGCTTTTGGACATCGGGGCCAAGACCAGCAATCTGTTGTTTTTTGAGAAGGGGAAGGTTTTTTCGCGCAGCATCAATCTGGGCGCCAACGCCATCACCCAGGATTTTGCCAATGAGTCAAAATTGAAATTCGAGGTGGCGGAGCAAATCAAGATCGCGGAAGGATTTGTCAGCCTGGGCGGCGCCTACGAGGAGCCGGAAAATCCCAACCAGGCGGCGATCTCGAAAATCGCCCGGCAGTTCATGACCAAGTTGCACATCCAGGTCAACCAGACGCTGCAATTCTATCGGGGGCAGCAGGGCGGTTCGGCGCCGGTGCGATTGTTTCTCTCGGGCGGCGCGAGCATCATGCCGTACACCGCGCAGTTCTTCGCGGAGAAACTGAATGTGCCCGTCGAGTATTTCAACCCGTTTCGCAACATCCAGATTGATCCCTCGTTGAGTCTGGAGGAACTGGCCAAGGTGGCGCATTCCATGGGTGAAGTGGTTGGATTGGGGTTGCGCAACCTGGCGAATTGCCCGGTGGAAATGAATTTGATGCCGGACAGCACGCTCCGCTGGCGCGCCTTCAACGAAAAGAAGCCGTATTTTCTGGCAACGCTCGTCCTGCTGGCGCTGGTCGCCGGGGCGATCGGATATTTATACCAGGACCTCGCAGGCTCCAAGCAGACAACAATAAATGATTTAAAACCGCAAGCGCAGACCATCGAGGGCAAAGTAAACCGGATGAAAAGCGTTAACAACCAGTTGCAGGCGACGGAAGGGCAGGCCAACCAAATTGTGACCTGGCTCAACGATCGTTATTACTGGAGTGATTTTTTGGCCTCGCTGCGGTTTGCGTTGATCCGCTCGGAAAATGACATCGAGAAAAAATATGCCCCGGAACGGCCGGGCACCCTGGCAGGGGTCTGGGTCGAACAAATGTTGCCGCCCGGCGCGGCGATCGCGACGCCTGCCCAGGGCGACAACTCCGCGGCGCCGGTCACCACGAACACCAATGCGCTGACGCTGTATTGCCGCGCGGTGGATTTGCAGACGATGGATCCCAATGCGAACAATGTTGAAGTGGTTTACGCGGTGGCAAAGGAACTGAAAGCCTCGCCGGCGTTCGATCCAAATTCCGTGCAGCCCTCCGCGCAGATTTCCCCGGTGGACCCGGCGACCGGGACTTTTACTTTTTCCATAACCGTGGCGCCTGCGAATCCGTTGAACTTGTGATATGGGTTGGATCAAACGCAATTTATTTTTTGTCATCGGGCTGGTGGTTGCCGTACTGCTGCTGGGCGCCGCCGGCTTTTATGACTTTCAAAGCTGGCGGGCCAATCAAGACGCCTGGGCCGCTCTGACCGAAGTTTATAACCAGATCCAGCAGGACAACAATTACAAGCCCTCTCCGGGCAACGACAAAATCAACAACATTCAAATTGCCAAAGACCAGGAGGAGCAACTGCAACAATGGCTCAAAAGCACCCGGGATTATTTTCAACCCATTCCGCCCATCCCTCATCCCGCCGACGGGCATGTCACTGACGAAATGTTCGCACCCGCCCTGGCCCAGACCTTCCGGCAATTGCGGAATGAGGCGCAGGATGCCAATGTTCAACTGCCGCCCGCGCCGTATTTCTTTTCGTTCACCGCTCAAAGCGATAGGGCTGGTTTTGATCCCCTCACTCTTGGGCAGGTTGCCCAGCAACTCGGCGACGTCAAAGCCATCGTGGAAATTTTGATGGGCGCGCGCGTGAATGAATTGGAAGGCATCCAGCGGGTGCCGGTTTCCCAGAACGATACCGGCGGAAACCAGGCTGACTACCTCACCGATCAACCGATCACGGAAAATCTAGGGGTGCTGACGCCGTATCAAGTGACTTTCCGCGGGTTTAGTTCGGACATCGCCAACGTGCTTGCGGCGTTTGCCTCCTCGCCCCACGGTTTTATCGTTCAAAGTATCAGCGTCCAACCGGCTTCGCAGGCTGTGGCCACCGAAGGCGGCTATCAACCGGGGCCGGAAGGCATGAGGGAGGGGGCGCCTGGGATGCCATATAATAATTCCATGCCTGCGGCCACGGTGGCGCCCACGCCGACGCGCGGGGGGTTGCAAACGGTCTTGAACGAGCAGATGCTTCGCATCACCCTTAAGATTGAAATTGTTAGATTGACGCCCAACTCCTGACGCATGGATTTTATCAAAAAAAATTACGAGAAGATCATCCTGAGCATCGTCCTGCTCGGCCTGGTCGGTGTCGCAGGATTCCTCCCCGTGCTGATTGCCAGTGATCATGCCGCCATGGAAGCGATGAAGGAAGGGTTGATCCATCCGCGAATCACACCGTTACCGGACCTGGATATGTCCAACGAGGATGCCGTCCTTCTGCGTCTCAAAAACACCGCGCCGATGGATTTTTCCACCACCAACCGCCTGTTCAATCCGGTGACGTGGCAAAAAGACAGGAATGGAACCCTCATCAAAATCGTCACCGGCAATGAGGTTGGCGCGGGAGCGGTCATCATTACAAAAATCAGGCCGCTGTACTTTGAAATCTCCCTGGACGAGGTCATCACCAACGAAGCCACTCCCCGATACGAGATAGCGGCGGAAGACCAGGCGTCACAGATTCCAGCGCAGCGCCGTCCGCAGCATCATTATCTATCCGCGGGCGAATCGAGCGGCATTTTCAAGTTGAACGGGGTCAAGGGGCCGGCGGACAACCCGACGGAGTTGGATTTGGTCCTGGCGGATACCGGCGAGACGGCGGTGGTTGCTCCGGGGAATCCCTATCGCCGGGTGAACGGATACACGGCAGACCTGAGATACCCGCTGGAGAATTTTGTGGCGAACAATGTCCGGGTCGGGGGCCAGTTGAATTTTAATGGGGACCAATACAATATCATTGCCATCGACGCGAATGACGTGATACTCTTGCAGCAATCAAACCAAAAAAAATTCGTTTTGCCATATACGCCTTAATGACTTATATAAATCCGCGCCCGGCATCGATTCGCAACACCTGAAATTAACATGATTAAAGCAGTATACCTCTCACTCGGTTTTCTTTTCCTCGTGGCCGCCGCCCCCGCGCTGCCCGCCCAGCAGATGTCGCCGGCTTCCGAAGCGGGGAACGAAGCCGTCCTGCGCCAGGCCAACACCATTGTCTTGCGCCAAAAAATTGAAGATGCCCGCAATGCCCAGGCGCGCGGCGACATCGTCACCGCCGCCAAGCTCTATGAAGACGCTAACCAATTGGTGCAAAGCATCGGTTCGGGGATCGACGCCGAAACCGCTGAAACCATCGCGGGTCTGGATGCCACCCACATGGAACTGGCGCGGCAGGAACAACGCGCCGGGGCCCTCCATGCCGCCGATGACCAGGTCCTTTTGGTCTTGAAAGTTGATCCGCATAATCCCGAGGCGGTGGCGTTCAAAAAACAAAACGACGATCTGATTGCCTCAATGAAAGGAAAAATCCCCGACCAGGCCACCACGGAAGAGATTCCGGCCATCGTGAATGACAAAACGCAAGCGGCGACCTGGGTGCAGGATGGCAAACTGCTTTATGAAGCCGGAAAATTCGACGAGGCCGAAGTCAGGTTTCAGCAGGCGATCCGATTGGATCCTGATAACCAGTCATCGTATTACTATTTGAACCTGCTGAAACAGGCCGATTACTCGCGCCAGCAGCAACAGAGTCAAAGTATGTTTCAGGACAAGATGGTGCAGGTGGAAAAAGCGTGGAATCCCAAAGTGAGCATCGGCCTGCCCGTCCCCAATCCTTATTTCACCAATAGGGACGTTCATACCGGCACTGGCCGGGAAGCCATCTATCGCAAGCTCGACACCATCCAGATCGATTCGGTTTCCTGGGCTGACGGATTGCCGTTGAGCGAAGTCCTTCGGTATTTGTCGGAACAATCCAAGACCCGCGACCCGGACAAAATCGGCATTAATTTTATCTTCAATCCCAATCTGGAAAGCTCGGCGGATAATTCCGCGCTGGGAGAGGGCGGAGTTCCGGGCGCACCCGTGCCGATTGGCGCGAACGGTTTGCCCGAGAATGCCGCCCCTGCTCCGGCGGAGACGACTGTCGATGACACCGCCATCAATATCAAGCTGAGCCTCGACCACGTGCGATTGCAGGATTTGCTGGATGCCATCGTGATGGTCTCAGACCATCCGATTAAATACTCGGTTGAAGATTATGCGATTGTTTTTTCAGGCAAGCCCAGCGGGCCAGAACCGCCGACATTGGAGATGCGCGTTTTTAACGTTGACCCGAACACATTTTACCAGGGGTTGCAAAGCGTCAGCGCCTTTACCTTCGGCAGCGCCAATACCAGCGGCAGTGGCGGCTCGGGCGGCGGCAGCAGCGGCGGTGGCGGCGGGGGTGGCGGTGGTGGTGGCTCGGGCGGCCAAAATAGCGTTAGTGGCGCCGTTGTGCCGGTCACTGATATGGCGCCGGGAGGGAGTTCGCAGCGAAGCTCCGGCGGGGGCACTGGAGGCGGTGGAGGGGGTGGCGGTGCCGGCGGTGGTGCTGGCGGGGCGACTGGTTCAGGACTCACAGGCGCGGCAGGTTTCGCGACTGGGGCCGGTTCCTCTACAGCAGCAATAGGCGCTGGTGCGGCAGGCGCCATCGGTAATGCCACAGTTTTTGCCAATGGCGGGGGCGTGGCCTATATCACCGTTCCCGGCTACATGCAAAACGTCAGTCTGGCCGCGGAATCTTTTTTCAGGGCAATCGGCGTGAATTTATCCCTCCCCGGCAGAAGCATTGCCTTCAACGACCGCCTTGGTTTGTTGTTTGTGAAGGCCACGCCGGAAGAGTTGGACACCATTGAACGCGCGGTTCAGGCCCTGGATCAGGTGGCTCCCGAAGTCCACATCAAGGCGCGGTTCATTGAAGTCACGGAAAACGATAACAATGCCCTCGGTTTTGATTGGTACCTGGGAAATTTCATCAACGGCACAGTCGTCGCCAACGGTGGCAGCGCTCCTTCGCTGACGGTGCCCAATTCGCCGACCGGTTTGTTTCCGGGTGAAACCGCCGCCAATGTGCTTCCCGGATCAGCCAACGACCAATTGTTGACGTCTGGACTTGGATATGTGAATTCAGCCACCCCGCCGGCGTTGGCCACCGTCACCGGTATTTTGACCGACCCAAACTTCCGTGTGGTGCTGCGCGCCCTCGAACAACGCAACGGCGTCCAGCAGTTGGCCGAGCCTGACATCGTGACCACCAGCGGCCGCCAAAGCCAGATGCGCGCCACGGACATCCAATACATTTTGACCGGCTTCAGCTTCCAATCGGGTAGTACCGGTCTTTCAACCGGCGGAGCAGGGGGCATCCCGTAATTTTTAAATCAAATTCCCATGACCAAGAATATTTCACTTCGCTTATGTTTCTGCGCCGTTTTTTTATCGGCAACGATGACGCGCGCGCAGGTCGTCAACAACACGCCCACGCCTTCGGCCATCACCGCCACGGAGCAACAGTTTGAGATCGGCCCCACTCTGGACGTCGTCCCTTATGTGCTCGCCGATGGCTATACCATCAATCTCACGTTGATTCCCGAACTTCTCCAATTCGACCAGTACGACACGCCGCCCGTCATTCCGCAAACCACGGTGGCCAACGTCGTGCAGTTGCCGGTTGCTTTGCCGCACTTCACCGTCCGTGAAGTCGTGACTACGGTCAATATCTGGGACAACCAGACCGTCGTTCTCGGCGGATTGGTTTCGTCCACCGTGGAGACCGAAAATGACAAAGTGCCATTTCTGGGAGATTTGCCGCTGTTCGGACGGCTTTTTCAAAGCCAGTCAAAATCATCCATCAAGAAGAACCTGATGGTGTTTGTCACCGCCACCATTGTGGACCCCGCGGGAAATCGCGTGCACACGGATGACGAATTGCCTTTTAATCCGACAACGATTCCGACCCAGCCCTCGGTGGAAGGCCAGACTTTTCAGGCCGCTCCCGCATCGGCCTCAACTCCGCCACCGGCGCCGGCGCCCTGAATTTAAGCCAATAAATTTTGTGGATCGGTTGCTGATTGTTGACGGACACGCTTACGCCTATCGCGCATTTCACGCGATACGCGAATTGCGGTCGCCGGCGGGAAAAGCGACGAATGCCATTTACGGCTTCGTCAAGATGCTGGAAAAAATGCGGGGGACCATCGCGCCGACGCACCTGATGGTCGTCTGGGACGGCGGATTAAGCTCCGTGCGGATGGCGGCGTTGCCGGAATACAAAGCCCATCGACCGGAGATGCCTGAAGATTTGCGGAGGCAACTGGATGACATCGCCGCCTATCTGGATGCCGCGGGCATTGCGTCATATTGCGGTCCGGGGATCGAGGCGGACGATTATATCGCCTGCCTGGCCCGGCGGGCGGCGGAGGCAGGCATGAGCGTGGTCATTGCCAGTTCCGACAAGGATTTTATGCAGTTGGTTTCAGCGCGGGTCGGATTGCTGAACCCGAACGACAAGAGTGAGGCAATTTGGACGGACGAACAAGTACGCGCCAAGGCCGGCGTGGAACCGTCGCAGATTGTCGATTGGTTGAGTTTGATGGGCGACAGCGTGGATAATATCCGCGGCGTGCCGGGCGTCGGGACGAAAACCGCGGCCGATTTGCTGAAACAATTCGGTTCGGTCGAAGAGCTATATCGTCATCTGGACGACGTGAAATCTGAAAGATTGCGGGGCGCGTTGGGGGAATCCGAAGGTATTGTCCGGCGCAACCGCGAGATGGTCAGGCTGCATGAAGTGGCCTGTGAATTTTTGGCGGACGGTTTGAAGCCCCAGCCGGCGAACCCGGTCCGGCTGCGGGAATTGTTTGGGCGATGGGGATTCAGGAAAATGCTGGTGGCGGCGGAGCTGGCCGCGGAAAAACAGGCTGTTTTGATTTGAACAAATGAAATTGCGAATTTGGAACGAGATGGTTTGCGAACTGCAAATATTTTTGCGGCAACCGTCGCATTTTTTTCAAATAAGTTTTGGACAAACCGCGCAAGCTAATATAGAATCCACACAATCATTTTGTATGTCGTCGCAGTCGCCGTTTAGCCGCAAGGCCGCCCGTTTTCTCAGTTTGGGGTTATTCCTCGTGCTTTCCGCGACGGCTTTTGCCCAGACCAATTACTATTCGACCAACGGAACGGAATATGCGATTGCCGGTTCACTCCCTGGCGATCAAGTCTATCCGGATTTGTCTTTAAACAGCAGTGGTGGTTTTCTGGTTTGGCAGGACAATGCCACCGTTAATGGCGCCTGGGCCGTTCGCGCAACGCGGGTGGATTCCACCTTGTCCGCGACCACCTGGTCGGGCCAGCAGGTCAATGGCTCCCGGGACACAAATGATGAGGAAAATGCCCGGACGGCTTTGTTAAAAAATGGCGGGGCGGTTTTCGTGTGGCAGGGTGGTTTGGAGGGGGTCAACCAGCACATTTACGCCCGCTTCTTGAATGCGACCAACACATTCCTGACCACCACCGATATCCTGGTCAACACGTTCAGCAGGAATTATCAGGTCAATCCTGCCGTGACCGTCCTGAACGACAGCAATGTGGTTGTCGTCTGGAGCAGTTTTGATGAAGCCGCCAGCAATAGCATGCTGGACGTCTATGGCCAGATTCTGTCGCCGACCGGCCAAAAAATTGGCGGTGAATTCCTGGTTAACCAATTTACGTCCTACAACCAGCGCAATCCGGCGGTGGCCTCCATGTCCAACGGCGGATTTGTTGTCACCTGGGTCTCGGAGCAGGAACGCGCCGCCGCCCCGAACTGGGGGAATAACACAACCTACATTACTTCAAGCGCGGTTCCGCCGGTCAGCGTGGATATTTACGCGCGTCTATTCAACAGCAACGGCGTGGCCGTTGTCAATGGGGTCGGCACAACCAATGAATTTTTGGTGAACGCGGATTACAAACCCTGCGCGAATCCGGCGGTGGCTGCCGGTTCGGACGGTGGTTTCATGATTACCTGGTGTGCGCGGGATCCCGCGAACTTTGCGAACGGTTGGGACATTTACGCCTGTCCTTTTTCCAGCGCGGGTGCTGCAGGCCCGGTCATGCGGGTCAACTCCCATACTTTTGGCGACCAATACGTGCCGCGCATCAGTTCGCTCGGCACGGATTATCTGGTGGTCTGGACGAGCCTGGGACAAGACGGCTCGCGCGAGGGGGTTTTTGGGCAATTCCTGCATAACAGCGGCACAAACAGCGTTAACGTGGGCGGGGAATTTCTCGTCAATACCACGACCATTGGTTCGCAGATGGAGCCGGCGGTGGCCTCGGACGGCGTGAGCCAATTTCTGGCTGTTTGGACGAGTTTTACGGGGTTGCAATACGGGTTCGATTTATTCGGGCAGCGTTATATCAATGTGGGCGACGTATTGTTCCCGATGAGCGCGCCGAACGTTTGGGCGCCATTTATATTGAGCAACAATGTGTATCAGCCGCAGTTGGTCGTTTCCTGGCCGCCGTTGCAGGGCATTTCCGTATCCAATTATCAGGTATATGTGAATGGCGCGACATCGCCAACCGCCATTGTTCCTGGCAATACCAATTCATGGACCGCGACCGGATTGGCTGCCAGTACGACCTATTCGTTTACGGTGAATTATGTGACCGCCAGCGGCGGCTCTTCGCCTCTTTCGCCATCGGCCAGCGGCACTACGTGGCAAAATTGCGATTATTATGGTGTCCCGTGCCAATGGGTGGAAGAATATTATGGCTACAACATTGGTTCCTGGCCATCGGGCACCGCCCCACTCACATCAGGTGGCCCTACGTTGTGGCAAGTGTTCTTGACCGGAGGCAACCCCACCAATTCGGCGACATGGCTGAGTTCGACGCTGGCCCAGACTTCCAAGGGTATGGAGTTGGTCTGGAATACGCAGCCGGGATTGACCTACCAGGTGCAGGAATCGACTAACATGGTTTCCTGGTCAAGTTTTGGCACGCCGAGATATGCCTCGGGAACAAACGATTTCATTCCTGTTGGCGGTGAGCCGGCAGGTTTCTACCGCGTCCAGTGCCTTAATCCATGAACATTTTGCGAACCATCAAATATCTTTTGTGCATCGCCGTGTTGGCGGCTGGCCTGCCTGCCGCCTATGGATATTCCTTTAACGGGCCGGTGGCCAATGCTGACGATAGCTACCAGACCCCCACCATTGGTTACGATCCGGACAGCAGTATTCCCAACGGCACGATTATGGTCGGCAACACTTCAATTACTATTCCCGGCATTAATACCACTCTATCCATGGGGCCAAAAAATATTAGTGATGAATACCGTCCGAATCTCCCGGTGTGGTATTACACATATGACTCCACTTTTGTCACTTATTATGGATCAAACGCCATGGCCTCGATTAATCAGGCGTTTGACATCATGAACAATTCGTTCACTTACACCAACAGCATCGCCACCAACAGCATTGGAGTGGACGGCTTCAGCCAATCCATGATGGAATTTCCGGATTTTTCCCAGCACCTCAACACGACCGCCTATGGGCTGGATTTGTCGGATATGAAGTCCGTGATGTTGAACTCGCTGATGTATCAGATGGGATTGCAAATGCCGGAGCGTTTTGTCTGGACGTTGGAGGATGCTTATCTCCCCGCCGGCGGAGTTTGCCCGTTGGACGAGGAATTCCGGGTCGTCCAGCGAAATTACGGCCTCCTGCCCAGTCCGGCGGATCAAATCCAATATTCTTCCTATATCAACGACGAGCTTTACACCTTTTACATCTTCTTTTGGGATTCCCCGCCCACGGCCCCTTGTGCGATTCCGCCCGGAAATGGCAACGATCAATTCCGGACTGTGCCGTATCCGGTGAATCCCTTTGATAATCTATTTACCACGGTCGCTTCGGGAGACGAGCCTGTCGGCACTTTTTACACCGGGCTGACTCGCGACGATCTGGCGGGGCTTCGTTCCCTCTTGTCCACGAACACCCAGGTATATGAGAACCCTGCTGCGGGAGCTACATTGATTGCCACCAACGGTATACAGTTCCTGACAACCTCGAATTTATACACGTTGCTGAATTTTGCCCAAACCAATGATCCCGGCGTGACCGCCAGCACCTTCGGGGTGACCGTGACCAGCACCAATATTGGCTTTGGTTATGTGACCAACTGGAACTTTTTTCTGACCACTCCATATGGCCAACCTGCTGGCACACAAGTCCTCTCGTCGAACATCGCCTCGATCGTTCCAGTGGAATTTTTTACTAACACTTATGGCAATGTCATCACTAATGGTAACGTGGCAAATGTCCCGCTGATCGTCCAGGATTGCACCAATGTGGTTTTGAACTATTCCCCGGTCACGCACGCACAATTGCAAACGATTTCATTTCAGACGTCTTATGGCCAGCCAGCCGGCTCGGGCACGGCCACGACCAATCTTCAGCCGATTACTTTGAATGTGCAGTCCGGCGAGTATTTCACCGTTCCGCCCGGCGATTGCGGTTTTGAATTCCTTTGCCAGGCGCCGGGCTACACCCTCACCACCACGACCAATGTCATCGGCGCCGCCACCAATTTTAGTACCGGTTTTGTCGGCTCGGAGAGCATTATCACCACCGTTACGAACCATATCTATGTCGTCCGTCCGATCGTTTGCAACGCTCCTACATCGCCGGGCGTGTATCAGGGTATCGGTAAAGTCAACTTCGTTGAGGCCGATTATGATTCGTTGTTGAGCCAAACCTACCAGCCTATTACCAATCGGTATAGCATGAACGAGATTGTGGGCGGTCAGGTCGTGAGGCTAAATTTCCAGCGCATCGTGACCGCGCCCGATTGGCTGATCCAGGCGGCGGACATTTCCGGGCAACTGCCGTTTTTCAACGCAACGGCGATGAATACTCCTAATTTCGTTCACGACCCTGGCAATGCCAATAATGCCGGGCCGGGGATCATCAACCCCCCGGTTGCCTTTACTTATAACAAGGTTGGTGATATATTTTTAAACGGCAGTTTGGCAACCTATGGTCTCAGCACTAATGATTTCAATCCTTTCAATGAAAACTCTCAATCTGCTTCCGGGGTCGTTTGGGGGTCGTTTGATGCCACCACCAATCCGCCTGAGGTTTATCCCAGTGGCACCAGCCTCCTGAACCTGGAATACGAGGTATTGATCAGGGTTTCACCCACACCGCCCTATTTGTCGGCCGGCACGAACGGCGTTCCTTATCCGGCGACGACATTTTCAGCCAGCGGGGGTGGTTTCACGAAGTCTTATACCTGGTCGGCTGCGGGATTGCCTTCGGGCTTGACGCTTATGACTAATCCAGATTCCACCGCCACGCTTTCGGGCACACCGATGCAATCCGGCACGTTTGACTTCACTGTTCAATTGACCGATTATAACGGGCGGTCCGTGACGTGGAATTACACCCTGACCATCAATTGACCGTATGACGCATCAGAACATGCCCTTATTGAAGACCGTTGGCCTGCTGGCGAAATGGCCGTTGTTGTGCGGATTGTTCGCGATGGCTTTGGCGCAAGAGGCGTTGGCAACGGAGCCGGTCTATGAAGTCGATTCGTCGGTCGAGTATATTATTCCGCCCGATAGCTTGCCGGTCATTGATGCAACCAATTTTATCGTCAACTATGCCACTATTTTCGCCATCGACATAGGTTCAACTTTAAATTATGAGACCTTTAACACAGTCAACTACACCAATTTCGGCACCATGGAGATTGATACCGCCTTTCAGTTCGATACTCAAATCACCAACGCATTTGGAAGTACGCAGCATCTCATGGCGGGCAACTTTTACAATCCCGGCTCGATCTACTGCGGGTCGGTCAATGCGCTTGGGTCGATTGGGTTGCCGCAATGCATCATCAGCGCGACCAATGTAATCAATAACAATGGCGGTTTGCTGGACGTCGGGGGAGAGGGTCTGATCCAAATAACCGGGCAGAATGTTGACCTCGGCGCCGGCGTTTTAACCGTGGATGGAAATGGGTTAGGCTCGATACAGGCCATACAGGCCACCACCTCTGGGCTTTATTTTGCCGGCTCTGGAGTGGATACCAACAAGGATTGGGACCCCAGCGTGGCTCTTTCCGCAACCACGGCGACTCCTGGTGACGTCAGGATTGGGACCCAGGTGCCGGCCTTGTGGGCAAATCCTTTTGGCTATGTTTTTGGTATTTCCACACTCAACTCAACGCCCTATTATGAAGAAACAGAGGTGGCTACAAACGATTTCATTTACCGCTCCGTTTTTGTGGAAAACTTCGCTCCCAATGTGACGGCCAATACTTATATTAACGGCCAACTCGGCAGCTTGAGCGGGTCGGGCGCGGCTGCCGTGGAGTTCATCGGCACTTATACGAACCCCGTCACGGGCGTCGCTCAATTGGAATATCTCTATGTTCGGGACGATTATGCCCAGGGCGGCATCACCAATGTCCCGGTCAACATTGCCAACAACGTTCCGGATAATTTCACCTTCCAAACCTCTTTGCAGCCATTGATTAGCGGCACACCGGAGACGCCCAATTTCACTCCATTTCCGGCTGGAATCCTGACCAATGCCTATGCCTATGCGGATGTGCAATGTATTCCCACCACCGTTCCGACCAACAGCCCTTCCATTCACGTCACCAATTACCTGGCCAACATGGTTGGCTCCATTCAAGTCCTCGCCAGCAACACCCTGAATCTGGCCGGGGTGCAGGTTTACGACCAAAACTATATTTCTATTTCCGCTTCCAACCAGTTGAACGGTACCGCGGGCGCGGCCATTATCTCACCTTATGCGGACTTTAATGTCGCTGCGACCAACGTGGCCTTGATGGCCACCAACTTGCTCGAGCCGACCACTCCCGCCTGGAACGGATATCTGGGAGCCTGGAACTCGCGCTGGCTGGATACGACCAGCAATTCGATTATCACTTTCTCCAATGGCATCCCAACCGGAACCAATTCCTATGCCATCACCAATGACTATCGAGTCTTTATTGTTTTTAATGACGCAACGCCCGGCACACCGTCGTCGGTTTGGAATTTAGGGCTTCGAGACACCAATAACATCGTCATCAGTGATGTTTATAATATTTTGAACAGCTTGTACCTGAGTTGTGCGAGCCTGACCCTGACAACCAATGTGCAGGGGCCGGGGAGTCCCTATGGCGAACTGAATCTTCAGGCCCTGGGTTACTTGTCTCCAGTGACCTGGGCCAGCGCAACGCCAAACCTCCGCTATCTGACCAATGACGGCGTTATCCTGCTGCCAAATCAGGGTGTCTTTGGCAGCGCGTCCAAACCGTATGGCGCGTTGATCAACGGCGGGCTGATTGAAGACCTGGGTTCCCAGATTTGGGCCGGCAATTTTGTGGACACCGGCTCTTTCCTCAATCAGGACGGCTCGTTTATCCTGGATTCGCAGACCGCGACGTTGACGAATTGTGTGCTGGCTGCTGTGGGCGATGTCTCCCTCACAACCGGCAGCCTGGAAACCAGCAATCTGGTGTTGGAGGCCGATCGTTCATTGACTCTCACCGTTACCAACTCGCTTACCGATGACGGAGTGACCAACGGCAGCTTCTGGCTCGTTGGCGACGCCTCCATTGGGAACGGGTTGAAATTGCCCATCTTGCCAACCACGGCCAGTTTGCTTGGCACCTCGATCTATGATTATGCGCCGACCAATCGCATTGTTGTGAATGAATGGGCGGGTATCGATATGGGACCTCTCAACCAGGGTTTCACCAATAATGCGGCCATCGGCCAATTGATATTGGATGCCATCGGTCCCAAACCGTTAACGCAGCTCTATTTCACAGGCGCGTCCACCAGCAACGCGATTTATGTGGACCAACTGGTGCTGAATGGCAACTCCACTTATCTCGGGCACGTCGGCAACAGCATCGCCACGCTTGGCTTCAATACCAACCTCGTCATCTATTATGCCGATGCCACCGCCAGCGGGGTGGGGGATGTTTCGTTCAATCTCAACGGTTTCAATAACAATCACCTGCGATGGATACCCACCTACACGGGTCATTTCAGTTCCACGAACGTTGTTTATCCGGGTAACGTGACTAATACGTTGAATGCCGGTGTCGTTGCCATCTACCTCGCGGAAAGCGGCAATCTCCCGCCTCAGTTAACGCAGTCCCAAATCGATCTCATGGCTTACATGACCAATAATCCGCCAAACACCGTCGCCATCAGTTGGAATACCGTTCCGTTGTTCAACAATTATCTTTTTTATTCCACTAATATGAATCTGACGGATTCGCAGCTTTTGACGAACATGTATTTTATGACCAATCCGTTTTACCTGCCGATTCCGGGTCCGATCACCAGTGTCACGGTGTTCGATCCGGTGGTTTCGCCGGGACGGTTTTATCAGGTAATGATTAGTCCCTAGAGGCTCTGAACCGGGGCGTCGTCGGGGGGAAAGAATTTATAAGGTTAGTCAGTCAGTGTCAGTCAGTGAGAGAAAGTCTGTGAAAACGAAGAATAAAAATAATTTTAGCCGGAAGTTGCATCACTTTCGGGTTGACTGCTTGATCAAAGCGGCTTTGACCATTTTGCTCGTCCTGTCCGTGACTGCGGCCAGGGCGCAAACCAATTTCGCCAACGCGCAGGTGTTGACGGGCGATTGGGGAAGCGTGACGAACAGCAATGTGGGAGTGATTACTGACAAACCCACGGTGAATATTGCCGGCTTTCCTGCCAACGCGCCACTCTGGTACCAGTGGACAGCATCGCACAGCGGAGTCGTTGAGATCGATACCGTGGGCACTCTGCCGGATGTGTATCTTAATGGCTCTGGCGGTTTGGACACCGTTCTGGGCGTCTATCAGGGTTCCAGCCCCAAGCTTCTGAATCAAATCGCGGCAAATGATGATTTGTTTCCGGTCAATAGCACGCTGGCCTATCCCACCGCCAATAGCGACCAGGGATATCTTGAAAGCCCGCTGGCGGACTTAGTGGGAAATCTTGGATACCTGCTGCCCTATTATGGGCCAAGCCACCTTAAGTTCAATGCCGTGGGTGGACAGACTTATTATTTCGGAGTGGATACCAAATCGGGCACCGGGCAAATCGTCTTGAGTTGGGCCTACAAATCGTCCGGCGTTTTCCGGTTTGCCACGGAAGACTTCGATTATGCGACGGCCTTGCCCCTATATCAAACTTCGGAATCTGAAAGCGATGCGCCGGTGGGAAACGGCCCTGTCGATGTGGATTCAGTCGTCAATACGTATTATAATTACAATGCCGCGGGTGTGCTGGTGACGGTGACGCGCACCGCCGGTTCGGCGGGCCGGGCCGTGGTGGATTATCAAACAATCGATGGCACGAGTCTTCCGGGAATTTTGGGGAATGAAGTGCCCGGTTTGGCGGGCGTGGACTATACCCCCGTGAGCGGGCAACTGGTTTTCGACGACTTTGAAATGAGCAAGACGATCCTGATCCCGATTACAGATAACGGGCCGATAGCCTATGACCAGTATGATCGCGTCTTCGGAGTCCAATTGGTTGATGACGGCGGGGTAACCAGCCCGCAACTGGATCCCTACGAAGACCCTTCCGTTTCAACGCCGCGCGTGGATCCAGCTTTCTCGACCGCGGTCATCAGGATTTTGAACGAGAATGCCGACCCGTACGGTCCGGATACGGTGCCGATGGTGACAACGAACATTATAGATCAGAACGATAATCCCCCGACAAATATCGTGTACATAACGAATTTTGTCCTGGCCCAATTTCCCACCAACAACATTTTTAATTTTGAAAAAACCGATTATCGCGTCCCGGCAGACGTGGCTGACCCGGCCATTGCTCCCTATGGCTACGCTGATGCCACGATTTACGTCGAGCGCTTCGGGACGAACACCTCGGGGGAGACGATCAACTATAAAGTAAACGGCGCCCTCCTCGACGCCGGAACGATTAAACAGTATTATAATTATTTTCCGCTTCAGCCCGCCTCGGATTACGCCGTTCCATTGCCGGCGGATCAAAATACGGTTATTCGGAATTATCCGACCAATATTTACGACCGCGTATCTGCGAATTACGATTTTGATGTCGCGGACGGGACAATTACTTTTCCGGCCGAGCCTGCGGCGGGCGCGACTGAGCAGGCGATTCATATCAAGATACCCATCAGCCTGGCCACGAAATTTAATAAAGACTTCCGCCTTTCACTTTATCGCGTGGTCAAGGGGGCGCCGATACTGGTGGGCATGAATGCCCAGGCGACGATCACGATTTTGTTCAACGACGAGAATCCGCCGGCGGGTTCCGTGGACGAATTATACAATGCCGATTTTAACACTGAATTGGCGTTGCTGCCGTCCCGGATTCCAACGACGACGCCCGGCGACGATTCAAATCCCGGCGTTGGCAGTCCGGATTATCCCGGCCAGGTTTATGCCATTGCCGTGCTTAACAACGACGAGGCGCTGATCGGCGGAGATTTTCCGACTTATGACGGCACTTCCCTGAATGATATTGCGCTGGTCAACACCAACGGGCAGTTGGACACCTCCTTCACCTCGCGCTCGGGCTTCAATGGGGCGGTGAATGCCATTGCTTTGTCTGGCAATCAATATCTGGTTGGCGGCGCTTTCTCATCCTACCAAAACAATATTCAGTCTCCGGCGGGCATTGTCCGTGTGAACGCCAGCGGCTCTCTTGACACCACCTTCAACGCGCACGGCGCAGGCGCCAACGACACGGTGCGCGCCGTCCTGGTGCAAACGAACGGAGAGGTCCTGATCGGCGGGGACTTTACCAATTATGACGGCATTCCCTGCGACTACCTGGCCTTGCTCACCACGAACGGCCTTTTGGACACGAACTTCAATGCCACGGCCATCCAGGGACCTGTTTACTCGCTCGCGCAGGCTCCAACGCTCTTTTTGACCACCAATCTTTCTATTTCAAACAATGGCGCTGAAAATGACCAGTCTCTGGTTATCGCGCCATATACCAGCGGTACTCTGACCGTTAATTACAATATGTCCGCCGGCCAGAGTGATCTGCGCATCTTTTACGGAAATACCAATGTGAATGCCAGCACTGGAGTGCTTCTTTTCGACACGGGTCTCCAAAATGGAAGAGGCGTCATTGTTCTTCCCTTCGGTCCGATGAATGCCGCCAACAGTTCTCTTCTCACCGCGAATTTTCTGACCATTGTGATGAACCAAAACAATGTCAGTTACAGCACCATGTGGAATTACAAGGCCACGGTCAACGTGAATCAAAGTTCCGACAATATCCTCGTGGGCGGCAATTTCTTCGTGGCGGGCCGGGCCTATGCCAACATCGCCCGGCTGAACGCCAATGGCTCGCTTGACACCACTTTCAATCCACCAACGGGCGCTGACGGCATTGTTCATGCCCTGGCCTGGCAATTGGATGACAAAGTCATCCTCGGCGGCGAATTTACCCATGTCAATGGCGGTAATTATAATTACCTTGCCCGCCTCGATGCCGATGGCTCCCTGGACACGACGAATTTCTTCATCGGTTCGGGCGCGGATAACAACGTTTATTCCATCAATCTCAACCTGGATGGGACGTTCTATGTTGGCGGCGCTTTCAGCATGATCAATGGCACCCATCGCGATGGATTTGCCCGGCTGTATTCCAATGGAACAGTCGATACGACATTCATGGACACGTCTTACAATCAGTTTGCCGGGTTGAAGAAAATTTATTCCTCCGACACCCCGGCGGTTTTTGCCTCGATGGTTCAAAACAGCGGCGGCATATTGATTGGAGGCTCGTTCTTACAGGTCGGGGGCGGGCAGGCAAGCGCGGAAATCGCGAATACGCTCGACGACGAATTATATTTGAGTCCAAGTTTTGGCGATCCAAATTTGTGGATTGAGCCGAAATCGCGCGATGGTTTCCGCAACCGCACCAGTTTTGCGCGGTTGATTGGCGGTTCGACTCCTGGGCCGGGCAATGTTGGGCTAACGCAGTCCAGCTTTTCTCAAAATAAGAGCCAATCCTCCCTGGCGGTGTCGATGGTGCGCACCAACGGGACCCTCGGCCCGGCGTTCGCAAACTTTTTTGTGCAACCCGGAGGGGCCGCGGCTGGACTGGATTATTTTTATCAGGCGGCGCCGCCAATGTATTGGATTTGCTGGAATTATCTCATTCAACCGTTACAGACCCGGATGCGGGAAGACGGACTCTGGGGAGTCGGCGGCAACGGGCTTTTGATGGACGCGCTGGATCAAAACATTGCCCAGGCGGACTCTTCGGTGAATAATCTTGCGAAGGTCACCGTCGGCACGATTCCAAACCCGAATAATCCGGGCAACCAGAGCGCGCAATTTCAAGTGGCCAATCCCAGCGGGGCCGACAATTTCTATCTTGGTGGCGAGGAAATTCCGACGGGTGTGGCCCTGGGCGTTTCCAGTGCGCAGCTCACTTTGATTGACGATACCACCTATGCGGGACAATTCGGATTTTCTTCGACCAGTTATGTTGCTACCAACAGTGGCGTCGTACCAAATCCGATTACCCTGGTGCGCAGTAATGGCACCTACGGCATTGTCAAGGTTGTCTATTCCACCGTAAACGGAACAGCGATGGCCGGCAGTGATTACGTTGGAATCACCAATGGCGCTACCACGTTTGGCAACGGTGAGGTGAAAACGAACTTCAACGTAACTGTTCTAAGTGATAGTGGCATTGGCAACGTGGAAAAAACGTTTAGCATCAAAATCACCCAGCTTCAACAATTTGGGATAACTAACGCGACCGTGGGAATTTCGCCCACCACGGTGCGTATTATCAACCCCAACTTCGCGGGTTACGTCGGGCTCTCAGCCAATAATTACACCGGCTATGTCAGTTCCGGTGTTCTGAATTTCACGCTCAATCGCATTGCCGGCAATCTCGGGAAGTTGACCGTGCAGTACGCCACGACCAATAATACCGCTTTCAGTGGCACCAATTACCTCGGCGCAACCAATACCGTCACCTGGATTTCCGGTGATGTATCACCCCAGAATGTTTCGATTCCGCTCCTCAATCCGGGCGCTGCCGGCACAACCAATCTGCTCTTTGGTGTTCAATTGTTCAACCCCACATTGAATACCACCAATGACCCGGCGCTCACGAACGGTCTGATCACGAGTGCCAGGCTCGTGATCACCAATGATAGCAGCTCCGGGACGCTGCAATTTGCTTCGCCATCTTATTTGGTGAATGAAAACGGCGGTTACGCGACGATCACTGTTGCGCGCACCGGCGGTACTGTTGGAGCTGCCTCGGTCAACTTTACCACGGTTGATGGGACTGCCCTGGCCAACACCACTCACGGAGCTGTTACTAATTACATCGCCACCAATGGCATCCTGACTTTTGCGGCAAATCAAACCACCGCCAGCTTCCAGGTTCCGGTGCTGAATGATGGCATCGTGGATCCGGCGAATTTTTATTTCACGGTCTCACTCTCTCAAGCTGTCAATGCCACCTTGGGTATCCCCGGCCACTGCAAAAGTGAACATACTCGATGTCCAATCCTATACCCAGCCGCCGGGTTCTCCGGATCCGACCTTCAACACTCCAGGCATGAACGGGAGCGTGTATTCGCTCGCATTGCAAACCAATGGCCAGATTCTCGCCGCCGGAAACTTCACGGCCGTGGGCACCACCCCCGAAGGGTATATCGCCCGCTTGAATACAGATGGCACGCTTGATTCGAGCTTCTTGAGCGGCTCCGTGGGGAGTGGGGAGGATGGAGCTTTTGGCCCCGTGAATTCCATTATTTGCCAGACCGACGGACGCATTATGGTCGGCGGGTCATTCTCGACCGTTGATGATTCCGACCGGAATAACATCGCCAGGTTGTTGGGCAACGGCGCGCTGGACACCAGCTTCAATCCAGGCCCCGGCGCGAACGGTCCCGTCAATGCCCTCGCCGAAACATTTATCAACACCGTGATGAACGGCGTTACGAACGGCGCGCGAAGAGTTTATGTCGGTGGCGCATTCACGAGTATTGCGGGCGTTTCCAGCGCGGGTATTGCCAGGGTGGACGCGGATTTTGCCGATCACGTTAACGACGGTTCGGTGGATAGTACCTTCAGCGTCGGCACCGGCCTGGACGGCCAGGTTTATGCCATTGCCGTCTATCCGACGAATTCGATCTATGCCGGCAAAGTCCTGGTGGGCGGCTCATTCCAACATTATAACGGCATCGGCGTCACGAATTTCGTCCGCTTGAACGTGGATGGTTCGATGGACACCAACTTTGATAACAACCTCGGCGTCGGGCCGAACGGGATTGTCCAGTCCATCGCCATTCAGTTGGACGGAAACATTCTGGTTGGCGGAAGTTTCACGAGTTTCAACAACACCAACGCCGCGTATATTGTCCGTTTGCTATCGAATGGAACGATTGATCCGGGCTTTAGCGGCGGCGCCAACCAGGCAGTCCAGGGCATTGTCATACAACCGGACAACCGCATATTGCTGGTTGGACAGTTCTCGGCGGCCGATGGAGTCCTCCGCAACGGCATCACCCGGCTGCTGCCGACGGGTGCCACCGACCCCAACATTAATTTTGGCAGTGGCGCCAACGGCGATGTTGACGCTATGGTGATCCAGCCCACCAACAATACCATCGTCATCGGCGGCACCTTTAGCGAATATGACGGGCAACCCGATAACAATATCGTCCGGATTTACGGCGGCTCGGAGACCGGGTCGGGACAATTTCAGTTCACCGCGGCAAATTATTATGTCCATGAATCCGGCAGCTTTGCGAACATCACCATTCAGCGTACTGGCGGCACCAGCGGCACCAATGCCGATGGTTCAGGCGACGATCTCGTTGATTTCTATACCACCAACCTCCCGGCCATCAACGCTGCGACAAACGGTGTCAATTATCGGGCCACCAATGAGATTGTGGACTTCCCGCCCGGCGCGGTTTTCGAGTCAGTGACGATTCCGGTGTACGATGATGGCGCGATCGAGACCACCAATTTGCTCGTGGGACTGGACCTGGCCGGCGCGCCGCTCGGCAATGTCCCCACGGCAAACTTGAATATTATCAATGACGACAATGGCGTGAGCTTTATGACCCCGCCATTCTACACAGTACAAAAAAATACGTTTAGCGGAATAGCGACGATTGACATCATCCGACAGGGTGGCACGAATGACACTTCAACCGTTGATTTCTTAACCACGACGAACGGCACGGCGGTCATTGGCACGGATTACACTCCAACCAACGAAGTCGTGACCTTTGCTCCCGGTGTTTCCGATGTGCAGGTGCAGGTGGCCATTACCAACAACAATCTGGTGGAAGGAAATCGCACCGTGGACCTGGCGTTAACCAATGCCAGCTTGCCCACCATGATGCTGTCTCCGTCCAACGCGGTATTGACCATCATAGACACCACACCATCACCCGGTTATTTGGCATTCAGCACCAACAGCTTTTTCGCGAATAAGACGGATACCAATGCTTATATTACCATAGTTCGCACCAATGGCACTACCGGTTCTGTGTCAGGATATGTGGACGTTGAGCCTGGTAGCGCTGTTCCAACTGTCAATTATGTCGCCCCGGTTCAGAATCCAGTGCCGGTGAGCTTTTCGGGCGGCCAAAATTCTGATACGATCGCCGTGCAATTGATTCCCAACAGTCTTGTGCAGGGAACGGTCTTTTTCTCCGTGAGCCTGACCAACGTGTCCGGGGCCGCAGTGGCCGCACCGACCAACGCCACGGTTTCTATTCTCAACAACATCAATACCGGCGTGGAATTCGCTTCCGGAACCAATACCTTTAGCGAAACAAACAGCCCGGCAGTCATCCTGGTTGAGAGGGAAGGCTATCTCAGCAATTCTTTCTCGGTGAATTTTGCCACCACCGATGGTTCGGCCAGAGCCGGTGTGAATTACCAGTCCACCTCGGGCACACTCACGTTTGCGACCAACTCACTCTTCGCGCCCATTTCCGTTACCTTGATTGACCAGCAACTGACCACCAACCTGACCTTTGGCATTAACTTGTTCAGCCCAACCAACGCCCAGGTGCTCGCGCCGAGCAATACGCTGGTGGTTTTGGAAGGCAGCCGGGCGGGGCTGTTCTTTACCAACTCAGCCGTCAGCGTCTTCAAGAACGTCGGGATCCTGGTTGTCCCCGTGATTTGCAATAATCCGGGATTGGAACCGGTGCTCATCAATACTAACGTCATTCCCTTGACGGTGAGCTATTATACCGCCGATGGCACGGCGACCGCCGGACAGGATTACACCGCTGAGAGTGGCTCTTTGACCTATACCAATGGCATTGGCACCAACTATATTTTCGTGCCGATCATCAATAACAGCCTGATCACCGGAAGCCGCACCTTTACCGTGTCTCTGACCAACGCCACGGCAACCGGCGAAATCAACTCGCCAAGCAACCAGGTCGTGACGATTGTCGATAGTAATTCCGGCTTGAGCTTCTCCCAACCGGCCTATGCCGCTAATCGCAGCAGCGGCACGGTTCTGATTACGGTGGTGCGGACCGATAACACCAATGTCGCCTCGACCGTGGCCTTTGCCACCGCCAATGGAACCGCGATGACTAACGTGGACTATTTCCCGACCAACGGCGTCCTCACCTTTACCAATGGCCTTACCACCAATACCTTTTCCGTGACGTTGATCTCCAGCGCCACCGTCCAGCCGGACAAGACCGTATTGTTGCAGTTGTCCAACCCCACCAACGGGATGCTGGTTTCGCCCAGCGCCGCCACCCTTACGATTCACGATACCAGCGGCAGCCTGGTGGTCCCCGCCGGCTCGACCTTCGCACCCGGTGGCAATCCCAACAATGACGGCCTGATCGATCCGGGAGAAACCGTGACACTGTATTTCGCCTTCCGCGCTGAGGGCGGCAATACCATCACCAATCTTTACGCCACCTTGTTGCCCGTCAGCGGGGTCACTGCCCCGACCACCCCGGCCCCCAATGGCACAACCACCCAGGTGTATAGCAATCTGTATGTCGGCGGGCCGTCCGAATCGCAGCCTTATACTTTCACCGCCAGCGGCACCAACGGCCAGCAGATTGCCGCCACCTTCTCCCTGCTGGAAAAATTTGGCGGCGCCACCAACAATCTGGGCACCAACCTCTTTACCTATACCTTGGGCACCTGGACGATGAGTTTCACAAACACCAACGCCATCGTCATCAATCCGGCGATGGTTGGCAGCAGCCAAGCCGGAATGGCATCGAATTATCCCTCGGTCATTTCCATCAGCAATATCGTGGGAACGGTATTCAAGACCACCATCACCTTGACCAATTTGGAGCATTCCTCGGAATACAATGTCAATGCGTTACTGGTCTCTCCCAGTGCCAGCGACACTTTGTTCCTCTCTCACGCGGGAACACCTGCCATCGGCGTGAACGGGGTCACCCTTACGTTCTCCGATTCGGCAACCAACACATTGCCTTATTATGGAAACCCGGGCCAGAACAACCTGCCATTTACCAACGGAGTCTATAAACCCGAGGCCAATGGATCAACGCCCGCGTTCCCTTGAACTCGATGAGTAACCTCAATCATACAGCTTTTATGCGGAACAGTCTTTTGAAAATTGGAATGACGCTGGCGCTATCTGGCGTTGCAGCCTGGTCAGGTCTCGCGGCGGACCCAGGCCTGGTCACCCTCCACGGCCATGTGCCTGCGGTCATTTCCGAACTCAATTTGCAACCCGCGGGGGAATTGCCCGCCACCAATGAATTACATCTCGCTATCGGCCTGCCCTTGCGCAATACCAATGAGCTGTCGGCTCTGCTGGAACAGATTTACGACCCCGCCAGCCCCAATTACCAGCATTACCTCACCCCGGACCAATTTATCGCGCGCTATGCTCCTAGTGAGCAGGACTACGCGTCTGTTGCTCATTTCGCCACAGCGAATGGCTTGACCGTGACTTATTCCCATTCAAACCGCATGTTGCTTGACGTAAGCGGAAAGGCATCCGACATCGAAAAGGCGCTGCACTTAAATTTGCGTATCTATCATCATCCGACTGAGAATCGCGACTTTTTCGCGCCGGACACCGATCCGTCCGTTCCAGCCGGCTTGCCGGTAATCGAGATCGGCGGTTTGAATAATTATCGGCACCCCGTTTCCAGGTTGAAATTCAAAACGGCAGCCTTATCCACCAATATTACGCTGGCAACCACAGGTTCAGGCCCGTCCGGTAATTACATCGGCAATGATTTCAGGAATGCCTATGTCCCTGGCACCTCGCTCAGTGGACAAGGGCAAACCGTTGCCCTGGTTCAATTCGACGGCTACCTGGCAAGCGACATCGCCCAATATGATAATCTTGCCGGAGGAGGAAGATCGAATATCACTTTGCAGAATGTCTTGCTCGACGGATTTAGCGGAGCGCCAACGGGCAACGGGGGAGAAGTCGAAGTTTCCTTGGATATTGAAATGGTGTCTTCGATCGCTCCAGGTGTTTCTAAAATCATCCTTTATGAGGGGAATCCGTATAATTTTCTGCCTAATGATGTTTTGAACAGAATTGCTACAGATGATTCCGCCAGCCAAATAAGTTGCTCTTGGGGATGGACGGGCGGCCCCAATGCAGTCACGGACCAAATCTTCAAGGAAATGGCCCTTCAAGGCCAAACCTTTTTCGATGCGGTGGGCGACGCAGATGCTTTTCCCGCCAGTGGGCCAGGTTCGGTTGATGACCCCAACAGTCCGAACGAGCCATCCAGTAACCCGTACATAACCCAGGTCGGAGGGACTACCCTGACTATGTCTGGTCAGGGGGCCAACTACAGTTCAGAGACGGTTTGGAATTGGGATGTCCGTTATGGTCGAAATGACGATGGCATCGGCAGCAGCGGCGGTATCAGCACTTATTACTCGATTCCCAGTTGGCAGACAAACATTAACATGGCGATCCCGCAAGGTTCGACAACTCATCGCAATGTCCCCGACGTTGCGCTCACTGCTGATGATGTTTTCGTCATTGCGGACGGCGGCGTCTTCTATGAGGGCGTCGGCGGCACCAGTTGCGCCTCTCCCTTGTGGGCCGGATTCACCGCCCTGGTGAATCAACAAGCCGCGAACAACGGCCATGCCTCGGTCGGATTCTTGAACCCCACTCTTTATGCCATCGCCAATAGTGTAAGCTATACCAACGATTTTCACGACATTACCACGGGTAACAACGAGTGGAGCGGCAGCCGGCGCCTGTTTAGTGCCACCAATAACTATGATCTATGCACCGGCCTCGGCACACCCAATGGCATGAACCTGATTAATGCCTTGGCCTCCTCGGTCAATAGCGTGAATCATCTTTCTCCGCCTCCGGCGCCTTACGGAACCACTCTTTCCGCACTCACCGGCTCAAATCCCAACGGCAATTGGGACTTGTTTATCGCCAATGACTCCGCCGGCGATTCCGGGATGGTGTCCAATGGATGGTGGATAACCCTCATGCTGGCCAACCCGGTCGGCTATGCCGCGGACAATTTCCTCTCCATGACCGCCACCACAAATTTGGTTCCAACCAATAGCTACGGTGCTTATACCCTCGTAGTCACTAATTATGGCCCCTCCACTTCCAGCAATGTGCTCGTTTCCGACACACTGCCTCTTGGTGTTACGCTCATTTCACTAAATGCCACCGCCGGTACCGTTGTGACTGAGGGAACAACGCTTACTTGGAATCTGGGAAATCTTACTAATCAAGCCGGAGGCCAATTGACCATCACCGTGCAGCCCCAAACCAGCGGGAGTTTCCTCAATGCCGCCACCATCAGCGCGGTAACCCCTGACCCGAACCCGGATGATGATTCGGCGTTTGCCATCATCAATTCCGCCGGCGGCATCCCGGCACCGCTCCTCTCATCTTTCGTTTCCGGTGGTCATGGCGGGCTGTTCCAATTTTATGTCGGCGCCGCCGCCGGCGAAACCAACGTCATCCAGGGCACCACCAACCTGTTGAGCGGTCCATGGATCCCGCTGCTGACCAACGTTGGGCCATTTACCTACACCAACTATTATTCCACCAACAGTTCAGCCGTATTCTTCCGCGACGTTATTTATCCCTGATCCGGTGTTTATTGCCTGGCGGTTGGCGGCGGTGGTGAAGAATTTCTGCCATTGAAAAAAGCCCGTCATTGCCCCATAACTGGGCCATGAAACTCTGTGGATTGACCGGTGGCGTGGGCATGGGAAAATCCACCACCGCCCAATTCTTGCGCCGCCGCCACCTCCCGCTGGTGGATACCGATGAACTCGCGCGTGAACTCGTCCAACCGTGCCAACCCGCACTGGCCGAAATTCAAAATGCCTTCGGCCACAAAATAATTTCCGAGGACGGCCAATTGCGCCGCGATGAACTGGCCAGGCTCGTTTTTGCCGATACCGCGGCGCGAAGAAAATTGGAAGCCATCCTGCATCCCAGGATCCGTGCGCGTTGGCTTGCCCGGTTGGAGGAATGGAAGAATCAGGGCTGCCCGCTGGCCTTTGTCGTCATCCCCCTCCTCTTCGAAACCAAGGCCCAATCGCATTTCGATATAACCGTTTGCGTCGCCTGTTCGGCCAATTCACAGTGCCGCCGCCTGGCCGATCGCGGCTGGAATCCCGAGCAAATCCATCAGCGCATCGCCGCGCAAATGCCCATCGATGAAAAGATCCACCGCTCCAATTTTGTGATCTGGACCGAAGGCGGCCTCGAAAACCATTCTCTTCAGTTGGACCGAATCCTCTCAAGATGGTAGCATTTTGGCGGTCTTCTGCTAAATTCTCGGCAGATGATACTGACGCCTGACGAACTCCACAGCCTGGTCGAGTTGACACATCAATCTCCCCACACCCTTTTGGGAATGCACCCCCTCGGCGGCAAATCCGGCCTCGTCGTTCGCGCCTTCCTGCCGGATGCCGCCAGGGTTGAAATCCGGCCTGTTCATGAGAAAGGCAAACCCGCCTTCGAGCTTCAGCGCATTCCCAACACCGACATCTTTGAAGCCGTTGCCAAATCTGCCGACAAGGTTTACGCCTACGATCTCGTCGTCACCTCGCACGATGGCAAAAAGCGGCAGACGCGCGACGCCTATTCTTTTTTGCCGACCCTTGGCGAAAGCGATTTGTATTTGTTTGGCAAAGGGGATGAGCGAAAAATTTATGAAAAACTCGGCGCGCAATTGCGCGCCATCGACGGCGTCCCCGGCGCCAGCTTCGCAGTATGGGCGCCCAATGCCCAACGCATCAGCGTCGTCGGCGATTTTAATAATTGGGATGGCCGATACCATTCCATGCGGTTGCTTGGCGCCTCTGGAGTGTGGGAAATCTTTATTCCCGGCGTGGCCGAAGGCGCGCATTACAAATTTGAGATCCGCGATGCCCATGGCAAGATCAGCCTGAAAACCGACCCGTTTGGGTTTTTCTTCGAAATCCCCCCCAAGAACGCCGCGATCGTCTGGAATACCAACAAAACCAAATGGAAAGACGACGCCTGGATGAAAGCGCGCCGCGAACGCGATGCCTTGCGGTCTCCCACAAGCATTTACGAGCTTCATCTCGGCTCCTGGCGCAAGAAAACCGCCGCTGAATCGTGGAGCTATCGCGAACTGGCTGAACCATTGGTTCTGTACCTGAAACGGATGGGATTCACTCACGTCGAATTTCTCCCCCTTGCCGAGCACGCCTTTTACCCTTCCTGGGGCTATCAAGTCACCGGCTTTTACGCTCCCACGAGCAGATACGGCACACCCGATGACTTTCAATACCTCGTCAACGCCCTGCACGAGGCGGGCATCGGCGTCATTGTTGATTGGGTTCCCGCGCATTTCCCGCGCGATGAATGGGCGCTTGCTAAATTTGACGGCACCGCGCTCTTCGAACACGAAGACCCCCGCCGCGGCTCGCACCAGGATTGGGGGACGCTCATCTTCAATTACGGCCGCCATGAAGTCTGCAATTTCCTCATTGCCAACGCCTTATACTGGTGCGAACGTTTCCACATCGACGGCCTTCGCGTCGATGCCGTCGCCTCCATGCTCTATCTTGATTATTCCCGCAAAGAAGGCGAATGGCTGCCCAATCAATACGGTGGCCGTGAGAACCTCGAAGCGATCGAGTTTTTACGCAGCTTCAACTACACCGTCCATGTGGCTTTCCCCGGCATCCTTACCATCGCCGAAGAATCCACCGCCTGGCCGCAGGTCACCCGCCCGCCTTATATCGGCGGCCTGGGATTTTCTTTCAAATGGAACATGGGCTGGATGCACGACACCTTGAATTATTTCAGCCTGGACCCTGTGTATCGCAAGTATCACCAGAACGACCTCACCTTCGCGATGATTTACCACTACCACGAGAATTTTATTTTGCCGTTGTCGCACGATGAAGTAGTCCACGGCAAAGGTTCTCTGCTGCGGCGGATGCCCGGGGATGACTGGCAAAAATTCGCGAATCTTCGGACGTTGCTCGGCTACCAATGGCTTTTCCCGGGCAAAAAATTATTGTTCATGGGTTGCGAAATCGGCCAAAGCCATGAATGGAACGAGAACGGCCAGCTGGATTGGTGGCTGCTCGAGGCCGGGCCGTATCATCGCGGCCTGCAAAAGTTCGTCGAGGATTTGAATCATCTCTACCAGCGCCTGCCGTCCCTTTGGCAGGCCGATTATGACTACAGCGGATTCTATTGGATCGACTGCGCTGACAATGAGAACAGCGTTTTGTCATTCATCCGCCAGAAAAATGACGGTGCGGCCCCCATCGCCGTGATCCTGAATTTGACGCCGGTGGCGCGTCCGAGCTATCGGTTGGGATTGCCTCGCGCCGGCAAATGGAAGGAAATCCTGAATAGCGACGCCGGAATTTACGGGGGCGGTAACAAGGGAAATTTTGGCGAGGTCTTTGCCCATGAGCACAAATGGCATAACCAAAACCATTCCGCCGAAATTTATTTGCCGCCGATGAGCGTGCTGGCGTTTACCCAGGAGATTTCACCTTAACGGAAAATAATCCAGCTTCGGGGCAGGGCCTTCGCGTTCGTCGGGCATAAAGTCGGCGGTCAACCAGTTCACCGTAAAAGTCGTCTTTCCCGCCATGGCAAGCGCCTCAAGCATTTCCCAGTCGCTCAAGTTGCACGCGACAAAACTGTGGCGATAAAAATGCCAGGAATCCGGCGAACCCGAACGCGGGCGCAATCCGATGTCCATGTGTTTGCCCAGGGCGCCCACCACCCCATCCCAATCAGCATCGTTAAAGACGATGCGGCCCGGCACAATCGATTGGCGTAATTTCGCCGCCGTCGATTGGTTGTTGATTTTTCCGATGACATCCAGCGAATCCTCGGTCGTATGCAGGATCAGGAAGGGCGGGCGAAAATCGGCTTGAATATAAGTCTGGTTGGTCAGCGCCACTATCGCCTCGAGCAAAGTGACGTTCGAATAGGCCAGGGTGGCGTGGGCGCGGCGAAAGAAATAGATTTCATCCGTGGCGCCCGGCATGAAAATGAGCGCCTTGACCGTATCATTGGGCTGGAGGGAATTGAGGAGCAGGGGCACGCAATTGGTCCGGTTAAGTTCGGTCGCCGGGGCCGCGAGGGGCATATTGCTTAAAGCGGTTACCCAGTCATCGGCGAGGGTGCGAACCGTGGCGCTAAAAACGCAAAGCAAAAAAATGAAGCCAAATCGTTTCATAATGAAAGTAGCACCATTCGTTCCTGGATTTGATTGTTCCACCGATTAAAATAACCGAACAGCCGGTAAAGTCTTTCAATCTCAGGCAAAAACTTCTGTCGTGCTGCAGTGTCTGAATTCAGCCATGCTCTGTCCAGCGATTTCAATTCGTCTTCTAATTGTCCACGCAAAACCCCAAGCTTATTCTTGAGCAGGTCCAACGACTCCACCCGCTCACGGGCTTTTTCGAACGATTGCACGGCCAGCAGGGGTGATGCGTTATGCGGCTTTTCTTTCAGAAACACATCGACGTCTTGGCACAGGGCCGCTACTTCGGCAAATAAATCGGCCAATCCTTTTGGAATTGGTTGGATGTCGCCGGGCTTTGATCCGGTCTCAAGTTCGAGCAGATGCAAGAGCCGCGATTTGGGATCGGCGAGGTAATGGTAAGCGATGTTTAGTTCGGCGAACTTCCTGGCGGCAGTGTTCCGATCGCTTTCCCCGCCGGTATGCACTTTATCGGGATGAACCGCCGTGGACAAGGCCAGGTATTGCTGCTTGAGCGCGGCTGTGTCCAGCCAGGGACGGCGGGGTTGTTGGAGCAGGGAAAAGTAATCGGTCACGCGCTGAAGCTCTCGCCGCAGGAACAGGAGGTGGCGGCGTTCGGGTTTTTGACTTTAAAACCGCCGTCGAGAGCGTCGAGATAATCCAATTCGCTGCCGGTGACATACAAAGCGCTTTTCGGGTCCACCACGACGCGGACACCGCTGCTTTCGACGAGGATGTCGCGGTTGGCCGGCGCATCCTGGAGGTCCATTTTGTATTGCAGGCCGGAACACCCTCCACCGACCACGGCCACGCGGAGCACGCCATTCGGACGGCCTTGTTTGCTCAATAGAGTCGAAACTTTTTGCGCGGCATTGGGCGTCAATTTGACCAACCGCTCATCGCCAACTCGAAAATTCGGTTGTGCTGGATTTTGTTTGTTGATGTTCGCGATCATTTTGACCCGGAACAAGTTAGCCGCCGGCGATGTATCCGTCAATGGGAACGCAAGACACTGGAATCATTCGATCTGGTATTTTTTCAAAAAACGGTTCGTGTCCGCTTCGGAAGAGATGACGGCACGGAGTTTTCGGATGTTCGCCTCAATTTTCTCCATGTACAGATTCGGTCCATCGGGAAATGGGTCGCTGAGGTATCTATGTTGGCCGCCGAAATCGCGGTCGAGCTTGGGTTTTACGTAGTGCTCCCAAAAATCCGGTGTTTTGCGGAGAAGATCTTTGGCGCTGGAAAACATCCCCACCAGGTTGCGTTTCTCGGGGGTGAAACGGGCGGCTTCGGCAAATTCAGAGTAGAGGATCGGCAGTTTTTCGATGTAATCATCCGCGGCCATCTGGCCGAGCAGATCAGCGGCGCCCAGGCAGAGGCCGGTGATCCTTTCGGCATCGCTTTGAAAAGGGATCACTTTCAACATGGCATCCACCCCCGTGCAGCAGATCATGTTTTGGACAGTGCCAATTTCACGGGCGTCAAAATTGCCATGGCCGAGAAGTTCGGCAGCAAAATCCGCGCTGCGGGCAACATGAACGACCGTGTATTTTGCGCCGGTGCCTTCATGATCACCCGTTCTTTTCAAATAACCGGTGTCATGCAACAGGATGGAAAGCAGGCCCAGTTCGGTTATTCGCCGGGGCAAAACCAGTGAAGCTCCGGCGCTGGACCGTCCGCGCAAAATTCTGGCCATGCATAATGTGCCTTGCAATGTATGCTCAAAATCGTGATAGCGCGCGTCGATGGCTTGAAAACCCGGAAAACTCCCTTTGAAGGCGTTGGTTGCCCATTGGAAAACACGGGGAACGAAGTTTTTGTCACCCTCCGGAACATGCCCAGATACGCCGCTTGTACTTCTTGAGCGACTACGGCAGGGTCCTTTGTCGGATATGCTGATTCATTGCCTCATACCCGCTTGCCAATGCGGTCGAGAATAATAAAATTATTTTTGTCAGGCAAGCGCATAATGTCAGAAAGGTGAGAACGATACCGTATCAATAGGCTGCTAGCGGCAAAGAGGCTTGATTGCTTGCGAGGGAAGGACTAAATGAAGGGCATGGCGGATTTAGGAAAATTTTTGGTGATGGCCGGCCTCCTTCTCGCAGCCGTTGGCGCGCTGCTCTGGTCGGGCCTGGGCAAAGGCTGGCTGGGGCGCCTGCCCGGCGACATTAATTATTCAAAGGACGATGTCAGTTTTCATTTCCCCATCTTGACTTGCCTGCTAATAAGCGTGATTTTGACGTTGCTGATGTGGATTTTCAGGAAGTAAGGCGCGATATAACAAAGATGTAACCTGTTTTTCGTTGACCTTCGCGAAAGAAGGGCGATAGTTTCAAAAGTCAGCCGAGATAATGTGAAAACTTGCAATCTTGCATTTCTTTTCCTTGCCGCCGCGTTTCTGGCTGTTAACACCAAAGGGGCAACCTATTACGTGGATGCCAACGGCACAAATCCGGTTTCCCCTTATGCCGACTGGAGCACAGCAGCCACAACATGCAGGATGCGGCAAATCTGGCCGTAAGTGGCGATACGATTTGGGTTACAAATGGGGTGTATGATTATGGTGGGGCATCTTTCAATGGTTCAAACCGTGTTTACCTGGCCACCGGAGTGTTGTTGCGGAGGTTGAATGGCCCGGCGCAGACTACCATTCCAGGGGTATTGGGACCCAGTGCGACGACGAATGGGAATAACGCCCTGCGTTACGTGTATTGCTACCTACTTACACCACGGTATCAGGTTTTACATTGACGAAGACGGAGCGAATCCAATCCATTGAGGGCGAAGGTGGCGGAGCATTTATACAGGCCAATGGAATGGTCACGAATTGTGTCCAATAAATTCTGGGGCAATCCGGGCGGAAGTTTTAGGAGGAGGGGATATTCGCATCGGACCAAAACGGGATAGTGACCGACTGTATCATCAGCAACAACGGTGCGCCGTACTACACTGGAGGTGGCAGCGGGATAGCCAATTGCATCGTCTATAAACAGTTTGTTGATCGGTAATGGAAACACGAATGCCGGCAGTGCGGCATATGGGCGGGAAGTATTATAATTGTACGATTTCAGGAAATCCGGAGAACAACTTAGGTCGTGCAGGGGGCCACGTTGATCAACAGCATCATTTACAGCAATACGAACGGGAACTACTCGGATTGTTACCAATGCCGATTGACGAATTGTTGTACGACGGTAGGGTTCGACAATTCCTCCTTGTCCAATAACAGCTTCAGCAATGCGCCGGCTTTTGTGGACGCGGCTCATGGCAATTATCATTTGCAAATCGGCTCTCCTTGCATTGCTTGACACCAGAAACGATCTTTATGTGACTAATGGGACAACCTGGATGGAAATCCGCGGATTGTCGATGGCAGTGTGGACATGGGCTGTTCTGGGAATCAGAATACAAATGAAGTGCTTTTTGTGAGTGTGAGCAGCACGAATGCAGTGCCGCCGTACACAATTGGCTGACTGCGGCGACGAATATCCAGGAATACAGTGGGGGTGGCGCAGGCGGGAGATTATGTGGGTCGTGGGCGCGGGTATTTATACCAACGGCTGGACGGTGATTTCGGGAAGCGAGACGAATGTGGTGGCGCTGACCAATGGCATCACGTTGCTGGGGCAGTACGGCTGGAAATCAACGATAATCAGGGGAGGGGCGCAGATGCGTGGCGTTTACGTGGGCAGTAATTCGGTGATGAGCGGTTTTACCATCACGAATGGACGTGCCCAGAATGCACAAGGCGGGGGCATCTGGTGCCGGGCGGACAGTTTGGTGGTTGAATTGCCTGGTTATTAGCGATGCCCGTAAATTTTCCGGGAACCTATAGCGAGGGATTAGGCGGCGGCGTTACCCGGCGGAACAAATTCCGATTGCCAGCGCTCAACGCCGGCAGTTCAGGCCGCAGCGGCAAGGGCGGCAACGCTATCAAACTGTCTTCTCACAAATAATATCGCCAACGGTGGCGGTGGGGCCAGTGCTTCGCTGCTGTACGATTGTCTTTTGAGCAATAACATCTGGCTGTGTATAACGGCAACTCTGGCCTGGGCGGTGCGCTCAGGCAATTGTGTGGCCTATTATTCACGATAATCAATAGCTCAAACAATCCTAATTCGAGTTCAGGCGGTGGCAGCTATCGAGGGACGAATTTCAACTGTTGGATTCTCGGAAACTCGGCCGGCACTGGCGGGGGGGCTTTATCAAAGCACCAATTATGATTGTGTCATTTTAAATAATTTAGCCACTCTTTATGGTGCGGACTTACGAGGGTACGCTCTACAACTGCCTCCTGACCTATAACATCGCCTCCAATTCAATTTCATTTTATGGCCTCGGCGGCGGCGCTTATCTGGCCTCGCTTTATCATTGCACGGTGGTCAGCAATTCGGCCACCGGCGGCGGCGGGGGTATCTATGGAGGCATGCCATACAACAGCATCATTTTCTTCAATACCGCAACGATTGGCGGGCAAAATTGGACAAACAATCCATTGACGTCCTTCTCTTCCGGCGTATTGCTGCACCACGCCGAAATCAGGTTACTATATTCGTCTGGTCATTACCAACGGTACGATGTTTGTGAATGCCGCCGGTGGTGATTTTCATTTGCAATACAACTCTCCTTTTATAAATACCAGAAAATGGCACTGTTTCCACTACCAATGACCTGGATAGCAATCCGCGCATCGTCGGTTATGCCGTGGACAGCAATACGTTATAACCCTTCAGCGTCGTATTTTGTTGCTGTCCACGGCATAACCGACAATGCGCCGATTACTATCCAGGTCATTGGTAGTGGAAACATAGGCGTTATTTCCGGCATTGATACAAGGAGAGTTGTATTGCAAATGAAAATCACCACCGGCGGCATTCACAAACATCGGGTCGTTGGTAGTGACCAGACGAATATAGTAACCTGATTTCGGCGTGGTGCAGCAATACGCCGGAGAGAAGGACGTCAATGGATTGTTTGTCCAATTTTGCCCGCCAATCGTTGCGGTATTGAAGAAAATGATGCTGTTGTATGGCATGCCTCCATAGATACCCCCGCCGCCGCCGGTGGCCGAATTGCTGACCACCGTGCAATTATAAAGCGAGGCCAGATAAGCGCCGCCGCCGAGGCCATAAAATGAAATTGAATTGGAGGCGATGTTATAGGTCAGGAGGCAGTTGTAGAGCGTACCCTCGTAAGCTCCCGCACCATAAAGAGTGGCTAAATTATTTAAAATCACACAATCATAATTGGTGCTTTGATAACTCCCCCGCCAGTGCCGGCCGAGTTTCCGATAATTGAACAGTTGAAATTCGTCCCTCGATAGCTGCCACCGCCTGAACTCGAATTAGGATTGTTTGAGCTATTGATTATCGTGCAATAATAGGCCACACAATTGCTGAGCGCACCGCCCAGGCCAGAGTTGCCGTTATACACAGCCATGTTATTGCTCAAAAGACAATCGTACAGCAGCGAAGCACTGGCCCCACCGCCACCGTTGGCGATATTATTTGTGAGAATACAGTTCCATAGCGTTGCCGCCCCTGCCCCGCCGCCGGAACCGGCGGTGTTGAGCGCCAATGTGCAATCGGAAATTGTTCCGCCGTAAACGCCGCCGCCTAATCCCTCGCTATAGGTTCCCGGAAAATTTACGGCATTGCTAATAACCAGGCAATTGACCACCAAACCGCCCGCCTGGCACCAGATGCCCCCGCCTTGTGCATTCTGGGCACGTCCATTCGTGATGGTAAAACCGCTCATCACCGAATTACTGCCCACGTAAACGCCACGCATCTGCGCCCCTCCCCTGATTATCGTTGATTTCCAGCCGTACTGCCCCAGCAACGTGATGCCATTGGTCAGCGCCACCACATTCGTCTCGCTTCCCGAAATCACCGTCCAGCCGTTGGTATAAATACCCGCGCCCACGACCACATAATCTCCCGCCTGCGCCACCCCCACCGCATCCTGGATATTCGTCGCCGCAGTCAGCCAATTCGTGTACGGCGGCACTGCATTCGTGCTGCTCACACTCACAAAAAGCACTTCATTTGTATTCTGATTCTCATAACAGCCCATGTCCACCGTGCCATTGACAATCCGGGGATTTCCATCCAGGTCTGTCCCATTAGTCACATAAAGATTGTTTCCGGCGTCAATGCAAGGAGAGCCGATTTGCAAATGATAATTGCCATGAGCCGCGTCCACAAAAGCCGGCGCATTGCTGAAGCTGTTATTGGACAAGGAGGAAGTGCCCAACCCTACCGTCGTACAACAATTCGTCAATCGGCATTGGTAACAATCCGAGTAGTTCCCGTTCGTATTGCTGTAAATGATGCTGTTGATCAACGTGCCCCTGCACCGCACCCAAACCGTTCTCCGTATTTCCTGAAATCGTACAATTATAATACTTCCCGCCATACGCCGCACTGCCGGCATTCGTGTTGCCATTACCGATCAACAAACTGTTATAGACGATGCAATTGGCTATCCCGCTGCCACCTCCAGTGTAGTACGGCGCACCGTTGTTGCTGATGATACAGTCGGTCACTATCCCGTTTTGGTCCGATGCGCATCCTCCTCCTAAATCTTCCGCCGCATTGCCCACGATCACACAATTCGTGACCATTCCATTGGCCTGTATAAATGCTCCGCCACCTTCGCCCTCAATGGATTGCGTCGCTCCGTTCGTCAATGTAAAACCTGATACCGTGGCGTAAGTAGAAACAAACACGCAACGCAGGGCGTTATTCCCATTCGTCGTCACTGGGTCCCAATACCCCTGGATGGTAGTCTGCGCCGGGCCATTCACACTCCGCAACAACACTCCGGTGGCCAGGTAAACACGGTTTGAACCATTGAAAGATGCCCCACCATAATCATACACCCCATTTGTAACCCAAATCGTATCGCCACTTACGGCCAGATTTGCCGCATCCTGGATGTTCGTGGCTGCCGTGCTCCAGTCGGCATAAGGGGAAACCGGATTCGTGCCGTTGGCATCCACGTAATAGGTTGCCCCTTTGGTGTTAACAGCCAGAAACGCGGCGGCAAGGAAAAGAAATGCAAGATTGCAAGTTTTCACATTATCTCGGCTGACTTTTGAAACTATCGCCCTTCTTTCGCGAAGGTCAACGAAAAACAGGTTACATCTTTGTTATATCGCGCCTTACTTCCTGAAAATCCACATCAGCAACGTCAAAATCACGCTTATTAGCAGGCAAGTCAAGATGGGGAAATGAAAACTGACATCGTCCTTTGAATAATTAATGTCGCCGGGCAGGCGCCCCAGCCAGCCTTTGCCCAGGCCCGACCAGAGCAGCGCGCCAACGGCTGCGAGAAGGAGGCCGGCCATCACCAAAAATTTTCCTAAATCCGCCATGCCCTTCATTTAGTCCTTCCCTCGCAAGCAATCAAGCCTCTTTGCCGCTAGCAGCCTATTGATACGGTATCGTTCTCACCTTTCTGACATTTATGCGCTTGCCTGACAAAAATAATTTTATTATTCTCGACCGCATTGGCAAGCGGGTATGAGGCAATGAATCAGCATATCTCGACAAAGGACCCTGCCGTAGTCGCTCAAGAAGTACAAGCGGCGTATCTGGGCATGTTCCCGGAGGGTGACAAAAACTTCGTTCCCCGTGTTTTCCAATGGGCAACCAACGCCTTCAAAGGGAGTTTTCCGGGTTTTCAAGCCATCGACGCGCGCTATCACGATTTTGAGCATACATTGCAAGGCACATTATGCATGGCCAGAATTTTGCGCGGACGGTCCAGCGCCGGAGCTTCACTGGTTTTGCCCCGGCGAATAACCGAACTGGGCCTGCTTTCCATCCTGTTGCATGACACCGGTTATTTGAAAAGAACGGGTGATCATGAAGGCACCGGCGCAAAATACACGGTCGTTCATGTTGCCCGCAGCGCGGATTTTGCTGCCGAACTTCTCGGCCATGGCAATTTTGACGCCCGTGAAATTGGCACTGTCCAAAACATGATCTGCTGCACGGGGGTGGATGCCATGTTGAAAGTGATCCCTTTTCAAAGCGATGCCGAAAGGATCACCGGCCCTGCCTGGGCGCCGCTGATCTGCTCGGCCAGATGGCCGCGAATGATTACATCGAAAAACTGCCGATCCTCTACTCTGAATTTGCCGAAGCCGCCCGTTTCACCCCCGAGAAACGCAACCTGGTGGGGATGTTTTCCAGCGCCAAAGATCTTCTCCGCAAAACACCGGATTTTTGGGAGCACTACGTAAAACCCAAGCTCGACCGCGATTTCGGCGGCCAACATAGATACCTCAGCGACCCATTTCCCGATGGACCGAATCTGTACATGGAGAAAATTGAGGCGAACATCCGAAAACTCCGTGCCGTCATCTCTTCCGAAGCGGACACGAACCGTTTTTTGAAAAAATACCAGATCGAATGATTCCAGTGTCTTGCGTTCCCATTGACGGATACATCGCCGGCGGCTAACTTGTTCCGGGTCAAAATGATCGCGAACATCAACAAACAAAATCCAGCACAACCGAATTTTCGAGTTGGCGATGAGCGGTTGGTCAAATTGACGCCCAATGCCGCGCAAAAAGTTTCGACTCTATTGAGCAAACAAGGCCGTCCGAATGGCGTGCTCCGCGTGGCCGTGGTCGGTGGAGGGTGTTCCGGCCTGCAATACAAAATGGACCTCCAGGATGCGCCGGCCAACCGCGACATCCTCGTCGAAAGCAGCGGTGTCCGCGTCGTGGTGGACCCGAAAAGCGCTTTGTATGTCACCGGCAGCGAATTGGATTATCTCGACGCTCTCGACGGCGGTTTTAAAGTCAAAAACCCGAACGCCGCCACCTCCTGTTCCTGCGGCGAGAGCTTCAGCGCGTGACCGATTACTTTTCCCTGCTCCAACAACCCCGCCGTCCCTGGCTGGACACAGCCGCGCTCAAGCAGCAATACCTGGCCTTGTCCACGGCGGTTGATCCCGATAAAGTGCATACCGGCGGGGAAAGCGATCGGAACACTGCCGCCAGGAAGTTCGCCGAACTAAACATCGCTTACCATTACCTCGCCGATCCCAAATCGCGGCTCTTGCATCTGCTCGACTTTAGACCGGATCAAAGCCCGGCGACATCCAACCAATTCCAAAAGGATTGGCCGATTTATTTGCCGAAGTAGCGGCCCTGTGCCAATACGTCGATGTGTTTCGAAAGAAAAGCCGCATAACGCATCACCCCTGTGGCCGCGCAATTGTTCAAAAAGCCCGTGAGCGGGTGGAGTCGTTGGACCTGCTCAAGAATAAGCTTGGGGTTTTGCGTGGACAATTAGAAGACGAATTGAAATCGCTGGACAGAGCATGGCTGAATTCAGACACTGCAGCACGACAGAAGTTTTTGCCTGAGATTGAAAGACTTTACCGGCTGTTCGGTTATTTTAATCGGTGGAACAATCAAATCCAGGAACGAATGGTGCTACTTTCATTATGAAACGATTTGGCTTCATTTTTTTGCTTTGCGTTTTTAGCGCCACGGTTCGCACCCTCGCCGATGACTGGGTAACCGCTTTAAGCAATATGCCCCTCGCGGCCCCGGCGACCGAACTTAACCGGACCAATTGCGTGCCCCTGCTCCTCAATTCCCTCCAGCCCAATGATACGGTCAAGGCGCTCATTTTCATGCCGGGCGCCACGGATGAAATCTATTTCTTTCGCCGCGCCCACGCCACCCTGGCCTATTCGAACGTCACTTTGCTCGAGGCGATAGTGGCGCTGACCAACCAGACTTATATTCAAGCCGATTTTCGCCCGCCCTTCCTGATCCTGCATACGACCGAGGATTCGCTGGATGTCATCGGAAAAATCAACAACCAATCGACGGCGGCGAAATTACGCCAATCGATCTGACCGGGCCGCATCGTCTTTAACGATGCTGATTGGGATGGGGTGGTGGGCGCCCTGGGCAAACACATGGACATCGGATTGCGCCCGCGTTCGGGTTCGCCGGATTCCTGGCATTTTTATCGCCACAGTTTTGTCGCGTGCAACTTGAGCGACTGGGAAATGCTTGAGGCGCTTGCCATGGCGGGAAAGACGACTTTTACGGTGAACTGGTTGACCGCCGACTTTATGCCCGACGAACGCGAAGGCCCTGCCCCGAAGCTGGATTATTTTCCGTTAAGGTGAAATCTCCTGGGTAAACGCCAGCACGCTCATCGGCGGCAAATAAATTTCGGCGGAATGGTTTTGGTTATGCCATTTGTGCTCATGGGCAAAGACCTCGCCAAAATTTCCCTTGTTACCGCCCCCGTAAATTCCGGCGTCGCTATTCAGGATTTCCTTCCATTTGCCGGCGCGAGGCAATCCCAACCGATAGCTCGGACGCGCCACCGGCGTCAAATTCAGGATCACGGCGATGCGGCCGCAGCCGTCATTTTTCTGGCGGATGAATGACAAAACGCTGTTCTCATTGTCAGCGCAGTCGATCCAATAAAATCCGCTGTAGTCATAATCGGCCTGCCAAAGGGACGGCAGGCGCTGCGTAGAGATGATTCAAATCCTCGACGAACTTTTGCAGGCCGCGATGATACGGGCCCGGCCTCGAGCAGCCACCAATCCAGCTGGCCGTTCTCGTTCCATTCATGCGCTTTGGCCGATTTCGCAACCCATGAACAATAATTTTTTGCCCGGGAAAAGCCATTGGTAGCCGAGCAACGTCGCGCAGGTTCGCGAATTTTTGCCAGTCATCCCCGGGCATCCGCCGCAGCAGAGAACCTTTGCCGTGGACTACTTCATCGTGCGACAACGGCAAAATAAAATTCTCGTGGTGAGTGATAAAGCATCGCGAAGGTGAGGTCGTTCTGGTGATACTTGCGATGACACCGGGTCCAGGCTGAAATAATTCAAGCGTGTCGTGCATCCAGCCCATGTTCCATTTGAAAGAAAATCCCAGGCCGCCGATATACGGCGGGCGGGTGACCTGCGGCCAGGCGGTGGATTCTTCGGCGATGGTAAGGATGCCGGGGAAAGCCACATGGACGGTGTGGTTGAAGCTGCGTAAGAAACTCGATCGCTTCGAGGTTCTCACGGCCACCGTATTGGTTGGGCAGCCATTCGCCTTCTTTGCGCGAGTAATCGAGGTAAAGCATCGACGTTATCAAAACGCCAGTTGCCGGAATTGTTGTTCAAGGCTGTTCCCTGGGTGCTAACATCGTCGGCGCCCGTCAACGCGTTCACCATCCGAACGGCGAAGTTCGCATCATTCGCTGCCGCTGGATCGGAAATGGTCGCGGTCAAACCAGTGAACCAGTCCTGCCCCGCCCCGGCAACGCCGTTTACAATATTATCGCTGATAAACCACCCATTAACCGTATTGGCGGAGAGGGTGTTGTTCGAAACCACGAGTCCGGCGTCGGACCCACCCAGTGTCAGCTGAGTATTGTTCCAAGTGCTGCCATCCGTGGTGTATTGGAGTTGCATGTTCGCCTCGCCCTGAGTCGTCGCATACCAATCGAATTTGACAGTAACATTGCTGTACCCGAGGGTGCTCACACCGAACTGGGCTCCCTGTGTGCCTATCGGCGCCAAGCTCGACCAGCCGTTGGCCGCGCTCGTTGGCCCTTATGGCGCGGTATGCGCCAAGTCAGAGTGGTATTGGCAATACCATTGGCACCCGTGTCTCCGCT
>CAWCRR010000013.1:0-185348 GCA_963797825.1 uncultured Verrucomicrobiae bacterium
ATCTGGTCCACCTTCTCATTGCCGCCGTCTGCGACATACCAATAATTATCGGCTGCCACCAAACCTTCCGTGGGACCGAAGACCGGGTTTCCACCCTGGAAAGCTCCTAAATATCCACCCGTTGTAGTAAAAATTCCCACTGACCCAAAATCATCGGAAACATAAACCAAACCATTGGGACTCAAGGATATAAATGCCGCCGTCAAAAGAGGTGTTCCCTCGCTGGCGTCCCATTGGGTTACGGGAACACCTGCCGAAGTAAACACTTGAACCAAACCCGTCCCAAAGTCCGCAATATAAACTTGACCAATGGAATCCAATGCAACACCTTCAGGAATATCAAATAACCCATATCCCCATTGTGTAACCGACCCTCCTTGCTGATCCAAACTTGTATCCGTTGATTTCCACCGTCGGCAATATAAACTTGGTCCAATGAATTATTTATCGCAATTCCAAGAGGGTCTTCGAATTGACCAGGATTGCTTCCAACCGCTCCCCATTGGGTTACAGCCTCCCCCTGATTGTTAAATACCGCAACCTGATTGAGTCCTTCATCCGTCACATAGACAAATTCGTTTCCATCAATAGCAACTCCAAATGGCTGCGACAAGATACCCGAGCCTATCGAAGGCAACAAGTCACCTTGAGAATTAAACTCATCCACCAAACTGACAGACTGGTCCGCAACGTAAACATCACCTTGACCATCCAAAGCCACACCATAGGGTTGGCCTGCTGAATATGTATACTCCGGGAACAAACCATTAATGGAGTCGGGGTAGGCGTCGGAGTATTTAAATCAACGAAAACACCCCAAATCGAGAAAGTTATTGACCACTGCCACAATGGTACTATTTGCTGTGTTGACCGTGGCAGTAACTGGCGCCCAAAAGCTGGCTGGCTGGCTGCTGAACGGAATGAGAGCCGCGTTGTAAGGAAGAATCAAAGTGACACTATTGGTTCCGAAATTGGTGATGGGACCAGAAGGTCCTTGGGCGGCAAATGTAAAAACATTCCCGGCCAATACCAGGTAATTGCCCAAGGAAGGGGCGGTTGATTGTGTCCATTCATCGATTGTTACGATGGTTCCCGTTGGAAAGATAGCCGGTATTAAGGCGCTGGTTCCATCGGGTAGGGTAACGGTAACACCTGAATCATTAGCAACGGTTCCTGAGAAGATGGATCAGATTGGTCGGCGTTGGGGTGGAGGTGGAAGGAGCGGACTAAAAGTGGGAGTTGGGTACCCGTATTTGAAAGGGGTTTTAGTAGGGGTTGATGTTGGTGCCAAGGCGGAATACCAAACGTCATTCTTAAGACCAGAACTATCTTGGCCTCCGATAACCCAAATTTTATTGTTAGCCACAACACTAGTATGGCCGCTACGGGCCTGAGCTGCCGGTTGTGAGGACCAAAATACTCCATCCGCCGAAGTATAAACATTATTGGTAAGGACCGGGGTGGCCCCCGGTGCGCGCGGGGCATTTAAGCCACCTATTACGTTCATATAATTATTGAATGCGACAGCGGTAAAACCAGAAGGATTAATGCCCAGCCCATTTGCGGTTCCGGCCCAATTGGCGCCATTACCTGAATTAAACACGTCTGAATAATTATAGGGATAAGGAAGACCTGCCCCTCCCATAATCCATATCTTGTTGTCGTAAACAATTGCGCCAAAATTATCTCTCGCTTCAAATGATCCGGCAGAGGTTTGCGGATCCCAATGCAAGCCATCCGAAGAAGACCAGACATCGTTTGACGAGTTTCGATACCCGATTAGTGTAGGAACGGGGGTTGCAGTGGGGTACGTAATACAAGGAGTGCCTGGCGGACACGGCGGGTAAGGGGTAGGCTGGGGTGGGAGATAATTTGTCTCACCACCGATCAAATACATTTGAGTTACGGGTATACCCTCAAAAGTGACAAAAGTAACCGCACCGGCATAGGCTCTTCCGCTGAAATTCGTTGAAGTCGTCACCGCTGCCCAACTAACCCCATCCGAAGAAGACCATACGTCACTATATAATGTGGTGGGATTGGGAGGATTATGATATTCACCCCCAATAACCCACATTTGGTTGTTAAAAAACAAAGGCCTCGTGGCCGTTTCTGGGCCCAAAAGCCGCCACACTGGTTTTCTGGGTCCAATTTACGCCATCCGGGGATGCCCAACGTTCGTCGCATTGTCACATCCATTCCCCCAATAACCCAAAATTCATGCCACCGGCGTTCCCATTACGATCTATGGCGGTCTGGGCGGGGCAGCAACCGGGTCGGCTTACGCCGTGATTGAAGCCGACGGCACGTTGACGATGGGTAATTCGACGAATGGGTTTGCCCTGACTGGAAATTTGTATCTGGCTGTCAGTTCGGGGGGCCTGGCGATTAGCACCAGTGTCACTTTCGTGGCGGATGTTGGAGGCCAGCAGTTGTTTAGCCTGTCCGCAAGCGGAGCGATGGAAATCACCTCCGCAGGTCTGGCGGCGAGCCTGACGCTTACCGGCAGCGCCAATGTGGCAGGTGTCTTCTCGTTCAGCGGAACCATCATATTCCAGGTCAACACAACCAATCAGCAGATCACTACCATCGGCCTCAACACGGTGAATCTGCCTGCGGGGCCATATTTTGAGATAGCCATCGGCTCGGTCTCGTCCCCAGCCACGCTGACGCTTGGATCCAGTTCGGACGGATTGGCATTGAGTGGCAGTTTTAACCTGACGATTACTTCGAGCAGCCTGGCGATCACCGCCAGTGCCACTCTGGGATTCAAAATAGGCGGTTCGACCGTACTTTCGCTCACGGCGAATGGCGCGTTATTGGTAACGTATGGGACGAGTAGTTTTGGCATCGCCGCGGAAATTACCTTGGGCATCGGCACGCAGGCTGAGACGATTGCGGGTATAGCTTTCAACGCGACGTTTGTGCTGGAGATCAATACCAACAGCAATCCGGTGCCAACCATCAACGGGGTGACGGTGAATCTGCCCGGCGGGCCGTTCTTTGAAATCCTGGCCACGGGCGGAATTACCGTCGGCGGCGTAAGCATCAGCGGCTCGTTCTTGTTTGAAGTCAGCACCACCAGTGTCCAGATTTCCATCAACGCAAGCCTGAACGTTTTTGGCATTCTCTTTTCCGTGACGGGTTTTGCGGGGATTTTCAACAATGGGACTAACGATACCGGGTTGGTGTTGTATCTGTCGCTATCCCTGGGCGGAAGTAACAGCCCGACAGTGACACTCATTCCGGATGTGTTGGCGCTTTCGGGTTCATTCACGCTGGAAGTGAACACTACGAAAACGACTTATTATTCTGCTGACAACGTCAACTGGGTGACCACCGCGCCGGGTGGGACGTATGTCACCATTAATGCCAACACGTTGTTCAAAATCGCGGTCAGCGCCTCGTTCAATCTCTTTGGGTTCTCGCTGGCGAGCGCATCATTTACGATGGGGTATACCAACGGGGTCTTTTATGCCACCGGCGATGTGAATTTCGACTTTTTTGGGTTCGCCACGATGAATGTGGGCTTTTACTTTGATTCCGGTGGGAATTACTGGTTTTACGGCACGATCTACGTCCAATTGGGTTCGGACGACTTCAACATCCACGGCACACTGACGCTCGAATTCGCAAGCAACAGCGTGGTGAATGATCCGACCAATTATACGGATGGCAAATACGGGTCTCCGCCGGTGAAGATTTCCGATCAGTTTTATTTGTTCGTTGGTGGCGGGGTGACGGCGTTTGGATACGATTTTGCGAGCATCGGGGCCAGCGTGCAGATAAGCAATGGGGACGTGTCCATTTCGGCTTACGTCTCGATCAGCTTCTATTTCTTCTCCATCGGGGGCACAGTGACGATCGACCTGGGCCAGATCAGCCCGCCGCCCGCGCCGCCGCCGCCGCCGCCCATTGGCCTTTATAATTCCAGCACTGGTGTGCTGACGCTGAACATTGGCCCCGGCTCGACGTTGCCGGCACAGGCGAGCCAGAATTACACGATCACGGCGGCGCAGGACAGTGCCAGCAACGGGCAAAATCTATGGGTCAGTGATCCGGGCCTTTATTCCGGTCCGGCACTGTATGCCGGCACCAGCACCTCGGTGACCAACGCGCCGGGAGGCACGGTGGAATACGAAAATGTGACCTCGATTGTGGTGTCCACGGGCAACAACAACACGTCCATTAACGTAGCCGGCAACATTACGATTCCGGTGACGATCACCTCCGGCACCGGCACGAATACTTATGTAACGGGCGGTGGAACCACGCACATCACGGGCGCGGGTGGCAGCGACACGATTGTTGCAGGATCCGGCAATGTGACGTTCACGATGGCTGGAGGATCGGCGGTATTCGTCGGTGGGACGGGACACAATGTCATCACGAATGATCCGGGCAACCTGTTGATTGTTATCGGGGGCACGTCGTCGCCGGAATATAACTATTACGATTTGAATGGCTCGGCCCTTAAATTCTGGAACACGGGCGGATCCGAATCTACGGCGGCCAGCGACACGATCACCGGCCCGGCGACGATCGACCTGGAGTCATTGGGTACCGGGACGGCATCATTCTCGGTGGAGAATTTTAATACCGCGGATAGCCTGTCTCTGAACGGAAACAGCAATTCCGGGGCGACGGTTTCAGTGACCGGCAGCGTCGCCCTCGATTTGAACGCCACCACCATTGTGGACAACGGCGGGAGCATCGCTCTGCAAAGCATCACGAGTGTGTCGCTCACTGGAAGCGCCACGGGCACCCAGGTGACGGTGACAAATTCCGCGGATTACGGCACGGTGAATCTCGGCGCAACCACGGGGAGCGAGACATTTAATGTGAACTTGCAGAGCAGTGGCAGCTACACCGTGAACGTTACTGGCCACAGCACGGGCAACACGCTGAATATCCTTGGAAGCACCGCGGGGAACACGATTGACATCACCAGTTCCGCGGTTTCGATCGGTTCGCAGACGGTAAATTACAGTGTTATTCAGGCACTCAACGTCAATACGGCGGCGAGCGCTGAAACGGTGGACATCACCGGAACGTCGGCGGCGACCACCGTCAATACCGGCACGTTCTCCGATGCCATCAACATCGGTTCCAATGCTGAATCGACCAACACCGGTGGCAGCCTGAGCGGGGTCAATTCCACCTTGACGATCAATGGTTCGTCGTCAGCGACGGATACGTTAAATCTGGATAATACCGGCAATTCCGCGAATGCGGTCGCGACGTTGAGTTATAATTCGGGTACGGGTGTGAGCACTTTGGCCAACGTAAGCGGGCAGACCAACCTGTTTGGTTCAAGCGGTTCCATCAATTTCAAAGGCATACAGACGGTCAATTTGGGTCTCGGCAACGGCAATAACACGTTTACGATTCAGGGCAGCAGCGCCGGAACCATCAGTATTACAAGTGGGACCGGCAATGACACATATAATATCCAGGCGCTGGCCGGGGCGGTGAACGTCAAGACAGGGACGGGCACGAACGTGGTGAACATTGGCAGCCTGGAGCCGGCCGTCGGCGGCGTTATTAAGAACGTCAAAGGCACACTGACGATTACTGGTGGCGGCACGACGACGATGAACGTGGATGACACGGGCGATACTGGCGCGGCGTCCGGCACGTTGACTCCCACGCAGCTCACCGGCTTTGGCATGGGCGTGGGCATCGTCAAATACAGCGCCATCAACACGTTAAATATTTCTCTCGGTTCGGGCACCAACACTTTCACCATCACCAATACGAACAGTTCCACGGTCACGACGGTGAACGGCAAGAGCGGCACCGGTTCGATCACCCTGGACAATGACGCCGATACGACGACGATTAACAGTGACAGCGGCGATTACACGATCAATATCGAAGCCACCGGCGGGACAACGAATGTCAACGACGCATCGGGCACGGATACGATCAACATCGGAAGCAAAGCGCCAAGCTCGGCCGGCATCGTGAATAATATCGACTATGAAGTGGATGTGACTGGCGATGGCACTGACACGGTGAACGTGGATGATACCGGCAATTCGGCAACGAAGACCGGCACTTTGACTTCGACGGTGTTGACCGGCCTGTCGATGGGCACCAGTGGAAGCGTCGATTATAGCGGACTGACGGCGTTGAATATTTCACTGGGTGGCGGCAACTACACGATGAACGTGAAGAGCACGGCTTCCGGCACGACGACGACGATCAACATGGGGGCCGGCACGAGCATCGTGAATGTCACGAGCAATGCGCCCTCGACGAGCGGGGGAGTGCTCACGGGTATCGCGGGAGAATTGATTGTGGTCGGCCAGAGCGCTAACGAGACGATGAACGTGAACGACGAATCTAATCCGTCGTCCGGCATCTTGTACGAAAAGGCTGTGGGTGCGGCGAGTGCCACGGAATCCAGCGCGGTTCTGACCGGATTGGATTTAGGCGCTCCGGTTGAATTCAACAGCGTTGAGACGGTAAATATCCTCCTCAACAACATGGGCAACACGATTTACATCCAGGTCAATCCGTCGGTGACGACGTTGAACCTGACGGGAGGCACTAATCAGAGCAAACCGAACATCATCAGCTTTGGCAGTTCGGCGCAGTCGGTGATCACGACGGACTACAGCAACCCGACCGATGCGACCGAGGGTGAGCAGACCAATATCACCGGCAGCGTGATCGCTTTTATCCAGGGGGTCATCAACTACACCGGCAGCGGGATTGACACGATGATTGTGGACGACAGCGGCAGCATCGCGGGGACCAATGGCGGGATGTGGACGAACAAGCTGGAATTTCTGGACTCGGTCACCGCCAATCCGGTGCTGATCACCTTTAGCGGCGTCGGGGGCACGGGGAGCAGCATTTCGAGCATGTACCTTTCGTTGAGCCAGGGCGCCAACGATTTCGTGGTGGACGATACGTTCACCAATACGTCCACCAATACGGCGATCACGGTTGACTTCAACACCGGCATCACCAATTTCCTGATTTTTGACACGCACGCGGTAATGACGGTCAACGGCGGCACCGGCGGCGGCGTCAACGGCGTCGGCGATAGCTTCTACGTTTTCGGCAATTCATCCGTGTTGAACCTTAATGGCGATACCGGCAACGACACGTTCTACATTTATGCATCGCTGGAGCAAAACACGGCGAACGTGGGCGGGGGTGCGGGAGCGGCCAAAGTTTATTCGTATCGCGTCAATGCGACGGTGAACATTAACGGAGGCACGGGACAAACCACCGTTTACCTCTTCGGGACGGTGATTGATGACACGTTCACCATTTACAGCACGACCACGGGAACGACCGTCAGCGGGGCGGGCCTTAATGTCAATATGACGAGCGTCAAGCATATCGTGCTCGAAGGTCTGAATGGCAATAACGTCTTCTACATCGAGTCCCTGAATATTCCGGTGACGATTTACGGCAACGGGTCGCTGGTGCTGCCGCAATTGACCGCCTTCCTGAACTCGCTCGGCCTAACCCTGCCGGATTTGACGGGCGGCGCGACGCCTTCCAATTCGTTCAACGATACGTTCTACGTTGGCTGGCAGGGCCAGAACTATATTCCCGGCCTGATCTCTGGCATCGATGCGTTGCTGCAAATTTTCGGCTCGAATGGGGCCAACGGTCCCGATGGGACGACGGTCCCGATTGCGGGGGCGGTCAACACGATTTACGTGGATGATTCGGGCGACACGGCGAGCCAGACTTACACTCTGACTTCCACCACGATGAACGGCGGCGGGATGTTGACGGGCACAGGGTTCGGAGCGGGCGGTTATTTGACTTACGATGATGCGGTAAACAATCTGGATTTCCAGACGGGCAACGGGAACAACAGTGTGACCGTTGACGGCAATGATACGGCGACGCAGACGAGCATTTATGGCGGGCGGGGCGGCAACCAGTACGTCGTAAACGACTTTAACATTTATGCATGGCAGTCACCGGTGCAACTCTATGGCGGGTTGAGCGTGTTCCAGGGCAATTCGCTGACCGTCAACGGCGACCCGTCAGGCAACACGTTCAATCTCACCACTTTCACGATTACCAGCAGTTTCGTAGTCAACAACCTGCCGGGCGCGAATGGCAACCTGTCAGCCGCGACGATTGACTACGAGGAGATGCAATCATTGACGATCGACGCAGGCGGACCGACGACGTTCAATGTGAATGGTGACAGCACGGCCACTTATCTGAATGGCGGCATCGGCCTTGATACGTTCAACGTCAACAGTAACGTTGAATCCCTATTCCTGACCAGCGGCATCGGCAACGACGCGTATGTCATTAATGGCAACGCGGGGGCGTTGACGGTGACCGGTTACATCTCCGGCGACCCGGGAACCAATAGTGTCACGATCAACGGCAACAGCGGGCCGCTGACGGTCAATGGCGGACCGAATGGCGACTTGTTTGTCATCGACGGAAATAGTGGTGGATTGACGATCAACGGCGGCTCGGGGAACGATAGCTTTACGGTGAACGCTTTGAGCGCCCCGGCCACATTGAACGGCAATGGCGGTATTAATACTTTCACCGTGAGTACGCCGCTCTCCGCGGTGTTGACGATCAATGGCGGCACCACCACTGGCACGACTTCCGGCGATTGGCTGATTGTCAACGGCACGACCGGCAACGATTCGATCACGGTCACTCCAGGCGTCGTCAGCGGGCTTGGGTCGAATATCAATTACAGCGGCACGAACCTGCGGGTGAACGGCTTGTCCGGGAATGACACTTTCCAGGTGAACGGCACTTCGGCCTTCATCACCAAAATTTACGGCGGCACTTATGGCACGGACACGTTCAACGTGCAGGCAAATACCGGGGCGCTTTACCTGACCGGCGGCAGCACGGGCAACAACACCTTTAACCTCGGAAGCCTGGCTCCGTTCACAGGCGGTGTGCTGGCGAATCTGTTGGGCCAGATCTTTATCACCGGCGGCACGAGTTCGATGCGGCTGATCACGCTGGGCGCTCCGGGAATCAACACTGTGAATTTTGACGACACTGGCGACAGTGGCGCGCCCTCGGGCACGCTGACTTCGTCCACCTTGACCGGACTGGGAATGGGAGGCGGCGTGACGTTCGTTTCGATCAATTTCATGAACATCAAGTTGGGCTCGGGCAATGACATCTTCAACGTTCAGAGCACCAACTCCACGACGCTCACCAACCTGTGGACCGGCACAGGCGCGGATATAGTAAATATCGGCAGCCTAATGCCGACGACAGGCGGCATCGTTGATGGTGTCAAAGGAGCACTGTATATCTACGGCGCCGGTGCAGATACGATGAACGTGGACGACACCGGCAGCACCGGACCGAAGACGGGAACATTGACTGCGACAACTCTTACGGGCTTGAACATGGGTCCGTGGGGGATTACTTACTCCGGATTCTCGGTGATGAACATCTCGCTGGGCAGCGGCGGGAACACTTTTACGATCGTCAACACGACTGCCACCACGGTCACCACCTTGAACAGCGGCATAGGAAATGACACGATCAACGTTTTGGCAGATTCGGATACGACTACGATCAACACTCAGAGCGGCAATGACACGGTCAACATCCAGACGACCAACGCGACGACGAACGTCAATACCGGCACCGGGGCCGACATCATCAACATCGGCAGCCTGATGCCGACGACCGGTGGAATCCTCAACGGCATCCAGGGCACGATCAATGTGACAGGTGATGGCGGCGATACGATGAATTTGGACGATACCGGCAGTAGCGCGGTCAAGACCGGGACATTGACCTCGAGCACGATCACCGGCCTGGGGATGGGTTCGGGCGGCATCAACTACAGCGGGTTGTCACATCTGAACATCACGCTGGGATCGGGCAACGACACCTTCAACATTCAAAGCACCTATTCGGCGACGGCCACGACGGTGAATACGGGCCTGGGCGCGGATATTGTGAACATCGGCAGTTTAATGCCGGCGACTGGTGGCAATGTGAATGGCATCCAGGGCGCGCTCACGGTGATCGGCAACGGTAGCGACACGATGAACGTGGATGATACCGGCAGCGTGACCGCCAAGACGGGAGCCATGACGTATAACACGATCACCGGCCTGGGGATGGGCGCGGGCGGAATCACTTATAGCGGCCTGGCGACCTTGAACATCTCGCTGGGGAGCCATGGGAATACCTTTACGATTTACAGCACGTACGTTTCCACGACGACGAACCTGAACAGCGGTGCCGGCAATGATACGGTAAACGTGCAGACGACCAGCGGCGTGACGAATGTCAACACCGGCGCAGGAGTCAACACGGTGAACATTGGCAGTTTGGCGCCGACGACCGGTGGAATCCTCAACGGCATCCAGGGAGCATTGACCGTGGTGGGCGCAGGAACTGACACAATGAACGTGGATGACACGGGCAGCACCGGAACCAAGACCGGAACATTGACCGCGAACACAATCACGGGCCTGGGGATGGGCAGCGGAGGAATTACTTATAGCGGTTTGGCGACGTTGAAGATTTCATTGGGCAGCGGTGGCAACACCTTCACCATCGTCAATACAAACTCCGGCACGACGACAAACGTGAACACCGGCAGCGGCAATGACACAGTGAATGTCCGGGCGACATCGAGTGTGACGACGGTCAACACCGGCATGGGCACCAATACGGTGAACATTGGCAGTATGATGCCGACGACCGGCGGCGTCTTGAACAATATCCAGGGCGCATTGACGGTAGTCGGCAGCGGCACCGACACGATGAATGTGGATGACACCGGCAGCACGGGAGCCAAGACCGGCACATTGACGGGTATCTCGCTGACTGGCCTCGGGATGGGACCCAGCGGAATCACTTATAGCGGGCTGGCCACGTTGAAGATCTCGCTGGGTAGCGGCGGCAACACCTTTACCATCAACAATACCAATTCCAACACCACGACGACGTTGAATAGTGGTACCGGCAGCGACACGGTCAATCTGAAGACCGATTCAGGTACGACCATCATCAATACGCAGACGGGCACCGACACGGTCAACGTGACGAACGACACGGCCACGACGACCATCAACACGGGTGGCGGCAATGACACGGTCAACATCCAGGCGACGCATGCCACGACGAACATCAACAATTCCGCCGGGGCGGACACGATCAACATCGGCAGCCTGATGCCGGTGACCGGTGGAACGGTGAATAATATCCAGGGCACCATTAATGTTGCCGGCGACGCCATCGACACGATGAATGTGGACGACACGGGCAGCACCACGGCGAAGACCGGGACGCTGACTTCGAGCACGCTGACCGGCCTGGGGATGGGCAGCGGTGGAATCAACTACAACGGATTGTCCGTCTTGAACATCTCGCTGGGAAGCCATGGCAACACCTTTACCATCAGCAACACGAGCGCCGGTGCGACGACGACGTTGAACAGCGGCACCGGCAGCGACACGATTTATGTCACGACCGACTCCGGCACGACGATCATCAACACACAGACGGGCACTGATACGGTCAACGTGGCCAATGATACGGCCACGACGACCATCAACACGGGCGGCGGCAATGATACGGTCAATATCCAGGCGACGCATGGGACGACGAACGTCAATAATTCTACTGGAGCCGATACGATCAACATCGGCAGCCTGATGCCGACGACCGGTGGAACAGTGAATAACATCCAGGGTACGATCAATGTGACCGGTGACGGCAGCGACACGATGAACGTGGACGATACGGGCAGTTTAACGGGCAAAACCGGCACACTCACTTCGAGCGCGCTGACCGGCCTGGGCATGAGCAGCGGCGGAATCAATTACAGCGGTTTGACGGCTTTGAACATCTCGCTGGGCAACCAGGTGAACACCTTCACGATTGTCAATACCAGCACCGGCACGACGACCATTTTGAACAGCGGCAACGGCAACGACACGATTAATGTGAGGGCGACCTCCAGCGCAACGACGGTCAATACGGATTTGGGAGCAACCACGGTGAACGTGGGTAGCTTGATGCCAACGACGGGCGGCATCTTGAACAATATCCAGGGTGCATTGATGTTGATTGGCAACGGCAACGACACGATGAATGTGGATGACACGGGTAGCATCGGACCGAAGACCGGCACCTTAACCCCGAGCACAATCACAGGCCTGGGAATAGGAACGAGCGGAATCTCCTACAGCGGTTTCTCCACGATGACCATTTCGTTGGGCAGCGGCGGCAATACCTTCACGATCACCAATACGATCACAGGTATGACGACGTTGAACAGCGGCACTGGCAGCGACACGGTGAATCTAATGACTGATTCCGGGACGACCGTCATTAATACGCAGACCGGCGCCGATACGGTCAACGTGATCAACGATACGGCCACGACGACCATCAACACGGGTGGCGGTAATGACACGGTCAATATCCAGGCGACCCATGCCACGACGAACGTCAACAATTCTGCTGGAGCCGATACGATCAACATCGGCAGCCTGATGCCGACGACCGGTGGAACAGTGAACAATATCCAGGGAACTATCGATGTGGCCGGTGATGGCAGCGACACGATGAACGTGGATGATACGGGTAGCACCGCGGCCAAGACCGGAACGCTGACTTCGAGCGCGCTGACGGGCTTGGGGATGGCCGGCATTAATTACAGTGGGTTGTCCGCCTTGAACATGTCGTTGGGCAGCGGTGGAAATACGTTCACGATTACCAACACGAGTGCAGGCACGACGACCACGTTGAATAGTGGCACCGGCAGTGACACGGTCAGCGTGACGACTGATTCATCGACTACCATCATCAATACCCAAACCGGCACCGACACGGTGAACGTGGCCAATGATACGGGAACAACGACCATCAACACGGGTGGCGGCAACGATACGGTCAACATCCAGACGACGAATGCGACGACGAGCGTCAACAACTCGGCGGGGGCAGACACGATCAATATCGGCAGCAATGAGCCGTCCAGCAATGGAACTATCAGCAATATCCAGGGCGCGATCAATGTGACGGGCGACGGCAGCGATACGATGAACGTGGATGATACGGGCAGCACGGCGTCCAAGACCGGAACTTTGACCTCGATCGCTCTGACCGGGTTGGGAATGGCTGGCATCAATTACAGCGGCTTGACGGCTTTGAACATCTCGCTAAGCAGCGGCGGCGATGTCCTTTTGATCGCGAGCACATCGTCGGCCACGACCCACATCAACGGCGGCAATGGCAACGATACGTTTAATGTCCGCGCCACGACCGGGAGCCTTTATCTCAACGGGAATGCTGGAAACAACACATACAATTTTGGAAGCCTTGAGCCTGGGACCGGCGGGGTGGTTAGCGGCATCGCGGGTGCGGTCTATATTTCCGGCCAAAACAGCTTGATGCGCCTGCTCAATTTGTCCAGCGGGACCAATGTGGTCAACGTGGATGATTCTGGCGACGGCACGGCTTATTCGGGCCTGCTGACATCGTCAACATTGACTGGCCTGGGAATGGGTGTGGGCATTACGTTTGTGTCCATCACGACCATGAACATCAACCTGGGTTCGGGGAACGACACCTTCAATATCCAGAGCATCAATTCAACGACAGTGACGGCGGTGAACACCGGCCTGGGCGCGGACACGGTGAATATCGGAAGCCTGGCGCCTGCCACCGGCGGAACGCTGAACAATATCCTGGATACGTTGACGGTGACCGGCGGCGGCAATGACACGATGAACGTGGATGATACGGCTATCACGACACCCATTTCCGGTTCTTTGACGTCCAGCATATTGATCGTGGGACTGGGCGGCGGCGCTATCACGATCAATTACAGCGGCTTGTCGGCGTTGAATATCTCGCTGGGCGGCGGTGGAAATACATTCACGATCAGCAATACGAGCGCGGGTACGACCACGACTTTGAACAGCGGCACCGGCAGTGACACAATCAACCTGACCACCGATTCCGGGCCGACCATCATCAATACGCAGGCGGGCAATGACACCGTGAACGTGACCAACGATACGGCCACCACCACCGTCAACATGGGGAATGGCAACGACACGGTGAATTTGACCAACGATGGCGCAACGACAAACATCACAATGGGTAATGGCAGCGACCTGGTAAACGTGACCAATGATGGAGCGACAACGACCGTCAGTCTGGGTAGCGGAACTGACACGGTGAACTTGGGCAATGATACAGGGGCCACGACCATCACGACGGGTGGCGGCAATGACACCATCAACATCCAGGCGACAAATGCCACGACGAACGTCAACAATAGTGCCGGAACGGACACGATCAACATCGGCAGCTTGATGCCGACGATCGGCGGAACGGTGAACAACATCCAGGGCACGATCAATGTGAACGGGAGCGGCAGCGACGCGTTGAACGTGGATGACACGGGCAGCACCGCCGCCAAGACGGGGACGTTAACCTCCAGTTCGATCACCGGCCTGGGCATGGGCAGCGGTGGCATCACCTACAGTGGGATGTCGGCTCTGAATATCTCTCTGGGCAGCGGCGGGAACACCTTTACGATAGCCAGCACGATCACTGGTACGACGATCTTGAATACCGGCAGCGGCAACGATACGGTGAATGTGCAATCGACCAATGGCGCGACGACCGTCAATACCGGCGCGGGGACCAACACTGTGAATGTCGGCAGTTTGATGCCAACGACCGGTGGAGTGGTAAACAATATCCAGGGCGCTGTCACGGTGATCGGCAGCGGCAGCGATACGATGAACGTGGATGACACGGGCAGCACCGCCGCCAATAGCGAGACTTTGACGGCGACCACCCTGACCGGATTGGGCATGGGCGCCAGCGGGATCACTTACAGCGGGCTGTCGGTGTTGAATATCTCGCTGGGCAGCGGTACTGATGCGCTCACGGTGACGGGTGTGACAAATACGACCGTGACCACCATCAACGGCAACGGCGGCACGAACACTGCGACATTGAATTTCAGCGGCGACTTTGGCGGGAACCTGACGTTGCTCAACTTTGCGACCGCAACGTTGACGGTTGGCGGCAATTTCACCGGCCAATTGACAGATGCCGGCGCGGTCACCCCGGTTGCCATCATCGGTTCATTGACCAGCACGGGAGCTTTGAACGCCGGTTCAATCGCCACCATGACCGTGGGCGGCAGCCTGGCCGGCTCGCTGTCGGTCACCGGACTGCTGGGGACGTTGACGGTAACCGGCGGAACATCAGGTGTGATCACCGTCGGCAGTGTCAATCTCATCAACGTGCTCGCGGGTTCTGGAAACACGCTTTTGAACCTGACTTCCGGCGGCATCCAACGTGAGATTCTGGCGACACCGGTTGCCGGCGGCACAATGCCGAACACGGTCACGTTCCAATTCGTCTATGATGCAACGACCGCTACGGTTCCGCAGGTGGCCATCCAGATAACAAATACGAGTCCGGTGGCGCGTTCATTCAATCTGGCCCTCGTGGTGACCAATAGCGCGACGGCGAAGTTTGACCTGTCCATCCTGGATTCCAAATCGAACGCCGCGACCGGCCTCAGCAACATCAGTTTGCAGGGTGATTTGCTGGAAGGATTGACGGCGCCCGAACTGCTAGTCTTCACCAACCTGAACGCGAGCAGCCGCGGCGGCATCGTGTTGCCGGCAGACAGCATCACTGGCTTGGAAGTCAGCAATATTTTGCCGATAGGATTTGTGAATGTGGCGGGGATCGAGGGAGTGGCCTTTGCGATCCTGACGACGGCTGGCGGCACGCCGGTGACGGTAACAAGCCCATTTGGTTCCGCGAGCAATATCCAGGTGCTTTGGAATTACCTGGGAAGCACGCCGACGCTAAACCCGGCGAACGACGCCTTTGTGTTTTCGTTCAACCAGACGCAGAGTGTCCGGCTGTTTGCGCACGTGGATAACAATCCGGACATGGAATTGGTGATGACGCTGACGGCGGAGACGACGGGCAATCTGCCGATTATGGCCAGCGTCCAAATGATTTCGACCACCAACAGTGCCAGTCCGTTGGTGCAAAGCGTGGTGTTGACTGGCGCCGGCGGCTCGATCAACAGCGCATATTCAATCGCAAACATCACCAGCACCGGAGCATTGGGTGACGTGACGATCACCGCGTCGGCCGGTTCGACGGTGAACAATGAGCCGGGCCTGGGCAACGTGACGGCTCCGAGCATCTTTGGCAGCATCAACGTGACCAACGCCGGCATTTGGGGCGTAATTCAGACCACGAGCGGTGATATCGGCCAGACAATTTTAGGAACCGGCACAACGATTACGGGAGTAACCACTATCACCTCCAACGGCGCGTTGACCGGCCAAATCATCAGCCGCGGCAATTTGATCAGCTCCGTCAGGACGAACAGCAGTTTCAGCGGCGTCATCGCGGCGCAGGGCAACATCGGCGTGATCCAAACTTCCAACGGCAACGCGGTCCTGACCGGCAACTCCTTGACCCGGTTTGGCGGGATTAACGTCGCGGGAGCGGACAGCGGCCAGATCATTGCGTTGGGCAATGTTTTTGGCGACTTGACCGTCAGCGGTTCGCTGACGGGCCGTATCGCGGCAAAAGGCGCGGCGGTGGCGGGGCTGGCGGCATCTCGCATGGGTATCCTGGGCAATATCACCGCAACGACTGATGCCGTTGGCAGCGCGATTATTTCCGGCGGATTGATCGGGGACGCCGTGGGCGGCACGACGGCCAATTTGGGCAGCGCCAAAGGATTTGTGGCGGCTGACGGTGCGATCACTCTTAGCTCCACCACGACGATTGCTGCCAATAACGAACTTCAAAATGTCACGGGAGCGAATTTGTCCGCCCTCAACGCCATCTTTACAAATAACAATGCATCGCTTCTATTTGACACTGGCGGAACCTTGCAGGGTTTGGTATTGATTGAGACAGACCTGATGAACATTCAGGACAACAGCGGGGTTCTTAGCGGAACGGTTCTTTAAATGGATTGATTGACCGTTAAGTATTTCGCTGAATAAACCGGTGGCAGCCAAATTATAACCATGAAAAACTCGTACAAATTCACATTCATTGGAGCAACATTGTTATTAGCGGCAAGCAGCCAAGCCGGTCAATTCTATGTGGGTGTGGACGGCGGCGCGGTTTTTCAGAATAATCCTGGAATCCGCAGCGGCACAGGCTTCGGAGGCTCAAGTGGAGATGTGAAATTCGACACCGGGTGGCGCGCGGGAGGGGTAATCGGTTATAGCTTTTGCAATTATTTTTCCACCGAGCTTGATGCCAGTGTTATCTACAACCGTATCAACCAGATCGGCAACCAGCCGCTTTCACCTGTCGGCGCCAATGCTCATTTGGACGAATTCCCGTTGCTGGTCAATGGCGTTTTCACCTGGCCATTGGGAAAGTTCAGGCCTTATGCGGGCATTGGTGTGGGTGCCGCGGTTGGAAATTTTGAAGGCAACAATATTCCCGGCTCCACTAATCCATCGTATCGGAACACGGATGTAACTTTTGCGTATCAAGCCGAAGTGGGAATCAGCTATACTGTGGTCAACCACTTGGACCTGGGAGTGGCGTATAAATTTACCGGGACCACGGACCACGATTGGACTGATAATGGTGTCCCCCTGAAGACCGACGGAACGATGGCCCAGTCGATCATGGGCACCATTACCTATCGATTTTAGAAGAAAGCAGCAGTTTGAAAGTTATGTGGAAGAATTTGATGAAGGCGCTCCTGGCAGCGGTGTTTTTGGCTGGGACATTGGCGCAGGCGCAAACATCCAACAAAGTTTGGTTCGTGATGTGGAATGGCCAGCCTACGCCCAGCAGTGACGTTTCGGTCCAAAACATCACCACGAGCGGCAATGGTGCGGCGGTCACCGCCGGCTCCGCCACCAATTTCCTCTGCCAGACCAATTTTTCATCTTTCAATTCTCCCTATGATGTCGCGGTGGATCCGGCGATGGGAAAAGCTTACGTGTTGGACAACAACGCTAATGGGACGACACCGGAATATATTTATGCCTTCAATCTCAATGGCACCCCGGCGCAAATTGCCGCGAGTGCGCAAATCATTTATACGATGCCGTATTCGCAGACAGATGTGAACAGCAACCTTTACCCGCTGATCTCAGGAATCGCGCTGGATCCGGCCAACCATTATCTTTATTTCAACCAGATTGACGTCCTGACCAGCACCAATTCATATGTGGGACAGTTGAACCTGGCGTCCAGTTTTGAAAGCGATTCTTTTTCCACGGGCACTAATGGTCCGACTCTCCAGAAACTATGTGTCGGACACATTCCAGGGCAAGGGCCGATCGCCGTGGATGGCAACAACATTTACCTTGGCGCCATCAACGGAAATGGGAACAATGGAGTTTATAAGGCCCCGATGTTAGTGAACGGAACATTTTCTGAAATTGTCACAATTTCTTCCGGCAACACTGCATTTCCCAATGGGCTTATCCGCGGCGTCGCAAGTTATTCAAAGAGTAATTTGGTTTATTATCTGACTTCTGATGCGGGTTTCGTCAACTACAACTATAATACCAATCAAAATGCGATCTGGTGCCTTAATACGTTCAGCAATACCACGACGCTGATCGCTTCCGGTTTTCAAGGGTATCCGGATAACATTACGATGGACGCCGCAAATAACCGGTATTATTTCACTGTTGGGCAAGACGGGACCGGCAACGTCAACCCGGGCAACTATCAGGCAATTTACACGGGAGTGGTGGGTTCATCGAGCGCCCCGACTTTGTTTTATACGCCAGTTTTGACCGGTCTGGATGCGAATACCTGGGCTGGGGAAGTGGCGATGCAGGGCATTTATGTTGTGGATATGCCGGCCAACCTTCCCCCGCCGACAGCCGGGACGTATTTTGTGAGCGCGGAAAAGAATTTGGTGTTGGCGATACAGGAAACGAATTTGCTGGCGTACGATACGGATCCCAATGGTGATTCACTGAGCATCACGGCCGCAAGCAATACGAGCACTAATGGCGGGAGTGTTTCTTTGAACGGAGGGGTCATCGATTATCTTCCGGCCACCAATTATGTCGGTAATGACCAATTCACGTATACCCTGATGGACACCGGCGGCGCGCAGGCCCAGGGAACGGTGAATTTGAACGTTGTGTCGCTGCGCATTCCTCTCAGCAATAACATAGCGATCGCCCGTGTTCCCAGCGGCCTGTTTCTTCTTTTCAACGGAAACCCAGGGGGGGGTTATGTAATCCAGAACGCCAGCTCGCCGAACGGTCCATGGTCGCAATTAACCCAGTATTATTTGTCGGCGGGACCTACCGGAATAATTCAGTATAACGATTTGACAGTGCCGCTTCCGGCAACACGGTTTTACCGGTTTCATAACTAAAATCGGATTGGGCGTCTCAAAAAATGCGCGGCCTTTTTTGTTTTGAAAAGTTGATTCAAGCTTTATCCTCCACAGGTGCAATCTGTTTCCGTCCAACTTGGGAGCCGCAGCTATGCCATCAAAATTGGCAATGATTTGCTGGCGCGCCTGGGCGCCGAATGTAAGCGTCTTGGACTCGGACGGCGTTGCGCGATCATCACCGACAAAAACGCGGGAAAATATCATTCAAAAGCGGTTTTCGATGCGTTGGCCAAAGCCGGATTTTTCCCGGCGCTGATCACCGTTCCAGGGGGCGAGCCATCAAAGAGCCTGCGAACCGTCCAATCCTGCTATGATCAGTTGGCGGCGCAGCGGTTCGAAAGAAAATCATTTATCGTTGCCCTCGGCGGGGGGGTGGTTGGCGATCTGGCGGGATTCGTCGCGGCGACTTATTTGCGCGGGGTCCCATTTGTGCAAGCGCCGACGACGTTGCTGGCGCAGGTGGATAGTTCCGTTGGCGGGAAAACGGGCGTCAATCTGCGTGCCGGGAAAAATCTGGTTGGAGCTTTTTACCAGCCACAGCTGGTCCTTTGCGACCTGGACACGCTGAAGACATTGCCGGAGCGGGAGTTTCGCGCCGGCCTGGCTGAAGTCATTAAATACGGGATTATTTACGACGGAGGGCTTTTCGCGCGGCTGGAGCGCCAGCTTCCGGAAATATTGAAGCGTGATCAAAAGATTCTCGCGCCCATTATTGCGCGCTGTTGCGAGATTAAGGCCGGGGTGGTCAGCAAAGATGAGACCGAAGGCGGCCTGCGCTCGATTTTGAATTTTGGCCATACCATTGGCCACGGGATAGAAAACAGCGCCGGATACGGAAAATTTTTACATGGGGAAGCAATTTCAATCGGCCAGGTCGCCGCCGCGAAATTGTCGGGAAAGATTCTAAAAATGCCAAATCGGGAGGTTGCGAGGATTGAAACCATATTCCGGCGCGCAGGTTTGCCCAGCCGGATACGGCTGAACGCTTCGCAGAGGCAAAAACTGTTTGTGGCGATGCGGCTGGATAAAAAAGTCAGCGGCGGCGAAATCAAATTTGTTCTCGCAAAAAAGATTGGTAAAGTAGTGTGGGGCCAGCGCGTGCCCGAGGCGTTGATCTCGCAAACACTGGATGAAATCGACCGCAAATAAGATGATTTTGGTTTTAGACAATTACGATTCGTTCACCTACAACCTGGTGCAATATCTGGGCGAGTTGGGCGCTGAAATGACCGTCAAGCGAAACGATGAGATTTCGCTGGGAGAAATCCGCGCGCTCAAGCCGGAACGGATTCTTGTGTCGCCGGGTCCTTGCTCGCCGCGAGAATCCGGTTTATCGAATGAAGTCATCCGGGTCTTTTCTCTGGAAGGCGTTCCTGTTTTTGGCGTATGCCTGGGTCATCAATGCATCGGCCACACATTTGGCGCGGAGGTGGTGGTCAATTACCGGATGATGCATGGGAAAACATCGCCGATTAAACATAACGGGAAGGATTTGTTCGCTGGAATGCCGAATCCTTTTTTGGCGACACGATACCATTCGCTCGTTATTAAGCGCGATACGATGCCGGAGATATTGGAAGTGACGGCGGAGACGGATGAAGGCGAGGTCATGGGAGTGCGGCACAAGACGCTTCCGATTTGGGGTGTGCAGTTTCATCCCGAAAGCATCCTTACGGAGAGCGGCAGGCAGATTTTGCAAAACTTTTTGAAACTGAAATAGGCGGAGTTTGCTATCGCGCGGGGAGATGGTCCGGAAAAGCGGCCCGGCCTTGAGTCGCATCCGCGCCCGGTTCAACCGGCAATTTGAGACCGGCAAGATTCGGAAATTGATCGAGATTTTTCACCAGGACAACGGCCAGGTCATCCAGATAGACGGGATGCCAGCCGTCAATTTTTGCGAGCGCCAGAGAGCCGGCGAGATTCGACGGTAAAAGCGCGAAATCCGCGTGATCGAGATCAAGGGCGTTTGTATCAAATGGTTCGGCATTATAAAATTGCCAATGGGCGGAGATGATCTTCGCGGGGTAGCAGGTGTCGAGGCGGCCATCAATTGAGACGCGGCTGTCGGGCAACTCCCAAAGGCACATTTCTCCCCAATCGAAAAACACCAGCAGGTTGCCATGCAAATCGTGTTGTTGAATGAATTGAATGGCGGAAACCGGATACTGGGCGCGCGGAATTTCCATTGTCCAGGCGCGTTGTTTGTGAAGGAAAACGGTGCAAGCGAGAATGGTGGCGGAGAGGAGAGAAAAAGTGATAATTGGAATTCGTTGGAATTCATTGGAACGGGCAATGGCCAATAAGCCGGCGAAATGGCTTTGAAAACGCTTAAGGGCAGCGGCCAGAAGGGGCGGGACCAGGGCCAGGGCGGCGACACAAAAGAGGGGGGTATTGCGGACGGAGCGCCAGCCCATTAGCGCAAGTATCACAAGGACAATGACTTCCCAAAGCTGTCGGGGGTGTCGGCTAAACAGAAAGGCGAACACTGCCAGCGCAACGCAGAAGAAGAAGGCGGCGTGGTCCCAGCCGAGGGTGACGGGGTTCCATTCGGCAATTTGCGGTCGCAGCCAGGAAATGCTGTCGATCAGCCAGCGAATCAAACCAAAGCCATAGGGATTGGCGAGCAGGGCTGCCGTGGAGAGAATAACGGCGATCCAGAGGATACCGATGGTTTTAGCCGACGGTGGATTCTCCAGGCGAAAATACGACAAATTTGCCCGAGTTTTAGCCAAAATAAGTTGCACCGTCGTAGCGCAAACAGCGACGAACAGCAGGATGATTCCGACGATGGCTCCGCCGTGGGTGTTGATCCAAAGCGCAAACAAGACGGGAAGGGGAACGGCCCATTTCCAAGATCCGCGATGAATTTGCCGAAGCAGCCAAATTTCGACCGCGAGCGCGAGGGCGGTGAAGATTTGGGGGCGCGCGGCAAATCCAAATGAGATTTCGACGACCGCCAACGCGCCAAAAGCCCAGGCGACGATTTTTGTGTTTGGATCCTGATTCTTCGAGGCGGTTGAGAGAGCGATGAAAAAAGTCAACAGGCCGACAAGCACGGTCAGCAGGAGCAAGCCGGTCCCGCCAAGAATGCGAAAGGACATCGCCATAATGACTTCTGCGATAATCTCGTGGTTGACCCATTCATGGCCGGGGGCGGTCCAGGAATAGGGATCGGCGCGCATCAATTGGCCGGTTTGGAGCAGGTGATTGCCGTAGATGACATGGCCCCAGAGGTCGGGGTCGGCGGTGTTTTCTGAGAATTGGAAGATGGCCAGGCAGAGGACGCACACGATAAAGACCGGTCGCAGAAGGGAGTTGGCATTGGGGCGGTTGTCCGGCGGCATGTGGAGAAAATAGCGATTACCGGGCGCGGAAAAAGGATTTTCCGAGGCGCTTGCCGAAGGCCTTCTTTAATTCGCGGGAGCGTCTGGAGTGCGGCGCGTTCACCGCCGCTTTCTTACGCGGACAGGCGTTGCATAACTGTCGATCCTCCGCATTTTCACGCCTCTCTCAAAGCGATGCTCAAGCATCGCAGTCCAGACGCTACGCGATGGCCGGCCGGCTCACAGATCCGCGGCTGCAGTTTTATCGAACCGCTTTTCTATAAATTTTTGGCGACGGCGTTCCAGTCGATGACGTTCCAGATGGTTTTCAGGTAGGCGGCGCGTTTGTTCTGGTGTTTGAGATAGTACGCGTGTTCCCAGACATCCACGCCAAAGACGGGTTTGCCTTCGCAACCGGCGATGGCCTTGCCCATGAGGGGATTGTCCTGGTTGGCGGTGGAGCAGATTTCGAGTTTTTCGCCGTTGGAAACGAGCCAGGCCCAGCCGCTGCCGAAACGGCCCAAACCGGCGGCCTCGAATTTCTCCTTGAAGGCGTCGAAACTGCCAAAGGTGGAGTTGATGGCGTCGCCGAGTTTGCCGGAGGGGGCGCCGCCGCCTTTGCCGGAAAGAATCTTCCAAAAGAACGAATGGTTCCAATGACCGCCGCCGTTATTGCGCACCGGGCCGCGGATATTATCGGGCACGGACGCGAGGTCGGCGATGAGGGCGTCGAGAGATTTACTTTCCAAGGGCGAACCGGCGATGGCCTTGTTGAGGTTGTCCACGTAGGCTTTATGATGGCCGCCGTGATGGATTTCCATCGTGGTCTTGTCAATATGCGGCTCCAAAGAGTCGGAGGCATAGGGGAGGGGAGGTAATTCGTATGGCATAGTAATCCTTTCGTTATGCAATTGTTAATTGTCGAAGGGCAAAATGCGCTGTAATGGACGGAAAATCAAGTATGTACTTTAGAAGGACCACAGGGACAGAAGGGACTTCAGGGACGATAAGGGACGGGACTGCCCTTTGGTCGCTTTTGTCCCTATAGTCCTTCGCTCTGACATTTGACGGATATTGCCAAAGCATGGTACGACTGACAACCATGATTCAGAATGATGTTTTAAAGAATCTTCCGAATGGAGGCATGCATGGTTGACACGATTTTTTTCAATTGTGCGGGGGTGGTGCAATAGGGGGGCATGAGGACAATGATGTTGCCGACGGGGCGGGTGAGCACACCGCGGGTGGCCATGGCTTCGCAGACGCGAATGCCGGCGCGTTCGCGCAAATCAAACGGCTGGCGGGTGCGCCAGTCGCGGACGAGTTCGATACCCGCAATTAATCCGACCTGGCGGATGTCGCCAACCTGCGGCAAAGACCAGAGAGATTTTAATTCGTCCCGCAAATGGACTTCGAGATTTTGACGCGCGCGCCGGGAGTTTTTGTCATGCAAAAATTTCAAGTTTGCGAGCGCGGCGGCGGCGCCAAGCTGATTGGCGGTGTAGCTGTGACCATGAAAAAACGTTTTGAATTCATGATATTCGCCGAGGAACGCGTTGAAAACTTTTTGGGTGGTCAGGGTTGCGGCCATGGGCAGATAACCGCCGGTCAGACCTTTGGCCAGGCAGAGAAAATCGGGTTGGACATTTTCGTGATGGCAGGCAAAAGGCGATGAGGATGAAGCGCCGGTCCTGCCGAAGCCGGTCAACACTTCGTCGGCAATCAAGAGCGCACCGTGGCCGCGGGCGATATCCGTCACATGTTTCAGCCAGCCGTGCGGTTGAGGAATCATTCCGGCCGCGCCTTGAATCAGAGGCTCGAAAACAAAGGCGGAATAAGGATTTCCTTTCTTCTTTTGGGAGCGGAACTTTTGCTCAACTTTGCCGACACATTCCCAGTTGCACTTGCGATAATTGCGCGCGTCTTCGCGTTCCGGTTTGGCGCGGTTGAAGGGGCAACGGTAGCAATAGGGCGCCATGACTTTGTCCGACGGGAACAAAAGGCCGGAAAATGTTTTATGGAACAGATCAAGGTGACCGACCGAGACCGCACCGACGGTATCGCCATGATAGGCGCCGTCGAGTGAGAGAAATTTTGGAGAGCGGGACTTTTTTACGCGCCGGGAAAATTCGTAAGCGAGTTTCAAGGCGACTTCGAGCGCGGTTGAGCCGTTGTCGCTGAAGAAAACTTTGCCGAGTTTGGGGGTTGGGGTCTGGGGTCTGGGGTTGGCTGCGGTGACGAGTTTTTTTGCCAGGAGGCTGGCCGGTTCGTTGGCCAGACCCAGGGCGGAAGAGTGGGCGATCTTTCCCAATTGACGTGAAATCGCCGCGTTGATTGCGAGATGATTGTGGCCGTGCAGATTGGTCCAGATGGAGGAGTTGGCGTCCAGGTATTTTTTGCCGTGGACGTCTTGCAACACCGCGCCGATGCCGGACCGGATGACAATCGGTTCGCGCTTGAGCCAGTCCCGCATCTGTGTGAACGGATGCCAGACGAAAGTTTGATCGAGGTGCGCGAGACGGTTCATGGGGAAGAAAACTGTTTCAAGGGGTTGCGGGCGCAGGGGAAACCGTTGAAACGGTTATTATCGTCCTGGCCTTTGTCCACCGGGCTAAAGCCCGGTGTTAATGAAATCGGGTTATTCATTCATGTGAGATTCAATAGTGCATCAACAAGTCTGGAGACTTCGCTGGTGGAATGGGCGGCGCTCAAGGTGACGCGCAGGCGGGCTTTTCCACGGGCGACGGTTGGGTAGCGGATGGCTGGAACAAAGATGCCTTGTTCGCGCAACTTGAGGGAGGCGGCAATGGCCTTTTCCTCACTGCCGAGAATGATGGGGATGATGGCGCCTTCAAAGTTGGGAGCGCTGCCGATTTGGAAAATCGGCGATACGGCCCGTCCTCCGTAGCCCGTCCTCCGAAGCATTTCTGCGGAGGGTGGACAAGACTGCCCGTCCTCCGCAGTGCTACGGAGGGTGGACGGAGGGTGGACAGGTTTGGAAACCTGCGCCACGGTGCGCGCCCCGCCTGGTTCATGGAGGGTGACAAGCCCGGAACTCAAATGCTCCACGTGTTGCCGCAGAGTATTTCGTCTTTGGCGTCCTTCGGTTGATTGGATGAGTTTAATGGCGGCGGTGGCGGCAGCGGCTGAAGCGGGCAGGGGAGCGGTCGAGAAGATGAAACTGCGCGCGCGATTGACCAGGAAATCGATCAGCGCGCGCGGCCCGCAAAGATAGCCGCCGCTGGCGCCGAGGGCTTTTCCGAGGGTGCCCATTTGTATTTCGATCCGGCCCGCGACTCCGAGTTCATCGGCGAGGCCGCGGCCGTCCTGGCCGATAATTCCGGTGGCGTGGGCCTCATCGACCATGAGCCATGCGTTGAACTTGTCTTTCAGATCGGCAATTTCCCGAAGCGGGGCGGCGTCGCCATCCATGGAAAAAATGGATTCGGTGACGACGAGACAATGATTTTTATGGGATTGAGTTTGGGATCTTGCCCAGGCCAGTTTTTCCTCGAGGTCTGCCAAATCGTTATGGGCGAAAACCCGGATTTTTGCGCCGCTCAACCTGGCGGCATCGACGATACAGGCGTGAACCAGTTTGTCCAAAATGATGACGTCAGCCTTGCCGAGAAGGGCGCCGATGGCGCCGATGGCGGCGGCGTAACCGGTGGAGAAGGTGAGGGCGCTTTCGGTCTTTTTGAAATGGGCGAGGGCTTCTTCAAGTTCATGAAAAGGGGCCAACGAGCCGCAAACCAATCGCGAAGAGCCGCTGCCGACACCGAATTTTTCGATGGCACGAAGGGCGCTTTCTTTCAGGGCCGGATGATTGGCAAGGCCGAGATAATCGTTGGAGGAAAAATTCAGGAACGATTTGCCGTCGATTTGGATTTCGGGCGATTGCGGGGAGTCCACGCGCCGCAAGGCGCGAAGGAGGTTTTGTTCGCGCACGGAGTCCAGCCGCTGCTCCAAATCCGCTATGAAATCATTCACGGTGCGATGGCCCATTGTCCGTCAATCATGCTGGCGGAAATGGTTGACGCATGATGCACGACGGATTCGTAAATGTCCCGCGTTTTTCCCTGAAAGGGGATGGCGATGAGGTCGGCGAGGGCATTTTTGGCGAGCTGGCCGGCCTGGCCGGCACGTCCCAAAGCTTTGGCTCCGTTGACGGTTGCCATTCGCACGATGGTTTTGGGGGACACTTCCGGATAGGTCCGGGCCAATTGCTGCATTTCGAGAAATAAATCGAGCGAGAGTTTTTCCTTTCCGAGGCGGGTGACGGTGGCAAGGCTATCGGTGCCGAGGCAGAGGTTGACTTTGGCGGCGGCCAATTTTTCGAGCGGAAAGGGCTGGTGCCGGAAATAGACATGGCTGCGAGGACAATGAACGACGCTGACCCCCCGCCGGGCGAGCAGGCCAAAGTCATTGTCATCCAAATAATTCACGTGGACGGCCAGGAGGTTTTTGCCGAGCAAGCCGGCGCTTTCGAGATGCCGGACGGGTGTGCCGTGGCCGCAATCGGAGTTGTCGCGGCCATTTTTTTTCAACCAATCGAACATTTCCCCCCGGGCGAGGCTGAACATCTCAAATTCCTGGGCGGATTCGGCGACGTGGATGGTGATCGGGAGGTTGTCTTCGCGCGCGACGATTCCGGAAAGGCGAAGGAGTTCCGGGGAGGTGGAATAGGGGGCGTGCGGCGAGAGAGCGGCGCGGCAACGCGGGTGGGCGAGGGAATTTATTTGTCTGAGGGCGTCGCCGATGATCCTTTCGGGTTCGCGTTTGGAACGGACGCCGGTCATTTCGAGGAAAGACAAAATTCTCAAAGGCGTTGCTTCCCAGACGTCGGGAAGCAATTCCGGGGTGGCTTCGATATCGCCGACGGTGGTGGTGCCGGTCTGGAGGAGCATTTTCGCGCCGTTCAACCATGAGCGGGCGTAATCGGTATAGCTCCATTCGGCCTTGGCGGCGAGCATCCGGGGAATCCAATCGGTGAATTTTTTGGGAGGGGGCCAGAGTCCGGCCATGCCGGTATAGTCGAGGTGGCAATGGGCGTTGATCAGGCCCGGGAGCATGACCGTTTCGCCGAGGTCAACGGTTTCTTCGCCGGAGAACTTTGATTTTAAATCCGGCCATTTGCCGACGGCAAGAATCTGATTTCCCGAAACGACAACCGCGCCATCCGGGACAGGCGGCGCGGTGATGGGAAGAACAGTGCGGGCGCGTATAATCATCAGCGCATCTCAATGTTCTTGATTTGGTAGGGACATCGCGCTGCGATGTCCCCGCCCGCGCAGAGCGGGCGGAACGAATTTCCAATATTTACACATACGGTTGCGCCGCTGCACGCGGCGCGGACGGCGCAGCGCGCCATCCCTACCAAGGACCGTGGCAAGATGCGCCCTATAATCATCAGGCAGCGGCTTCGCGCTTCACTTGTTTGAATTTAGCGGCGAGTTTGTGCTTGCGCGCCTTGATTTTGCTGTGGCGTTTGCGGATCTGTTGCTCCAATTTTTTTGCGACGACGTCGATGGCCGCGTACAAATCATTGTCGCGCGCCTCGGCAAAGAGGTCGGGTCCGCGCATGGCGACTTGCATGGAGCAGGAGAATTGATTTTCGGGGGCGCGCTTATGATTATGTTCGAGGGTGACCCGGGCGTCGATGGCGCGTCCATCGAAATGGTCGAGTTGTTCAAGCCTTTTCACAACGCGGTCTTCGAGGGTTTTGGTCAAGGTGACATTATGCGTCGAAAGAATCAGTTTCATCTTGAACCAAGATGCAATCGGGAGGGGAAAAAAGCGAGTTTTTCCTTAAAATCGCGCGGGCAGCGAAAATCGTGCCGAAATTCTTGTTTTTCTGTGGGATTGAATTATAATGGGCAACATGGCACAGGGACTACAACTGTCGCAACGACTGACGCAATCGCTGGTGCTGGCACCGCAATTGCAGCAATCGCTTGCATTGCTCCAGGCGCCGACGCTGGAACTCAAGGCGTTGGTCGAGCACGAAATGGAGCAAAATCCGGTGCTCGAGGAGGTTGCTTCCACTGACATGGAGATGCGTGAAAAATCCCCGACGGACGAAACAGAATCGCCCGCGGATGAGGGAGAATCACTGAATGCTGAAAGCGCCACCGAACCGGGGGAAGACACAGCCTTTGAAGCCGCCACGGAAAAGGCCGCGCCTGAGCCGGTGGATGATTTTCAAGCGGAGTTCGAGAAGCTGGTGCAATTGGACCAGGAATGGCGGGACCATTTTTCGCAGACGAATATGCCCATCCGGCAGTCCACCGAGGACGAGGAAAAGCGGCAGTTCATGTTCGATTCGATCACGGCGGAGACTTCGCTGGCGGAATTTTTGATGGAACAGGCGCGGGAAGGCGAATTGGCCGACGACCAGCGCGCCATCGCGGAACTCATCATCGGCAACATCGACGACTTTGGCTATCTCAAGGCGACGGTCGAGGAGATTGCCACTACGAATAATCTGCCCGTCGAGAGAATATTGGAAGTGCTGAAGGTGATTCGGACTTTCGATCCGGCGGGGGTTGGCGCGATGGATTTGCGGGAATGCCTTTTGCTTCAGCTTGAGCGGGCGGGGCGGCAGGATTCCCTCGAATACCGCATCGTCCAGGATTTCATGGAGGCGCTGGGCAAGCGGCGCATACCGGAGATCGCGCGGGGGACGAACCGGACGATTGAAGAGGTGCAGGAATCGCTCGGGAAAATTGCGCGGCTGGAGCCGCGGCCGGGCCGGGCGTTTCTGCCCGATAACGACCATTACGTTTTGCCGGAGGTATTTGTCCAAAAAAATGGCGATGACTTCACCGTCACCACCAACGACGAGCAGATTCCGCATCTGCGCATCAGCAACGTGTATAAGGATTTGATGTCGTCCGGCGAGAACAACAGCGAGGTGAAGAACTACATCCGGGAGAAGATTCGCGCGGGCAAATTTCTGATCAAGAGCTTATACCAACGGCAGCAGACGATTTTGAACATTGCCAAGGAGATCGTGAAACGGCAGCGGGAATTCATGGAGAAGGGCGTGGCAAATTTGAAGCCGATGACGATGGCGCAAATCGCGGACGTGGTGGGGGTGCATGAAACGACGGTGAGCCGCGCGGTTTCGGGCAAGTACATGCAGACGCCTCAAGGCGTCTTTGAAATGAAATTTTTCTTCACCGCCGGATTGCAGACCGCCAACGGCGACGGTGTTTCCAATGCCAGTGTGAAGGACATGATCGCCGATATTTTCAAGGATGAAGACGCCACCCGGCCGTTGTCCGACCAGGAAGTGGTGAAGATGTTGTGTGAAAAGGGAATCACCATCGCGCGGCGCACGGTGGCGAAATACCGGGATGAATTGGGAATCCTGCCGTCGAACTTGCGAAGGGTTTATTGAGGGAAGGGAGAAGTTGGAAGGGAGAAGGAAGAAGGCGGAAAACAAAAAAGCAAAGATCAGGGCGTGTTTTCAAATACCCAATTTTGTTCGCATCGGATGGCGCGATCGATCATAGCCCGCCGTTTCAATTTCAACGGCGGGTACGGGCGACAAAAGGGACCGAGTCCCGTTAGGGACGGCAGAATTGTTTTCTTCGATTATTGCAATAGGGTCGTTATTGAAAAAGAGCAACCGATCTTATGATGAAACCATAGTGATTGAGTTCTGCCGTCCCTGCGGGACTCATCTTGATTCGAATTTTGAACCCACCGATAAATCGGTGGGCTATGTTCTGTCGGCCTCCGGCCTGGAAATGGATGGCAGAATTCAAAACAATTGTTAATTGCCGCGGCGGCGATTAAACTTAACCGCCAATGGATCGTAAACCATCACTGCTCGTCATATTTTTATCGGTCTTCATCGACCTGATCGGTTTTGGGATTGTCCTGCCGCTATTGCCGAATTTTGCGGAGGACAATTTCCGGTCTGATTTCAACGCTAAGGGTGTCCTTATCGGCGGAATCATCGCCTCATTTTCGTTGATGCAGTTTCTCTTTGCGCCGGCCTGGGGAAAATTATCGGACCGGATTGGCCGCCGTCCGGTGATGCTGATCAGCAATCTGGGCGCGTCGGGTTCCTACGCATTGTTTGCCATCGCCTCGACGATGAGCGGCACCACGGGCCTGGTATGGCTGTTGATTTCGCGGGTGTTCGCGGGTATTTGCGGCGCGAATCTGTCCGTGGCGTCTGCTTATATTGCTGATATATCACCACCGGAAAAGCGCTCGGCGCGGATGGCATTGATTGGAATCGCTTTTGGGCTGGGGTTTATTATTGGACCGGCGCTCGGAGCCACCTCGATAGAGGTATTCGGCAATAAACAAGCCGCAGGGTGGATAGCCTCTGGTTTCTGCGCCGCCAATTTTATCCTTGGCTGGTTTATCTTGGGCGAGAGCCGCAAGCCCAGTTCAGAACATGTTGTAGCGCGGCCCAAATTTACACAATGGGGTCATACGCTGGCACAACCGAAGCTTGGAATGCTGATTGCGGTGTTTTTTTTGGCCACATTTTGCTTTACCTGCTTTGAGTCCACGTTTCCATTGATATTGCATCACCGTTACCCCGGGGCCAAATCGCTGAAATTAACATCTTGGTTGTTCACCTACGCCGGCACTGTCGCCGTCGTGGTGCAAGGCGTCATTGGGCGGCTGGTCAAAAAATATGGCGAACCCAATTTGATTTTTTTCAGCCTGATTGTTTTTGCGGTGGGATTGGCGGGTTTGCCGTTTGCGAAGTCGTTGCCGGAGATTCTGGTTGTGCTGGCATTGCTGGCCATCGGCTCGGGATTAAATCGTCCACCCGTATTTGGGATGATCTCGCTAAACTCGTCGCCGCACGAACAAGGCGCAAACCTGGGCGTGGCCCAAAGTTTCGGGGCATTGGCGCGGATTTTGGGACCCATTTTTGCGGGGGGACTATTTTTTGTCCATGAAGCGCTGCCTTATCTGATTTGCGGCGTGATTTCTTTATTCACATCGGTCATCGCCTGGAATTTTCTGCGAGAGAAGGCAAAGCCGATTGCTTCATAGAGAGATTGCGGCGGGTTGTGCGCACACCCAACTTTCGCATCAACCCGCCGCTTCTGTTCACATGAACAGAAAATTACTGGTTCGGATTTGGCGGATTCTGACCGCCGTCGGGCGGACCTTGTCCGTTGTCGGGTGGTCCCTGGCCATTGTCCGGCGGTCCTTGGCCGTTGTCAGGACGGCCAAACTGACCGCGATGAGGACGTGGTCCTAAATATTCATCACGCGTTAATTTACCGTCATGGTTTTTGTCCAGGGTCAATAATTCCGCGGGGGCGCTGGCGATTTCATTCGAGTCAATAATGCCGTCTCCATTCACGTCGAGCGCTTTCACGATGGGCGGGGTCGGCGGGCGCCACGCATTGGTGGGGGCATCCGCGGGCAGTGGCGGCAGATATTCGTCCGGGGTCAATTGGCCGTCATGGTTTTTATCCAGGGTCAACAGTTCCGCAGACGCATTGGCGATTTCGTTTGAATCAATGATTCCATCATGATTGACGTCCAGCGCCAGGACGAGCGGGAGGGGCGGCGGACGATGATGCCCGCGAGGGCCGCCCGGGCCGCCCGGTCCGCCGGGTCCGGAACCGTCCATTGGGGGCGGGCCATCGTTCTGCGCGACGGCTGCGAGGGTTGAAAGACCGAGCGCCAGGAGGGCGAGGGTCAGTTTGGTTGTTGTTTTCATTTCTATTCTCTTTCGTGGTTAATTTGGGTGTGTTCGTTTTTTTGTTTCACGCCGTCACATTACGCGAGGCAACCTTAAGGGATGGTGAAGGGGGAGATTTTTCTTTTTTTATTACATTCATCACAGTTAATCGATTCATCCTTGTTTCGATTCGTCGCGTCCTCAAAAGCGATGCTAAAGCCATCGCAGTCCAAACGCTTCGCGATGCCGAATGGCTTTCAAAATCGCGGAGCGTCTGGAGTGCGCGCGGTTGACCGCCGCTTTCTGACCGTTTTAGTGCATGTGTCGAGTCGCGACTTTCTTCATCTGGCATTAAGGTTTGGTGTGGGAGAATTCCCAGGTCTGGCAATATGATGTTTTATCTGTTAAAAACCGCGAAGACGCATGAGAATCTTAATCGTAGAGGATGAACCTGACCTGCTTCGCAGCCTGGCGCAGGCGTTGCGCGAGGAGGGTTACGCGGTGGACACGGCTGCCGACGGCGAGGACGGCTTGTACAAGGCGGAGAATTACGATTACGACACGGTGGTCCTGGACGTGATGCTGCCGAAAATGGATGGATGGCAGATCCTGGCGAAACTCCGGAAGACTAAAAAGACGCCCGTGCTGATGTTGACGGCGCGGGACCAATCACAAGACCGGGTGCGCGGGCTGGACACCGGGGCGGATGATTATGTGGTCAAACCGTTCGATTTGTCTGAGTTGTTCGCGCGCCTGCGCGCGCTGATCCGGCGCAGCCAAAACAAAACGACCAATGTCATCGAGATCGGCGAAGTGAAGATCGACACCGCGGCGCGGAATATTTTTCGGGCGGAGAAGGCGGTGGAATTGACGGCGCGGGAGTACTCGCTGGTGGAATTTTTGGCGTTGCACCGGGGGGAAGTAGTGACGCGCACGCAGCTTTACGAGCATTTGTTCGACGAGAATGATGACACGTTTTCCAATCTTCTGGACGTTCACGTTTCGAATGTCCGTAAAAAACTGGGCGCGGAATTCATCGTCACCCGGCGCGGGCACGGCTATTGCATCGAATGAAGGTTTTCAACTCCATCAAATGGCGGTTGCAGATCTGGTACGGGTTGATTCTCGTGGCGGTGCTGGCCGGTTTTGGATTCACGGCCTATCAACTGGAATGGGGACGGCAAATGCGGAGCGTGGATGATGAATTGCATAGGCGATTTATGGTGCTGGCAGAAGCGATGCATCCGCATCCACATCCACCCGGCGCGAATGGGCAGGGGATGCCGATGGGTGGTTTTCCAGACCAACCACCGGATCAGCCCCCGCGCGATATGGGCGGACCAGAGCAACCCGGTGAGTTTCATTTGCCACCGCAGGCGGCGGGACTGTTTGACGCTGACGATCCTAATGGGTTCTATTTCATCATCTGGTCGCGAGAAAACAAAGTAATCGCAGACGGTGGAAAGGTTCCTACGTGGAATGATATTATTATCGCTCACAGTCCTGATTCGGCAAATTATGTAAATCGAGCGCCAGTGGCGGCATATAGTGCGAATCAAACATCAGATTTGAAAAATTCCAATCCGCCGCGGTTTTTTACGCCGCCGGTGACTTCGGGTGCGATAACTTCAAGCGGGATAATTTCGAGCGGATTGTTTCGAACAGCTCTTAGAAGTCTGAAAGATTCCGGCCCACCGTGGGTATTTATGCACAAGGAATCCCAGGAAATATACGATCTGACGCCATCCGGTGAAACAATTTGCGTGGGCTGCTCTATCGTTCCTGAGTTGAAAGACCTTCATAGCACGGCGTTGTCTCTGTCTGTCCTGGGCGGAATCATTTTATTTTTTGGCCTGGCGGGGGGCTGGTGGATTTCTTCAAGCGCCATCAAGCCCGTCGAGAACATCAGCGCGGCGGCTGTGAAAATTTCCGCCGGGGACCTGTCGCAACGGATTAACGTGGCAGAAGCGGAAAGCGAACTGGGACAATTGGCGGCGACGTTGAACGCAACGTTTGCACGGCTGGAGGCGGCGTTTGGGCAACAGAAACAATTCGCTTCCGACGCGGCGCATGAATTGCGCACGCCGGTCACGGTGATCCTGACGCAAACGCAAACGGCGTTGAGGCGGGAACGCGAAGCCGGGGAATACAAGCAAACCATCGAAGCCTGCCATCGCGCGGCGGAACGGATGAAAAAACTCATCAGCGCTTTGCTGGAATTGACCCGGCTCGACGCGGGGCAGGAGCGGATCAAGCGGTTGCGGTTTGATTTTTCCCAGACGGTGGGTGATTGCGTGGAATTGATCCGTCCGCTGGCGGCGGAAAAGCATGTGAGCCTTCATTCAGAAATCGCGCCGGTTGAAATCATGGGTGACCCGAGCCGGTTGGCGCAAGTGGTGACGAACCTTTTGACCAATGCCATCCAATACAACCATGAAGGCGGGGAAGTGCGGGTGAAACTTGAGCGGCAAAGCAATTTCGCCGTCCTGACGGTGAGCGACAATGGCATTGGTGTTCCGCCGGAGGACATCTCGCGCATTTTTGACCGGTTTTATCGGGCCGACAAATCGCGCGCAGGCGCCAATGCGGGACTGGGATTGGCGATCTCGAAGGCGATCATTGAATCGCATGGTGGATCGATTGAAGTGAACAGCCCGGAGAGCGGGGGGACGGTATTTACGGTGCGATTGCAGACGGCGTAAAGCGAAACAAATAAAACTGTAACCACAAAAGAACAAAAAAAATATTCCACCGGAAGAGGGATTTAACACCAAGATAACAAAGGGAACGAAGAGGGATTTTGATAAGAACAAAACCAAAAAGTTTGGCCGCAAAAGAACACAAAGATCACAAAGAAAACATTCAACAGCGCGTAATCAACGCAGAAACATTTCGGCGGCGGCATCGGCAAAACGCAAGCCCTGCGGGGTGAGGCGGAAATTATCGGAAGCGATCTGTCCCCAGCCGCGCGCGGCCAATTCCTTCATCTCAGAATTCCAGTTTTCGCGCAGATCAAAGTCCGTCGCGTGGCGGAAGGTTTCAAACGGCCAACCGGCGACCATCCTCAGCCCGAACGCCGCAGTCTCTCCGGCGCGTTTCAACGGCGGCAAGGTTTCGCCTGATTCAATCGCGCGTTTTCCGCTTTCGAGATGTTCGCAGTAGAGTTGGGTGTTTGACCAATTTTTTGTGCGGGTGCCGCGCACATAGCCGGTTGCGCTGGGTCCCAGCCCATGGAACGAGCCGCCACGCCAATAGTTGATGTTGTGTTGGCAGGCAAAGGAAGGAATTCCGACCTCTCGCTGTTCCCTCTCCCTGGGGAGAGGGTCAGGGTGAGGGTAGGTAGGGTTAAACTTAGATTGTAAATTTTTTCTCTCTTTCGCTCGAGCTTCATGCAAAGGATTTGAGTTCGACCCCGCATTCTTCGCAAAGTTTGCGACTTCATATTGGCAGAAGCCGGCGGCCGTCGCATGACTGATGAGCGCTTCGTACATATCACAGGCAAGGTCTTCATCCACATCAAACTCGCCGGCTTTCATTTGATGAAACAACGGCGTGTCGTCCTCATAGATGACCTCGTAACTGGACAAGTGCTCGCTTTGCATGGCCACCGCTTCGCACAGAGTTTCCCGCCATATCTCCAGGGTCTGGCCGGGAATGGCGAACATGAGATCCACATTGATATTTTCAAAACCTGAGTGGCGCAGGGTATCGAATGATTTAAAGACTTGTTCGCGGGAATGGATGCGTCCCAGGCGGTCGAGCAATTGTTCGTCGAGCGATTGCACGCCCATGGAAATGCGGTTGACGCCGGAGTCGCGCAGCAACTTTGCCTTGTCCGGCGAGACGGTGGCGGGATTGCATTCAACGGTGAATTCCTCCGCGCCGAGCAGGTCCAATTTTTGCATCGCGTCCAGGATGGTCTGCCATTGGCGAAGATTGAGCAGGGAAGGGGTGCCGCCGCCGAAGAAGATGGTTTTGGGTTTGAGGTCGGCGGCGACCATTTCGAGTTCGCGGACCAGGGCGGCGACGTAGCGGTTGATCAATTCGCCGGAGGAGGCCTCGGAATAAAAAGCGCAGTAGGCACATTTCTGCGCGCAAAACGGCACATGAATGTACAGGCTGGTTATGGGCGTGGCGCTTGAGTCCGGCATAGGGACAGAATTATCACAGAAACGCAGCGACGCAGAGAGAAATTTTAACCACGGATGGACACGGATGGACACGGAGAAAAAAAGGATTTAACGCAAAGGCGCAAAGAGGCAAAGAGGCAAAGAACGGCGAAGAGGGATGGCTGGATTAACAGGATATTAGCGCCTCGGCTTCAGGGCTGGGGTGTTAGGAGGCCGATGCCTCTCATTTTGGCAGTGCTTCATTTTTCCAACTCAACAACTAGAACGGTGTCGAATACGTTACTCCTGGTGGAAGTGGCAAGGTCAGCACGGTTCCCATTCCATACAAGAGTTCCTGGCGCGGACCAAGCTGGGAATGAGTCTGCAAGCGCATCCGAAAAATTCAGGTCCCATCCTAAACCGCCACCATCGGCTGTTCTCGTCAATAAATGCCCCATAAATCTTCCCTGCTCCATACGAATCCCTAAAAGGAAAGAAGAGCAGTTGGTCTCAAGGTTGACTCCGGTGCTAAACTTTGTGACGACGGTGCCATCACGACGATTAAGAATCGCAAGACGGATGGCCTTGACGGGTCGTTGCGCTGCCGGGATGAAAGTCTTCCAAGCGTGGAAATCTGTGAGCTGCGCCAAGTCTGATGCGGTCAATTGGCTGCTGGCATCTTCTCCGGCAGTCTTGGACATCTGCTCTCCGCAACCTGCGACAAAAGCAGATATGATGACCGCAAGGGCGGGCATTGGAATTGGATTTTTCATAAGTTAAAATCGGCCAACGATCCAATATAGGTGTTAGGTGCTATCGTTTCCATGTTCCGTGCTCCTCGACCAAAATCTTCGTGCCTTGTGTCACTCGAAGCTCGCCATCGTCGCCAACAAAATATGTCGTCTTACCGCTCTTGAACTCATAGCCGAGAAAATGGGCTGGTGTGACACCATCTAGACCAGTGGTGTGAACTGTCCTGCCCGTAAGCGTGATGGACTTCCCGGTCTTCCGACTGACACCGACGTATTTTACGGTGTCACAGGAAACAACATACTCACCACAGCCAACAATGGTAATCGTGTATGAGGGCGTGGTCAGTGTGTCAGCCAACGAACTGGCCGCAACAAAAATCAAAGTGAATGCAAATAGCGACGCTCTCATAGCACCGAACCTGTAGGTATGCAACAAAAGTGTTGTATATCACGGTTCATGGAAGAGGACATAATTCGTTTTAACTGGGTTGTCCAGATTTATTTACGTCTCCGGGAGCAAGTGCATGAGGTGTTAGGGATCATGTGTAACGCACCCGTCCAACTGTGTAAACATGTAATTGCCAACAGGTGCATACTTGGGGTCATTGTGGGCAAATGGATTCCGGTCAACCCACTCAACCACAACATAAGACGGCTCAAGTAGTGTCTTGTCGCTCTCAACCCAATCAAGAAACTTCTTATCAATGCCCAAATGCTCGCGAGTATCGCCGAGCATAACCACCCGCGCCTTCGCACCGAGCATAACTACTCGCGCCTTGGCATTGCTGTCCGGCAGTGGAATGGTGACAATGTCGCCAAGCCTAACCAGAGAACCGTCGGGATATTTCATAGTGCTCGCACGATGCCTAACCTGTAGGTATGCAACAAAAGTGTTGTATATCACGGTTCATGGAAAAGGACATAATTCGTTTTAACTGGGTTGTCCAGCCTTATTTGCGTCTCCGGGAGCAAGTGGATGAGGTGACGCGGTTTAAGTAATTCACACGGACAAGCACGGATGGACACGGATAAAAAACAAAAAAGGATTTAACGCAAAGGCGCAAAGAGGCAAAGAACGGCGAAGAGGGAAAGGATGGATTTACAGGATAACTCAATCGCAAACTGAAGGGGCAGTGGCCGTTGGCTCCAGCGCGCAGGGTTAGGCCGTCGGCTTCTGTAACCGCTCAAAGACTCTGAGCAAACGCAAATCTGACTCATACTTGGTGAAAGTGCCCCATGAAATAGCAGCGGCAAATACTCCGCCTATCGCGCCCCTGCCGCCGCTCCAAATTTCGGCAACCGTAGCGACCATAATTACCAAAGCACAGCAAGCAATCCAAGTGCGACGCCATGACAAGTCAGCAATCTTGGCACGACGACGCGCTGGGTCGGCAGCGATCTCATCGAATTCGTTGTCTTGTTTGTTGAACATAATTCTGTGGGGTTGTGTGTTGACGCGGCCAACGATCCAAATATAGGTTAGAAAACATGGCTCGCCTCTGCATCACGGATAAATAGCAAAGTCAAACCTCCGCCCCACGAACAAATAGTCCGTATCGGGTTCGCTGCGCGACTGCAAATATAAACCCAGCCGGCTGACTTCATTTCAGCTATCTTGGCATCAATCTCTCGCTTTTTCTGCCACGCAAACGTCGAGCGCAACGGCAAATAAACCGAAGTCTGCTCGGCGCCGGGATGCTTTGCCAAAAGTTCGCGCGCTCGGCGGTCTCCTCGAATTCGTGAAACGACAGCGAGAACCACATAAACGCAAAGCGCCACGATGGGACTCATTAGAAGGATATGCTCAATACTCATAATCATGCGAATGTGGCCAAACCTTTAGGTATGCAACAAAAGTGTTGTATATCACGGTTCATGGAAGGGGACATAATTCGTTTTAACTGGGTTGTCCAGCCTTATTTGCGTCTCCGGGAGCAAGTGGATGAGGCAAGGACTGAGACAGGATGGGCAGGATTCTAGAGCCGACGCACGTCGGCTGCTACTAGGAATATTACGCCGGATTGATGCGCTGGACGTTTTCGGCTTTTAATCCTCTTTGACCGGGGACGGCGTCGAAGGTGACCTGATCGCCTTCATTGAGATCTTTGTATCCCCCGCCGACGATGGAAGAGTGATGCACAAAGATATCCTGACCGGAATCCTGGGTGATAAACCCGTAGCCTTTCCGACTGTCGAACCATTTTATTTTGCCCGTGGCCATAATACTGCACCCGATTTTTACGCGGCCTAAAATGATGCGGAGTTTTGGCCCGCAAGATTATTTCAAAAGGCCGACTGCGTTTACTACCCTGATAAAAAGCGGGATTTTCGTCAAGAGAAAATGACACTTATAGGCGACCATCAGTTGTCATGTAAATGCCAATGCTTGACTATGGGTTTTACATCAACGCAAATCCGTATTGGATGGAAGGCCACAATGCACGATTGGAGGATCGTTGAAGCTTTCCCCGTGCCCATCTCCACGATTTTTTTAAAAATAAAATTCTTCGTTCCGCAGCTTCTTTTGATAAATTTTGCGCCACATGAAGTGGACCGAAACATTGATTCCCACGCTTCGCGAGGCCCCGGCTGATGCGGAGATTTTATCGCACAAACTTTTGTTGCGCGCCGGGCTGATCCGCAAGCTGGCCGGCGGCGTTTATACTTTTCTGCCATGCGGCCTGCGCGCCTTGCGCAAAGTGGAGCAGATCGTTCGAGAGGAAATGGACAGGGCGGGGGCCATTGAAGTGCTCATGCCCACGCTCCAACCACCGGAAATCTGGCAGCAAAGCGGCCGTTACGAGACGGCCCGCGATGTATTGTTCAAAGTGAAGGACAGCGCCAATCGCGAATGGGTGCTGAGCGCGACCGCAGAGGAAGTCATCACCGGGATCGCCGCCGGCGAGATCAATTCGTACCGCCAACTGCCCAAGAATTTCTACCAGATCAGCGTGAAATTCCGCGATGAAATCCGCCCGCGCTTCGGATTGATGCGCGCGCGCGAGTTCATCATGAAAGACGCGTACAGTTTCGACGTGACGGATGAGGCCGCGCAGAAGACCTATCAGAAAATGTATGAGGCCTACGCCAAAATATTTGAGCGTTGCGGGTTGAAGGCGTTTGCCGTTGAGGCGGACACGGGGGTCATCGGCGGAAAATTTTCGCATGAATTCATGATTCCGGCCGAGACCGGGGAGAACGAAGTGGCGTTTTGTGAATCCTGCGGTTACGCGGCGAATATCGAGAAAGCCACCAGCGGAGTGCCCAAGACCGCGACGCGCGAAATCGGCGCGGCCATCGAAAAATTCGCGACACCGGGAGTGGTGACGATCGATGCCCTGGCCAAGGCGCCGTATAGCGTCCCGGCCAATCGCCAGATCAAGACGTTGATTTACATGGCCGCCGACAAATTGATCATCGTGCTCGTGCGCGGTGATGATCAGTTGAACGAGTCGAAATTCGCCGGGAAGATAGGCACGACTCTTTATCGGCCGGCGACGGCGGAGGAAATTTTTGAAGCGACGGGAGCGCACCCGGGCAGCCTGGGGGCGGTGACCGCGACACGCAAGAACCCGCAGATTCAGGTATTCGCCGATGAACGTTTGCGCGGCGCGAATGAAATGGTCACGGGCGCGAATGAGGATGGATTTCATTTGCGCAATGTTTCCATCGAGCGCGACATCCAGGTCACGCAATGGTTTGATTTGCGGACGGTCCAGGCCGGCGAGCCTTGCGGCAAATGCGGCAAATCATTGAAAATCCGGCGAGCCATTGAGGTGGGGCATGTTTTTAAACTCGGCACCAAATACAGCGAGAAGTTCAATGCGGTCTATCTGGATGAAACAGGCGCACGGAACATGGCGGTGATGGGCTGTTATGGCATCGGCGTCACGCGCACGCTGCAAGCGGTGGTCGAGCAATGCAACGACAAGGACGGCATCATCTGGCCGTTGAGCGTTGCGCCGTATCAGGTCTGCATCACGCCGCTGAATGTGGACGTCAACAATGAGGCGATGAAACTGGCGGAGAAGATTTATGCCGGAATAACGGCGCGGGGGGTGGACGTTATCCTGGATGACCGCGATGACCGTCCGGGCGTGAAATTCAAGGATGCCGACCTGGTCGGTTTTCCCATCCGTGTCGGCATCGGCGAAAAATCTTTGGCCAGGGGCGAGGTGGAGGTCAAGCCGCGCGGCGGCGCGGTCCAGGCGGTCAAGATGGACGATGCGGTGGAAGCGGTGATGAAATTGGTTGGGAAATAAGCCGGCTTCGGCAGTTATTCACCGCCAGGGAAAGTGAGGGAAAATCACTGTATAAGATTAACCTGACCTCCCCTTTCCATGAACAGGCTGAAACGGGGAAGTGAACCTGTTTGTTTTCTCACCCCTCACCCTCGGTCCCTCTCCGCGTGACCCGTCTTCGCAGACGCTACGACGGGGCAAGGGGGAGAGGGAGGCGGACGGCTGACGGGCCTTTCCATAAGGCGGTTCAAGGGCCGTGAGCAGTTTCAGCTTTCACCGTGGCATCGGCTGAAAGTCGAACCGGGGCGGACGATTTCCGGTGGGATCAAGATGGACGAGGTAATAGCCGCCGTCGTTGAATAATTCGGTGCCGGAAAGGGAGGGGCAAAGGCGCACGCGGAATTGCCACCAATGGCTGGCATCGTGCAGCGCCGAGGTAAGGCGGGTGACGGTCCTTCCTAAGAATCGCACCGGCGGAATTCCTGATAAAATTCGGCTCTTAAATAAAACAAGTTGCGTATGCAAATGGCCGAGGATGGTTTGCTCAATTTGTAGCAATCGCCGCCGGACCGATTCCTCCGAGACCAAAAAGGGCAGGGCCGTCGGATCATGACAGAACAGCAAGACACGTTGTTCCGGTTGAAGGGCATCGAAGGCGACGCGGATTTCGGCGAGATGGGACTCGCGCAATCGCTGCCATTCCGGCCATTCTTCCGGCAGTGTGTCCGGTTGGTTCGCGGGCAAAGCGATCAGCGGCGAGGCAATGCCCATCAACAGATAGCGCCCGATGGACAATTTCCAGAACGGTTGGAGGCCGAGTTTTTCAGTGGCGGAATGCCAACTGGCCAGGCGCATCCCGCCTTTCCCGCCGAACATGCTCAGCTTGCCGATTTCGTGATCGCCAATGGTGAACCACGCCCGCTGGCCGAATCGGGCGCGAAGTTTGCCCAGGCATGCTTCGGCGCTCTCGAATGCCGCCGGGTCGCTCACCCCGATCAATCCACTGTCGCAGGAATAGTCGCCGTTGACGATGACATGATCGACGGGGGGAACTGTGTTGAGGAAACGGTCAAGCTGCCGGCCTTGTTCCAACGGATGACGCATCCAGATCAGGTGCCGGTAGGCGCAGACCGCCGCGCGGAGCGCGGGATTGGCAATGACGCGGAATTCGTAATCCTCGCCGCTGGCGCGCTCGGCGGGACCGGCGTAGTGGATGTCACTTAAGATCGCGAGGGTGACCTCAGGCATGGACGCGGTATTTTCCAATTTTAAAGGAGCCTCGGATGGAAGGCATTTTCGGGTCTCAGGCGGCCACGGTGTTCCGGTCGAGACATTCGCGGACAAACCGGGCGAGCGTCGCGTGACTGTATGGTTTTTGCAGGAAAAGGGCCTGGGCGCGTGCGAGCAATTCTTCGCCGATTTCTTGCGAGGAGTAGCCGCTGGTAAAAATAATTTTCAGGTCGGGCCGATCCTGGAGGAGGCATTCGGCCAAATTGATGCCGGAAATTCCCTCGGGCATGACCATGTCGGTAAGGAGCAATTTAATTTCATCGGCAGATTGTCGCCAAACCTCCATGGCTTCCCTGCCATTGCCCGCTTCGAGGATTTTGTACCCATACTGTTCGAGGATTTCCCGCGCCATTTCCCGCAAAATCGCCTCGTCCTCGACGATGAGAATGGTTTCCGTCCCGCCCATCACAGTATCCCCTGAATCCGTCAGCGGCTTGCCGGGGAGGGCGTCCGATACATCGACCGGGAAAAAGATATCAAAGATGGTGCCTTTACCAGGCTCGCTCTCGACCTCGATCCAGCCGTCGTGTTGTTTGACGATGCCATAGACGGTGGCGAGGCCCAGGCCAGTGCCTTTGCCGATTTCCTTGGTGGTGAAAAAAGGCTCAAAAATGCGGTTCAAGGTGGCCGCATCCATGCCCGTGCCGGTGTCCACGACGCGCATGCGCACATAAGGCCCGCCCCGGGCGTCCGGATGCATTTCGACATAGCCCGGGTCAGTCTCGACGGCGGAAAGGTCAATGAGCAATTTGCCGCCGGCCGGCATGGCATCGCGGGCATTAACGGCCAGATTCATGACCACCTGCTCAATCATGCCGCTGTCGCCCCGGACGGGCGGCAAATCCCCCGGCGCGAGAATCTGAAAGGCGATGTCCTCGCCGATGAGCCGCTGCACCATTTTGCCGAGGTGGCCGATGACATCGCGCAAATCCAGCGCACGCGGCTGCATGACATTTTTCCGGCTGAACATGAGCAATTGCCGGGTCAGGTTGGCGGCGCGTTCGGCGGCGAAAAAAATCGACTGGAGGGGGTCAACCACGCTGGGCATCAAGGTCGGCCGGGCGAGCAGCGCGCTGGAATGGCCCTGGATAATGGTGAGCATGTTGTTGAAGTCATGGGCGACGCCCGCCGCGAGCAAGCCGACCGATTCCATTTTTTGGGATTGCCGCAATTGCGCCTCGAGGCTCAGGCGGTTGCTGATGTCCTCCGCATAACAATGCACCACAAAGCTGGCCAGCATGGGGTGAAATGACCAGGAGAGCGTCCGGTCGCCGATTTTGGTCTCCAGGTTCATCCTGCTCCGGGCCGAGAGAAGGCAATCGCGCACGATTTTTTTTGCATTCTCGGGCAGGATGTCTTGCGGGTGGTCTTTTTCCGCGGAAACCGCCAGCTTGCGCGCGGCATCGTTGAAATAGGTCATTTCACCCTCCGCGGAGAATTCCATTGCGGCATAGGGATTCAATTGCGCGAATGCGGCCAGCTTTTCGCGTTCCTTGATCCGCTGCTCCAGCGATTCGGCCATGCGATCAAAAATTTTTGCGAGATAGCCAATCTCATCGTCTGAAGCCGGCAAGCCCGTCCGGGCGCTCAGGTTGCCGTCGGCGATTTTTAGGGCCGTGGCGGACATCGCCTGCACCTGGCGGCGCACAAAAAACTCTCCGCCCATCCACGCCGCGGCCAGCGCCAGGATGCCCACGACAAAGCCGGTCATGGGCAGGTCGTAGATATACATGAACAATAACCCCGGCATAGTCAGCAGCATCACTGTGCCAACCAGCTTCATCCGTATCGTAGAAAATCTAAAAAAATGGCGCATGGCGCTTCCGACTTCCCCGGAATATAAGCCAGAACCAGCTTAGCCGAAAGAAAGAATATTGATCTACCGTCAACCGGGCAGGGCACATCCACGCTGGTAGGGACGGCGCGTCCACCTTCCGCAGCACCGCTACGGAGGACAGGCTGAGACTGTCTCAAAACTGTAGCGTCGGCCATCTTGGCTGACGTAGAGCCGTGGCTTCCAGCCCGGCGGGATAGCGCGATAATAGAAAAAATCACCGTTATCATTGAGCCGTTCACATTGCGGGCATTTTTTCCGGACGGCAAGATGCCGCCCTCTACGGCAGGCAAGGATGCCCACCACCACATTTGAGACAGTCTCCGCTGCGCCGTCCGCGCCGCGTTCAGCGGCGCAACATGAGGCGTGATTCGCGTGGTTCGCGCAGTTCGTTCCGCCCGCTTTACGGGCGGGGACATCGCAGCGCGATGTCCTTACCAAATTAAGAACAATGTTAAGATGCGATTATTTCAGCTTCGCCAAGGCGTTCTTGACGGCTTCGAAATTCGGCAGGTCCTTGGGGGTCGGCGTTTGCTCGCTGTATTGCACCACGCCGTTCTTATCGATGACGAATGCCGCGCGCGCCGCGGTGTCACCCACTCCTGCGAGCATCGGGAAGACCACATCGTATTTCCTGATAACTTCCTTGTTCAAGTCGCTCGCCAGCGGAATGGTGATCTTTTCCTTTTGCGCCCAGGCATCCTGCGCAAACGGCGTGTCCACGCTGATGCCCACGACGTCGGCATTGAGCTTGGCGTAATCGTTCATGCCGCCGCTGATGCTGCACAATTCCGCGGTGCAAACGCCGGTAAACGCGGCCGGAAAGAACAGCAATACGGTGCTTTTCTTGCCAAAGTTGTTGCTCAGTTTGATGTCCACCAGGCCAGTGGCGCTCTTGGATTTGAGCGTGAAATCAGGAGCTTGGGAGCCGACTTTGATTGCCATAGATTTGTTTGGTTTATTGTTATCCTTTGTTCAGATGGATTTTGGAAATTCACCTGGCATTTGTCAATTGATTTGCAATTTCACAGCGCCGCCAGCACTTCCGCGGCGTGCTCCTCCGGCTTGACCTGCGGCCAGATCTTTTTGATGCGGCCATCCGGCCCGATCAGGAATGTCACGCGCAACGTGCCCAAGTATTTGCGCCCCATAAAAGTCTTTTCACCCCAAACTCCGTAGGCCTCCACAATTTTTTTGTCTTCATCCACCAGAAGCGGGAACGGCAGCTTATATTTCTCGACAAATTTGTCATGCGCCTTCGCCGAATCCGTGCTGACGCCCAGGATCACCGCGCCCCGCTCTTTGAATTCGGAGAAACTGTCCCGAAAACCGCAGGCTTCCCTGGTGCAACCCGGCGTATCGTCCTTGGGATAAAAATAGAGGATGACATTCCTTCCCTTGTAATCAGAGAGCGACACTTTGCCGCCCCCGCTGGTCATCGCCGTGAATTCCGGCGCCGTGTTGCCCTCTTGCAATTTAAGTTCAATTTCCTTGGCCATAATTTGGTGACGACAGTCTCGTTTGAAAGTCCGCAACTCTCAACTCAAAATACTCTCAACTGTTCTTCACCGCCGAACTGGCCGGATGCGCGCTGATTTGCCTGGTCCAGTCCCAGACATAAAACAGGCCGGAAACGCCGGTGAAAATCCCTGAGCCAAGGATCAGGCTCTTTAAAAAAATTCCATGAAAGATCTGGTCCCATTGGAGCAAGATCCATGACACCATGACCATTTGGAAAACGGTGGCGAGTTTTCCGGTGAGGCGCGGCTGCACCTTGATCTTGCCGACAACCAGATGGATGACGCCTGCGCCGATGCCCAATAGGAGGTCGCGCCCGATGATCAATCCGGTCAACCAGAGCGGAATCTGGCGGAGGTAGGGCGCGTTATCAAAACTAAGGGTGATCACGGCTGAAACCAGCAACAATTTATCGGCCAACGGGTCCAGGATGGCGCCCAACTCGCTCTTTTGATTGTAGCGACGCGCAATATAACCATCCACTCCATCCAAAATGGCCGTGACCGCAAAAGACAAGATCGCCAGCAACCGATAGATTTCCTTCCCGGTGCGGACATAGTAAATGAGTTCCACGACAAAAAAGGGGATCAATAAAATGCGCAGGATGGTGACTTTATTGGCCGTTGTCATGGGCAGGGAAATTTCGCATGAATTGCATAGATTTGCACGGATGGAATTATTAACTGTTCTTTTGTTTCTTGCCAAACCTCCAATTTCTTCGCTCAATTTATGGACAATGAGCAACGAAAAGAATCCCCTGGTCGGCATTTTGATGGGCAGCGATTCGGATTGGCCTACCATGAAACTGGCCGCCGATGCCCTGGCGGAATTCGGCATCGCCAGCGAAGCCAAAGTCATTTCCGCCCATCGCGATCCCCGTGGGCTGGAGGAATATATCTCCGGCGCGCCGAAACGCGGCATCAAGGTCATCATTGCTGGCGCGGGCGGCGCGGCGCATCTGCCCGGCGTCAGCGCGGCCTTCACCATCCTTCCCGTCATCGGCGTGCCCATCGAGAGCAAATCGCTTAAGGGCCTCGACTCCCTCCTCTCTATCGTGCAAATGCCACCCGGCGTGCCCGTGGCTACGATCGGCATCGGCGCGGCGCGCAATGCCGGTTTGCTGGCCGTGCAGATTCTCGCGGTCGGCGACGCCAAACTTCAGTCCGCGCTCGAAAAATTCAAGGTGAAGTTGATGGAAGAGTCCCGTGCCAAAAACAAAACGCTCGGGCAATAACCTGAATGCAACAGCTCATCGCCGGCGTTCACAAATTCCGCAAAGATGAATTTGGCAATTACCGCAAACTCTTCCGCAAATTGTCGCAGGAAGGCCAGAACCCCCATACGCTGTTCATCACCTGCTCCGATTCGCGCGTCCTCGCGGAATTGATCACGCAAAGCAAGCCCGGCGACCTTTTTGTCGTTAAAAATATAGGAAACATCGTGCCGTCGTTCAGCGCCAGCGGCGATACCAATTCCACCGCCGCCGCCATTGAATTTGCCGTCGAGACCCTGCGCGTCAGCGACATCGTCATCTGCGGCCATTCACAATGCGGCGCTATTTCCGCGCTCCTGGGCGAGCCGGCGGTCGCGGATTCCATGCCGCACCTGCGCGACTGGTTGAATCTTGCCACGCCGGTCCTGAAAACTTTGCAGGAGGATTACGCGCATCTTCGCGATCACAATGCCCGGTGCACCGCCGCGGCTGAGGAGAATGTCCTGTTTGGCCTGGATAATTTGCACAGCTATCCGTGTGTCCAGGACCGGCTTATGGATGGCTCGCTGCAACTGCACGGCTGGTTCTTCAAGATTGCCACAGCGGAATTGTTCGCCTACGACCCGGAGACGTTGCAATTCACGCCGTTGGGGGAAAAATAGGAACCGGGGCCAGATGAAATTGCCTGACGCGGGTTATTTTGATTCTTCCTCAACTTGCAGCGCGGCGGCGCGTCCTATGGGCAAGCGGTTGAGATGGAAAATCAGATAGCCATGCAAAAAACGCTGGATTTCATCTCTCTGGGCGCTGGTCAGTTTTAGATTTTTAGCGGATTCAAATCCTTTTTCCAACAAATGCGCCGCGATTTTTTTGGATCCGGCGGTCAGGTTTGTTTCGGGCCAATCGGGCTGCAGGCCAAGTTCGCGGAGAAGTTTAAGTTCGAGCGAAAAGAGGATCTGCGCGGAGGGTGTTTGTTCGCAGAGAGTTTTCAAAAAATCACGGAACAGGTCAAAAAAAGCGGGCAGGGGAGTTTCCTTCTCGGTGACCTGGCGGAGGAAGGCCGCGCCGTAGGCGGCCTGCTGCAATTTCAGGAGATCGGCACGGAGTTCCACGTGCATCTGGCGCACGCTGGCTTCGCGCAAGTTGTGCAGTTCGCTTTGGCGGCTGCGGCTGAAGGAAAAGGCCGCTTCATAAAACAGATCGAGTTTTCCGAGAAATGGCGATTTGGCACGGCGCGCTCCTTTGGCCACGGTGGCGATGCGGCCAAAATCCGCGGTGAGCCATTCGACGATGAGGCTGGTTTCCGTGAGGGGCCGGGTTTGCAAAATGACTCCAATGGCCGATTCGGTCATCATGGGTTCATTTCTCGGGTTCGTTGCGAAGGTATTCCTGCGAAAGGGCGCCGAAGCTGATGATGTATTTCAGCCCGTCGGCCACCGACATATCCAATTTAATGACTTTGTCCTCCGGCACGACGATGAGGAAGCCGCCGGTCGGAATGGGGGTGGTGGGGACGAAAACGCAGACGCATTTTTGGTGTATCTTGCGGTCGATCTCGTCCGCGCGTTCGCTGGTGAGGAAGCCGACGGAATAGATTCCCGCGCTGGGATATTCGACGAGCACGACGGTTTTGAACGAGGTTTTTTTTCCGGAGGTAAAGGCCTGGTCCACTTGCTTGATGGTGCCGTAAATTTTATTCAGGACGGGGACACGCAGCATGAGGCTGTCGGCCCATTCGATCATGCGTTTGCCGAAGTAATACCGCGCGAGGACGCCAACGGCGGAAATCGAGATAACAGCGATGATCACCGCCAGCAGGCTCCAGTACCAAAACATGGGGCCGGAGACGCCATTCTGATAGATTTTGTCCGGCGCAACGAAATGGGGCAGGAAAAAGAGAAAAATATCGGTAAAACTGGAAATAGTGCCAAAGAGCCATTTAACAATGGCCAGGGTAATGATGCCGGGCAGCACGAGGGCCAGCCCCGCAAAGAAACTGGCGCGCCAACGGGCAAAAAACGATTTTTTCACGCGCGCAGTTTAGGCGGGCGGCTGATTTGCGCGAGCGAAAACTTGCCGGCGAGCTTGCGCAAAAGCCGATTCTCCTCGCGTTTCATCCGGCGGCGGACGGCGGCGCTGGAATCGTCATGGCCCAGCAGATGCAAGACGCCGTGGACCACGTAGCGGACGATTTCCGATTGCCATTGCGTCTTGAACTTCCTGGCCTGCAGTCGGGCCACGTCCACGCAAACAAAAATTTCACCCTGGAGTTTCGAGGCTGGGCTGCCGTAATCGAAGGTAATGACATCGGTGGGGCCTTCGTGATGGAGAAAGGTCTCGTTGATGGCGGCCATGGCTTCCGCTCCGAGGAGGTTGATTTCAAGTGTGCCGTCGGTAATGTTCAATTCACTGAGAAGCGCGGCGGTGATTTTTTTCAACAACCGCAGATCAAACTTTTTTGCCCGCTGACGATTGGCGATGACGAGGTTCATCCGTCTTTGGGCTTGCCGCGATGTTCCTCGTAGGCGCCGATGATGCGTTGCACGAGGGGATGGCGGACGACGTCGCGTTTGGAGAATTCGATGACGGCGATGCCGTCGATATGCTTGAGGGCGCGATGGGCTTCGAGCAGGCCGGAATGTTTATGGGGAGGCAAATCGATCTGGGTCTCGTCGCCGGTGATGACGGTTTTCGAACCGTGGCCGAGCCGGGTAAGGAACATGAGCATCTGTTCGGTGGTGGAGTTCTGCGCCTCGTCGAGGATGATGAAGGCGTTGTTCAGGGTGCGACCGCGCATATAGGCGAGCGGGGCGATTTCTATGGTGCCGCGTTCGGTGTGCTTTTGGATGTCTTCCGCGGGCAACATGTCATGGAGGGCGTCATGCAGGGGGCGCAGGTAGGGGGTGATTTTTTCGTAGAGGTCGCCAGGCAGGAAGCCGAGCGCTTCGCCGGCCTCGACGGCCGGGCGCGTGAGGATGATGCGCGAGACCTTTCCTTCGCGCAGGGCGGACAAGGCGGTGGCGACGGCGAGATACGTCTTTCCAGTGCCGGCCGGGCCGATGCCGAAGGTGACGTCGTGTTTGCGGATGGCGTCGAGATATTTTTTCTGGCCGACGGTCTTGGCGGTGACGCCGGGCTTTTTGTCGTGGGTTTGTACCCGGTCGTTCACGAGGTCCTTCAACGTCTCCGCGCCTTCGTGTTTCACGACATTGAGGGCGTGGGTGAATTCGCGGTTGCGGATCTGGGTGCCGGCCTTGAGAAGGCTCTCCAGTGAGGCAAAAAGCTGTTTGGCGCGCTCGACGCCATCGGCGGGGCCGTCCAGCTTGATCCAGCCCTCGCGCGCGGTGGCCTTGACGCCCAGCTCGGTTTCGAGGGACTGGAGATTACGCGGTTCGTTGTTGAAAAGCTGTTGCGCGACGCGCGCATTTTCAAAATGGAGGGTTTCGGGGGGCATCTTATTTTGACGGCGGGTCAGGGATGGAAAGTTTTCGGCAGATACGCTTTGTCAGAAATGAATCTATTTCAACGTGACGCGGTACCGGTTGAATTTCATTTGTTTTGGAATTTTTCCAAATTGAATGTGGCCCTGTGTCTCGGGCGCAATGGCAACCATGCGCTTCCAGATGACGCAGAAGTTCGCGTCGCTTCATGCCACTTCGACAATCGCCTGTTCGAATCCAGCTTTGAGATTGGCTACTGCTTCTTCCCGGCGATATTCCAGAACGCTTTGGATGGAATCCGCCAAATCGCGCAGACATTCCTCGCGCGTCAAACCCTGACCATGTGCCTCCGGCACTTCAGGCGACGTGGCGATGAGATATTTTTCACCACGCTCAATGATGGCTGTAAACTGATGCCTCATAAGCTTAAATTAATCGATTCCTTCCGGCTTGGCAAAATGAAATTTGAAAGTCATCATTGCGTTTGGAGTTTAATATGGGCTTTTGGACGAACAAAGAGCATCGCACTGCACTCGACGACGCGGAAGATTTGGCGTATCCGCCTTCGGGTGGCCTCGTTAAGATCCTGCTTTTGGGAATCGGACTGGCGCTCCTTCCCATCGGCTATGGGATTTACTGTCTGTGTACTCGCCAAACAAGTTTACTTGGCCAGAACGATGACCTCGACGTTTACGGTTCTGCCGCCGTTGCGCTGGCGATTTCCTATATTGCAGTGGGCGTATTTATTCACGCTCATTGGTTTTGGGGTTTGCTTCCGAAACTTGAGTCCGTGAGTTATATTCTCAAATTTCTATCGGTTCTCGTTTTCTTGGCTAGCTTTGGCTATGGGATTTATAAGGCGATTGCCTGAGCGACCGACCACACACCCACCTGAAATTATTTTGCCAGTTCGGCCCGCAATTTCGCCGCCACTTCCTTCAGCGCCTCGGGCAGCACGGTGGTGTTGGCGAGGACGGGCATGAAATTTGTGTCTCCACTCCAGCGCGGCACGACGTGGAGGTGCAGATGGTCGGCAATACCCGCGCCGGCGGCCTTGCCGAGATTGATGCCCACATTGAATCCATCCGGCTTCATCACTGCGCGGAGCGCGTTGATGCAACGGCGCGTCAGTTTCCAGAGGTCAGCCAGTTCCTCGTCAGTCAGGCCGTTCATGTCCGGCACTTCCTTGTAAGGGACGATCATCAGATGGCCACCGACGTAGGGATAAGTATTGAGCAGTGCGAAACAAGTCCGGTCGCGCACGATGACGTAGTTCGCTTCATCGTCGGAGGATTGGGCGATGCGGGTGAAAAGGCCGGACTTCAGTTCCGGTTTGGGCGAGAGGATGTAGTCAATCCGCCATGGCGCATGCAATGTGTCCATGCCATAGATTAGAGAGGAGAACGGCCAAAGTCAAAAACTCAGGATTGCGGCGGCGGCGCGGTTGGCCGCGCCGGGTTCGCCGAGGGAAGAAATGATTTTCTTAAGTTGCGATTTGATCCGCTTCCGTCGCAAATCGTCCTGCAAAAGCTCCAGAGCGGCTTTGGCGATGTTTTCCGGCGTGGCGGCGCCCTGAATAAATTCAGGATAGACTGTATCGCCGGAAAGCAGGTTGGGCATGGTCAGCGATTTTACGGTGACGATGCGTTTGCCGATCTCGTAAGTGAGCCATGAAGTCTTGTAGAGCGTCACCGCCGGGACGCTAAAATAGGCGCACTCCATCGTGACTGTGCCCGTTGAGGCGATGGCGACATCCGCTTGCGCCAAGGCATCCGGCAGGCCGCCGATTTGGATTTCGAGGTTGGCGCCCAATGATTTGGCCGATTGAACGAGTTGCGGATTGGGTAGAACCATTTTGGCTTTTGCATCCGGTAATTTCTCCCGGATCAACTTCAGTGAGGAGAGCATGACCGGCAAGTGCTTTTGCAATTCACTCGCCCGGCTACCCGGCAATAAGAGGATTTGCGGTTTGTCGGAGACGGCGTCAGAAGTCTCTAATTCATTTCCGATTTCCGATTTCCGATTTCCGATTTTGGTTTGAGCCTCGTTACCTCGGCTGCTACCGATAAAACGATCAATCATCGGGTGCCCGATGAATTCCACGCGCAAGTTCGGGACGCGTTTGGCGTACCAATCTTTTTCAAACGGGAAAATGCTCAGGAGCAGATCATAATCTGCTGCGAGCAAATCCGCGCGTCCTGGGCGTGAGGCCCAGACCTGCGGCGAAACGAGCTGGATGATTTTTGGGTTCCATCCTGACCCGGGATGTTGCCGGACGTATTTCTTGACCGCGTGGCCGAAGCGCAGGTTGAATCCGCCGAAATCCACGCCGATCACGGCGTCAGGTTTGCGCTCAATGGCCAGTGCGAGCAATTGGTTGAACAGCCGCTGGAACTTGAAATAATTTTTCAACACGTCCGAAATGCCAATGACCGCGTGTTGGGTCATGTCAAAGGCCAGTTCTACGCCGGCGGCGGACATTTTAGCGCCGCCTGCGCCGAAAAAAAGAGGTGAGGATGGAGGATTGAGGATGGAGGATTGAGCGCGCAGCGCGGAAACCAATTCCGCCGCAAGCAAATCCCCGCTCGCCTCACCGGCGATCAGCATGAAGGTTTGTGGTTTCAGACTTTTTGGTTCTGTATCTGCCTTGTGATCTCGAAGGCCAGGTCCAGCGCGCGTTTGGCGGATTCGCCGCTGACCATCGGCGTTTGACGTTCGCGGACGCATTCGACGAAATGTTGCAGTTCAAGCTTGAGCGGTTCGTCCTTCGCGATCGGCACCGGCTCGCGCACAATTTTCTTGCCGGCAAATTCACTGACAATCGCCGAGTCCTTTCCCACCCCAAGCTTCGCGGCGAGAACTTTTTTGATTAACGAGGACTCCTGTTCGCCGTCGCGGGCGATGCGATAAATGAAACCCTCCTGCGCGCGGTAATCGAGCGAGACATAGCTGGGAGCGGTCTTCCCGCCGCTGAACACGCGGATTTTTCTCATCCGCTCCGGGCTTACCCGGCTGGCCGTCAAATTGGCCACGCAACCGTTGGCGAAGCGGAGCCGCGCGTTGGCGATGTCCTCGCTCTTGCTCAAAACAGCGATGCCCACGGCATCCGCGCTCGTGACGGTTGATTTGACGAACGCGAGCACCACATCGAGGTCGTGGATCATGAGATCGAGCACCACGCCGACATCCGTTGAGCGGGCAGGGTAGGGGGAAAGGCGATGGCACTCGATGAAGCGAGGCTCGGGCGCGGCAGTCTGGAGGTAATCGAAAACCGGATTGAACCGCTCGACGTGGCCCACCTGGAGGACGCAATTATTTCGCTGGGCGATCTCGATGAGTTCCGCGGCCTGGGCGGAATCATCGGTCATCGGTTTTTCAACGAGGACATGTTTGCCCTGCGTGAGCAACTTTTTTGCGATCTCAAAATGGGTGGTCGTGGGGGTGACGATGTTAAGGGCGTCGGAGCCGGCGGCGGCTTCGGCGATGGAATTGAAAACTGTCGCACCATGTTTTGCGGCGATTTTTTTGGCCGCATCGGCATTGGCGTCGAAAACGCCGGTGAAGCGAACCTGGCCAGCTTTTTCGAGTTCCGAATAGATGCGCGTGTGATGTTGTCCGAGAGAGCCGGTGCCGAGGACGGCGACGCGGATTTTTGGGTCTGAATTTGCCACAGGCGCAGTTTGCCAATGAATTGCCAAAATAAAAACGCAAAATGTTGTATACCCAATCCCCTCAAAAAAAATCGTTAACTGCGAAACACGAGAAATACGCGAAAATCACAGGGATAAATCTTCTGTTCGCATATTTTGTGTATTTGGCGGTCCCTCTTATTCTTCACGCAATTTGACACCCTCCGTTTTGAGTTTTCACTTTCAACTTCCAACTTTTAGCCATTAAACTGCGCGTGTGCCAATTCTGACATACGGACTAATTGCGATGGGAGCATATCTGTTGGGTTCCATCCCGACGGGCTATCTCGTCGCCCGGTCAAAGGGGATCGACATCCGCAAGACCGGCAGCGGAAATATCGGCGCGACGAATGTTTTTCGCATCGTGGGAAAGGGGCCGGGAATTTTTGTGCTGTTGGTGGATGCGTTAAAGGGATATGTGGCGTGCGCCTTACTTTGTCCAATAGTCTTCAATTGGCTCGCGCCTCATTTCGCGGGGTTGTTCAATGCGTTCCGGGATGAGCCGGTTGACCTGCAACTTCGTTTCAAGATCATTGCGGGTATCTGTGCCATCCTCGGCCATAACTATAGTTGCTGGCTGAATTTCAAGGGCGGCAAGGGAGTGGCGACCAGCGCGGGAGTTTTCTTTGCGTTGACGTGGCCGGCCACGACCATCGCGCTGGTGGTTTGGATCATCGTCTTCGCGCTTACCCGATACGTCTCGGTCGCCTCCATCACCGCGGCCGTGGCGCTGCCGATCGCCACATGGTTTACTTCCACCATAAATGGCGGCAATGAAAACCAGCGAAGTGGGTTGTTGGAGTCGCTTACTATCGCGGCGGCATTGATGGTCATCATCCGGCATCGCGGCAATATCCAGCGGCTGCACACGGGCACGGAAAAGCGGATCAATTTTAAAAACACAGGAGGCGAATCATGAAAATTTCCATGCTCGGAGCGGGCGCGTGGGGAACAGCGCTGGCCAAGGTGCTTCAGGAAAACGGCAACGCCGTGACGCTATGGGACATCGACGCCATGCTGTTAAGCGAAATCCCCACCGGTCGGAACGAAAAATATCTTCCGGGCATCCAGCTGCCCTCCGACTGGAAGGTCGAGCATGATCTTGCGAAGGCGATCGGCGGCGCGGAATGCATCGTGATGGCGATTCCATCGCAGGCGTTCCGCAAAGTGGCAAGCCGGTTGAAAAACAGCCCGGCGATCTTTGTGAGCGTGACCAAGGGCATCGAGTTTGAGACCGGCGAAACCATGAGCCGGATATTGCGCGAACATGCCCCGGCCAATCGCATCGCCGCCCTATCGGGCCCAAGCTTCGCGCGCGAGGTGGCCATGGGGATTCCCACCACGATCGTTTGCGCCAGCGAAAGCGACGGCACGGCTCGCACCGTGCAGGGACTTTTTCACCGGCCTGAATTCCGCATCTATCGCAGCACAGACATCCTGGGTGTTGAATATGGTGGTGCGTTGAAAAATATCATCGCCATCGCCGCCGGCGTGAGCGATGGACTTGGTTACGGTGATAACACCAAGGCGGGCCTCGTGACCCGTGCCTTATCCGAGATGCGCCGGCTCGGCGTGGCCTGCGGCGCGCAGGCGGAGACGTTCGCGGGGTTGAGCGGGCTGGGCGATTTGATGTTGACCTGTTTTTCGAAACAAAGCCGTAATCGCGGCTTGGGCGAACGGGTGGGGCGCGGCGAGACGATTGAAGCCATCCAGGCCTCGCATCCAAAACTGGCCGAGGGTTATCCAACGGCGCGGTCGGCACACCGGTTGGCCCGGGAGAAAAAAGTAGCGGTGCCGATCATCGAGGAAGTCTTCAAAATGCTTTATGAGGGCAAGAATCCAAAACAGGCCGTGCGCGATTTGGTTACGCGTGAATCCAAAGCTGAGGATTAAAACCAAGCGTGTAAAGCTGCGGGGCCGGTCATTTCACTTTCCACGCGGAATCCAAAAGTTCTTTGTCGAACGGCTCGGGAACCACGCCTTCAGTGGCATACACAAACAGCGCGCAGCGATAAACAGGATTCACCACGCTGCTAATCAATCCGAGTGACAAGACGAGGAGAATCCATTCCACAAAGATGACTGGCACAGTCCACCATTCGCTCCAATGGAAATGCATCAAAAGAGCGCCAGCAGCCAAACCTCCGGTCAGCATGGCTACAAAGAACAGTAGTATGGTGGTGACGCCAAACGCCAATTCCATTCCCGCAAAACCGATGACGAGTTCGCCCCAGGTGCGTTTTAATGTGCCGGCAGAAGTGCGAAGCAGCCTGACGGGATTGGCGGATTCCGTGTCACGGATAATGGTCGGGATGATAAAAATGCAAGCGATGCTCCACGCCATGCCGATCAAGCTGGCGATAATTCCGCCGAGGAAGCCAACCCGCTTTTCGATGGCGTTGATGAGGTAGCCGACCAGTCCGGCAAACAATGACCACATCAGGATCGTCTGCCATCTCGCCGCCGCAAAACGATATCCGCGCCGGATGGAAACGGTTTGCCCGCCCAATGCCTGCATGATTTCGTGGTAGAATGCCACATTGGAAAAGGTGGCGAGAAACATGGATGTAAAATAGACGACAGCAAAAAACAACGCGACCCACCAATGCTTTTCGAAAAAAATCGTGCCTGTATTTCCAAACGGCACGGACTGGCTGGAGGAATGACGGGTGGGTTCAAAATTCAATGGCAATTTGTCAGCCAAATCACTCCAATGCGCGGCGGAAAAAATGGGGTGACCCGTAGGATAAAAAACGATCGGCGCGATAAAAAAGATCGCCACAACCATTCCCAATCCCGTTGCGATCAGTGGAAAGAGCAGAAGTTTCTTTTCGTGGAACAGGACGGCGAAAGCCGCCTTCAATAATTTTCCGCTGCGTTTGACCTTGTTCATGTGGTTTTCCTTTGTTTGATGAAGGCGAGAATGTGTTCTTCGTTCAAGCCGTGGCTGCGGGCTTCAGTCAGCATCCGCTGGTAAAGTTCCTTGAGTTTCGCTTTTTTTTTCTGCTCCGGCAGCGTGCTGACCGGATCATCCAGTTTGACATACGAGCCGAACCCGCGCTGGCCTTCGATCAGCCCTTTAAGCGCCAATTCACGATACGCTTTCGCCACCGTGTTGGGATTCACGCCCAGGACTTCATGCACCTCGCGGATGGTGGGCAGGCGGTCGCCGTGGGCCAGCGTGCCGTCGGCCATGGCCGAGGTCAGCCGGTTGGCGATCTGCTTGTAGGCCGGGATCCCCGAGTGCAGCTCGATCTTCCAGTCTTTCAATAGTGTTTGCAGGCTCATCTTGAATTATTGTATTAATATACTAGTACAATACGCTAAACTGTCAACGTCTAATTTTAAATAAAAAACAGGATTGTGAAGAGGTGGAAAAGGCTTATTACCGTTATCCGGCTTCAGCATTAATGCGGGATGGCGCCAAACAATTGAAAGAGAAGAGTCTTTGGCGCACCCTTTCCCATTCCATGAACCTTGGGGGGAAATTCATCGGATGCCTTGCTGTTATCTCACCCCTCACCCTCGGTCCCTCTCCCCGTTAAGGGGAGAGGGAGGAAGCTGGCGAGTGTGCCTTTCATAAAATGATCATGGCCCCGATGCGCGTCCATTCTTGGAGGTCGATGCTTTCCATGAAGCCCGAGGGAACTTTGGATGCCTTGCTTTTATGCAGCCCGTCGCCATCGCCCTGCGCGTATGCATGGGGCGCGGATTGAAACTATTAATGTTGCTGCGGACAGGAATGTCCGCGCGCCGCAGCCTGCGCGGTTAATCCCGCTTCAGACCGTCAATCTTTTTCTCCAAGTGTTCGAGGCGGGCGAGGATTTTGTTTTCCCCGGCGACGATGCCTTTTTCTTTGCTGCCGATGAAGAAGGACGCCGCCAGCCCGCTTAATCCGCCAAAAACTCCCATGCCGCCGATCATCGTGATCACGGCCAGGCAGCGCCCGGCGGTGGTGACGGGATAGACGTCGCCGTAACCGACGGTGGTGAGGGTGGTGACGCTCCACCAAACCGCGTCACCGGCGGTCTTGATTTTTGCGTTGGGATCGGAACGCTCGCAGATGAGGATGCCGAGGGAGGAAAAGATGAGGAGAAGGAGAGACGCGAGCACGACGGCAGCGACGCCGGTTTGAAATTTGTCCTTGAGCAACAAGTTGGCGATTTTTTGGGTGGCCCGCAGGGCGCGAATAAGCCGGATGATCCGGAAGAAGCGCACCAGACGGCCCCATCGGAGATGGTCCAAAAGGGGGAAGCCGGACAAATTGGGAATGCTGGAGATGAGATCGATCCAGCCCCATTTCATGAAGCGCAATTTGGATTCAGCCCGATGGAAGCGCACGACGAAATCGAACAGAAAAACAAAGCAGACGAGGGTGTCGATGGTTTGAAGGGCGGCGGAAATTTGAGGAGGCAGTTTGAAGGCGGTATTGACGGCCAAGGCGCCAAGCACGATGACCGAAAGGACGAGGATGATGATCTGAAAAACGCCCGGTTCTTCGGGGTGGGCGTGGTCCTGCGGCGGGTTTTTTCCCGGTTGATTGGCCATGAACGCGAGTGTGCGCCGGAAGGAGGGCGGCGTCAATTTCGGAGCGCGGCTGTGACCCGCAGCCATTACCACAATTTCAACGTGCTGCGGCTCACAGAGCCGCGCGCCGACTAAGGGTGCATGAGGCGGAAGAACAAGTTGGTCCTGGTGACGGGATTGGTCACGATGTTCTGGGTGCCGGAGTAGGAGATGGTGTTCCAGGTTACCGGCGATACCAGATTGGTGGCGTACTGGGGTTGGAAACCGCTGACGCCGACTGGCCAGGACAAGATAGCATTCGTCCCAGACTGCGTGATATACAATTGAACCGGCAAGGTGATGCTGAAGATTGTGCCGTAACCATTTGTGCCGCCCATACTGGCGGTGCCGTACAACGTGCTTCCGGAAACGATCAAGTTGCCGAGAGGTTGGGCGCCATCAGAATTGGTGTTATTTTGGTAAGCCGGGTTGGTTTCCATCAAACCAAAATCGTACAGGGTCGTAAAACCGCTGCCGTCAGTATTCAGTTTGAACACGGTGCCATTGCCGAATTGTCCACCGAGATAGGCAGTCCCGTAGAGGGCATTGCTCCATAAAAGCAAACCGGCTTCGGGATACGCACCGTCGCTATTGGTAGAGTTGATCCCGTTAGTGGCGGTGAACTCGTGGATAACGGTGAAATCCGAGCCGTCGGTATTGATTTTATAAATGGTACCATTGCCATAATAACCGTTGTCATAGGTGACACCATAGAGCGTATTACCAGAGAGAGCCAATGTCCCCAATGGATAACCACCGTCGGCGTTGGTCGCCGGAACAGGGCCGTAAAGCGGAACAGAGAAATAGTAAAGGTTGGTGAAGCTCGATCCATCGGCGTTGACCCGGTAGATCGTGCCATTACCGCTAAAATTGTTGGTCCCGCCGCCACCCGTTACTCCATACAACACATTGCTTGAAAAAATGACGCTGGAATCTGGATTCTGGCCATTCGTGATGGCGAAATTGACAAGGTTAGTAAAGAGGGTGCCATTGGTATTGATGGCAAAAAGAGTTCCCCAACCTTGGGCGCCGCCACCTTCTGCCGGGCCGAACAAAGTGTTGCCAGACAAAGCAAGGCCGCAGTACGGGTACGCTCCATCACTATTGGTGTAAAATGGCACGTTCGGCAATTCGGTCGAAAAATTATAGATATTCGTCCGACCGCTGCCATCGGTATGGATGGCAAAAATGCAACCGTCGTTCGACGCGCCGCCAAAGTACGCTGTTCCATACAGCGTATTGCCTGACATGACAACGCCGCCGTCAATATTACCACCATCGGTCCCCTGATTGAACGCGTATAGGTTTGTGAAGCTCGATCCGTCGGTATTCATCCTGAACACCGTGCCGAAACCGTCTGATGGAATTCCGGTGCCACCGTATTTTGACGTAGTACCAAACAGAACATTACTGGAAATGATCAGACCGGCGTGCGGCTCGGTGCCATTGGTGAAAGCCAAATTGTGGAGGTTGGTAAAGGTCTGGGCCGCGGCCTGATAGGCCGGAGCCAGGCCAAGACACAACACGACGACGATAATATGAAGATAGTTTTTCATGGAATTTTTGGTTAAACCGGCCTGCCTGACGACAACACTTATACACTACATTAGAGATTGTATCAAGTACAATTGAAGCCGGAGGGGACGCAAGAAACATCCAACATTCAACATTCAACATCCAACTGCATGAATCTCGAAGGGACAAAATGGACGAAAGGGACGCTGTCCTTCTGCCGTCCCCGTGGGACTCCGTCTGATTTGAATTGCAAACCCACCGATGAATCGGTGGGCTATACTCTTTAGCCCTGCCGGGCTACCCGCTTCACCGGCAGGCTGGCCACCGTCGCACCGCAGCGGCGTTTTGGCGCGCCGCGAAGGCGGAAAGCCTGCTCTACCACCGTGCGCGGATTTCATCGATGGCCCAGCGGGCGTGTTCGGCGATGAGAGGTTCGGGGTCGTGGGCGGCTTTCTCAAGATGGGGCAGGGCAGGGGGGCCTGCGATGTTGCCAAGAGCGATACAGACGTTCCGCAGCAAACCGCGCCGTTTGGTCCGCAAGATGGGTGAGTTTGCAAAGCGTGTTTTGAATTGTTTATCGTCGAGCGATAGCAGTTCCAGCAAGTCCGGTTGCTCCAGATCTTTTCTGGCATGCGATTTCATCAGTTTGCCTTCATGCGCGAACCGGTTCCAGGGACAGGCGGCCAGGCAATCGTCGCAGCCATAGATGCGATTGCCGATGGCGCGGCGAAATTCAACGGGAATGGGGCCTTTGAGTTCGATGGTGAGATACGAAATGCAACTGCGGGCATCCAGTTCGAATGGCGCGGTGATAGCGCCGGTGGGGCAGGCGGCGATGCAACGGGTACATTTGCCGCAATGATTTTTTTCGGGAGCGTCCGGAGCAATTTCAAGGGTGGTCAGGATTTCGGCGAGAAAAATCCAGTTGCCCGATTTACGGCTGATGAGATTGGTGTGCTTGCCGACAAAGCCCAGGCCGGCGCGCTGGGCGAAGTCGCGCTCCAGGATCGGCCCGGTATCCACGTACCAAAGCGAGCGGTCGCCGGCGCCGCCAAGGTCATTCACAAATTGCGAGAGCGATTTCAAGCGTTCGCCGAGAATGTCATGATAATCATCAAATTGGGCGTAGCGGGCGACGATTCCAATTGCGGATTGCAGGTTGCGGATTGCAGATTTTTCGATCAGAGCCGACTCACGCCGGCGGCCACGAGAATCGGAATTTTCATAACTTGCCGCGAGGGCGATGATGGTTTTGGCATTGGCCAGGACTTTTTCCGGATCGATTCTTTTATCGGCATTGCGTTCGAGCCAGGCCATTTCGCCGAATTTTTTCGCAGCCAGCCATTTTTGGAAATGGGAGGCGCTGTCCGGGGCGGCGGAGTGGGTGAAACGGCAATCGTCAAATCCCAGTTCCAGGGCGCGCTGGCGGATACGGTCTTTCATGGGGAGGGAAGGGGGAAACATTCAACATTCAACATTAAGTTTCATTTGAAGGCCGGATCATGGGGTGGACTGCAGGCGGAATTGATGGACGACTTGGAGCGCCACTTCGCGCTGCGAGCGCAATTCGGTGTTCAAGAGAACGTCGGCCTGCTTGTAAGACGGTTCCCGGAGCGCGAGGAGGTCGTGGATTTTTTTCCGGGGATCGGGATCGTGGAGGAGGGGACGGTGGGTCTGGTTTTTGACCCGTTCCCAAATTTTTTCCGGGGACGCCCAGAGGCAGACGATGAGGGCGTGAGTTTTGAGGCTGGCGAGGTTGGCGGGGTTGACCGGCAGGCCACCGCCGGCGGAAATCACGGTTTTGGACTTTGAGGCCAGTTCGGCGACAATTTTTTCCTCGAGCGCCCGGAAGGCAGGCTCGCCGTCGCGGGAAAAAATCTCGGTGACGGTCTTGCCGGTGGCGGCCTGGATCATTTCGTCGGTATCGAGGTAATGGAAATGGAGGAGATCGGCGACGAGGCGGCCGACGGAAGATTTGCCGGTGCCCATGAAACCGATGAGGGCGATATTGACGAGGCGGCGTTTATTTGGCACGGAGGGAGTTTCGAGTTTCAAGTTTGGAGTTTCAAGTATTCAATTTTAAGCAATTTTAAGCATTCGACAATTGGGGAGACAGGCATAAATTGGGTGGGTGAAGTTGCCGCCACTGATTTTGGCCTCAGCCTCTCCGCGCCGCGCAGACTTGCTTGGGCAATTGAAGCTGGAATTTGAGATTGTTCCGAGCGACGCGCCGGAGGTCCTTGACGAATTTTTGTCGCCCCTGGAGCTTTGCCAGCTCAACGCGCATCGCAAGGCGCGGGGGGTGGCAAAAAAAGCGCCGGACGCGCTGGTGCTGGGCGCCGATACCCTGGTCTTTCTCGACCGCAACATCTTCGGCAAGCCGGCGAACCTCGATGAAGCAAAAAAAATGCTGGGGCAATTGCAGGGGCGGACGCATCAAGTGGTGACGGGGGTGAGCCTGATCCATCTGCGCCCGCATCATGAACGGATTTTTGCGGTGAAAACGGACGTGATGTTCCGTCCGCTTGGGCCGGAGCAAATCGAGGAATATCTCGCGAAGGTCAATCCGCTGGACAAGGCCGGGGGTTATGCGATCCAGGAGCACGGGGAGTTCATCGTTTCCGAAATATCAGGCTCCTTCAGCAATGTCATTGGGTTGCCGATGGAACAATTACAATCGGCGCTGGAATCATGGCCACCGGGTTAGAATGTTTATATTAGTGAAGTGGCGCGGGCTATCCAGCCTGCCGAAACTTCCGAATGCCAGCGCGGCTTCAATTTCGGTGCCGGGAAGCGCGAAGCACGTTGCTGCGGACAGGAATGTCCGCGCGCCGACTGCGGACTTTCCAGACCGGAAGGTCTGCGCAACATGAAAAATAGAACTGCTCTAAATCAAGCGCGGAGTGTGTATGAAAAGCTTTGGCAGGAAGCAAAATCGTGGCAGCGCATCTGACCGTTGCGCGCTTTTCGACCGCGATGGACTGGAAAGCCTTAAAAACCTTCCTGGTGGCGCACCGTGACACTGAATTTGGCGTTAACCGCGTCGAGTCGCTTCAATTGATTGAAGGAGATTGGTATGCGTCGGCTGATACAGTAAGAATCCTTCGGGAATATCCGTTGTTCTAACATTTGACGCGGCCAAGAAGCGTGGTAAGATGTGCGCAGTTAGGAGATCCCAAAGAATATGTTTACCAATCGCGGATACGTCATTGCGAAACGAGTTGTTTTTTTTGCGATGGTATTTTTTCTCTTCCGCTTTCCAGCCAGCGCTTTGATTATTAACCCGACGTATGATACGACGGTGACCACCAACATAAATGCCGCGCAATTTGAGGCGTCATTTGCGGTGGCGGTACAGTCGATCGAAACTCTTTTCACAAACCCGGTCACAATAAATATTACGGTGTATTGGGGCACAAACGGGGCGAGCAACCCGTTTAGCGGCGGCATTGGCCTGGGCGCGAGTTCTATGTCGGGCAATTTCTTCAGTTATTCGCAAATTGTCGCGGCGTTACGCTCGACCATGAAAACAACCATTCAGAGCAACGCTGTCGCCAGTTTGCCTGCGTCTGATCCCACTCCGAATGGGTCTTCATGGGTAGTGCCCCGCGCTGAGGAAAAAGCTTTGAATTTACTCGCATCAGATTCGGCCCATGACGGGGACGTTGGATTCGCCGCGGATGAACCTTTTGACTTTGGCCCGACGAACCGGGCAAACATTACCGCCTTCGACTTCATTGGGGTGGCGGAGCACGAAATTACCGAGGTGATGGGCCGGGTTAATTTTGGGTTGGATATGAGCGGTAATTACGTCCCATACGATTTGTTTCGGTTCACGAACAGCGGCGCCCGGAGCATGAGTTACGGTGATGATGGAGTTTATTTTTCGATCAATAACGGCACGAACAATTTAAAGAATTATGATCCGCCAGAAGATATGGAAGATATCCAGGATTGGGAATGGCCGGGCAGCCCTCCGGATTCTTTTGATGCCTCGGCGATTAACGGCAATGAGAACACTTTGTCCTATGCCGATCTGGCAGCCATGAATGTCCTGGGATATGAATTGAATTACAAGGCGGTGGCCGAGTCAGCGCGTCAAATGGCCGCCAAAACAATGCAAGTGACATTTACCAACGTGACCGGGATGGCATACGGAATCATCGAGACGACGAACCTTGCCACAGCGATCACGAATTGGAATACCTTGGGCACGCCCACGGAAGGTCCGATCGGCCAATATCAGTTCACCGATACCCAGGCAACGAACAGGGCGCGGTATTATGGAGTGGTGCTGCATTAACCCCGATGAAATCTTGCCGGTAAGGTTTTTAGTTCTATAATTGCACGGTGCTCGACATCAAATTGATTCGTGAAAAACCGGATTTTGTACGGCAGCGCCTGGCCACGCGCGGGGCAGGGGATGAGGCCAGGATTGATGAATTGCTCAAATTCGATGAGCAGCGGCGAAAAATCCTGGCGGAGGTGGAATCGCTGAAGGCCCAGCGTAATCGCGTTTCGAAGGAGATCGGCGCGTTGATGGGGCAGAAGAAGATTGCCGAGGCGGAAGCAAAAAAGGCGGAAACGAAAAATCTGGGCGACAAAATCGGCGAACTGGACAAGGAAGGGGCGGCGGCGGAGAAGGCGCGCGACGAATTGATGCTCCAATTGCCGAACCTGCCGCATGAATCGGTCAAGATCGGCAAAACGGCGGAGGACAACCCGGTCATCCGCGTTCATGGCGAAAAGAAGAATTTTAATTTCAAGCCGAAATCTCACGTGGAACTTTGTGAGAGTTTGAAGCTGGTGGATTTTGCGCGCGGGGCCAAGCTGTCCGGGAGCGGATTTTTGCTTTATACGAATTGGGGCGCGCGGCTGGAACGGGCGTTGATTCAATTTCTGCTGGATTTGCACGTGAACGAGCATGGATATACGGAGGTATCGCCACCGTTCATGGTGGGTCCGCATTGCCTGGAAGGCGTGGGGCAATTTCCAAAATTCAAAGACCAGTATTACGGCGTGGCGGAGGGGGACGACAGGGACAAGCTGGGGAAATTATATCTGGTGCCGACGGCGGAGACGCCGGTGGCGAATATTCATCGCGAGGAGATTTTGGCCGAACGGAACCTGCCGATTTATTACTGCGCCTACACGCCATGTTTTCGGGGCGAGGCCGGGGCGGCGGGGGTGGGGACGCGCGGCATGATCCGGGTGCATCAATTCGACAAGGTGGAATTGATCAAGATTGTGAAGCCGGAAAGCGGCTATGATGAATTGGAGAAGATGGTGGCGAACGCGGAAAGGATCCTGCAATTGCTCGGATTGCATTACCGCGTGATTTTGCTATGCACGGGTGACATGGGGTTTGGCAGCGCCAAGACGTATGATCTCGAAGTCTGGGCGCCGGGGCAGGGGGGGTACCTCGAGGTTTCGAGCTGTTCCAATTGCGAAGATTTCCAGGCCCGCCGGATGAATCTGCGCTTCAAGACGGAAGGCGGGGAAAATAAATTTCCGCACATCCTCAACGGCAGCGGCACGGCGCTGGCGCGATTATTTGTGGCGCTGGTGGAAACCCATCAGCAGGCCGATGGCAGTGTCAGCATCCCGGAACCGCTCCAGTCCTATATGAAAACCGGAAAGATCGCCCCGGCGACCTGATGGTTTTTCCAGCGAATGAAAATTTTGCTCGCGAGCAGCGAAGTCCATCCGTACTCCAAAACGGGGGGCTTGGCCGACATGGTTGGCGCGTTGAGCAAAGCGCTGGCCCGGTCGGGCCACGAAGCGCGCGTGGTGACACCTTTATATCGCGGGATAGCGGAACGGTTTCCGCAGCTTCAGCGCGTTGATTGGGTGTTTGATCTGCCCCTGGGAGTCCAGCGGCGGCAGGCGGAGTTGTACTCATTGGAACCTGAAAAAAACCTGACGGTATATTTCATCCGGCAGCCGGAATTTTATGATCGGGCGGGCATCTATCAAGAAAACGACGTCAGTTATGCGGACAATGACGCGCGTTTCATCTTCTTCACGAAATGCGCGGTCCATCTGGCGCGTTATCTTCCGTGGCGGCCGGAGATCCTCCACGTCCACGACTGGCAGACGGCGCTGGCCCCGGCGCTCATCCGGAACCAGCAAGAGAAGGAAGGGTGGGGGAAGGCTCCGCGCACCTGCCTGACCATTCATAATTTGGCGTACCAGGGGATATTTCCCGCGGCAGCGTTTGCCTTGACGAATCTTCCGCCGAATTATTTCACCATTGATACATCGGAATTTTACGGGCACTTGAATTGTCTCAAGGCGGGAATCGCGCTGGCCGACACGATCACGACAGTGAGTCCGCGTTACGCGCGGGAGATCATGACGGAGGAATACGGGTGCGCGCTGGACGACCAGTTGCGGAAGCGAAAAGATTCATTTTGCGGAATTCTCAACGGCGTGGATTACACGGAGTGGGACCCGGAGACCGATCCGTATTTGTCCAAGCCTTATTCCGCGACCCGGCCGGCCGGAAAGACGGCGGACAAGCTGGCCCTGCAAAACGAGCTTAACCTCCCGGTGGACAAAAGCACGCCGCTATTTGGCACCGTCACGCGGCTGGCGGAGCAAAAAGGCGTGGACATTCAACTGGCCGCGCTGGAGGAGATGTTGAGCGCGAAGATGCAATTTGTGCTGCTGGGCAGCGGCTCGACGGCGTATGAGCGCGGCTACCACGAATTGGCGAGGCGATTTCCGGACAAGGTGGCTATAAAGGTGGGTTACAGCGAAAGATTGGCGCATCGGATCGAGGCGGCCTGCGATTTTTATTTGATGCCGTCGCGGTTTGAGCCGAGCGGTTTGAACCAGATGTACAGCTTGCGTTATGGCGCCATACCCATTGTGCGCGCCACCGGCGGGCTGGACGACAGCGTGATTGATATCAAAGAGAACCCCGAGCGCGCCAATGGAATCAAATTCCGCGAGTTTACTTCGCGGGCGCTGGCCAAGGCCATCCGCAAGGCGCTGGCGCTCTATGAGCAGCCGGACCTGGTCCGGAGATTCAGGCGGAACGGGATGAGGGTGGATTTTTCGTGGGAAAAGACGGTGGAACGCTATTTGGAAGTTTACGAGGCTATCGGTTAATGTTTTGCAACATCGGCGGACTCGGTGAGGTTGGCAAAGCGGCGGGCGCGGGCGCTGACAGCCTTGCTGGGATGGTTAACCTCCCACGGGGCGTTCCAAAGGACGTAGAACTCGAAATCGGTGGCTGGGCGGTTATGGAGGCGTTCAAAGCGCGCCAACCTGACATCCATGATGGCCTTGGCGGCGCTCAGGGCTTCCTGCTCGTTCCGGGGATTGCCACCGGGCCAGAGCGCGGGCAGAATCTGGAAGCGGGAGACTTCGCCACGAGCGCCGATGGCATGGTCGTCATTGCCGCTTTCAATCATGGACAATGCGTTCCAACGGTCGATGGCATAAGCGCGCGAGGCAAAGGACAGCGTGATGACTGCCATTACCAAGGCCACCGATAACAAACTCCTCCTCATATGGATATGAAGTTACCCATAGGGCGAGATTTGTCAAGATTGATTAAACATAACAAACATTGTCTAACTATAAAAGTATGGCGAAACTGTACATAATGAGGGAAATTGCGCAGCTGATTAGCATTCGCCTTGATGCGGCAGGCGCCTCGCCGCGCACCCCCCGTCTCCGACGCATTATTTAGTCGCCATTTTCATGTCCGGTTTCCCTCACCGGCGGCTGTATTATGGATAGACGATGCTCGATGACCAACAACTCCTGCGCCAATACGCCACCGATGGTTCTGAAGCAGCCTTTGGCGAAGTCGTCGCTCGCCACGTCAACCTCGTTTACTCCACCGCTCTGCGGCAAACCGGCGGCGATTCCCAACTCGCCCAAGATGCCGCCCAACTCGTCTTTGCGGACCTGGCGCGAAAGGCTCGTTCTCTGCCGGCCAATGTCATCCTGGCCGGCTGGCTGCATCGTGCCACATGCTTTGCCGCGCGACAATTGCTCCGCACCGAGCATCGTCGCCACCAGCGCGAACAGCAGGCTGTGATCATGAATGCCATCGAATCGGAAGCCGCCGCGGACTGGGAGATCATCCGTCCCTTGCTCGACGAGGCCCTAGACCACCTCAGTCGTGCAGACCGGGATGCTCTCTTGCTCCGTTATTTCGAGCAACGCAGCCTCGCCGAAGTTGGCGCGGCGCTCTGCAGCAACGAAGACGCTGCCCGCAAACGCGTTAGCCGTGCCTTGGAAAAGATTCGTGCGTTCCTGGCTCGCCGCGGTGCGAACACCACTGCGACTACTTTCGCCCTCGCGCTATCCTCCAATGCCGTCCACGCAGCGCCCGCCGCGTGGGCCGCTACATTGGCGGGATCCTCGCTCGCGAGCGTTGCCACTCCCACCGCAACCACCCTGACCATCCTAAAGCTTATGACAATCACAAAGACCCAAATTATCGGCGTCGTGGCCGTCGCCGTTGCGCTCACCGTTGGAGCCATTGCCCTCGTCGCCTCACGCCAGCGTCCGATTGCATTGCAATCTCAAAACACAGCAGCATACCAAATCATCCCTGGTATCGGGACCGGTCCTGTTAAGCTCGGCATGACTTTGGCCGAAGTCGAAAAGATTCTCGGCAAACCTGGACCGGGTGGCCTTTATGCGCGCCTTGGCCTCGGCGTCATCACCGACCCAGGCGATCCCATGCATGTTTCCCAAATCATGGTGATGAGCCGCGACACCTCCGGCGCCCCGGTTGGAGGCCCAGGAGGCCTCCCGGCGGACCTCAAGGACTTTGCTGGCGCGACCAAAGAAGGCATTCGCCTCGGATCCACCGGCCCGGAGGTCTTGCAAGCGCTTGGCAAGCCGGATGGAAGTGACGTGCCATCCGTCGGCTGGGAAATGCTGAACTACCGCACGCTCGGCTTAGTTGTGGATTTGCAGGACGAACACGTCAGAGCGATGATTATCGCGAAACCATCGGACAAAACCATGACCGTCGCGACCGATGCCAAGCCTGTGAGTGCTCCGTCACCCGCCGTATCCACAGCAGATTGGATCGTCACGCCAAAGTTTAGCATTGGCCCGATTAAGTTCGGCATGACCCGACCTCAAGTGGAAGAAATTCTGGGCAAGCCCGTGCAAATCGCCCGCGGCAACACTTACGAATATTACCAGGACGGGTTAATCCTCACGTTTAACCCGGCACCGCGGGGAGTCTTTGGGATGTCGGTAGTCGGCACGGGAAAAACGGGGGGCCTCACCGTTTCGGCGGCAGGGATCAGCTACTTGGATTTTGCCGGCGCAACCAAGGAAGGGATCCGGATTGGATCGAAGCGCGCTGCCGTGGTGCAGGCTTTCGGAAAGGGGGAGCAAACCAGCAATGTCGCGAACACGGAGGAACTGACCTTTTCCGCGCTGGCCCTGACCGTTAGATTGGAAAACGGCCAAGTCACACAGATGGTCCTCATGGTGCATTAAACTGCATTCGCTCGGAGGGAAAACACAAAAACATCAAGGGCGGTACGGCCAATGTTTATCGCCGCCGGCTCCGTCAGGCTGCATGAGCGATTCTCCTCCCTGCTTTGTCTTTGGCCCACGTTCGCGGGGTGAACTGTTTAATCTCGGCGATCTTTGCCGCCGGCAAACGAGTAAACAAATCTTTGAGGTAATGTCCTTGGGGCAAAGTGCGATGACGCACCAACTCCATCGCCCGGCGCAATCGTTCCAAGACCGGCTTGCTTTGCCAGTTCCGCATCGCCGCCCGCATTCGACTCCTAGTGCGCCGCGAATCAGGACGCCAACGCCGCGTGGCCGGGAAAAAGAAAATCAGAAGTCCGAAGCCGAGCATCGGCGGCAAATCCAGCATGCGGTGGCAATTCAACCGAACGCTGAACAGGCTGTAATCCAGCCGCTCTCTACTGTCCTGCGGACTTCGCCAGATGCACAGCGGAAGACTTGAAACAGCTCGACCCGGTCACGCGCGAGCGCCTCGTCACAAAGTTTCGTGAGCGCAAGCAAAGCCCATGGCACAATCCGGCGCGGACTCAGGGGCTTCTGCTCGTTAAAAAAACACCCGCCACCCGATCGTTGGCTGAATCCGGCTGGCCAGTTCTCTGAACCCTCCCCTGCCCCACAGTTGCTATTGGCGCGTGCCTTGGTTTTTCCTTTGCCCTGGAATCGGGTTGCCCTACGATGCTACCCAATCCGGGAATTCCATGACTCCAGAAGCTGCAGAAAGCCTTTACCAGAGATATTGTGTGACGCGTTTAGGTATAACAATAGCGCAGAAAGTTCTTTCCAGTGGAACTATCTGCGTTAATACTATCCACAGATGACCGAAGCTCACGGCATATCCGTTACGAACCGCGAACGTCTGGAAGTTCTCCACAGACGGTTGAAAGGGCCTTTCTCTGTCGCCGAGGCGGCGAAAGTCTGGGAACTTGGCGCAATTCGGTCGCGGCGATTGGTGGCGTATCTGGCAGCGCGTGGCTGGTTGAGCCGGGTGCGGCGCGATTCTTACACGACCGTGCCGCTGGGGGCGTCATCGCCAACGCAGTGGCGTGAAGACCCGTGGGTTGTAGCGGCGAAAACTTTTACCCCATCTTATCTCGGCGGTTGGACGGCTTGCGAGCATTGGGGACTGACCGAGCAAATTTTCAGCGAGATGATTGTCTTCACCACGCGGCGCGTGCGGCATCGGCGGGAGGAAATTCAGGGCACGCGCTTTCGGGTCAAGGTGATCGCTTACTCCCGGATGTTTGGTTTGGTTGAGGTCTGGCGCGCACAGAATCAGGTCAGGCTGTCTGATCCGTCGCGAACGATTGTGGATTTGCTGGATGATCCGCCGCTTGGCGGCGGGATGCGGCATGTTGCGGATGTGCTCCGGAATTATTTCGAGGGGACTTCCCGAAACGACGACCTCCTTGCCGACTACGCGGCCAGGATCGGAAACCGCGCCGTGTTCAAGCGGCTGGGTTATCTCCTCGAAACGCTGGGTATCAGTTCCGCAAAGCTCACGGAACTTTGCGCACACCGGATGAGCACGGGAGTCAGCCTGCTTGACCCAAGTGCGAAACCAAACGGACCAATTCTCAAACGCTGGGGATTGCGCGTGAACGTGAAACTTGCCAGCGACACAGAATGATCACGCGATTGGACATCGAGGAACGCGTGCGCGAGTGGGGGCTGCGCGAGGACGTGGTCGAGAAAGATTACGTCATCGGTTGGGTGCTGTGGGGAATCGGCACAGATGAAACGCTCTCGACGGCGTGGGCGTTCAAAGGCGGCACGAGTTTGAAGAAGTGCTATCTGGAAACGTATCGGTTTTCCGAAGACTTGGATTTCACGGTGCTGCCGGGCGGACCGATTCGCGCGGAAGAATTGACTCCAATCCTTCAACGGATTCTGGAGCGCGTGCATCAGCAGTCGGGCATCGTGTTCACGGACCGCCCGCCGCTGTTGAAAACACATGACTCGGGCAACTACACGCAGGGACGCGTTTATTACCGTGGGCCGCGCAACACTCCCGGCGTGGCGAGTCTGATACTTGATTTGAGCGCATCTGAAAAAGTCGTGCGTCCCACGATGCTGCAAGAAATTGCCCACGCGTATCCGGACAAGCTGCCCGCTCCGGGCACGGTGAGATGTTACAGCTTCGACGAAGTGTTCGCGGAGAAAATCCGCGCGATGGGGGAACGAAGCCGTCCCCGCGATCTATACGACATCATCAATCTATTCCGTCGTGACGATCTCCGTAGTCAGCCGGCGGTAATTCGTCAGGTTCTGGTTGAGAAATGTGAATCAAAGGGCGTGCCTGTGCCGACGTTCGCGACGTTGGAGACGTCACCTCATCGCGCCGATCTCGAAACTGAATGGGGGAACATGCTGGCTCATCAGTTGCAGGAGTTGCCGCCATTCACAAACTTCTGGGAAGAACTGCCAGAGTTGTTCGAGTGGCTTGAAGGCCGTCTGGTTCGCAAAGAACTTGCATCCTCGCCACAGATGGCTGGCGAAGAAACCGACGAATCCTGGACTCCGCCGGCAACGGTCTGGACTTGGGGCGAAGGCGTGCCAGTCGAGTCGCTTCGTTTCGCAGCAGCCAACCATCTGTGCGTGGATTTAGGCTACGGCCATTCAGTGCGGCGAATTGAGCCATACGCGTTTCGCCGCACGAAAGCCGGCAAGACGTTACTGTGTGCCGTCAAGGTTCAAACGCGCGAATCACGCACGTATCGTCTGGATCGCATTCAGTCCATCAAGGTGACGAACCAGCCTTTCAAGCCGGCATTCCGCGTCGAAATTACCGGCAGCGGGCATTTGTCCGTTCCACAGTTGGCGAGAACAACCCCTGCAGGGTCGTCGCTGGGCCGTCGCCGTTCTTCGTTCGGCGCGCCATTCGCTGGTCCAAAGTATGTCGTTGAATGCACCATCTGCGGCAAACGGTTCACACGGCAGCGTTACGACACTCACTTGAATCCTCACAAAGACAAGTCCGGTTATGATTGTTATGGCCGGACCGGGTATCTCGTAGATACGCAATATTAAGTGACACATGAGCAACCCCACCGCCCTCGTCCAAAAACTTTTGAATTATTGCAACATTCTCCGCGATGACGGTCTGTCCTACGGCGATTTGGCTTCCCAAGCCCGCCACGAGTTGGTTTCCCCAAATCAAGACGTGCGCTTAGCGCATTGTGGTCGTGGAGGAACTCACGCTTTTGCTGTTTCTCAAGATGGCGGATGAGCAGACGCGGCCGTCGTTCAACAAGATTCCCTTTTTCCGCATAGGTATGGGACCTGCAAAAATAACGTTGCCGCAAGGGTATGTTGACTTGAGCCAAAAACGTATTACACTTTCGGCATGGAAACCATCATTTTCAAAGCCCGGCCGGGAACGCGCGAGAAATTACGCGGCCTCAACCCGAATGTGTCCGCGCTGCTTCGCCAGAGCGTGGATGAAATGCTGCATCGCCAGGGCGGCAGCTCGGCTTACGAAAAGGCAAAACATCTATGCGGGATTTACAAAGGCGCGCCGCGGCATCTGGCCACCAGCAGGGAATATCTGAAAATTTATGGCAAGAAAAAACCTGATTGACGCCGGAGTCATCGTGGCGTTTTTGACCGACGAAAAAAACCACGAATGGGCAAAGGCGCAGTTTTCACGATTTGATTCGTTTGAGACGTGCGAGGCGGTGTTGTCAGAGGCGTGCGCGAGGCTGGCTTATGCCGGTTTTGATCAAACGGCGGTCATCCGTCTGGTCCATGAAGGGGTTTTGAAATTGACGTTTGACACGGGCTACAACATCGGGCGGATACTGGCCTTGATGGAAAAATACCGCGATTTGCCGATGGATTTTGCCGACGCCTGTTTGGTAACGATGAGCGAGGAGGAAAAAGAGTCGCTGGTGGTGACGTTGGACGAGGATTTTTCGTTTTACCGCCGCTACGGGCGTCAAGCAATTCCGCATTTGACACCATAAAGGGTGTCTGCGGTTCGTGTGAAGAATTTCAGAGTGCATGTATAAAATCGATCTGAGCAATTTTCAAATTGCCGGCTGCAAAACCGCGCGAGACATCAATTCCCGCATCATCCTTAATTTGGTGCGGGAGCGGCAGCCGATTTCGCGGGCGGATTTGATGCGGGATTCGGGATTGCAGCGCAGTTCGGTTTCGGTGATCACGGAACAACTGATCAAAGAACGGTGGCTGCGCGAAGGCGCCACGGTGCGGCTGCCCCGGGGCCGGCGCCCTACTTTCTTGCATCTGAATGAGGATCGGGCGGGTATTTTTGGGATCAATATCCAGCCGAAAGCGACGGAACTGGCGCTGGCGAATCTGAGCGGGCGGTTTCTGGCGCAAAAAACCTTTCCCACGCCGGAGGACTCGGCTGCATGGGTGGCCGAAGTTGCCCGCAGTATCCGGGGTTGGAGGGCGAGGCATCCGCGGATGACGCATGACGAAATTGGGGTGAGCGTTCCGGGCCGGATCAAATTGTCTTCGCAAAAACTGATTTTCGCCCCCAACCTGGGCTGGCGCACGACGGATTTGAAGGAACAGCTTGAGCTGGCGACGGGGCTGGCGGTCAACATGGAAAATGCGGCGAATGCCTGCGCGTTGTCCGAATTTTGGTTTGGCAAGCATATGCCGAATGTGCGCAACCTGGTGGTGGTGACGGTTTCCGAAGGCATTGGGGTGGGAATGATTTTGAACAATCAACTGGTGCGGGGCACGACCGGGCTGGCGGGCGAGTTCGGGCACGTGACGATCAACGAAAACGGGCCGCAATGCCGTTGCGGGAATTACGGTTGTTGGGAGATGTATGCGTCCAATTCCGCCGCGTTGCGCCATTACCACGCGGCGAAATCGCACGACGGCAAAAAGGCAGCCGTAAAAACTTTTGAAGACCTTTTGCGGCTGTCCGGCGAGGGAGACCGCCTGGCATTGGAGACATTGAAACGGATGGGCGAATATTTGGGAGTGGGCATCGCCATGCTCGTAACGGGTTTTGCGCCCGACCTGATCACGATTGTCGGGGACGTTACCGGGCAGTGGGACAAGATCAGTCCCGTCGTGGCCAAGGTCATCAGCAAACGGGTATCCACCCATGCCTCGGCGAGGATCGTCGCCAGCAAGTCCCAGCCGTCACCGAGGTTGAAAGGAAGCATTGCGCTGGTGTTGCAGAAGTATTTTACGGTGCCGATCGGGATATAAGCGTGAAACTAATGATTTTCCAGGCGTTGGCTGGCGGTAGTTACAGCCTCGACATATTCACTGTAATCAACGCCGTATCGTTTCAAATCGGGCATCTGCCAAAATAAGTCCTGGCTGCTTCTTTCGCCGGCGACATCGGCGTATTGCATTCCCCTTCTCAAGGTTTGTCAACGGAATAGGGTTTTTCGAGGGGAATCAGTATTCGCGAGCCTGTCCCCTGCCCCGCCGGCCCCTGCTCAGAGGCCCTGAACATCCCGCGTGCTCCCCATCGTCTTGACGAAGCCGGAGGCGTCGGGCGGAGCAGCACTGTCATGGAGAGTCGCCCCAATCACGTCGTTGAGCACAATCACCGGCTCGCTTCCGGCTGTCTCCACGTGGAAACCATTCAGTTCGATACCCCGCCCGTCATCGCACACCAGGGCCGGCCGATAATCCCGGCCTTGCACGCGAAGGGTCACATTGTCGAACTTGATTCCCTTGACGTGGCGACAGTAAAATCCCCATGCGGGCAGCGTGCCAAACATCCGGCTTTCAGGATAAATTTTTGAACATTCCGGAACCCGCCCGAGGTCGCCCAGGTCCACGACTCCGGGCTTGGGGAGACTGCCGATGCCCCCATAGAGGATGGTGATATTCGTGAGGGTGACATCTTGGACCGGAAATCCCGGCTGGCCCGTGATTGAGGTGGTGATCAGCGCGGGCCGGTGATCCGGCTCCGGCATTTTTGGGATTTCGGCGGTGATATCGTCAAGCGTCACATTATGCAGCGACCCGACCGGGCCACGGACATTACGATGACCCAGCCGGATGAAGATGGCGTTGTGGCTGTTCGTGATGTTGACGTGGGAGATATTGACGTTCTCCATTTCACCGCCGTCAACGATCTCCAGCGCTATCCCGCTGATTTGCGTGTTGTAGATCTCCAGATTGCGGCAGATGATATTCTTGAATCCTGCGGCTGAAGCAGTGCCGAATTTCAGGGCATTGCAGGTCGAACTCGCGCGGCAGTTCTCCACCAGCACATCATCGCAGGCTTTATCGCCGGATTTCAGGCAGATGCTGTCATCCTCTGAAACGATGTCACAACCGCGCACCACCACGTGCGTACAACCGTCCACGTCAATGCCGTCGTTGTTTTTGGCGGAGACGCTTCGGACCGTGATGTTTTCGATGGTAAGATGGTCGCAATCCCGGTAATCCTCCACCCAGCAGGCGCTGTTCTTGAGGGTGATGTCCCGCACGGTAACGTTGGTGCAGTCGCGGAAGTTGATGATGACCGGGCGCTGGCCTTCGTTTGCGTCGGGCAGATTTCCTTTCTTAAAAAGCTGCTCCGTATCCGCAGCCAACATCTCTCCCTGGCCGTCAATCACGCCTTTCCCGTCAATGGCAATATCTTGTTGGCCATCGGCGAGCAAGAGGCCGTGGAAATTGACCTTGCGATAATCCGACCGATGCGGGCTGCCCAGCAGTGTGGCGCCTTCGTCCAATTGCAAGGTGACATGGCTCTTGATGTCCAGCGATCCGCTGAGATAGACGCCCGGAGGAAAGATGACGGTGCCGCCGCCTGCGCTGGCCGCCGCGTCGATGGCTTGCTGAAGCGCCGCAGTCTCCATGTTCGTGCCGTTGCCGGCGGCGCCGTATTGTCTCACGTTAAAGGTGGAACCGTCCGCCCATGCGCCAATGGGCACGACCATCAAAGCCAACAAGAATAAAAATTTCATCAATATAACCGAATGCAGCTTAGACGCTACCAGGGAAGCCTGAGTTACGGAGAAATCTTGTTTACAGCTTAATCCCCCAAACATGTCCCGACATGCCGGGCGGTCTGGATCCACGGATGGTCCAGGGAAACGGTTTTGCGTTTTCCGGCGACCTTTTCCAATGGGACCGGCTCTGTGCCATCGCCGCGGGAGGCAACCATTACGCCAAAAACGCCGTCGTGGATCAGGTCCGCGCAGGCGCCGCCCAGCCGCGTGGCCAGCAAACGGTCCGCCGCCGAGGGCGTGCCGCCGCGCTGGACATAGCCGAGAATCGTCACGCGCGATTCGAGCTGGGTCAGCTCTTCCAATTGCCGCGCCAGCCGCAAGGTATTGCCGGTGTGCCGCGATTCCAGCGCCGCCAGCTCAACCTTCGCCTCTTTTTTGTCGTGCAACGTCCGCGCCCGTTCGCGTTTGGCTTCGGCAGCTTTGAAGGCGCGGGCGTCGTCAATGCTCATCGCGCCCTCCGCCACGGCCACAATGCTGAAATTTGTTCCGCGCCGGCTGCGCCGTCCGATGGCCTCGGAAATCTTCTCAACGTCATAAGGGATTTCAGGAATCAGAATAACATCCGCGCCACCCGCGATTCCCGCCCCCAGCGTCAACCACCCGGCGCGATGGCCCATCACCTCGGCCACGATGATCCGGTGATGGCTGTGCGCCGTGCTGTGCAGCCGGTCAATCGCGTCGGTGGCGATGTCCAGCGCCGTGGCGAAACCAAACGTGGAATCCGTCATGGCCACGTCGTTATCAATCGTCTTGGGCAACGTGATAACGTTCATGCCGGCTTCCGCCAGGTAGAGGGCATTTTTTTGCGTGCCGCCGCCGCCGAGGCAGACCAGAGCGCCCAGGCCCAATTTGTCATAATTCTCCACAATGACTTTCGTCATATCGCGCGTCTTGCCGTCGATCAGCATGCGGTGGGGCTTGTCGCGGCTGGTGCCGAGGATGGTGCCGCCAACGGTGAGGATTCCGGCGAGGGCGTTTTTATCGAGTCTGATCTTGCGATTTTCGACGATGCCGCGGAAGCCATCACGGAAGCCGATGATTTCCATTCCGTAATGGCCGAGGGCGGTTTTGCCGACACCGCGGATGGCGGCGTTGAGGCCGGGGCTGTCGCCGCCTGCCGTCAAAATCCCAATAGATTTGATCTTGGCCATTTGACAAACACTATTTGAAATCAGAAAAAACTTTTGTCGAGAATAACTTTCAAGTTTTTTGCAAAAAGCCAAAATAAAAAATCGAACCCCGCTTTATGGCCGATCCCTGCTCCGTCTGGCTGGCTATTCCAAATGCCGGGAAATGTCCATACGCTCGTGTAATATGCGCACGACATAAATGATGCTGGTGTCGTCGATTGTGCGGTAAAAAATCCGGTGATGTTCGACCGCGCAGGACCTTAAAGTCTGGTTTCACCGAGGGATGGCCAGCGGAAGGATTGTGCAAAATAATATGCAGCGCGTCATTGATACTGTCTCGGTATTTTGCCAGTTGCGATTCGCCCCAAGTGGCCAGTGTATAGGAGAGAATGTCACGAAAATCCTCTTTTGCCTGCTGCGATAGCTCGAGGCGGCGTTTAGGGGATGACATCAGGATTTGCCGGGCGGTTATTGGCGGCGTGTGCCCGCGCCTCCTGTTCTATCTCTTTGAGCAAATCCGGCGTGTAGCGAACCGTGCGGCCTGCGGCAATGTCGCGCTCACCGATTTCAAGCGCCGCCAGAAGCCGGCTATGATGGTCGTCTTGTTCGCGCATCCGTCGAACAGCGTCACGCACCATTTCCGTGGCGTTGCTGTAATAGCCGCTTTCGACCTTCGCTTTAATGTAGCCGTCATCGACCGGCGGGAAGTTTACATTCATTTTTGCCTCTTATTTGATTAAACTATGCACATATTTATAGCATAATCATGGCATCCTGGCAATAGCGGGAATTCGGCCGCGGGCGTGCGACTGTGGCGGGGAGTGAAAGTCCGCGCAAGCAGTGAAAAATAATGTCGGCACTTCATTTGGAACCAACTGTCAGCGCTTTCGTGGCTTGATGGCCAGTCCCACGAGGCAAATCAGCCATGCGCAAACGGAAATGACCGCTCCAACTTGAAATGCCTTATCCACATAAACCAAACGCACTTCATGCTTCCCTGCCGGAACCTGCACGGCCTGGAATGCGTCGTTTGCCCGCAACAACGGCGCCGGCGCACCGTCCACAAATGCGCGCCAATCGTGATAGTAAGTCTGTGAAATGACGACCAGCGATGGCCCGGCGGCTTCAATTTCCGCGTTCACGCTCTGCGTGCCAAACTGCGAGGAGAGTACTCTGGCCGATGTTCGATTTGTGGCTATCACCAATGCTTCTTCAGAACCGGAAGAACGAGGGAACGGCAAAAAGACAACTCGTCGCGCATCGAAATCCGGCTGGCTGAGCGCACGCAGAGTGTCCGCGTCGCCAAGAAAGACCGGCTTTTGTCCCGCGGTGATCAGCGGCATAAAGTTCGTCCGCGCCTGCCAATGATATATCTCGTCCGGCGCGGTGATTTGCGAAACGCCCATGAAATCGTCGAGCGCCGGATAATTCGCGTTGGTTGCGCCATAGAGCAAGGATTGAAAATCGTCGCCTTCGCGCGGGATGAGCGAAAAGAAGCCATCCGCCTTGGGCACGGCATCGAGCAGATTGACGTTCGCGCCGTAGGCCATCCTGCCGACAAGAAAACTGTTCTGGGGATCGGAGACGGCCTTATGAACGAAACCGTAAAATCCCATGGACGACATCATGGCGCGCGAGCCGCCGAGGGACGGTTGCGGATTCATCGCAAGTTTTTCGACGGCCAGGCCCGGCTGATAAACAGAGGGCGGCACAGTTGGATTTTGCTGCGGCTCGTGAGTCCAGACATCCAGCCAGGCGACAAGAATCAATGCGATAGAGGCAGCGCGAGAGAGCACACTATTATGCTTCGATAACATCGCGATCAGCAGTCCGCAGGCGACAACAAGAATGCCGGCCCGGCTTAATCCGTTGATGACGATGGCATGAAGATCATCGCCTGCCATCGAAAACCGAACGGCCCAACAGATGATTCCGCCGATCAAGGCCAGCAGGAGCGCGGTGATGATAACAATCTTGCGCTGGAATCCAGGCAATTGACGGTCGAGCCGCGCCAGCGCAAAGGCCGCCAGCAGTGGAACGCTGAAGGTTATCAGCAGGACGTATTTGACGGGATAGGTGACCAGGCTTAACGCGGGCAAGAAATTCCGGAGCGCGGGATAAACCGGCGTGTGCTCTCCCAAGGCAAAAACGAAGGCGACGAACGTCACTGCCATCAGGAAGCGGACGCGTTTCTCGCGCGGTTCGATTGCCGCCATCAGGGCCAGGCACAACGCTCCGATGCCCAGATAATAGGACGACGTCCAGAGCTGCCCGTATTGGTAAAAAACCCCCATGATCCTGGTATTGCCATGGAACATCGGCACCAGATAATTCGCCCAGCCGGACAACGGCATCGACCAGCGCAGGTCGGCGAAATTGCCGTGCCGTTCGGAATGGCCGGCCAGATCCAGAAAGGGAAACAACTGCGCTGCCGCCAGGGCAATCACAAGGAATACTATTAGAGGAAATGCCCAAAGTTCCTGGTAGGGACGGCGCGCTGCGCCGTCCGCGACGCGTTCAGCGGCGCAACGTGAGGCGTCATTCGTTCCGCCCGCTTTACTGGCGGGGACATCGCAGCGCGATGTCCCTCCCACCAACTGTTGCATCCACAAAATCAGGAGGAGCAGCCAGGTGAAAAAAATGATTTCCGGCCCTCCCGCGAGCATTTGCATGGCGCCGGCCATGGCCGCGAGAAAAATTCTCCGCGGTCCCCCACCCCATGCCGATTCCACCGCCAAAAGAACCCACGGCATCCAGGCAAAGGTTGCCGTATGGCTCGGCCACATCAGCAGGTTCAGGGAAAGGCCGTTGAAGGCGAAAACAGTTCCGGCGAAGGCCGAGGCAAAGTCGTTGCGCGCCCAGCGCCGCGCCAGGAAATACATTCCCAGTCCGCCAAACCAGAGATGTAGCAGGCAGAAAAAGCTTAGCGACCAGTTGAGAGGAAAAATCAAATAAATCAGGGCGGGCGGATAAAGCGGCATGGTGTTCCATTGCGCGAGGAAGGGCGCGCCGCAATAATTATATGGGTCCCAGAACGGGATTTGGCCTTGCCAGAAACATTCCCTCTGAAAGGAAGCGAGCGGATACGCAAAAAACCCGTAATCGCGGATGACAAAGGTTTGCCATCCCAGGATGACCTGGGGGAAGGCGGCAAAAATCATCAGCGCGAGCAAAATGCCGAAGCGCATTGGCGTGAACCAATTCGAGGCGCGGCCTGTTTCGTTCATGAATCGGCCATGATTCTATTCATTATTCCAATGAGCTTTCAAGATGAGACCAAGGCGCGCCGGATTTCGGGCCTCTGGCAAGGCACGAGCGAGGCGCATACCCGCAGGTCTGTAACGAGCGAGCAACGCAGCCAGAAGCCCGAAAGACAAGCGAATAAGTCTCATCTTGAAAGCGATTTGGAATTAAGCGAAACCGGCGGCAAGTATTCGCCGATCAGCGTGCGCTTCCACCACGCGCCCGTCGCGCGGCGTTCGGCGAAATTAGTGAATTGATAGTCATAAAGTTCGGCCCGGATGTAACGAGGCGGTTTGCCCGGAAATGGGTCCTTTTCCATCAGGGCCAGCACGTCCGGCGAGCCTTGCAGCAAGCGTGTGCAAAAGTTTTCAAACCATGGGTTCTGCTGATAATCCCCCAAGGCCGCAAACCACATCTGCCAATCCAACCGCGGCTGAAACGGCGCGACAAAACCCGAGCGCTTCATCACCTCACCCGGCTTGTACTTGAATTCATACGGCATCCAGTTCATACCGTCGTTACTGCCTTCAACGATGATTTCGCGGCGCTCGGTCGTCATGACCGCGAAAAGCCCGTAACTATTGATCGTCCGAAACGGCGCAAGCCACTCGTCTTCGACAACCGCTGGAGATAACAAGATCGTCTGCAGGCCCAGCGCACTGGTGATTTGCAAAATAGATGCGGAAATAAAAACAACGGCGAGTGGGATCGTGACCACCCAACGCCAGGGAAGCTTCGCGTCATTCGTTCCGCCCGCTTTACGGGCGGGGACATCGCAGCGCGATGTCCCTACCATTAGGCCCCGCAAAAGACGCTTCGGAAAAAATTTTCGGACGGCAAAATCATCGAGCAGCAGCAGGCACAGCGCCACCGTTAAGAAGTTGAAAAATGTATAATTGCCGGTCAGCGAAATAACCACCATCAGAAACACGATTGCTCCCCCGGCAAAGAAACGAAGGCGGCGCGGCAGGAAAATCAGAAGTGCGCAGCCGATTTCAATGAAGAAAACAACGCCGCAGGAAAATTTTTGGAACCAAAGCGGGGCTTGATTGGCGTACCAGGCAATCCACGTAGGCAGCGGTTGCGTTTCGTAGTGAAACATCAATGCGGACATATTCCGCCAGTTGATGTCCCCGCTCATCAATTTCACCCAGCCGGAGCAAAAAACCAGCTTGAACAACAGCAACCGCAGCAACCATAAAACGAGGCGCGATGGCGGCTCCTCGCGCGACAGGCCGGGAAGCAATCGCAGCGGCGCAAAAAAAATCGAAAGAAATCCCGTTTCGAGCAGCAGATTGTCCCATTGAAAACCCAGAAAATCGCCCCCGACAGTCGTCAACGAAAGATAGATTATCCAAAGCAGGAACAGGCATGGCGCGGGCGCGATGCCGAGGATCAAAATGACCGCCAAAACGCTCCCTGCAATGCATTGAAATTCCAAAGAGGCATCCGAAGAACCGAGCCAGCACAAGGTTGGCAACAACCGAAACCGCTCCAGGCCGATTCCCTGCGCGTCGAATTGCTGTGCGGCAAACGTCATCAACTGGCCGGCGGGCAGGATTCCGTCATGGCCGATAAGGCCCTTGATTTGAGTTCCCAACGAAATAAACGCGATGAGATAAATCACGCCCAACCCGCGCAAAAAAAGCCAGCGGGTCAAATAATAACTGGGGCGCTCGACGTGTTTTCCCCAAAGCAGACGGGTGATTCGCGAAAAGGCCGTCCGGTGCCCGGCCACAAATTTATATGTGCGTTCCGTGATACTGGCCAGGGCCGGAGCCGTTTCGTAAAAATGCAGGGGCCAATCCCATCTCGGATTTTTTGCGAGGGCGCGAAAAACAGCTTCCGCTCCCGAAAAGACCTCGCCCTCCGGTTCGATGAACTGGACGGATTTCTCGAATGCGTCGCGCGGGATTTCGGGGAAGCGCGCGGCTATCTCGGGTTGCTGCGATTTCGCATAATCCACCGCCTCGCCCGTGATCTGCCGCCAGCGGTTGATCCACATCGAGCAGAAATTGCAGTCGCCGTCGAAAACCATCAACGGTTTTGGCGGGGGCGACGCGACGCGCGGCCTTGGCGACATGACAGGACGTTAAACCAGCACTGGTGTGAAATGCAATCGCGACTGAAGTACATTAGCGCGTTTCTTAACCGGGACGATGCCATAGAAACCTGCCTCACGCGAAGGACGCAAAGGGCGCAAAGCCGATCGCTGAAAATAATTTAAAATCTCACCAAAAGTCCCTCTCTTTTCTCCGAGACGATATTTTTCCGAATCCCTTGGCGACCTTCGCGTCCTTCGCGTGAGAATAAATTGCATTGTTTAGGCTCAGGCAGTCAGCAGTTTGAAGGCATGGGTCCACTCGTTGCGCACGAAACCCGGGATGCACCAAAGCATGCACAGCGGCTCGATGGCGCGCGCGGCCTCGATCTTGCCCATGTCCGCGACTTCCCAACCGAATTGGTCCAGAATCCCGGCGACAATTTTTTTCGCCGCGTCATCGTTGCCGCAAATGAACATCGTCGGTTTGCCGCCCTTGAATTGCGGGTTGACCATGCAGGGAGCGCCGACAGAATTGAAAGCCTTCACGAAACGCGCCTCGGGGAATTCACGTTGCAACCGCTCCATGAGCGACTCGTCATGGGTTGTGAAAAATTTAAGCACGCCATGAGTCGGCGGGGCGTCGGCAATGGGATTGCATGCGTCTATGACCGGTTTGCGCGCCAGATTGCCCGCGCCCGCGGCGTGAAGCGCATCTGCTGCCGCCGTGCCTTTGACGGCGAGAACGACCAGTTCGCCAAATTTGGCCGCGTCTGAAAAGCTGGCGACCTGCCCCTTTGGATTTTGATTGGCCCAATCGGCCAATTTTTCCGGCGCGCGCGTGCCAAGTTTCACTTCATGGCCGTGCTGAAGAAAGCCGCCGGCCAGCGTTTTTGCCACGTCTCCAGAACCGAGTATTCCAATTTTCATAATCGCTCCTTTGAAAGAATCTGTAAGGCACGCTCGAATCCGTGTCAAGGGGCTTAAATAATTTTAGCTGCGGAGCAGCGCGCGATAGTAGCCCATAGCGCCAGCTATGGTTTCAGACAGAAGACCGCATGACAAATATCCATTTCTTTCGCCCTAACGGGGCTTGAATTGTTTTAATGGCGTTGTCCCCACGGTTGCCACCGTGGGCTGCTATCGTCCGCCACTCCGTGGTTAGAGCAGATTCCACTGAAACCTTTGCGTCCTTCGCGCCCTTTGCGTGATGCAACCTCAGGGATGCAGCCTCACGCAAAAGGCGCAAAGGCCGCAAAGGAATTCGATTTTACAAATGGATTTAAGCTCGTTTTCCGTGGCAGCCAGCGTGAGCTGGCTCAAATTCTCTGAAAAACTCCAAAACGTCAGAGCCGACTTACGCCGGCTGCTACGGTATCAACACCGCCGCGCCATGGATTTTTCCGTGGCGCAGTCTATCCAAAACTTCATTGGCTTGCGCCAACGGAAACATCTCCACCGTGGTACGGACCGGCACTCGCGGGGCAATCTTGAAAAATTCTTTGCCGTCGTTCCTCGTCAGGTTGGCCACCGAACAAACCGTTCGCTCCCCCCAAAGCAATTCATATGGAAACCCCGGCACGTCGCTCATATGGATGCCGCCGCAGACCACCGTGCCCCCCTTCTCCACCGCCTTTAGCGCCAGCGGAATCAATGCGCCTACCGGCGCAAAAATGATCGCCGCATCCAGCTTCTTTGGCGGCATTGCCTCCGATGCTCCGGCCCACATCGCCCCCAGCGATTTCGCGAACCGTTGCGCATTTAAATCACCCCGCCGGGTGAAGGCATAGACTTCACGGCCTTCATATTTCGCGACCTGCGCAATGATATGTGCCGCCGCGCCGAAACCGTAAATGCCGATTCGCCGGGCGTCAGCGCATTTTCTATAAGAGCGAAATCCGATCAATCCCGCGCAAAGCAACGGCGCAGCCTCCGCATCTGTATATTTTTTTGGGATGGGAAAACAAAACCTCTCATCGGCCACCGCAAACTCGGCATAACCCCCATTGCGCGTGTATCCCGTGAACTCCGCCCGCTCGCAAAGATTCTCCCTCCCACTCTTACAGAACTTGCATTTGCCACAAGTCCAGCCGAGCCACGGCACGCCGACTCGCTCGGCGATCTTGAAGCGCCGCGCATTTCTTCCGCGTTCAATCACCAAACCCACAATCTCATGGCCCGGCACCAGCGGCAGCCTGGGGTTCGGCAATTCACCGTCCACCACGTGCAGATCAGTCCGGCAAACAGCGCACGCGCGGACCTGGAGCAGCACTTCATTCGCGCGCGGTTTTGGCCTCGGCAATTCCAGCGCGCGCAGTGGTGTTTTGGGCTTTATCAATACCATCGCTCGCATGAAGCAATCCTATGCCGGAAATTCAACACATACAACTCGATGTCTCATTAACAACCTAATCGAATGCCTTGCTGTTTTCTCACCCCTCACCCTAACCCTCCCCATGAACCCTGCGGACCCTCACCTCACCCTGACCCTCTCCCCTCCCATCCGATGGGAGCGGAGAGGGAACAGCAGGCGGATGCTCGTTGTAGCTCTAATACACGGCAGCAGGCGGCTGGTTCATCCGTCTTCGCGTCTTTGCCACTTTGCGCCTTTGCGTTAAAACTTTTTACTAGTGATCAAATTTGTTTTTGTGGAATTTCCCCCGGCTGCATAAACTGACCCCTCAATGAATAACCAATTCCGCACCGAGTCAGATTCCATGGGCCAGATGCAAGTCCCGATGGACGCCTACTACGGCGCCCAAACCGCCCGCGCCGTCGAAAATTTCCCGATCAGCAACTTGCGGTTTCCGCGCCAGTACATCCGCGCGCTGGGTCTTATCAAAAAGCACGCCGCCGCGGCCAATCATTCCCTCGACCTGCTCCCCAAAAACATTTCCGACGTCATCCAAAAAGCCGCGCAGGAAGTGATTGAAGGCAAGTTGGACTCGCAATTCGTCGTGGACATATTCCAGACCGGCTCCGGGACTTCGACAAACATGAACGTCAATGAAGTCATCGCCAATCGAGCCTGCGAGATTTCGGGAGGCAAACGCGGCGACAAATCGGTACACCCGAACGACCACGTCAACCGCGGCCAATCGTCCAACGACGTCATTCCAACCGCCATCCACGTGGCCGCGCTCGATGGCATCGTCCACAATCTTATTCCGGCACTCGCGGAATTGCATTCCGCCCTCGACAAGAAGGCGAAGGAATTCGACACGGTCCTGAAAATCGGCCGGACGCATCTTCAGGATGCCACGCCCATACGCCTGGGACAGGAATTCAGCGGGTACGCCAGCCAGGTGGATCATGGCCTCGCGCGCCTGAAGGCGCTGGAAAAGAACCTGGGCGAATTGCCGCTTGGCGGAACGGCGGTCGGGACCGGCATCAATACCCATTTGGAATTCTCCCGCCGCACCATCGAAGGCATCGCGCGCGAAGCCGGCCTGAACCTGCGCGAAGCCACAAACCATTTTGAGGCCCAGGGCGCAATCGACGCGCTGGTCGAAGCGAGCGGCGCTCTCAAAACGGTCGCGGTGAGCCTGATCAAGATTGCCAACGACATTCGCTGGCTCGGCTCCGGCCCACGCTGCGGCCTCGGCGAAATCAAACTGCCCGCCACACAGCCCGGTTCCTCGATCATGCCCGGCAAAGTGAACCCCGTGATGTGCGAGATGGTTATTCAGGTGGGCACACAGGTGATCGGCAATGATGCGGCTGTGACGTTCGCCGGCACGTTTGGATGTTTCGAGCTGAACACCATGCTGCCCGTCGCAGCGCATAATCTGCTCCAGTCCATTGACCTGCTCACGAGCGCCAGCCGGGTCTTTGCGCGCCGCTGCGTTTCCGGCCTGGAAGCCGATGTCCAGAAATGCGAAAGCAACATCGAAAAAAGTCTCGCCATGTGTACCTCGCTCGCCCCGGTCATCGGATACGACAAAGCCGCAAAAATCGCGAAGGTGGCTTATGAAAACGGGAAAACTGTCCGCGAAGTGGCGCTGGAAATCTCCGGGCTTGAAAAGAGCAAGATCGATGAGTTGCTTGATGCCAAAAGCCAGACCGAGCCGGGGACTGGTGTGGGACAGGCTGCAGGAGGCTGAAATTAGTTACACGACCTCCTCACCCCGGCCCTCTCCTCTGACTTGCCGCGACGGTGCGCCAGCACGGCGGGGGAGATGGAGAAACGCTCGGCGCTTTTGTTTGAAATTCGGTGTGCGGAATCAGTCAGGAAGTCACCCGCATAATCAATAACATCCTCTCGCTCTTCCTTCTCCTGGGGGAGAAGGCCAGGATGAGGGCGAGCTTTAAAAACACACTTCATTTCAAATCCAAGCCACGAAATCTGACTATGTTTCCAGAAGAGTTAGTTTAGCCTCTCATTAACACCGTGGCTTTAGCCCGGTGTTAAATGCATTGTGACGACAGAACCGTTTTAACGGTTTGTGGGAAAAAGCCGTTGAAACGGCTGGAGACTCGTCGGCGTCAGCCAGACACCAGGCTAAAGCCACGGTGTTAATAAGACGCGGCGCTTTGTTTGTGAAATTTCAGGCTAAAACTTAAAATTCCATTCCCGCGTCGCGTACTTTTCACGCGCCAAAGCTGATATTTTTTCCAGTGGCGCATCTTTTAGTGCAGCTTTACCGTGCCAGGCTTTTCTCATGGCAGCCTTAATCGTGTCCGCAGTCACGTTTAAGTTCGTAACAAAATCCTCATGCTTGCGGCCCTTTCGATAGTCCGGCTGATGCGATGGCATCCGCAAAAATTCGCTGATAAGGTCCAAGCCAAAGTCATAAAGAAATGTTCCATGAAAGAGGAGAAAATGCTTCCGCCGACGCTGGGAATTGCCTGAAAATTTGATGCCATCAATCGCCAGATCCGTGCAACCGCGAATTGAAACCTCTCGTCTGCCGCCGAGCACTGATTGTATGGCCTCGCCATTACGCTCCATGATGTAGCGATTGGCTCCAGAAATGCCCGCTGTAGGGGCGTTTTCAGCAATTTTCAGGATGAGCGCATAGCTCAGGCATCCCCTGCCCTGCACCACCGTTCCGCCTCCCGAACATCGTCGAAAAATCGGAATGTCTTTTGCCTGGCAGGCCGCTATATTCACCTCCGTCTCAACCTTGTTGGCATAGCCCACCACCACAAATGGCACCGGCGATTCCCAGAAGCGGAGGATTTCTTCACCCTCATTTTCCTCGCGCCAATCCAGCAGCGCTTCGTCGCACGCGAGGTTTTCAGCCGGGGTCGGTAAAGTAAGCTCCAAAAGGTTCATTTTTTAATGTTTATAATTGGCGAATTCAAGGAATTGGTTGTAGGGCGGGCTTCCAGCCTGCCGGTTCTTCGGGCATCCTGCCCGAAGTTGGCAGCGCAGAGAAATCGTGGCTCTTCCCTCCAGACTGTCGCAAAATGATCTCAACTGCCTGCGTAGCAGCAAAAATGAAAGCCCTGTAAGGGCGAACGATAATAGCCCAGGGCAAGCGAGTCTGCGCCTGTCTCGCCGTAGCTTCTGAGCGAAGGCGGAAGCGCCGCCCTGGGTATATCGGCCCTGGAATGTTTTCACTCGCCTTTTGCGAACAAATGCGTTTTAATTTCTTTGGCGCTTTCAGGCGCATTGTGGAAAATTGAATCATAGTACACGTGGAGACAAAAGATATTTACAGTTCCCGCCAACCCCGGCCCAGCAATGGTCATGGGGATGCATTGGGCGACTCATTGCAGGCCGTTTTTGACCGCGCCCTGGAGACTCAAGGCCCGCAGCGCACCGCGGAGCTTCTTGAGGAGCTTGCCGGCCAGTTGCGCGCCGCGCCGCGCCCATCCCCGGGCCTGACGACTCCCTATATCAATACGATTCCCCCGGAAGCGCAGCCGGAATACCCCGGCAACCGCGAAATCGAACGTCGCCTTAAAAGCCTCATGCGCTGGAACGCCATGGCCATGGTCGTGAAAGCCAATTCCACCACCAACGTCGGCGGGCATATATCCACTTACGCATCCGCGGCGACCCTCTACGAGGTTGGCTTCAATCATTTTTTCCGGGGCGCATCGGAGAATTTCCCCGGCGACCTCCTTTACATCCAGGGCCACGCTTCGCCGGGCATTTATGCCCGCGCCTTCCTCGAAGGCCGCATTGACGAACGGCATCTGCAAAATTTCCGCCAGGAACTCGCCGAGGGCGGCGGCATTTCCTCTTATCCGCATCCCTATTTGATGCCGGATTTCTGGCAATTCCCGACCGTCTCGATGGGACTTGGCCCGATCTGCTCGCTCTATCAAGCCCGGTTTAGCCGCTATTTACAGGCGCGCGGGTTGGCGACCTGGAAAGGAGAACCAAAGATTTGGGCCTTCCTGGGCGATGGCGAATGCGATGAACCGGAAACGCTCGGCGCCATCACCCTCGGCGCGCGCGAAAATCTCGATAACCTGATCTGGGTCATCAACTGCAACCTGCAACGGCTCGACGGCCCCGTCCGTGGCAACGCAAAAATCATCCAGGAGTTGGAAGGCCTGTTCCGCGGCGCGGGCTGGAATGTCATCAAACTCATCTGGGGCCACGATTGGGATGAGCTTTTTGCGCGCGATAAAAACGGTTTGTTGCTCAAACGCATGGAGGAATGCGTGGACGGCGATTTCCAAAAATACTCCGTCGAGCCGGGCAGCTATACGCGCAAACATTTTTTCGGTAAATATCCCGAGTTACTCGAACTGGTGAATCATTTGACCGACGACCAGATTCGCAAGCTCCTGCGTGGAGGCCACGACACGCGCAAGGTCTATGCCGCTTACAAAGCCGCTTTCGAGCACAAAGGCCAGCCCACGGTCATCCTGGCCAATACGGTCAAGGGCTACGGCCTGGGCGAAGCCGGCGAAGGGCGGAACATCACTCATCAACAGAAAAAGATGAATGAGAAGGAACTTCGCGAGTTTCGCGAGCGCTTCGAGATTCCCATCACCGATGATGTGATCGCCGAAACCCCGTTTTATCGTCCCAGTCCCGAAAGCGTGGAGACTCAATACCTGCTCGCGCGGCGCAGGGCGCTCGGCGGGTTTTTGCCGGCGCGAATCGTCAAGGACGTAAAACTGGAAGTGCCGAAAGCGGATTTTTATGCCGACTTTTTCAAAGGTTCGGCCACGGAAATTTCGACGACGACCGCGTTCGGAAACATTTTGCGCTCGCTGTTGTTGCGGCACAAGGGCATTGGCAGGAATATTGTCCCGATTATTCCAGATGAAGCGCGCACCTTTGGCCTGGATGCGCTTTTTAAGGACATTGGGATCTATTCCTCCAAAGGACAACTTTACGAACCCGTGGACAAGGCCTCCCTGCTCTACTATCACGAGGCCAAGGACGGCCAGATCCTCGAAGAAGGCATCACCGAGGCGGGTTCCATGGCTTCATTCATTGCCGCCGCCACCAGTTACGCCAACTACGGCGTGCCGATGATACCGTTTTATATTTATTATTCGATGTTCGGCCCGCAACGCACCGGCGATCTCTTCTGGCTGGCCGGGGATATCCGGGCGCGGGGATTTTTGCTGGGCGCAACCGCCGGGCGCACCACCCTCAACGGCGAGGGTTTGCAACATCAGGACGGCCATAGTTTGCTTTTCACCGCCACCGTTCCAAACTGCCTGCCCTACGACCCGGCCTTCGGCTATGAAATCGCCATCATTGTCGCCGATGGGCTTCGCAGAATGTTTGGTGAGGGTGAAGATGTTTTCTATTATCTATCGCTTTATAACGAAAACCACACCCATCCTCCCATGCCTGCGGGCGTCGAAGACGGAGTCTTAAAGGGTTTGTATAAGTTCAAGCCCGGCCCGGATGGAAAGAAACACAAAGCCCACATCTTTGGCAGCGGGCCAATCATCCAATCCGCCTTGCGCGCGCAGGAAATTTTGGCCGAACGATACGATGTCAGCGCCGATGTCTGGAGCGCGACGAGTTACAAGCTTTTGCGCAGCGATGCCATCCGCTGCCAGCGCTGGAACATCCTGCACGCTTCGGAGCCTCAGCGAAAATCCTACGTGGAGAACCTTTTGGCGCATGAGCAAGGCGCGTTCGTCGCCGTCTCCGACAATATCCGCGCCGTGCCGGACCAGATTGCGCCGTGGGTCCCCGGCGGCCTGCTGACGCTCGGGACGGATGGTTTTGGCCGCAGCGACACCCGCGCGCGCCTGCGAAGATTCTTTGAGATCGATGCCGAGAGCACCGTTATCGGGACGCTTTTTGCCCTGGCGCAGAAGAATCTTATTGCGCGAGAGACCGTCAGCCAGGCCATCAAAGACCTCGGCGTGGATCCCGAAAAAATCCAGCCGCAAATTGTCTGAGCCGTTGGCTATCCGCTATCGGCAATTTTCAAATTTTCAATCTTTGATTTTTCCCTGGCGGGTGCATCACTTCGTGCGCGCCGCTTAGCCGCTATAACCATTACTTTTGCTCGAGTTTATTTCGGACGTAATTCAAGTGATATTCATCACATCCAAAAACGAATCAAACCGCCAAAATTTATTTCTGGAAAGCCAAAGAATTTTTCTCCAAGCTATTCGCTTGTGAATTTATGGACGTAAAACTTCCCAAGCTCGGTGAAGGCGCCGATTCCGGCGTGGTCGTGAACATCTTCGTCAAAGAAGGTGACACCGTCGCCAAAGGACAGGCGATCCTGGAATTGGAAAATGAAAAAGCCGTGGCGGCCATCCCCTCCACGGCGGCCGGCGCCATTGCCGCGATCTATGTGAAAAATGGCGACCGCATCAGCGTCGGCCAGAAATTGATTTCCGTGAATGAAAGCGGCGCCACGGCGGGCGCCGCTGCCGCCGCTCCCAAAGCGTCGGAAAAGAAAACCGCCGCCAAGGCCGCTCCCGAGCCGGATGCAGAACCTGAGGCCGAAGAAGAGGAAACCCAGGCGGCCGAGCCGGCCGCTTCGCCTTCCGTCCGAAAAATGGCACGGGACCTGGGAATTAATCTACGCAAAGTGCGCGGCTCGGAGGCCGGCGGCCGGGTCATCGTGGCTGATCTGCGAAATTACGTCCAGCGGCTGATTGCCGCCGCCGCAAAAGCGAAAACCCCCAGCGGCGTGGCCATGCGCCCGACGATTGCCGAGCAGGTTGATTTTTCCCAATGGGGCCCTGTCCTCAAAAAGCCCATGACGCCCCTCCGCCAGGTCATCGCCCGGCGAATGACCGAGAGCTGGCATTCTGTAGCCCGCATCACCCAATTCGACGAGGCGGATTTCACCAAATTAAATGAATTGCGCAAAAAATTCGGCGCGGCTTACGAGAAAAACGGCGTGAAGCTCACCCTGACGCCGCTGATTTTAAAGGCGGTGATCGAGGCCCTGAAAAAACATCCAATCTTCAACTCCAGCCTGGACGAAGTCGCGAACGAAATCGTCATCAAGGAATATTTCCATCTGGGCATCGCCGTCGATACCGAACAGGGCCTGATGGTTCCCGTCATCCGTGACGCGGACAAAAGGTCCGTTTTAAACCTGGCAAAAGAAATCGAACAGCTCGCGCAAAAAACCCGCGACCGGAAAATCTCCGGCGACGACATGAAAGGCGGCACGTTCACGATCTCCAACCAGGGCGCGATCGGCGGCGCGCATTTCACCCCGATGGTCAACAAGCCGGAAGTCGCCATCCTCGGTCTCGGCCGCGGCGCGATGAAGCCGGTCGTACGCGAGGGAAAAATCGAGGCGCGGATGATGACGCCGCTGGCCTTGAGCTATGACCACCGCGTGATTGATGGCGCGAACGCCGCGCGGTTCATGGTGGACCTGGTAAAGGCAATGGAAGCGCCTGATGAAGGTACCATACAACTCTAATCATCCTCATCGTCATTCTCATTCTCAAACGTTATGGACCCCATTAAAACCGAAATTGTGGTTGTTGGCGCCGGCCCCGGTGGATACGCGGCGGCCTTTTACGCGGCGGACCTGGGCAAGAAGGTCATCCTCATCGAGCGCGAGACGCGCCTGGGCGGCGTGTGCTTGAATCGCGGCTGCATCCCGTCAAAGGCTTTGCTTTACGCGACCCACCAAATCGTGGGCGCCCGCGAATCGGCGCACCGCGGCATCACCTTTACCGAACCCAAAGTTGAACTGGACAAGCTGCGCGCATGGAAAGAATCCATTTTGGCGAAACTTAGCGGCGGAGTGGCAACCCTGGCCAAAATGCGCGGTGTCGAGGTCATGCAAGGCCGCGGCTATTTCGAAGGTTCAAATAAATTACGCGTCGAAACCGACAAAGGCCAGCAGTTCATCGAGTACGACAAGGCGATCCTCGCCGTCGGCTCCGTGGCGGCGATGCCCAAGGCGTTTGACCTGGGCAACCCGCGGGTGATGACCTCCACTGAAGCCCTCGAAGTTCCCGACGTGCCGGAAAGCCTGCTGATTGTCGGCGGCGGTTACATCGGCATGGAACTTGGGTTCGTTTATGCCGCGCTGGGCAGCAAAATCGTGGTGGTTGAGGCCCTGGATAACATCCTGGCCGGCGCCGACCAGGACCTGGCGCGCCCGGTCCTCACCCATGCCAGGAAATTGTTCAAGGAAATCCGGCTCAAGGCCAAAGTCATCAAAATGGCCACTGTCGGCAAACAGATCAAAGTGGCAATGGAATTCAACGGGCAGAAAATGGAGGAGCTATACGACCGTGTGCTCGTCGCCGTGGGCCGGGTGCCCAACAGCAGCGACCTCGGATTGGAAAATACAAAAATTCAACTGGACGAACGCGGCTTTGTACGGGTCAACGGCCAACAGCAGACCGATGACCCGAACATTTACGCGATCGGCGATATCGCCGGCGGCATCCTCCTCGCGCACAAAGCGCACAAGGAAGCCCGGATCGCCGTCGAGGTCATTTGCGGGGAGAATGACGTTTTTGACAGCGTCATCCCCGCCGTCGTCTTTACCGACCCTGAACTGGCCTGGTGCGGTTTGACCGAGAATGAGGCCAAGGAAAAAGGGACCAAATACGAAATTGCGAAATTTCCCTGGACGGCTTCCGGCCGCGCCCTGTCCTTTGACCGGACGGACGGCCTCACGAAAATGATTGTCGATCCCGATACCGATCGCGTCCTCGGCGTGGGGATTTGCGGCGCCGGCGCGGGCGAACTGATTTCGGAAGCGGTGCTGGCCATGGAAATGGGCGCGACGGCGGCGGACATCGCCTTGTCCATCCACCCCCACCCTACCCTGTCGGAAACGTTGATGGAATGCGCCGATGTCTATTACGGCCACGCCACCCATACCTTTACCAAAAAGAAAACCCCGCCATCGGCAGACGGTCCGAAGTGAAAAGAGAGTCCATGCAATTTCGTCGTTGGAATTCCAGCGCCTTTTGATAAGCTGTATTTTATGGTTCGGGGCGTAGCGTAGCTTGGTATGCGCGCTTGCTTGGGGTGCAAGAGGTCGTGAGTTCAAATCTCACCGCCCCGACCATTTACTGATTCTCACGTTCCAGGATCAATTGATCGCTTCCCATCCTCAAGACAAGGCTCGAATCATCGATCGTTCCCGTGCCGGTTTTATTCAAGCCATTGCCGGAAAGCGTGATTTCATAATTGCCACTGCCCTGCCAGGTCCCCTGCAAATTGACGGGAGCGAATGTGGGCGGTTGATTCGGATGCGCCGTGAATTGCGGATAATTATCAAGGTAGGCTTCGCTGCCGGGAGCGGGTGCGGCGACAAAGACAGTTTGGGCATAGGCCGTGTTCCAGAGCGCCCGCAACTCTGCCATCTCGGTGGAGGGCACATTGGCGCGCGTCTGCAACAGCAGATGCAAACTCTTCACGATGTTGACATCCCACCGGCCCAGGATGGGTTCGGAATCATACTTGGCCGACTGGCCGGTGTGCAGATAAGCGATCAAATCGTCCAGGTTGGCCTTGACCAGATTCCACACCAAATCAGCCGCCTGCTTGTTTTGTCGCAAGGACAGAATTTGCGGGGCATTCCAAATTTGTGTGAACGGCCCGTGCGTTTGCCAGGTATTGAGAAAAGCCGAATCCGCGGCAAGCGCCTTGAAATCATCGCGCTCCCCAAGCGGAAGAAACGGCGGGTAGGCCGTCAATCGGTCCGCCAACTGTGGATTTTGGCGCACGAGGCCGGCCAAGTCGGCTGCTTTAAAATAATAATCCGGCGCAGGATCAATGGCACAGGCTATCTTAGTCAGGCCGGTGGCATCCATATCCCGCCCCATCCGGTCCAATAATCTGAACTGAAATGTTTCCTGGTCCGACGGGGCGATCTGGGTTGTCCAATAGCTGAGATTGTAAATCGGCACAGAAATCAGGACCAGATACAGGAAGGCATTGAGAAAACCAATGGCCAGGCCAACCCGTTGATTGACTCTTTGCCACAAGATCATCCGCAATTCATCCCGGGCATACTGGTACTTGATCCGCACCCGGCGATGGATCTCAAAGGCCATCGATTTGAAAACGATCATCAGAAGGACAAAGGCAATGATCGGCGAAAGCAGCCAAACGGCGATGGGATGGTGAAAGACCAGCAGCAACACACGCGCGACCAGTCCCGACAACGGCCAGGCCAGCAACGCCGAAATAATAATGCCGACGAAAGATATCGAGGCCCGGATGGCGCCTTGTTTATGCCCTAGCAACGCGCAGAACAACCACAGAATCAACGCTAATATCCAAATGGTCATGCCTTTAATTAAAACCATTTATCGAAAAAAGCACGCAGAAAATGCATTGGACATTTAAATGAGCGGGTCGAGTTGATATGGTTTTCGGGTGAAAATCTCGATTGTAGTGCCCGCGTTCAATGAAGAACGGCTGTTGGGAGAGTCACTGTCCCGGATCAACGCGGCGGCAAGCTCGTTTAATAAGATCGGTTGGGCGACTGAATTAATCGTGTGCGACAATAATTCCACGGACCGCACCCCGGAAATCGCCGGGGCCGCCGGCGCCAAAGTCGTCTTTGAGCCGGTGAACCAAATCGCGCGCGCGCGCAATACCGGCGCCTCAGTTGCCACCGGCGACTGGCTGGTCTTTGTGGATGCCGACTCGCATCCCGGCGCCGAATTGTTTGCCGACGTCGCCCGCGAAATCCAGGCCGGCCAATGCATCGCCGGCGGCGCAACCGTCCGGCTGGACGAAGCTCATTTTCTGGGTGGCTTGATTACGCGGCTTTGGAACTTCATCAGCCGCCGGCTGCGGCTGCTCGCCGGTTCATTTATTTTTTGCGACGCCGCCACCTTCCGGGAAATGGGGGGCTTCAGCAACGAACTGTTCGTGGCCGAGGAGTTGGAATTGAGCATGAGATTGAAGAAGAGAGCGAAAGAGAATGGAAAGCGGGTGATCATTTTGAACCGGCACCCGTTGGTGACCTCCGCGCGCAAGATGAAGCTCTATACGATGCGCGAGCATCTTCGCTTTCTGATTTTGGCGCTTTTCAACAAACGGCGCGCGCTGGCCAGCCGCGAGGCGGCCCATTTATGGTATGATGGAAGACGGTGAAGCGGCTCGGAAAGCCGGATACGGGAAACCCGTTCGTCCGGTTTGATGAGGGGTCGGAGTGCGATGGTCATTGGCAATGCCTTTCAATCCATCCGCTCCGGCCTACTCTACCGGTTATGAAACGGAGGCGCATCTTGCTTGATTTTCATGTCCATAGAGAGCAACATAACTGCGATGACATTGCGCGTGTTGGAAAAAGAAGTTTTGGAACTGTCGCCCCGCTCTCGTGTACGGCTTGCCGAAAGACTCATCGAGAGCATTGATGATTATGCTGATCCCAAGCTGGAATCCGAATGGAATGAAGAAATTGAGCGCCGCGTCAACGACATCGAATCCGGCGCCGAAAAGGGAATTCCCGCCGCCGAAGTGATGAAAGAGGCCCGCCGCGCGTTGAATGAAACCCGTCGCATATCATCGGCTCGCCGCAAATGAGTTGATAAAATCGGCGGAATTCTACGAGCGTCGCAATCCAACTCTCGGAGAAGCCTTTCTCTCCACCGTGGAGGCAACGCTGCCAAAAATTCAGGGCGATCCAGTACTCGGCAAGCCAGGCAGGGGCGGAACCCGTAGTTGGAAAATAAGGAAATTCCCATTCCGTATTGTTTATCTTGAACAGCCAGACCGATTTTGGATTGTGGCCGTCGCCCATTTAAGTCGGAAGCCGAATTATTGGCTTCGGCGGCTGCGGTAATTCTCTATACCCGTTTTCTATGTCAGCGATTGCAAAAATCGCGCGGCTAGAGCGCTTTAAAAAATAATGTGGCCGTTCGGAGCGAGGATTTTTGGTGTTTTGGCGAGGCTTCGGCGAAGGAGCATGTTTAAAAACCCTGTGACTGAGCCGAAACGAAGCCAAAAACCCAAAAAACCGCTTCCCATTTTTTCCTCCCGGATGGCTACAGTATTTTTTAAACCGCTCTAATTTTTCAAACGGCGGTTCTCTGTCTGGCGGTGAGAAAATCCAAATATTCGATCAATTGCGCCTTCATTTCCTTCCGTGAAACAATGGCGTCAATCAGGCCGTGGTCGAGCAGGAAGCCGGCGGTTTGAAAACCGGGGGGCAACTCAGCCTGGGTCGTGTCTTTGATGACCCGCGGTCCGGCGAAGCCGATCAACGCGCCCGGTTCGGCCAGAATCAAATCCCCCAGACTCGCGTAGCTGGCCATCACCCCGCCATAATCCGATTGCGTCAATATGCTGATATACGGCAGGCGGCGCTGGGCATGATAAGCCAGCGAGGCGCTGGTTTTGGCCATTTGCATCAGGCTGAAGGCCCCTTCCTGCATCCGCGCTCCGCCGCTGGCGGAAATGATTATTACCGGCAGTTCCTTTTCCGTGGCGCGTTCAATCAGCCGGGTCAGTTTTTCGCCGACGACCGCGCCCATGGAACCGCCCATAAAACCGAACTCCATGACGCCCAGACCCACGCGGTGGTCCCCGATTTTGCATAAACCGGTCACGACGGCATCTTTGAGCAAAGTCGCCTTGCGGTCGCGCTCCAACTTGGCGTCATAGGAGGCAAATTTCAAAATATTCACGCTCGACATTTCCGCGTCCATTTCTTCAAACGTGCAGGTTTCGACCAGGGAATGGATGCGTTCACGCGAGCTGATGGGAAAATGGAAATTGCATTTGGGACAGACCTTCAGATTTTCGTCCAATTCCTTGTCAAAAACCATCGCGCTGCACGACGGGCACTTGGTCCACAGACCTTCGGGAATGTCGCGCTTTTTGGACTTCTTGCTTCCCGCCAGCTTCGGCTTTTTCACAAACGTTGTTTCCGCGGCCGAAATCGGGGGCGGCGTCAAGCCCGACTCGACCGTTTCGACGCCGAAAGATTTCTTGGTGAACGTAGTGGTATCCATTGATTTAAGATTATATTCAATTCATAGTCCGCGCGCAACTGTCCAGACGCAAATGTCACCGGCGCCGGCTGAACGCAACACCCTGGCGCAGGCATTCGTCGTGGCCCCGGTGGTGAATACATCATCCACCAAAATAATTTTTTCGCCATCCAACTTAATTCCGGGCCGCCCCGCAAAGGCAGCGCGCATGTTGGCAACGCGCTGCTCCCGGCTGAGGCGCGTCTGCGTCATCGTTGGGGCGACGCGGCGGAGGATTTGGGCATTGAGGGGAATTTTGGAGGCGCCGCTCAAATGCCCGGCCAATCGAGCAGCCTGGTTGAACTCGCGTTCGCGCTCCTTGACGGGATAGAGAGGCACCGGAACGATTAAGTCCCACTTCCGCTCACGAAGGACCGGCAAGGCTTCGCGCAAGAGCAAATCGGCCAGAAACGCTTCAAACCATAAATGGCGCTGGTATTTATAGCGATGGATGGCTTCGAGGACGACTGTTTTGGCAACGACGGCGGAGCGGGCCGAAGAAAAGTGCAAATCCAATTCACGGCAGTTTGCGCATTGGAACGCGGACGTGATCTCACCCTGGAACGGGAGGCCGCACCGGCCACAAAATGGGGGGCGAATGAATTGGACCTGACGCCAGCAGTGGACACAGACGAAACCACTCTTGGGGGTCGCCGGTTCTTTGCCGCAAATCTCGCAAATTTCGGGATAGAAAAGGCCCCCGACCGCACCCAGCCAATTTTGAGCAAACAAATTTGCCATATTATTTAAAAATCATATACGGCGGACGTCTTTCGAGGGGTAAAAATTTAAAGATCGCGAGGATGATGATGAGCGCGAAAAAAGCGAGCCAGCCGTCAACCATTTTGCCGCTGCCCCAAAAGGAGACGGCAATCCCCGGGGACTGGACGGTGAGCGCGCCGAAAATTTTCAGCACAAAAATCCAGCCGCCGTGCAGCCCGATGGAGAAATAGAGATTGCCGGTGCGGCGATAGGCCAGGCCGAGCAGAATGCCCGCCAGCGTGAGAGCGAGAAATGCGGGAATGAATGCCTGCAAATCGAACAGGTGCGGAAGCAAAATAAATCCGGAATCCCAGGATATGGGGCCGGAGATGTCGGTCGCGCGCAGGAAATGCACGAAGGCATAGATGACACTGCTTAAGCCCAGGGCGACCGGCCAGTAAAGGGCACGCTGCAATCCCCCGAAAATAGCGCCGCGAAAAAGGATCTCCTCCAGGATTCCCACGACGGCAGCGGTGGCCCCGGCGGAGAGGATAGCGTAAACGATCTGGTAAGCGGAGGCGTGATTGAAGGCGCGCCGCCCGGCGGCTATCTCGATGGCCGCTACCAACCCCAATGAAAGGAGTCCCAGAAGCAATCCGCCAGACAACCTCTTCATCTGTCCGTAAGGCGGAGGAAGGCCGGCTTCATGCCATGAAGTTGCCTCGAGAGAGCGCATCAAAGGCCAGATTCCAGCCAGCGCCAGGATTAAGAACGCCCGATCGAGGAAGCGGTGAAAAGGGGCATCGGCGATTTTAGGAAACGAAGATGAGAAGCATTGCGCCAGGTGCCAAAACCAGGGCGCAAGGAGCGCGCCGCCCAAAAAGACCAGAATTAGATATATAAGCAGCGCACGGATGGGGCGCATCATTCGATGATATTTTCTTTGTCTCCAGAAGCAATCGGATTTCATCTGAAAAATGCGCTTGAAACGAACTTTTGTTCGCGTCCCCGGATGTTTTATGTTAAATCTGATGAAGATGGCAGACGGAAAGCAGGCAGAAATTGCGCACGCGCCGGTTCAGGAGAGCTTTGGCGGGCGTTTTTATCTTCAAGAATTGCTGAACAGCGGCGGGATGTCAGAAATCTGGCTGGTCACGGATTCCCGCAATAAGCCCTTTGCCCTGCGGAAACTGAAGCCCGAATTGAGGTTCAATTGGCTGGCCCGGAGACGCTTTTTGCGGGGCTGCGAGGTGCTTTCCAAAATCAATGACAGCGATTATGTGGTCGGGTACGTGGAACATGGCAAACTGGACGGCACGCTGTACCTGCTGATGGATTACGTGGAGGCGGAAAACCTGAAGAATCTTTTCGCGCGGCATGACCCATTGCTGACGGAGAACGTGGCGCAAATCCTGATCGATTCGGCCATCGGCCTCAATCACGTGCATGAAAGCGGGTACATGCATTTGGATTTCAAACCGGAAAACATCCTGGTATCGCGCAATGGGAGCGTGCGCCTGATTGATTTTGACTTGGCGCAACCCTTGCCGGAGAAGCCCAAAAAACTCTCGAAAAATCCCGGGACGCCCGGCTATATGGCGCCCGAACAATTGCAACGCCTGCCGATTGATGCCCGCGCAGACATCTTTGCCTACGGCGTTTCCGCTTACGAGTTATTAACCAACCGCAAACCGTTTCCGGGCGATACCCCGGCGGAAATCCTCGCCGCGCAGTTGGAGCCGAATAATCCGACGCCCTTGCACGACCATAATCCTGAAGTCCCCGCGGCATTGGAAAAAATCGTGCTTAAATGCCTGGCCCGGGAACCTGACCGGCGGTATCCGCTGGCGGGTGTGCTGGTCCGGGAATTACAGAACGCGCTTTACGTTTAATGAGTTGCGTTAGAAACGGATGGAATAAGCCAGATCGGCGCCGAGGTTAAAGGCGTGATATTCCGGGGCCAAATTGTCGTGAATGATCTGTTTGGCGTCGTCATCCATAAACACACGGAGGGAAAAGGTAGGCGTAAAGAACCAGGAGGTGGTTACACCAAAACTGTTCAGAAAATCCTCGCGGCCGTTCTGGCCGGAAGAGTTCTTGGTATAGTATGAGTATTGAAGGCTATAATACGGCTCGACGACCAGCTTGGGAATGACTTGCCAGGCAAAGGATGCCGAAAGAATGCCGTCGGCGCGATTTTGCGCGTCGTGGAACTGTTGGGTCAGCGGCGAGGAGTTGATTTGCCAGGATTGATGCCAGTCACCGGCGGCGGTGATGGCAAAAACAGCGTCATCCCCCACTTGCATCAACCGCTCAATCCCGATGTCAGGAACCAATTCGCGGTAGAACATTTGGCCGCTGGGCGCGGTCGGGGAGCTGTTTTGCTCAAAAAACCAGTTGTAATTGACCTGCCCAAAGGCGATCCAATTGCCGGGTAAATAATATTTGCCGCCGACAAAGACGGATTGGACGTCGAAATCAATGGTGTCTATCGGCAGTCCACCTGCCAATTTGCTATTTCCACCCAAACCGTAATTGTACCATTGGCTCATGAAACCTGCTTGCGGCGCCAAACGGCCCGGGCCAATCCGGTAGGCACTCGGGGCAAATGCCGCCACCAGCGTATTGACGAATTCCGTGCTGGAAACGTAGGGATGCTGGGTCAACAGCGCGTTATCGGTGTAGAGATATTGGCTGTCTGCCGCGACCAGGAAGAGGGTGCTGCGAGGCAAAACGCGCAGGATGTGCTGTTCGCCGATGTCACTGTTCTCGCCCTGATAAATCTCCGGCGCATTAGTGCCCGGACGAAGGGACAAGAGGGGTTTTTGAAGTTCCATGTTTTGCTGAAGATTCTGCGCCTGTTGGGTGGCGACCGGCGCCGTGGCCTGTCCATACGCTGAAAGTCCCGCCAACACACAACAAGCCAACAAGATACCCGCAAGTTTATTTGTGTTTTTCATGTATTGATTTTAATTAATGACACTCATCGTTATTGCAACATCTGATTTGTTTGGGCCGATTTTGTCGGTTAAATTCAGTTTATATAACTTAATGTTGACTTGAGCCGATATAAATGGCTGGACCACTGCCATTTCCAACCTGAATGTTGGCGTTATTGTTCGGATTTTGCGTTGTGGTAGTGCTGCCATTATTTGGGACAATGGCGGTCGTGCCATCCAAGGTATCGTGATTGAAATTAACAGCCCCGGCAACGCTTCCGTTATTGATGTAATAGTCGCCATAGAAGGAATCGAAGTGATATGTCCTTGAGCTTGAGAGATTGTCCCCGTTCAGGTCGACGGTGTGGGCTGACACGTTGACGGCCTGAAAGCCGCTGAGGTCGGTGTTTTGAACCGTAATGGTATGGTCACCGCTAAGATCATCAGCCGCAGTGCCCGCACTGGTGCTTAGGCTCATGGTGTTTCCGGACAAATGGCCCCCGGTGCCATCAATCAAAATGCCGTCACCGGAATTGATGTTCAGGTAAGCCGTCTGGATCGTCGAACCGCCATTAACGTTCACCTGCCCCGCAGGAGCGGTAGTGGTCAAAGTGACTGTCCCCGAAGCCGTGTTGGCCTCAATCGTCGCGTCACTCACGTTTATGGTATTAGCAGCAGTCACCGTCACCCCAGCGCCGGCAGAAGTGCCTTCGGAAGTAATGCTGCAGGTGCTGGTTGAGTCCGACGTGAGATTGATTGTGTCGTTGGCATTGATATCAACATTGCCATCGGCAAACACGGTAGCGCCGCCAATATTCACATCATTCGCAGTCATGCTTACGTCCTGTCCTGCCTCAATCTCTGAACCGTCGTCGATATTGATATGGCCGCCGATAACAGTGCAACCGGACATATCGACTGACCCGCCGGCAGTGGTGGTCAATTCCCCGGTGGCATTGAGAACCACGTCATTCCCCGCCCCTTCCGCGTCAATGGTCGCGTCGGCAGAGATATTGATGTCTCCGCCAATGTCAAAAGTTGACCCAATCAAAATAATATTGTTCACCGCGGTGAGGTTAATATCACCACCAACCGCTGTAATTGAGATTGCAGAAGTTTCATCTTCGCTCGCGGAGATGTCCTCGTCAGTTCCTTCCTTAGCTGCTGAAATCGTGGAACCACTGATGGTGATGTTTTGGCCGGCGTCAAGATTCACATCACCGAGCGTTGACGTGACGGTTGAGCCGTCAGAGATGTCAACGCTGCCACCCGTGAAGCTGCAACCTGTAATATCAACCATCCCCCCGGCGTTGACCATAAACAACCCGGTGGTCATGTCCACGTCCCCGGTATCCGCTATCAGCGTGGAACCAGTGATATTGATGTCCGTGCCAAGGTTGATCGTGTCGTTGGCGAGAGTCACGTTGCCCCCCGCATCGATATAGATATTGCCGCCAGTGGACGAAAGGTCAATCGAAGGGGCCTCGAGAAAAGTGCCATTCGGATATGACGAACCGTAATCAATCTCCGTCGGATAATCCGCCGAAAGCGTGCTGTTTTCGACATCCACATTGCCCGTGGCATTGACGTTCACGTCGCCGGTATCCGCAGTGAGGGTGCTGTTATAGACCTCCACGTCGCCCTCGGTGGCGGTCACATTCACCGTATCATAGGCTTCAACAGAACTGCTGCCTTCAATGAGGGTATCATACACCGGAGGTGCTATTCCGGTGGGCCGGATCGGACCAGACTTAAGATTCACATTGCCATCGTAAGCGGTGATGGTGCTGCCAGAGATTGTCAGATTATCGCTGGCCGTGACGTCAACATAGGTCCCCGCCGAGATGTCCCAACCAGACATCGACAAATCAAGCGATTGATATGAATTATCGACGTTTACATAGCCGTTATCGGCCGTCAATGTCACCTGTCCATCCGCATCCAATCCCGAACTGAGAACGTCGATGTCACTAAACGCATGGGCATTGATATCGCCATCCGCAGAGGTTCCTGACGCGGCAGTGACCAAGTCGTCACTCAGGTAGACATTTTCACCATATGCATGGATATTCACATTTCCGCCTTCGGAGGTATCTTCATATCCGGCTGCGATGTAAGAATCCTCAATATCAACGTTCTCTACGCTCTCCTCCACGGCGCCGATATCGGACACTCTGAAGGCATTGCCTGCATTGATATTGACGTTGTTGTAGGCATAAATCTCGCTGCCATCCAAAATCGAGATATTGCCCCCCGCGTTAATGTTGACATTGCCCCCAACGACCGTGCCGACTCCAGCAAGGACGGATGAACCGTCAAGATAAACGTCTCCAAAGCCCGAGTCTGAATCTTCTTCAGCCGGTTTGACAACGCCTTCGTCGATAAGGCCGCCCGCACTGATGTCCACATCATCCGAGCCTTGAATCGTGCTGTTATCAGTGATTGAAACGTTGCCCAGGGTCGAAATTGTTACGGTGCCTCCGATCAACCCCGTTGACGAATCAGCGTTCGCGATAATCGCGGAACCGCCGATATTGATGTCCTCCCCGTTTGAATTAAAGCCATCGGGAACAGAAAACTGGTTTTCGATGTTTACGTTGCCCGAATCAGCGCTGATGCTCGAACCGCAAATCATCATGCCTCCTCCTTCGATGTCATTGCCGCTAAACGATTCGGTCCCGGTGGCGCTGATGGAAAGACCTCCCTCAGCCGTGATATCCACATCGCCGTCCTGGGCGGTGATGTCTGAACCGGTTATTGAAATCGCGCCGCCAAATTCGAAGGTGCTATCAGTGATATAAACGTCCTCGCCGGAAATATTAATTGTCCCGCCATTGGCCGTGATATAGACATTGCCGCTGGCGGTGATATCCGATTCCCCGGAGATGCTGAGGTCGGCAAAGTCGCCAGAGTCATCGGAAGCAACCTCCATCTGAGTGTCCTCGATATCGACTTCCCCTTGCGGCGCGGCAATGGTCATGTTATCGCCGGCGGTAAGGTCGGCATAATAGATGTCCACGTCGGAGTAATCGGAGGTCAAGGAAATCGAACCTCCGGCGGTTACATCGGTATAAAACGACACTTCCGATGGTTTAACAAGGTCCAACGGTACCGGCTCACCGATCCACAACATGCCCTGGGTCTCGATGGACACATTTTTGCCAGCCGAAATTCCCGAATCGTATAGGTAAGCGTCCCCGCCGGAATAAATATCGACATTACCGTAATCGGACGTGATCCCGGTTTGGTACACGGTCAAGCTGCCGGGTGAGGGAGATATCAGTGTTTCATTTATCGATTGTCCGCTGGAGATGCTGACGTCCCCATTGGCCTCGATGTCTTCATCGGATATATCCACCTCGCCGTCAGTTGAAGTAATCGTGATACCCCCGTTGTCTGCGTAAATTTCGTAATTTGAATCATCACTGGTCAGAGAGATATCGCCATCGGCGGTGATCAAGACATTGCCGGTGGCCTCAAGGTAACTGTCATAAACGCTGAGGTCTGCTCCGCTGGTGATATCAATATCGTTGCCGGCGTTAATATCGGCATCCGAAATGGAAACTCCGTCATCAGCGCCCAGGTAAATGTAATTGTAAGCCTGCAGGACAACGCCATAGTCAGCCGAGCCTTCGTCCAGAGTCAAAGTGCCGGACATGGCATAAACGTTGATGTTTCCGTTCCAGGCCGCCATTTCCACGTCCTGAAGTTCCACGTTGCCGTCATAACTGTTGATGTTGATGCCGTCCTCATCGTTAACGTTGTTAAACCCATAGAGCGCGGCATCCTGGATGCTAACGCTCTGGCCGCTCAGGGTCATGGTATTGTACGAGTAAATATCAACTCCGGTGTTGAAGTCAGAGCTAAAACTGCTGCGACCTTCATTGATCGACAGGATTCCGCCAGTGCTGTTAATATTCACGTCGTCTTGCGCATTAATAGTGGAATCAGAAATGGTCACGTCCCCAGCGGCGGTGATGTCCACGTCGCCGTTATCTCCAATCACATTGTAGTTGTTATCCGCTTCCAGGTAGCTGTTGTCGATAGTTACGGCTCCGGTAGTCGCAGTGATGTTCACGCCTCCATCCTGCGCGACAATGGTAGAATCGTCTTCGATATCGACATCACCCGTAGCGGCAGTAAGGTCCACGTCGCCCAGGCCAACCAACGTCGAATTAATAATACTCACAGCTTCGGCGGCAATATCTACACCGCCACCGCTTTCCGCATAGAGGTCGCTGCCGGACACCGTTACGTTTCCAGTGGTGGCAGTGACGTTTATGTTTCCGTCTTCAGCCACAACCAGGGATCCACCTTCAATTTCCACATCACCCGTATCGGCGGTGAGGTCCACGTCACCACTTATGGCATCCAATGGCGTATCAGTAATCATAACCCCCAAGCCGCCATCAATAGTGATATAATCATCATATTTAACGAGGCTTCGGTTATCATAATCAATAAGTGCCGTTGGTTCGGTATCATTGAGGAAGCCGACATTCGGATAACCAATAATGCCGGTTAGTGATATATTAATGGACGCAGAGGTAAAGCCTACATAATCTGGAGAGTACTCCGACTCACTGGCAGGAGTATATTCATTTTGGTCACCGCTGTCTCCAGCAGTGATGGTGACATCGCCATTGTTGGCAGTAATGCCTTCGCCGACAATATCAATGCCACCATTCGCGGTCGCCGTGACGTTATTACCATAAATTTGATTATAGCTCCCCCCGCTTATGGAAATCGAACCGCCGGCGGTGATATTAACATCCCCGCCATATGCCTGCACGTAACTATCTTCCAATGTCAAATCACCATCCGCGGTGAGATCAATGTACGTACCCGCGCTTATATACCAATAATCCATGCTCAAATCAGCCGATTGGTACGAATCCACAACGTTGACATACCCGTTATTCGAGGCCAGGGTCACCTCGTTGTCCGCGTCCAGGCTCGAATAAAGGACATCGATATTGCCATCGGCATCGACATTGATATTGCCGGTCAAAGTGTCCTCAGCATAAGCATCCAACCTGTCGTTGTTCATATAAACGTCGCCGTTATATGCCTGGATATTGATGTTGCCGCCGGTGGATGAATCGTAACCCGCCTCGATATACGAATTTTCTATGTCAATGGATCCAGGCGGCGGAGCGGATTCACCAGTGCTGTAGAAAGCTCCCCCCGCAGTGATATCGACGTCGCCGTTGGCGTAAAGCCCGCTGGAATCCTCAATCGACACATTACCCCCGGCGTTGATATAGACGGCGCCCGTGATATCCGAGTCATAACCGGCTTCGATGTAAGCGTCATCGAGATACACATCGCCATAACCCGAACCTGCCTCCGTAAGCACATATAGCGGGCCATTGGCGGTCAGATAGACGCTGCCATCGGCATAGATATCCGAGGATTCCACGTCCACGTTTCCAGAAGCGTAAACGCTCACATTGCCGGTATCCGCGGTGTCACCGGAATAGGCATAAACTTCATAATCATCGTTCAATGTCACGTTGCCGTTGTAGGCATTGATGTTGATGTTGCCGCCCGCAGTGCCGCCGTCTCCGGCGTAAATTTCCGCATCTTCAATGTCAATATTGCCGCCGGTTTGCACAACAGCTCCGGGCGCGATGGAGTTGCCACTGGTGATGTCCACATCCAAATCGGCATCAAGATCGTAATCCACATAAACATCGCTGGTATCTGAAAGAAGGCTGATCGAACCGCTCGCTTCAATATCATCGTATTCGTTATATCCAACCGTCAATGAACCCACGCTCTCGATGTTCACGTTGCCGTCGGCAGAGATATAGCTGTCCTCCACGTCGCCGGTCCCATAAGCATAAACATTCACGTTGCCGGTGCCAGTACCGCCCTCGACATAGGCGTAAATCTCGTTATCATACATATATACGTTCCCGTTGTAAGCATTGATATTGACATTGCCGCCGATGGTACCGCCGTCTCCGGCCTCGATCTCCGAATCTTCGATATCAATGTCGCCTCCGGTCCCGACGGTGCTTCCACTGGTGATATCCACGTTTCCGTTTGCATAGATATATGACTCTTCCGCCCCCACGTTTCCATAGGCGTAAACATTCACATTGCCGGTATCCGAAGTGTCGCCGGTATAGGCGTACACTTCATAATCATAGTTCAAGGTCACGTTCCCGTTGTAGGCATTGATATTGACGTTGCCACCGGCGGTGCCGCCGTCTCCGGCGTAAATTTCCGCATTTTCAATGTCAATATTCCCCCCGGTTCCAACGGAACTGCCGCTGGTGATATCCACGTCCAAATCAGCATCAAGATCATAATCCACGTAAACGTCACTGGTATCTGAAAGGAGGCTGATCGAGCCACCGGCGTCGATTTCATAGCTACTGTAATATCCAAGCGTCAACGAATCCACGCTCTCGATATTCACGTTGCCATCGGCATAAATGTAGCTGTCCTCCACGTCACCGGTTCCATAGGCATAAACATTCACGTTGCCGGTATCAGTGCCGCTATCGACATAGGCATAGATATCCGAGCCATTGATCGTCACGTTGCCGTTGTAAGCGTTGATATTGACGTTGCCGCCGGGGCCGGAAGCAATTTCGGTTTTGTCAACATACTCATCGTCTCCGGCGTAAATCTCCGAATCTTCGATATCAATGTTGCCTCCCGTCCCAACAGTACTTCCGCTGGTGATATCCACGTCGCCATCGGCATACAGATCATAATCCACATAAACATCGCTGGTGTCGGAAAGGAGGCTGATCGAGCCACCGGCGTCAATCTCGTCGCTTTCATAGCCACCCAGAGTCAATGAATCCCCGGTCTCGATGGTCACATTGTTATCGGCATCGATATAGGTTTCTTCAACGTCCCCGGTCCCGGCGGCATATACACTGACATTGCCAGTATCAGAGTTGTTCCCCAAATAAGCATATATTTCAGAATCATCAGCTATGATCACATTCCCATTATAGGCGGTGATATTGACGTTTCCACCGTCATAGGAGTTTTCACCATCGTACGCATCATAGCCCGCATAAAGGTCCGCATCCTCGATATCAATGCTTCCGGCAGGCGTAGAAACCTCCCCGCCTTGTACAATGGCCCCACCGGCAGTGATATTCACATTGTCATAGGCGTATATATCAGCATCATAAATGGTCGCGTTGCCGCCGGCATTAATATTTGCCGACCCGCCATAATCCGTATCGTAACCGGCGTAAATGTCCGCATCGTTGATGTATATGTCCCCGTAGCCGGATGAGGGGGAAAGACCAAGGTTAAAAACAGAGTCGCCGCTGGTGATATTGACGTTGCCGCTGGCATAGACGTCCCCCCCTTGAGCAGTGATATTGCCTGTGGCGTAAATGCTGACCTCCCCATCGGAGTCGTTTCCGTAATAGGCATAAATGTCAGAGTCATTGACATAAACGTCGCCGTTTTGCGCCTCGATAGTGACCGAGCCGCCGGAATAGGAGGTCGAATCACCATAACCCGCATAAATGTCCGTGTCCTCAATGTCAATCGCCGCTCCGCTTCCGGATGAGGTGAGATCGGCGGATTCCAAAATCGTTCCGCCGCTGGTGATGTTGACATTGCCACCCGCATACAGGTCGGAATCATTTATGATAATGTTATCGCCGGCGCTGATGGTGATCGTCCCTATGCCGGCGCTGGAATTTTCGCTGTAGGCATAGATCTCATCGTCATATAAATTGATGCCGCCATTGGGAGCGGTGATGGATACCGAACCTCCAGGGATGTCATCGTCGTAACCTGCATATATATAGGAATCTTCGATATCAATGGCCCCGCTGCCGGAAGTTTCAGTTTCTTCGGATGTCAAAGAGACATCGGCGGTCGCCGAAAGCGAGCCGTCGGCGCTGATATCGACATTTCCGTTTGCATAGATATATGACTCTTCCGCGCCCACGTTTCCATAGGCGTAAACATTCACGTTGCCGGTATCCGAGGTGTCGCCGGAATAGGCGTACACTTCATAATCATAGTTCATTGTCACGTTCCCGTTATAGGCATTGATATTGACGTTGCCACCGGCGGTGCCGCCGTCTCCGGCGTAAATTTCCGCATCTTCAATGTCAATATTCCCCCCGGTTCCAACGGAACTGCCGCTGGTGATATCCACGTCCAAATCAGCATCAAGATCATAATCCACGTAAACGTCACTGGTATCTGAAAGGAGGCTAATCGAGCCGCCTGCCTCGATATCATCGCTTTCGTTATACCCAACCGTCAGCGAACCTACACTCTCGATATTCACGTCGCCATCGGCATAGATAGAGCTGTCCTCCACGTCACCGGTTCCATAGGCATAAACATTCACGTTGCCGGTATCAGTGCCGCTATCGACATAGGCATAGATATCCGAGCCATTGATCGTCACGTTGCCGTTATAAGCGTTGATATTGACGTTGCCGCCGGGGCCGGAAGCAATTTCGGTTTTGTCAACATACTCATCGTCTCCGGCGTAAATCTCCGCATCTTCAATGTCAATATTCCCCCCCGTCCCGACGGAACTGCCGCTGGTGATATCCACGTCGCCGTAGGCATAAAGATCATAATCCACATAAACATCGCTAGTGTCGGAAAGGAGGCTGATCGAGCCACCGGCGTCGATCTCGTCGCTTTCATAGCCACCCAGGGTCAATGAATCCCCGGTTTCGATGTTCACATTGTTGCCGGCATCAATATATGTGTATTCAATGTCCCCGGTCCCGGCGGCATATACATTTACATTGCCAGTATCAGAGTTGTTCCCTAAATAAGCATATATTTCAGAATCATCAGCTATGATCACATTTCCATTGTAAGCGGTAATGTTGACGTCGCCGCCATCATAGGAGGTTTCGTCATAATATGCATCATAACCCCCATAAAGGTCCGCATCCTCGATATCAACGGTCCCCGCCGGCGGAATGATTTCCCCGGCTTCCACCAAGGCTCCACCGCCAATGATGTTCACACTGTCATAGGCGTAGATATCGGCATCATAAATGGTCACGTTTCCATCGGCATAAATATTTGCCGATCCGCCATAATCCGTATCGTAACCGGCGTAAATGTCCGCATCATCGATGTAAACGTCTCCGTAGCCGGATGGGGAAGAAAGGTTTAGGCCAAAAGCAGATTCGCCGCTGGTGATATTGACGCTGCCGCTGGCATAGAAGTCCGCGTCCTGAACAGTGATATTGCCTGTGGCGTAAATATTGATGTCCCCATCGGAATCGTTTCCGTAATAGGCATAAATGTCAGCGTCATTCACATAAACGTCGCCATTTTGAGCCTCGATATTGACCGAGCCGCCGGAATAGGAGGTCGAATCGTCATAACCCGCATAAATGTCCGTGTCCTCGATGTCGATCGCCGCCCCGCTTCCGGATGTAGTGAGGTCTGCGGATTCTGATATCGTCCCGCCGCTGGTGATGTTGACATTGCCGTCGGCATAGAGGTCGGTATCATTAATGATAATGTTGTCCCCGGCACGGATGCAGATTTTCCCATCATAAGAACTGGAATCATCGTTGTAAGCATAAATGTCATCGTCATATAAATTGATCCCGCCATTGGGAGCGGTGATGGAGACCGAGCCGGAGACGTCATTTTCGTAACCCGCATATATCTCATAGGCATCTTCGATATCAATGGCCCCGCTGCCGTACGTGTCTGTGCCATCGGCGGTCGCTGAAAGCGATCCATCGGCGCTGATATCCACATTTTGGTCCGCATATATATATGCCCCTTTCACGCCCACGTTTCCATAGGCATAAACATTCACGTTGCCGGTGTCTGAGGTGTCGCCGGAATAGGCATAGACCTCATAATCATCGCTCAATGTGACATTGCCATCGTAAGAAGTAATATTGAGGTTGCCACCGGTGGAACCGTTGTCTCCGGCGTAAATTTCCGTATCGTTGATATAAATGTCTCCACCGTAGGTGAGGCTCCCGAGAGTTCCGCCACTGGTAATACTGACGTCCCCACCCGCGTCGACGTCGGCAAAGTTCATGGTCAAATCGTCAACCGCGGATAGAGTGATCGAGCCGCCCGCTTCGGCCTCGAAATCGTACTCGTATCCACCACCCAGCGTGGTAACAGACTCTCCCTGGCCCAGGGTTAAAGCGGCATCGCTTTGGATGGTTACATCGTTACCCGCATAAACGTAGCCGTCATAGTAACCGTCATTCTCCCACGTCAAATCCGATTGGGACAGGATATCGACGTCGCCGTCATAGTTCAGGACGCTGACTCCTTCAAGAGTGTTGTTGGCGATGATCGAGCCATCGCTGGTGTTCAGCGTCGCAAAACTGCCGGCTACCAATCCAAACGTTCCCGTGTCGGCTTCCAATGTGGCGTCCGGCGCAATCTCCATTGCTCCGCCGGCGAAGAGCGCGACGGTCGAGGGCAACCCTACTGAGTCTTCTGCGGCAGCCGCAACTTCACCATCATTAAAATCCACCGACTGCCAGATTCTCAGGTTGCCTGATGCCATAATGTCGAAATCGGAGTCTCCGGAAAACATGCTCAGGTCGATGCTCTTCGTATCGATGTCGATATTGTTTCCGGTGAAGCCGGACGCCGGCGTGGTCAATCCCAGGAACGCCAGCCCTTCGGAAAAATTTCCCGGCGGCGTGAACGAACCAGTCTGGGTGTGCTGCGGATCCAGGGGCGAGTAGTTTTCAGGGATCGTCTGGTTGGGCGTGTGGTCGGAACCGATGATCGCGGCATCGGAAGTTGTCGGTTGACCACCATCGATGATGTTCATCACGATCTGCACCGATTGCGGCGTGGCGTTATCACCCACGCTCAGGTCGGTATCATCCGCATAACCGTTCAACAAGAGAGTGAGTTGCCGGGTGATCTCCGCTTCGATCTGCGGCCACGACGGCAGCGGATCGTTAAAACCGGTGACGAGCAAACTCCCCTGGGTCTCGACGTCGAGGCGGAAGACGATGATGGGGGACGCCTGGCCGCCCGGCAGGACGAAGGCCAACTGCCCCGGCTCCAGGGTTTCGTGCAAACCGTTCAGGAAACGGACCTCGGCCACTCCTTCAAGGCAAAGAACTTTGAACCCGCCGTTTGGAGTGGTGGTGACGATGATGGTGGTGCCGAGCACCGACGCCGTGGCGGAGCCGGTGCGGATGGTCCCGCCGCCTTTGCCGTGCGGAGAATGAAACAGCAGGCTGCCCTGTTGCAAATCGATCGTGCGCTCGGTGGGGTCAAAGGAAAAAATGGTGTTCGCGCCAACCCTCGTGATGGTCCCGTCGTCCGCGATCATTTCCGCGCGGGCGCCCGTGCCGGTGCGCAACACGTCGGGCATTTTGAAGACGTCATTGACCTGGGCGGCATGCCGGGTGTTGGAAGAGATGATTTCGACGTCGTTGACGACTTGAGAAAATTTCGATTGTTTTAAATCAACAGCGCCACTTGCCGACTGTAAAACTAATCCGCACAGTAGAACCAGCGTACACAGCTTTTTCATATTAGCTTCAACTCTGAAAATTCCTCGCCTGCTATGGCTGGCGGAAACCCCGCCGAACCGGGATTAAATTAATATTTTTTCACATAAGCGTCAATACTTTTCGCGCACATCTTTGGGAGTAAAAACAAGATAAACACTCAAAAATAAAGGTGTTTTTCTCCAATTTTCCCACCTGCGTAAGTTGTTGGCTGACAAGGGGTCCGCTATTTCTCCGAAAGAGTGAATGAGCCATCCCAGGCGGACTTGAGGCCCTGGTGAAACAGGTTCTCGCATTGCTCGAGGTACATCTCACACAAGAAATCTTCCGAGCCGATTTCCTGCTGAACCTCCCGGAACTTTGCCAGGGCGGCGTCAAATTTTCTGCCCCGATATAATTGAATGGCCTCGTGATACTTCGCCAGCCAGGCCGGCGGCGGCTGCGACCGGTCGCTCAACGCCACGAACGTCTCGATCGGCCTGGTCTTGCCCTTGAAGGCGATGGCGCCAACGTTCCGGTAAATGAAAAATTCGCGCGTCAATTTTTCCACCTCTTCCCCGACGAGAATGTCCGTGTGAAATTGCTTTGTGGAGCTTTCCAGGCGCGAGGCCAGGTTCACGCCGTCCCCAAGGACGGTGAACTCCATGCGCTGCGGGTGGCCGATATTGCCGACGATGATTTCGCCGTGATTTACCCCGATGCCGATTTTTAATTTCGCGCGGTCGGGCTGGGTGCCCCAGCGCTCGTTCAACCTCACCAGCGCCGCGCGCATCTGCAGCGCCGCGCTCACTCCGCGGCGCGCGTCCTCGGCCAGACCCTCGCTGTGCGTGTCGCCCCAGGCGGACATGATCGCGTCGCCGATAAATTTTTGCAGGGTCCCGTTTTCCTTCAGGACGACGCCGACCATCTCCAAAAAATATTCATTGAGTTGCGCCACCAATTTCCCGGCGTCGGAATTTTCCGTCATGGAAGTGAATCCGCGGATGTCGCTGAACAAAACGGTCACGGATTTTTTCCGCCCGCTCAACGACTCGAGGAAGGAGCGCTGGTCCTCCAAAATTGTTTTGGCGACATTTTTCGAGACGTAGCGTTCGAGCACGTTCCGGGTGCGCACCCGCTCGAGTTGTTCCAGGACAAATTGAAACATGATGCCGAAGGCGCTGGGGACGATGAGGCAAAACAGCGGCGGGGTCATCGGCAGGACAAGCTTGTAATGGGAAAACGCCAACTGGCAGATGACAAAAAAGACAAAGACCGTCCCCGTGATCAAAATGGGTTTGACGATCGCGTTTTTGATCCTCAAACAAATTTCCAACCCGATCCATAGCATTAGAAGCGCCAGTGCAAAATCGATGGGCGAGCTGGTCCCTGCCAGCCAGGAACGGCGCAGGAGCGCGGCGATGATCTGCGCCTGGAGTTCGGGGCCGGGCATGTCGCCAACCGAGGTCTGATGGTTGTCATGAAAAATTTCGGCCATCGGACCGACGATGACAATTTTATTGCTGAAGACCATCCCGCCTTGAAAATTTGTGCGCCATAACTCGTTGACAAACATTTGCTCAACCGGCAAGGGACGGTACGTTCCGGCGGTTCCCTGAAAATCAATGTAATGCAAAGCGTCATCGCCGGGCGCCAAGTCCTGTCCCGTAAATTTTTTTACAGCCATTGCGGAGATGTGGGTCAGATCTTCGGGAAAACCAAATTGATCCAATCCTGACTCATGTTCGATGGACGTATGATATTTCACCTGACGCACGACACCGTCGGGATCGGTCCACATGTTCACCAGGCCCACCACCGCATCCGTGTCCGATAAGATCAAATCCGGATTGGGTGCGGTTAATTTCTTTGTTTTGCTGCCCGAACCTTCTTCCTCCGCAAACATTTCACCGATGACGACATGGTCTTTATTTTTTTGCAATGCTTGCGCAAACTCATCATCGCCGTCCGTCTGGCTCGCGAAAACGAAGTCGAACATTACTACTTCGGCCCCGCCGCTCATCAATTTGTCGAGAATGGCCGCATAAACCCGCCGGTCCCACGGCCACGGTTGTTGCATCAACTGCAAGGTGGGTGATGCGGCAATTTCGTTTGATGAAAGGTCATCCAGTTGAAACGACGTGGAGGTAAGGCCCACTAAGATTATATTCGGATCAGGAGGCTGGCCGCCGCGAACGGCATAACGGAAATCGACGGAAATTCCTTCGATTCGTTCCCAAAGCGGCAACGTCTTCAACCAACTCGTCTGCGTCAGGCCAAAGACCAAAAATCCGAAAATGGCGATGATCCATTTGGAATATTGGCTTAAAAATTTGGCCATGGCGTTTTGGTGATGTCTTCCGCTGCATGTTATTCGCAAGCCCCGCCGTTGAACTCAAGGAAAAAGATGCGAAATCCCCGCTTCATGCGATAGTCAGGTATGGAGATAAGGACCGGGCGCCTTGGCACAGAATAAAACCAGAAACCGGGTCATCTTTTGGGCCGGCATCATTGCCTGCGTTGTTCTTCCTGGATTCCTGGCGCATAGCCGGCCATGAACGATGATTTCCTTTCCCCGGTTGAACCCCAAGATTTGGACAAATGCTTTTGTCACTACTGCTCCAGCAGACTCACACAACCTCATGCTTCAATATCCGCGTAAAAGCTGAACGGTCAAATGGCAAGATGCGCTCGTCTCGACGGAAGTCGGTAGTGAATTGATGCCCAGGCAAGAATCTGATAACTTGCCTTATGCGAGAACGAATCATCACCCCAACCCAGCTTTCCGTCCTTAGCGCCGTAGGTGCGACATATTTGTAGAACCGAACGTTTGTAAATTTTGAGCTCCGTAGGAGCGGTATCTTCTGTCTCTGAAGTTGCTGTACCTTAATAAGTTATAATCTTCATTTCTTAACTGAGCGCCATTCCCCAATTGGGCCGGAATTTGTCCACGGGTCCCGCTATGCTACACTCATGGCTACAGGCCTGCATCCCTTCGGAGACCTCTGCAAACTCCATTTTGCGTAGCAGCCGACATTAGTCGGCTCCATCTTTTCTTCCGTTTTTGAATGAAATCAGAGCGGACTCATGTCCTCTGCTATACTTTCGGGATTCCATAACTTGTTTTCCTTCAATGAGCGCTTGAAACCGGAAACCGGAAACCGGAAACTGCGGCGTGCCTTTCGATTATCACATGCACACGCCGCTCTGCCGTCATGCCGCCGGCGAGCCGGAAGAGTACGCCCGTCATGCGCTGGAAATCGGCCTCACCGAAATCGGCTTTTCCGACCACTCGCCCATGCGCCAGGATGATTTCGATGTCTGGCGCATGAATCTTTCGCAATTGGATGAATATGTCGCCAAAGTCCGCGCGGCGCAAAAAAAATTCCCGCAACTCACCATCCGCCTCGCGTTGGAAGTTGATTACCTTCCCGGCCATGAGGACTGGATCCGCGAACTCGCGGGGATGCATCCGTGGGATTATTTCATCGGCTCCGTGCATTATGTCTCCGACTCGTGGGCGATCGACGATCCGCAAAAAATTTCCGAATGGAACCACCGCGATTCCTTCGAGGTCTGGCGGACTTATTTCGAGCGGCTTGCTCTCGCGGCTGAATCAAAGCTCTTTGAGATCATCGGCCATGCGGATTTGCCAAAAAAATTCGGCCATCGCCCGCAAGCCAACTGCGCGCCGCTCTATGAAACATTTCTCGAGGCCGCCAAAAAATCCGGCTGCGCCATCGAACTCAACACCGCCGGCTTGCGCAAAGATTGCAAAGAGATTTATCCCAGCCGCCAAATCCTCGGCCTCGCCTTTCAGAAAGGTGTCCCCATCACCTTCGGCTCGGATGCCCATGCGCCGCCGGAGGTGGGAATGAATTTTGCCGAAGCCGTCCAATTGGCGCACAGCGTCGGCTATACCGAAGCCTGCCAGTTTTCCAGCCGCCGCCGGACCATGGTGAAATTCTGATTCACCATGACCATTGCCGAGGCTATCCAAAAACGTTCGACGGCCATCATCACTTTCGGACTGGCCATCATCACCCTGCTCGTCTATCTGCCGATCCTGGGGCACAGCTTCATTAATTACGACGACCCGGATTATATCCTCGGCAACTCGCACGTGAATCATGGCCTGACCTGGAGCGGCATCCTCTGGGCGTTTCAGAGCGCGGAGAATGCCAATTGGCATCCGCTCACGTGGATTTCTCACATGATCGATTGCCAGCTTTTCGGGTTGAATCCCGCCGGCCATCATCTCGTGAATCTCCTGTTCCACACCGCCAACGCGCTCCTCCTTTTTTTGCTGCTGAAAAATCTCACCGGCGCGATTTGGCGCAGCGCCTTCGTCGCGGCGGCCTTCGCCTGGCATCCGCTGCACGTCGAATCGGTCGCCTGGGCCTCCGAACGGAAAGACCTTCTCAGCGCATTTTTCTGGATGCTCACGCTGCTGGCGTACACAAAATATGTGGCCGGCTTTCGCCTTCCAACGAACTTGCCTTCGGAGCGCGGGTCTGTGACCCGCAGCGACCACGAGAATTCCAACATGCTGCCGCTCACAGAGCCGCGCTCCAATGGCACTTGCAGGTTGATGTCACCATTCTACTGGTTGGCGCTTTTTTTCTTCGCCTGCGGCCTGATGTCAAAACCGATGGTGGTGACGTTGCCGTGCGTCCTCTTGTTACTGGATTTTTGGCCGCTCAATAGGATTTCGGTTCCGGGGTCCAGGTTCTGGGGTCAAAATATATCCAAATTGCTTTTGGAGAAAATTCCGTTTTTTGCCCTCACGCTGGCCTCATGCCTCATCACCATCCATGTCCAAAGCCAGGCGCGTTGGTCAAGCGCTTCCCTGGCATTGCCCTTTCGCCTGGAAAATGCCGCGATCTCTTATGTCCGTTATATCTCCAAAATATTTTGGCCCACTGACCTGGCCTTGATTTATCCGTATCCCCATTCCTGGCCGCTGGGCGCTGTCATCGGCGTCTTCATCGTCCTGGCGGTCCTGACGGTGATTTTTATTTGGCAGGGGAAACGATTTCCCTATCTGGCCGTGGGCTGGCTTTGGTTCCTGGGAACATTGGTGCCGGCCATCGGCGTGGTGCAGGTCGGTGTCCAATCCATGGCCGACCGCTATTCCTATCTCCCCTCCATCGGGATTTTCATCCTCGTGGCCTGGGGCATGAACGACCTCTTCCATCGCTGGCCGGAAAGAAAAAAATTTCTGCCCATCGCCGCCGGCCTCGCTTTAGCCGCTTGCCTGGCGGTCACCACCATCCAATTGAGCTATTGGAAAAACAGCCTGACCCTCTTTCTGCACACCACCCAGGTGACCACGGACAATTACGCGGCGGATGATTGCCTGGGCAAATCGCTCGAGAACATCGGCAAGACATCAGCCGCCGCGGAATTTTATTCCGAAGCCATCCGGCTGGAACCGGATTATCCCATGGCGCAATTCGATTTGGGAATGTTGGATGTCGGGCAAGGCAATGCTGCCGAAGCATCGAACCACCTGGCAACCGCCGTCCGCCTGGACCCGGGAAATTCGGTGATGCAATTCGATTTTGGCGTTTTTCTGGCACAACACGGCGCTCCCGGCCCGGCGGCGGACCATTTCAAAGCGGCGCTGACCGATCAACCGGATTTTCCCCAGGCGCAGGCGCAACTCGATCAACTTCTGCACACAACCAATTCTCCCGCGCATTGAAACCATGAACCTGCCGCATTCTTTCAGGCACCCAATCGCCGCAAATCGGCCTCTCCCTGCCTGCCGCGCCATAGCGCAGCGAATGCGGGTTCCCTCTCCTCTGGGGAGAGGGTTAGGGTGAGGGGAGGTCGGGGCAACCTTAAACCAGAGACCACCCCTCTCTTTCTCTTGAGGTTCACGGAGAAATCCACCTTGGGTGTTCGATGTTGAATGTTGAATGTTGAATGTTTCTTTCCGTTTTCTTCCCCAGTTCCCTCTCCCCAGGGGAGAGGGTCAGGGTGAGGTGAGGGTCCGCAGGGTTCATGGGGAGGGGTGATCGGGGTAAACTCATGTGGGAGACGGATTTTTCCCTCTTTCGCCCACTGATCCGCTCGACACCTTGAACGTTTTTTGGAAAACTCCGCGCGTGAAACAATCAATCGTCACCCTGGACATGGAAGGCGTCTTGACGCCGGAAATCTGGATCGCCGTCGCCGAAAAGACGAAAATCCCCGAATTGCGCCGCACGACTCGCGACGAGCCGGACTACGACAAACTCATGCGCGGACGATTGGCCATCCTGGAAAAGCGCCAACTAAAATTATCCGACATCCAAAGCGTCATCGGCTCGCTCCAGCCCCTCAACGGCGCAAAAGAGTTTCTGGATGAACTGCGTTCGATCACCCAGGTCATCATCTTGTCGGACACCTTCGAACAATTCGCCGTTCCCCTGCTCCGCCAGCTCAACTGGCCCACCCTGCTCTGCCATCAGCTCGTCGTCGAGAACGACCGCATCATGGATTACCAATTGCGTATCGCGGACCAGAAAAGAAAAACCGTCGCGGCTTTGAAGCAACTAAACTACCACGTCATTTCCGCGGGCGATTCGTACAATGACACGGGAATGCTCTTGGAAGCCAATGTTGGTTTCCTCATCCATGCCCCTGACAATGTGAAGAAGGAGTTTCCACAATTCAAAGCCGTCGAAAATCATGCCGGCCTTTTGAAATTGATCAAGGCGGCGATGCCTTGAACGTGCGGTTAGACAGCACGGTTAAATTTGCAAATCTCCCTTGGAGCGTGTCTGAAAAATCGCGTTCGGTGTTCACCCTTCAGGGTGCCGGGCAGCCGCAGTCCAAGACGGCAAGCGTTTTCCGGTGAGCTAAATATTCGCAAAGCGTTTGGACTGCGCGCGGTTGACCGCCGCTTTCTTTCACGAACAATCGCCCCAGTTTGGCAAGGCTCTTCTTTGTTTCAAAGCCATCCCCGAAAGCGATGCTGAAGCATCGCAGTCCAAACGCTTCGCGATTGCTTATTCCGTCGTGAACGCCGAAAAACGACCTGCATGACACGAGGGTTATGACGAGATGCGGCCCACACATTTTAAAGCTACGGACCACTAACTACTGACTTATTCCTTAATCGCCTTCAACCCCGCATCACCGGCGATGGCCGGATGTCCCGCAATACCCGCGCGCACTGCCTTCACATCGTCAGCCGAAATCGCCTCACCCTTGTTACCCCAGGAACTGCGGACATACGTCAGCACCGCCGCCAAATCCGAATCCGACAGCCCCGCGCCCATCGGCGCCATGGAAAGATTCCAGCTTTGGCCCTCCACCGTCACCTGCCCGTTGAGGCCAAGTTGTGGAATCTCGACAATCCGTTGATGCCCGGCGGCATTGACCCATTCCGAGCCGGCCAGCGGCGGGGCCTGACCCGGTTTGCCCGCGCCATCCGGCCCGTGACAGGCCGCGCAAATCGTATCGTAAGTATGCTTGCCCTGCGCCAGGACCGCCGCCGCGCCCGATACCGGCTGGTACGCCTCCACTTCGTTGACATCCGTGTACGGGGCATAGACCTGCGCGTTGAACCAGCCGCTGTTCTCGTCGAAATAAACGCCGCCCGCGAACAACAACAACAGCGCCAGGCAAAAAATCCAAACCGGCACGGCGAACCCTCCGCCGGAAGATTCCCTTTCCGTCGCGATCGAATGCTCTTTCAAATCGTCACTCATCATTTTTTCACTTGGGCGTTTGGCGCGTTCGTTGCGCGAGCCGCGGCAGCCATCGTGAACGGCGCGTCATGCAGCGGAACATCCGCGTGCAGGCTCAACAGATACGCCGCCAGATTTTTGGCCGCATTCGACGGCACCACCTCGTAACCGGGTGGTGGTCCGAATCCTTCCGGCAATTGCAAAGCGTCCGGCGACGGCGCGCCGGCGATTTTTTGCACGATGAACATAAACCGGAATGGCGGCATCGCCGAATCCTTCACCACCGATTGTGGCGCATACAGGTGTTCCAATTGCCAGCCGGCGTTGCCGAGCCGGCCGCCGACATTTGCAAGGTCAGGCCCCATCCGGAGGCTGCCAAGCTGCACGGGATAGTCCCACAGAAAATCTTCAGAAACGCTCCGGCGGACCCCCCACCCTCGCGCCACGTCCCCGCCCGTCGGAACGATGTGGATCTCCGTCTTGCCGCCCGCGCCCGTGATCTGGTCAGACGCGGCCTGCGCATCATCCTTGTCCAGATCTTTCAATGAAAGCGACGAAAGCAGATTGCTGACGGCGGCGGGATTTTTGCCCATGCCCGTCACCACCACGTCGCACGTCACTCCGTCCTGCTGAAGCTGGGTTGTATGGCACGCGGCGCATCCGTACCGGCGGTAAACCTGCAGGCCGAGCGTGGCGTCGCCAGGACGCTGTTCGGGATAAATCTCGGATGAATTGAGCACCCCCGTCTGCTTCAGCGTGCCAAGCTGCGCCATCGGCGCAATGACGAATCCGCCCCAGGAAAGCCCCAGCGCGATGAATGAAACCAGGAAAATGCGGCAACTGCTCGTCATGATTTCACCTCCTGCAATTCACGCGGCGGTCGCACGACGGCGATAAATTGTTTCATCAGCGCCAATTTCCATTTCATCGTCATGACAAATATATTCGCGGCAAACATCAAACTGCCCAGAAACAGAAACAACAACCCCAGGGTGCTGACGCGGATGTATGGCAGGGCGGATTGAAAATTAAAATTGTCCGTTCCCTGCGCAATCCCCCCGATGGCCAGCGGCACGACCAACAGCACAACCCCAGCCATGAATGCCCAATGCTGCAAGCGGATGAATTTTTTGAACGGCCACTCCATTCCCATCACCGACGGCATCAGCTCATAGATCGCGCCGTAGATGACGATGCTGGCAAAACCCAGGATTTGCAAAAACGTCTGGGCCTGCGCGTACCACGTCATGCTTGCCCAGGAACCAAAATGCGGGCAGCCCAGCGGCAGAAGCATCAGGGCCGACAAAATGAAGGCCGTCATGCCGAATTTAATGTGACAAAACGGTCCGCCTTTGCAGGGTGACTTCACCCCGCAGACAGTTTTGACAAAGACCGGAAAGAAGGAAAGAATCGGAACGACCAGCATCACGGAGGCAAACGTGCTGGCCGCCGGCAACCAGGCCGGCACCGGCGCGCCCTGTGGAATCCCACACCAGGTTGCGAACAAAACAAACGTTATAAATCCGAACAGCGCCAGGTCGGGATTATGCAGCCCGCGCCCGGCGAATTTCGGAAGCAAATAGAACGCCGTCCCCAGCCCCACCAGCGTCAACCAGACGAAAATCAGGTTGTTCGAAAACCACCAATCGATCACCGCCTGCGCCACGCCGCGCACTGGCCAGGCCACGAGAAATATATTCGCCGTCGTGTAAATCCACGGGAACCAGACCAACGCCGCCAGCAGGAACCAATGCGCCGGCTGCAGCTTGCGCTCGCGCCGGGCCCCAAATGTCGCCATCGCGGAAATGGCGATTAGCATGTACGCGGCGAATATAAGAACAGAAGCGCCGCGCGGAAATTCCAGCCACTGAAAACCAGTGCTGTCCCCGATGAAAATGGCCACAAGCCCGACAAAAACACCAAGATGCCAGATGTTCGCCGCGAGCACCGGCACCAGCGGCAGCACCAGTTCAGCCTCACTCAAACGCGTAAAAATCCACAGAATGACCCCCAGCGCCGCCGGCATGACAAAACCGTAGAGGACCGCATCATTGGCAGCGGCCTGGATTCGCCCATACGCCAGCCAGGAGTGGTCCGCATACATCCACGGCATGTGGAATGTCAGCGAAGCGGCCAATTCCAGTGCCAGCCCCACCACGAGCCACAACGCCGCTCCGCCAAAGAGCGCCAGCAGCGGCACACGCAATGAAGCATCACAAGACGCTACACAGGAGGCGCTTATGGCCGGATCAATTTTTTCGTTCTCGTTCATTAAAACTTGTTAAAAACCGCTCTTAGTTACTGTCATTCAACCTCTTATAATCATTTCGCTCGTTAATCTGTTCCAAATTATTATTTCCAATGAATTCCAATGAATTAAATCATTCAAAAATACTCGGCTTCGGCGCCACCTTCGGCAACGGCGCCGTCGCCTTTCGCGAGCGCGCCAATAAATCCGCGCGCGCCTGCGCCGGGTTCTGCCACTCCTCGACCGACATCTGCAGCGCCGTATCGATCGGCAATCGCACGATGCCCCGCTGCTTGTCCACCCATCCGGGATCATTCAGCGACACCACTTCGTTGCTGTGAATATTCATCAACGTGTTCGCAATGACCGCGTCGCGATCCGCATCAATCGCCGGGGCCTGCACGGAAAGTTTCGCGATGATGACCAGCGCCACGAACAAAAAACTGACGATGACAAATCCCACCGCCGCGCCGCTCGCGCGATTGATGCTGGCGTAATCATTCTTGTTCATTGCGCGCCTCCTTCATCCGGCAACGTGTCCGGCAATTCTTCCGCTTCATGCCCGATGCCCATTGCTTCAAGGACCCGCGGGTCGCGTTGCGGATACGGCGGATGGCTCAGGAATTTTTTCAAGAACACATGCGCCAGCAGGCCCAGCATGAAAATAAAGCAGCCGAAGTGCAGCCAGATCCACCGAAACGGATAACCTTGCGGGCTGACGCCGGGCAGGATGTTGAACGCCAGATCGGTGAAAGACATCAACCACGCCCACAAGCAAACGGGAACCATGATCTTGAAATTCATTTTCACCCGGACCGGCAGCAGCACGAAGAACGGCAGCATGAAATGCCCGAAAATCAACAGCATGCTGATCCCCCACCACGAACCGTTTTCGCGGATGAGATACCAGAACGTTTCCTGCGGCATGTTCGCGTTCCACACCACGAAATACTGCGCGAACTCATTGTACGCCTGGAAAAGCGTGAATGCGAAAAGCAACGTGCCGATGAAATAAAACGAATGGTCGTGCAGCACGCGGTCCAGGATGCGCTGGCGTTGCAGGAGCACCATCAGGATATAAATCGTGGCCAGCGCCAGCCATCCGCAACTGGCGAAATAATAAACGCCGTACACCGCCGAATACCAGCGATGTTCGATGGCCTGCATCCACAACACCGGCGCGCAAAGCATCAGCAGCCCCAGCACCACGACGCCCCAGCCCGAATGAAAACGCATCTTGTAACTGCAAACCGGATCGCCGGTCACGTCCTGTCGCAGCGACCAATAATTGATCCGCCCGGTCATCAGCCACCAGATGGCAAAGAAAATCGCCGAGGTGATCCAGAAACCGGGAATCGTGAACACCGGCCACTTCACCGCCACGCTCGGGTCCGTCGAGGGCAAGGACATCCAATGGTAAAGTTCCGTTGTATGCGGAAACGCAGTGGCAAGAATGCCGATGGGCAAAAATAAAACCGCCAGCCATGGGAAAAGCAACGACGCCAGGTGCTCATTGACGCGCCGCGTCGCCACCGACCAGCCCGCATCGCTCAAATGATGGATGAAAACGAACATCAACGCGCCGAGGCTGAGCGTCAGGAAAAACATGAAGGACACGAGCCAGGAAAAGGCAAACTCTTTCGGGCTGGCGACCAGGCCGATCAGCGACAAAATCCCGCCCATGACCATCAGGACGGGCGGCGCCTTGCGCCAGCCGGAGAGTTCCAGCGGCGGCGGCAATTCATTTTGTTCGTGCTTTTGCATCTGAACTTTTTATTTCAGCGCGGCCTGTTGGCCCTCGGACAAATCGTTCGTGGTCCCGAGCCAGCTCAATTGCAACGCCCGCACATACGCGATAATCGCCCAGCGATCTTCGGTGGGGATGATTGGCCCGTACGCGCCCATCGTGTTTTTACCATGAGTGATCGTGTTGAAAATCTCGCCATCGGCCAGCCCCACGATTCGCGGATCGTGCAGATTCGCCACGGCCGGCATGTCGCCGATGCTTTTGGTGATCCCATTGCCGTCGCCGAGACGTCCGTGACAGGGCGAGCAATAGATATCGAAGCGTTCCCGGCCATGCGCGAGCAATGCGCCGGTCACCGGCAGCGGATTGTTCTCAATAAAATTGGTCGTCCCGGTGATCTTTCCGGTGTTCACCGGCGAATCTTCAAAATAATAGACCGAACCCTCCGTCGTTTGGATCGGGTCGCTTCGCGCGATGGTTCCAGGCGGCGGCAATTGCGAGCTGACGCCGTTGGTGAAGAAGGCGTCGGGCTTTTGCGGGCGCAATTTCGGCTGGCGAACCATGTCGGAAAAGACCTCGATTGGCGGTTTGCGCGAAATGCGTCCGCGCGCCCCGGTAATGGCGAACACCGCCACCGAGAGCACCATCACGACCAGGAGGACAGAGATGAAATGGCGCATCAGTTGTCCTCCACAATCTCGATGTGCGCGCCGCCAATTTCCTCGAGCAGCTTGCGGGTTTCAGTTTCGGAAAATTTTGGGTCGGCGGAACCGATCACCAGAAAAAATTTATCGCGCGAAACCAGTTCAAAACGCTTCTTATTGAACAACGGATGATGGTGCCGCGGCAGTTGGTTGAGCGCGACCATGCCGATAAATGTGCCTACGCCCGCAGCCAGTACGAGCAGGATGTAAGCTGGCACGAAGGACATCGGCAGGCTGAACATCGGTTTGCCCCCGACGACGAGCGGGTAATCAAACGTGTTGCAATACCAGATCAACCCCAGGGTGCCGAGAAAGGCGCCGCCGCCGAACACCAGCGAAAACAAGCCGACCAGCGAATTGCCCATGCCCATGACCTTCTCCAGCCCGTGGACGGGGAACGGCGAAAAAACGTCCCAACGGCTATAACCCGCGGCACGGACTTTTTTCGCCGCTTCCAGGACGGCGCCGGGCGAATCAAATTCAGCCATGATGCCATAATTTGTTTCGCTCATGGCTTGCCTCCCTTCCCCCCGCCGAGCGGGTGATGCGGATCGGCTTGCGGCGTGATGCCTTTGACTTCAGAAACAGGGACCATCGGCAAAAACCGGATGAACAATAGATACATTGTAAAAAACACGCCGAGTGTGCCGACATAGGTCAGCACGTCCACCCACGTCTGCTTGTAATAACCCCAGTTGGCCGGCAAAAAATCCTGGTAAAGCGAACCTACGATGATGGTGAAGCGCTCGAACCACATTCCCGCGTTGATGAGCAGGCCGATGACAAAAACGACCATGAGATTTTGCCGCACTTTCTTGAACCACAACAGTTGCGTCATGCCGACGTTGATCACGATCATGATCCAGCCGCCATACCAATATGTGTGACCGAGCAGCCGGTGGCTGAACACCCAGCGTTCATACGGGTCGCCGCTGTACCAAGCAATGAAATATTCCATCAAGTAAATGTATCCGATGGCCAGGCTGCTCAAGAGCGTCAGCTTGCAGACGCGTTCCATGTGCCGCATCGTGATGATGTCCTCGAGATGACAAAGTTTTCGCAGCGGTATCAACAGGACCAACATCATGCCGAAGCCGCAATAGACCGCCCCGACAACGAAGTAGAGCGGGAAAATCGTCGCGTGCCAGCCGGCCAATTGTGAGGTCGCAAAGTCCATGCCGACGATTGAGCTGACGGTGAATACCAGCAAGGTCGCCAAACCGGACAGGATGAGATAGGCCTTTTCGTAATTATGCCAGTGCCGTGCCGAGCCGGTCCACCCCAGGGCGAACAACCCGTACATGAATTTTTTCACCGGCGTTTTCGCCCGGTCGCGCAGCAGCGCCAGGTCGGGAATCAATCCCATGTACCAGAACACGGACGATATCACGAGATAGGTGTTGACGGCGAAAACGTCCCACATCAGCGGCGAACGGAATTGCGGCCACATCCCCTCATACGTCGGCACCGGGAACATGAACCAGTCGAACCACGCGCGGCCCACGTGGATGCCCGGGTAAAGCCCGGCCATCATCACGGCGAAGACGGTCATCGCCTCAGCAGCGCGGCCAATGGCCGTGCGCCAATGTTGCCGCGTCAAAAATAACATCGCGGAAATGAGCGTGCCCGCGTGCGCCACGCCCACCCACCACACGAAATTGATGATGTCCCAGCCCCACATGACCGGTTTGTTGTTGCCCCAGACACCGACGCCGGTGGAGATCTGATAGGTCAGCATCGCGGGCAGCACGAATGCGGCGCAAAATGCCGCGGGGATAAATAACACCCACCACCAAAGCGGCGTCTTGCCCTCATTAAATGCCGTGAGCTTGTCCGTCAGCCACCCAAGGTCCTGGTTGCCGATGATGTTCGGCGAACGGCGCAGTTCCGCCGGCGGAGCCAGCGTTTTCAGCGATTCAACTTGTGTGATGGTCTCGGGCATTTAAATTTTAGCTCGTTTTCGGCTCAGGCATTTCACCGCCGCGCTCTTCGTATTCCTCCGTGCTGAACGGCACGTGGAAGTCCGGCATGGCCGGGTTCGGATTGCGGATGCGCGCGAGATAACTCGTGCGCGGCTTGGTCAACAGGTTGCCGAGCAACAGATAATTCTGCGGCTGGCCCTTCCATTTCATCAGTGTGCTTTCCGGATCAGTGATATCACCAAAGACGATGGCGCCCGCCGGGCACGCCTGCTGGCATGCGGTCTTGGGGATCGTCCCCTTCGCTTCAGACAGCCGCCAGTCGCCGCTTTCGCCAGCTTTGGCTTTCGCCGCAATCTTGGCGTGCTCGATCCGTTGCGTGCAATAAGTGCATTTCTCCATGACGCCGCGCATGCGCACGGTCACGTCAGGGTTTTTCGAAAGCTTGATCAGGTCCCACGTTTCCTCGTCCATCATGGGCGCTTCGCGGTCTTTCCACCACGTCGCCAGGTCCCATTTGCCGTTGGTTTCGTGCAAAATAGGCGTCGAATAGACCGGCCCGTTCAATTCGGTGAGCGGGCGCTTGTTGTAATCGAGGAAATTGAAATGTCGGACTTTGTACGGACAATTGTTCGAGCAATAACGCGTGCCGATGCATCGGTTGTACGCCATCACGTTCAGTCCTTCCTGGTCGTGGACCGTGGCGTTCACGGGACAGACGTTTTCGCACGGGGCGGCCTCGCACATCTGGCACATCACCGGCTGGTTCACCGCCTGCACCTCATCGATCCAGCTCGAAAATTGCTCCTCACCGTCAGAAACAAATGACTCGGGGAATTTCTCCGTTTTCGGGTCCGCGTTATAATAACGGTCGATGCGCATCCAATGCATCTCGCGGCCGCGCAAGACCTGGTCCTTGCCCACGATGGGTATATTGTTTTCGCTCTGGCACGCCAGCACACAGGTATTGCAACCGACGCACGCCGTCAAATCCACCGCCATGCCCCACTGTTGAAAGGCAGTTTTCGCCAACTCATCAAGCGGGTTTGGATAAAGAGATTTTACAATCGGCGGTTCCGGCTCGTGCATCTCCGCCGCGTACTCCGGATTTTTCTGGAAATCCGCAAGGTTCACCTCGCGCACCGCCGGACGGCCCTCCATGGACCAATGCGTCTGCGTGGTCGCAATGATGTGCGAATCTCCGGTCTTGCTGATCGTGGCGCCGGTCTCGACGTATTTACCGTTGAAAATTTTGTAAGCATTGAAGCCGACGCCGGTGCCGACCCGCCCTGCTTTCTCGCGGCCGTAACCTAGCGCGATGCCGAGTGAATAATCCGCCATCCGGGCTGTGTCCAGATCGGGCCGGAAACTTTCTTTCCGTTCAACGAAATCTCCACGACGTCGCCGTTCTGCACGCCGAGTTCGCTGGCGGTTTTACGGCTGACCAGCACCGCATTGTCCCAGACGATTTTAGTGATCGGGTCCGGCAATTCCTGCATCCAGCCATTGTTGGCATAGGAGCCGTCATCCACTTTTGAATCGCGATAGAAAACGACTTCGAGTTTATTGGCGGACGGGGTGGAAGCTGCCGCCAGGATCGGAAACGAATGGCCCATCGATAAAAATTCTTGTGTCCGTGCTGACTCTGCCAGGTAGCCGTTGTATAAAAATTTCTTCCAATCTTCGCCACTACTGCCGAAGGTCTCCTGGACAATGTGGTGCGGATTTGTCGTCGTCTGGTTGGCCAGGCGCGCTAAAAATTCCAATTCAGTCAATCCGCCAAAGAGCGGCTGAATCAACGGCTGGATTGCGACGGTAATACCATCGCCAGTCGTTGCATCGCCCCACGATTCCAGATAATGCGCCGCGGGAAAATGCCAGTCGCTGATCTGCGCGGTCTCATCCTCGTAATAACCGAGGCGGACAATATTTTTTGGCTTCTGTTGCGCCGACCAACCCAGATGATATGCGGGATTACCACCGAGAACGACTAACGTGTCGGTAGCGGTGATATCGAGGTCATTGATGCTCGCGATGTCGTTAATGGTTTGGCCAGGAATTTCCGTTGCTGGAATCAAATTCACCGTATTGCCAATCGCGCCCAGCGTTGAATTGATGGCGTTGGCAAAGAGGTGGACCTCGGCTGGCTGGCGTTGGCCGGCCACCACCAAAACTTTTCCACGGTTAGCCAACAGGTCTTTGGCGCATTCAGTGATCCATTTTGGATCTACCCCAGCAGGAATCACTAGAGGCCTATCGGTAACACCGGAACATAATGCCGCTGCGATCTGTGGAATCAAACTGGCCGCTACTCGCAAGCGATGGTCTGCATTCGCGCCGGTCAACGTGAACAATGATTCGACGCTGTAAAGCCGGCTCATGCCGTCTTTTGCTTTGCGACTTGCAGCAAATTTTTGGATGTTATTGTGAGCATTGTCCTCGCCGCCAATGAAATCACAATCGAGCGACAGGATAACTTTCGCTTTGTCGAAATTGAAGATTGGGCGGACAGATGGGTTAAATGCCAGCGTCGCCGCGCGTTGATGGATGCCGGCATCAACCGCATCGTAAGTAATCCACTTCGACTGCGGAAACTTTGCCGCGATGATCTTTTGCAACCGCGCCCGCGAAAGCGAGGTGCTGCTCTCCGCGAGGAAGGCCAGCCCCTGCCCTCCGTTGGCCGAGAATTTTTGGTATAAATCATCCAGCGCCCTAAAGGCCTCGTCGCGAGTGGCCGTCTTGCCATTGTTCGTGAACCGGCGCGCGCGGTCGGGATCGTAAAGATTCAGGATGGACGCCTGCGCAAAGCGGTCGGTACCGCCATTGCTACCGGGATAAAGGGAGTTGCCTTCAACTTTTATCGGGCGGCCATCGTACGATTTCGCGACCAGCGGAATCGCCCCGGTGCGTGTGGGCATCGCGGTCGCATAGTATTCATAGGTGCCAAAGGTATAGTTCTCCGGCTGCTGGCCGAACGGTTCCAGTTTTTCTTCCGGTCGTCGGCAACCCGCGCCCGCCAGGCCCAAACCAGCCAGCGCGAATGAGGCCGACATGATTTTCAGGAAATGGCGGCGCGAAACGTCATCTGTAAATTCGCTGGCGCCCTTGGGAAACTCCTGGTGCAGCCATTCCTTGAACTCCGGCGTGTCCGCGAGTTCATCCAGGCTGCGCCAGTAACGGCGTCCGGTCATCGCGGAATGTTCGTTGGTTGAATTTGAATTCATCTTGAAGTCGCAATGCGACGGTTTTGAAACTTCAATCGTAAATCGTAAATCGTAAATCGTAAATTTTTCAGTAAATTTTTCATCGATGACATGCCGAACAGCTCTGCAATGATTCCACGCGCATATGGTCCACCAGCTTCTGCCCTTCCACAGCCTGGTCGTGCGCGGCCTCAACGGAATTCGTGCTCCAGACCCAGCTTAAATCCGTGACTTTGTCCACGGGGCGGATATGCGCCGCCGGGTCGCGATGGCAATTGAGGCAAAAGCTCATGCTTAACGACTTGGCGTGATAGACTGTGTCCATCTCATCCACGCGCCCATGGCACTCGACGCAACTGATGCCGCGCCGCACGTGTACCGAATGGTTGAAATACACATAATCCGGCGTGATATGGACCTGCACCCAGGCGATCGGTTTGCCGGTTGCGGCACTGTCGCGGACCGTGGCGAGGCGCGGATCGTCTTTCAGCACGGTGCTATGGCAATTCATGCACGTCGAAGCTCCGGGCAGGTTTGAAAACCATGATTTTTCAACTCCATTATGGCAATAACGGCAATCGATGCCGAGAGCGCCCGCGTGGACTTTGTGCGAAAAGGGCACCGGCTGCACTGGCTCATAGCCAACGCGAGTGTAGCTGGGCGTGAAATAGTAAGTCACCGCCGCCGTCACCACTCCGCCCACAAGGGCAAGAACAATGACGATCCATAACGGCAACCAATTTGTCCATTTCGGGAAAATTGCAGGCATTTCAAACGGCCGTGAAGGCCAAACCGCACCTATTTAACACGCTTAAATCGTGTCGGGCAAAGATACTAAATAAATTGCTCTCAGCAGCGCAAGAAAAGTTTGTGAAATTTTTCACTTGTTCTAAAAATTGAGCAAAACCCCCATTTTTTTGCCGGCAAAATGAATAGCAACTCTTTTCACCGGCACGCTCATTGGCGCAAATCATTTCCAATCGAAAACGGTATCGGCATCCAGATAATTCCACGAACCGCCTTTTTTGGTCCTCGGCACAGTGCGCCCGATATATTCAAGAATCCGATGCGGTCCGTCCGGTTCGAGGCGGAAATAAATGGGATTTACAAAGTGCGCGACAATCCGGTTGGCCGGTGTCATTTTCAGCCAGACCATTGGCCTGCTATTGGGCTTCACGGCATTGGTCTTGCGCAAAGTCAGGACGAAAGTCTTTTCCCGCTCAAGCGAGACCATGCTAAATTTTAACGGCGCTCCCTGCATCAGTTCGTCCCAATGGGCCAGGATGAACGGATAGATCGAATCGTCAATCAGCAGGTCCTTCGGCAGATCTTCGACGCTTTTCCTTTTAGCCACCGCACCGTGATGGTAATTGATGATTAACTTTTGCCGCCCGGGATGGTCAGCGTCTGCGTCAATTTTTATTGTTCCCGACAGGCCGGCCTGGAGATCATTCATTTCATATGAATCCAGGCGTCCCGATTCGTAAACGATATGTTCCACCGCGGCCACCTGATTGTTGGGCAAATTGAAGAGACGTTCCACCCGCACGGTGTTTCCCGAGCGTGTGGCGGAACGGCGGAAAGTGAACAGGACATTTGTCGTTCCAATGGCATAAATGGTCCCGGTAAGCAATGGAGGGTTGGCATAATCAAATGGCTCAGACGATGCACGATCATCCTCCCCTGCCGCCAGGCCGCGTACAAAGCAAACAATCAAAAGGAGAAGTACCCTCAGCTTGCCGGGACACGAGACAAACAACTTTTTCATGCGACAATGTAATGGCTGATGGCATGGAACTCCACGTCAGGTTTTCAGAAATTTTAATTTTGATAATGCCATCAACAGTGCCCCTTGTCGCCGAATTGACATGGCGGCGGACAATTGCTTTATTCAGTGGGACTGACGAATGAATTTTGGAATTAAGTGCAAGAGAGCGGAAGTTCAGCGCCGTCTGGTGGCGCTCTGGCCGCAGGCGCCGCTGGCTTGTGTTCTGGCTTTCGTCGGTTTTCTCAACATTCTCGACGGATTAAGCCTGCCGTTGAACGTCTTTCAGCGCGTTCGCGCACTCAATGGGCTGGCCGATTCACTGTCCGCGCTGGGCGGTACCGCGCAAATCATCCTGGGAACGATGCTTTTAGTGGCGGGCCTTGGCTTGTTGCGGCGCCTCAGTTTTGCCTGGACGCTTGCCGTCTGGCTCCTGCTCATCGCCGTTGCCATCAATGTGGTGCGCCACAACTGGGGATTCAACCTGGCCCTGCAAGCCCTCTTGCTCGGTGTTTTCTGGTGGACCCGGCACCATTTCACCCGCCGAACGGCCTTGTCCAGCCTTCTGTTTTCGTTAAGCAGTATTTTCGCCGTTTTGACTTATGGCGCGGTCGGCAGTTACCTCCTGGGAAGCGGGTTTCGGCCGGCGATCGACAGTTTCGGCACGGCGTGTTATTACACCGTTGTCTCTTTGTCCACGGTGGGCTACGGTGACATTGTGCCCGTGTCACCCGAGGCGCGATGGTTTGCAGTATCGCTTCTGGTCGTCGGACTGGGTGTTTTTGCCAGCGCAATTGCCTCGGCTCTCGGCCCGAAAATTTCCGGAGAATTTGAGCGATTATTCAACCCAAAAGTGAAAGCTATGGAACTCAAAAATCATGTCATCCTGGCCGGCGAAGGCGCCATTGCCCGCAACACCGCCCGTGAATTCAAGCGGCGCGGCGTACCCTTCGCTCAAATCGTTACCTCCCTCGCAAAATGGACGGGGGACACGGAACACCCGATTATCGAAGGCGACGCCACCAATGACGCGATGCTGCGGCAGGCGGGCATCGAACGCGCGCGGATGGTAATCGCCGCCCGCGAGGATGACGGTGAAAACGCTTTCATTGCGCTGGTGGCCAAAGACTTGAATCCCAATGTCCGGCTGCTGTCGGTGGCCAGCACCGTTGCCGCCATCCGGCGGCTGAAGCTGGCCCGATCTGACCTGGTCTTTGCTCCCGCCGCAGTCGGAGGCCGGTTGCTCGCGGATTTGGTTGAAGGCAGCGAGATTCCCGCGGAATATCGCGATTTGCTCGAAGGCAGTCTGCCGAAAATTTGAAGCCTCCACGTCAGGCAAAAATGCCTGTCGCTACTAATCGGGGCACGTCAAGGTGAGCTTAACCGAAAGAACAAATTACCCGTTCCCGGCGTGATATTTACACCTTCCGTCGTTTCATTGGTAAAAATGGGAAGCGTGTTCGTCGTCCAGGTTCCCGTCATCAAATTGGTGTTTTGCAGCACGATGAAGCCGCCCGGAGGCGCCGGCCACGTCAGGACGAGGTTCGTGCTGGCAGCCGCGATACCCAGTGAGGGCGGCAACAGTGAAATTTGAAAGCTGACATCGGCCAGATCGTTTGTCGCAAATTCGTCCCCTCCCCCCTGCACACTGGCCGTTCCCGAAAAAGTCCCCACCGGAGCGGACGGATTGATGAAAACACCCACCGCCACGTCATGGTAGATTTCGTTGGATGAAAGAATTCCCGGAATATTTTGAAAGAAAAAATTAGTGTCGCCGGCCAGATAATTCGTCGCCGCATTGGTGAGGCTGAACTGGATGTTGTTGAGATACAAATTGGTCAGCGAGTTATTGGTGAGTGTCCCAACGAAAACGACTTCGTTGCTTCCCGTACCGGGCAATACTGCCGGCATGAGTGAAAAGGACAGGTCCGCCCTGCCCGGCGCCGCCAGCAGCAGCAACCCGGCTAACGATGCGAAAAGTGTCAGGTGTTTTCGGATCTTCATTGTCCAATCGCGAACAGGATGGCGTTGTTGATGGCATAAACGACCCCGTTTACCCCGATGATGGTTGGCGTATAAGCCTCGCCGATGCCGGTGGTCAGCACGTTTGTTTGCGAGAGGATGTTGGAGGTCATGTCCCAGCGGTACAGCCGGCCATCCTCATTATTGGCAAGGATGGATTTTGTGAAAGGATCGACCGCGGCGGAATTGATGCACCATTCGCGCACGGCGTTCGGATTACTGTTGGTATATTGTGGATCCGGCGTTGGCCCGGCGATGGTCAGGACCTCGTTCATCACCGTCGCACCCGAGATGGGATCTATTTCGCTGTTATGCGGATCGAGAACAGCGATCTTGTTCACCCCATTGCCGCCCTGTCCGGCATAGTTGTTATATTTGGTCATCAATAGGTATGGCGAACTGCCATGATACGACGGCACCATCGAGGCCGGTACCACGGAAGGCGTGTCGTCCCAACCGAAAGCGCCGGGAATCTTGAGTTGAGTCAGCGTGCTGTTGAAGTGCAACAACCAGCCCCGATCATGGTTCCAATTCGCCGGCGTTTCGAGCACACCATAATAGACATCGCCATCCGGCCCGACCATGGGCGAAGCCGTGCCATCATCATCCACGTTTGCGTCTTCAGTGGCGTTATTGACGTCTTTCAAGCGGACGCGGTACAACGGCGTCAACGTGCGGCTGTCCAGCCCGGTCAGGTAACCAAAACCGGATGAACCGCCGTTGACACCGATGTAAAGCGTCTTGTGGTCAGTGCTTAAGGTCGGCGAACAATTCATCGCCACCTTCGTGATGCTCGTATTGCCCGCGGCATTACTGGCGGCGAGCCAAATGCCGGCGCCATTGTAATCAATCCGCGCAATCCCGCTCTGAAGATTGAGCGGATTGGCGGCGTTGACCTCAAATCCAAAGAAAATATCCCCATAACGGTCAGAGGTTATGGGAGTATTGATGAAGACACTGGATTTGTATGTATTCGAGCTGGCGAGATACTGGGTCAATCCATAAAATGCGATTTGGCCGATGATGGGCGCGCCGCCCGTCAGGTCCGGAGTGTCGCAATAATAAACCGTGCCGCCTGCTCCCGCGAAATAGACCCGATTTTTCGGTGTCAGCACCGGCGAAAAACTTGGCACCCAATTATGCGGCGGCAAGACGTAATCCGAGGGCACTGTCCAATTGGTGACGCCGGTCGCGCCGGCCAATGCTTCAATCTCGAATCCACCCGAGGCGCCGGTCTTGACCGGCACGATGACCGTATTGGAACGTGTGATCAGAGGGGTGCCATAATGGATGTAGAGATTGCTGTGGCTCCCGGTGTATTGAGGATCAAGATCCACCGGCGTTCGCCATAGGATGCGATTGATGGACTGGGATGCCACGGGCGCAATGGCATCATGCTGCGCGTCATGGCCGTAACCGCTCCAGGGAAGCCGGATGCTTTGCGCCTGCACATGTTGCGAAAGCAACAAGACCAGGGACAATGGCAATGTGAAACGTTTGGAGACGGCGACTGCCAACCTTAACATGGAAACTTGTTTAGCAGGATAAATTGCCGCGGACAAACTTTTTTGGACGGTTTTTATCATTCGGTTCTGAATTAGTTGAGAGAGGCTTGAGTTGAGAATTAGTTGAGAGGAATTTGAGTTGAGGGTTGAGAGCTAAACTTCAATTCGCTTCAATTCGCTTCAAATCGTTTTGGGGGTTACACGTCAATTCGCGTCAATATGCGTCAATTCGCGTCAATATGCTTCCGCATGGTTTGGTTGTTGCGTTTAAGTAAACGTAACTTCGCGTAACTTCGCGTAACGAACGGACTGAACGGACAACTGGATTGTTGGATAAATGGATTGTTGGATAAGTGGAGAAGGTCGGCAAGTTGCCGACCTTGACCTGCCGCGACCTGCCGCGACGGCACGGCAAGGAGTCCAAAGTCCAAAGAAGGTCGGCAGGTTGCCGACCTTGACGGGCTGGTAGCCCGTTCCCCCCCCTGTTCCCCCCAGCCAACTGGTGATTTTGGTTTGCATCACCTAATTAAAGCACAGATGGTCAGAAACGTAATGTTGCCGGGAAACAAAATCGTCAACCGCGAATTCACACGAATCAGCGCCAAATTGGAGGCGAAAAGATTCACAGATTTATGACGCTGATTTATCACTCTCCGCAGCGGAAAGCAACGCTTTCCGTAACCAGTCCGGCCTATCCTGTCCAGACTGGCGTATCACTGAAACATTCAACGGCAGGACTGTTTGGAGCGGGGATGTTGAAATGTTTGAACTGACTGGACATCCCCAAGCCAAACGCTGTTATGGCTGGTCATACGGTCAGCCAGAAGAGTTTATCGTCATTCTGGAATTGCCCCCAGTAACCGATGCTGCAAGCGCGGTTAAGGTCGGCGTGTCGTATCAGATTAAGAAGGCGAGGGGGAAATGATACTTGCATCGGCAAGAGGGCCTATATGGGGAGGCGTCTTTGCATTGTTACTTATGCTCTTTGCCTTTATTTGCAGTCGCATCGACAAATATCTTAAAAAGAAATGAAAATCCAAATTAAGGCACTCCCGGATTTCAAATGACCCCACTACCCATGGAGTTGATGTTTTGACACAGACTGATATAACCCCTTTCGGGGTATTGTTTGGCGGGGACATGACCTGGGGTAGCTTCGTTCCTCGCAACCCCAGGCTGAGCGATGACGATCCTTTCAGGATGATTCCGCCTTTGTGGCCGCCGTTGGCGAGGGAAGCGTCGAAGCCATTTACGCCGATGAAAATGTATGGCTGACACAGAAAATGATGGCCACGCTTTATGATGTCGAAACCCACACAGTCAACTACCACCTCAAGCAAATCTTTGCCGATAGCGAATTGCAGGCCGATTCAGTTATTCGAAATTTTCGAATAACTGCCGCCGACGGCAAAACCTACGATAGTCCATGTTACGTTCCGCCGCCCCCGATGGGGCGGGTTTTCATTTTTGATTCTTATCCACGGGTTGCGCTTCGCTTCACCCGTGGCTACCGGCCTGTATCCCTTTGGGATTGTTTCCGGCACCGGGGGAAAGACCGCTGATTTAACCGCAGAGAACATCCACCCTCCGCAGTGCTACGGAGGACGGGCAAAGAACACAAAGGAAATATTCGGTGGAAATGACTAATTCCTAAACCATAATGACTAAATAATAACGAAGCACTAATGACCGAAAAAAAAACGGGGACGTTTGAGGTTGCCTCTCCCCCGATGGGGAGAGGGAGGCCGTATCAATGCCAAACATTCAACATCCAACATCCAACATTCAAAGAAGGCAGAATGAAGAAAGACGGAAGGCGGAAATGGCGGGCGGCTCGCAAGTACGTTGGTCATGCCGTTATTAACGCCGCCCCCTCACCCTCAATCCCTCTCCCCCATGGGGGAGAGGGAGGCCGTATCAATGCCCAACATTCAACATGACGTGGGCGTCAACTGCTGCACGCGAGGGCGCGTACGCTCCCCATCACTGCAGTTGCTGGGGCATTTGAAAGACGTAATCGTAAAGGGACGCCAGGGTCTGCCCGGTTGGCCTCAAATCTTTGTTGAACGTAAAGGATGCCGCCGACGCAAAGTCGCGGAGGGTCAGGCAATAGGTGTTGTTGACCATGATGCCAAGCAGTTCCCCTGCCCCGCTAAAAACAAAATCTCCGCGCGACGGATTGAATTGCCCGAAAAGCCCCTTCAGCAGGTTGCGGTCGAGTTTCACGTATTGCGGCGTGTTCAGCTCGATCTGGAAACTGCATTGGCCGTAGTACCCCTCGTCAGCCCCAATCAGGACGGCATCCTGGAATTTATAGGGATCGGAGGAGACGTGATAAATTTTGCTGCCAAGCTGGCGGGCCTCGTCCTGCGTAACGGGAATCATCACCACGCGCGGGTCCTGGGCATCGAACGAGAGCGAATGGATGGGCACCTGCGCGGTGGCGAAACTCAACTCGCCGGTCAATTTGTTCCAGTCGGTGCCCGGGTCCCATAGCTTCAACGGCGTGGCGTCCACGTGGCAAACCGCGAAAATATTGGTGCCATCGGTGACGAGAATGGTTTCGGTCTGTTTATTGCGGGAAGTGTCCATGCTAAAAAAGCTGGAGCGCTGGCCGGCGATGACCGCGGCGACCCGGTTGGAGACAAAGTCGCTGAAGATGGTGTTGGGCGTCAGCACGGTGTTGTTGCGAATTTCCGCGGTCAATTCAGCGGAATTGGTCGCCAGGGATTTGAACCCGTCGGCCAGCCGGGCGTTTTCGGCGCGCGCGGCATCGATTTCCTGTTGCATGAGGTCGGCCTTCTGCGTGGCGGCGTTCTTTTCCACCTCAGCCAACTGCAACTTGTTGAGCAGTTGCTCCTGTTGCGCTTCGGCCAACTCGTTGCTTTGCGATAGCTCTTTCAACTGCGATCGCAACGAATCGGCCAATTGCGCCTGCTGCCTTTCTTCCGCCGTCCGTTCCGCGATTTGCTGCTGTGTGAGCGATGAAGTGTTCTGCAATTGCTCGTTCAGGGTGGCGATGTTGGTCTGCGCGGCGGAATATTGTTGCTGCAATTGCTCGTTTTCCGTCTGCTGCGCTGTGGCTGACTGGCGGATGGTATTGAGCTGCTGCTGCAATTGCGTCTGGTTCTTGCGCTCATCCTGCAACGCCAATTTCATGACTGCCGCCAGGTCGGTGTTGGCATTGGCCACCGGGTTGGTGACGACTTCCATCGTGGCGACCTGCCGCGAATTTTCGTTGGCCATGTGGTTGATGTCCGTTGAAAAGGTCAACAGGCTCAACAGGAGGAAGTCACAAATGACGATGAGGATGCTGCGATTCATGAGACGGCGGGGGTTGGAGTGGGCGTGAGGCGCACGGGCGCGGGCGCGGCGTGCCTTTCTTCATTGATGGTTTGCACCTCGGCATCCATCAGCAATCGCCGGCGGAGCGGGCGCAGATGGAAGATTTTAAAGATGACCACGAAAATGATCCCGAAGGAGGTCGAGGAATACGCGGCCATGAGGCTGAATTTTATCAACCCGAGGGAGGCGACGATGAGGGAGACGATGGTGCCGACGAAGCCCAGATAGAGGCCGGCGTCGAAGAGGTGGTCTTCGTTTTCGAGCAGTTTCAATTTCATGCGGGGCGGAATTTTTTGGCGGCGTATCTCCGCCAACTTAACGAGGCATGACGTGTAGAGGAGCGCTTGCAGGACAAAAAAGACCAGCAAGGTGATGAGGATGGTCGGATTCATAACAGTTTGGGTGAGACCGGCGACTCCCGCGGGGACGCCGCCGCCCAACTGGGACGACAGCAATCGAAAAGAAAAATGTTCTCCTTTCTGGCTCTCCTGTGCGAGAAACGGCTCGCTCAAGAGCAGCACGGCCAGCAGAAAACCGACGGAAAATAAAAACTCGCGGGCGAGGTGAAAGCCGCGCACTTGCAGCGCCTTGTCCAGCGGCGGGATGGCATAATGGAGGGCCATCGCCAGCGAAAATCCCGCCAGCAGATACAAAAGCCATTTCACCGCCGCCATCACCAAAAAATTTTGCGCCGTCATTCGCGCCGCAAACAAATAGATCGCACCGAACGGATGGTACGCCGTCACCCTGCCTTCAAGACCGGGATGGTAATATCGCACCCCGCTCGCAGCCAATTTACTCACCCCACCCGCGCCATCCCTCAAACTCGCGCCGAGGTCCGCATATCCGGTGTCTGGATATTTCATCACATAATCCGAGACTTCCGCCGGATTGCCGGAAAGTTGCACCGCCGCGAATAACACCGGCAGATTTTCATTCGCATTCCGCGCCAGGTTCGCGAGGCTGTCGAGCGTCTCGGCATCGGGAATGTTGGCCACAAACGCCGTCAATTGGTCCCAGTTGAATCGCTGGCCGAGTGATAGAAAATCCATCAAGGTCCGCTCGAGCGGCGCGGAATTGCCCACGTTATTGGCCTGGCTGGCGAAGTCCGAGATGTCGTCGCCCAAACCTTTTGACAGCTTGTTGCTTTCCAGCAGCAATCCGCAAATGCCCACCGCGGCGTCAAAGGCCTGTCCCGAATCGGACGTGGAGGCCGGCAGTGCGGTGGTGTTGTTCAAAGAACGGGTCCGCAACAATTCGGCCACGGTCCTGTTGGGTGAATTTTCCAATTCGGCCAGCGCCGCCTCGCGGTTTTGCCGCTGGATAAGAAATTCCGTCAGCGAGGCGGAGGGGTTGGAGTTGAAGATGCGTTCCGTTCCAGTGTCCGTCCCCCAAAAAAAGGCCGAGGGATTTTGCGTCACGAGATTTTTCAGGGTGGCGGTCAAGGCCTGCGCGCCGGGGATATTTTCCGTTTGCGCGGCCTGAGCCATGAACGCAGCGGCGCCCAAATGATTTTCTGAGGCGAGGCTTTTGGTTCGGTCGATCAGCGGGGTGGTGCCCTGCCCCGCGGCGCGGAGCACGCCGGCATCTTCGGCGCTCCAATGCGCGGGCATCAGCAGTCCGCAGCCCAAAAGCATTACGCCCAGGACTGCGCAGATCAAGAAACCATAAAGCCGGCGAGGCTTACTCGAATTTTTCACAACCGTTTCTCCTTTTTCGCGCAATCACCCCCAGTCGGAGCCAACCTCGCACAAAATAATTTCTTGTCTAAAAAAATTTTTCAAAATAAAAAACGAAGTGTAAAAAATTCCGACAAGAACTGATGAGCTTACCGAATGACTAATTCCTAAACCATAATGACTAAATAATGACGAAGCACTAATGACCGAAAAAAGACGAGGACGTTAACCGCGAATGGACGCTGATAAAAGCCAATGTTAGGGGGAAACGCGGAGAAAAAACTGATTAGCCGCAAAAGAACGCAGAGATTGCAAAAGAATTATTCCACCGGAAGAGGGATTTAACAACAAGTTACCGAATGACTAATTTCTAAACCATAATGACTAAATAATGACGAAGCACTAATGACCGAAAAAGAATTTGAAAAAAATTGCCAAACCCAATGCCAATTCTTTTACTACGCCATGCAGTTCGGGTTTAATTTTGTCTTTAAGAGACAGGTTGCGCGGCCCCCCGGGGAAACCATTTCCGTGAATGGCCGGGAAATTCCCCTCGCCATCGTGCGAAACCATCGCGCGCGGCGATATGTTCTGCGGCTGCGTCCGGATGGCACGGCGCGCTTGACGGTTCCCCGCAGCGGTTCAATTTCCGGCGCGCGTAAATTCGCAGAACGAAACAAACCGTGGTTGCAACGGCAATTGAGCCATTTGTCCACCCGCGCAGTCAGGCCGAATAAATGGGTGGCGGGCAGCGAAGTTCTTTTTCGTGGAGAGCCGGTGAAAATTGAATCGCCTGGTGATGGCGCAGGATGGATCCGGTTCGGTTCTGAAACCGCGCGAGCCACTGATTTATCCGGCGATCTGCGTCCGGCCATTGAGAAGCATATGCGCTCGCTGGCGGCGGGTGAATTGCCGGCGCGCACGCTGGAGTTCGCCGCGCAACATCAGTTGCCTGTCCGGCGGGTGGCTATCAGGAACCAGAAATCCCGATGGGGTTCGTGTTCGCCGCGCGGCGGGATTTCATTGAATTGGCGGTTGATCCAAACGCCGGCGTTTGTCCGTGATTACATCATATTGCATGAGTTGATGCACTTGCGGCAAATGAACCACTCGCAGAAATTCTGGGACGAAGTTGCCGGGGTCTGTCCCGATTACAAAACAGCGAAACGCTGGTTAAAAGAGAACCCGGGATTGTTGCGGTAGTGGAGCAAAAATTTTAGCCGCAAAAGAACACAAAGATCACAATAGAAATATTCGGTGAGAAGAGGGGTTAACACCAAGATAACGAATGACTAATTCCTAAACCATATTACCGAATGACTAATTCCTAAACCATAATGACTAAATAATGACGAAGCGCGAATGACTAGAAATGACAGGAAAACCAATGATCTCACGCAAAGGGCGCGACGGGCGCAAAGGAATTTTAAACTTTGCGGTCTTTTGCGGCCTCTGCGTGAGGCTGTGCTTGAATTTTTAACAAAAGAAGGAGAGTTTAACCGCGAAAAATGCTAAATACACGAACATGGATTTCTTAGCCGCAAAAGAACGCATGGAACACAAAGAAAACGTGGAAGTTTAACCGCGAACCACGGGACACATTCAACACCCGACGTGAAATAACAGAGAAAACAAAAATGATTTTGGGATGGACGTTATGGGCCTGATGGCATTTGAATTTGCGCTGTGATTAACCTTGAACAATTCATTAATCTCCGGCTTTCCGGCGGGTTCATCATCCGCGAAATTGAATTGACCGATGCACCAATCGTTGACGCCATCGGGCGTGAAGCCATCGCGCAGACCCGGATCATCGCAGGAAATTTTCATTTGTTGGTCCGTTCCGGTTTGAGCGAGAGGGAATTGTCCATCACACTTTACCATGAAATTTTAGAGGCCGCCACGGTTGCAATTAATGCTCCACCATCAAGCGTGATTGATTTCAATGAGGCGGATTTTGAGCGCGCCGCGCATGAGGCCCATGAACGCTGGGGAAATGCTTCGCCGGCCAATCTCAATCTGCTGTTGCAATTCCATGGATTTCGCTGACAATAAAGTTATGGTTGACCACGATAAAATTCAGTTCGACCTCGTCAAATTGCAGAACGGCGAGCGCATCCTGCGCCTGACCGAGCCGCAATCCGGCTTGTCTTTGGAAAAGAAACTCGCTTCTGCTGATGCGGTCGTCCGCCAAAAGGAAAAGCTTCTGCGGGCGTTTGAAGCGGCGTTGACGCGGCTCGAATGGACGGCGGTGTAAAATTTCTTCGCGCGAAGGCCGCAAAAGAATTTTTATTTCCAAAACCTTTGCGGTCTTGGCGATCTTTGCGTAAGGCTGCTTGAATTTTTCCCGGTGGAGTGCAGGCTAACTTTTATGCGAAGACGCCAGGGTGCAAAGGGGCAAAGATGCTAAACAATGGCTTCCGCTGGAATTTTTCCAGCAAAAAAATCGAAATGGCTTTTGTTGCGGGTCACGATTTTGTCAGCCTTGCTAAGGGCATCGATTGCTCACGCAAAGGGCGCGAAGACCGCAAAGGAATTTTTATTTCCAGTCATTTTAACCGCTAATAAACCAAAGAAGGCGGAATGAAGAAAAACGGAAGTCGGAAATTGCGGGCGTCTCGCAAATCAACTTCGCCCCTTCACATCCCAGGCATCGCGCAGGCCGTCGCCGAGAAAATTGAGCGCCAGCAGCGTCGCCACCAAAATGCCGCCGGGGAAGAAGATGAGCCACCAATAAATGCGGATGGGGTTGATCTGCGAAACGCCTTCAGCAATGAGCGTGCCCCAACTGGCCATCGGCGGTTGCACACCGAGGCCAAGATAACTCAAGAACGATTCGTAAAGAATGATCGCCGGCATCGTGAGCGCCAGATAGGTGATGACCACGCCGAAAATGTTCGGGATGATGTGACGCGCCAAAATCCAATGCGGTTTGGCGCCGAGCGCGCGGCTGGCCTCAACAAATGCGCGCGCGCGCAATGACAAAACTTGTCCCCGAACGATCCGCGCCATGGTCAGCCAGGAGACGGCGCCCAGGCCGACAAACAACAGCACCACGTGTGAAGCGCTTTCGAGAAACGGAGAGTTTTTGACGAGGCTTGATTCCTTGATCATTTCACCGATCGTCGCCAGCAGAACGATGACAAAGATGATCGTCGGCAGGGAATAAAGCACGTCCACGATGCGCATCAGGATGGCATCGGTCCGTCCCCCGGCGTATCCTGCAATGGCGCCCCACAGCACGCCGATGACAAGACTGACGAACGCTCCGACGACACCGACCAATAACGAGATTTGCGCCCCAAAAAATACGCGGGAAAAGAGGTCGCGTCCATGGACGTCCGTGCCGAACCAATGTTGTGAGTCCGGCGGCGCAAATTGCGCATCGGAAAGCTCGTCCGGGGAATGGGTGTGGACGAAACCGGTCCCGCCCATTTTCAAAACTACCGGCCAGGCCACGACCGCGGCCAGCAGGGCCACCAAAAACCAGGCGCTGATGAGGGCCGGGCGATTTTTCTGAAACCGGAGCCAGGCGCGACGGGCGGGAGAAAGATGCTGGTTCGTATCATTCATATTTCACGCGCGGGTCGAGCAAGGTGTAGGCAAAATCCACGACCAGGTTCATCCCAATCAGCAACATTGCGTAGAGCAGCGAAAGTCCCGCAACGAGGGTGTAGTCGAGATTCAGGGAGCTGTTGATGAAAAAGACGCCGATGCCGGGTATCTGGAAGATGTTCTCGATGACAAAGGAGCCGGTCAGCAAGTCCGCCAGCATCGGCCCGGAATAGGACACGACCGGCAGGATGGCGATGCGGACGGCGTGCTTGAGCAGCAATTTATTTTCAGAAAGGCCTTTGGCGCGCGCGGCGGTCACAAATTCGGATTGGACGGCATTCAGCATCCCTTCCCGCATCAGGCGCGCGATTTTTCCGGCGAAGAAAAGGCCCAGAGCGATGGGCGGCAGAATCATGTGCCAGGGAGTTTCCCAAAGCCCGACGGGCAACAGCCGCCATTTGATCGAGAACAGGAGGATCAGGATGGGCGCGACGACAAATCCGGGAATGCACACGGCGAGGATGGCGAGCAAACTTCCCGCAAAGTCCTCCCAGCGTCCGCGCCGGGCCGCGGTAAAAAATCCAAGCGGGAGGCCAACGCCCATGGCAAACCCAAAGGCCAGAGAACCCAATGTCATGGAGACCGGCAAGCCCTGCTCGATGATGTCACTGACACTTTGGTCGCGGTATTTGAGCGAGACGCCAAAATCGCCATGGACCAGATCCCGGAGATAATCGAGGTATTGTTTCCAGACTGGTTGATCGAGGTGATATTTGGCGCGAAGATTACGCTCGATCTCCGGGGAGGCCGGGGCGCGTTCGTTGTCAAAAGGCCCGCCCGGCGCCAGGTGCATGAGGGAAAACGCGAGGGCGCTGATGAGGAGCAGCAGCGGGACCGCGAAAATGAGCCGGCGGACAAAATACATCGGGGATTATTTAACCGCAGAGAGGGGAAATAGTTGAGAGAAATTTGAGTGGAGAGTTGAGAGGGTCTTAACGCTGTTCTTGATTTTGGCGGGGACTTTGTTGCGCCAACCTACTGGTGAGTTGCCAAAGAGATATCCCCGGGTGTATCTTTTGGTCAAGATGACTCTGACGATTCCAGCGGAACGACTCGGCAATGTGGCTTTGGACGAACGCGATGCCGTGGTGGATATCGCCATCGGCCTTTACAAGCGGCAGATGGTTTCGCTGGGTCGCGCCGCCGAAATAGCCGGCCTGTCTTCCCCGAAGTTTCTCACGGAATTGAGTCGCCGCCGTATTCCAATCAACTACGGCGTGGATGAATTGCGTGAAGACGTCGCCGTCCTCCACAAGGTGTTTTGATTAGGAAAGATGTGCCACCTGAATGATCGTTGTCAGCGATACCACCGCTATCACCACGCTGCTCAAGGCGGGGCGGGAAGATTTATTGCGCGGACTTTTCGGCCAGGTCACAGTTCCTCAGGCCGTGTGGGATGAATTGCGGGCGTTTCATCTCCGGTTGCCGGATTTTGTTTTGCTACGTCCGGTTGCGGCGGCGGTTCAGAAAATGCCGGAAACCCAAGCGCTAGGTCGCGGTGAGACCGAGGCCATCCAACTGGCAAGGGAAATTCAGGCCGATTTGTTGTTAACCGACGACCTCAAAGCCCGCGTCGTCGCGATTGGCATGAAAATAAAATGCGTAGGGCTATTGGGCGTAATGGTCCGGGCTAAAGAAGCCGGGCATATCACTTCTGTGCGCGAGGCTATAGAAGCGCTTGAAACGCAGGGCGGGTTGTATTTGTCCGAGGCGGTCAAAAAGGAGGCGTTGAAATTGGCAGGTGAAGCGGGATGAGTCTTTTTCAGGGCTACTCAGCGGTTTCCAGCAGGAGTTGAATGGCGTCCTTGAGGTGAGCCGGGGCGATTTAAGAATCGTCGGAGCGGTCCATTAATTTGAAGGGACTAAAAGGACAAGATGGGAAATTAAGCGCGTTGATATTACAGGTTATTGCGCATTCACTTTGGCGATGCTTTGCAAGGGGTGATCGTCCAGAATATTTTCATAGATGCCCCGCACTTTGTTCGTGTCGAAATAATTGATTCCTTTGTAAAAATATAACGGGATGATCGGCAATTGGTCCCGGACCAAAATGGTCTCGGCCTGCTGGAACAGTTGCTCGCGCTTTTTCATGTCCGCTTCCGCGTTGGCCTGGTGGATGAGGGAATCGTATTTCGCATCTGACCAACCCGTGCGGTTGTTGCCATCGCCGGTAACGAAACATCCCAGGAAGGTGTTGGCGTCGTCATAATCGCCGACCCAACTGGAGCGGGCCACGTCGTAATTCAGCGAGGTCATCGCATCCAGGTACGCCGTCCATTCCACCTGGTGCAATTCCATATTAATGCCCAACTGGTCGTGCCACATTTGCTGCAATTCGATGGCAACCTTTTCATGGAGCTTTGAGCCGCCCCCGGCGGAAGCGTTGAACAGGTACGTAAAGGACGGAAATCCCTTGCCGCCGGGATAGCCCGCCTCGGCGAGTAATTTTCGGGCCAGGTCAGGATTGTATGCCAGTCCATCCGGGGAAGTGTAATCCGCAGTGCCGTCCGGGACCAGATGGGTGGCAACTTCTTCGCCGCCTCTGGTGATCCGGTCCACAATACGTTTCTTATCGATGGCCATCGCCAGGGCCTGCCGCACGCGCGGGTCGTCGAACGGTTTGCGCGTCACATTGAAGCGGACAAAATAGGCGCCGAGATAATTGAAGGTATGGAAATCCGGCCGTTTAAGCAGGACATCGAGCAGTTCCGACGGGATCAATTGCGAATCCCAAACAACATCCGCCTCGCCGTGCTCATAAAGATTGATGGCCACATTCGCCGAACCGACCGGAAGGATGTCAATGATCTCAGATTTTGTGTTCGCGGCGTCCCAGTAAAGCGGGTTCTTTTTCAAACGCACTTTGTCGTTGAGCCGCCAATAAACCAGTTCATACGGCCCGCTGCTGGGCAACGGTTTGGCCATCAGCCAGCGGTCGCCGTATTTTTCTATCGTCGCGCGGGGCACCACATACGTCAGCGGCATGTCGCAGATGTCCAGGAAAAACGGGGTTGGATGGTTCAACTGCACGCGCACGGTGAAGGGGTCCAAGGCATGTACGCCCACCTGGGAGGGGTCTTTGATCTTGCCGATGTTGAACGCCTCCGCATTCGTGACGTAATACAACTGTCCCGCGTATTCCGCAGCGGTTGCGGGGTCCAAGGTCCGGATCCAGGAATAAACCACGTCGTCCGCCCGGATCGGTTGTCCCGTGGACCAGACCAAATTTGTCCGCAAGTGAAAGGTATAAATCTTACCGTCCGGGGAAATGTCCCAGCTTTGCGCCAATCCGGGGATGGGCCGGGCGGTTTTCGGATCGAGCCTCGTGAGGCCTTCAAACATCCCGATAGCCACGCGCATATCGGCCTGGCCGGTGAGGAGAGCGGGGTCAAGTGATTGCGGTTCGGCGCCGTTAAGGATGGTGATATCGGCAGGCGGCTCGCGCCGCATACAACCGGAAAAGAAGAGACTCGCGATGAAAAGCAGGCAGGCGAATAAAATTCTGTAGGAGACGACGTAAGGAGTCTCAAATTTCATTAACCATCGGGCTATTTGGCCGGCGAATTTGTGGTGACCGGCAACGGCATCAGCAAGCTATTGGTCTGCGGAGCAGAAGGCGCGGGTGCAGTTGTCGGCGCCTGGGACGGCGGCGGGGTTGCCGGAGACATCGCGGGGCCTTGGGTTTGCAACTTTTGGACTTCCTTGGTGAATTCCGAAATATTGCCGCGATTCATGTGGACTTCCACGTACCCCAGGATGAGGGCGAGTCCAAAGAAAATGCCGGCCGCGTATTTGGTGACCTTGGTCAGGGTATTGCCGGAACCCGCGCCGAACAAAGCGTCGGCCGCGCCGCCTCCGAACGCCAATCCTGCGCCGGCATCTTTTTTGGGCAGTTGGACCAGCACCAATAAAATCAAAAGCGCGCTATTGAGCAAGAGCAACACGGTCAACAATCCTGCGATGTAAATCATATTAAAGCTTATATCGAATTCTTGATAATGTCAGCAAAACTTCGCGCTTCCAGCGAAGCCCCCCCCACCAGCGCGCCGTCCACGTCCGGCTGGCCCATCAATTCCTTCGCATTATTCGGCTTCACACTCCCGCCGTATTGAATGCGGACTTTTTTGGCGACGCCCGCTTCAAAAATTTGTCCCAGCAACTTGCGAATGAACGCATGGGCGTCCTGCGCCTGCTGGGTGGTGGCGGTTTTGCCCGTGCCGATGGCCCAGACCGGCTCATAAGCCAGAACCGTTTCCGCCATTTGCTCCCTGGTCAAGCCGGCGAGGCTCCCGCGCACTTGCGTTTCCAGGACCTTTTCAGTCAGGTTGCCCTCCCGCTCGGCGAGCGTTTCGCCGACACAGACGATCGGCTTCAATGTCGCCGCATGCGCCGCGGCGGCTTTTTTGGCGATGAGCGCGTCGGATTCCTTTTGATACTGGCGGCGTTCGCTGTGGCCCAGGATGACATAGCGCACGGAAAATTCCTTGAGCATCCCGGCGCAAATCTCACCCGTATGCGCGCCGAAATTATTCTCGCTCATGTTTTGCGCGCCAAGCCGGATGTTTTTGGTTTCCAGGATCGCTTTCGAGACCGATTCCAGCGCGGTGAATGGCGGGCAAACCACCACGTCCACTTCTTTTACCTTCGCCAACTCCAATTTCAGATCGTTCACCAGGGCAATCGCCTCGGCGACCGTCTTGTTCATCTTCCAGTTTCCCGCAATGATCAATTTTCGTTCTTTCATATTCAATTTGTTCTTCACTAAATTTTTAACGCAAAGGCGCAAAGGAACCAAGACGCAACGTTATAGCCCGTTGACCACGCGCTTGATTCCGTTCTTTACGTATCTCTCGCCAAAATTGATGACCAATCCCAACTTCAATTTTGTAAGTCGCAGATAAGTCAACATTTGCGCTTCAAAAATCGGATTCCATTCCGTCACTGCTTTGTTGTCAATCAAAACCAACCCGTTCACCTTCAAATCGAGGCGTAACGGAAATCCCAATAGTTTGCCCTTGTAATTGATCGGAACTGAAAGCTGGCGCTCCACTTTCAATCCGCGACGGCTCAACTCTTCAACCATTGATTCCTCATAAACGCCTTCGATCAATCCAGGACCGCCCAATTCCCGATGCACTTCGATCGCACTGTCCACAATGACCTTGCTAATCTCATTTTCATTCATCTAGCGTCTTTGCGCCTTTGCGTTAAAGTATGTTGGACAGGGCCGCCACTCCCGGCAGGACCACGCCTTCCAAAAATTCCAGGCTCGCGCCGCCGCCGGTGCTCATGAAGGTCACTTTATCGCCTAATTTGGCTTTATTTATCGCCTTTACGCTATCACCGCCGCCGATGATGCTCTTCGCCCCATTCTTTTGGGTGGCGTCAGCCACCGCTTGCGCCACGGCATTCGTCGCCGCCGCAAAACGGGCGTCCTCAAACATCCCGAGCGGCCCGTTCCAAAGAATGGTTTTCGCGCTCGAAATAATCTTCGCGTAATTCGCCGCCGTTTCGGGACCGGCGCTAAATCCTTCGGCATCGTCCGGGATGTCCCCCCTTACCGTGCGGATATTCGCAAAATCAAAGACCGGCTTGCCTTTTTTATTCAGCTTGCCCGTGTCCACCGGTGTCGCCACGACGATGTCCGTGGGCAATTGAAAATTCACGCCCAGCCTTTTCGCCTTGGCTTCGGCGTCGAGCGCCGTTTGCTTATGGTCCGGTTCCACCAGCGATTTCCCGACCTTTTCGCCGTGCGCCAGCTTGAACGTATAGGCCATCGCGCCGCCGATCAAAATCGTGTTGGCCTTTTCGAGCAATCGGTCGATGACTTTGATCTTATCGGAAACCTTCGCGCCGCCCAGGATGACGACGAACGGGCTTGCCGGATGTTCCAATTCGTCCCCGAGAAATTTCAATTCGCGTTCCATCAACAGGCCCGCGGCGCATTTGCCTCCGCGTTTGGCGACGATTCGGGCAACACCCTCGGTGCTGGCATGGGCGCGGTGCGCCGAGCCAAAGGCGTCATTGACATAAACATCGGCGACTTTGGCCAATTTCTCAGCAAAGGCCGGATCGTTCTTCTCTTCCTCGTTGTAATAGCGGACGTTTTCGAGCAGCGTCACGTCGCCGTCTTTCATTCCGGCCACGGCATTCTCCACTTTTTCACCGATGCAATCGTCCACAAACGTCACGGATTTGCCGAGCAACTCGGACAATCTGGTGGCGACCGGCTTGAGGGACATTGTGGCTTCCCGCTTGCCCTTGGGCCGTCCCATATGGGCGGTCAAAATGATCTTACCGCCCTTCTCGATGAGCAGTTTTAACGTGGGCAATGTCTCGACGATACGCGTCGAATCCGTGATCACCATTTCGCCATTTTTTTCTTCCATTGGCACATTATAATCGACGCGCACGAAGACGCGTTTGCCGCGGACATCCAGGTCTCGAACCGTAAGTTTAGCCATAAATTGAAAATTCCAAATAAATCGAACAAGCAGGTTATCTGCCCGCGGAAAAGAGTAAAGAAGTTTTGCATCTCATTTTGGGAACAAGCCTTTCCGCCTATCGGAGACTGCAAAGAAATGAAAGTGTCAAAAGTGACACCTTTTTGTAGCGGAGCGCGGGTCTGTGACCCGCTGCAGCCTCGACAAGGCTGGACGCGCTTGGAAAAATTAGAGCGGGTTGAAATTTGATAATTGCTCCGGCTCACAGGAGCCGCGCTCCGGGGCAGTGTCCAGGGCGAAGCCATTTCCTCCGCCCCGCCGGGGCGGATTTGTCTTTCTGAATTCCTGTCCACGGGTTTCGCTGCGCTACACCCGTGGCTACCGGCCTGCATCCCTTCGGGATTCGTTCTTCTTCCACCTTCTCTTCCATGAACAGGTCTCGTCCGAAGGGACAAGGGTGGAAGAGGGTGCCGCAGATCTGATTCGCGCTATCGCGCGGCTTCGCAAATAGCGGTTAGTTATGGACTGACCTACCCGGGGCGGCGCTTCCGCCTTCGCCTGGCTACGGCGCGACAGGCGCAGACTCGCTTGCCCCGGGCTATTATCGGTCGCCCTTCCAGGGCTTTGATTTTGCTATTTCGCAGCCAGTTGGGATCGTTTTCCGGTGGTCAGGAGCGGCGAGGCCAAATATGGGTTCATGGTCGCAATGCAGGCGAAAAAGCGCGAGGAGACTTTCCATGAACTGGGGAACATTCAACCGAGGATGAGGATGAGAATGAGGACCTGACCCTCTCCCCATGAACCACGGAGGGGACGGATAGGACGCGGGGAATTCTGCCGTCCCTACCGGGACTCCGTCTGAAATGAATCGCAAACCCACCGATGAATCGATGGGCTATGGTCTTTCGCCCTGGCGGGCTTTCCCGAGGAAGGAACCCTCTGGTCCACGCCGGGGCGCACGGAGTGACGCGCCCTACCGCCTTCCATGAACCTTGGGGAACCCTCACCTCACCCTGACCCTCTCCCCTCCCATCAGAATGGGAGCGGAGAGGGGACAGGAAGAGGACATCAACTGTTGTTCAATGCCAAATCGATGCGGCAGGTTCATGGTCCCAATGCAGGCGAAAAAATCGAAAGGAGGCTCTCCATGAACCGACTGAGACGGGAAGTGGGCCTTTCTGTTTCCTCAATGGTGGCATCCGCAACCGGAGCCGCAGGAGCCTCCTTCAAAATCCGCATCCGCCGGCACGCGTCCAAGCTCGAAGGTCTTGTTCACATACTTCTGGATCAAATGCTGCATCTCGTGCAATTCATCCTGCGCTTCAAGAAATCCACGCGCGACCGGGTTCTTTAACAACGCGTCGCGATGCTTCTCGAAATCGGCGATTTCCTCGCCGCTCAACGGCTGTCCGGCATGCTGTTTCTGGTGAAGCGATTGTCCCTTCGTATTCACCAATTCATATTGTCCCTGTGAGGTGGCATCGGCCAAAAAGGCGTCAATGCGTTTGCGGATGGCAACCATTTCCGGCTGGGCAACAATGGTGGCGCAAAGCTCCTGTGTTTTTTCTTCAATTTTTGATGACATAAATGTCGGCAAAATAAATCACAATTTTACCTGAAAAGCAATTGACATTATGGCGTCCAATCCGAAATGATGGATTAATCTCTTATGCAACCGATTCATCTCGCGTGGGTTGACTATTCCATCCTCGCCGCTTACACCCTATTTGTCATCGGCATTGGGTTTGCCCTGAGGCGCTATTTAAAGACGTCTTCCGATTATCTTTCGGCCGGCCGGTCGATTCCGGCGTGGGTCACGGGGCTGGCATTCATGGCCGCCAACCTGGGCGCCCTCGAACTGGTGGGCATGGCTGCCAACGGCGCCCAATACGGCGTTGCCACCGCCCATTTCTATTGGGTCGGCGCCATCCCCGCCATGATCTTCCTGGCTGTGTTCATGATGCCCTTCTATTACGGCTCCAAGGCGCGGTCCGTGCCGGAATATCTCAATATGCGGTTCGACTACCGGACCCGTTGTTTCAACTCCATTTCCTTCGCGGTGATGACCGTTTTCGCGTCCGGCATTTCCATGGATGCGCTGGCCAAATTGCTGGCCTATCTGTTGCCCTGGCAATTCAATTTTAGCCTCTTAGGAATGCAATTCGGGAGTTATGACGTTTACCTGGTACTCACTTCCGCCGTCGTGCTCGTGTATGTGTTAAAAGGCGGATTGACCTCGGCGATTTATACCGAGGTGCTGCAATTCTTCATGATCGTCCTGGGCTTCGCCCCGGTCGTGTGGCTGGGAATGCGGGATGTCGGGGGCTGGCACAAAATGGTACAATCGCTGCAGAAGGTTTCCACTGCCAACGGTTTTTCACCGGATGCCTGGAGCAGTGCATGGAAACCCGTCATCGCCGGCCCGGCGCATAATCCGATGGGCGTGAATGTCTTCGCCATCGTGTTCGGCCTGGGATTCGTGCTTTCGTTCGGCTATTGGTGCACCAACTTCCTGGTCGTCCAGCGCGCCATGGCGGCCAAGGACATGAACGCGGCGCGGCGCACCCCGCTGATTGCCGCCGTCCCCAAAATGCTCTTTCCCGCGCTGGTGATTTTGCCGGGTGTCCTCGCCGTGGCCCTGGCCTCGATGCCGAACAAGGCATATCACATCCCGTCCGTCACCATCCACGATTCCGCCTATGCCTCGGCGATCGCGGACATCCAGGCCGCTACGCCCGCCACCGCTGATGACGCCTTCGCCAAAATCAGCAAAGACGTGGGCCTCAATCTGGACCAGGCCAAGGTTACGGCGATCATCAAGGCCAACAGCAATGCGGCGCTGCCCGCCGCGGAATTGAAGACGGAATTGCAGGATGCCGTTTCGGACACCTATTACAATGGCGTCATCCTTTCGCTGATCAAGCGCTATTGTCCTCCCGGCCTGCTCGGACTGGCGCTCACCGCCCTGCTCGCCTCCTTCATGTCCGGGATGGCCGGCAACGTCACCGCCTTTAACACGATTTGGACTTACGACCTCTATCAGGCTTACCTCGTCAGGAACAAAAGCGACCGCCATTATTTCATCGTGGGACAGGCCACGACGGTGGTGGGTATTGTTTTGAGCATTTTCTGCGCGTACTTCGCCGGCCATTACTCGAACGCCATGAACATCGTGCAGCTCGTTTTCGGATTTGTGAACGCCCCGCTTTTTGCGACCTTCCTGCTCGGCATGTTCCTGGTGCGCACGACGGCCACCGGCGCGTTCATTGGCCTCGTCGGCGGCACCCTGACCTCCGCCTTGTTTCATGCATTGACACTTGCCACGGGCGATGTTCCGGGCATCAAGGGCGCATATATTTGGAGCTTGTCGGGCCATAGTGTTCCGGCAATCTGCCAATTCCCCAGCGAGATGGCGCAAAACTTTTACCTGGCGAGCTTCGCCTTTGGCGTCTGTTTCATTCTCACCCTGGGCATCTCCCTGGCGACCAAACAGACGAAAACAAATGAAGATCTCAAGGGCCTGGTTTATTCGTTGACGCCAAAAATTGTTGATCACGATCAACCGTGGTATCAGCGTCCGGCGGTCCTGGGCACTGTGTTGCTCGCCGCCTGCGTCGTCTTAAACATCATTTTCTGGTGACCCTTGACAACCCAAAACAATCCATTTAAATAAAATTATGGGACTCGACATACGCTGGCCAATTGGACTGATGTTTTCGCTCATCGGCGCGCTGCTCATCATTGAAGGCGCCGCCACCGGCCCATCGGACCAGGCCTTGGGCACCAACGTGGACTTGATTTGGGGCATCGTTCTCCTCATTTTCGGAGCGCTCATGCTTATCGGAGCCATTCGCGGCGGCAAGAAAAAGGCCGGCGGAAAATAGCATCTTTGGTAGGGAAGGCGCGCTGAGACTGTCTCAAATGTGGTGGTGGGCATCCTTGCCTGCCGTAGAGGGCGGCATCTTGCCGCCCGGAAAGAATGCCCGCAATGTGAACGGCTCAATGATAACGGTGATTTTTTCTATTACGGCGATGTGCCGCCGGGCTGGAAGCCACGGCTCTACGTCAGCCAAGATGGCCGACGCTACAGTTTTGAGACAGTCTCCGCTGCGCCGTCCGCGCCGCGTTTAGCGGCGCAACGTGTGGCATGATTCGCGCGGTTATTGAAGATCGTTCCGCCCGCTTTACGGGCGGGGACATCGCAGCGCGATGTCCCTACCAAATCAAGAACAGTGTCAAAATTCGCCCGTCAGAGGATAATGAATGGCACTTCCGTTGACATCGGGGGCTTCTATCCGACATTCTTTTGCATTGTTTAACATGACACTCGAAGAACTTTCCGCCCGGGTCATCGCTGGTTTTGAAACGCAATACGGACGCCCTCCCCGCTGGGTGGTCGCCGCGCCCGGCCGCGTCAATGTCATCGGCGAACACACGGACTATAATGACGGCTTTGTGCTGCCGATGGCCATAGAACGCTACGCGGTAATGGCCGCTGACCTATCCGAATCGCCGACGATTTCAATATACGATGCCCAGGCCAAAGCAGCCGCCCAAATCGATATTTCCAGGAACGTTACCAAGGGCGAACCGAAATGGTCGAATTACCTTCGTGGAGTCATCGCTGGATTTCAAGATCGCGGCGTCGCTATCCCCGCGCTGGATGTGCTTTTGGAATCGACTGTGCCATTGGGCGGGGGTTTGAGCAGCAGCGCCGCGCTCGAAGTCTGCACCGCCACGCTGGTGGAAACGGTGGCCGGCGACCGGATGGATCCCGTTGACAAGGCCTTGCTGTGCCAGAAAGCCGAGCACGAGTTTGCCGGGGTCCCTTGCGGCATCATGGACCAGTTCATTTCCGTCATGGGCCGTGAAGGGCAACTGCTGCTTCTCGATTGCCGTTCGCGCGAAACCCAATTGGTGCCGATGGATGATCCGTCGGTCGGCATCCTGATCATCAATTCCAACGTCCGGCACGAGCTGGGCAGCGGGGAATACGCCAAACGCCGCGCCCAATGCGAAGCCGCGGCGAAGGCGCTCGGAGTCAATTCACTCCGCGATGCCACTGCCGACGCTCTTGAAGAAGCGAAAGGGCGAATGGACGATGTGAATTTCCGCCGCGCCCGGCACGTGATCGGCGAGATTGAACGGACCGTGCAAGCGGCGGAAGGCTGTCGCGAATCAAATTGGACCACCGTGGGTCAACTCATGTACGCCAGCCATTATTCCCTGCGCGATGATTATGAAGTCAGTTGCCCGGAATTGGACGCCATCGTTGAGATTGCCGAGGCCATTGGCGTCAAAGGCGGCGTTTTTGGTTGTCGCATGACCGGGGGCGGATTTGGCGGTTGTGCCGTTGCCCTCGTCAAAACTGATGCCGTTTCCAGGATCACCGGAATCATTGCCGAAAAATATAAAAAGAAAACCGGCGTGGAAGCCTCCCTGTTCATGTCCCGTCCCGCGGCGGGCGCGACCGTTTTGAAATCGACGAAAGCATCGGCAATTTTGGCGGCGGCGATGGCTTGAGGTTGTTCAGGCTTAAGGACAATATCTCGAGAAAGATATTGTTGTGCGGCGTCGCATGAACAGAAAGCCTCATTCCCGTGCATGAAAAAAGTTATTCTTACCGTTCTCGCCGTCAAGGTGAGCATTTTTCTTTTGATCTATTGTGCCGCCCTTTTACTTCCCTTCTCCAGAGCGGGCTATCTTGCAAATTTCCATTATCCTGCCGATGCCCCGATCAGCCTGCGGACTGCTTATTCCACGTGGGATGCGCAGCACTACCTTTTTCTTGCGCAAAACGGGTATCACGCCGGCCAGGAATCCAACCGGTTTTTCCCGCTGTTTCCCGCGCTCATCCGGCTCGGCGCGCCGCTCTTCGGCTTTTTTCTTTCGGGGCTGATTGTGGCGAACATTTTTTCGATCATCGGGTTTGTCTATCTTTATTATTTCGCCAAGGATTTTGCAAAGAGCGAAGAAGCCGCTTATACCACCGTGCTTCTGGTGCTCGCCTTTCCCACCAGTTTTTACTTTTCACTCATCTATTCTGAAGGGGTGTTCCTGGGAATGGCGATGCCTCTCTTTTATTACCTGTTCAAACGGAGGTTTTTGGCCGCATCTCTTTTCGCATTTTTTTTGCCCCTCACCCGTCCTACGGGACTCCTGATCGCCGTTCCCCTCGCTGTTTGCGTCGTCTGCGACTATTGGCAGGCCGCCAAACGGGAACCGGAAGCGACGCCGCAAAGGCGCGTGATTTTCCGGTCTTCATGGTTGCCGCTCTTTACCGCGGCCTTTGGCGCCGGGCTTTATTTTTTGATCATCTTCCAGACCACTGGCAACTGCATGACCGGTCTGTCTTCGCAAACGAATACCGTCGGGCATTGGCAGATTTCCGCCCTGTTCCATCCGCGAACCCTGGCTGGCGATTTGTTTCCAGGCACTTACGCGCTGCACGGCTATACCAATTCCCTGATCGACCGCGGATTTTTCCTGTTTTTTATTTTGCTGCTTCCGCGCATGTGGCTGAAAACCGGCCCGGTCCTTTTTTCCTATGCGCTCGTGATGGGATTGGTGCCCCTGTTCGGAAGTTTCTTATCCTATACCCGCTATCTCGTGGTGGTTGTGCCTCTCTTTATCGCTCTGGGAATCTCCTTTTCGAGGGAAGATAGAAAGCCATTCCTTTTCCCCTTTCTTTATGCCTGCCTGATGTTTCAAACGCTCTTCCTCATCCTGCACGTTTTAAACCATTGGGTCGCATGACTTGTGTTTAGTCATTCTTCGCGAACCCATTGAATTTTTTCACCATCCTCCGCAGAACCCAACGCGGCGTGAAGCGAATGCCCTGGACCATTAGCTTGTTCTGCAGGCCCGAGATCGCCACGACTTTTCCGCGCCGGAAATCGAGATGGCCCTGGCGGGCAACCTCTTCAGCGGTCATGCTGGGACCCTTGAATAATCTCGCATTTTCGGCCCCCGCCACCTTTCCGAAGTTTGTCGCGGTTGGTCCGGGACAGAGCACGCTGACCCTCACGCCGGTCCCCTGCACTTCCGCCGCCAGCGCTTCGCTAAGCGAGAGCACAAACGCCTTGGTGGCATAATAGACGGCCATGCCTGGGCCGGTCACGAATCCGGCGACCGATCCAACGTTGAGGATTCCCCCGCGGCGGGCGCGAATCATTCCCGGCAGAAACAACCGGGTGAGCGCCGTCAACGCGGCGATGTTCACCTGGACGATTTCGAGTTGCCGTTCCATGGGCAATTCCGCGAACGGCCCGATGGCGCCGAAGCCGGCGTTGTTGACGAGGACATCCACGTGGATGCTGGCAGCCTGAAGTTGGTCGAAAATTTTTTTTGGCGCGCCGGGCAGGGACAAATCCGCCGGCAACACGGTGACTTGCGCTTGGTATTGTGTGGTCAACTCCTGCGCGAGAGATTCCAGCGCCGGTTTATTGCGGGCCACAAGAATCAAGCGGGATCCGCCGTCAGGCCCATTTTCCGCGGCAAAGAATTTGGCGAGTTCCAGCCCTATCCCCGAACTCGCACCGGTGATCAATACCGTTTCGTCATTCGGGATATGCATGTTGCATTATTGGTTGCCCCAACCGAACCGTGACGAAAGCGGCCAATAAACGAAGAACGCCCTGCCGACGACTGCGTTGGCCGGAAAATCGCCCCAATAACGCGAGTCCAGGCTGTCCATCGTATGGTCGCCCATGACAAATAAACGGTCTGAACGGATCTGGAATTGTTGGCCGGGCGCCAATCTTTGGAGCATCGCATGTCCGTAGTAACCATCTCCATGATAAGCAATCGTCTTGTCGCCCTGCGGCGGATTATCAAACGAATAAAGGCCCTCAAAATGCGGCGTCGATGCCGATAAGGGCTGGCCATTCACCACCAGATGCCCGACCGGGACATCGGGTTCGACGAGATTTGGCACGCCGGTCACCGTATAATCCTGCTGGAGAAGAATAGTTTCACCGCTCAAACCGCACAGCCGCTTGATGTAAAACTCATCGGGCGGAATATGCCATGCCTCGCGTTGATCCTCCGGGATGCCTTTCGTCATAAAAACCACGATGTCGCCCCGCGCCGGTTTGCGGAAATTATAGCTGACCCGGTCCACGAACAAATGGTCGCCGGCCTTGACTGCCAGTTTCACCACGTCGTCGCCTTTATGAAAATAACGTCCGTTCACGAAGCCGGCGCGATAGACGAAAGGGTCCTGATTGGGGCTGACCGCTGATTCGCCATAATCCGGCGGGAACCAAAAGGTGTGCGAAACATCGCCAATGGTGATGGTCTGTTTGATGTTAAAGATAAAAATCTTGAGCATGGGACCGACCTGGACCTGTCCGTCAACCGGGGCCACATAGTGAACATAGGAAATCCCCCGGAACCAGTCTTTGACCCGCGCCCAGCCGGTGGGGATGACCATGTCCTTTTGTGCTTGAATGATTTTTTGAAGAGCCGCCAGGGCCTGCTCCTGGCTGGTCGAGGTCCAGAGAGGAAAGGCATCCGGCTCAGCGGTCACGCCATAAAGGGTGGGCTGCATCGAGCCGGTGGGAATCTTGAACGGTTGCAGGAAGAAGGTCCGGATGGCCATGGCCACGGCGATGGCCACCAACAGCACTTCGATATTTTCGCGCCAGATGGGGTGCGGATAGGGCTTGAGCCATTTGTTGGCCACTTCTTCGCACGTCCACATTTTCTCGCGGAGTTTTCCAACAGGTTCTCCGTCGTGAAGTGCTCTGCGCAAATCCGCCAAAGCGTCGGTCACCAACGCGCAGGCCGGCTGGGTCATCAAATCCCGCTGGGCGCATAACATGCGATAAACCTGCTTGTGCATGGCGCTCGCATCGCGAACGGTCTTGGAGAACAGCCACCGGATCATAGTTTGCCTTTGGACACAGATTTCACGGAATTACACAAAAATAGTTCGGGGCAAAATACGTGGATTGCAGGCAATTGAAAGAAAATTCCCGGTTTCGGGGGAGCGCACGCGCCATCGCGTGCATCCGACCGCGCCTCGCGGTCGGACGACGCGCGCCAACAAGCGCGTTGAAACGAGCGCGGAGGCGCACCCAAGCGGTTGACGAGGGCGTCAACCGCTGCACGCGAAGGCGCGTGCGCTCCCCGTTTCGCGATAATGCGTGAATCTGGTGCGGGATATGCTAAAATAGCCTTATTATGATAAAGTCATTGCAATTTGCCTGTGGTGGGTTGTTGGTCATTGCGATGTTGTCGTGTGCCGGCTGCGTTGCTTATGGCCCAGGCCCCGATGGTTACTACGACTACGATTATTACCCTGACGTGGATGTTTATTACTATCCCTCAGGAGGTTATTACTATTGGAATGAAGGTGGTGCGTGGCGTCACGGCAGAGATTTGCCATCCCATTACACTGTCCATGCAGAAAATCGGCAGTCTTTCCAGGGCCATACCCGGCAACCCTGGACAGAAAACCATGCGCAGGGCGGCGCGGGGCACAGTTCGGGCGGTTCAGGTGGTGGACACCACTCAGGTGATTCGGGCGGGAGCCACGGTTCGGGTGGCTGGCAGCATAATTGATCGCGCTGAAAGCGCCAATCCATCGTAGCCGAGGGCAACGCCCCCGGACGAGAGGCTCCACGCATGGTTCGCCCTGTATGTGTCCACGGAATGCGTGATTTGCCGGCGTTGGCACTTGTCAAAATCCGTTTTGTAAGCCAGAATTGCGGTATGACGAAAGAGTTCGTTTTTCAAATCGAAAGAGATGATGACATGCTCGTCGCCACCTGCCATGAGCCGGAGATGGCGACGCAGGCTGAAAATCTGGACAAATTGATTGTAATGATTCGAGATTTGATTCAGTGCCGATTCGATGAAAATGACGAACATTTGCAGTGGCCGATTCGGCCTCTCTCCATCAACTCAACTGCAATTCCTTTTTGACCTGTGTCCACGGAATGCGTGATTTGCCGGCGTTGGCACGTTTGGCGCGTTCAATCGTCCGGGCATCTTCGATATCTTCAACGGTTTGGCTCATCTGACGCAGCAATGTTTTAGCCTGGGCGACCTGCTTGTTAAGCTGCGTCCATTTCCTCTGAGGTTTGGCAGATGTCGAAACGGCGTTATTCATAGTTGAAATCACTCACGCCTTCAACACCTCAATAAAAGCCTCCTGCGGGATGTGAACGTTGCCGATGGATTTCATCCGCTTTTTGCCTTCCTTTTGTTTGTCCAGCAATTTGCGTTTGCGCGATACGTCGCCGCCGTAACATTTCGCCGTCACGTCCTTGCGGAACGCGCTGACGGTTTCCGACGCGACGATTTTTCCGCCGATGGCCGCCTGGATCTTCACCGCGAATTGCTGGCGGGGAATGACTTCCTTTAATTTCTCCGCCAGGGCGCGTCCCCTGCCCTCAGCTTTGCTGCGGTGGACGATGCATGAAAACGCATCCATCGGTTCGGCGTTCACGAGCATGTCCAGCTTCACCATTTCGCTTTCCGCGTAATCCGCGTGCTCGTAATCCATGGAGCCGTAGCCGCGGGTCATGCTTTTGATGCGGTCATGGAAATCGATCAGGATCTCGTTGAGCGGTATCAGCGCGGTCAACATCACGCGCCTGGCATCGAGGGTCTCGGTATGGTCCACGTTGCCGCGCTTCTCGGAGATCAGCGCCATCATGTCGCCGATATTTTCGTTCGGGCAAATGACAAACGCCTTCACCATCGGCTCTTCGATCTTGTCGATATAGGTGACTTCGGGCAGGAACGCGGGATTATCCACTTCCTTGATCGTGCCATCGGTCATTTTGACTTTATAGACGACGCTCGGGTAGGTCGCGATGATGTCCATGTTGTATTCGCGGCGCAGGCGTTCCTGCACGATTTCCAGATGCAACAGCCCGAGAAATCCGCACCGAAAACCGAAGCCGAGCGCCACCGAGGTCTCGGCCGTATAGGCGAATGCCGAATCGTTCAGCTTTAACTTGCCCATCGAGGATTTCAGGTGCTCATAGTCCGCGGTATTGATGGGATAGATGCCGCTGAACACCATCGGATGAATTTCCTTGAACCCCGGCAGCATGGGCGATGGATGGCGCGCGTCCGTGATGGTGTCGCCCATTTTCACTTCCGCCGCGGTTTTGATGTTCGCCGTGAAATAGCCGGTCTCGCCCACTTCAAGCCGTTCGCGTGTGTACGGCTTGGGATTAAAACTGCCGACCTCCTTCACCTCGACATTTTTTCCCGAATGCAACAGTTTCACGTTCATACCCGGCTTCAATTCGCCGTTGAAAACCCGCACGTGCGACACGACGCCTTTATAAGTGTCAAAATAGGAATCGAATGCCAGCGCCTGCAAGCTCGCCTCGCCGGTTGGTTTCGGCGCCGGGATGCGGGCGACGATCGCTTCGAGAATCTCGTCGATGCCAATCCCCTGTTTGGCGCTCGCGGGAATTGCCAGCGACGATTCAATGGTCAGGATGTCTTCGAGCTGCTGTTTCGCCTGCGCGACGTTGGCGTGGGGAAGATCGATTTTGTTGATGACCGGGATGATGGTGAGATTTAGCTTCGAAGCCAGGTGCATGTTGGCGACGGTTTGCGCCTCGACGCCCTGGGCCGCATCGACGATGAGCAGCGCGCCTTCGCACGCGCTCAAGCTGCGCGAAACTTCGTAGGCAAAATCGACGTGGCCCGGGGTGTCGATGAGATTCAGCTCGTACGTCTCCCCGCTCTTGGCCTTATACAACATCGTGACCGGGTGCGCCTTGATGGTGATGCCGCGTTCGCGCTCCAGGTCCATCGCATCGAGAAGCTGGTCCGACATGTCACGCGTGGCGATGGTGCCGGTCCGGTGCAGGAGCCGGTCGGAGAGCGTCGTCTTGCCGTGATCAATATGGGCAATGATGCAGAAATTTCTAATGTGCGCGGCGTCCATGTTTCAAATCAAGCGCAGCAGGATAACAGGAAAACCAGTGGAGAAAAGGAAATTTGATGTAGGGGAGGCGTCATCGCCTGCCGGTTGGAGCGACTTCCAGCCGCGATTGCCTGAATGGGCGCGCTAAAAGCGCAATTCCATCGTAGCCGAAGGCAACGCCCTCGGAATCAAGGCGTGAAGGAATCTGTGCCTTGAAAGAATTCCCAAAACCAATGAAAACCGAAAACCTCCCTTGGATTGCCCCTTCAGGGCAAATGGAAAATCTCATTCCTCAACCGAGGGCGTTGCCCCCGGCTACGATGGTTCAGGCCGTTGGCCTGCTTTAAAAATCGTTTCGTGATCGACCTGGCGTCGTTGCAATAAAAAATCATGGTGAGCTGATGCGATAGAAACGGTCGTGATAATTAGTCCATTTGGAGTCGCTGAAGTAGAAGGCGCCGTTTGTGAGCGTATTTGTTGAAACCGGAACCCAGACGGGGTTGGCCAGGTTGGTGGCAGCCTGCACAACCAAAGAAAGATTAGTCGCCCAGGAAACTGTGAAACCAAATCTGTTGTTTCGAACCCCAAAGGTCGTATTGCCATTGAGGCTGTCCAAAATCATGGGGTCAGGCTCATACCACCAGGCTGTGGGCCAACCGCCGAAGGTGGGACCCCAACCGGTCGTGCCGGGGATATAATACACCGTGCCCAAAGCAGAGTTGTAAAAAACGTAGCCATCGTTGGTGCCAGCCCGGCGATCAACCCACGGTGCGTTACCAGGGAAAAGGGCGTTCGTCAGACTGCTACACCACCCCAACGCATACTCGCCGATGTTGGTGACGCCGGAGCCGATCTTCACACTGGTCAAGCCGGAGCATTGATAGAACGCCTCGTCACTGATGTAGGCGACGCTGTTGGGAATGGTCAGGTCCGTCAGGTTTTGGCAATAGCCGAAGGCGTTGGTGCCAATTCTGATCAAGCCGTCGAGAATGGTCAAGCTGGCCAGACCGGAGCATTCCGCGAATGATCCATTGCCAATGCTAATGAGACTGCCGGGGAGGGTCAGGTTCAACAGGCCGGAGCAACTCTCAAACGCCCCATCGCCGATGTTGGTGACGCCGTTGGGGATCATCACATTGGTCAGGTTGGCGGAGCCGGCGAAGGCCTCCGCGGCGATGCTGGTAACGCTGTTGGTAATGGCATAACTTCCACTCAGCCCGGCGGGATAGTCAATAAGCTCGGTCCTGGGCCGGTTGAATAAGACCCCGTCCACACTGCTGAACGACGGATTATTCGCACTCACTGTTATTGAGGTGAGGTTGGTGCACCACAAAAATACATAATTGCCAACGTTGGTGACGGTGTTAAAGATGGTCACATTGGTCAGGCTGAAGCAGTCGTAGAACGCTTCATCGTCGATGCTGGTGATGCCGTCGGGAACAGTGATGCCCGTGAGGCTGGTGGCTTCAGCAAACTCGTATGAGACGATTCTGGTGGCGCCGCCACCGAACGTCACGTTTGTCAGGGCGCTAAAGTCGAAACCATACTGGCAATTGGTGAGATTGCCTGGAAGTGCGATGCTGCCCAGGCTGGTGCAGTGCCCGAACGCAAAAAGCCCAATGCTATTGACACTGCTTGGAATCGTCGCGTTGGTCAGACTGCCGGCATATTCGAATGCTTCCTGGCCAATGCTGGTGACAGTGTTGGGAATCGTCACACTGGCCAGTGCGCAGCCATAGAACGCCGAAGCCCCGATCATGGTGACGGGCAGGCCATTGATTGTGTTGGTAATCGCCAGCACGGAGTTTGTGCCGGCGTATCCAGTGATTGTGATGTCTCCACCGCTGATGGTGTAAATGGTTCCGTCGATGTTTGTATAGGACTGAGCCTGAGCGCGCGGCGCAAACAGAGCAATAAACATAAATACCGCTGAAAAGGATCCAAGCCGTTTTAAATTTAAGTTTTTTAGGTTCACACGGTTTCCGCTTCGACTGCTTCCGTTGTGGGATACTTTCTATTCCTCCCAGAAAATCAAGCCTCGATTTTTCCCCGGGGTGGCACGGCATCCAGCCCGGCGGACAGAGCTTCGCGACGCCCTATTTTCTTCCTTCTGAATTCATAATATCCCGTCTTCACCTTTGCGTCCTTCGCGCCCCTTGCGTGAGTTTTTAATCCCGGTATGCCAATTTGACCACCCAATCCGCGAGGAAAAATAAAAGCGCCCCGGCGATGAATTCGGGCACGCCGTAAATAAAATAGCTCAAGGTGGAAGCCGTATTGGAATCATCCTGGGCGGATGAAAAGGCATTCTCAAAGAAATTATCGAAGCCGCCCCAAACGTCGTACAGCCCATAAAGGATAACGAGGAGTCCGATGGTCCGGACTGCGACCCCAAAAATGTCGGAAGATTTCATATTTCCATAAAGAAAAGAGCCCGGGCACTACTCCGGGCTCTTCAACGAGAACTAAGCGTTAACAGCGTTTTCAACACCACTGTGGTGCAACCAATGCACCAACAACGAGATCAATCTATCAGACAACCCGTCCCCCGCGAGTCCCCAATACTGGGGACAACATTCCAACGGGATTATATACCTGACGTATGCAGAATGTCGTAAGTAGCCAATGGCAGAGCGGGGAAATCTTATTTCCGTTTGCGGGGCGTTTTTCGGGCTATTGGCGATGGCATTTTCGAGACTGGCGGGGTGGCGGCTTTCCGCTTGCCAACTTCTTCAAAACTCAGGCCGCATATCCTGAAATCAATTGCTTTTGGCATATGGTTTTTGCTTTACCAGCGATCATTTTACCGCTTTTCTTCCAGGGTCAAAAGGCAAAAACCCATTAATTTTGCAAATGCCGCGCATTAAAAAAGACCGGGTTCCTTTCTCAATTGAAACCGCATTGGTTTTTCAGCCTGAAATCACAAAATTCGCCAATAGAAAACGAGGCATTTTCTTGGGAAGGGATGAATACAAAACGATGGCAGAATTTGCCTGTCACCCATTACATCGCAAAGGATTGTCCGTCAGGACAGGATTGCTAGACCACTTCGGGAGGCTGTATTCCACAAGACCGGATGATGTGATTGAATTTTTACAATTGGCGCGACGGATTTTAAACAAATGGGAAACTACACAAGCAGGAAAGATAATACGATTCCTATGCAAACATACGTTATCTCCGATTGATGACAGAAACATAATTTACGATGCGACGGGTAACCCGATCGAGGTCGAAATTATAAACAAAATAAACAGGAAAAGGCGAAGAATATCCTTCAAGAACAAAACGGAACAAGAAATAGACAAGCTGCAATTTCCGCAATTAGTGACCGTCAATTCATTATCAGACAAGGAGCTTTCCGTTATCCTAGATGTAAAGCCGGATTCGGTAAAAAAGGCCCGCCAAGAAATGGCTAAGATTTCCCATGAAGTTAAATATTGGAACAATCAGGTTGTATCCGAATATATGAGAACAGGCATAAAATCCCCTGAATTAGCTGCGATTACTGATGAATATCTGAAAGGGAAAAAATAGCCCTATTCTTTCCCTTTAAACAATTTGGTATCCGGCCTTTGCTGATTGAGAATGTCAACGGGTCGAAAGCCTGTTGAGACAACAATAATTTGCCGTGACCGCTGGGAAACCACCACCTTTCAAAAGGCTTTCAGGTTACGGCTTTTTTATTACCGATATGAACATTTGAGAATAAAAAAAGAGCCGGTGAAATTCCGGCTCATTGTAATGGTGCTTTGGGCAACCAATATCCTAACTACGATAAAAGAAGGATAGCGGCCTTTACCAAAGCAGTCAAACAAATTCGTAAAAATCCAACCAAAGGATTTTATGAAAAGACAATTGCTTTGCCAAAATTGGCTGAAATGTTTGCCGGTTCGACAGGTTCCGATCAAACGGAAATCGTGTCCGCCCTCAAATATCAGGCCAATTCGCCGCCATCCGATGCGGCGATAATCGCTAGCTTGAATAATGATGCGGCCTGTGTGATTGACTCACACAGGCCGCTTTCCGTCTGCCCCTTTTACGTCCCCAACGTCTGTGCGGCTTGCGCGGTTTTACCAGTCAAGGGGCAGTGCGCGGATGCGCCCATTGTGATCGGGGCGCGGGTCTGTGAGTCGCAGCCGCAGCCCGATTTTTTGGGGAGTACCAAATCACTCCAAGCATCTTGTATTTGAGGAAGTTGCTGCGGGTTGAAAACCCGCGCTCCGAAGACAGGCTAAAGATTACCTTTGCGCCCTTCGTGACCTTCGCGTGAGGCCTCGGGATTATTCCGTAATAAAGACGCTTCCATTAGCCCTCTTCGCGTCTTTGCTACTTTGCGCCTTTGCGTTAACTGTTATGTCTTTTATCCGATTGCGGGAATCCCACGCTTTCTTCGCGTGAAATTTACGCAGATCAATCTTCCTGCCGTAGAAATACTCGGAAACATTCGGTTTTTAGCGAAATTTACTTTGGCACAGGCTATGCATACTGACATTACGAGCATGGTAGCGAGGGTATCCCGCGATTGCGGGATCGAGAATGTGATGCGGCAATTGCACAATGAACACTGCCAAAAAAACATTTCAAGGCCTGACAATGATCCGCCTGGATACGAAGCTCAGCCATGCCATTACAGAGACAATGGCCCGAATTTACTTCAAGTTGTCGGAGCCGCCTCCGGTGGGATGGTCCTATATTTTCACGACGGTTTGGCAGGCCCTGAATTATCCGCTGAAGTGCCATGCGGAAGTCGAAGTTGACAAGGGCGCGCTATGGATCGAATGCGTCCCGGAAGATGTCGTGACCCATCACATTAGACAACTCGAGGAGGCGGTGGCGCAGACGAATGCGACCTATTGTGAGCAGGCGCGACGCCAGGCTTTCATGGCCCGGCGCCAGGCGGAATCAGACGCTGATTTTCGGGCAAAACTGGAAGATGTGGGCCGGACCCTTTATCCGGAGCCTGTGTTGGTCAACGAAGTCACTGAGTCGGAACGATTATGGGGCAGCGTGTTCCTCGCAAGAATGAGGCGCGCGATTTTTCGAAATTAGGGAAGCGTCGTGGATAATCCCGCATGGTTTAAACGAAATGCCTCACGCAAAGGCCGCAAAGGCCGCAAAGGTTTTTAGGAGACAAATTTCCTTTGCGTCCTTAGCGCCCTTTGCGTGAGACTGCCTTCTGTTTAGCGTGAGGCCACGGGATTATTCCGGCAGTCCATTGACGATCCTTTCCATGCCATTCTTCAAATGGATCTCGCCAAAGTTGAGCAGAAGGCCGAGTTTGCATCCGCTCAAACGAAGCTGCGTGAGAAGTTGCTTGCTGTGGACCTTTATGAGTTGCTCGACAGATTTCAATTCCACAATAATTTTGCCTTCGACCAGCAAATCAGCACGGAAACCCTCGTCAAAAGTCAACTCGTCGTAGCAAATCGGAATCGGCGCCTGCCGCTCCACCCGTAAACCGGCTTTGCGCAATTCGTGCGCGAGGATGATTTCATAAACGCTTTCGAGCAATCCTGGTCCGGTTTTCGTATGAACCTTGAAAGCCGCGTCGAGAATCATTTTGGACAATTCGTTTTCTGTGAGGGGACTGGTTTGATTTTGCATAAAGATTCAGCCTGCGCTTCCAGCGGAAAGAATTCAAGTAATGCCTCACGCTAAGTAGGTTTAAACGAAATGCCTCACGCAAAGGCCGCAAAGGTTTTTAGGAGATAAATTTCCTTTGCGTCCTTAGCGCCCCTTGCGTGAGACTTTTTTTGTCTTGTCTATCGCTTCAAGAACTTGGCCACGGCTTCCGTCCGGGTGCGGACTTGTAATTTCTCATAAATCCGTCGTATATAAGTATGCACGGTTTCGTAGCTGATCTCGAGTTTGTCGGCGATCTCCTTGTACATCAGGCCCTGGCTTAAGAGGTCGAGCACCTGCTGTTCGCGGTCGGAAAGGTTCTCCGTCGTTTGGATGGCGGCGGCGGACCGTTGGAAGGATTGCACAACTTTGCGCGCGATGTGCATGGTCATCGGCGAGCCGCCGCGATGCACGTCCTGGATGGCTTCGAGCAATTCTTTGGAGGCCGTTCGCTTGAGCATGTAACCATTCGCGCCGGCCGCGAGCGCTTTAAAGATATTTTCGGTATCTTCATAGACGGTGAGCATCATCACCTGGGTTTCCGGGAGGATCTGCTTCAACTGGCGGACGCATTCCACGCCGTTCATGCCGGGCAAATTGATGTCCATGAGGACGACGTCCGGCCTGGTCACGGGCAAATCCTTGAGGGCATCCTCGGCGTTGGGATATTGGCTCACGCAATGGAAGCCTTCGGCGCGATTCAGCACCCGCGAGAGAGTGCCGCGCAACTTGTCATTGTCTTCAACGATGGAAACGGAGATCGGCATAATTCATTTTAACCACGGATAAACACAGATGAACACAGATTTTTAGCCACAATACAAAAGATTTGAACATCCGCCTTCGCCGAGGTCCCGGTTTATGGCTTCGATATGCGTATGTGGCGATTAAGGAGAGCTTTATTAAATAATACGCGAATCGGGTGATACCTTTTCTGCTTCCATTACGCATTGTTGGGTGAAGGCATTAAAAACATCGAATTATGAAACATAAAACAACAATCGCCATAGTGATCGCCACCGGCGCCCTCGGGGTCTGGGCGCTGGCCGCGGCCGTGAAACATGCTGAAACCACTTCACCAAAAGATTCATGGTTCACGGTGAATTCCGACGGGTTGCGCCAGTTGCCGGCCGGATTGGTAGTGCTTCGGCCCACGCGTCTTGCCAATGACGGCATGAAGATCCGCCACGTGCATGACGGAGATTCGCTGGCGCGCACCGCGGGCCGGGATGTCACGTTGCGCGACTTGATGGCTGAAGCGTATGATTGCGATCCAGGAAATGTTGTGCTCCCGCCGGGCACTGTCCAGAGCCAATTTGATTTCGTGGTCACCGAGCGACAACCCCGTGAACATCTGCGGGCCGTCATCCAAAAACAATTGGGATATACGGCCCATCCTGAAGCCCGCAATACCACGGTGCTCAAGCTGCGAGTGGCCAACGCGAGCCTGCCCGGTTTTGTAGTCAGCCCCACCAGTGAAGACGACGACATCACATACACCAATGGCCGGCTTTATTTCACCCATAAGCCCATCAGCGTGGTGGTGCACGGCCTGGAAGACGGATTGGGCGAGCCGGTGCTGGACGAAACCGGGATGACCAATAACTACGACTTTTCGATGCGGTGGGACTCGAAGGCGACGCACGCGATGCAGGGCGGCACGTTTGAGGAGGACGGCGTCCAAAGATTCCTCAATACCATGGGCCTGGCACTTACGCCGGCCACCGAGAACATGGATATGGTAATCGTGGAAAAGAAACCGCTCTAAACGGACCGTTGCCAATCAAAAACCATTGCCATACGATTTACGCATCATCATCAATCAAGAGGACCTATGAGCCAATTCAAATTCTACTGCCCGCAGTGCAACCAGCATCTGCAATGTGACGGGCAATGCTCCGGGCGCGAAATCCAATGTCCCGCGTGCCAGCATCTGATCCGCGTGCCGCCGATTCCCGGCCAAACGGCTGATTACAAGCCTGAATCCGGGAAGACCTGGGCCACGTTTGTGCCGCCGCCCAAACCGCCGCCGTTCCAACAATGGGTTTTGAGCCCGTCTCCCCTCTCAAATCATGAGCGAATCCGCCAACCGTGAAGAAGCGATCTTCGATGCCGCGGCGCAATTGCCGCCGGCACAGCGCGCGGATTTTTTGAAGGGCGCGTGCGGTGGTGACGATGCCTTGCACCGGCGCGTGGAGGCGTTGCTCAGGGCGAACGAGCAGGCCGTTGAATTCATGAAAGAGCCTGCCGCGCCCGCCCGTCCTACGATCGTGCTTTCCTTTCCGCTTAAGGAAAAGGCCGGCGATAAAATCGGCCATTACAAATTGCTCCAGCAGATCGGCGAAGGTGGCTGCGGGGTGGTCTATATGGCCGAGCAGGAGGAACCGGTGCAACGCCGCGTCGCGCTCAAGGTCATCAAGCTGGGGATGGACACCAAGAGCGTGATCGCCCGTTTTGAGGCCGAGCGCCAGGCGCTCGCGATGATGGACCATCCCAACATCGCCAAGGTCCTCGATGCCGGGTCCACGGAGAATGGCCGTCCTTATTTCGTGATGGAACTGGTGCGCGGCATCAAGATCACCGATTACTGCGACCAGAACAAATTGCCCATGACGGAACGCCTCAACCTGTTCATGCAGGTCTGTAATGCCATCCAACATGCGCACCAGAAAGGCATCATCCATCGCGACATCAAGCCATCCAATATCCTCGTGACACTGCATGACGGCAAGCCGGTGCCCAAGGTCATCGATTTCGGCATCGCCAAGGCCACACAGGGACGGCTCACGGACCAGACGCTTTTCACCGCGTTTGAGCAATTCATCGGCACTCCGGCCTACATGAGTCCCGAGCAGGCGGAGATGAGCGGCCTGGACATCGACACGCGCAGCGACATCTATGCGCTGGGCGTGCTGCTCTACGAACTGCTTACCGGGGGCACGCCGTTTGATCCCAAAGAATTGCTCCAGGCGGGGCTGGATGAGTTGCGCCGCACCATCCGTGAAAAGGAGCCGGAGCGCCCCTCCACCCGGCTGCGGACGATGCTCAATGCGGACCTCACCGCCGTAGCGCAACGCCGCCAGGCTGAAGCGCCGCGGCTCATCCATCTGCTGAGCGGCGACCTGGATTGGATCGTGATGAAGTCGCTGGAGAAAGACCGCACGCGCCGTTACGAGACGGCCAATGCCATGGCGATGGATATCCAGCGTTATCTCGGCAACGAACCGATCACGGCGCGCCCGCCGGGGACGTTCTATCGTTTTCAAAAGCTGGTTCGGCGCAACCGCACGTTCTTCGCCGCCGCGGGCGTGGGCCTGGCGGCGCTTGTCCTCGGGCTGGTCCTTTCGTTGTACCTGTTCGTCCAGGAACGCGCCACGTTGAAGCGCGCCCTTGCCGCCGAGCAAGTGGAGAAGCAGCTTCGCGACCAGGAAACGCAGGACGCCGAAATGAGCAAGCAGATCGCGAAAGCCGGGTTGCTGCTCATGGCCGGGAAGTACGACCAGTCGGAACAGATCGTCCGGCAATTTCATCCACATCGCACGCTCGTGCCGTTCTATGATGTCTTTGGCGGTGTCCATGCGCAACACGGGGAATGGAACCAGGCGCTGACCAATTGGGAACTGGTTGTTCAGAATGCGCCCGACGACCATGTGGGCTATAAATATCTCGCGCCGCTTTTGTTGCAAATGGGCGATACCAACGGTTACAAGGATTGCCGTGAGCAAATTTTTAAGCAGTTCGGCGACACCACGGACCGGCGCATCGCGGGACTTATGCTCAAGGCCACCCAACTCCTTCACGTTAACAGGGATCAATTGACTGTGATCTCCAATATGGCCGCCGTCGCCGCCGGGATGGATACCAACAATAGTAACTACGGCGATAATCTGGTGGCCATCGGGATGGCGGATTATCGTTTGCGGCAATACACCAATGCGATCGATGTGTTGGAGCGGGCCATACCCCTGGACATCGGCCAGGATTGCCGCACGGAGGCGCGCCTTGTCCGGGCCATGGCATTGTTCCAGCACAAGAGATTGGATAAAGCCCACGAGGCCTTTGCCAAAGCGACAGATGAATTGAACAGCCTGCCCAAGGAAGGCGATCTCGATGACAATTGGACCGACTGGATAGCGGCGCACGTGTTGATGCGCGAAGCCACGGCGCTGATCCCGCCTGCGCCGCCGACCAACGCCCCCGCCGCCTTGTCTGCGGGACATTAACTCCATGAGCGACATCACCCGCATCCTTCGATCGGTCGAATCCGGCAATCCACAGGCCGCCACGGAGTTGCTGCCACTCGTCTATGAGGAACTTCGCAAGCTGGCTGCTGCAAAAATGGCCGGTGAATCGCCCAATCAAACTCTCCAGCCCACTGCCTTGGTGCATGAAGCATGGCTGCGCCTGGTCGGAAATGAAGATGTGAAATGGCAGGGGCGCGCCCATTTTTTTGGCGCCGCCGCCGAGGCCATGCGCCGCATCCTCATCGACAACGCCCGCCGCAAACACTCCCTGCGTCATGGAGGCGGTCAACAACGTCTGGATGTGGCGGACATCGAAATCGCCGCCCCGGTCAAAGAACAAGAACTGCTCGCCATGGACGAGGCTCTGCAACGCTTTGACGCCGTGGACAGGCAAAAAGGCGAACTGGTCAGGCTCCGCTATTTCGTCGGTCTCACCATTGAGGAATCCGCGGAGATTCTTGGCATCTCCGCGCCGACAGCCAAACGCTGGTGGTCATATTCGCGCGCCTGGCTTTTTAACGAAATTCAGGGTAAAGGTGAGATGAAAAATTAGGGGGGAACATTCAGCATTCAACGCTCAACACCGAACATTCAATGGGCGTTCTTATTCAGCGGCACGGTCAAGCGCACGAGGGTCCCCTTCTCCAGCGCGGGACCGATCTCGAAGTTGCCGCCGATATCGGCCATGCGCTTGCGCATGTTGCGTAGCCCGCTGCGATCTTGTTTTTCGGCGGCGCCGGAAAAGCCTTTGCCGTTGTCCTCGATCTCAAAAATGAAGTTGTGCGCCGTCAACCGCACGTGGATGCGCGCCTCGGCCGCCCCGGCGTGCTTGACGATGTTGTTGACGGATTCTTTGAAGGCCAGGAAGACATTGTGCCTCACGTCGGGAGGGAGGGCGACGTCAGGCAATTGCGCCGGCGCATCCACGCGGCAACGAACATCGGCCAGCGCAAAGAATTCCTGCGCGTATTTGATGCAATAATTGGTTAATCCCTCCAGCGTGTCATTGGCCGGATTGATGGCCCAAACAATCTCATCGAGCGAACTGGTCGTCTCGCGCGCGGTCTGGGAGATCTGCTTCGCGTGCGATTCCACTTCTTCGGGCGCGTTTTTGTCCGCTTCGGCCATCTCGCCGAGCAAGGCCACCTGGGTGAGGTTCGCGCCGAGCTGGTCGTGCAGATCGCGGGCAATGCGTGAGCGTTCGCGTTCGAGGGCTTCCTGCTGTTTGTGCCGTTGCAATTCGCGCTGCAATTTTTGCGTGGAGAGATAACGAACAATGGCGGCGACGATTCCCAGGGTAAAGAGAATGGCCAGGACGGCAAACCAGGTCGTCTGCCAGAATCGCGGCAGGACGATGACCGCGAAGGAACCGGAATTTTCATTTTTGAGTCCATCTTCGTTGAAGGCCTCGACCCGAAACTGATAATTTCCCGGCGGCAATTTGGGATAGCGCGCCTCGCGCTCATTGTGGGCATCGATCCAATCGGTTTGATATCCCGCCAACTGATATCTGAATTTGACGAGGTTCGGCGCGGAAAAGTCCAGCGCCGTATAGTGGATCTCCAACTGGATCTCCGACTTGTCGCCGCCGGGTGAAATCGTGACCGTCTCCGGCCAAATTGAGGCGAGTTGATTGGTGTTTTGTTCCCGGCCGTTGACGAGGATGGACTCAATCATCACCGTCGGGGCCTGCAGATTTGGTTTTAATTTCGAAGGATCAATGGACGCGGCGCCTTCGGTGGTCGGGAACCACAGCCGGCCGTCCGTGGTGCGGCAGGCGGCGGGTTGCGAACCGATGGAACATTCGCGCGTGGGCAAACCGTCGGCTTTCCCATAAGTCCGGCAAACGATAAAACCGGATTTTCCCGCGGCAAAATCATCAAATGATTTTTTTGCGATGCGCATCAACCCAAAGTTCGAGCCGATCCAGAGTATGTCGCCCTCATCAAGGATATAGCTGATGCTGTCGCTGGCTAATCCGTCGCGAGTGGAAAATGACTGCCATTTTCCATCCGCAAACCGCGCCAATCCGTGGGCGAAGGTTCCGACCCATAGCGTGCCGTCGCTGCCGGCCGCGAGGCAGGAAATATCATCGCCGGGCAAGCTGCCGGCGCCGGCCCGATAATAACTGAATTTCCCGCGTTGATAAAGGTCAAGGCCCTGGCTTTCCGTGCCAATCCACAACCCTCCCCTAGCCTCTTCGGCAACGGCCCGAACTGAATTTCCCGACAAGCCATCATGCGTCGTCAGCAATGTCCACTTTTGTCCGTCAAAATTTCCGAGGCCGTTTTGTGAACCGGCCCACAGTTGGCCGTCTTGATCTTCAAACAATGAAAAAATCTGCGGACCGAGGATCTGCGCCCCATCTGCCGGAACAAATTTGCCGGCTTGGAACTGAAACAACCCTTCGTCGCTGGAACCAGCCCAAATCCGTTGGTGGCTGTCAACCAACACTTCCCAGGCGTCATGGAGCGGGCCGATCTGAAAATTCCGCACGTTGTTCGAATTCCAAAAAAGCGCGCCCAACGCGCCGGTGGCAAACCATAATCCGCCTTGATCGTCCCGCGCGATGGATTGGACATTTCCCGCCGGGAATACAGCCGGCGCGCGAAAAAGCTTCCTCTTAATCCTGTCCAGACCGCCGCCGTCCGTTCCCGCCCACAAATTTCCTTCCCGGTCCAGGCACAACGAAAGAATGTAGGGCTTGGACAACTCGTTCGAGATGTTTTGCCATTGACCATCCGCGTCGGACCAAAAAATCCCGCCGCCCAGAGTGCCGACAATCAAATTTCCCTGTCCGTCTTCAAGGGCCGCGGTGACCCTCAGGTTGCCCCATGGAAACGGGCCTAGATTTCTTACCAACTGGCCGTTGTTCCATTTTCCGATCGAGTTGTTCACGATTTGCCAGTAACCGCCGAAGCGGGAAGGAACGACGGCATGGTGCGCGAACGAAAACAGGGTCGGCGACACCGCGCCCGGGTGAAAAGTCATCTGGCCTTTTTGATAAACGAGAATCCCGTTTTCCGTGGAAAAATAGATTGTGCCGGAGGTATCTTCCACGGCATAAGTCACCTTGCCGCCGGCGGAACTGACCGCTGAAAAGTCCTGGATCACCCCGTTTTTGATCATCTCCACGCCGGAAGATTCCGTTCCGACCCAGAGGTTGGTCTCTTTGTCTTCGAACAAAAAAACAATGCGATCACTGCTCAGGCCCGGAGTGTTCATCTGGTTAAAGACCGTGAACCAATTTCCGTCAAAACGCACCAGGCCATGCTGGGTCCCGATCCAGAGATAGCCGTCACTGCTTTGGATGACCGCGATCGCCTCGCTGTCAGGCAAGCCCTCCTCGACGCTCCACGAGTTGACCACAAACGGCGTGTTATCCGCCCGGGCCGAAATGAAAGCGAACGCCAGGACGCACGGCAGGAACCGGGCGAAGAAAAATGGCCAAAAGCTTTTTTGCGGAAACACGGCGATCAAGGATACAAGTGCGGCGGTCGCCAGGAAAATTATTTTTCAAAAATCGCTTGCGTCATCGGCGGGAAGGATTAAGGTTGGCATTGCCCAACGAGAACTGGGCGTAACAGCGGGCGTTGGCGATTAATCGTGTGTATCGCTGCGCCCGCTAATCTTTTATGCAGGCCGTCCTCAACTATCTAAAACAAAACCAGGCGCGATTTGTCGCCGATTTGTGCGAATTCCTTCGGTTCCCGAGCGTTTCCGCCCAACCGCAACATAACCAGGACATGCTCGCCTGCGCCGATTGGCTGGCCCATCATTGCAAACAAATCGGGCTGGAAACAAAGGTGTGCCCGACTGGCGGTCATCCCATCGTCGTCGCCAAAACTTCCCGCGCAAAAAGCTCATCGCGCCCGCATTTTATGGTATATGGGCATTATGACGTCCAGCCGCCTGAACCATTGGATTTATGGGAGTCGCCGCCCTTTGAACCGCGAATCGAGGGACGCTCTCTTTTTGCGCGAGGTTCCACGGACAATAAGGGGCAACATTTCGCGCATTTGAAGGCCGTGGAAGCCTATCTGAAAACCGGCACTCCCCTGCCCTGCGATCTGACGTTCGTCATCGAAGGCGAAGAAGAAGTGGGCAGCGAACACCTGGCGCAGTTCTTGAAATCAAATCGCGCGGAACTGGATTGCGAGGCCGTGGTGGTCTCCGACACCGGTATGCCCGGCAAAAAATGTCCCGCCCTCACGTATGGATTACGCGGGATCATCGCCTTTGAGATCACCCTGATTGGCCCCTCGCGCGATTTGCACTCCGGGACGTTTGGCGGCGCCGTTGACAATCCCGCGATGGCGCTCAGCCAACTGCTCGGCAAACTGCGTGATAAAAATGGACGCATCGCCATACCCCATTTTTATGACGACGTAGCTCCGCTTTCCGCTTACGAACGGGCTGAATTCAAGAAACTGCCGATCACCGACCGCCAATTGCAAAAATTGCTCGGCGTGAAAAAACTTTATGGTGAGCGTGGATTTACACCCGGCGAACAGCGCAGCGCCCGTCCCACGTTTGAAATCAACGGGCTGACGAGTGGTTACCAGGGCGAGGGCAGCAAGACCATCGTCCCGTCATGGGCGCGGGCAAAGATCACCTGCCGCCTCGTCCCGAACCAAAGGCCGGAACGTATCCGCAAAATCGTCTGTGATTATCTGAAAAAGATTTGCCCGCCGACAGTGCGCATCAAAATCGAGGCCGGGCACGGTGCGGAGGCGTATATGGTTTCGCCGACCAGCGCCCATGCGCAGGCGGCTTTGCGTTCTCTTCGCAAAGCCTTTGGCCGCGAGCCGGTCTTGTTGCGCGAAGGCGGTTCAATACCCATTGTGAATGATTTCAAAAAAGTTCTTGGCGCGGACACGTTGTTGCTTGGCCTCGCCTTGCCGGAAGACAACGCCCACTCGCCGAATGAAAAGTTCGACCTGGATAATTTTGAGAACGGCCAGCGCATGGGCGCCTTCCTGTGGCAGGAATTGAGCGCGCTTTAGCATTTAGTGAGGTAAAGCGAATTGGATTTGAAATGAAGTGTGTTTTAAAGCCCCCCTCATCCTGGCCTTCTCCCCCAGGGAGAAGGAACAGCAAAAGGTTGGTTTCTTGATTGTGGAATGCTCACTGACGGATTCGGCCTGACCGTATTTCAAACAAAAGCGTCGAGCGTTTCCCCCTCTCCCCCGCCGTGCTCGCGCACCGTCGCGGCAGGTCGGAGGAGAGGGCCGGGGTGAGGAGGTCGTTTAACTGATTTTAAGTTGTGCATCGGCGATGGACCATGCTAAATAACTAGTGACCAGTTAATTTGATTGAGACAAAATTATGGAAAAGGCTATTACATTGGAAGCCAGGCGCCGCCGTAATCTGAAATCCGTGCGTGAAGCCATCGCCGGCATTGTTGAATCGCGCAAAGAGATTTTTGACTGGAACAAAAGAAAACCAAAACTCACCTCTGCGGAAGTCAAATCGAGGATCAAGGAGGGACGGCGTTGAGCGCCGGTTTTGCCGTGGACATACATCCAAAACTGTCAAGAACCCGTATCATCCTGGCGCTGACCATCGCCGTGTTCACGGACGGACTCCAGCTATTGCTTGGCCCTTTGGGTTGGGCATTTATAGATGACATCATAGATGTCATTGCCATGTTTTTGACCAGTTGGGTGCTTGGCTTTCATTGGCTGCTGTTGCCGACGTTTGTTTTGAAATTGATTCCACTGGCGGATGATTTGCCGACATGGACCGCCTGCACCGCCGCGGTCATTGTTTTGCGGAAGCGGGAACAACGGGCTGGGCCGCCGTTGCCACGTGAAAAACCGCCGATTGAAATCTGATTGAAAATTCTCCCGGCTGCCTGCAAAATAGTCACATGACGAAGTCTGTTTTTAGCGGTCCAGTCTATGTTGTGCGCGATAACATCGACACCGACCAGATCATCTCCGCGCAATATCTCGCGCTCGTGCCGACGATTCCCGACGAATACGAGAAACTCGGCAGCTTCGCTCTGGCCGGCCTGCCCGAATCCCTTTATAAAACCCGCTTTGTCAAAGAAGGCGCTCTCGACAGCGAGTATCCCATCGTCCTTGCCGGAAAGAATTTCGGATGCGGCAGCTCCCGCGAACATGCCCCCATCGCCCTCGGTTCGGCTGGTTGCAAAATCGTGCTCGCCGAAAGTTTTGCGCGCATTTTCTTCCGCAATTCCGTCGCCACCGGCGAGCTTTACCCCTGCGAGCTTACCGAACGTCTTTGCGATACTCTCACGACCGGCGACGTGGTGACCGTTGACCTGGATGCGCAGACCGTGGCCGTGAAAAACACCGGTAAAGTTTTTAAATTCAAGCCATTGGGTGATGTCCGTCCCGTGGTGGATGCCGGCGGCTTGTTCAATTTTGCCCGTCAAAGCGGAATGATTCCGGCAAAATAGAGTTTTGCGATATCTTCGCCACGGAGTGGCGGGCGATAGTAGCCCACAGTGGCACTGTGGGGACAATGCCGTTCAAGGAATTTAAGCCCCGGATGGGGCGAAAGAAATGGATTTTTGTCATGCGATTTTCTATTGCCCCTGCGGGGGCTTTTGCAATACGGGCGACTGACCCCATAGCTGACGCTATGGGCTACTATCGTGCGCTGCTCCGCAGCTAAATCTTAAAGGAAGTCCCTTGAACCTGCTCCCCTACCCTCGTTCGCTAAAACTTTCCGGCGGCACATTCACGCTTTCTCAGCAAAATTCGACGGCTTCCATCCGGGTCATCCGCACTGATTCGGCGCCCGACCATCCTGAGGGATATACGCTCGCGATATCAAAGAATGGAATTGATATTTCATTTCGCGAACCCGGAGGCTTGCGGACGGCTGCCGCGACATTGCGGCAAATGATCCTTCAATATGGACGGCGCCTCCCCTGTCTAAAAATTCGCGATTGGCCCGATTTTTCGCGGCGTGGCGTCATGCTCGATATTTCCCGCGGTAGGCTTCCAAAATTAGAGACATTGCTGGACCTTGCGGAAAAACTGGCCAACCTCAAGATCAACGAGCTTCAGCTCTATACCGAGCACACCTTTGCCTATCGCAAATACAAATCCGTCTGGCGAAGTTGGGGCGCGCTTACGGCAAAGGAGGTCCGCATTTTGGATGCACGTTGCCGTGAACTGGGTATTGACCTTGTCCCGAACCAGAATTCCTTTGGCCACCTACGCTATTTCCTGGAACATCCCGCACTCAAAACACTGGCCGAAGTTTCCCAGCCCTATGAAGACGCCGGCGGCGAATTTGTCCGGCGTCCGACCACCCTTGCGCCGAATCATCCCGGCACAATTCCATTTCTGCGAAGTCTTTACGATGAGTTGTTGCCAAACTTTTCCAGCAAATTCTTCAGTGTCGGCTGTGATGAGACCTGGGACCTGGGCCGGGGCCAAAGCAAGAAACTGTGTGAGCGTCGGGGAAAGGGACAAGTCTATCTGAATTTTCTGAAAAAAATCCATCGCGAGGTTTCAGCTCGCAACAGGACAATGATGTTCTGGGGCGACATCATTTTGAAATATCCCGTATTGATTCATGAGTTGCCAAAGAACGCCGTGGCGTTGAACTGGGGATATGAGGCCAACCATCCATTTCAGCGCGAAGCGGCGAAATTTGCCAAATCGCGGATCCCTTTTTATGTGTGTCCCGGAACTTCGACCTGGCAGAGTTTGATTGGCAGATATGACAATGCGCTGGCGAATCTTCGCGCCGCTGCCAGTGCGGGCAAAGAGTATCACGCCAAAGGCTACCTCATTTGTGATTGGGGCGACGGCGGGCATCCCAATCCCCTGGCAGTAAGCTGGCCGATGTTCGTCGCGGGCGCGTCGCTCGCCTGGAATTCGAAAAATTATGAAACAGCGAAGATCGTTCCAGTTTTGGGGCGCGATATTTTCGGAAGTTCGAGAGTGGCGCAGGCGGCAATGGATCTTGGTTTTGTTCACAGAAAGCTGGGTGTCCGGTCTGCAAACGAGACGCCGTTGGGAACAGTCATCGCGGCGCCGCGACCGGAAGAACGCGAGTTGTTTTGCCGGAAAGGATTAAAGTGGTTTTCAAAAATTCATCCCCAAAAGATCCGACAAGCCCTAAAGGAAATTGAAAAGCAACGGACGGTTTTACTTCGCGTAAAAGTGAAATCAGATTCGGAGAAGGTTTTATTGCGGGAATTGGATTTGGCCGCCTGCATGGCGGCGCATTCGTGCAAATTTATGCTGTGGCAACAAGCCGTGGCCGCAGGAAAAGTTTTAAAAGCCAGACCAATGGCATTGGCCGGAATCCGGGAGCTAAAACGGCTGCGACGCGACTTTGATTCCTATTGGCCGATGCGGAACAAAGCGACGCCAAAACATTGTTCAGAATTCCTTCAATGGAGGATTGATGATTACCGGCGCGGATTTGAGCAAAAGAAATTAACTGCCAATAAAAAAGCGTGAATTGAAATTCCGCGAGGTTTTGGAGTGCGGCAGCCCTCTGCCGCTTTCCATTCGCCGCGGAACGGCCGTTGAAGCTTCTCGATGCCTCTTTCCGTCGTCCGCCTTTCCGAAAAGCGCCAGAGGGCTGGCGCAGTCCAAAAGCTGGCGCGCTATTCGGCCAACCCCTGCCGATTCAGTGGCTACGGAATTATTTGAACCGCTTTAATATTTGAAGAACCTAACGGGATTCGATTATTCAGAGACTTCTCACGTCGTCTCCTGCAAACAATTGAATTTGGTCACCGCTTCACATTGATCCGTTTCGGGATGGGCGGCGGCACGGGCATTTTCGGGGGACGCGGCCATTGTCTTTGGGCATAATTGTCTGCCTGTTGCGAAATATCCGCTACGGTCGCGATCACCGGCGCAGCCACCGGGATTTGCTCTCCCAGTTTGACTGTGATTTGCCCGGCTTTATTTGAAATCATGCTTTCCACCTTCGCCGCCGATTCGCCGATCTTCATCTCGGGAAATTTCATTTCGCCCATCTCAAAATCCTTGAACGCGCCGTGAGCGCTGATTTTGCCTAAATCACTTTGATTCCCCAAATTGGCATGTGCCGCCGTCTGTTCCGCCGCGCTCACCTGCGATTGCAACACCTCGTATCCGTTGACAATCCAGTCCAATGCCCCGGTTTCAATGTCGAGCAACAAACCATGCACGGGAATATTCGGGCCGATCAATGGGCTATGCCGGACGATGTCGCAGGCTTTGATGACATTCTGCCGTTCACTGCCGAACATGCCGAAAAAATCACTGAGATTGTCCGGCAACGCATGGCGGTCAACCCCCACCGCCTTCAATTTATCCAGCAACTGCATCGCCGTCGTCCCGGCGATCTGGCAGTCGGTGTGGCCGATGATGGCGATTTCCTTGCCGCCTTTCACGGCGCAGGCCAGCGCCAGCGAGCGCATGGTGCTGGAGAGCGGCGCGGTAATAATGTTGCCCGCGTTTCGCAACCAAATGAATTTCCCGGCAGGCAACGCCAGCGCGTTCGGAAAGAACGCATTCAGGCGCGGATCGATGCAGGTGAGTGCGATGACCGGCAGTTCATCTATAAAGTCATCGGGATGCAGGCCGGCTTCCTTGTCGCCGGCGACCGCGCGATGATTCGCGTCCACGATTGCTTCAAAAAGGCGCATAAAAAATTAAAGTTTAAATCCTTCAAACACAGCGACGAGCAGTTTGGTTTCCCCGTCGGCGATTTTCCGGTCACTGGAGAGCGAATCCTCCAACACCTCATAGGCTTGACGGCGCATGGCTGGCGTGGGGAAAGTTTTCACTATTTCGCCGATATATTTCCGGGTCGCCTCCAGCGAGCCATTATATTTCCGCGCGCGGGCAAAACTGGCGTCGAGAAAATACTGCCGGGCGCTGTCGGACGAAAAGTTGATGGAATCCAGCACGCGCCGGGCCTTCTCGTCCTCGATCAAATCCAGGTTGCCATCGGCATACATGCCCAGCACCAGCAAATCCACGAGCGATTGTTTCTGTTGGTCGGTAAATTCAGTCAAAGCCATAACTTATCTTATTACACTTTCTTCCACGGTTGCAATGGAGGCGATTCGAAATTTTTTGGTTCTGGAGGTTCCTTAGGCAGCACATACCAGAGGGCTAAATAGGCGAACAAACCCGCGCCCAAAAACGCCCCCAAAACCCAGACCAAACGCAAGTCTGACGGTCTTAACTCGAATTGTTTGGCCAGCCCTCCGCAAACTCCAGCAATCCAGCAATCATCGTTCGAGCGGCGCAGTTTCATGACCTGAGGGGCAATGGGGTCGTGCGTTTCGGCCGTCCGATGAAGAAGTAAAGAATGGCGGCAATAAAATGAAGAAAGATCATTGCCAATACCCAGCCAATTTTTTCCCCATCCGACAGGCCTTTGTTCTGGATGGCGCTCACCAACATGCAAATCCAGAAAATGAACAGGCAAACTGCGATAACCACACCTAGCAAAATAAAGGGCAATAATAAGAGTGAGAATGCCATACTTAAATTTTCGATTTACGATTCACGATTTACGCGCGATTTGAACTGCGGGCGGTTTTGGCCGATGAGACTCATCCAGTTCATTTCTTGTCGGTTTTATCATCATCTTTGCCCATCGCCTTTTTCAAGGCGGGGACCTGCTCCAATAATTTATCGAATTTCACGCCGGTCAAGCTCTCCAGCACGGGCGGCAATTGGCTGATGATGGTGGTCACATCGCCGGTTAATTTACTCGCGCCACCGCCGGGGCCGGGACCGCTGTTGATGATGACCATTTTTTCCGTCTTGGAGAGCGGTTCGCTGATTTTCGCGGCCACATCCGGCAGCACGCGCACGATCATTTCGATCACCGCCGCTTCGTTGTATTGCTTGAACGATTCGGCTTTAGCCAGCATGGCAGAGCCGGTGGCCTTGCCTTGCGCCTCGATGACGGCCGCCTGGGCCAGACCGCGCGCTTTGTTGGCCTCGGCTTCGGCCACGCCCGTAGCCCGGACGACATCCGCGCCGGCAAAACCCGTCGCTTTCGTCGCGGAAGCCGCGCCCGCAGCCTCGGTCTCCAATTGGAATTTCTTCGCGTTCGCCAGGGTCTCGACGCGATAACGCTCGGCGTCCGCGGGCTTTTGGACGGTCGCTTCCAATTCGCGTTGCTTGCGCTGGATTTCCTGCTGTTGCAATTCGATCTGCTTCTGTTTTTCAACGATGTTGACCTGCACTTCCTCGGCCTTCACCAACTGGCCGGTCTTGAACTTCTGCAAATCGTAGGCGAGGTCGGCCGACGCTTTTTGCTGGTTCACAGAGGCCTGGTAATTCGCGACGTTCATCTGATAATCGCGTTGCGCCTCGGCCACTTTGGTATCGGCCTGGAATTTTGCCTCCTGTCCGGCCTGATTCGCCTGGGCGGAACGAATGGTCGAATCCCGATCGGCCTCGGCCTGGGCGATGATGGCGTCGCGTTTGACCTGGGCGATGCGCGGCTTGCCGAGGGCGTCCAAATAACCTTGCGAATCGCGGATATCACGAATGGTAAAACTGATAATAGTCAGTCCCATGTTCGCCAAATCGTCCGCCGCCACCTCTTGCACCTTTTGCGCGAACGCATCGCGGTTTTGATAAATTTCCTCGACGGTCATCGTGCCGAGGATGGCGCGCAAATGGCCTTCGAGCGTTTGGGTGGCGATATTGCGGATTTCATCCTGTGATTTGCCAAGAAATTGTTCAGCCGCAGTACGGATGGAGATGTCGTCGCCCTTGACCTTGATTTGCGCCACGCCATCCACCTTCACCGGCACGCCCTTGCTG
>CAWCRR010000014.1:0-43345 GCA_963797825.1 uncultured Verrucomicrobiae bacterium
GCCGTGCTGCCAGCACCTGGTTCGGTTGGTCTTGGCGGCCGCGGCCGCCATTTCCGGACCCTTTGGAGTCATCAATGCGGATGATTTCTATGGAGCAAGTTCCTTCCGCGTACTGGCGGAACATTTGCATTCCAGCAATCGAGGCTATGCGATGGTGGGGTTCCTTCTGCGCAATACACTTTCCGAATTCGGTAGCGTGGCGCGCGGCGTTTGCCAGGTCAGTGGCGACGGTTATCTGCAATCTGTGGCTGAAATCACGGGTATCGATATGGATGGCACCGCGGCAACATACACCGATGACGCCGGGATCGTTCATCAACTCAGCGGCGACGAAACCACTTCGATGAACATGTGGGGATTTACGCCAACACTCTTCGGGCATTTGCAAAGGATGTTCGACGAATTTCTTGAAAAATGCGGACAGGACGAAAATGCCGAGTTCTGCCTTCCGGCGGCTGTGAACGCCTTGGTGAGCACTGGTCAAGAAAGATGCAAGGTGCTCCGCACGTCGGATTCATGGCATGGCGTCACTTATCACGACGACCATCCGCGCGTCGTCGCAAGCACTCTTGCGCACGTCGCCCGCGGCCACTACCCTCAAAACCTCTGGACATGAACCCGTCCCACGACGTTCGCGCGGTGGCGCAACAATTCCAAATCCACGGCGAATTCGTTGCTGCCGAACTTTACGGCAGCGGCCACATCAACGACACTTATTGCGTCATATTTGACCGGGGCGGCGCGCCGGTGCGCTACATTCTGCAGCGCATCAACCACAACATTTTCAAAAATCCCGTTGCGCTGATGGAAAACATCCAGCGGGTCACAGCCCATCTCGGCAGCAAAATCAACCGCGAAGGCGACTTCCATCGCCGCGCGCTGACGCTGATTCCATCGCGGGATGGCAGATCCTGCCATTGCGACGAAAACGGCAACTACTGGCGGGCGTACGTTTTCATCGAAAAGGCGCACACGTACGACGCCGTTGAAACACCCGCGCAGGCGTTTGCAGCGGCGAAAGCATTCGGCCGTTTCCAAAGACTGCTGGCGGATCTGCCCGCGCCGCGGCTGCACGACACGATTCCCGATTTTCATCACACGCCAAAACGTTTTGCCGCGCTGGGAAAGGCGATTGAAGCCGATGAGGCAAACCGCGCGAAATTTGCGGAGCCGGAAATTGAATTTGCCATCAAGCATAGGCCATCACAGGCACGTTGCTTGACGCCGGGCTGCCGGAGCGCGTGACGCACAACGACACGAAATTCAACAACGTGATGCTCGACGACGCCACTGGCGAGGGCATTTGCGTCATTGACCTGGACACGGTGATGCCAGGTCTGGCGCTCTATGATTTCGGCGACATGGTGCGCACGACCACCAGCCCGGTCAAGGAAGACGAGCGGGATTTGTCCAAGGTGAAAATGCAGTTTCCGATGTTCGAGGCGCTGGCGCGCGGTTATCTGGCGTCGGCCGGGGAATTTTTGACGAAAGCGGAGAAAACAACTTCTCGCCGTTTTCCGGCAAGCTCATCACGCTTGAAATTGGCATGCGTTTTTTGACGGATTTTCTGGCGGGCGACACTTATTTCAAGGTGCATCGCGAAAACCACAATCTTGACCGCTGCCGCACGCAGTTCAAACTGGTTGAGTCCATCGAAGCAGCAGGAAGAGCAAATGAACAAACTGGTGGGAAGGATTTGAATGAGAATTTTAATTACCGGCGGCGCCGGTTTTATCGGCAGCCACATCGTCGAACATTTTCAAGGCAGCGCCGAGGTGCGCGTGCTGGACAATCTTGCGCTCCGGCTTCAAGCGCAATCTCGCGGGCTTCAAACACGAGTTCATTGAAGCTTCCATTCTCGACCGCGCAGCCGTGCGCCGCGCGATGGAGGGCGTGGATTTTGTCTTTCATCTCGCGGCGATGGTCAGCGTGCCGGAATCCATGCAAAAGCCGGTTGAGTGCAATGAAATTAACACCACCGGCACGCTGGTGGTGCTGGAGGAAGCCGCGCGCGCGAAGGTAAAAAAACTGGTGTTCAGCAGTTCGGCCGCGATTTACGGCGACAATCCCGTTACGCCCAAAATCGAGACGATGCTGCCCGAACCGAAAAGTCCCTACGCCATCACGAAGCTCGACGGCGAATTTTACTGCGGAATGTTTGCCGGCGAAGGCCGGTTGGCGACGGCCTGTCTGCGTTACTTCAATGTCTTTGGCCCGCGCCAGGATCCCAAGAGCCAATATGCCGCCGCCGTGCCGATTTTCATTGATCGCGCGGTTAAGCATCAGCCAATCACGATTTACGGCGACGGCGAACAGACGCGCGATTTTATTTATGTAAAGGACATCGTGGCGGCGAATGTTTTTTTTGCCACGCAATCCGAGCCACCGGCGTTTTCAACGTTGCCTACGGCCAGAGCATCACCATCAATGATCTGGCCAAGACCATTTGTCACCTGACCGGCTCGCGTTCGGAAATCAAACATGCGCCGGACGCGCCGGCGATGTGAAACATTCGCTGGCGGCTATTGAAAGATTGCGCGCTGCCGGTTTTACACCAAGTGGAGACCTTCGCAAGGATTTGGGTGCAACCATAGAATATTTCAAGCCGAAGCAGCGACTTTGATTTCACATATTTTCCCTTGTCCCGGGACGCATTATCGACGAAAAGTTGCGGTTAGTCGGTGAGGTTATTTTACGAGTAGAACTTCCACTCCTCTGGAGTTTCCGCAGTCGTTCACCGAATCCACGGTGAGATAATAGGAAGTGGCGACGTTAAGGCTGTTGATATCAAAATGGTTGGATTTATAGACCTGATAGTTGTTAAACAACCTGTCGCGGGCGATACCATATCGGATGATGTAAAAATCCGCGCCTTGGACCGGCTTCCACGATACATGAACTTGACGCGGATCGGCAGAATCGCGCACAGCTTCCAGCCCTTTAACCTCGGTTGGCGCGTTGCCCAGTCCATTGCCAAATATGCGAAATCCACTGACGGAGAACAGTCCGTTGCCGGGCATGTGAACATTCACCAAGCGGACGTATCGAGCTGTCACCGGCTCATCCAGCTGGGAGTAATCATGGGGTGAATCCCGCCGGTTGTCGCTGCGATTCAAGCACACCTGCCAAGCCCGTCCATCATCGGAGGTCTGAACATAGTATCGGTAGGAATCATCATACATGCGGCCCCGGTTCGTCATGCCCTGATCGGCAAAGTTGATCTGCAGGGCTTCAATCCGACAAGGTTTGCCCAAATCCACCTGCAGCCATTCACCCGACTTGCCCGAAGTGGCCGACCACCAAGTTCGAATATCTTCATCAAAAGCATATCTGGCGGGAAACTGTTCCAAGACGGACGAAGCTGTGGCAGGTTTGTTGTATGACAGCAGCATCCAGCCGGGTGAGTTGTTTTCTGCCGGATTTTTTTCAAAACCGGGAACGAATTGGGGATAGTCACCCAGATAAGTGTTGCAAAACAGTTGTCCGTCCGGGGTGAAAGCGGCGGGGTAAAGCCCCAGCCGCCGTTCAAACATATCCCGGACAGAAATCGTCATCGTCGTGATATGCCAATAATTGTCGCCATCAGCCTTCACCGTGCTGCTGTGACCGGCTCCACCGATGAATCCCGTGGGTTTATGTGAAAATGGACTGTACGGTGCATATTCGAATGGCCCCATTGGATTGGTCGCCGTATAAACCCCGTCGGCATAGACTTTGAACTGCGTTCCGGGGGCGGAGAACTGAAGGTAGTATCTCCCGTCGTGCTTGGTCATCCACGCTCCTTCGACCCACGGGGCCATTTGTTTGCTGCCATCGGCGTTGGGGTTGCCACGGTTTTCTTCTCCGGCAACCTCCCAGCCGTGATGAACATAGTCAGCCGGGAAACAGGTCACCGGGCCTTTGATGACCTTGAATTCATGCTGCGGATCAAGCTCAACAACCTGGATGCTGCCATTGGAATCGCAGCCGAAATAAAGATAGAGACGCCCATCATCATCAACGAAAATATCTGGATCGGGATAACCCTTCAAATCAGCCGCCATGAACCAGGTGCCTTTCAAAGGGTCGTCTGTGCTGAAAATCGCTGGTGTTCCAAAGGCGGTGAACAACATTCGTCCATCAACCACCTCGGCCGTCGGCGCATAATCTTCCAGCGGCAGGCCAGTTGGCTCCACGAATTTCCATTGAACCATGTCAATGGAATGCCAGTAACCACCACTTTTGGAGGCAAAGAGCCAATATTCGCCATGGAAGCGCACGAGTGTCGGGTCTGCCGCTTCCCGTCGGCTGGGAGATTTCAATTGAAAACGATATGCCAGATCAATCGGATTGCAGAAAGTTTGAGGACGATTTGTTTGATTGGCTGCCCGAATCCTGGCTTGTCCCAAAACAGCCGTGGCAACCAAGATTACGGCTAGGATAAAGAATCTTTGAAAGCAGTTGTTCATTAATCGTTCTGCACGCATTGGTCGGTGTCAGGATGTCAACAGAGCACATGGCTGGAAATCCATGCCGGCCGATCCCGTGCATTTGGACTGACACACCAATTTTAGGGAAAATAATCCCGATGCTGTGTCGAAGACAACTTGCTTTCCAGTGTAGATTCGCCACGAATAAGCTTGGCGCCATTACCCACCATCTTTAAATAAAAATCGCTGGGCAGACCTTCAAACGTCACAAATTTTGATTTTTGGCCAATGGGAACTTCATTCACACATTTAAAAATGGCGGTTCCTTCGTCCACCTCGTCGAACATGGCCACGTAAATCATGGAAACATCAGCCCGTTTTGCCTCGCAAAATTGTGACCATAGGAATTGTCCGCGCAATCGCGGGATTTGATCGGAAGGACCATCCTTCATGTTATGCCAGCTGAACCCCGGAAAAACCACAGGCAAACAATCAATTCCACGCTGACGACACCAGGCCAAATCTGGTTTCAAAATGTTTTTCACATACCTTGCAGCGCCGTCCGGATTCGAATAGCGCCCGACAGTCCAAGGGCTGATGATATCAGCCTTGGCCAGGACATCGAGCAGCGCAGGGTCGCTCACGGCATCCCCTTTTAACTCGCGCCAATTCGCCGGAACGCCCAGCATCACGGTGCAGCCACCAGCTTCAGGGTCGTTTTTCAAGAACTCAATCAACCGGCGGCACTCAGCCAGGGTATAATCACGGTGGTCGTTGAAACCAATGCCCCAAATGGCTACGACCGGTTTGCCGCGATGGTTTAGATAAGCCGGATCTTCGGTGATCGCCATTTCATTTCTCAGATCGCGCCAATCGTTTATCACGTCGTCGATGTGTCCGGCAGGAAGCCCACTGAGGTCGTACATCACGGCATAAGCCCGGCCATGGAGGTTGGCCCCCTCGCGACAATTGGCCAGGACGGTGTTGCAATGTTCCAAGGTTGGCTGATTGCGAATGCCATTGGCAAAACGCTGAACGAAAACGCCATCGATACCGTAATCCTGCATCCATTGGAAATGCTTCAGCACGGTGGTTCGCTTGAATGAACTGAAGACTTCGGCCGGACTTCCATCCGCCATTTTGAAACCGGTTGGGAAACGCTGGTCTGCTTCCAGTTCGGAGACGTCCGGCCACAAATCCACTTTGGCGTTGCCATCCGCGAGCGGGCCTTGATCTTTTGTCCAGTGCCGCCAGTTGTCTTCCGACCGCCCGTCGCCTGGGGCGCCAAACCATCCTTGATAGCCGCACATGACCTTGCCGGTGAGGGTTTTCGTGTCCACACCTTTGACGACCGGTCCTGTGTACGCTGCGATCGCTCCGCCCGATTTTTGCCTCGATACCGGCCGTGCCGGGGTCTCCGTCGGAGAGAGCGCGGTACCCGCTTCCGCCTCCCCTCCAAGGGCATGGTCGGGCATGCCGGCCACGAAAACAAACACCGCAGCGGCACAAACTGGAATGGAAATAACAGTTCGCATCATTCAAACATTCAACAACGATATAGACATCCAATCCAGAACAAGCTCAGATGGACCGGTTCAGGATAACGTATAGCCAGGATAACGTATAGCCCTGACTCTTTTATATCCCCGAAAGCGGGGAGGTTGACGCGGCAGAATTCCCAGCGGGCAGAACCGGCGTTCCCGAGGTCGTTTTGGTTCCGGTGAGGATCACCACCGGCAGTTTTTTAATGTGAAATTGTTCCCAGGGTTTCCGGATTCAGCGCCATGGCCGACGGTGGAAAGTCCGCCGGGTTGGTTCCAAGCGTTCTGTTCGGCGTATTTCCCATTTGCAATTGCAATACACCGCCTTCGAGAATGTCCGCGTGTTTGATCCAGACCTGCGGATGTGATTTGCCATTCAGCGTGATGCTTTGAATGTATTTGTTGTCCTGCTGAATTGTTCCGGCAAATGATGCGAAAAGGTTTTGCCATTGTGCAGCCGGATGGTGATGCGGTCGAAAACCGGGCTGGCCAGGTCATAAATGGGCACGCCGGGCGTGACCGGATAAAAACCCATCATGGAAAAAACCACAAACGCGGACATGCCGCCGCCATCCTCGTCGCCGGGCATGCCCAGAGTCGTGTCGGTGAACCAGGTGTCCAGCAACATGCGGACGCGCTTCTGGGTTTTCCACGGCGCGCCAAGATAATTGTAGAGGTAAGGAATGTGCAGGCTGGGTTCATTGCCCATGGAGAATTGGCCGACCAGCCCGCTGGCGTCGGGAAATTTGGCCCAGAATTCATATTTGCTCATGCCCAGCGGTTCGCGGAAAAGCTGATCCAGTTTCGCCTCGGCCGTTCGCGCGGCCGCCCATCAATTCAAACAATCCCTGCAAGTCGTGCTGAACATCCCAGTCGTAGGTGTAGCCATTGTTTTCGGTGGTGTAATCGCGCCCGCCCTGTCCGCCGGAAAATCCGGGGTCAAACGGTTCAATCCAGTTGCCGTCGGCGTCTTTCGGCCACACATGGCCTTTGTCCTGGCGGAAGACATTCTTGTAATCGGCGGCGCGTTTCAGAAAAAACTGGTAGTCCGCATCCTTGCCCAGCGACGCGCGCGAGTTGCGCGGTGCACCAGTCGTCATAGCTTTGCGCCAGCGTGACGGAGACGGCCTGGCGCCGTTCAAAGGGATGCACCCGCGGCAACGGTTTCCTTTTCTCCGGGTTGAGCGCGGGCATGTAGCCGTGTTCCGCGAGAAAATCGTCCAGGGAGCATTTCGGCCCTTTGCGCCACGGCAGCCAGGTGCCTTCGACGGAATTTTTCCTCACGCCCGCATAGGCGGTGGCGAGATCGAAATTGGTGACGCCCTTGGCCCACGCATCGGCCATCCAGGCGCGGCGTGATTGCCCGTCATGCATTCATGATTGCCCCACAAGCACGGCAAAACAGGGCAGCCAGCCCAATTGTTCATACATGCGGACATAGGATTGGATTTTGTCGGCTTCCATTTCCGGGTTCAACAAGGTTTGCAACGGTTCCAGGGCGCGGTAGGTGTCCCAGAGCCAGTTATCCACGTAGAAACGGGCGCGTGTCCTGATGCACCTGATGATCGAAGGCGCTGTAGTATTGTCCGTCTTCGGTGATGTTGACCATCCGTTCGTAGCAGCGATACAGCGAGGTGTAAAAAACGCGCTTCTGTTCCGGCGTGCCGCCTTCGACTTGAATCTGTCCGAGCACTTCATTCCAACGGTCGCGCGCGCTGCGTTTGATCTTTTCAAAATTCCACGCCGGAATTTCTTCCTGCAAATTTTTCTTCGCCTGCTCGACGCTGATGAAGGAAATGCCGTAGCGAAATTCCAAAACCTTTTGGCCCGTCTGGCGCCGAAACCGTCAACCGCCGGTTCTCGTCTGCTGGTCTGGACTTGCACCGGCGCGTTGAATTCGCCATAAAAGAACGCCTGCATGTCGCTGGAAACGTTCCACGCCGGAAACACTGTTGCTGCCGCCGCTGGAAAGTTCGCCTTCCAGACGGTTGGCCAGCAAGACCACGGGCTTGCCGGAAGGAAAGGTAAAACGGAAATAACCGCAGCGCGCCGTCGGCGTGAATTCGGTCTGGATCAGCGAGCCGTCAAACCGCGTGGAATAGTAATAGGGCGTCTCCATTTCCTGGTCATAAGCCGCCGGACGATCCCAGGCGTCCGGCGAACCGTCGCTGGGCATCAGCCAGAACAATTCACCCAGCCGATGCGAAATGATGGTCAGCGGAAAGGAATGGATTTGATCATCCAACTGATCTTTCCGCACCGGATAGACCCGCACCATGCTGTTGGGCAGGGAAACGGTCGGGCGCGTCGGTTCCAGCAGGAAACCCTGTCCGCCCATGGAGGGATCAACGTATTCCACCTGCGCCGGGGCCGGGCGGGTGAAACACAGCGCGCCGACAGCCAGAAATTGGGCAATGGTTTTTATATTCATTTTTCAGCCATGGTTCGATTGGGGATTTGTTTGGAAAATGGGATTTCTCCGCGCAACATTTTTCCGGCCTGGCCGGTCAGCCACAGGTAGTAATCGGTCGGCATGCCTTCGTAATCACACAATTGGACGCCCGTCGGCGGGTGGTTGGAACATTTGAAAATGGCCGTGCCTTCGTCCATTTCATCAAACATGGCCACATAAAGCATGGTGGCTTTGGCATGAACGGCGGCGCTGATTTCATTCCAGTAAAACTGTCCTTTTTGGCGGGGGATCTGGTTCAGTGGATAAAGACTGGCGTTATCGCCACGTCCATGGTTATGCATATTGTACCAACTAAAGCCGGGAGAAACACAGGGTGCGTAATCCACGTGATGCCCGGCACACCAAGCCATATCCGCCTTTATCTGCTCCTCATACCGCGTCGTATCAAAAAAATGCAGGAGGGGCGTGAACCGCTGAACCATCCAAGGCATCACCACGTCTGCCGATTCAATCAGTTGATGCAGGTAAGGATCGGGAGTGGTGTCCACGTTCAAGTCCCGGAAATAGGTTGGCACGCCCAGCATTACGGAACAGCCGCCGTATTCCGGATCGTGCCGGAGAAAATCGATTACTTTTTCAATCCCGATTTTGCGGATGTTGTAGCCGCGATCCGGAAAGCCCAATCCCCAGATGACGACCAGGGGTTTGCCCCGGTGGTAAAGATAATTGTTGGTGGACTGGGATGTGATTTTCAACTCGTCCACCAGTTCCTTCCAATCTTGGATAATCGTGGAACAATCTTCTCCCTGGTTGTGGAGCCCGGAAAGGTCGTACATCACTGAAATTGCCCGGCCATACTTTTGCGAGGATTTCATCGCATGTTCCAGCACCAGCCGGCTGTCTTTCCGGCTGTCCGCCGTGCGCAGTCCGCCAAAAAAGCGCTGCACAAAAACGCCATCGATTCCGTACTGTTGCATCCACTGGAAATGCAGGTCTGTCGTGCTTTGATCCGCCGAACTGAAGACGCGGGCGGCGGTGCCATCCCGGTTTGTCAGGGAGGTGGGGTAGGTTTTTTCGTAGTCGGCAGTGTCCGGCCAAAAATCAGGATGCAAAGTCAACTCTGTGAGCGGGCCCCGTTCACTGTAGTGACTCCAGCCTTCTCCGGAGCCATCGCCCTCGGCTCGAAACCAGCCCTGGTAGCCACACATGACCAGACCCTGGTAGGTGGGAAAACGCGAGGCCGGACTGTGTTTGCTTTGCGCAAAGACCGTATTGAGGCAAGCGCCCAGCATGATGACGGATAACAAGTTTTTTTTCACAAATATTTTTTGGGTTGGCCGGATATTATTAATCAGCGGTTGACCCAATCGGTGCAAGGCGAATGCACATGCTGCTTGATAAGCAGGCCGAGGATCACCACGCTGAACAGCGGCAGCATCCAGTACGCGCCCGGCTTCGCCCAGATAAAACGCCACCGGGGTGTGTTTCAGGATTTTTCCCAAAATGCACAAGGCAAAAGCACCCATGAATCGTCCGGTCATCAAGCTGGCCACAAACCTTTGAGTGGACAACGCGTCGTCCTTTGGCGGATTTGCTTGCAACTGATGACAGCAAGTTATCCGGGCTCCAGGACCGCAAATATCCCCTAAAACGGGGATGGCTGTGTGATCGTCGGGCGGGTACATAATAGAGAATCAGCCCGGCCTGATTGGCTCAGGCAACATTGTTTTGATTTTAGCGCCGATGGAAAAAACGCTCACCACCATTTTGGCCGCGACAGGCTTGTGCTTATCTTTAACCGGCGGGCAACTCAAAGCCCAGGAATTCCAGGCTTATCGTTGTGAGTCGAACATCGTTTACAGCACGGTCGCGGGTAAAGATTTAAGGTTGAACGCGTTTTTGCCGACCAATGCCTTGGCCCCGGCGCCGGCCATGGTGGAAATTCATGGCGGCTGGTGGTTTGGCGGTGAGGCGGCGTCGCGGATTGATGGCGTGGGCGGGTGGCAGGTTTTCACCCGGCGGGGACTGGCGGTTTTCTCCATTGAATATCGTCTGGGTGAAGCCGGCGGATTTCCTCAAAATATTCGTGATTGTCGCAACGCCATCCGTTTCATCCGCCAGAACGCAAAGCATTTCAATATCGATCCCGAGCGGATTGACGTGACAGGCGGGTCAGCTGGCGGCCACTTGAGCCTCATGGTGGCGATGGTTCCGGAGAATTTTCCCGACGGTGGGCCGACAGCTGGACTTGAAGGGCTCAGTGCGAGGGTTTCAGGAAGTTTCAGTTACATTCCGCCCACGGATTTCGTGCGGTTTTGGAACCAGGGGCCTGATGATGTCGTGACCAACCCGGACGGGAAAATATCATTTCGCGGCCCGGACGACAAAATTCCATATGATTCCCGTCCAAGATTGCGTGCGCTCTTCCACGGAATCACACCTGACACCGATGAAGACAAAGCCCTTTATACCCGCATGTCCCCGATGGGACAGGTGCGTCAGGACCTTCCACCGCTCCTGATCTGTGATGGTGAAAAGGATCCCATTGTGCCCGGCCTGCATGGCAAGGCGCTCTATGAGAAATTGAAGGCAGCTGGCGCGGACGCGACCTATTGGATGACTCCGGAGGGTGGCCATGCCTTTCCCGGCAGCGCGGGTTTTGACAAAGTGTTGGATGAATTCATCTTGAGAACACTAAAGCTTGACTCGACCTGGCATCGGCCGGGAAGAGTCTCGGAACCTGGATGACTGGAATGGAGCACAACAAATCTATTGCGGCCACCGTAAAAAAGCTGCTCTCCACTGCCTGCTTTTTGCCGCTTCGGCTGCTGATTGGCGGGGTATTCTGGCAGGCCGACCTGGCGGTACAGGCGGATCAATTCAAAGCGAACAACAACAATAATCTGGAACTGGGCAGCAGTTGGAGCAGCGGCGTTGCCCCCGCGGGAAATGATTTTGCCATCTGGAATGCCACGGTGTCCACGCCGGCGAATTGCACCAACACCCTCGGCGCCGCAGTGACCTGGGGAGGCATCGTCATCAGTAATCCGGCCTCGCCGGTTTACCTCAGCGGCAACACCACCTTAACTTTGAGCAACGGGATTAGCCTGGCCAACGCAGCGGTCAATCTGACGGTTGATTGCGGCACACTCAGCCTCGGGGGAAATCAAGTGTGGACGGTGGCTTCCGGGCGCGCTTTGACGACAGGAGCCGCGGGACGTTCCGGTTCGGTCAATTCACCCAATAACGGCAATTTCTTTGTCACCAAGACCGGTGGCGGCGTTTGGACGACCAGTGGGACCGGTGACAATGGCAGCACGGGAATCATCGTGAATGGAGGCACGGTCAACCTCAACAAAACGAGCAATAGCGGAACCCATAGCGCGGGTGGTCCGGGATTGACGATAAATAGCGGTGGCCTGGCCAGGATTACCGGCACGGGTGGCGACCAGATATATGATGGCGCAACCGTCGCGCTGGCATCGGGCGGAACCTTCGATCTAAACGGCAATAATGAAACCTTCGCCAATCTCTCCGGCACAGGCGGTGTGGTCGATAATACAGCGGCGAGCACTTCGGCCACGCTGACGCTTGGCAACGGCAGTTCCACTTTCGGCGGCTCGCTCCAAAACAGCGGGGCTGGCGCCAGGCTGGGGCTGGTCAAATCCGGCACCGGCACATTAACTCTAAGTGGTGCAAATTCCTACACGGGCGGCACAACCATCAGCAGCGGCACCGTGGCATTGACGACAACGGCGAACGTCGCGATGGCGTACACCAATACTGCCGGCGGCACCTTGAGCGTGACTGCGGCCAATCCAACCAGTTCCCTGTCGATGAGCAGCCTGTCCTTGGGCAGCGGCATGCCGACTCTGGCCTTCAACTTGGGCGGCTGGCGCAACTTTACCGTTCCGCTCATCAACGACAGCGGGAACCTGGTCATGAACGGCAACGTCGCGGTGAACGTGGTGAATGTGGTGCAATCCGGCACGAACAGCTTGTTGCAATGTGCCGGCACCCGCAGCGGTACGGGCAGTTTTGTGGCTGGCACCGTTCCCTCCGGAGCAACCATTGTGGACGACGTCGCGAACAAGCGAGTGCTGTTGATCTATGCTTCTCCCAACCATCCGCAAGTGATTATTCCTCTATTGAACACCAATGAAATCGTGGTTGCCGTCGCAACACCGCAACAATACGGTGCGGTGGGCGATGGGGTTACGGATGACAGCGGGGCTTTCCAAGCGGCAATGAATGCTGTCTATAATTCAGGTGGTTCCGGTGGCGGCGTGGTTTTTGTGCCGGCGGGCAATTACGCCTTTTATCAGAACATAACCCTCCCGACGGGCGTGACGCTGCATGGCGACTGGCAGGACTGGACGAAAAGCGGGGGCGGCATGGTCGGAACAACCTTCAAAGTTTATTTCGGCGCGGGCCAGACGAATGCCACGCCATTCATCACCCTGAGCGGTTCCACCGCGTTACGGGACGTGAACATCTGGTATCCGAATCAGAATGCCGCCAGCATCGTGGGCTATCCCTTTTCCATCGGCCTCGACGATGATTGCGTGGTGCAGAACGTAGCCTTGGTTAATTCGTATCAAGGAATCGAAACCTTCAACGGCGGTTCCAAACACATCCTGTCCACGATCATCGGTTCGCCGCTCTACAAGGGAATTGATTTGGACCAGATTTTCGACGTTTGCCACGCCGAAGACATCCGGTTTTCGCCGGATGTGTGGGCGAATTCAGGCGTGACCAACGCGCCGGTTTCAGGCGGTCCGCACGCAACCTGGATGCGTGCCAACGGCGAAGGCATGCGGCTGCGGCGGGTGGATGGTGAAATGTGCATGGACACCTACATCAGCGGTTATCTTGTCGGGATTGAGGCCAATACCGCCACTAACGGCCAACCGGGCGCCACCTTCTATTCCGGCGTGGTCAGCAATTGTGCGACCGCTTTGCTGGCCCAGGACATGCCCTCCGCCTTCGGGCTCATGTTCGCCAATTTCACCCTGGACGGCGATATCGCCGTCAATCGCACCAATACGGCGGACGATGCCAACGCGATGTTCGACCACTGCCAGATCATCGGGCGCAACGGTCCGGCGGTCAGCTCGACCGGGAGCAGTTGGCATTCGTGGATGCAGTTTCAAGACTGTACGATTTCCAATGCCCTACAGCTCACTGGTCCGGGAGTGTTCAACGTGGTGAATTCAACCCTGTTGGGCAACACGCAATGCGTCATGGCCGCGAGCGCAACGCGGGCGGTCTTTACGGGTTGTGCCTTCAGCCCTTCCGCCAACATTGTGAACAATGGCAACAGCAGCAACCTGTTGATGGATGCCCGGCAGGCCATCTCCAATGCGTTCCCGGTGGCCTATTGGACCAATGTGGTCAACAACCTTCTGTCGCGCCAGGCCGCCAAAACCAATTTGTATGTGGTGACGGATGCGCCGTGGGGAGCCTATGGAAATGGAATCAATGACGATACGGTGGCGATTCAAAGTGCGCTGACAGCGGCGGGAGCTAATGGCGGGGGCATCGTTTATTTGCCGGCCGGGAAATATCATTTGACGAACACGCTCGACGTTCCCAACGGGGTGGAACTGCGCGGGGCATTTGAGCTGCGGCATGGGACCTGGCCGGGAGCGGATGGACACGCCAAGGGAACCGTCCTTCAGCCTTATGGCGGACGGGGAACAACCAACGGGCCGGTGGCGATTGCGCTGGAAACCAGCAGTGGGCTGGTCGGAGTGACGATCAGCTATGAAACCCAAAACAGCAATTGCATTCCATTTCCCGTAACCATCCAGGGCCGCGGTGCGAACGTGTATGCCATCGGAGTCTGTTGTCCCAATCCATTCAATTATGTTGATTTTGACAGCTATGCCTGCACGAATCATTTTCTCGACATGGTTGACGGCTGGGCTCTTCAGACCGGTTATGCCATCGGCAACGGCTCCGCCGGCACCGTCGTTGACTGCCACGACAACTGGACCTACTGGGTTGACAATTATGATTCGCAGAGCAGTCTGCCAGAAAATGTGCAGGCACCGGTGCTGAATTATGTGTCGCACAATCTGCAGATGTATGTGCTCGGTGATTGCTCGGAATTGATGGTGAAAGATTTTAGCATCATCGAAAAAACCTACGTGGACTGCATCACCGAAGGTGGCCTGGGGCCGCAGGTGACACTGATTAATAATTACTGCGACGCGAGCATCCAGGGATTTGTGCTCGACGCGGCCTCAACGTCCAGCACCATCACAGCAGTCAACACGCCGATCACGGCCTTCAATTTTGGCGGCTACGCCGACCAGGCGCAGGCCACGGTGACGGTGATGAGCACGACCAATTTTCAGGGAACAGCGCGCTTCACCAGCTCCGTGCAGTGGGGGGGAAATTATCTGGATTTCGACATCAATGGCGGCGATGTGGGCATCAACGGATTTCATTCGAATAACGGTTCCGCCGTCGGCAGCATCGTGAATGGCGGGGTGTTTCATTTGATCAATGCCTCCGCCAGCGTCAGTGGCAATCCGGTTTACAATGTGACCTTCGGAGCCAATGCCGGCATCGCGGGGAAGACCAATGAATTCATCGGCTGCTATGCCTACAGCGGCTGTGGCCTGATTAATGTCGCTGCAAACAATCCGGTGAATTGCTGGAATGATTACGCGCTGTCCCAATATGCGGTTTTGGATCCGACACAACCGGTGATTTACAATCTGTATCCGGATGGTTCGAGCCTTTATCAAAACACCACCATTTTAAGCTTCACCGCGCTTGTCGTCCGCCGGTGTTGCGACCAGCAACATCGTCGTGACCGTGGACGGAATCGTCCGGACAAACCTGACCTTCAGCGGCCCTGCGACCAGCCGCAGCGTGATTTTTCCGGGACTTACCATCAACACCACGCACACCGCCACCATTGTGCTGACGGATAACAACGGACGTGCCGCTTCGACGGCGGTGAGCTTCGATACCTTTGATCCAAACAGTTATACATTTGAAGCGGAAGACTTCAATTACGGCGGCGGACTGTTTTTTGACAATCCGCAACATGGCGCCTACGCCGGCTTGGGTTCCGTTGATGGGATTGATTATCACAGCGTGAATCCGGGGCAGGGGAATGCTGCTTATCGTCCAAACCCGCCGGGTCTGGAAACGGAAGTTTGCACGGACCGTCCGCGGCTGACGTTCAGCCCCGGCTTGCAGGATTACGATGTCGGTTTCAACAGCGGCGGCAACTGGGGGAATTACACGCGGACTTTTCCGGCGGGGACTTACTACCTCTATATGCGCGGTGCGGATGGCATCGGTGCGGCGGGTGACAGCGCCAGCTTGTCGGTGGTGACCGGCGGGCCAACGACGACCAATCAAACCTCGACAAAACTGGGGACATTTTCCGTCCCGTCCACTGGCGACTGGCAGGTTTACACCTGGGTGCTGCTGAAAGACAGCGGCGGCAACCCGGTCCAGATTACCAATAATGGTTCAGTAAAAACCCTGCGAGTCACCACGGACAATGGCAATTATAACGCAAATTTTTACGCGCTGATCCCGGTTTACACCCCGCCAACAAGCATGACGCTGGGGATCTCCAGCAGCAGCGGAAACCTGAGCATTTCCTTCCCGACGCAACCCGGTTATGGTTACCAGGCGGAATACAAAACCAACCTGACGGACGCCGTCTGGCTCCCCTTGGACAACGCGATTCCTGGCGACGGAACTGTTCAATCGGTGCATGACATGCTTGGAGGGGGCAGCCGCTTTTACCGCGTGCAAATCCAGTGACCAAAGGCAACGGAACATCCGGCCATTCGGATATTTCCATTTGTGCTTCTGCGTTTAGAATATAAATCATGAAATCCAGCCTCCGTTCAATCGGCGGAATTTTTCCGCGGGTGGAGGCTTTATGCCTGCCGGTTCCGGCATGGCTGGCGTTGGTGCTCTTGCTGCCAGCGGTCGCATTCCCTCTGCGGGCGGTGGAAGCCACGAATGCGTTGCAGATTCAATCCGTCAATGTGAACGGAAAATCGTTGTCATTCCAAGGCGAGGAAAGCGTCAGCCTCGGTTCGTTCCCCGAAAACATCGTCTTCGGTTTTGGACCAGGCACGAATGGCGGCAAACCGCCGCTGCGTTTGCGTTACTCCCTGGGGGGATATGAAAACACCTGGCACGAATACAGCAGTGAAATGACGTTGACGGTGCGGTTCTATAACGGTTCAGGCGACCAAATCAGTCAGAACATTTATCATGTGAACGGTGAGAGTACGGGTTGGACCGGCTCGCTAAAAAGCTCGTCGCTGACGCATCGCCGGGAAACCCTGGTCGTGCCTCCGCAAGCGACGCGATTGCTCATCGTGATCTCCTCGGCCGGCCCGCCGGAGACCGTCGGGATTTATGTCGTGGCCAATTTGGTGGTGTCGAAATCTTCCGGCAACCTGGGCAATATCGTTTTGCTCCAATCCCCCTTTGACAATGACCACGGCGATCATGTGAGCGACGATCCGCCCATGGGCTGGATGCACGACGGCACGCGGCCGAGCATAGCCAAGATCGTGAAATTTGGACAAGAACCGCAAAACAAGGCCTTCGCCGTGGTGGATGAAGACCCAACCAGTCACGGCGAGTGGCATAATATTTTGGAGTCTGCACCGGCGGTGACGCCTGGGGACAGATTGGTGGTTGAGTGGAACGAGATGTATAGCATGGGATCGGGGAATTATCACGACGCCACATACGGCGGATTGCCCGCCGGCCATGTACAAATTCCGGGTGCGCGGCATGGATGTGATGGGCAGGTTGACCGGCGCCGAGGCATCGGTCGACATCTTCGTTCCCCAGCCGTTTTGGAAAACACCCTGGTTTTGGGGCATTGTCGTGGTTGCCATCTCTGCAATCCTGGTCGGCATCAGCCGGTATTTCGTCTGGCACAGGATGCGGCGCGAAATGGTCCGGCTCAAACAGCAACGGGCACTGGAACAGGAACGTTTGCGGATCGCTCACGACATTCATGACGATCTGGGAGCGCGGGTGACACAGATTTCGCTGTTGAGCGCAATGGCGCAGGATAATTCCTCCTTTCCCGAAAAAGCCCGCAACGATTTTGACAAGATTTCAAAGATGTCCCGGGAACTGGTGTCCGCACTTTACGAAACCGTATGGGCGGTCAATCCCGAAAATGACAATCTGGAGGCGCAGGGCAATTATCTTTGCCAGATGGTGAACCAATTGTGCGAACGGGCGCCGATTCGCTGCCGTTTTCATGTGCTGGACCTGCCCAGCGAGGTCCAGATTTCCAGCCAGACCAGACATAATATCAACATGGCGGTGAAGGAAGCCGTGCATAATGTCATCAAGCATGCCAGCGCCTCGGAAGTAACCATCCGCATGGCATTCACCGACGGTTTCCTGGACATTTCGATTCAAGACGACGGTGTGGGATTCCAGCCGGATGAAAAGGTTGGCGGCAACGGCCTGACGAACATGAAACAACGAATGGCCAACATCGGCGGCAGTTGTTTCGTTGAAAGCGAGCCGGGCAAGGGCACGACAGTGCGGATACGTTTGACCGTCAGGCCGCTGGATCAGACTTAGTAAAGCAACGCTCGCCAGTGGTGGAACAAACCGCTAGATTCAGCCTGCAAACAGCATTTGTTTAATGAAAAAATCAGTCGTTGTCGTTGAGGATGATCGCGGATTGCGGGAGCAAATCGTGCAGATTCTTGAATCCGCGCGCGACATCAAATGCCTTGGCGCTTTTGCTTCCGCGGAGGATGCGCTGCCCCAGATTGTGGCAAAACCCCCCGATGTTGTTTTGATGGACATCAAACTTCCCAAAATGTCGGGCATCCAATGTGTCGCGGAAATCAAAAAGGTTTTGCCCGCGATGCAAATTATCATGGTGACGGTCTATGAGGATAGCGAGCGGATTTTCCGGGCGTTGAAAGCGGGGGCAAACGGTTATCTCGTCAAATCCAGCCCCCCGGAACAACTTCTCGCCGCCATCCGCGATGTTTCCACGGGCGGAGCGCCGATGTCCAGCCACATCGCGAACAAGGTCGTGCAGACATTTTCACATGATTGGAAATTCGCCGACGGAATCAGAAAATCTTTCACCCCGCGAACGGGAGGTGCTGGAATTGCTGGCGTCCGGTTTCATTTACAAAGAGATCGGCGACAAACTGAATATTGGCACCGAAACCGTGCGCACTTATGTCAAAAACATCTGCCAGAAGATGCATGTGCGCAGCCGACTGGAAGCCGTGGCCAAGCACAAGTCAGAATCCTACTGAAATGTTTATTTCAGGGTGAAAATGGCGGACAGAACCGCTTGAGAATCGCCACCAACGTTTATGGCATATTCACCGGGTTCGACTTTCCATTCCTGGTTGACGTTCCAAATCGCCAGATCTGACTGTTTCAATCGAAACTGGACGATCTTGAATTCGCCAGGCTTTAGATGAATTCGAAAAAAACCTTTCAAGGCCTTGATCGGCGTGGCCACGCTTGCGGTCTCCTGGCTTGCATAAAGCTGCGCCACTTCATCGCCCTCGCACCTGCCGGCGTTGGTGATTCGGACTGAAATCAATACGTCATTGCTGCTGTTTGGCGGCGGCGCAAGGACGGTGAGATGGTCATATTTGAAAGTTGTGTAGCTCAAGCCATGGCCAAAGACGAACAAGGGCGAGCTGTCGCCCTCGATGTAGGAATCTTTCTTGGATGGAAAATGATTATAGAAAACTGGCAACTGTCCGACGCTTCGGGGGAACGTAATTGGCAAACGTCCCGCCGGATTGTTGTCGCCAAACAACGTTTCCGCGATGGCGCGTCCGCCAAGTTCACCGGGATACCACGCCTCAAGAATTGCAGGAACATGTTCCGCGGCCCAGGTAACGGCCAGCGGGCGGCCGTTTTGCAGCACCAGCACAATTGGCTTGTCCGTGCCGCAGACAGCTTCCAACAGTTCCTCCTGTCTGCCAGGCAGAGTGAGGTCGGACCGGTCAAAGCCCTCGCCGGAAGTTTTATGCGATTCACCCAACCCGAGGATCACGATGTCGGCGGTCCTGGCCAGGGTAACCGCATCTTTGATGTTCCCGCCATCCGCAAAGATTACCTCCGTCTTCGTGGAAACCAACTGCTTGATTTGTTCCAGCATGCCTTGTGGGGAACTTTCCTGGGCGCCTTCGGAATAATCGCCCAGCCGGGCGATATTGGCGTTCGGCCCGATGACGACAATGCGCTTGAGATCCTTTTTCAACGGCAGAAGATTACCTTCATTTTTAAGCAGGCACATTGACTGGCGCGCGGAATCAAGCGCAAGGTCAGCCTGGCTCTGGCTGTGGCGGACCGTCGCGTCCAGACTTTCGTCAACGAACGGATGATCAAACAGACCAAGCAAAAATTTGACCCGGAGAATTCGTGAAACAGCCCGATTCAATGTGGCTTCGGAAAGCCCGCCGTTTTTTACTCCGTTGACGATGGCGTTTTGAAACAGCTCATGATCGAAGTCGTAAAATTGCATGTCCACACTGGAATTTAGCGCCAGCCAGACGGCATTGGTGGATGAAGCCACGACATGATGCGTGTCGTAAAGCCGGCGGATGGCTCCCAGGTCGGCCAAAACAAATCCTTGGAAGCCCCATTCATCGCGCAATATTTTGTTCAGCAACCAGGGATTTCCCGTGCAGGGAACGCCGTCAATGTCATGATAGGCCGCCATCATGCCCATCGCTTTCCCTTCGCGGACGGCGGGTTCAAATGATTTGAGCATGATGGAGCGAACTTCACGTTCGCCGGCATGGACGGGTGACATGTTGAGTCCGCCTTCAGGACTGCCATGCCCCGCGAAATGTTTCGGTTCAGCTATGACCGTGTGATCGGTGTTCAATGAAACGCCTTGCATGCCTCGGACATAGGCCAGACCAAGTTGGCCGGCAAGAAACGGGTCTTCGCCAAAATCCTCTTCCACCCGGCCCCAGCGCGGATCGCGGGCAACATCCAAAACCGGCCCCAGAATCACGTCCACGCCATTGGCCCGGGCTTGGGCGGCGATGGCCGCGCCGGTCCGTCGCGCCAGTTCAGAATTCCAGGTGGTGGCCAGATTGATGCTTTGCGGAAAGACGGTTTCATCAAAATCCATGTAACCGTGCAAACCCTCCTCGATGAACAACGCGGGAATGCCCAACCGGTTGGAGTCCATGATCCACGCTTGGGCGCAATTGTATAGCCGGGCGCGAGGATAAAGGTCGTGAATTGAGCCGACGCCAAGCGTTCCCAGATTTTTTTCCGCCGAGTGCGGATCAAAAACGGCATCCAGGTTTGCATGTGTTTTGCTGGCCAGCGATTTCGCGGTCAAATTTGTGTTAAGCAATGATTCGCATCCGAAATACATGTCGAGCTGCCGCGCTTTTTCTTCCAAGGTCATGCGCCCGAGCAAATCCGTGACACGAACTTCGACGGCCAGATTCGAATTTTTATAGGGCGGCGGAGCGTCCTGGGCCTTTAATACCAAGATGCCTCCGATCCAAGCTGCGGCTATGACGCTCAAAGTTAAACAAACAGGACGGGGGTTTACGCCGGTAAACCTCCGATGAACCGGCGCAAGATTTCTGGGATGATTGATCACGTGTTAACGCACTAATATTCGGTGCCAAATCGTTTTTCAGTAAGTCCCCGATTTCGGGGATGGCGAGACCAACTGTTTGCGGTTATTGTGTTGAAAAGTCCGACGAATAAACCGCAGCGAAACCCTCAAATCACGCCTTCGTCACCCCGATAAATCATGCCTGTTGTATGCTGGAAATTTTGTGAAAGCCTTGGGAATCAGCGTTCAACGACAAGCAAGCTCTGACTTGTTTGGAGAATCCCCTCCAAAACGAAGCAGCGCTTATGTGCGTGCCGAATACAAGAAAGATTAAACCGATGAAACGAGTCATTCATCTTCCTTGTGCGTTGACAGCTGCCATCCTGCTTTTGGGCATTGGAAACAGGGCTTGCGCCAATGTTGGAGCAAACACTCCTTTCACAAGCATGGAAGCTGAAAGCGGAAGCCTGTTTGGCGGTGCCGCCGTGGTCTCGCTCACGTCCCCGCCAACGAATCAGTATTCGAGTCCGGAGCTTGAGGCGTCGGGCCATGCCTATGTTCAACTCGCCGCTACGGGGCAATCGGTGACGTGGACGAACAATACCGGCCAGAATATTACCGCGGTCAATCTCAGATCCTGCATTCCGGATGCGCCAACGGGAGGAGGAATTGCCTCCACGATAAACTTGTATGTGAACGGGGCTTTCCGCCAGGCCTTCAGTGTCAATTCCCAGCAAAATTATTGTTATGAAGGCACCAATTACAATGGCCAGACCGACAAAAATCCTGCCGATGGCAATCCGCGCGGTTTCTGGAACGACACGCACGCTTTCATCACGGGTGCCGCCGTTGCGCCGGGAGACACCATCGGGTTTCAGAAGGATGCAGCAAACACCGCGGCATTTTACTACATCGATGTTGTTGACCTCGAAGCGCCGCCAGCGCCATTGACTCAACCGGCCAACTCACTTTCCATCCTCACCTACGGAGCGGTATCGAACAATATCGCTGTGGATAATACATCGGCGATCAACAGTTGTTTCAGCGCCGCCCAAGCGCAGGGAAAGATCGCCTGGATCCCTCCGGGAACCTTTTATATCAGCGCCATCAATGGCGGACTTAACGCCTCCGGAATAACCATCGCGGGTGCGGGGCCTTGGTACAGCACGATCTACCGGGTCGTGCCCAATGGCAATTCACAGGGGGTGGCCAACATCATCACCACCACCTCCAGCACATTGCGGGATGTATCCCTGGACTGCAATGGGTCGAGCCGGGCAGGCTACAACAACAATGGTGCGGTCAACTTCAGCGGGAATGGCTGGCTCGTGGATGACGTCTGGATTCAACACGTGACTTCCGCATTCTGGTGTGCCGGCGTCGGCGGCACGGCTCAGAATTGCCGGGTTTTGAGCGTCTGGTCCGACGGCGGCAACTTTAACAACGTGCAAAGCGCCAGTGGTATCGGAATGAACCTCACCTATTCGAATAACTTTGTCCGGGGTACGGGTGATGACGCCATGGCCATCAACTCGGTCAACTATAATGTGAATGGTTCAACGACCACTTACTACACCATGATGAGCAACATCACCTACGTCAACAACACCGCGGTGGCGCCCTGGGGCGGCAAAGGCATCGGGATTTACGGCGGAATCAATGATGTGGTGACCAACAATCTGCTGTGTGACACGGCGAGGTACATCGGCCTGGGCGTGGGCAAATTTGGCGTGAACGGATCGGATCTCCTGTCCGCCACAGTGATGGGAAACACGGTTTTGCGCTGCGGCGGCAATGGTTACAACCAGCAGCAGCAGGCCATGATGATCGGCAATGGAGGGGACGGCCAGAGCGTGGGATTGGTCGCAAATGCCTATTGCGCCTCCAATACCATCATCGATGCCCTGTACAGCGGCGTGGGTTTCTCCACCAGCACCAACATCGTCTTTCAATATAATACCATCCTCAACCCGGGACTCGACGGGATTGCGGTCGGAGGCGGCAGTCTGGGTTCCGGGGTCATCGGAACCGCCATCATCAATTCCAATACCGTGACAGGCCTCAACTCCGGACAGTTCGTACTCACCAATGCTGCCAGTGGTTATGCCGTCATCACACCGATCGCCGCCGCCAGTTACAGCACCATGTACGGCGTAATGACGGAAATCTGCGATGAGGGCGGGTTGGACCTCACCGGCATCGAATCCGGCGATTGGTCGGCTTACATCAACATCAATCTAAATGGCGTGAATACGTTTGTCGCCCGGGTGGCGAGCGCCGGTTCCGGAGGCACCATCGAGGTCCACCTCGACAGTCCCGCAGGGACGTTGATCGGCAGTTGTTCGGTTTCAGAAACCGGCGATTGGCAGGCCTACGTAAATGTTTATTGCAACCTCAGCGGCGCCAATGGAACGCCTGCCGTTTACCTGGTTTACACGGGAGGCGCGGGGTATTTGTTCAATGTGGAATTCTTCGGATTCTTTTCCGCCCCGCCGGCTTTGTCGCATCAACTGGTTCCGGGCGATACCTATTCCCTGAATGCGCTGGTCAATGGCAAGTACGTTACCGCGCCCAATGGCGGCACCAATGCGTTGATTGCCCAAAGCACCTCGGTGGGAACGGCTGAACAATTCCGGGTGGTCGATGCCGGTGGCGGCAATATCGGCTTGCTCGCTTTGGTCAACACCCAGTACGTCTGTGCAGATAACAACGGGGCCAGTCCGTTGATTGCCAACCGGTCTGCGGTAGGTAGTTGGGAAACGTTTACTGAATTCGATGCGGGCGGCGGCAATATCGCCCTCCGGGCGATGAACAATGGAGAGTTCGTCAGCGCGGCCAACGGCGGGGCCAGCCCGTTGATCGCGCAAAGCACCTCGATTGGCACGCAGGAATCCTTTACCGTCGGATTTGTCAGCGGCGTGACGGCGTCGGCGCCAAACAACGTGACGGCCACAGCGGGCAATTTCCAGGTGACCTTGGGCTGGTTACCTTCAGCAGGCGCGACCACATATAATATAAGACGGTCCCTGACCAGTGGCGGATCCTACACGGTCATTGCGACCAACTTGACCGGAGCGATCTACACCGATACCGGCTTGGCAAATGGGACAACCTATTATTATGCTGTTTCCGCGCAGAACCCCGCGGGTGAAAGCGCTCTTTCGTCACAGGTCAATGCCATACCCGGCTCTCTCAACCGGCTCCTCTGGGTGGCGGGCTCCAGCACGTCGGGGAGCGATCAGCCGGCCAACGCCATCGACGGCAACCTCAGCACCCGCTGGTCAACGGGCACCTCCCAGGTGAATGGCCAGTGGTTTCAGGTGGACATGGGTCTGCCCACTACGTTCAACAAGATCGTTTTGAATGCCGCCAATTCGCCCAGTGATTATCCGCGCGGCTATCAGGTCAATGTCTCCAATGATGGCATCAATTGGGGCAGTCCGGTGACGACTGGAGCGGGGGCCTCGGCCATCACCACCATAACCTTTCCCACCCAGGCTGCGCGTTATATCCGGGTTACTCAAACTGGAACTGCATCGGCGAATTATTGGAGCATCGATGAGTTCAATGTATTTGGAACGTCGCCCCTGACTGCCGACCGGGTTGACCGCCACGAATACCTCCGGGACCCAGATTAATCTGGCCTGGAACGCCAGTGTTGGTGCAATGGGATACAACCTGAAGCGGTCCACCACGAGCGGCGGGTCTTACACAACCATCGCCACGAATCTGGCGTACCTCGATTATGCTGATGCCGGCCTGACGAGTGGGACGGCATATTACTACGTCGTCACGGCCACGAATATTTACGGCGAGAGCGCCAATTCCATCGAAGCCAGTGCGCGGCCAGTGTCCACCACCGCACCGCAACTCAGCTTCGTGACCAGTGCCAACCAAATCCAGTTGAGCTGGCCGGTGGATCATCTCGGTTGGCACGTGCAGGTGCAGACCAATGCGCCGAACGCCGGATTGGGCACCAATTGGGTGACGGTGCCCAATTCAAACCTGACGAATCAATATTCGCTGCCGATCAACATCAACAACGGTAGCGTCTTCTTCCGACTGACATACCCTTGAGCGTGATGCGGTGCTCGGAGACTGGGCGGGGCACCTGTCTGCACGAATCCAAGCGCGCCCTAATTTGATGGTGCTTGCATTACCACCACGTCTTGGGCCCGGTCTGCAGGAACGACTTTCAACCGGGTGACTTTCCCGTGTTCGACATGGCCTTCGACGGTGGTTTGATATGGGGCGTGCAATTTGAAATCGGCCGTCCAATCGTCCGGCCAGGCGGGCAAAAGTTGAATGCGTTTGCCGTCGCATTGCATGAGCATGAGCTGCAGCGTCATCATCCCGGCGCCGCCATTGTCCATGTCGGGGATCCAGTCGCTGTTCTTCGACCAGAACCAGGGGAACTGTTGGTTTCCGTAGGACGTGAATTCCTGAAGCACGGCTTTTTTGGCCTCATCGGTCAGCCCCAACAACGCCGCTTCGAATGCCATCCTGCCCCCAACATTTGGCAAAAGGATAAAGCCGGGCCATGAACGTGTCCCTGGCCATCCCAGATCAGGTTTGCCGACGCCAAAAAGCCGGATACGGAAACACCGCGTAAAGCTCGGGATTTTCGCGGTTTTTCGGCGCGTCATATTTTTGCGCCGGCAAGATCACGCGTTTTCCGTCCGGATCGCCCTGTCCCTTGGGTGGCAGCTTCCCTTTGGCGGTGGTGCCCATCGGCAGCGGCGGAAGCTCCTTAAGCACCCTGGTCCACTGATTCCGTTGGGCCTCGCCTGCCAATTCTGGCGGCAGCGCGAGCAGACGCGGCAAAACACTCATCAGGCCGGCAACATCCGGCGTCGGGTTGGCGGCGTTCTTTTGATAGGTTTCAATCGCTTGCGCCGGCTCCATGTAGAATCTTGCCGTCCGGACCGCGCTGCCAATGCTGGTCGTAATAGGTGATCGTGGCATCGGCCATCGGCAGCACGAAACTCCGGGCGAAACCGGTATCCTGGGTGTAATCAAACCGATCCAGCATTTGCGCCAGAACTTCCAGCCCACCCTGAATATGATAGCGCATCCATTCGCTCTGCAATTCAGGTCCCGGATTGTTCCATCCGAAATCATTCACGTTGGGCAGCCCCCAAAAGTAGATTGTTTCGATGAATGCGCCTCCGTCATGATGAAAGTAGACCCGGGTCCGATCTCTGGCCAGCGGAAGTGCCTGCACATACATATTGAACCACGGCGCCAGCAGGTCGTAGTCCCCTGTGGCCAAGAGGGGCCAGTAAATCAAACGGGTGTTCTGGTTCCAGAAGGAATTGCCCCAGGCCCGGTAATCGGGATCATGATCGCCCTCGGACGAGCTTGTCCCGGCGGGAAGATCATGCCCCACGGTAAAAAGCGAGCCGTTGAATTTGATCGGCTGGGCGCCGCGTCCCGCGCACGCGGTCATGAAGCGCTGGATGGCATAACTTTGGGAAACCTGGTCGGCTTCCGGTGTGCCGCCAACATGAATCCAGCTCCGATCCCAAAAGTCCGTCCACCATTGCTGATGAGCCTTCCGCGCCGCCTCGCTGGTGACGGCATCGGTGGAAGCGATCACTTTGTCCAACGCTGCATGCCAGAGCTTCAGGGGTGTCGGTTTGTTGGGTAAGCGCATATAGGTCGAGCCGCAGGGATTTGGAAGGTCGGGTCGATTTCAAGGTCTGGTCGTCACTGCTCACCAGATCGGGGCCTTTCATGGCGAGGCCAGAGCAACGATGAAGGAGCGGGTCCGGATATTTGGGCAGCAGCGATTCCAGATGCTCCCGTTCGAAAACCAGCGGGTAAATGCTGTTGGAATTGAAGTGGCACCAGGCGAGGCAATTGTTTTGCGCCGGCAAAATCGTGTCCGGACCAAAGGTAAGTCCGTTCGGATTGTTGCCCCATTCGAAGAAGCCTGCCTGCGAAACCGCCCGCTGATCGAGGTGATAAGTCTTCGATGCGCCACAATTCAGACTTCGCTTCCAGTTGCACGGGGGACTCGGCCTCAACTTCCAGGTGAATGACAGGGTGGTTCGCATCCACCCAAATGCGCGCGACGCTCTTGCCCGCTTGAATCTGAACCTCGCCGGTTTCCAGTTTCAAGGTTTGCGTGAAGGAAGACGCGGCGGTGAATGGATTCGGCGTGAGCTTGACCCGGACCCGTCCCAGTTTGAGCAACTGCCCGTTTTCACTCCAGGCATCCGACTTTGCCAAGAGGAGAACAATGTCTCCGTTCTGTTCCGTCCAAACGTTGAGCGCGATATCCCCGTTGCCAATGGGCATCGAGTTGTTTTCATTCGTGCCCAGGGAATTCCAGGTCACATCATTTACCGCGGTGAAACGATTTTCCTGCGCGGACAAAACGGTCGTAAAAAAAACAAGCAGGAGGGCGACAATCCTGAGTTTCATCGAATCGTCGATATGCAGACGGGGTGCATAAGGCTGACGGTTTCTTAAAAACCTTCGACGTATCAACTCAATTTTCATCAAGGCTTGGGCCGCAGAGCGTTGCCGAGCAGGCGTTGGGCGATCGCCGGATGCGTCGCGTAATTTCCCGGTTGCAGGCTGGTCACCAGCTGGGGCAGGGAATAGAACACGATCTCGCCTTTGCCGTAGGGAATCACGCATCCGGCCACGCCAATGTTTGGATTATGATCTGCGCCGAAGCCGACCGCAACCTCCATGCCGGGCGCGTCGATCAGGTAACCGTCCGTGACGCTGCCGCCCGGTTTTTCCTTCAGCCATTCCGGCCCGTTAAAGGCGCTGACGCCGTAACGCCAGTCCATCGCGCAATCCACGGGCAGGCCGTCAAGCAGCCAGTGTTTGCGCACAAAATTCCAGCTGCCAAACCACGGCGCGTTCAGGTTGCCGACGTTGCCCGAATATTTCACGACCTTGAGTTTGCCGAGTTCCTTGGCAAAGGCTTCGGCGGCGCGGTTGTTGTCCGGCCACAGGATGAGACGCGTGCCGTCGTCGTGCACGCGGTCCAGCGCAGCTTTGAAAACTTCCTTTGATATTTCCGACGGATTCTTCAGGGAGTCGCCATTGTCCAGATCCTGCCGGTTGTATTTGCTGGCGAGAACAATCGCATCCAGATGATCGGTGGCCGGCGTGACAGAGAATCTGGCCGGCGTGACGTGGAAGATATCGCGCAAGGTTTGGCCCACTTCCTGGTCCGGTTCAAGCACAGCAATGTCCTGGAAAATCGGAGCGCCCGCGACGTCAATTACTTCAACCTGACCGGTGCGTTGCAGGGTTGAAAAATTTCCATCACGCGGAATCAACGACGCTTCCATGGCCAGCATCCCGGTGACGTCCGCAGCGGGAATCTCGATGGCCTCAGCCAGCAGCTGGCCGTAAGTATTGCCGCCCGTGGCGTTGACGGGTTTCTCCGTTGTAAAGACGACCGAACCATCCGGCCGCCTGGCCGTCAGTTTCAAGGTTTGCGGACCGGTTCGATTGACTTCGTTGAGGAGGAAAACATCCACGAGATTGGTTTCCCCCCGGGCGACAATCACGTGACGCGGCTGGATGACCAGCACTTCGGGCTGGCACGCTTCCGCGATGATTTTGGGATCGCCCTTGAAGAAGCGATGGTTGTCCACGAGGCCGGAATGATTGTCGATGGTGGTGCTCTCCCAGCCGCTGATGACGATCCCGTCATTGGCGTTGTCCATACGGGTTTGTTCGACCATCTTTTGCCAGAAGAAATAGGTGCGATAACCGATTGCCTGGAACAGCGACGAATCGGTGGGGAATGCCTGACGGAACCCCCATTTGTCGAGGAACTGGTGATAACCGTTGAGGATTTTGGTCATGTCTTCCAGCTCGTAACCGGTGGGGTGAGCGGCATCAAAGGAATGGACCAACTTGTCATAATCATCCGGCGTGGCCGCGCCGAGCGTTTCTCCCCAAATACAGATTTCCTTGTGATCTTCGGCCGGCTGGCGTTGGGTGAAATGGAGCGGGTCGGTGTAAAGATTATCAAGGTAATTGCACGGGCCGCCGCAGGTGTGGACATCTTTCCAGCCGGCAAAGTCGATCGTCTTGCTGCCATAACGGATTTCATCGCTGTAAGGCAGCATCAGCACTTGATCCTTGGGCACGCCGCCGGAAAACATCGTGATGATACGGCTCGGATCCAGCGCGTGCATCCGGCGGAAGATGCGGTAGATGCGGGGATTGCGCAAGTCGATGTCGCTTGATTCGTTCTGGAGGCTGTACATGACCAGCGAAGGATGGCTGCGGTCGCGTTTGACCATCTCCATGATTTTTTCCTCCTCATATTTTTCCCAGAACACCACGCCGTCACCTTCCGGACCGTTGCCGCTGGTGTCCACGGAATCCGGCTGGACATAATCCTTCCGGGGATTGAGATCGTCGTTGTCGTCGCCCTGGTTCAAGTATTCACCATTCGGCCCAAACTTGCCGCGGGCGTAACGATCGCCCATCGCGAATTTTCCTGCACCGGGTTCCTCGTAACGCAACAAACCTTGACGGTCTTGCAGATCGAGTATGGCGGGTTTGCCGATATTGCGATGAAACTGGAGGCAGTTCAGGCCCAACGTCTTGGCATCGGAGACTTCGCGCGCGGCCATCTCGCGGTCCGGCCAGAGACCGTTGCGTCCCCAAAAACCCCAGGAAATGGCGGAGATCAAAACGATGCGTTTACCGTTCAGTGTCAACATGGCGTCATCGCCACCGATGCCCTCGGCCGTGAAAAAGCGGAACCCAAAGTCAACATTCCTGCCGCTCGCGTCGAGACCTTTGAGCGAGGCATGAGCCCGATAAAGGTTTGGAGTTTGCAGCGACCACGGTGTGGCGGAATCCACCTGCGCATCCAGCTCGACAATTTTGGTTTCCCCGGCCGTAATTTTAACCGGGCGGTTCGATTGCCAGACCGTTTGGCCATCGCGGTTGATTTGAAAGTTCACCAAGCCTTTGTAGGATTTCGTTTTGCTGGTGACCTCCGCCACGAGATGTACTTGATGCAACTCCGGTTTGTTGAGTACGGCAAGATCGGTGACCGAGACATCATCGCGCACGTCGAGTTGAATGTCGTTGTCCAGGCCGCCAAACCCGCGCGATGGCGGGAACGTGTATTTGCCCCAGGTAAACCGGGATGAACCAAAATCAATCCAGTCTAGATGGCCTCCGGGATTGGTGATGCGGATCGCGAGCCGGGTCTTTTGACCCGGCTTTACGGCATCGGTGAGGTCAGCCTGAAACGGCAGCTCAGTCATGATGCTGTAGCCGCAGAGCTTGCCATTGCAATAGACCTCGGAACGCAGGCGCGCTCCGCGGATGCTTACAACGACACGTTGGCCGGTTTTGAATTTCGGGATGTCGATCTCACGCCACCACCAGGAAACACCGAGATAGTTGCCATTCGGAAACGAAGTGCCGGCTCCCCGTTGCGCCTCATCATTCGCATAGGGGCGCGTGCCGAACTTGCCCCAGAAATGTTCCTCCACCGTCGTGGGCAAAGTGACGGGAATGCCTTCGTCATCATTCAAAACGCTCCAGCCGCCGGTTGGCGGACTGACCGGCATGGCGGGAAGATCCACTTCGGAGGGAAGGTAAAGCGTGTCATTTTGCCAGGTCGCGGCGCGATCCGGCCAAAGCCTCCAACCTGAAGTCGATATGTCTTCGGCGAAAACCCAGGCGGGCAGGGCGATGAGAATGGCGATTAGCAGGCGAAGATGTTTCATGGCAGATGCGGCTCGTTGACAGTTGCTATGGTTGATGGCGATGGATCAGGGTGTGAATAAAGTCGTTTCCCCAACATCCCCTAAAATGGGGATGGCATTGTTTCTACCCCAACATCAGTCAAAACTTGATTCAGCCGGGCCAACAGGCGCAGGCCATCCTTCAGCCCGAACTGTCAGGCCTGATTTGCCCGGTTTACAATAGAAAACGGTCATCCCCGTTAGAGGCCCATCACAGGGATGAACTCCATTTCGTCAGATGCCTGGTATCATTTCCGGTTCGTCGGGCGTAATCGGGGAGGAACTAATGCTTATTACAAACTGCAACTCTCAAGTCCAGAGTGGAACTGCTTTTACGACCTCGGCAACCCATATTCCTTTTTTTCAGGGTTCAAATATACAGCCAAGGATTCAACTGACGCGCCATTTCGCCTTGGTCAACAACGCCACCAGAAATTCAGGCTTCGATGCTGCCGTAGCCAGCATTGCTGCCATCACGCCCCATAGAGGTCCCGTGGTCACCGGTCTGAACACAATATAAGGGGCCGCTATAAGCATCCCCGAAAACGGGGATACCCCCACGATTGAACTTAACCCATAATTTATTTGACCCAACACATACAAGATAAAATGATGAAAGACAAAAGTCATATAAGTTATAATGGCTTTACGCTGATTGAGCTTCTGGTGGTGATTGCTATTATTGCCATTTTGGCGGCCCTGCTTTTGCCGGCGCTAACGCAAGCCAAGATCAGAGCGCAAGGGATTTACTGTGTCAACAACATGAAACAGTTGCAATTGGGCAGCATTCTCTATGCGGCTGAGAACGATGACACTATCCCTGGGAATTGGCCGTTGAACGAGGGTGGATATCTTCCGACTGGCCAAACTCCTTCAGATCAATTAGGACAACCAAGCTGGGTGGCGGGTTCGTTTGGATCGAATCCTCCTCTCACTGGGTCAGGGGACAACCCTGCAGGTTGTTCAACTAACGCTTATTATTTGGGAGTGTTAGGAGACAGTATTCCCGGCGTAGGAGACTTGGTTGGCTCTATAGGTATTTATACCAAGGCGGCCGGGTCGTATAAATGTCCGGCGGACAAGACCATAGATAAAACCTGGCAGGTACCGCGAGTGAGGTCGGTTTCTGCCAACATGATGGTAGGATTGAGTGCCTATCAACTTGCGTCGTATGTTAAGCATGGGAATATGTTTGGTGTTGATAAACGGTTTCGAAATTTTAGCAAATATTCTGATTTTAGTGCTGGATTCAGTGCGGCAGATTGCTTTGATTTTTTAGATGAAAACCCAGAATGGCTCAATGATGGATATTATGAATATGATCCTACCAGTCTCACCATTGATGATTTTCCAGCCGTCAATCATGGGAGTTCCACTTCTTTTTCATATTGCGACGGCCATGCCGAGCTTCATAAATGGCAAGATGTATGTCTAGTGAGTGCATCTCAAGCAAGTAAACCTACCTATAATCCAGCATCACAGCAGGATCCGAAATGGATTGGCGCGCACGGCACCGCGAGACGGTGATTTTCAAAAATGCTTTATTGGCAGTTTGTTTTAAAACATTCAAAATATGGTAATTAACATGACATTGTGACACGTTGGCGATAAAAGGGGGTGTGGCGCTGGCGAGGTCTTTGCGAAGACGGGTTTTCAGGACCGCCCACAGATGTTCGATGGGGTGGAGGTCGCGGGAGTGAGCCGGTAGGAACGGCAGCGACAGCCCGCGTTTTTGACCAGTCTGGCTGTTGTCGGAATTGGTGGAATAGGGCGTTGTCTAACACGATCATTCTCATTCTGCCCGGTGGCAAGGCCGGCAGCAACATCTGTGCAAATACGCAATTATTTGACTTCGTTTCAGCTTTAATTCTCATTGCATAATTATGTTTAAAAAACAGATGTTTTCCGGGGTTGTGTCCGCTATCTTTACCGCTATCTTTACCGCTGGCTGGCCGACGATGGCAGCCAGTCTGCCCGGCGATTTGGTCGGCAAAGTGACGGTGGGTTATCAGGGATGGTTCGCCTGCGTCGGTGATGGCGCGCCGATCAACAGTTGGTGGCACTACAGCGGCGGTGCCACGCCAACGCCGCTCACGCTTACCAATAATATCCATTGCTGGCCGGACATGCGGCAATTCAGCACGGGCTATCAGACGGGTTTTACGAATTTTGGCAACGGCCAGCCGGCGTTGTTGTTTTCTTCCTACGACCAACAGACGGTCAACACCCACTTTCGATGGATTGCGGAGAACGGAATTGATACGGCCGCCCTGCAGCGGTTCAATCCTTATAGCGGCACCGGTTTTACCATCGGCGGCGAAGGCCCTACACGCAACGATATGGCGATAAAAGTGATGAATGCGGCACAGACTTACGGCGTAAAATTTTATATCATGTATGACGTCAGTGGTTGGACCAGCAACGCGATGCCCGCCCAGATCGAATATGACTGGACTAATGTCATGGTTCAGTTGCAAATCACCAATTCTCCCATGTATGCGATGCAAAATGGCAAGCCCGTCGTGTGCATTTGGGGATTTGGCTTCAACGATTCCAATCATCCATGGAACGCCGCGACTTGCGCATCCATCATCAACTGGTTCAAGAACCAGGGTTGTTACGTCATTGGCGGTGTGCCGACCTGGTGGCGCACCGGCGTCAGCGATTCCCAAAGCAATTTTTTAAGCGCGTATAGCGCCTTCAACATGATTTCGCCGTGGATGGTCGGAAGAATCGGCAACACCAACGATGTGGATAATTTTCTTGCCAATCCACAGACAGGACGACCTCGCCTATTGCAATGCCAATGGCATTGATTATCAGCCGTGTGTTCTTCCCGGCGACACCGGCCAGCGCGCGCACGGTGATTTCATGTGGCGACAGTTCGCGGACCTGATCAATTTGGGCGTTCAAGGAATTTACATTTCCATGTTCGACGAATTCAATGAAGGCAACCAGATTGCCTGCACGGCGGAAAACGCCTCGATGGAGCCGGTCGGCTCGACCAATCTTTATTTTACCCTGGACCAGGACGGCGTGCCTTGTTCGGCGGACTATTACCTGAGGCTCACCGGCGACGGTGACAAAATGTTGAAGGGACAAATTGCGCTCACGTTCACGCGCCCGACTGTTCCCATGCTGCCGCTCGTATATCCGGCCGCGCCGACGGGTTTGACGGCTGCAATAGGCAACGGGCAAGTCACCTTGAATTGGTCGCCGGTAACAGGTGCGGCCGACGCCTTGAGCTATAATGTAAGACGCGCGGTCGGGAGCGGCGGGAGCTATTCGCTCATCGCCACCAACGTGGGGCTGGTCGGCTTCACTGACACCAACGTGAGCAACGGCACGACTTATTACTATGTCGTCAGCGCGGTGAATGCACTCGGAGAAAGTCCCAGCTCCGCGCCGGCCAGCGTTGTGCCGCAGACCTACTATCAGGTGAATTCGGGCGGCGGCGCGGCCAGTCCGTTCATGGCCGACGCCCTTTTTTCCGGCGGCACAGCCGGTTCAACCTCGGCGGCCATTGACACGAGCGGCGTGACCAACCCCGCGCCACAGGCGGTTTATCAAACTGAACGCTGGAATAATAATACTTACACCTTCCCGAATCTGACCGCCGGGACAAGTTACAAGGTGCGGCTGCACTTCGCGGAAATTTATTACAACGCCGCCGGTATCCGCGTCTTCAATGTCTTCATCAATGGCACCCAGGTGTTGGCAAATTTTGACATCTTCGCTGCCACGGGAGCGATAAACAAGGCGACGGTCAGGGAATTCACGGCCACCGCCAACGGCAGCGGGCAAATAATTATTCAATATTCAGATATCGCTGGCAAAGACAACGCCAAGTCCAGCGGGATAGAAATTCTGCCCCTGCTCGCCGCGCCGACCGGCCTGACCGCCACGTTGACCTCAAATGGTCAGGTCGAACTGTCCTGGGCGGCCAGCACCAATGCGACCAGCTACAATGTGAAACAGGCGACCGTGAGCGGCGGAACTTTCACCACGTCCACGAGCGTCACGGGTCTTGCTTATACCAATACCGGATTGGTCAACGGCACTCTATATTACTTTGTCGTGGCGGCGGCGAATTCGTTTGGCGAGAGCACCAATTCGGGCCAGGTCAGCGCACGTCCGGTGTCCACTGCTTCGCCGCAAATCACCTTCGGGAATAACGGCGGCCACATTAATATTGGCTGGCCGGCCGACCATACCGGCTGGCTGTTGCAGATGCAGACCAATTCGATTGGCGAAGGCCTGGGCACGAACTGGGTGAATGTTACCGGTTCAGACGCCACAAACCAGATTTTCATCCCGATCAATACCACCAACGGTAGCGCGTTCTTTCGCCTTGCTTATCCTTGAAGATAGCGTTTTCAACCCGGCCAGTGATTCAAATTCAGGGGTAATGACGCCGATGGTGGCGCGATCGCCCTTCATTTCGGAATCGGTGAAACACCTGAAATCACCGCCTGGCGCACTATGTTTCTGATGTTCACCATCGCCACAGCGCAAAGAATACGGGTAAGACTGAAGACATCGTGACCGCTGTAGGCAAACGCGTAGCCCCAATAGGTGAAACCGTTGATGGTTGGATAACAAAGAATCTACCGCTCAGTGCCATTGCCGGTTGCGAGTCTCCTCACGGTGGGGAGATGGGGATGGTCGTTTGCAAGGGAATGTCGCCGCGCAGCATCTTGCCAGCCTGATTCGCCAGCCGCAAATACCAGTCGCTGTTAAGAGCTATTCCATCGCAATCCAGCGACAGGAATTCGCCTTGAGCAGGCAGTTGGGCAGTCGTGGGCACAAGCTTGTACATGGCCGTCCCTTCGTTGACCTCATCAAACATTGCGCCGTAAATCATGTTACAACCCGCATGCACATCGTCATAAACCTGTCTCCAATAGAACGAGCCGCCATTGCGCGGAATCTGGTTGAGTGGACCGCCATTTTCATTGAACCAGGAAAAACCGGGGAAAGCCACGGGCATATAATCAATTCCGTTCGACTTGCATTCGGCGAGATCCGGTATGGTAACGTTCGCCGTATAACTGTCGGCACCCGCGTTGTTGCCAAACCTGCCAACCGCCCACGGACTTATGACATCGAACGAAAGATAGACGGGGGTCCACGCGGCATTGGTGTACGAATCATTCTGCAGCGTGCGCCAATACGTCGGCACACCGCCCATCACGGTGACACCTTGGGATTTGAACCAATTGATTACCGCTTGTGACTGCTGCGGCGAAGCCAGATGGTTCCCGTCATTAAAACCAAACCCCCAGATGGTCACCACGGGATTGCCTTTGTGATGAAGATACCGTGTGCTGTTCGTAATGTGCATGGTATTTACCAGGTAAAGCCAGTCGTTGGTGATGTCGCTGAAGAGGGTGTTGGTGGGCTGTCCGCTGACGTCATACATGATGGCAAATACCCGCCCGGAGGCCACCGCTCCCGCACGGACATTGGCCGTAACCTGATTACGGAAAGAATAAAATTGCGGACTGGAAAGATCGGTCAGGAAACGTTGCAGGAATACGCCGTCCAGTTGATTCTCTTGCATCCATTGGAAATGGCGGAGGACGGTTTCTTGCACGGCGGACGAATAGAACTGAACCGGACTGCCGTTCGAGTAGGTCATCCCCGTGTTAAAAAGCTCGCTCGAGGTGAACTCGGATGTGTCTGGGAGAAAATCCGTGTTAACGTTGGCAGCCGTCGGCGTCTGGTTGTGAAACCAATGCCACCACTGATTTGGCGCCGAACCGTCATTTGGACATGCGAACCAACCTTGATAGCCCATCAACAATTTCCCATTCATGGTGGTGGCATCAACCCCATGATTCAGACCGAAGAAAGTTGTCTGACTCGACAAAGGTAAAATAACATCGTTGGTCCCGTTGGCGGTGATAACGGTGTTGGTCAAGGATTGCCAGACTACCGGCGCAATGAGATTGGTGGTGGACTGCAATCCGTAATAGACGGATGAAGTCGGCCAAGAAAGCATTAGATTGGTCCCCAATAGTTGGATGGAAAGATAAGCTGCATTGCCGGAGGTGCTGCTACCTTTAGTGGCGGTGATTGTGGTGGTATTGGCGGTTCCGTTGTAATTGCACGCAACGGTGCCAGTGCCACCGTAAGCGGTAATTTTGCCGCTGGCGATAAAACCGTCCACCGAGGCCACTTGATTGCCCGCAATAACCACCATTCCGCCCCCAATGTCCAGCACAGAACCGATGCCCTGAATCGAGTTGGCAGCCCATTGGGAAAGAGTCAATGTGCCACCGTTGATATGCACGACGCCCGTGCCGCCGCTAAAGCCCAGCCCAAAGGCACCCGCAACCGAGGCCGACCCACCGTTCATGATGAACGTTCCGGTGGTTCCGGTATTCAAGCCAATCCACAAGTGATAATTGAAAGTTACCGAACCGCCGTTCTCAATGTCCAATTCACCGGGATTGCTATAGCCAATTGCCGTCCAGGCATAGTCGTCATTATTGCCTGCCGTGGTGTCCCCGGCCGACAGGCTGCCACCATTGGTGACAATGATAACGCCCCCCGGTCCGCCATCACCGATGGATAGCTGGCAACCGCCAACCGAACTATTCACGATGCACGGTGCGGCGCCGGCATTGAAATACGCCTTATACCCATGTGCAGGAACGACGCCCCCGCTCCAGTTGCCAGGGGTGGTCCAAATATCGTCCGAAGGCTGGGCAGGGTTGCCTGCCGGATTCCATGTGGTTGCAGTAAGTTGTGCGTTCGCCAAAACACCTGCGCCAAGTAGAAACCACAGCGCAAGTCCACCACAAAGTTTGCGCAGGTGTCTCATTTCAACAGGTCACTCACGGTGACGCACCATTTTACATCTGTAATCCACAAAAATCGAAGAGGTCTGATCTCCCCGGCCCGGCACAAGAAATGTCCTGCGCCATCTTTAATTCATAACCGTAGTTACCGAAGAAAGCCACACCATATCGTTAATACAAGCCGGGTCACTGCTTGAACTGGTGTTAATCGGATTTGGTGGCGTGTAGGTTACGCTTGATTGCCATTTGTGGATGGTCGAATGTCCATCAGCGAATGAGATGCCGGTCGAGCCAGCATGGCGGCCCGATGGATAGTCCACTAAGGAAACCTGCGTAATTTTAATACCCGTCTGGGGCGTCATCACAATGGCGAAGGCGCCATCGTTGATGCTACGCTCATTTTCATCAACGAAAACCCAAGTGTCCGACGATTTCATAATGCTGCCCAGCTTGTTGTATATTTTGTATCTGGGATACGGAAGCCAACTACCTTCCCCAAACGTTTGGCTCATGGAATAACTGCGGACCCTGAGAGCACTGCTGATTATAGTACCAGGAAAACCTTGGGCGGAATCGTCAGCGGCACAATGATAAACACTCACGTTATTTATATAAGGGAATATTTGTCCCACCATTAACGGCTGCGTGTTGGTGCAGTTCTGAGGCACGGACATGTTTCCACCGCACCAATTGGTGCTCCAATCGGTAACCGTTCCGATAAAACCGCCGTTGTCATACAAGTTCGCAGTCCTGTCGTTATTGTCACCCGCATACATGATCCAGCCCAGCGTACAGTTGCTTTGTGGTGCTCATACACTGAACTGCCTGGGCTCGCTGCTTTGCCTTGCTCAAGGCTGGCAACAACAGGGCCGCAAGAATGGCAATAATGGCAATGACCACCAGTAATTCAATTAACGTAAAGCCACGCGAGAAACGCAATAAATTGTCTGTTCGACGAGAAGGTGTTAACATTTTTAAAAGTTTAAACCTGCTCCAATCAGTTTGCCATCCCCGAAAGTGGGGATATCCATGCGCCGCCATTCTGTTACTTTTATGTTGTTCCAAAACTGTTGACGCATAAAAAAGCCAACAAAAATCAACAAACATTAGCAATAACCCAACCCAAATTATGAAAAGAATGATAAATTCCTATCGACTGTTCAAGGCCCTGCTTCTGGCCGGCCTGCTCGCCGGGCCGATGCTGGCCTTCAACGCGTATGGCCGCGAATCGAGAAGACAACCTTTGGTCTCCGCTAGATATCTTCATTGACGGAAGCGGCAACCAAGCCGCTTATTGGAACGATCCTGCCAACTGGGGCCTCGATCTCGTGCCTCTTGTTAATGACACAAACCAAGTTCCTGACGTTTTTACAATGCCGCATTTAACAGCGGCGCTGTCATATGTGTTGTAACAAACGACACCGAGGTCGGCCAGCTGATGGTGGCTTTGGAGGAGGCGGAATTCTGGAGATCGCCGTGGGCCCAATTTCGGGCGGGCTTTTCGGTATTGGTGGAGATTGGACTGGAATAGGCTTTGTGAATGGACCCGGGATTTTGATTGTTGATCCGGGCCGCAGGCTTCACTTTCAATGCACATCTCTGGATAGGACAGGGAACCGCTGCCCAAACGGCACGGTGATCGTTAACGGCGGCACGCTTCATATTCCAACGGGCAATTTGGCGTGAGTTGGAATGGAATCGGTGGCACCAACTATGTTGCGTCACCAACGGCGGGTCAATTTACCTGTCGTCATTGGGCTCCCAACACGCTTGGTGCACCCGGCAATCCAGCTGGCTGGGGTGTGTTGGACATCGGAGCCAACTCCAAAGTGGTGGTCACAAACAATGCGACGGGTTATATGCCTGCCTTGGTAGCAAGTGGTCAGCTCGAGGCTTTCGAGGGTAATGGCACAGTCCAATATGTCTATAATGCGGGGAACAACACCACTGTCATTACAGGTCTTGCACCCGCCGGCCCCACCACGCCAGTATTCAGCACACAACCTACAAATGCGATCCTTAAGATAGGCGGCACGGCCACCTTCACAGCGGCGGCCTCGCCCGCAACCGGCTATCAATGGTTGTTTAATTCCGCGCCCATCGCGAACGGCGGCGGGATTTCCGGAGCGACGACAGCCACTCTAACTATTGCAAACTTTCGGTATTGCCAATACTGGGGTCTTATTCCGTGGTGGCTACCAACGCTGCTGCTAGTCCGAGCGATCGTTCATATACCTTCAGCCAAGTAGTCACAGGGACTGCGGAATCGTTTAACCTGTTCCCCGTCGTCACAATTAACGGCGTTAACGGCACCACGTATGTGTCGCAATATGCCACCTCATTGAGCGGGCCTTGGACCTCGTTTTCGACGAACACAGCCGGAGCTGGTCCGCTGGAAATCATTGACACGACTTCGCCGCTGAGCATGGTGAAGTTTTATCGAGTGACTATACCATAATATACGAGCTTCGTGGCACGAGGGATAAGGTTTTCAATTCCCTCGTCGCCGTTTCCAAACGAGCAGAAAGCCCGGCGGGGGGCCGGGTGGATTGCAGTTGGCGCGACCTCCTAAGGGTGCTTTTGCTGCGGTTGATGCAAAAGTGAGGCGTCGCTGTGTGGAAACAACCGTCCCGCTCCTCGTCTCGGAGCGGGCGGTTTTTTTATTGGATGGTGTAGCCGTAGTGAACGCCACAGGAGGGGAAAGCCCGCGAGTCAAGCTGCTGGCAGTTATATGTGTGCCCAGCACGGTGCGTGTGGTGAATATTTTCAAGCCTGATGGGGCCAAAGTAAGGGGGTGGATCAAGGGCAATCCGTTGCTGGCAGGTTGGTGGACGGGGTCAGTCGGCGGCGAATTCTTCCAGCAACGATTTTTTCGCTTCACTGGCCAGTCCCAACAACGCCGCGTGTAGGCCATCCTGCCCCCAACATTGTTCTCCTGGGAGTGAGCGGTGAAAACGATCCATCCATTGGAAAATTAGTGGGTTCTCTCGGGAGTTACACAAAGGCCACAGGAGTGTATCTTTGTACCGCCGACTAAAGTTTGGATCCGGTGTCGACAGACCACGGGTGCGATCGTGTTCGGCGAACTGTTATTTAGGAACGCACCCAAGGTTCTACATGTTCGGTACGCAGATTGACATCAACTACGTATCTTTTACCAAGTACTCCGACTTCAGCTCCGGGTTAAGCAGTGCGGACGCCTTCGTTTTTCAGGACGAAAAGCCGAGCAGCCTGAATGACGGATATTTCGAGATCGATGCGGTTCCCACGGCAGGGCTGAATGACTTGCCGGCCATTAATCACGGTTATTTCGGGCGACAGCCTTCAAATCACCGGCCGGTTAACAGGCGCCGAGGAGCAGCAGCTTTTGGGTTTGTTAAATCATCGGGTGCCTATCCAATGACCGGCCACGCGTTGTCCTTCATCGTAGTAATCGCCAATGCACAGGTGTCCCTCAAAGTATTCCCTGGCGTTCGTCAAATTGTATTGGGTCTTGGCCGTCAGCACGGGAAACAGCCTCCCAAATCCCGGCTCTCATTTTGTGTAAAGATTACACAAAACGACTGGGGCAAACTGCTTCACTGATCGGCATGATAACGAACCAGTCCGCGTCATTGGAAAGCAGCCAGGTGAATGGCTGGTGTCCGCGCGGCCTTTCCTGCTGACTTATGCTGACACCAACCACCGCTGAATTACTTAACGCCATCGAAGTTCTAAACAAACTCGGTGAGCACATCAACACGTCCGCCGCCCATTCCGTTTTACAGATGTCGGAGACGAGCCTGGGCGAACACAACGCCGGACGAATCGGAGTGAACGCCATTGAACAAACCAGCCGCATTCAAATCGTCGCCGAGCAGCTCAAAAACTGGCGCGACGAACTCATTCAACAACGGAGGCAAAATGTATCTCAATCCGTTTAATAAGAGGGCAAGCCTAACCCCTTCGCAAGCGAAGGATATGGCGCAATCCGCGCTGCAACGCCAAGCCGGCGTCAGAAGCAAACATTCACGCGCACATCGGTGCTTCGTGTGATGCACACTTTGGTGCCAACTCAAATGCCACGCCATCCGCGCTGTTTGCCGCCAACAATTGTGCGGCATCCATGCCAAGTTCAATATGAACAAACTCGCCATCTTGCCTGATGCGTTAAACCGGTTCCGTCATGCGGCGTCACAATATGCGCTGACTACCAAGTCTCATGCTTCACGATTGCTGGCGCTCAAGGAGGACATTGCTGCGCTGCGCAAACGCGGTGTTTCCTACCGCGCCATCAGCGAACTGTTGACGCAATGCGGGATCACAGCATCCGACACCTGCGTCATCAACTTCTGTCACCGCATCCTGAAGGAAAGACGACGCAAACCGTCTGCTGCGCGTCGTGCGATGCCAGATGCCAACCTGAATCCGACGCGAAAAACTGCGCCGAATGCCACGGCTAAAGCCGCGTTACCTGCCACGCCCGCCGCCACCGTCGGTGCGTTGCCTGTGCCAACCAAAGTGCGCCGGTGAAAATTCGCGGGCCGCACATCGCCAAAGTTGAACTGCTACCACCCGGAGAACAATATGATTAAACGACTCGACCTCATCCTCAATGGCAAGGGCGGTGTCGGCACAAGTTATGATGGTTTGCTCCATCATTTGGGCCAGCCTTTAAAAACAGCGGTCGGGCGGCTCGTGCTGTGCAAGCCGTTCCTCGCTACCGCTGCGGTCTGGCTTGACAGCGCCGCCCGCCGCTGTGGGTTGCGCTTAAGGTTTTGCGTTCGCAAAACCTGCCCGGCTTTGGGCACAAAACAATTATCAATATCTGTGGTTAACAATCATGGAAAATCATTTGGCACCATAGCGAGCCAAGTGGATGCCGCTGCCGACAACGAGAACGACGAGAAAAGACTCACAGCAACAAAACCACGCGAAATCAAACCAGCAGCCCGGCGGAATGCGGTTTGCGTATGAACGAAAAATCCATGCTGTTGCTCTCACGCCTGCCCGCGCGTCTCGACATGAATCAGACGGCGGAGATTTTGGGGTTTTTGCCCTATGAGATTCCGGTGCTCATCAGTTCAAGCCTGCTCAAACCATTGGGCCGCCCTGCCCCCAACGGTCACAAGTATTTCTGCGCCGACGAAATTCTGGAATTGTCACACAACCGTGCCTGGCTCAACAAAGCCACCCGCATCCTGGTCAAACATCGGCAGGAAAAAAAAGCTGCGGGAAAAGGAACGCCAGGCGGTCGCCTGACCTCGCGGTTCAATTTGTTGCGGGCAACAATAATCCCGACGATTCACCGGGTTTTGCCCGGTTCGCGGCGTCTTCGACTGGCGGGAAGGCACCTGCACTTTTCTGGCGATCCGCTCGTAGTCATCCAGCGGCGGGCAAATCGCAACGCCTGCCTTTGCATACGCCTGATGCACGGCGCGAGAATTGTGACCCAGGGCATTTTGCGCCCAGCGTTCGGGATATCCGCAGGCCCGTGCCCGCTCCGCCCAGGCATAACGGTAACTGTGCAGCGAAACGCCGTTTAAATTCAACACCCGGCAGCGACGGCGAAACTCGGCGGAACGGGCCGAATTATTGGTCTTGGCGATCTTCACAAACAGGAAGCCATTGGAAGGCAGTTTACGCAACAGGTCTTCCAGCGGCCTGCCAATTTGCAAGTGCGCCCACTCGCCGGTCTTTAGCCGCTGATATGAAAGAATGCGGCGCTGCCAGTCAATTTGTTCCGCGCAAAATTGCGCGGCGTCAGTCTGGGCCGCGCCCGTTTCCCAGAGAAATTCGGTAACACAAATCCGCTGTTCCACATTTTTCTCGGCGGCAATGATTCGCTGATGTTCA
>CAWCRR010000015.1:0-18002 GCA_963797825.1 uncultured Verrucomicrobiae bacterium
GAGCCTTTGCAAACCGGCTTCGGTGCGCTTCGAGTCGCTGATGTCCCGTGAGACGCATATCAAACCAAGGATGGATCCATCCGAGGTCACGATTTGCGATGCGCTCAAATATACCGGGAATTCCGTTCCATCTTTCTTCTTGTTCAGCAGTTCGCCTTTCCAGCCGCCCCGCCGGCCTTGTTCGAATATTTCCTCCTTCAGACCCGGCGGATTTTTGGAAGAAAAAATAAGGTCCGGGGTCTTCCCGAGAATTTCCGCTTCATTAAAGCCGTAAACCTGCTGAAAGGCGCCGTTCACAAAGGTAAAACGGTTTTCCAAATTCACTGTGCAGATCATTTCCGCCGTGTTTTGCACCGCGTGCGCCAGCATCGTCAATTGCCCCTCCGCCTCTCTGCGCTTGGTGATGTCTTCGGCAATCCCGGCAATCCGATAAACCCGTCCGGATTCGTCCCGAACTGGAAATGCCCGGTCGTGAATCCAGCGAACGGCCCCCCCCGGCTGAATAATGCGATAGATTTCGTCGTATTCCCCGGAAACCTGCTTGGTCAGCGCCTCCTTTAAAACACGCTCGCGATCTTCCGGATGAAGCGCGTCCATCCAAGTCCGCGGCGAGGCATACAGGCTTTCGCAATTCCGGCCCCAGACTTCCTCGTAGGCGGGACTGATATAAATCATTTTGCTTTTCTCAACATCGGTCAACCAGAAGACCTCGCGGATGTTTTCCGCCATCTGTTCAAAACGCTTCCGACTCTCGGCCGTCGATTGTTCGCTCCTTTGGCGATACATGAATTGTCCAATTTGATTGCCGATATTGGCGAGCATTTGCAGGAAATCGTAATCCAGGTCGCGCACCTGACGGCTGAAACATCCCAGCACGCCAAGCACCTCGTTGTTCAATTGGAGTGGAAAAGCAATGACCGTGTGTAGTCCCGCCTCCATTGCCGCCGTCTCCAGCGGAAGTGTCTTGTCATTGGTCAGGTTGGAAAACCACATCGGTTGGCCGGCTTTCCAGACCCGTCCAGGCAAATCGTTCCCCGGAGCGAACTTGGATTGCCGGGTAATCGATTCAAATCCCGACAGTTTAGGCGTGGGATTACGCCAGAAATCCACACAATTCAATTCGTTGGCATCGTGATTCACAGTCCAAATCACTCCGACATCCCAATTTGCTAATTTACAAAGAGCTTCCAGTATTCTGGGCGCACTTGCGGCCAATGTATTCGTTTCCGCCAACGCGCGGTTCACCGCATCCCGTATTTGAAGCCGCATCTCCATTTTCTTGCGTTCCGAAATCAAGGCGGCCAGCACCAGGGTCGTAATGGTGGTCGTCCCCAAAAAAATCTGGAGAAGGAGCAGCGATTTATTTCTCTCTGTTCCTGCGTAGGGACCAACGCCAAGCAAGGTGCCGCGTAAAGCCATTCCCGACATGAAAAGCGTGGAAAAGGCGGCGCCTGGCAGGCCGAACCGGAACGCAGCCCACAACAGCGGCAGAAAACACAAATACTTGAGTTGTACGGCTGTCATTGAAGGCATCCCTCCCAAAAAAACCGACCGCCCCACCCAAACTAAAACCAGGAATAAAGCCACTCCTTCTAAAATTTGATTCACGCTCCCACGCCGCTTGGGACTGGTCATCCAAATCACGAGCAATTGGGCGGCAATTAAATCACCCACCGCGTCTCCCGACCACCATGTCACCCACGCCTCCGGATACTGCTGCCATGTGGCATAACCGCCGAGACACAGGCTGGCCACACCGATACTGGCGGCGACCACCGGACTGATGAGGGCGGCAAAAAGGACGTATTTGATGATAGTTTGTGCCCGTTCCAAGGCGTTCAATCCGCCGGCAAACCGGTTGACCAATAATGTACCCAGAAGTGCTTCCAAAGTGTTGCCTGTCCCGATACACAATGCGGTGGGAACTGAACCTTGGGTGGCTATGTTGACCAGAAATGCACCGACGAAAATTCCAGGCCAGAGCCGATAGCCACCCAACAAAAGGGCCGCCAGCGCCAGGCCGCTTGGCGGCCAAACCGGGGAGACGCTGGGATTGACAACAGCCAAGGATAAACCGAATTTCCCCGCGCAAAAATACGCCGCTGCCAGAGCCGCAATCCACATTACTTCATGATTACGCGGTTTCATATTACCGACTATTGCCGTTCGATTTATTCTTCGTAGGAATTGCCGAAGCACAGTTTACCGCGCTTCCGGCCGGAAAAACAAGCGCTGAAAGGAAAAGCCACGGGCGTACGTCTTGCCGCGTAAATCGGCTTGGCACCCTTAATGCTTTGTCTCAATGCATGTTGTATTATAAAACAGCAAGAGATAAATGGTTGCTCAATTTGACACTTGGGATGGTATTGTTGTCGGGGATTATCACCAGATTGCGCGATGCCGTTAAGAATCAAGTTCCGGTGGCTTATCAGGACGAAAGCGGGTTCCATTTTGGCACAAAACCAAGTGAATAGGGCCGAATTGGCCGCCGTTTGGGCGCCAAATCCTCAAAGCTAATCCTTCAAAATAATTCTTCCACGTCGGGTTTAATTTAAGATCCCGTCACTTCACAAACTCTGGTTTTCTATTTCTTCATCGAAGAGGCAATTGTTTCACCTGCCTCATTTCAAGACAACATGTCCTAAGGGTTGCCACCGTATGAACGGTTGCTGAATTACCAAAATTCAAGACATCCCGTGTCCTGAGAGTTGTCACCGAAAAACCAATTTCTGAATTACATAGGGTCTCTGGAAAAAGCAGGGTTTCCGAATCAGATTATTTTTTCAAGCAGAGCTGCGGTACTCATTAAAATTCAAGGCGAATCAAGTCGAATAATCCTGCCGGAGTTGACGCACTCCAGCGTCTGACAATTTAACTCACCTAAGGAGATGCCTTGGCATCCCTTATGCATACGTAAGGGCACAGGTTAGTACACAGATATGCAGACCCAATTGACTGTCAAAAAACGGATCGCTTTGTTCGCCTTCGGGTTGATCGGTTTGTTCGCCACCGTGTCCTTGCCGGCTGGCGCAACCCAAAGCGTAACGCTCGTGTGGAACTCGAGCACAAACACCGATGCTGCCGGATATAATATTTATTACGGCCCAGCGAGTGGCATCTATACCAATGTGTTTTCCGTTGGAAATGTGACGAACGCAACGGTTTCAGGTTTGGCTGACGGCACGACCTATTATTTTGCCGCCAAGGCCTACAACTCCTCAGATGTTGAAAGCGGTTTTTCCAACGAAGCGTCCTATGCTGTTCCCTCCGCCGCGGCATCTATGGGATCGGCTGTGTGTTCGCGTGGTGGATTCTCTTTTGGCGTAACGGGTGTGTCGGGATACAAATATGTGGTCCAGGCATCAACCGATATGCTGAACTGGGTTTCAGTCGCGACGAATACCGCTCCCTTCGTGTTTGTAGATTCGAATGCCGGCCAGTTCAACCAAAGGTTCTACCGCTCGATTTATTTTCCGTAGAGGATGCGACTGTAAACGTACTCCTTACCTCGCCAGCCAGCCGCCGTCCACATTCATGATGGTGCCGTTGAGATAGTCGGCGTCCTTTGAAGCCAGAAAGAGCACGGCCCCCGCGATGTCTTCCGGCGCGCCCCAGCGGCTTTCCGGGATGCGGTCCAGGATGGACTTGCTGCGAACGGGGTCTTCTCGCAACGCCTTGGTGTTGTCGGTGGCGATGTAGCCGGGGGCAATGGCGTTGAAATTCATCCGCTCCTTGGCCAACTCATTCGCAAAGGCCTTGGTAATGCCGGCGATCCCGCTCTTGCTGGCGGTATAGCCGGGCACGAAAATGCCGCCCTGGAACGACAGCATCGAGGCGATATTGACCACCTTGCAGCGGGCCTCGGCGGGCGATTGGTCGCGCCCGGCGGTGAGCCACCATTTGGAGACCGCCTGGGTCAGGAAAAACGGCGCGGATAAATTGATCTGAAGCACCGCATTCCAGTCCGCTTCAGGATGGTCCGCGATCGGCGCGCGTTTGATGATGCCGGCGTTGTTGACCAGGATGTCCACCCGGCCGCAATCCTTGACGACTTGCGCGATGACTTCCGCGGCGCGCTTTTGGTTGAGCCTGGCAAAATCCTCGGTGTACGCCGTGAATTTGGCGCCCAGCGATTTCATCTTGGCGGTGATGTCCGCCGGATCGGCGACACAAACGCTGACGGCATGGGCGCCCTCGCGGGCAAATGCCAGCGCTATCGCCTGGCCGATGCCGCGGCACGCGCCGGTCACAATCGCAACTTTGTCCTGGAACTTTTTCATAGTAAATCGAGCGGTTTCGCGGCGTCCATGTCGTCGAACACCTGGTTTTCGCCGGCCATGCCCCAGATGAATTTGTAATTGCCTGTGCCGCACCCGCAATGGATGGACCAATTCGGCGAGAGCGCCACTTCCTCGTTGTGCATGAACAGATGCCGTGTCGCCTGCGGTTCGCCGAGGAAATGCGTCAGCACGTTCCCGCCCAGGTCGAAGTAAAAATAGATTTCCGTGCGCCGCCAATGGGTGTGCGGTGGAAAGGAATTCCAGACGTTGCCCTCGTCCAGTGCGGTGAATCCCATCACCAACTGGCAGCTTTGGATGCCGCCTTGGTGGATGTATTTGTAGATCGTCCGTTTGTTCGCCGTGGCCTGCGAACCCAGCGCCACCGGCGAGGCGTCCTTTGGCTTCATCATCGCCGCCGGATGCGCCGCATGTGCCGGACAACTCAAGAAGTAAAACTTCGCGGGCGTCTTGGCGCTGGCACTTTCGAAGGCCACAGATTTCGTTCCCATCGGCAGATACACGCAGTCCAATTTGTCCACGCTGAATGATTTTCCATCGGCGATGACTTTGCCGGCTCCGCCCACGTTGATGGCGCCCAATTCGCGGCGTTCCAAGAAGAACGCGCGGCCCGTTTCCTTGTGATTGGGCAGCTCAACCGGTTTGGCGCCCGGCATGACGCCGCCCACAACCAGCCGGTCCAAGTCCGTGAAATGCCCGTGCAATTTGCCGGGCGAAAACAGGTTGCCGATGTGAAAAGTGTCGCGAAGTTCCTGCGTGGCCATGTGTCCGACATCCTGCGCGCGAGGCATCCGGCGGATTGAATTTTCAAACATAAAGAGACAGTTTAAATCTGGGGGATACATGGTCAATGGGAATCTGGGCTCTGGGCGCTGGGTTCTGGGTTCTGGGATTTCGGATGCATAAACGTCAAAAAGCGCGGGAGACGGCAAGGAGTCTCTGATCGCCGATTATTCTCCTCATACTGCCGCAAATCATCGTCGGAACTATCAAAGAGGAAACATTGGTGATAAACGAGACCTCAAAACTCTCCACATTGCCGCTATTTTGCTACGAGATGGTATGCAAGAGCGTTGCGATGCTAGCGGCTTTCAAGGTCGAAACAAATTCCGGCACGCCAATGGTTATACGGATGGATGGTATGTGATTATTGGCAAAATCAAACATCCGGATGCGCGATTAGAGTTGTGGTTGGATAGATATTCCGGAATTGGTCAACGAAGGTTTTATTATGGTTTCCGAATTGAGAACTCGCGGGATTTGCACGAATTGACACAGCGAGCGTCCTCTTATTATCAGCCCAAACTCAAATTTACCCGAGATGACTGGATGAAAATCAAAGGACAACTTGCCTGGCAATTAAATCCAAAGCTTCCCGATCGAAATTTCGAAAAGCCGATCTTTGAAGATTACCGTCCAGGCCAACGTTTTTACGGGGTCTATGATCCAATAAAGACTTGGTCTCGGACTTCCATTGAACAAATGGTTAATCATGCTATTGAGTTTTTTTCAGCAGTTATCTGTTCGCGAATCAAAACGGTTGAGGCGGCGGTTGCGGACCAGACGTATCCACGATCAGAACCATGGGTAAGGCGGGAACACCTGCGGCGCGAACGCAATCCCATGCTTGCGAGGGCTTGCAAACAAAGAGATGGATTCAAATGTAAGGTGTGTGGAATGACTTTTGAAGAAATCTATGGCGAGTTGGGACGCGGTTTTGCGGAGTCTCACCATCTTTATCCGCTTAGCCGTTCCAATGCAAAAGTGAAAACACGTCTCGAAGACCTTGCCACCGTCTGTGCCAACTGTCATCGAATGCTCCACTTGATGCGTGGAAGTGAACACGATTTGCAAAAACTAAAGCATGTCATGGAAATTCAACGACGGATTGAATGATTTTGAGCGGTTACCAACCAAGATAGTGTTTATAATCTGCCGCCCCTGTGGGGCTTTGCCGGTTAAAACACTTAACCCGCAGCTAAAGCTGCGGGCTATTTTCGTTCGGGCTTACAGCCCTTTGAATCAGGATTTGCGGAATTCAATGCGCGTAAACCGTTGAAACGGTTTTTATCGTCTGGCCTTTAATCACCGGGCTGAAGCCCGGTGTTAATGAAATCGAAGTTAGTTCACGCGAGGCGTTTGTGCTTTCGAGTCATCGGTAATTCCCAAACGTGCGACGCCCCCTCACCCTCAATCCCTCTCCCCCGATGAGGGCGAGGGAAGCAAGCCTGTTCACCCGTACAGCGGCCCAAAGTTTGCGCAGGCCCGGAAATCGGCGCCTTCGCGGTCGGCGGTGCCAAATGCATTCCAGGCGCTGGGACGAAACACGTTCTCGTCAGCCACGTTGTGCATATAAACCGGAATGCGCAGCATCGCCGCCAGGCTGATCAGCTCCGCGCCGATGTGGCCGCAGCTCATCGAGCAATGGTTGGCGCCCCAATTATTCATCACGGTGTACACATCGCGAAAAGCGCTGCTGCCGCTGGTGCGCGGCACGAACCACGTGGTCGGCCAGGTCGGGTTGGTGCGCTCGTCCAGGATGGCGTGGACTTTGTTTGGCAATTCGATGGTCGTGCCTTCGGCGATTTGCAACGCAGGCCCGAGTCCTTTGACGAGATTCAACCGGCAGATCGTCGCCGGCATTCCGCCGCGCGTGCGGTAGCGCGTGGACCAACCGCCGCCCGGAAAATATTCCGTGATGGACGGATGCCATGTGGTCGCTGCGAGGCATTCTTCGATTTCCGCCGCGCTGATGTCCCAGAATGGTTTCATCGCGGGCTTGCCGTCGATGGTCTGCTCGCCCGTCCCGTCCAGGGCCGCCGGGCCGGAATTGATCAGGTGCAAGAATCCGCCCACCGCCGGGCCGGTCAGCTTGTGGCCGGCCACGCGCTGCACCGCCGCCGGACTCCAATAGGTGCGCACGTCGGCAAAAACCTGGGCGGTATTAGTCAGGAGATAGCCGAACAACATGCACGCGCCGTTCAGCGAATCATTCTCCGTGGCCACGATATAGGGCGCGCGCGCGCCGTTCCAATCGAACGACGTGTTCAGGATGGCTTCCATGAAATCGCCGTTGGGATAATGGTCAGTCCATTGGCGCTGGCCCTGGAAGCCGGACGCAATGGCGTTGTGGCCGAGCGATTCCTCGCCAAATCCTTTCCGCGAGAGGCGCGGATTTCCCACCATCAAATCGCGCGCGATGAGGGCCATTTTCACGGAAAGCTCCCATTCGCGGTCCAATTGCGCGCGGGACCGCGTGGTCTTGGGTGAATTGTAATCCTTGTCCTCTTTGCAATTGGCTTTCACCCATTGCAGTGCTTTTTCATATTCCGCCTTGTCAAAAATGCCGCGCTCGAAGCGGCGGCTGAATTCGCTCATGTCCACGGATTCAACTCTCATGCCCAGGTAACTTTCATAAAATGCCGGGTCCACGATTGAACCGGCGATGCCCATCGATACGCCGCCCATCGCCAGGTACGATTTGCCGCGCATGATGGCTGTGGCAAGGCCGGCGCGGCAGAAGCGCAAAAGCTTTTCCTCGACGTCCACAGGAATAGTCTTGTCCCCGCCGTCCTGGACGTCGCGTCCGTAAATCCCAAAGGCCGGCAGGCCCTTTTGGGCGTGGCCCGCAAGCACGGCGGCCAGATAAACCGCCCCGGGACGTTCGGTGCCGTTGAATCCCCAAACCGCCTTGGGAATGGCGGGGTCCATGTCCATGGTCTCGCTACCGTAACACCAGCAAGGGGTGACGGTGAGTGAAACGCCGACGCCTTCGCGCGCAAATTTCTCAGCGCAGGCAGCGGCTTCCGCCACACCGCCAATGCAGGTGTCCGCAATCACACAGGCGACCGGTTTGCCGTTTGGGTAGCGCAATTTTGCCGCGATGAGTTTGGCAACAGACTTGGCCAGGTCCATCGTCTGGGCTTCCAGCGATTCGCGCACACCGCCCAAGCGTCCGTCGATCGCGGGGCGAATACCAATTTTGGGGAGTTTTTTGTACAGTGGATTTTCCATAATCGTTTGGGTTTCTATAGCGAATTATCACAACATTGCCTGGCTATCGTCTCACCCCTCACCCTAACCCTCTCCCCGTTGAGGGGAGAGGGAACAGGAAGAGGACGATTCGCGCCGATTGAGTGCCCAAAAGAATGCGGCAGGTTCATCCGTCTTCGCGGCGCTACGACGCGACAAGGGGGCTCAATGCGCGAAATTATTTTAGGGGAAATCTCTCCCCCGACCTGCCGCGACGGGCGCTTGGCACGGCGGGTGGAGGAGAGGGAAACTGTCCAATGGTGAATAGTACAATCATAACCTGCAAATGGTATAAGATGGCTCGGGTACTGTTGCACGACCGGCGGCGCGCACGGAGTGACGCGCCCTACCGTGTTACCAGTTGTGTCAATCTTGATTATCATATTTTGCGGCTCAATGAGCGATAATTTTATCGAACCGGGCGAAGGCATCGTCCCATTGCGCGGTATCCTTTGGCTCAAAAGTTTTGGTTTCGAAGGAACGGCGCACCACGGCGCGTCCTTCGGCCAGGGAACCGATTTTGTTCAGCGCGATGAGCTGCATGATGATGTTGCCGGTCGAGGTGGCCTCCACCGGCTCGCAAACCACGGCGCAATCCAGCGCATCGGCGGCGAATTGGTTCAATAAATGGTTCTGGCAGCCACCGCCCACGACATAAATCTTTTCGACCGGTTTGCCGGTGACCTGCTCCAATGATTCTCTTACCGAACGGTATTTCAGCGCCAGGCTTTCAAAAATCATCCGCGTGAACGCACCGAAATTTGCCGGAGGCGTCTGCCCGGTGCGCCGGCAAAATTGGGTGATGGCCTCGGGCATGTTGGCCGGGGCCTGGAAATCGGGCGCATCCGGGTCGATGAATGCCGCAAACGGCGGCGAGTTTTGCGCCTGGCTTTGCAGTTCGTCATAGCTCACGGTTTGCCCCTCGGCATCCCAGGCGCGTTTGCATTCCTGCAACAGCCACATGCCCGCGATGTTTTTCAGGAAACGGGTCGTGCCAAAAACGCCGCCTTCATTCGAAAACGCCGCCGCAAAACTTTTTTCGGAAATCATCGGGCTGGTCAGTTCACGTCCCATAATCGACCACGTCCCGGAACTCAGAAAGACCGGGCTGGCCTCTTCCGAGGGCACGCCAACCACCGCCGACGCCGTGTCATGCCCGGCCGGCGCGATGACCTGCAGGTTTTTTGCGCCGGTTTCCGCCGCGATTTCCGGCAGCAGTCCGCCCAGGACCGTCCCCGCATCGATCAACCGGCCAAAAATCTTCTCCGGAAAATTCATCGCGCGGATCAGGTCTCTGTCCCATTCCTGCTTTTGCGGGGAGATCAACTGGCTCGTGCTGGCGATCGACTTTTCGTTCGCGCGGACTCCGGTCAAAAAATAATGGACCAAATCCGGCATGAAGAGCAGGTGTTCGGCGCGCTCGAGGTTCTTGTCGGCCAGCAATTGGAACAGCGTGTTGAAGAACAGGAATTGGATGCCGGTGCGGTCATAAATCTCGCGGCGCGGCATCAACTGGAACGCGCGCTCCTGCATCCCATTGGTACGCGCATCCCGGTATTGAAACGGCGCGCAAATCAGTTTGCCGTTCGCATCCAGCAATCCATAGTCCACGCCCCAGGTGTCCACGCCGACGGACACCACCGCATCGCCGTATCTCTTGACTGCCTCGGCGATCCCCCGCTTGATGTCGTTGAACAGATTTTCAAACTGCCAATGCCAGCCGTCCGCTTCCTTCGTGGCGTTGTTGGGAAAGCGGTTCATCACGGACAGTTCCAGTTTGGCGCCGTCGTAAATGCCCGCGACGACCCGGCCGCTGCCCGCGCCCAGGTCCACTGCCAGATGTACTTGTGAATTACCCATTTTGTTTCTGTTCCGGTTTATCGTTTGGACAATACGTCCGTCTCGTAACGCTTCATCTCCGCCAGCCAGTTTTCGCCAACGGGCACATTTTTGCTTTCGCAGTAATAGTCCCAGACCGCGCCGAACGGCAGCGATTTGCTTTCTTCCTGCAAGGCCAGGCGCGTCGTGAAGTCATTGGCATTTTCAGCGGCGCGGAGTTTTTCCGCCGGCTCCAGCAGCGCGATCAGGAGCGCCCGGACCATGTTCCGCGCGCCGATGGTCCATGCGGCCACGCGATTGATGCTCGCGTCAAAATAATCCAGCCCGATGTGGACGCGATGGGCATAGCCATTGGCGACGATCTCGCGCGCAATCGAAAGCAGGTCGTCGTTCAAGATCACGACGTGGTCGCTGTCCCACCGCACGCCGCGGCTGACGTGCAACAGGATCTCCGGCATGAATTGCAGCACACTCGAAATCTTGTCGGAGATGCCTTCCGTTGGATGATAATGCCCCGCGTCGAGCGTCAGCATTTTTTTGCGCGAGACAGTGTAGCCGAGGTAGAAGTCGTGCGAACCGACGACGTAACTCTCGCTCCCGATGCCGAACAGCTTCGGCTCCACGGCGTCCAGGTTCAAGGCGGGTGAAATTTTCTTTGCGAAAATCCTGTCCAGCGATTCAGCCAGCCGCGCGCGCGGTGAACTCCGGTCGGCGGGCGTGTCCTTCAATCCATCCGGAATCCAGATGTTGGTCACGCACGTTTTGCCGAGCGCCTTGCCCATGGCCGCGCCGATTTCCCGCGAGCGGACGCAATGTTCGATCCAGAATTCGCGGACCGCCTTGTCGCGGTGGCTCAGCGTGAAGCCGTCCGCTGATTTCGGATGCGAGAAGCAGGTGGGATTGAAATCCAGGCCCAGCCCGTTTTTCTTCGCCCAGGCGATCCAGTTTTTATAATGCTCCGGCGTGATCTCATCGCGATCCACTTTCCGTCCGCCGAACTCGCCGTAAAAGGCATGCAGGTTCAGCCGGTGCTTGCCGGGGATGAGCGAAAAGGTCTTGTCCAGGTCGGCGCGCAGTTCATCCGGTGTGCGCGCTTTGCCGGGATAATTTCCCGTGGCCACCAGCCCCCCGCCGAGGGTCTGGCCGAAATTTTCAAAACCGCCCACGTCATCCCCCTGCCAGCAATGCAGGGAAACCGGGATCGTCTCCAGATTTTTGAGCGCCCGTTCGACGTCCACCCCGAGATCGTGGTAACGTTCTTGCGCAAGGAGGAAGGATTTTTCAACGGATGATTTTTTCATGCGGATACAAATTAGGCTGCGAGGAATTATAACCAAATTGATTATAATTGCTCAAACCAAATCAATGAGTCCGCAATGTTTAGGAGCGCGGGTCTGTGACCCGCAGTAGTTCTGCCGTCCCAACGGGACTCGGTCTGAATTGAATCGTGTACCCACCGATAAATCGGTGGGCTATGGTCTGTCGGCCTATGGCCTTTTGTTAGCGCCTTCGGCGCGACCGGCAATAGCCGATCGTTTCAACGATGAGTCGAAGCTATTCCGCCAACCACTTCCGAGTCATCGCACTGGCAGCATCGTCACAGGCCTTTTGGGCGTCCGGGCCGTAAATATTTGTCGCTACGATGACGGAAAAATTCTTTTCCGGCGCCAGCCACATAACGAAATACCACATCGTATTTGAACCATTATGGGTCAAGGCATTTCCGCCGGCCCATCCGCGTTGATACACGTGCCAGCCACAGGCATAATCGCCGCCGGCAGGTGGCGTGTGAAGCCTTTCAAGGGTTTCAGGTTTCAAAAGCTTCTGCCGCGGCCCTTGCATCTGGAAAATCGTATATCGTGCCATGTCATCGAGCGAGCAATGGACCCGTCCGGCAGGTGCGGCAACTGGCGGATTATCTCCCTGCACCGGCACGATCATGCCTGGCTTTCGCACGTGCCCCCACGGCTCATCGATGCCACCAATCGTTCCCGGCGGGCCGAACCCCGCTGTGTCCATCTGCAATGGTTTGAACAGGCGTTCCGTGATCAGTCTCTCCCATGGGATGCCGGCAATTCGTTCCAGCATCGCCCCGATGATGGTGTAGCCCTGGTTTGAATAGATCGTCTTTGTGCCGGGCGCGGCCTCCGGCGGCTGCGCCAGCACCGCCTTGATGAATTCATACCGTTGTTCGACCGGAGTGCCTTGCTGCGCCCAGGCCTGTTTCCAGGCCATCTGGGGTGGCGCCGTGGGAAAGCCGCCGCGATGCGTCAACAACTCCTCGACCGTCACGGCCTCATATTGTTTGTTCATCACGCTCTTCAATTCAGGAAACACCTCCGCAATCGTCGTGTCCCATCGCAATTTACCGTCATCGATCAACATGCCGGCGAGAGTGGCAGTCATGGATTTCGTGCAGGAACCGATATGGAAGATGTCGTTGGTGGTCACCGGCGTGGGGTCGCCCCACTTGCGGACACCGACGGCAGCCCGGTCACAGATTTGTCCATCCTTGACCACCACCGCCGCCAGTGCGGGGAGGTTATATTTTTTGCGAATGGTTTCGAGGGTTTGGTCCATATTTTTCGCCTTTTGGCTGATAATGCAAAGGTTATCAGCCATCCAAACCGTGCCCAATATCATTTCCATCATTCGATAACCAACCTTTACCGGTTTCAGCCACAGCGACTTTTTGTAAGCGGTCGTTCGCTTTAACAGTTCATATCGCTCTGTCCGCGAAACCTCCTGTGGCGGACGGCGCGAATCCTGCCAGATCACCATCGGATTGAAATGTGTCGATTTCAAAGCCAACACTTTGATCTGCGGTTTCACAAATTTTCTTAATGTCGCCGCGGTGAAGTAGTTCAAATGCTCGGAATAGACGTAGCGATATTTTGCGCCCAATAAACTCGCCGCCAAAGAATGCATGTTGGGCACGAGGATAAAACATACGCCGCCGGGTTTCAGGATGGACGCGGCTTTTTTAAGAAACTTCTCCGGCTCGAACAAATGCTCCATCACCGCCCAGAAGGTGATGGCATCGAACGATTGCTCGAAAGTATGCGTCAAAAAATCGTCTTTGATGACCGGCACACCCATTTTTGCAGCATGGTCCAGCGGCGGGCCCGAAGCGTCGGTACCCAAAATCTGGTAGTCGCCCGGATAGCGCTTGTTCAATTGGTAAAGAAACGCGCCCGAAGAGCAACCCACATCCAACACGGCTCCCGACGAACAATAATTTCTGAACAACCGCAGTTCGCGTTCAAAGCGGACCTCCGCGTAATCGCTTTCGAGTTTTTCCGGCGAAAGATATTCAGTGCCGGCCTGGTCGTAGAATTCCCCCGAGGCCAAATCCGCCGCAACCGGATTGGTAAAGATCATCGAGCAATCCGGGCAACGCAGAAGTTGAAAGTTGTCCTTCATGAGATAAGGTCCCGCCTGCATTCCATGACAGACCGGACAGGGCCTGTTCAGTGGGTCAGTTGTCTGGGACGTCGGCGCCATTGTTTGTCCTTTGTACAAAATCATGGCTGGACAAGCCAGTGAAACTGCGCGATGACCATCTCCCCGCACTATCGGTTATTTGAGCTTGCGCCAGCAATTACCAAGAAGCACAGTTGCAAGAATCCGATTTTAGAAAACATGAATACAGACGCGCCTCCTGTTATTTCGCATACAATTTCATTTTCACTCGATCGATGGGATGTTCTCCGCTGCAGGCTTTGGGTTGTCGCGCACAACATAAAGCTTATCGCCTTTTTATTTCTGATGTGCCTAGCAGTTCCTATCACAAAGTACCGGACGCCCGAAGGTAATTCGTCTCCCATCATGTATTTTATAATTTATATGATAATCACCACGATGTTCATGGTCGTATTCATGATCGTCTTTCAAATTGTCTTTCATGCCATTTGGCTGCTCATCAATCAAAGCCGCGGGGTGGTCGGGGAACATGTGTACGAAATCCGGGATGATGGTCTGTTAGAGAAAACGCCCGTCAATGAATCGCTCTATCGCTGGAGTGGATTTCATAAAATTGGCGCTTCTGGCAGTTATTTGTTCGTTTATGTTACCGACAATAATGTTCATTATATTCCTTGGAGAATTTTTGCGACTAAAGAAGAAGGTGAACGTTTTGAAGCTGAATTGCGGAGAAGAGCAAACATCTCTTAATGGACGCCTAACCGTACCCCATTAGATATAGAGAGCCATGGTAAAGGATGAGACGTCAGAAAGGCAACCGCTCAGGCATGCACGGCTTCTTTAGCCTCCGGCTCAACCCATTTGTTGTGTTCCTTGATCAGGTCCACAAGCCTTTCCACCGCTTCGCCTTCCGGAATATTGAACTTGATGGCCTGTTTGCCAACATAGAGGTTGATCTTACCGGGCGCGCCGCCGACGTAACCGAAATCCGCATCGGCCATTTCGCCGGGGCCGTTCACGATGCAACCCATGATGGCAATCTTCACGCCCTTCAGATGTTCCGTCCGCGTTTTGATGCGCGCCGTCACGGTCTGGAGATTGAACAGCGTCCGGCCGCAACTCGGACAAGCCACATAATCCGTCTTGAAACTGCGGCAGCCGGCCGCCTGGAGAATATTGAACGCCAACCGCAATGATTGTCCCCCGCCCGCTTCGCCACGGACAAGGATGGCGTCGCCGATGCCGTCCGCCAGCAACGAGCCGATGACGACCGAAGCCCGCAGCAGCGCAATCTTTGGCTCCAGCGGCGCCGGTTCAAAATTGATGCAGTCCTTGAGCAGGATGGGATTGTTCCGGCCCAAGCGCTTGAGGCCGGCGACCAGCAAGCGGAACGCCGTGATGGCCGGCAGCTTCACGCCATCCTTCACCGTCACGAGCTGGGTCTCGCAATTGACCTGAAAATCTTGCGTCGGGTCTATCTCGGCGATGTTCAGGTTTTCATAGACCGCTTCCGGCCTTACGTCGTCCTTGGGCCGGATTTTGTGGGCGACTTTGTTCCAGGTCCCCTGCGTCACCACGACGCGGATCAGTTGTTCGCCACCGCATTTGATGCCTTCGGCCAGTTCGATCTCGGGAGTTTCGCGCCGTTCAAAATGGAACGGGTCGAAGGGAAATCCGTGATCAGCGATCTGAGATTCGAAATTTGAAAGGATGGGAATCTGCGCCAGCAAATCAGTGCATACTTCGATCTCGCGCGGTGAATCTTCCGTGAGCGAAACACGGATGGTATCGCCCAGCCCGTCGCAGAGCAGCGAGCCGATGCCGATGGCGGATTTGATGCGGCCATCCTCGCCCTCGCCGGCCTCGGTAACGCCGAGATGGATGGGATAATTCCAATCCGCCCCTTCCTGTTCCAGCCGCGCCACCAGCAGGCGATAACATTCGATCATCACCTTGGGGTTCGACGACTTCATCGAAAATTTGAAATTATGGAAATCGTTCTTGCGGCAGATGCGCGCGAATTCCAGCGCGCTCTCCACCATGCCCAGCGGCGTGTCGCCGTACCGGTTCATGATGCGGTCGGACAGCGAGCCGTGGTTGGTGCCGATGCGCAACCCGCGTTTCAATTTCTTCGCTTCCAGGACGAGCGGGGTGAACTTGTCCTCGATGCGCTTGAGTTCGGCGGCGTATTGCTCGTCGGTATATTCCTTGGTGGCGAATTTCTTGGAATCGGCGTAGTTGCCGGGATTCACCCGCACGACTTCGACCCACTTCACCGCTTCCATCGCTGCATCAGGCTTGAAATGGATGTCGGCCACGATCGGCACCAGGCAATTTTGTTTGCGCAGTTCGGCGACGATGTTCTGAAGATTGGCCGCGTCCTTCACCGTCGGCGCGGTAATGCGCACAATCTGGCATCCGACCGCGACCAGTTCGAGCGTTTGCTTGACGCTTTCCGCGGTATCCATCGTATCGCACGTCAGCATGGACTGCTTCACAATAGGATGGTCCCCGCCGATGATCACGCCGCCGTGCTTCGGATCGCCGATGACATTCTCGCGCGTCTTCCGACGGTGATAAAAAAATGGTGATTCGCAATAGCGCACGGTCACAGTTTTAGGTTTCAGGCTAAAAGTTGCAAGCGGGAAAGTTCCTACTTTGCGGGCGCATTGTCGGCTGGCGGCGGCGCCTGCTGGACCTGGGCATGATCGTCAAACATCGCGCGGTAAAGGGGAAAGCGTTTGATAATGTCTCCATAGACCGTGATATAAAGCATGAACCCCAGGAGCAGCACCGCGAACCCGGTCGTCACTACTTCGACAAACTTGATGCTCAACGGCAGGCGCCGGATTTTTTCGATGATGGACATCAGGATATGGCCGCCATCCAGCACGGGGATTGGAAGCAGGTTGATGATGGCCAGATTGATATTGAGCAAAATCATAAAACTCAAGGCCAGCCGGTAATCGGTCTTGGCTTGCACCGCCAGGATGCTCAGGATGCCCACCGGCCCGCTCAAATCCTGCACCCCCACCCCGGTCTCATGGGAATGAACCAATGCGCTGATCGTTTCCACGGTCTTGACGAGCACGTCGTGTACTTGCGCCCACGGCGACGGCCCCGGCTTTTGCACGACATAAACCTCCATGTCGCTGGTGCCGAGGGCAACGCCGATACGACCGATCTTTGTACCGGGTCAATTGCCGGCGTGATGCTCAATGTCACGCGTTTTCCGGCGCGTTCCACCTGGATTTGGCTCTGCTGGGCGCCGCGCTGGCGGACCAGATCAATGAACTGGTCGCGGCTGGCAATCGGCACGCCGGCAAAAGAAACAATGACATCCTTTACCTTCAATCCGGCTTTTTCTGCCGGAGTGCCCGATGAAACCTCCAGTATGTTCGGATGGTCGCGGGGGTCCAGATTCAGCATTTTGAGTCCCATCCCATTGTCGGTTGAAGTCTGGAGATTATAAGTATGGTCCTGGCCATTGTGTTCAATGGTCACTGGCAACGTGGTCGTGCGCGCCACGATCGTATTGAGCGCCACGTCCTGCCACGACTGCACCTTATGGCCATCCACAGAGACGATGCGGTCGCCCTCCTGGATGCCCAATTTTGCCTCGGGCGAATTCGGTTCAACATACCCGATAATGGAAGGGTCAACCGCGACCGGCAGGCCGACGAAATAAATCACGGTGGCGATGAAAAAGGCAAAAACGACGTTCATGAAAGGCCCGGCAAAGGCCACGGCAATTTTTTTCCACGGCGGCGCCGGGGGAACCGGCTCTTTCGATTGGCCTTCCAGCGTTTCGGAAGTAATCATCTGCGGCAACTTCACGTAACCGCCGGCAGGAATGCAACGCAGGCTGTAATCGATGCCATCGCGGGTGAACCCCCAGATTTTCGGGCCAAACCCCACCGCAAATTCCTCCACTTTCATCCCTACTTTTCGGGCCACCCAGTAATGTCCCAACTCATGGACGAAAATAGATGCCCCAAAAGCCAGGAGCACCACCAAGACCACATAAATTATCGTTAAAATATTCATTTAAATCAGGTCCGCATAGTATATCAGGAAATCCTCATTTAACAATTGTTGAGTTCTTAACTTTTAAAATTCTAAATCCAAATGATAACCGACTAACTGCAAAACATGAGCCGCCACCTCACCATGAACCTCAAGGGAAAACGAGCAATTCATTGTCCTTTCAAGGTATTCTGCCTGGCCCATGCGTCTGCCTCCAAAATCTGGTCCAGCGAAGGACGCGGCACAACTTTGTGCGTGTCCAGGGCGTTTCGCACCACTTCGGTGATCTGCGGGAAATTGATTTTTCGGTTCACGAAGGCTTCGACCGCAATCTCATTGGCCGCGTTCAAGACCGATGGAAGGGTCCCGCCGACTTCTCCCGCC
>CAWCRR010000016.1:0-13750 GCA_963797825.1 uncultured Verrucomicrobiae bacterium
GCCTGCATCTGCCTGCTGGCCCATTCTGTTTCCGCTACGGAAATCCTCGTGTGCGCGGCGGCCAGTTTGCATGACGCCCTGACCGTACTCGGCACAAATTTCCAGGCGCAAACCGGCCTTCAGGTGGAATTTAACTTCGGCGCCTCCAGTACCCTGGCGCGGCAGATCGAAGCCGGCGCGCCGGTGGACATTTTCTTTTCCGCCGATGAGACCCAGATGGATCTATTGGCAAAAAAGGATTTGATCGATCCGACCACCCGCGTCAGCCGCCTCGGCAATACCCTGGTGGTCGTCGTTCCCAGCGACAGCACATTACAGATTCATTCCGCAAACGATCTCACGAATGCCGCAGTGAAACAAATCGCCCTCGCCGATCCCCAGGCTGTGCCTGCGGGCGTCTATGCCAAGGCCTGGCTGAACAAATTACAATTGTGGCCGGCCATTGAGCCGCGAGTCGTTCCCACCGAAAATGTCCGCGCCGCGCTCTTCGCCGTGGCCTCCGGCAATGTGGATGCGGGCGTGGTCTATAAGACCGACGCCGCCATTTCCAAAAAAGTCAAGATTGCCTACGAAGTCCCTGCTTCAGAGGGTCCGGACATCAGTTATCCGATGGCGCTCCTCAAAAGTTCGCAACAACCTCAGGCTGCAAAAATTTTTCTCGCCTACCTTTCATCCAAAGAAGCTGGACAAATCTTCGCGCGATATGGCTTCCTGTTAAAACAATGACCCTTCAGTTTTCGCCTTCATTTCCAATCTCCAATCTCCAATCTCCAATCTCCAATCTCCAATTTCAAATCTTAAATCGCCATCTCGTCCATCGTAGCTTTAGCGAAGATGGAAGCTTTAGCGACGGCAGAAGCCAGACGAGGCGGGCCTGTCGCGCCGAAGGCTGGGCGAAGGCGGGCCAGCCGCGCCGAAGCAATGCGAAGGCGGGCCTGCCGCGCCGAAGCCAGGCGAAAGCGGGTTTCCGCTTCCAAATCTTCGCGCGATATGGCTTCCTGTTAAAACAATGACCGTTGCCGAATGGCAAATCGTCGGATTCACCGCCTGGGTGGCCGCGCTAAGCACGTTGGTAATCTTGCCCTTCGGCCTTGCGCTCGCCTGGGCGCTCGCGCGCGGACATTGGCCGGGGAAATCCCTGGTCGAAACGTTTGTGACGCTTCCGCTGGTCATGCCGCCGGTCGCCACGGGTCTCATTTTGTTGGAAGCTTTTGGACGGCGCGGCCCCCTCGGCGGATTTTTCCACGATCACTTCAATCTCGATATCATTTTCACCTGGCGCGCCGTTTTGCTGGCGCTGAGCGTCATGTCGATGCCCTTGCTCGTCCGTTCCGCACGTGTCGCCTTTGAGGAGGTCAATCCGCGTTTGGAGCAGATCGCGCGCACACTGGGCGCCGGCCCCTGGCGGGTGTTCTTCACCATCACCGTCCCCTTGGCCGCGCGGGGGATCGTCAGCGGCATGTTGCTCGCCTTTGCCCGGGCGCTCGGTGAATTCGGGGCCACCATCATGGTGGCCGGAAATATTCCCGGCAAAACTCAGACCATTTCCCTGGCCATCTTTCAAAACGTCCAACTCGGCGAAGATGCGGGGGCCTTCCGCCTGCTCGGCATTTCCGTCGTCCTCGCATTCATCGCCGTCTGGAGCAGTGAACTGTTGCTGCGCCGAAAATTGAATGCCAAATGAGTCTTTCCAGATGAACATCTTTACAACGCATCACTCATCACTCGTCACTCATCACTCATTCCAATGAGCCTGTTGCTGAAAAATATCTCCCTGCCGCTGGCGGACTTCGCGCTCGAAGTGGATCTCGAGATCCAGAAGCGTGTCACCGTCATTTTTGGCCCATCCGGCGCCGGCAAAACTTCCCTGCTGGACCTCATCGCCGGGTTGCGGACAGCGCGATCGGCGTTCATCCAATTGGATGACACGGTGCTGGCTGACACCGCGAAAAAATTTTCCGTGCCGCCGCAGCATCGCGGCATCAGTTATGTGCCGCAGGACCTTGCGTTGTTCCCGCATTTATCCGTAAGACAGAACCTCCTCTACGGTCAAAAAGGCGATGGCGCAACAGACTCGCTGTTCAGTTTTGAGCATGTCACCGGGGTCCTGGAGATTCAGCCGTTGATTTCGCGGCGGGTAACGGAACTATCCGGCGGTGAAAGACAGCGCGTGGCGCTGGGCCGCGCGTTGCTGGCATCGCCACGGCTCTTGCTGCTCGATGAACCGCTCGCCAGCCTGGATGCGCCGTTGAAATCAAAAATCATTCCCTACCTCATGCGCATCCGCGATGAATTTCGCATCCCCATGCTGTACGTGACCCATGATCGGCTCGAGGCGCTGACGCTGGCGGAGGAAATTGTCGTATTGGCGAATGGCCGGCTCCTGCAAACCGGCCCGGCCTCCGACATTTTCATCCACCCGTCAAACGCCGAGGTCGCCAAACTCGTTGGCGTGGAAAATGTGTGCCCTGGAAAAATCACCGCCGTGCAGGAAGGGCTGGCGACCGTGGAAGTTGGAAGCACGACGATTACGGCATTGGCGCCCGACGATTTATCTAAAGAGGTATTTGTGTGTATCCGGGGAGAAGAAGTGATTCTTCAACGCGAAACCCGGATAAGCAGCGTTCGCAATCGGCTATCCGCAAAGATTATTTCAATCCGTCCGGAAAATGCGTTGGTGCGTGTGGAAATGGATGCGGGGTTTCCGCTGTTTTCGCTGATCACACGCCCCGCGTGCGAAGAGTTGGCATTGCAAAAAGGCGAAACCATCACCGCGCTCATCAAAGCGTCGGCCATCCATCTGGTGGTGCGGTGATCCGGCTATTCAATCCGCACCAGGTCGCCGCGGCGCACCGTGCCGCCTTGCAAGACCGCGGCGTAAGCCCCCACCCGCGCTTCATTCTGTTTGGCGGCGGTCTTCAGGACGCCGATGTCTCTGGGCAAATCGCCTTGCGGCAGCGTGGTCATCACGCAGCGGCCGCATGGCCCGGTGATTTTGATCTTAACTTCGCTGCCGATGGAAAGGGTTTTCTCGTTCCAATCATTGTTCTCGGGAAATCCTTTGATGTCCGGCGGCGTTTCAAAGACGAAGTTCGGGCGAAATCGGCGCGATTCAAACCGCCCTTCGGGGTAAGCCCCGCGCAGGCTGTCAATCGTTGCCGTCGTCAAAAAATGGATCATCGCGCAATCGAAAAAAGTTTCGGCGGGCAACGCCTCATTGGTGACCACGTCGCGCTTCGCCAGGCCGTCGATGTCCGGCCAGTATTCCTCCAACGTGCTGGACGGCGGCGCGCCGGACAAAAATTTTACCGATTTGCCCAGGCTGGCGGACAATTTCGCCTCGATATTTTTGTCGCCGGTCAAAATGCTGGTGCCGTCCGGAAAAGTGATCCGCGCCGGTCCAAACGAGCCGTTATCAATCGGCCCGGTAAAGGCGGCGCGGTAGGCGAAAAGCCCGGGCCATTTGGACGGGTTTTTTGCGCTGGCGATCTTTCCATCCGCCGGGTCGGCCAAAGAGAAAACGCGGTCGCCCAGGACCCCTTTGGTCCCGATGCGAGCCGCGTTCAGTTCCTCCCCCATCATCGATTTCACCGGGTAACGGTGGATCGCCGCGAGAATTCCGATTTGTTTCATTAGGCGGTGGCGGATGCTGTCATTCCTCCCGTCGCCATTCCAGACGCTGCATGTTGTGCTTTGACTTCTGCGCTGACATCCTCAACCTGCTTCGGTTTCTGATGTTGCATACTCATCACCTGAATGAAACCAAACCAGAGATAGCCGACGAAAACATAGGGGAAAGCGTTGACCGGTGGAGAGGGAATAGGCCAGACACTGCCAATAATGGGAACCAACAACAACACCATAGCCACGACGCACAACCCGATGTGTTTGGCTTCCAGTTCTCCACGTTTCTTGAGAAAGGCAGGGGCGGCAAGCACAATGCAGGTGTAAGCGCCGACAAAGCCGAACGCGCCCATGGTGCCGGCGTCGTTGAATTCGTCAAGCACGGCAAAGCCATTAGCTACCAGCAAATAATAGCAACTTGTGACTACAGTAAACATCACAACGGCATACACGCAAAGCGCAATATAGGGCGTGCCATATTTGGGGTGCGCGATACCGGTTTTGATGGGGAAGAACTCATGACGGCCCATCGCAAACATCACTCTGGAGCCGGCATTCATACATGACGATGCCAGCGCAAAAAAACTGACCATCGCGCCAAATGAAGTTAATGGCCCCAGGATCGGCACGCCATATTCCTGGGACAGAGTAGTGAGCGGCGCGCCGAGTTTATCCAGGGTGGTCGCGTCTCCCTTCGTGCCCTGCACTTCCACGTACGTAATGAAAACGAAGAAAGAAGCAGTGATGATGAGACTCCAAATGATGGAACGAGGAATGGTTTTGAGCGGATTAACGGCTTCTTCGCCGAAGGCGGTTGAACTTTCAAAACCGACCAGGCTGAAAATAGCCACTACCACGCCCATGCCCAAGGTCAGCATTGACGTCCCCTTTAAAGTGAATTGCGCCGTATCAATGGCAAAGTGCTTATGCCCCAACACAATGAACGCCAGTATCATAATGAAGAAGATGGAAAACGCTTCCAGCCCCAGACTGATTAAGGTCGAAATTTTGATGTCTTTGTAAGCAATAAAAAAACATGTCCCCAGACAAAGTACGAAAAGAAGCACCGGCGGCATATTGACGTGGACCATCTGGAGTAACGTCTGCGCAAAATACGTGAACCCCGTCGTGCCGGCCAGGCCGATGAACAGATACGCCCACAACAGGCACCAGCCGCACATCGAACCGCCCGTAAATCCCAGACCGGACATCGCATAACTGTACATCGAACCGGAATTGGTCGTGCGTCTCGCAAATTCGTTCAGGCTGAGCGCCACAAATAATACCAGGACGCCCCCCAGGGCGTAGGAAAGCCAACTGATGCTGCCGGTGGTGCCGTACATCAGCGGCACAATGAGCGCCGCAGTCATCGTTGGCGAAATGAGCGCAATGTTTTGTGCCAATAGCTCTTTGAAGTTTAAACGGTTCGAACGGAGTTTATTCATAACATTTCTTTGGTTAACGTTGTTTTTTCAAATTGATTTTGATGGGAGATTTTTTGGGACGCGAAGCGGCAACCATTGCCTTTTGTTTTGGAAATGCCAGCAAACCGATGGCGGGTATCGCCCGGTGCTGATTAAGCAAATTTGGACTTATCGGCGGATTGGAAACCGGCGCAGCCACCACCAAAACCTCCGCCTCTTCCGGCCCCGGCGCGATCAACCGGTGCGGCAGGCGCGATTCAAAATGCACCGCGTCACCCGGTCCCAAATCATACATCTTCTCCTCCAGCAAGAGCGTGAGTTTGCCGGACAATACGTAAATCCATTCCTCGCCATCGTGGTGATATTGTTCATCGCCCCGCCGTGATGGCGAAACTGTGATGCGCAACGGTTGGAGATTGAAGAATCGCCCCGCGCCGGACAACGGAGCGTATTTCAGTCCGTTGGTCATTTTTTCAACCTGGTCCGACGCGCGCACAATCACGCAAGGCTGCGCAACCGGCGGCGATTCAAAAAGAGATGCCACAGAAACATCGAAAACCCTCGAAAGCGTCAGCACCGCCGCGATCGAGGCCTGCCGGTCGCCGGATTCCAGCCGGGAAAGGAATCCTTTGGACAAGCCGCCTCGCGCTGCCACCTCCTCCAGGGTCCAGCCTCGTTGCAGCCGGAATTCGCGCAGCCGGGCGCCAAAGGAACAAAGTTGTGATTGGATCGTCTCATCTGGCGCTTGTTGCCTCACTGGTAACTTTGTTGTCATCACGGCAACAACACAAAAGCAAACCTAATGCCAATAATTATTTATTCGGATTATTAAGAAAAACTGACAATTCGGAATTCTTTACAGAAAATTGTTGTCGCGATTTATCCAGCGCGGTCAAATCAGAACCGCATCGCCCACATGCAATCTCTTCCCCGCTTCTGTCGGAGGCACCGTAGTGTTGACGGCAAAGCGATAAAAATGATTGAAGCGTTGCATGTTCGCCCACGGCGGAAGATTTTCTTTGCGCAACTGCATGAATTTTTTCTGGAACTCGGCGATCGGCTGCCCAGTCGTCGGTTCGCGGGTCGGCACCACGCAGCGCTGGCACGGGTTGTGGCCGAAAAATTTCACTTCACCGATCTGAAACGGCTTCAATTCCTCCGGCGCGCCGTACAATTGGTCCTCGCAAAATGCCTCGCCATCAACGAGTTCCAAATTGGCGCGAAAGCGCCCGCGAACACTTTCGAGGGTCAAACCCGGAAACCAGTCTTGCACCGCGCGCAGACTGGCTTCACTCACGATGGTCGGGCCGAAGGCCGTCTGGTCATCGGGAAATCCTTTTTGCGATTCGTGGCGCAGCGTGACGGCGAAACCGAAATGTTCACCCATCCATTTTTCAATCGGGGCCGGGCAGTCCAATTGAAATTGGTTTTTCGATGATTCTCCATTCCGCGACAACTGGACCTCACGGATGTTATCGTCGAACACACAAAGCATTTCGTGGACGCGCGCAGTGCGCTTGCCGTTGACGACCTTCCCCTCCGTGTCATAAATCGCGTAAATGCGGTCGTTCTCCAAAATGCCGCCCGCAGTGAACGTCGCCGATTTGACCGCGACACCTTCGAGGGACTTTATTGGAAATATGATGATTCGTCCGAGTTGCATTCAGGGCGGAAAATCAATATGCAACTTATTGCCGCACGGCAATCAATTTCTACTGGCGGGACGAGACTCCGCAGGGGCATGACTGGCCTCTGGCCTCCCCTGCGCTGCGGACAAGTCGCTATTGCGATTGATAGCCCTGTCGATTAAGTGATGCAACGCTGGCATTGACCAGGTCAGCCAACGTCTGGCCGCCGTTATTGGCAGATTGAGTTGCTTGCGGTGCAAAATTGTATGTAGAAGACCCTTCCAGCATTACCGTGTAGCCGGTGACAGGGTCGGGATACACATCGGTGCTTTCGAAAGTGAAGCTATTGGGAAACAAAATGCTTTTTCTAGTGCCGATGATCAGAGTGGCATTCCGGCCTTTGTGTAAAAACGACCAGATCTGCGGCCGGCCGTTTCCATCAATTGTTTCCCCAGCCTTTCCAAGAATGGTATAGGTGTGCCCCGCGCCGCCGGAGATGGGAATCATCAGATAATCGGAGAATGGCTGCACCCAGTATTGCTTTTTGCCGCCGATTTTTGCCCAACCTACGAAGACACCATTGGTATTGTCTGGAACAAAGAACATATCGCCCGAATAAGTGTAAGCAGATTCGTTGCCGGTTGTAGTGATTTTTTCGGTGCCGGAATAATTATAAACCAGCTCGTTTTGAACAATCACCGTTAAGACGGCATTGGAGCTGGTGACGGAACCATAAACATTGGTGACCACGACGGAATAATTTCCGGCTTGATAAGGATGGATGTCGGTCAATCTCAGCATGGCATTGGTCGCGGCAGGAATGTTCGCATTATTGAATTTCCATTGATAACCCAGCGGGGCGGTGCCCCCGACGGTGACACACAAAGTGACATTCGTGCCTTCTACAACAGTCTGCGATCCCGGCTGGATAGTGATATAAGGCGGCGAAATGCCGAACGGCGTTTGATTCTGGTAAATTGAAATGGTGTTGTCGTAGCTGTTGGCGAAGATGATGTCGGGCCGGCCATCGCCATCCAAATCCCCAACAGACACGCCCCATGCGTTCCAGCCGGTGGCCAGTTCTACCGGACCCACCAGCGAGCTGTTCGTCAAAATCCCCGGGGTGCTTTGATTATCGAAAATCCCAATGAAGCTGTTCAATTCCGCATCGAAAACCAAATCAGGTTTGCCGTCGCCGCTCAAATCACCGGCGGCAATGGTATGACCGCGGCCATCAAGTGAGTAATCAATCCGAGGGCCGAATGAATTAGTCGTCAAGTCCCCGCCGGTGTTGAGATTTTGGAAAACCGAAAATGTCTGCGGCAAATAAGTAGTAACCGCTAAATCAGGTCTGCCATCGCCGTCTATGTCCACGATCGCCGCATCCACTCCGCCGGATGGGATCGAAAGCGTAACGGGAGAAGCAAAGGAATTGACCGTGATGGCGGACGGCGATTGAATAATATTTTGCAGCACAGAAAGCGTGCCGTCTGTGTTCACGGCAACAATGTCCGGCTTTCCGTCGCCGTTCAGATCTCCCACCGCCACGGCATCACAGCCTCCACCAGTAGCGATATCAACTCTGGGCGCGAAACCAATCGTTCCTCCAACGCTGTTATTTTGTAAAATCGAAATCGTTCCATCGCCAGTGTTGGCAACGACGACGTCCGGTTTGCCATCGCCGTCGAGGTCTCCGACGGCAATCCTTTGAGGTTGTGAGCCGGTTGAAAAATCCACCCGCGGCGCGAAGGAATTGGTGGTGATGCTGCCCGGAGTGCAGTTATTTTTATAAACCGAGATAAGATTGTCGCCGTTTTCCGTAACAATGATATCCAACTTGCCGTCACCGGTCAGGTCTGCAACGGCAATGCCATAGGGGCTATAATTTCCCGAAGTGGTTGGCAGGATGACTGGCGGCGCAAAGGATCCGGCCGATAAGATTCCGTTCGTACCAATGTTTTGATAGATGGAAATGGCATTGTTGTAATCGTCGAGAACGATCAAATCCGGCTTCCCGTCGCCGTCAAGGTCGGCAATGACAGTTTGATTTGGCCCGTTGAGAGTGGGCAAATCCTGGCGCGGCCCAAAATTGACCGCGCTAATACCAGAACCAACACCGACGAAAGTCGGCAGAAACGAACTGTTGGCCCAAGCCGTGAGGCCATTTGCCGTCACGGTGATGGGCGCGTAAGTTGCGCCGGCGGGAACGGTTGCCGTGAGATAGGTCGGGCTGGCGGAAGAAACTGTTGCGCGCACGGCGCCGAAATAAACAATGTTCGAGGCTGCGGTGGTGCTGAAATTGGTACCGGAGATGTTCACGATAGTGCCATTGGTGCCGGAAGCCGGGGAAAAACTGAAAATCGCCGGCACGCCGGCATGGGCCAGAAGGGCGGCGAAAAATATGCCAACGAAAACGAAGAATCGGTATAATCCCAATGGCTTTTTCATATTTAAGTTCGAAGAATTGCTAAGGATTAAACTCTCCCGGCTTTTCCGCGTCAACCTGTTTTTCCGCTTCACATTCGCCGGGACTTCCAGGCGAAGCGCATTCCAGCAGCCCCGCGCTGCGAACTCTAAATTCTGTACATTCTGTTAATTCTGTCTTCATACTCTTCTTCATGCGCGTGCTGCTTTTCGCCCAGACCAGGGACGTGGCGGGAATGCCTGAACTGGAAATGAAGATTTCCAGCCCAATTTCTGTTGAAGAATTTTGGTACAAGATCAGCATCCTCCACCCCAAACTTGCCGCCTTCCGCAAAACGACGCGGCTGGCGCGCAACGGCGAATATGCAGACGCAGAAACCAAATTCAGTGACACGGATGAAATCGCATTGATTCCGCCGGTTTCCGGCGGCTGAACCCATGGAAATCGAAATCCAACTCACAAACGAACCGATCGCGGAAAAAATTTCCGCGCCCGTATCGTCAGGTAAACAAGGGGCGTGGCTGGAATTTCGCGGAGCCGTTCGCGGCCAGGAAAACGCACAAAACATTTCTGCTCTTGAATATGAAGCTTATTCGGGGATGGCCGAGCGCGAAATACGCCGCATTATCGAAACGCTCGCCGCCAAATTTCCGTGCCTCGCGGCCACGGTCATCCATCGCATCGGCGCCATCCCCGTCGGGGACACGGCGATCTACGTCGGGATTGCGGCAGTTCACCGCGGCGAGGCCATCGCGCTGCTGGCTGAATTCATGGATCGCTTGAAAGAGGATGTGCCGATCTGGAAGCACAAGGCCATCGAGGTGTCCGATGCTCCGGTGGCTTCGACCGGACAAAAAAACCCTTTTCGCAACAAGCCAATCCAACTTGCCGAAGCACTGGCGGAGATTTCCCTCCAGGTAGAGCCATTGCCGGCAGTTCGCGCGCCTCTGGCCGAAGGGCTTGGGCGGACCTTGCGCGAAACCGTCAGCGCGCCGAACGACATGCCGGATTGCGACCGGTCAACGCGCGACGGCTACGCCATTTTGCAGGATGATGCTTCAGCTACCTTCCAAGTCGTGGACACACTTCATGCCGCCGATTGGAAGCCGAGGCAGTTAAAATCCGGCGAAGCCGTCCGCATCGCAACCGGGGCCGCATTGCCGTGTAAAAATCTCCGCGTGGTCATGCAGGAGAATGTCGAGCGCAATGGGGATAGCCTCAAAATCCTGCGGTCCAGTCCCGATTTGAATGTCCGCAAACGCGGTGAAGATGTCCGGGCGGGCCAGGTGCTTTTGCAGCCGGGCACACGCCTGAATGCGGGCGCGTTGTCATTATTGGCATCCGTCGGGGCCGCGCAACCATTGGTCAGCCCCCGCTTACGCTGTGTCCACTTTACAACCGGCGATGAACTTGTTTCGCCGGCGGAAACGCCCAGGCCGGGCCAGGTCCGCGACAGCAATTCAATCCTGATCCGCGGCCTGCTCCAGAAATTTCCCTGCGAACTCTTGCAGAGCCATTTGCCGGAGAATTTCGAGCAGGCCAAAACTAAGATCACCAATAAATTTCAACCCGGCCAGGCCGACCTGGTGCTGGTCTCCGGCGGGGCAAGCGTGGGCGAGAAGGATTTCACGCGCGAATTACTGGAGTGGCTCGGGTTTGAAACCGTTTTCAACCGCGTCAGTCTTCGGCCCGGGGCGCCACTGATTTTCGGCGTGAACGGCAACCGCATCGCGTTCGGCTTGCCGGGAAACCCGCTGTCGCATTTTATCTGTTTCCATCTGTTCGTGGCAGCGGCCCTGGCGCGGTTCCTCGGCGTAGAACCAAAAAAAATGCTCAACGGGCGCTTGGCCGATACATTGAGCGACGCCCTCTGCCCGCGCGAAACGCTGTGGCCGGCGCGATTGGACATGGCGGTTTTGCATCCTCTGCCATGGAGCAGCGCCGGAGATGTGACTTGCCTGCCGAGGACAAACGCGCTAATCCGTGTCCCCGCGAACCAGCCTTCGATCGAAGCCGGCTCCGAAGTCGAATTTTTACCACTATGAACACTAAATTCTCGCATCTGGATGCGACGGGTGGCGCGCGCATGGTGAATGTGGGCCACAAACCGGCGCAACGCCGCCGGGCCATTGCCGAAGGCAGGTTGATTTGCGCGCCTGCCACCATCCGCGCGCTCAAACGGAAAGCTCTTCCGAAAGGTGACGTCCTGGCCGTGGCGCAAATTGCCGGCATCCAGGCCGCCAAGAAAACAGGTGATTTAATCCCGCTCTGCCATCCGCTGGGACTGAACCATGTTGAGATCACTTTCCGCATCCGCGCAACGGCGATTGACATCCTCTGCGCGGTGGAAACCACCGCGCAAACCGGCGTGGAAATGGAGGCCCTGACCGCGGTGAGCGTCGCGGCGTTGACCCTTTACGACATGTGCAAGGCCGTGGACAAAAAAATGCGGATCGAGAACATCCGGGTCATTGAAAAGATCAAAGAATGAAAATCGGACGAATCACCATCAGCGACCGGGCGTCGGCGGGCATCTATGAAGACCGCAGCGGGCCGGAGATCGAGAATGTCCTGCGTGAATTTCTCGGCAATGACGTCAAATTTGAGTCGCTCATCGTGCCGGACGAGGTGCCGCTGATCTCAGCGGCATTGAAAAAATTTGCCGACGAAGCGAAATGCGATATGGTGATAACGACGGGTGGCACGGGAATTGCCGCACGGGACGTGACGCCGGAAGCCACGCGGCCCGTGCTCGAGAAAGAATTGCCCGGTTTTGGCGAGGCGATGCGTATGCAATCGCTCGTGAAAGTTAAAACAGCGATCTTATCGCGGGCGACCGCGGGCACGCGCGGGAAGGCGTTGATCGTCAACCTGCCCGGCAAGCCCTCGGCGGTCCGCGAATGCCTGGAAATCCTGGCGCCGGCCATCCGCGAGGGTTTGGCGCATTTGCGCGGTGAAAATCCGCACGAGAAAAAATAATGGACCCATTTGGACGTAAAGTTGATTACTTGCGAATCTCGGTCACCGACCGGTGCAACGAGCGCTGCCTCTATTGCATGCCGGAAGGCTACAAAGGTTGGGAGCATCATCCCGACCATTTGACCGCCGCCGAAATCATCCGCATCGTGCGCGCATCGGTGGAATTGGGCTTTAGAAAATTCCGGCTGACCGGTGGCGAGCCGCTCATGCGCATCGATTTGCCGGAAATTGTCCGCGACATGACCAGGATTTCCGGTGTGGAATCCGTCGGCCTTTCGACAAACGGAATGAAATTGGCCTCGTTTGCGCGCGATTTGCATAAAGCCGGGCTGCACAGCATCAACGTAAGCCTCGACGCGCTGTCCCCGGAGGTCTATCACCGTGTCACCGGCGGAAACATTGAAAAGGTGCTGGCCGGGATTCGCGCCGCGGTCGAAGCGGGATTCGAGCGTGTGAAATTGAATTGTGTGCTCATGCGCGGCGTGAATGAGCATGAGCTTTGGCCGCTGGCTCTCTTCGCCGCCGAGCACGCCTTGCCGCTGCGCTTGATCGAATTGATGCCGTTGACGACCACGGACGTGTTGACGGAAAAGAATTTCCTGCCGTGCGGCGAAGCCATGCAACTGCTCGCGCAAAAGGATGAGTTGGTCGCCCAACCCGACCGCAAGCTGGGTCACGGGCCGGCGCAATATTATTTGCTGAAACAGACCGGCGCAATGATCGGTTTTATCGGCGCGATGACCAACCAGCATTTTTGCGACCACTGCAATAAGATGCGGCTCACCGCCGATGGCCGGGTCCGCCCTTGTCTGGGCAATCACATCGAGGTGGATTTGCGCACCGCTTTGCGGCAGGGCGCGGATGATTTCGCTCTGAAGGATTTATTGGAGACGGCCTTGAAATTAAAGCCGTTGGAACATCAATTCCGCGCCAATTACCAGCCGTGCCGCCCAATGACGGCGATCGGGGGCTAAGGATGGAGAAAGGAGAACCTTCCATGCCGCCGGATTTGTCCAGTGGCTTTGCTTCCAAATAAATCGGCCATCCGATATCGCCAATCTCAATAGGCCGCCTGCGCGCCCTTCGTGGAATGCTTTTTCATCCACGGCATCATGGCGCGCAATTTTGCTCCGGTCTTTTCAATGGGATGTTTTTCACCCTTCTTGAGCAGCGCATTGTATTTCTTGTATCCGCCTTTGTATTCAGCCACCCAGTTCCGGGCGAACTTGCCGGATTGAATGTCCTTGAGCGCGGCCTTCATCCGTTTCTTCACGCCGGCATCGATGATTTTCGGGCCAACACTGACGTCGCCCCACTTGGCGGTTTCGGAGATGGAGAAGCGCATCCCGCTGATGCCGGATTCGTTCATCAGGTCGGCAATGAGTTTCAATTCGTGCAGGCATTCGAAGTAGGCCATCTCCGGCGAGTACCCGGCCTCAACGAGCGTTTCAAACCCGGCCTGCACCAGGGCGCTGGCCCCGCCGCACAGGACAGTTTGTTCGCCGAACAGGTCGGTCTCCGTCTCTTCCTTGAAATTGGTTTCGAGGACGCCGGCGCGGGTGCCGCCAATGCCCTTGGCCCAGGCGAGCGCAATCGCCTTGGCCGCCCGGCCGCCCTGATAAACCGCGATAAGGCTGGGCACTCCTTTGCCTTCCACATATTGGCGGCGG
>CAWCRR010000017.1:0-15079 GCA_963797825.1 uncultured Verrucomicrobiae bacterium
AGGGAATCGCCAACTGAAATTCTCGTTTTTAATCTGGTTGTCGTGTTGGCTTACACCGTGTTCATTATTGGGATCCTTGCCTGGAAACGCAAAAATGTTCGCCCGCTCTGGTCGTGTGGCCAGCCCCAGCCATCCGGTTTGGATGCGGAACACTTCAGGAATCACTCATGAATAAAACCATCCTGTTCTCAATTGCCGCCATTACGTTTATCTTACCTTTGATGGTTACAAGCGCGAGTCCGTCACAGATGGCGTCCGCAACGAATGCCGATCAACAAGCGTGGCCGGAGATTGAGCCAAGCGTAAAGGATTTGGCATACGCGACAAAATCGCCCGCCGAAAAACTCGACCTGTACCTGCCCGCGAAGAAAAGCACACCAGCCCCATTGGTAATCTGGATACATGGCGGAGGTTTCATGGTGGGCGATAAACACTCGATGCCGCGCCGGGACTTTGGTCCGGCGCCGAAGCCCGTGGGCCGGTTCGGACCTTTTCAAGTTCAAGTTCCCAATGTCGCCTCACTTGTCGCCAAGGGCTATGCCGTGGTCAGTCTCAACTATCGGCTCGCGAATTCCTTTGTCGACGGAGCCCTGCCAGCAACTCAGGATGGGAAAGCCGCAATACGCTTCCTCCGGGCTAATTCCAGCAAATACAACCTGGACCCAAATCGTTTCGCTGTCTGGGGCAATTCCGCCGGAGGCTACATGGCTGCGATCATCGGCGTCACCGGAGACCAGTCCACTATTTTCGACGACCCAACGCTCGGTAACGCCGGCGTTTCCAGCGCGGTGCAGGCGTGCGTGGTTTGGTACGGAGCGGAAGACCGGCTCCCTGGAGAGTTAAACATCGCCACTTACCTGCCATCGGCCAAGGTGCTTCCCGCTTTCAGAATCGTCAACGGCGACGCCGATCAAATCATCTCCGTGAGCCAGGCGCAGCGGCTTTACGATGCCTTGAAGAAGGCCCGGGCAAAGGCAACATTGACAATCTTGTCCGGAGCTGGCCATGAAGATCCCGCCTACATGGCAACTCAGATGACGCCTACCTTCAAATTTCTGGACAGTACGCTTGGGACTAATTGAGGCTCGCATTGTGGTGGCGGTGGGCTGGATGTCAGCATGACAATGGCGATGCCGGCCCGAAAGCGTGGTTGATTCGGCCTCCAGTAGGGGGAGAGTCAAAAGGTGATTTCTTTTTCCTCAATCGGTCGCGGCTGCGGTTCTCCAGAGCCTCCGATTATACCGAGTTAAAAAATGAAAAGGGGCGATTCCTCAATGATTTTGAGAAACCGCCCCGGCTACTTGGCATAATCCGGCGCTACAGAAAATAGCCCTTATGCCGAGCTCGGCATAAGGGCTATTTTTATTCGTGAAACTTGAAGGGCGTTTATCACATTCAATGTTTCACATCTCGCACGCCTTCGGCCTTGAACAAATTCGTTTGAATCCGGGTTCAATTGTGTGAATCTGTAGCTGCAAAAATGATCCATCCAACCGCCATTATACATCCGAAATCGAAACTGGATTCGACCGTTCAAGTTGGCCCGTATGCCGTGATTGACGAAGGCGTGGAACTGGGGGCGAACTGTGTCGTTGGTCCGCATGTTTATCTCACGGGACTGACGACGGTTGGCGCCCACAACCAATTTCACGCCGGTTGTGTCATCGGTGACGCGCCGCAGGATTTGAAATACGGCGGCACGCCGACACGGCTGCGTATTGGCGCCCACAACATTTTCCGCGAGCATTTCACCGCTCATCGTTCAACCCGGCCGGACGGGGAAACCATCATCGGCTCCCACAATTTTTTCATGGCCAGTTCGCACGTGGCCCACAATTGCGTGGTCGGCGACCATGTGATTATGGCCAATGGCGTGTTGCTGGGCGGATATGTGGTGGTGCAGGACCGCGCCTTCATATCCGGTAATGCCGCCATCCATCAGTTCTGCCGGGTCGGCATGTTGGCGATGATGCAGGGCAGCACGGTCATCAGCAAGGACCTGCCGCCGTTCACGGTGGCATTGCGAGTGAACGAAATGTGCGGGCTGAATGTCGTGGGCATGCGCCGCGCGGGATTCACGGCGGAACAGCGGATGGAATTGAAGCGGCTTTACCATTTTCTGTTTCGCGGCGGGAAAAACCTGGGCGCGGCCGTCAACGAGGCAAAAAAAACGTTCACCAGCACTCCCGCGAAAGCGATGCTGGACTTCGTCGCCGAAGGCAAACGCGGCATCGTCTCGGACACCCGTCACACGCCTGGCGGAACTGAAGACGACCAGGACAAACAAAACGCCCATGTATAAGATTCTCGGTTCAGACGGAAATGAATACGGCCCGGTTTCCATTGACCAGTTAAAAAAATGGATTGCGGAAAACCGGGTGGAAAAGAAGACACCGGTCATACCGGAAGGCGGGCCGGATTGGGTCTTTCTGGACTCACTGCCGGAGTTTGCCGCCGCGTTCACGCCGCCCGCCCCGGGCCCACCGCCAAGTCCGTCGTCCGCCCGCGGGCCAAAATCCGCCGACGGGCTAAACAGGATCATTCCCTACAAAAACGCCAGGGCGCTGGCGGCATATTATCTGGGCGTCTTTTCCGTGGTCCCGCCTTTTGGCGCCGCTGCTCGGCATTACGGCCCTGGTTCTGGGGATTTTGGGACTGCGCTTTCAGCGCCGGAATCCGGAAGCCGGCGGCAGAATCCACGCCTGGATTGGAATAGTTCTGGGCGGCTTGTTTGGTTTTGCATATTTGGCGTCGATCGCCTTCATTGTTATCAGCGGGGTTGTCCATAAACACCACGATGCGTTAGATTTACGTCATGTATAAGATTATCGGGTCGGACGGCAAAATCTACGGGCCGGTGGGTGCCGAACAATTACGGCAATGGCTTGCCGAAAGCCGCGCCAATGCGCTGACCCAAATACTCGCCGAAGGCGCAACGGAATGGAAACCGCTCGGTACGCTGCCGGAATTCGCCGGGCATTTCGCGCCACCCAATCCGCCGATGATACGCCCGTTGCCGCCGGGCGCTTCCATGACGGGGTCATTGCCGAAAACGAATTCCTACGCAACGGCGGGACTGGTCTTCGGGATTCTGTCGCTGATTTGCTGTTGTGGACTTCCATTCAACATTCTGGGGCTGGTTTTTTCACTGATCGCCTTGTCGCAAATCAACCGCCATCCTGAATTATATGAGGGCCGCGGGTTTGCCATAGCGGGATTGGTTCTCTCGGCGGTGAGTTTCATTCTGTCATTTGGGTTGCTGCTGCTTCAACCTGACATTCGGCCCACCGGGCGTCATGTGGCATTTCCGAAGGTTCTGAGTAACCATGCACACTAAATCACAGCCTGTGCGGCCTAAGCCAGCCTTGCCGGCGTCACTTGCCTTTTTTGCGGGGACCGTACTACGCGGCAACCGTGCTGGGTTCAGGCGCGGTTTTGTTTTTCTTCAATCCAAACACGCACGGGTTTTATCCGGTGTGCCTGTTTCACACGCTGACCGGCCTGAACTGTCCGGGTTGCGGCGGGACGCGGGCGGCGTATCAATTGCTGCATGGGCGCCTTTTGCTTGCGCTGCGGGACAACGCCCTGTTCATTCTCGCGCTCGCTGCCCTGACGGCGCGCGGCGTGTGGTTTGCCGTGCGCAAAATCCGCCATCAGCCCGCCACGCTGGCCGTGCCGCCGAAAGGCGTTGTGGGCGTTTCTGGTCATCGCGATCGCTTTCAGCGTGTTGCGGAATCTGCCGGCGTTTTCATTTCTCTCGCCCTGAACGCGCGGGAACTTTTCGCTTTTGCGGCCGCGCGTTCTCGTGTTCAATCGTTGACCTATGAGTCTGACACATCCATTGACAACCACGACGTTTGATTTGCCCGGCTATCGCGTGACCAAATCGTTCGGCGTCGTGCGCGGCATCATCGTGCGGTCGCGCTCGGTCATCGGCAACCTGGGCGCGAGCATCCAGGCGATTTTTGGCGGGAACATCTCGCTTTACACCAATCTTTGCGAGCGCGCCCGCGAGGAGGCCTTCAACCTGATGCTCACCCACGCCGGCCAGCTTGGCGCCAACGCGGTCATCGGCGTGCGTTACGACGCCACGGAAATTGCGGCGGGCATCACCGAGGTGCTGTGCTACGGCACGGCGGTCTATGTGGAAGCGGGAAGTTGACCTTGGAAGAGAAAATTCCGGTTTTGCTCTCAACCCTCAACGTTCAACCTATAACCAAAGATGGCCGGTCACAGCAAATGGGCGAAGGTCAAGCACTTCAAGGGAGCGATTGACGCCAAGCGCGGGAGGATTTTTTCCAAGCTGGGGCGTGAAATCGCCGTTGCCGCCCAAATCGGCGGCGGCGACCCGGACATGAATCCGCGGCTGCGCATGGTGCTGCTCAAGTGCCGCACGGCAAACATGCCGAAGGACAACATCGAACGCGCCATCAAAAAGGGCGTGGGCGGTGGTGAAGGGACCAATTTTGAGGATTTAACCTACGAAATTTACGGACCGAACGGTGTGGCGCTGCTCGTGGAAGTGAGCACCGACAATCGCAATCGCACGGCATCCGATATTCGCAGCCTGGTGACCAAGAGTGGCGGGAGCATCGCGACCCCCGGCTCGGTCAGCCGGTTGTTTCAACGCAAAGGTCAGATGATTGTTTCCCGCGAGGCGGCGGGCGAGGATCAACTGATGGAACTGGCGCTCGAAGCAGGGGCGGAGGATTTCAAGGCCGAACCGCTGGGTTATGAAATCATCACCGCGCCGGCGAACTTTGAAGCGGTGCACCAGCAGGTCGAGGCCAAAAACATCAAATGCGAGGTGGCGGAAATCACGGCGTTGCCGACGATCTCCGTGCCGCTCGCCGATGCGGCGGAGGTGGCGGCCGTCAACAAATTGATCGAGGCCCTGGAGGAACACGACGACGTAAAGGAAGTCTTTTCCAACGCCGAGTTCCCCGAAGCATAAGCTGCGCGGCGAACCATGAAGGCATTGAGCGATGACACACTTCTGGCGCAATTGCTGTCCCGATTGACGACAGCGGTTTGCCGTCATCCCCGCTGGTTCATCTATCCGCAAGCGATGTTGTTTCTGGTGTGCATCGTTTACACGGCCGGCTACCTGAAAACCGACATGAACCGGGACAATCTGGTCGGTCCCAACCACAAGAATCACCAGAATTATCTCCGTCTGCAAAAGGAATTTCCACAACAGGGCAACGATCTGGTGGTGGTCGTGCAAAGTGAAAGCCTCGAAAAAAACCGGCAATTTGTGGAACGCATCGCCGCGAAAATGGAGACAGAAACCAATTTATTTCGCGATGTTTTTTACCAGCAGAGCCTGTCGGTGATGGGGGCCAAAGCCTTGCTGTTTGCCGACGAGAACGATTTGGTTGAGTTGAAGGCGAAACTCGACGACGCCCTGCCGTTTCTCCGCCATTTTACGCCGACGACGAACCTGATCACGTTTTTCGAGCAGGTCAACACAGACTTCCGCACGGCGCCACGAGAAACGAACGCCCAGACCGAATCCCTGATTCAGGCCATCCCGGCACTGACGCGCATCCTGACGCAGGCCTCGGATTGTCTGGGGCGGCCCGGAATCCCGCCGTCACCCAGTGTCGCATCGCTTTTCAATGCCGGCAGCGAAACGAACACCTACATCACCTACGATCACGGACGGATTTTTTTGGTAACGGCGCATGCTCCCAGCGACCAGCTCAATGGCGAGGCCATTGAACGCCTCCGCCGGCTGGTCCGGGAAACTCAAATCGAAGTGCCCGGCCTTAATGTCGGGCTGATTGGTGAGCCGGTGCTGGACTATGACGAAATGAAGCAGTCGCAGAAGGACATCACCGTGGCGAGCGTCCTGTCACTGGCGCTCTGCGCGCTGATTTTCATATACGGTTACAACGAGACCGGGCGACCGGTGAAAGCGACGATTTGCCTGGTGATCGGACTGGGCTATACACTGGCGTTTACCACGCTGACGGTGGGGCATCTGAACATTTTGACGATCACGTTTGTGCCGATGCTCATCGGCCTGGCGATAGATTTCGGCGTGCATCTGGTCACCCGCTACGAGGAGGAATTGCGGCACGGCAAAACGGAAGAAGCCGCGATGACCCGGGCGATGGTCTTCACCGGGCAGGGAATTTTTACCGGCGCATTGACCACGGCCAGTGCGTTCCTGGCCATGGCATTCACCCACTTCCGGGGCATTCAGGAAATGGGCATCATTTGCGGCAGCGGTTTGCTGCTGTGTCTGGTCCCGATGATGACGCTGCTGCCGGTGTTGTTGATGCGCGGGCGGCAGAATGCCATTGACCACCAGACGACGGAGGACGACGCCCGGGCGCGCATAGAAAACATCTGGTTGAAGCGCCCGGTGCTCGTGATGGCAATCACGGCCGCCTTGTGCGTGCTGGCACTGGTGCAGGCCCGCAAAGTCTATTTCGATTACAACATGCAGAAATTGCAGGCGCTGGGACTGCCGTCGGTGGTGTTTGAAGAGAAGCTGTTTGCTGCGGCGGACAAATCGCTGCTGTATGGGGCGGTCGTTGCCAATTCACTGACCAACGCGATTGACCTGGAGGAACAAATCAGAAAACTGCCAACGGTTGCCGATGTTGAACCGCCCTCCAGCCTATTGGACCATCTGCTCAATCCCAGCAGCGATGAGAAGCTCAAGTTGATCGGCGAGATCAAACATGAACTGGCGCCGTTGAAGTTCGGTGTGCCGGACGCCAGCCCGGTGGATGTCTATGCCTTCAGCCGGACATTATATGGACTTTACGGTTATCTGGGGGCGGCGCTGGCCGAAATCGGCAACAGCGACCCGGAATTGACAAAGCAGTTTATTGCATTGCGCCAGGCCATCGAGAATTTGCGCAAAGTGATGTTGCAGGGCGACTCCGAGGCGCTCGCGCAACACGCGGACAAATTGGCGCGATTTCAGGAGGCGCTCTTTACCGACATGCGGGCGACGTTTCAATTGCTGCAAAATCAGGATGATCGCGCACCGTTGCACGTGGGAGATTTGCCCCAGGCCTTTCGCGACCAGTTTGTGGGTGTAACGGGTAAATTTCTACTGCAGGTATATCCCAAGCATGACGTGTGGCAGCGTGACAACCAGGAAAAGTTCATCGCCGACTTGCGGGCGGTGGACCCCAATGTTACCGGAACCCCGGTGCAACTTTATGAATTTGAGGAACTGCTGAAGAACAGTTACATTCAGGCAGCCTGGTATTCCCTGGCGGCGATCACCTTGCTGGTCTTTTTCCATTTCCGCGGCATGGGTTCGGTGATCCTGTCGTTGTTGCCGGTCGGCATCGGCACCCTCTGGCTGCTTGGATTGATGGGCTGGTTAGGGATTCCATTCAATGTGGCAAACATCATGACATTGCCATTGGTGGTTGGCATCGGGGTAACGAACGGCGTGCAGATTCTCAATCGCTTCGCCGAGGAACGCACCCCTGGCATCCTGGCCCGCAGCACCGGTAAAGCCGTGTTGGTCTCCGGGTTGACGGCGATTGCCGGATTCGGCAGTTTGATCATCGCCAAGGATCGTGGCATTTACAGTCTGGGGTGCGTGATGGCAACCGGGATCGGAGCGTGCATGATTGCAGGACTGACCCTCTTGCCCGCTCTGCTGAATCTGCTTGGCCGATGGCGTCCGTTAATAGATCAACCCAGTGCCGACAATCCGCCGTCAGCACTGGGTCAGGAGGAACCGAGGTCTAAAACCTCAAGTGCAGGGAAAAAATAATTGAAACCCAATTAAAGTCAATCTCTATGTTAAACACCGTGGTTGATAGCAAAAAACGGTCAAAACGTTTCTTAAGTTAACGATAACTATTAAAGGTTGAAGGCTTGATTCACGAAGCGTTTCTTCATTAACTGTAAAAAAATGGCGAACGGATTTGGAAATTTTGTCTGGCTGCTCCGAATGAGCTGGCTGGGATGGGGTCTGTGTCTTCCCGTGACGACGCTCGCTCAAGACGGTCTGAGCGCCGGACCGCTCTACGATCAATTCCCGCTGACGCTCGATTCCGGGTATCGGACTGAAGCCGCCGGGCCGTTTTTTTACCAGCAAGAGAGAGACACGGAAAAATCGTGGGCGATCCCGCCGCTAATTTCGAGCGTGACGGATCCCGCCGTTGAATCCAAGGCATACAATTTGTTTTACCCGCTGCTGACGTACGAAATTTACGGGAAGGAATACCGCTGGCAGTTTTGCCAATTACTCAGCTTTGCCGGCGGTCAGAATCAAATGGCGGTTCCCCGGGACCGTTTTACCCTTTTCCCGATCTATTTCCAGCAGCGTTCCCCGGACACGAATCAAAATTACACCGCCTTGGTCCCGTTTTACGGTCATCTCAAAAACCGGCTGATGCACGACGACATTTTCTTTGTGATGTTTCCGATTTACAGCGAGACGCGCAAACGCGACGTGATCACCGACAATTATCTTTACCCCTTCTTTCATCTACGCCATGGCGACGGGTTGCAGGGGTGGCAATGCTGGCCGGTCGCCGGCAGTGAACACAAAGACGTGACCACCCACACCAATGGCTTCGGCGACACAGAAATCATCGGCGGGCACGATAAGTCATTTATCCTCTGGCCGATTTATTTGAGGCAGGATACAGGTGTCGGCACCGACCACCCCGAAAAATTCCGTGCCACGATTCCGTTTTACGCCGTATCACGTTCGCCGCAACGGGATGTGACATCTGTGCTATGGCCGTTCTTTAATTGGATTGACGACCGCGAAAACAAATATCGCGAGTGGGAAGCGCCATATCCATTTATTGTCATCGCGCGAGGCCCCGGCAAAACCACCACGCGCGTTTTGCCGTTGTTCGGCCGGTCCCACAACGACACTTATGAAAGTGATTTTTACCTGTGGCCGCTTTACAAATACAACCATCTCCACAGTGGCGTGCTCGACCAGGAACGCACGCGCATCCTGTTTTATTTGTTCGTGGAGGTGACGGACAAAAACACGGAGACCGGCAAGTTCAGGCGACGCGTTGACCTGTTGCCGCTGTTCAGCTGGCATCGGGATTTCGATGGCAACCGCCGGCTGCAAATTCTCGCGCCGATTGAACCGGTGCTGCCTGGCAGCAGTGGCGTCGAACGGAACTGGTCACCGTTGTGGTCATTGTGGCGGGCGGAAGACAATCCCGGGATCGGCGCGGCGAGCCGGTCGCTGCTCTGGAATTTTTATCGTTACGACACGGCGCCGGGCACGAAAAAATGCTCGCTCCTTTTCGGTCTTTTTCAGTATCACTCTAATGCGGAGAGCAAAGAATTGCGCCTGTTTTATATTCCGCTGGCCAAAATGCACCCGCCGGCAGGCCATCCGGCAAAATGAGAATGTGTCCGATGTATGTTTGAGAGTATTGGTGAAATCATCCTTTTGTTCTGGCGCACACTGCTGGCTCTGCCGGTAGCATGGCGGCAACGCCAAAAGGTCTTCGACCAGTTTTTTGAAATTGGCAACGCGAGTTTGCTGATGGTGTGCGTGTTGTCGTTTTTCATCGGTGCGGTCATCGCGCTGCAAACAGGGCCGGTTCTGGTTGACCGCAGCCTCGCCAGCGCCGTCGGCGGCATTGTGGGCATCTCGATGGCCAAGGAACTGGCGCCCGTAATGATGTCCATTCTCATCGCCGGACGCATTGGCTCGGCCATGGCGGCGGAAATCGGTTCCATGCGCATTTACCAGGAGATTGACGCCTTGCGCACGATGAACATTAATCCCATTCATTATCTCGTGCTGCCGCGGCTGGTGGCGATTGCGCTGGCGCTCCCGATGCTGGTGACTTTTGCGATTCTGGTCGGCTGGTTTGGCGGCGCGGTCGTGGCGGAGGCGAATAGTCACATCGCCATTCCATTCCAGACGTTTTACGCCGACCTGCGCGATATCGTCGTGGTCAAGGACGTGGTCAACGGCGTTTTCAAAAGCTTTTGCTTTGCGCTGATTATCGGCGTGGTTTCCTGCCATCAGGGCCTGACGACCATTGGCGGGCCTCGGGGCATTGGCCGCTCAGTTACAAAAGCCGTTGTAAATTCCATCGTGTTGATTGTCATTTTTGACTACTTCCTCACCCGCCTCTTTTTAAAATGACAACCCCTCCGGCCAATCATAATTCCGGCATCAGCCTGCAAGTCCGCGGCTTGCGCAAGAGTTTCAATGGAGAGGAAGTACTCAACAACATTGATTTCGAAGTCATGCCCGGCGAAGTTTTCGTAATCATGGGGCCGAGCGGCAGTGGGAAAAGTGTATTGCTCAAGCATCTCATCGGGTTGGAAACCCCCGACGCGGGCGAAATCCTCATCAACGGCGAATCCATTCAGACACCGGAAATCGCCGCCAAATACCGCATGGCACTCGTTTTTCAGTCCGGCGCCCTGCTCAACTCGCTCACCGTCGGGGAGAACGTGGGGCTTTACCTGAGCGAGCATCAACTCAAACCGCCCGAGGAAATCGCTCGTGTTGTCGCGGAGAAACTTGCAGACGTCGGGCTCAAGGATGTTGCCGATAAAATGCCCAGCGAATTGTCCGGTGGGATGAAAAAACGAGTTGCCATCGCGCGCGCGCTGGTCATCGAGCCGCAGTTGATTCTTTACGACGAGCCGACCAGCGAACTCGACCCCCTGTCGGCCATTCTCATTGGCGAGGAAATATTGCGCCTCAAGGAACGCATCCATGTCACGTCGCTGGTGGTGTCGCACGACCGCGACCTGGCATTCGGTGTGGCTGACCGCATCGCGGTCATCAACGAGGGCCGCATCCTGACCATTGGCACGCCGGACGAGGTGAAGCGGTTTGACGATCCACTTGTTCAAAAATTTTTGCACGCAGACTTTAAACGAGACCCTCAACCTGAATGATTATGAGAAATTCGCTTGAAACCAAACTAGGCTATTTTGTCGTCCTCGCCGTCTTTGCCGCCTGGATTATCATTGAAACCCTTGGCGGAGTGGAAATGTTCCGCGGCGGCTACCGCATCAGCGCCCTGTTCGACACGGTACAGGATTTGAAAGTCGGCAACAGCGTCAGGCTGGCCGGCGTGGAAATCGGGCGCGTGGAAAAAATTGTACTGGCCGACGACAAGGTCCGCGTCACGATGAAGCTGCATTCCGATGCCGCGGTGAGGACGGACAGCAAGGCCACCATCAAGTTCACCGGACTAATGGGGCAGTATTTTGTGGCGATTGATTTTGGCACGCCGGGAGCGCCGCAGGCGGGGGAGGGCGCGGTGCTGGCAAGCGAGGAACAACCGGATCTCAATGCTGTCATGACCAAACTCGACAGGGCCGCCACCGGCATTGAGAATTTCGGCAAGAGCTTCACGCCCGATACGATCAACAATTTGATGGGACCGTTGGTGGATTTCGTCAAACAAAACAGCGGGCACCTGGGCGTGGCCATTTCCAACATCGAAAACATCACCGGTCAGATTGCCGGCGGTCAGGGGACGGTGGGCAAACTTATTTATGACCAGACGCTCTACGATTCCGCGCTCGTCACGGTCACCAACCTGCAAAGCACGGTGGCTTCCGCCGAGGCCGTCATTAACAGCGTCACCAACGGCCAGGGGACCTTGGGCAAACTGGTGACCGATGACACGCTTTACCATGCGACCACCGGCTCCATGACCAATCTCAACCAGATTTTGCTGAAGATTAATCATGGCCAGGGCACCGTGGGCAAGCTCGTCAACGACCAGGAATTTTACAAAAACGCCAAGCTGACATTGCAAAAGCTGGACAAGGCCACCGACGGGCTGGAAGACCAGGGGCCGTTGAGCGTTCTCGGCATCATGATGAACAATCTGCTTTGATGTAGCCGGCTCGTGCCAAATCAGGATTGCGTTCCCGCAGGATGACCACGCGACCATTCGTTCAAAACGACGGGACCGAAAAGCTCAAGGGGTTTGGACGTGATAAAAGCGATTACTGGACGTGAATGGGTCGCTTACGACCCAATTCGTTGGAACCGGCGCCGCACTGAAGTTGGTAAGCACGTTCCAATTGACCTCCGGCAATCGGCCAGAGTATTGCACGGCATAAGTGCGGTTGGATTCGGCATTGAAGCTGAACCGGAAAATATTATTCGTTGGCGGAAGGAGGGTGATCATCGGCGGCGTGACATATTGAATGATTAACGTCGGCGCGTTGGCGGTATTTCCACTCGAAGCGAGCGTTCGTTCGGTGAAATTGGTTCCCTGCTTTTCGCTTATGACGATCCAGCCGAAGTTGCTGTTGGAATTTTGAAGCCATTTTTGGGTGTCGGCCACCAGGTTTGATGTCGAGACGAACGTGTAAAGCCCCGTTGTGCTTCCAAAAAAATTGGTCTGGCTGATGTTGCCCGAAAAATCCACGCCGATGGCGCCGCCGGGAACGCTCCAGGGAGTTGCCGCCAGCCGGTTGGTCCAGGTGGCATCGCTTACGCTCCATGCCTCAAGAACCGCGCGCAAATCGAAAATCGAATTGGTCGGAGTTGCCGGCACATTGAGGACGGTAACTGTTAACGCCACTGAAGTGATGATGGCATTCGACGGGATGTTTCCCGCAATATCGAACTTTAACAATGCGCGACTGCTCGCTGAACCTCCCGAAGGGCCGGTGGTGCCAACCGTGAGTGTGTCCGGCTTAAGTGATGATTTTTGTGTAATCGAAGTGTTTGCGCTCGGGGGCAAGGAAACCGTGCCTGCTTCACCAGGATCTTGCGTGCCAAAGCAGAGCGCCCAGGCCAGGGCGAAACGGCCAATACAACGCGAACAAATCATCCGTAGCATCTTCAATTAATTATCTGGTGCGTCAATGGCAAAGAAACCGGAATCGGGGAAATTAACGCAGAAATTAAAAACCCCTTCCGGCGAAACCGGAAGGGGTCAAAAGGTCCTAACCCAAATTAGAACTTGTAGATAACGTTCGCGTACAGACCGACGGAAGTGCGATGGTCCAAAGAGTTGCTATTGAAAAGCGCGCTGGCGCCGAACAGATGGTCCCAACGCAATTCAAGGCGGCTGACCACGTTGGCCCAGAGGTCATATTCCACAGTGCCGGTTAATTCCATTCCGTCAGCACTGCCGTCGTAATCGCCATCAGTGGCGGCATACGCTTCCCCATACAGATACTCACCACGAGCGTTGAAGCTCAATTTATCCGTGGCTTTGTACGTGCCATAGAGGCCGATCGTCATGGCGTTGATATAATCGCCGTTTTCATTACCGCCGCCCAGGTTATGAACGTAGTCAAAGGCAATGCCCGTTGTCAGTTGCTTCCAGGGTGTATTCAACGTCGCACCGGCATAATAGTTGACCTGGTTGCCATCGGCATAACCATTGTTTGCAGTTGTGTTGTGATTGGCGGAAAAACCATAGACCACGCCCGCATACATCGAAGAACCAGCCGCCCAACCCCACGAACTCGGTGCGGTGAACGTCAATGAACCCATATAGGTCTTGTGCCAATAACTGCCTTCGCCGTTGGCAAAACCGGATTCATTGTTCCGGGTATTGATACCGGCGGACAAGGTGTTGGCGATACCGGCCGAAACCGACCATTCGTCATTAATTTTGTAAGTTCCTAGAATACCAGTATGCTCGGTTGGCTCAATCGCGTAACCCCAGGAACGGGTATAATTCGGGTTGCTGCCGGCATCGAAGACTTCGTAACCGATGATGGTGTCAAATACACCAATCTTCCAGTCAATCCCGTTGCCAATCGGCGTGCGCAACACGACATACGCCTGTTTGATGGCATAGTCAGAAGAAGCCGACGTGTTTCCGTTGTTTTCCTGCGCATTGATGGAGGTGTTGTAACCCACGGCATCCGGGCCAAAGATCAGATCCAATTGATAGCCGGAAGCCCATGGCGACTCGTCTTGAGGTTTGGAAATGGAAAGTTTCACCACATCCAGGTTGAAACCATCCTGTTTGGTAGGATTCAGGTTGTCGCTGAATAATCCTTGGCCCTGACCTTGGAATGGAATTAATGCTGCGAGGGAGATTCCGCTGTTCCCGCCTCCCGGCTGGAGCTGCCCAGTTAAACGATGCGCTGACGTAACCACTGATGGTGGTATTGGAGAGCGCCGTTTGCAATGCGTTCATTTTCTCGTCTGCACGCGCCGCCGAGGCAAGGCTGACCACCCCGACCGCTGCCAGACCTAATGTCCATTTATTAAACTTCATCTTGTTCCTCCGATGTTGTTTGGTTGATTGTTCTCTTTGTTCTGTCTGTTTTTCAGGGCAAATCCCATTTACCCCGGCACCGCGCGGTGCAATTGCAAAGAAGACTAGTAAAATCCCCGAAAAGTGGCAATAAATTTTTTAAGTAATTTTCTCAATATAAAACGTTTATAACAAACAACTTACATGTATAGCGGCGAAAGTTATCTCATTTTTGTACCGAGACTGCATCAAATCGGGGCACAGGGACAGCCGGTTTAGCGACTTGCGTTGATTCTTTGCCAGGCTTCTGGCAGTCACCTTGGAACAAATTGTGCTTTGTTTGAGCGAGTTAGAAAGTCAATGGCGGGCTTTGTCGTTTAGGTTCGCATTTTATTGAATAATCAAAAATATGGCATCATTCGCATACGTCGCTCGGGAGACAGCCACCGGCCGCGAAATCCGCAACAATGTGGAGGCGGCGACCGAACAGGCCGCCATCGCCGCGTTGCTCAACCGCAATTTATTGGTCGTTTCCATCCAGGAAAAGATATCCCGCCGGGGCAAAACCAAGGGTGGCAAGGTAGGATTGGCCGACTGGTGATGTTCACCCGCCAACTGGCGACGATGGTGGACGCGGGCATTGCCATTGTGCAAGCCTTGCAGGCCCTGGCCGACCAAACCGCCAACAAGGTCATGCGCGACACTATTCGCGACGTTTGCACGCGTGTGGAAAGCGGCGAAAGCTTTTCCGAGGCGTTGCAAAAGCATCCCAAGGCGTTCAATCGCCTTTATATATCCATGGTGGCGGCGGGCGAAAAAGGCGGTTTGCTGTCTGAAATTCTGGCGCGGCTGGCGACTTATCTTGAAAATTCCGACCGCCTCCGCAAGAAAGTCAAGACCGCCCTGAT
>CAWCRR010000018.1:0-72931 GCA_963797825.1 uncultured Verrucomicrobiae bacterium
CTGGACTCATCCATGTCTCGCCTCAACGCCGTCGTCAGCCTGGAGCAAGCGGACGAGGGGTTCATCTTCCCGTCCAGCGAGATCTACGGGGGCCTGCCGCCGCGTGGGATTACGGCCCCATGGGTGTGGAGCTGAAGAAAAGCATCCAGGAGTTCTGGTGGCGGCGATGACCCACTGAACGCGAACATCGTGGGGCTGGACGCGGCCATCATGATGCACCCGCGCGTGTGGGAAGCATCGGTCGCGACGTGGAGAACTTCACCGACCCCATGATCGACTGCCGCCGGTGCAGCACCGATCGCCTAGAGGCACCAGGATCCCCGAGGAAAACCTGTTGAAGAAGAAGTGCCCCGAACTGCGGCACCGGGCACCCTCACCGAGGCGCGAGTTCAACCTGCATGTTCACCACCCACATGGGCCCGGTGGAGGACGAGGGCGGCCTCATCTACCTGCGCCCGAGACGGCGCAGGGCATCTACGTGAACTTCAAGAACGTCCTGCAGACGGGCGCGGGTGAAGGTGCCCTTCGGCATCAGCCCAGGTGGGAAGGCGTTCCGCAACGAGATCACCACAAAGAACTTCATCTTCCGCACGTGCGAGTTCGAGCAGATGGAGATGCAGTACTTCGTCCGCGAGGGCAGCGACGAAGAATGGCACGAATACTGGATCAATACCCGTCAGTGCCTGGTACGCCGACCTCCGTGGATGAACAGATAATCGCCCGGTTTCATCAGGCTGAACACTTTCTTGAACCGGTTTCCCGCCAGCGAACCGGCCACGGTCTCGCCGGATTCGGAGTGGTTGGCGATGGCGACTTGCGGCTTGAAGAAAACCGGCAGCATCTGGCCCCAACTGTTCCAGGGTTCCGACGGCTGGTCGCACACGGTGGAATCGCCCAGGAGATAAACGGTGGGAACCTCCGCGGGCGCGATCGTCAGCGCGCGGAGACACGGGTGCGCGTCGTTAAATTCCAGGGTCAGCTTGTCGTCCCAGTCCCACCATTCCTCGGCTTTCTCGCGCGGTTTCAGATGGACGACGCCGTCACCGGCAATCTCCGGCCGGCGCAGGTTGACGATGAATTTGCGGGTGACAAATTTTCCGGGCGCCGTTTGAACGTGATACAACGCCAGCCGCCGCAGCTCGGCCTTGACGGTGGTGGTTGAAGCGGCGGCCTTGTCCCCGAGCGTGACGGTGACGAGATAATTTCCCTCCGGCAATTTCACGGAAAAATAGAACGGATTGGTGCTGGTGATGCAGCCGTGGCCGGCGGCAACCGCCGCTCCCGGCTCGAAGCCATAGACGGCGGAATTGGCATAAAGATCGGAAGGCGATACGGAAATAATTCCGTGCGAGGCCGGTCCGGCGAAAGTGAATTTGAAGGAAGTTTGTTGCTGGCCGTTGGCGATGGTGGCCGTGGCCAAGGCGGCGAGACAGAGCAATGAACAGGTTATGAACCTCAAGGGAAAGAGAGGGGAAATCTTCTGTATGAGTTTGCCCCGACCTCCCCTCACCCTAACCCTCCCTATGAACCGGGGAACATCCAACAACCAACATCGAATGTCCAACATCGAATAAATGCCCCGAATGGAAGCCATGGGAGGTTGGTTGTTGGGCGTTGAATGTTCGATGCTTTTCTGTGAGTTCATGGAATGGAACAAAAACTTAATCAGTTGAACAACCTCCTCACCCCGGCCCTCTCCTCCGAGGAGAGGGAGAAACGCTGGGCGCTTTTGTTTGAAATACGGACAGTAAATCTTTCAGGAAGCCATACACTAGAAACCGCATCTTTCTTTCTCTGAGATTCATAGGGGAAAAATGTTTCAATTCGATCGGCGGGCGGGCCGGGTATATTTGTCGAAGGTATCCATTACGGGCAGCGCATTTCCCTGGTCATCAAAAAAACTGCGCGCGCCCAAAGCGCCGCGGCCCACGACCGCCGGTTCCCACCAGAAAAGGCCCACGCCGCGACCATCGGGCGTGTCCATCACGGTATTGGCCAGGGCATCGAGATATTGGGCCTGCCCGTCGGGCGTTTCAGGAAAAGGCATGGAGATTCCGGCGGTTTCAGAAGTGGCGTGCCAGTGGTACGCGGTCTCCACCACGATGATGTCCTTGTGGTAACGCAGGGCGGCAAAGGCAAGATTTTCACGCAGATCCATCAGCGAGCCATGCCACCACGGGTAATACGAAAAGCCGATGACGTCATAATGGATATGGTAACGTTCCAGGTTGTCGTAAAAATATTTTGTCCGGGCCGCGTTGCCGCCCTGGTCGATGTGGATCATGATTCGCGGAGGCGGGTTTGTGCCGCAGCCGGCGTCAATACCCTTGATGCCGGCGCGCAGATAATCGGTGAATTCTTTCCAGTGAGCGGGCAGCCTTCCATCCGGCCAGAGCATGCCGTGGGTGATTTCATTTCCCACCTGCACCATGTCGGGCATGACGCCGGCGCTTTGGAAAGCGGCGATGGTATCTCGTGAATACCCAAAAACTTCCTTGACGCGCTGCCGGTGCGTGAGGCTCTTCCAGGCCTCGGGGGTTGGTTGTTTGCCGGGATCGGCCCACGAATTGGCGTAGTGCAGGTCCAGGAGGAATTTGTAACCGAGTTTTTTGGCGGCCTGCGCTTCGGCGATGGTGTAGGCAAGGTTATTTGGCAGGTTGCCGCCCACCGGCTCGACAAAGAGACGCAGGCGGATCCAGTTGTAACCGTGATTGCGGAAGATTTGCAGGGCCGGCAGGGCGTTGGTGCCATCTTTGAATACGGCGCCGTTGTCCCCGGCTTGTTTCAAAAATGACAGGTCGGCGCCGACGGCGAAATCATAGGCGGAAGCGGAAGGGGCCCAGGCCATCAACATGGCAATGGCCAAAACCAGTCCGGCAAGATATTTTTTCATTTTAGGTTCAGGCGCTAGTATAGTTTCTCATAATTGGTTAAACACAATTTCGGCCGTCCCTACGGGACTTGAGACGACTACGATTCAACCCGGCGTTGAAACGCCGGGCTATTATCGTTTGTCCCTCCGGGACAGTTCGCGGCGCCTTCGGGATTTTCGTCATTGGAAATTCCTTAGTCATTATGGTTTCGTTATTAGTCATTCCTGTTTGACTGGGTGGGATTCAATCAGAATCGTGGCCGGTTCCAATCCCGGCCGCGTGGCGGTCAGGGTGATGGTCCCCGGCTCGAGCGTCGAGCGGATCGCCACACGATTGATACCGCACTCGGTGTCGAGATAGAGATTGTTCACGGAATGGGTGATGCCGCTGTCATAACCGCCCCGCCAGATGGCCGGGCCGGACACCTTGAAATCCACCCGCGCCTCATCGGTTGGGCAGCGTTCGCCTTTGGCATCCACCACTTCAAAATCAATAAAGGCCACGTCCGACCCGTCCGCCTGCAATCCTCCGGGACCCGTATGAACCGTGAGCTTGATTCGCTCAGGGTCACCGGCGGTCTGGATCTCCTGGGTGACGAGTTGACCATGGGCCTTGCCTTCCGCGCGGATGGCGCCCGGGATGAACTGGACGTTGGGAAAAGCGTAGATATAACCGGTATCGCCGAGGTCCTTGTCTCCACCGTTGAACGTGTCCACAAAATCACACGGTTTGTTGGTGATGCCCTGCGATTTTCCATTGACGAAAAGTTCGACTGAATCGCAATGGTTCGCCGCCACATAAATGGTTTTGACGGTGTTCGTGGGGTATGTCCAATGGCCGATGATATGGATGTCCGGCGCGGAATTTTGCATCACGCGATAGACGTAATAGGCTTCCTTGGGCAGGCGCACCGCGTCCACTTTGCCGCTGACACGCGCCACTTCGCTGCTGTCCTGGCGCCCATCCGCATTGGAGTCCGACCAGTAAATCGACGCGTAGCCGGACCATTTGGAATGCGCCGGGTCGGTGTTGGTGATGATATTGCTGAAATAATCATGATAGCGCACCGCCGCGGCCAGACAGAACGTTTCCGAGTTCCAATGGTAAACGTCGTTCGGTCCCGGTTTGAATCCAAAATGCGGCGGCGAATAGTCGTCCCAAAAACGGCGCGCCGCCTCGTCGCGAAAATCCTCGGCCTCGATCAGCGGCGCACGGTTGCGGCGATCAACACTGTAACCACGGAAAATTTCCCCGGGGGTGACGATTGTATCGGTGCGCTTGTCCTGCCCCAACATGACGCCATAGTATTCGGCGATGGGGGTAACGGCCTTATTCAAGTCCGCGTTATCATTGTCCCGCACACCGACGACCCGCCCTCCATTCGGGTCCCATTGCTTGCGCAAATCCACCATCTGCTGCATATGGTTTGTCGTGATGACAGAGTTGCCGGCTTCCCAAAACAGAATACTCGGATCGTTCCGGAAAAAAATCATCGAATCGCGCATCACTTCCATGCGCTGGTTCCATTGGGCCTGGGCGACTGATGGCGCGAGCCGCTTGTCCAGGGTGGGGTCGCCTTCCTTGTCGCCGGCAGGACAGACTTCGATGATGCCCGCCTTATCGCAGGCCCGTACGTCCGCCGCTTGCGGGGAGATGTGCATCCAGCGAATATAATTCGCGTGCGTGCTGCGGATCAAATCGGCGTTATAATCGTGCATCCAGTCGGGATATGCTTCGCCCAACCCGGCCCATTCATCCGAGGAACGCTGCGCATAACCGGTGAGCCAGATAAATTTGCCGTTTAGATAAACTCCACCCGTACCCACCCCCCCTTTGAAATCGGTCTTGCGAAAACCCGTTTTCACTTTTTGCACGTCCACCGCCTTGCCATCAACGAAAAGGGTGCAGTAGATATCATAAAGATTTGGATGTTCATCGCTCCAAAAATTCGCGTTGGTCAATGGGCCGGAAGCCTTAAAGATTTCGGATTCGCCATCCACGAGATCCGAAGGGTCGCCCTGGAACTGCGCGCAAACGTTTCCGTTGGCGTCCACCACGTCCACCCCGAGGGTGATTGATTGCTGGTCGCCGGATTCGTTGCGAACCTGCGATTCGATGTTCACGTCGCAAGTCCGGTTGCTGATGAAGAAATTAGAGCCATAAACGTAAATGCCGGTCGTTTGCAGGTTTTCGTAAAGAGGCAGCGTCTGGTAAACCTTGCCCGTGAGAAAGAGGCGGATGTCATGGTTCAGCCCGCCGTAATTGGGATTGAACGCCTTGCCCATCCATTCGAACGGCGCTCCAGTCGCTTCTTCAACGTAATCGTTGCTGTTGTCCACCTTCACAGCGATGACGTTTTCCTCATCACCGAAATGCGCGAACGAGGTCAAATCCAAGCCGAGTGGCGTGACGCCGTTTTCATATTTGCCGGCGTATTTCCCGTTCACCCAAAAGCGCCCCGCCTGTTTCAGCCCTTCAAATTCCAGGAACACTTTTCCGTCCTTTGCGCTTGCGGGCAGTTTGAAATGTTTTCGGTACCAGGTGATGCCCGTCCAGGTTCCCCGGTCGCCGCCGCTGTGGCTGATGATGTTGTTGTAGGAATCCGCATCGTTGTAAGTGTGCGGCGCGCTGACGTCGATCCATTTTGAATCATCGAAATCGGCCTGCTCCGCGTTTGTAACGTCGCCCTTGAGAAATTTCCAGCCGGGATTGAAATCGTAAACGGCATTGGGGGATGGCGGGGGGGTGAAGGAGGCGGCGGAGGAGGGGAGAATAAATGACAGCAGAAGCACTAGAACGTTTACTGCGAACCCGCTGACCAGCGGCTCTGCGCAACGTGAAAAAAAGAAATGCTTAAGCGCAGCGAACAAAAAAGCCGTTCCTTGAAATTGTCTATTCATTTCAAAGACGGCTTTGGGGAAAGATAATCAATCAGGTCAAAGTGCGCGGCCCACATCAATGAGCGTTTTGCAAAAACGTAAAAATTTCATCGTATGTCTCAACAGACGGAGTTGTTTGGTCAGTGGTCAGGTTCTTCACAATCGCATTAAAATACAAAGGATTGAATTCAACAAACTTGACAGAGCCATCGGTAAAGCCGGTCACCAAGCCCTTGGAGGGATAATGCGGCCAATATGTTTGAACAAAGGGCATGCCAGCTGGCGAAGTCCCATTGGGATCTGCCAAATAATCAGTGCAGAACACATCCATCTGGCGCGCCTGGCTGGTTTTTTCATATTTCCGGAGATCGTTGCGAGTTGACGATTCTCCCCACGCAGCCCCTAATCCGGAACTTAAAGTCCGTGGATTGTACAGGTAGGTGCTACGCACTCTGCCACTACCGTCGGTGCTCATAAATACAGGATTTGAATATTGTTGTATGCCCAGTAATGAAGTTGGCGCTATAGCCGGGCAGAAAAAGGTCGCCGGATTACCTACCTCGTTTCCCCCATAAAGGAGCCCCAGATTGTCCTCATCGTCATAATATTTTTGAGGAACATGTGTGTTAGCTGGCAAATCATCCGCATTGCCGTTGTTCCAAATAACAGCATAGGCATATTGTACGCCGTCGAGGTAATCAAACTTAGGGGCGGGGTTGTCGGCGCCAATATTGCAAATCGGAAAATAATCGTTGAAATCTCCGGCGTATATGAACGAGCCCTGTCCTATCTCTTTCAGGTTATTCACACAAGCGGCGCGCTGTCCACTGCGCTTGGCGGCAGCCAAAGCCGGGAGAAGAATCGCGGCGAGGACGGCAATGATGCCGATGACCACCAGCAATTCAATGAGGGTGAAGCCTTTCACCATCGTCGGTGCCACAGCGGGTTTACTATTATGATTCTTAATTTTTCTCATCGATCGAATATGTTTAAACAATACAAATGACCACGCTTGTTTTTGGGACAATCGGATCATGCCAGAAAGGTATCACCACTTGCAACTAATTCAATCGCCACTAAAGTGGACGGATTTTGCCAGTATAACCAGTTCTGGCTATGCGTTTAAACATTGAACGCCGCCTTGATTTTGGGTGTTCCATGCGCCAAGCTCGTGGTTGCATCCGGAAAGAGCCATGCAAATCAATGTATCCATTGTGGAAGATGACGTCAAAGTGCGGGGGAGCCTTGCCCGGTTGATTGATTCGACGGATGACTTTTCCTGCGTGAGCCAGCATCCGGACGCCGAAAACGCCCTGAAAGAGATTCCGGTGATCAAACCGGAAATTGTTTTGATGGACATCAACCTGCCGGGGATGGACGGGGTGGAATGCGTGCGCCGGCTCAAGCAGTTGTTGCCCCAGACGCAGGTGGTAATGCTAACGGTCTATGAAAATACCAACATTATTTTTGGCGCTCTCACCGCCGGGGCGAGCGGCTACCTGTTGAAACGCAGTTCGCCGGAACAGATCATCGATGCCATCCGGGACGTCCACAACGGGGGTTCGCCGATGAGCAGCCATATTGCGCGCAAGGTGGTGGCGTCGTTCCAAAAGGTGGCCGAGCCGGTGCATGAATACGAAAAACTTTCAACCCGCGAACAGCAGGTGCTCGATTATCTGGCCAAAGGATTTTTGTATCGCGAAATCTCCGAAGAATTGAAGATCAGTTATGCGACCGTCCATACGCATATCCGGCACATTTACGAAAAATTACAGGTCCGTTCGCGCACGGAAGCAGTGACGATACATTTGTCCCAGCGATGGGGACCGGCGGATTAAGAGAGCAGGCAACTTGCTTCCTAATGCGAAATCAATCATAATAACATTATGCCCTTAATCGTCTGGAACCGAACGCCGTGGCTGGCCCTCGCCGGGCTGTGCTGGTGCGGGATGATGTTCGGGCCAACTGACCGGGGTGTTTGCCAAACCCGGCCGGTTTCCGAGGACTTTTCCATCAAGACCTGGGACACAGAGGAAAATCTCTCCGGCAGCACAGTCACTGCCATCGCCCAGACACCCGACGGGTACCTGTGGGTGGGCACTTATGAAGGGCTGACCCGTTTTGATGGAGTGAGTTCGGTGACGTTTGACTCTCTCAACAAACCCGAGCTGGGCCATAGCCGTATCCAGGGCCTTTATGTGGACGCCCGCGGCACGTTATGGATCAATACTTATCGCGGCGGACTGACGTCGTACCAGGATGGCGTCTTCCACCGGGAGTGGCCCGACCAGAATGCCTTTGATTATCACACCACCATGGTTTCGTCGTCATGGAACCAGGCGACTTTTGTGACACAATTCGGCGATGTCCTGGAGCATGCCCTGCCGGGGACCAACTGGACAACATTGATCCCGCCGCCGAACTCGCGGCCAATTTGGCAATGTGTTGACAGCGCCGGAACCCTGTGGTTTGTGTCGCGCGACGGACGGATTCTCCGGGTGCTTGAGGGGCATTTTGAGGAATTGCCGGATGACGGCGGATTGGGCAGCAACCGGGTGGCCACCCTGGCCTCGGACCCCAAGGGAAATGTCTGGGCCGGGGCAGACAACGAGATTGCCCTCTGGGACGGTGAACACTTTGTCAATATGACGCCAACGAATATGGCGCCTGGGGAAAAGATCAGTCCGACGTCGTTATTCCCCACTTCCCGGGGCGAGGTTTGGGTCCTGGATAATGATCGTCTGCGTGAGGAGATTGGCCGGCGCTGGGTAAACGAGGCGGTGGCATGGCGGGGGTTGCTCGGGCCGGCATCAGGCCGCACGATGGGCTGGCACGAAGACCATGGGGGCGGCATCTGGTTTAATCAATATGGCAATGGCGTGTTTTACATTTCGCCCGATGGCCGCTTTCAACGGTTTACGGTGGACAACGGGTTGGCCGGCAACCGCGTGGGCGCCTGGTTCCAGGACCGCGAGGGCGGCATCTGGCTGGGGATGGATCGCGGCGGACTGGCGCGATTGTCACAACGCAACTTCCAGGTGATCGGCGCGCGGGAAGGGCAGCCGGAATCGCCGGCACTGTCGGTTTGCCAGGACAGCAACGATACTGTGTGGATCGGCGCCTCGGGAGGAGGTTTGAGCAGCTATAAGGACGGCAGATTGAAAAGCTATACTGTGGGGAGCGCCGTGTCAGAAAATAACGTCTTTTCCATTTACCCTCAAGACAACGGCAGTTTGTGGTTAAGCGCGGGTGACGGGGAGGATTTGTATCAATTTCATGATAACCAACTGCAACGTTCATCGCTGGGGGTACACGGGGTGAAATCGTTGCTGGTGGACCAGGCGGGGCGATTGTGGGCGGGGACAAAAATCAATGTGGGATGGTACACGGCGGCCAGCCGGCGGGTTTTCGGACCGGCCGACGGTGTTGCCGAGACGCCCGTGCGCGCATTGGCGGAAGGAGCGGATGGGGTCATCTGGGCGGGTTCGGATGATGGGACGCTTTACCGTTGTGGAGAGACGAACGTCCAGGCGTTCCGGCCGGACGATGCCCTGGGGCCGCGTCCGGTGTGGTCGTTACTGGCCGACCCGGATGGCACGATTTGGGCGGGGACTTTTCGCGGAGGCCTTTTGCGATTTAAAGACGGGAAATTTACTCGGTTTGCTCCCAAACAAGGGCTTCCGGACGTTATCACGCAAATTCTTGAGGACCAGAAGGGACGGCTTTGGCTGGGGACGCATCAAGGAATATGCTTTGTAGAAAAATCCGCGCTGGAGCTTTGTGCGGAAGGCAAGCTGGATTCGGTGGATGTCATCCGGCACCTGACGGGCCTGCCGACGCTCGAATGTTCGGACGGTTATCAACCGTCGTGCTGGAATTCGCGGGACGGGCGGTTGTGGTTCACCACGGCCAAAGGGGCGATCGCCGTTGACCCCGCGCAAATGAACAGCTATTCATTGCCCCCGCCGGTGGTGATTGAAAGCCTCATGGTGGACGGCCAGGCGACCCCTTTAGCCAATGGCAAGATCGTGGTGCCGCCGGGACACGAACAGTATGAAATCCATTTTACGGCCTTGAATTTCGATGCTCCGGACCAGTCCCGTTTCCGGTATCGGATGGAGGGGCTGGACAAAAACTGGGTGGACGCCGATACGCGGCGCATTGCAAATTATGGGCATCTTCCCCCGAACCATTATCACTTCCAGGTGATCGCCTGCAATAGCGACGCCGTCTGGAACCGGACCGGGGCATCGCTGGATTTCACGGTCGAGCCGTATTTTTATCAAACGCGATGGTTCGTGGCGCTGGTGAGCGTGCTGGGTTTGATCAGCGTGGTGCTGGCCGTGCGCAAGTTCGCCACGCGGAAGTACCGCCAGGCGCTGGCCAGCCTGGCGCAGCAAAATGCCATTGAGCGCGACCGCGCGCGCATCGCCAAGGACATCCATGACGACATTGGGGCCGGATTGACGCAAATCACGTTGTTAAGCGAGCTGGGCCGCCGTGAACCGGAACAGGCGGGCGCGCAGTTGGGGCGGATTTCCGACGCCGCCCGGGACATGACGCGGGCGATGGATGAGATCGTGTGGGCGATTGATCCCCAGCGGGATACCCTGGCCAGCCTGATGGATTATATCTCGGCGTACGCGGAGGACTTTTTGAGAGCGGCCGGGGTCCGGTGCCGCATGGATTTCCCGACCTCATTGCCCGCCATGCCGATCGACGCGGAATTGCGGTATAACCTTTTCCTGGCCATAAAGGAAACGCTGAACAATATCGTCAAGCATGCCCAGGCCACGGAGGTGAGGCTGCATTTAAGCCTGGATTCCCGGGGCTTCACCCTAGTGGTCCAGGACGACGGCCATGGTTTCCAGACCAACGGCAAAGCCGCGTCCACGGTGGACCGCCACAATTCCGGCCACGGCCTTTCCAATCTGCGAAAGCGTCTGGAATCGGTCGGAGGCCAATGCACGATGCAAAGCTCGCCCGGGACGGGAACGCGCATTGAAATGACCGTTGGCTTCAATGGCGGAACATCGCCAGTTGTGGCGATTGGCCACGATACCTTTAACAATTAAATTAAAATATGAAACGACGTTCGCCCGAGGGCCGTCTATCAGGATGGCCGGGCGATTGGGCGGGGATGGGTTGAATCGGTTGGCGCCGGAAAGCGCCGGATTTTTTTGATATGACTATTTCTGTTTCCATAGTTGAGGACGACCCGAAGGTGCGGGAGAGTCTGGCGCGGTTGATTGACGGGGCGGGAGGTTTCCGGTGTGTGAGCCAGCATGCCAGCGGGGAATCGGCCCTGGCGGAGATTCCCAAGGTGAAGCCGAACGTCATCTTGATGGACATCAACCTGACGGGCATCAATGGGGTCGAATGCGTTCAACGCCTGAAGCCTTTGATGCCCGGCACACAGATCATCATGCTCACGGTCTATCAAAACACGGAGCATATATTCAAAGCGCTCGCCGCGGGCGCCACCGGATACATGTTGAAGCAGACCAAGCCGGATGAACTGCTCCTGGCCATCCGCGATGTCAACGAAGGCGGATCGCCGATGAGCAGCCATATTGCCCGAAAGATTGTTCAATCGTTTCAACAACGCGCCCACCGGGACGAGGCGACACCGAGCCTCTCTCCGCGCGAGGCGCAGGTTATCGAGTTGCTGGCCAAAGGCTATCTGTACAAGGAAGTGGCGGAGACGATGGGGGTGAGTTACGCCACCATCCATACCCACATCCGGCACATATACGAAAAGCTCCAAGTGCGGTCGCGGACGGAGGCGGTCGTGAAGCATTTGAGCCAAACGCGGCGCCCTTCCGAGCCTGCTCCGAAGGTTAACTTTGCGCGGTCTTGACGGGCAGGCTCGTTGTTCGTACTCATTCCAGGTGAAAAACTTCTGTCAACGGCTTGGTCACCGGCGAATGGTCGGGATGGACCTCCATGAGCGGCGCCATATAATTCCACCATTTCTTCACGATGGGAGACCCGGGCAGTTTGGAAGCTGAATTTTTATCGCTCAATTTTTGCACGGCAAAAAGCGTGAGGGTATCCGCGTCAAAAAAAATCGAGTAATCCGAGACGCCCGCGGCGCGCAATTCCTTTTGCAATTCGGGCCAGATTTCGTCGTGACGCTTTTGGTACTCAGCCGCGACGCCCGGCTTCAATTTCATCTTGAAGGCGTGCCGCTGCATTTTAGGCTGCGCCGAAAAGCATGTGGACGATCTGGTGGAAAGATTTTCCGCCACTCATGGCCGTTCCCAGGCCGATGACGACGGTGGAAAGCACCAGGGTGGCGATGCCGCCAGCAATCAGCAAATGCGCTTTCCTGCTGGAGCCTTTCCATTCATGGAAAATCCATCCCCACATCGTCGCAAAAATGATGATGCTGGACATGTGGAGGGTCCAGGACGCGAAGTCATACGGCACCATCTGTGTGGCGCCCATGGTATAAAAGAAGAACTGGAAATACCAGGTCGTGCCCGCCAGCGCCGAAAAAAGATAATTCGGCAACACAGGAATCTTTAAATCAAGGGCACCGGCATTCGCTGCGGCCGCACCGGCGGGGGCGTGTTCGCTGCCAGTGCCGCCATGATGGGCGTGTTCCGGCTTCACGTGCGATGCGAGATATTGGTAACCGCTGCCGTTTTTGATGTTCAACAAAACGCACCAGATGAAATTGGTGGTAAAGCCGCCGAGCAACAAAACCGGCAACGCGGGCAGGCCGGTCCAGATGGGATTGGTGTGCGCGGCCAGGGAGGCTGCATTGATGCCTTTGCCCGCCTGCAAGGCAAAGGCAAAGCAGGCGCTCATGATGCCGCAAAAAGTCGCGACCAAAATGCCCTTCTTGAAATTAAATTCCTTGATGGATTTCTTTTTCTGTTCTTCCGGCATTTGCGCTTCCTTCGTATAGCCCGCCAGTGCCGCGATGACGATGCCGACCATGCAGACGCCCACGCCCGCCAGGGTCACCTGCCCTGAACTGGATTGCATCAGGTCAACGATGTTCGCACTGCCGGCAAAGACAAAAAAATTGGGAGTTAACGCTTTGAAGATGGGGGGGACCAGCGTGCCAAAGGCGGCGCAATATCCCAACGCCACGCCTGTGCCCAGAGACAATCCCAAGTACCGCATCGTCAATCCGTACGTCAAACCTCCCAGTCCCCACAATATGCCAAAGAAATACGTCCACCACAACGTACTCATCGATTGCTGCTTGAGTACGCCGAACAGGTCATTGGTCATGAAATATGCGAAAAGCCACGGGCAGATGATCCATGAAAAAATGCCGCCGACCAGCCAGTAGGTTTCCCAGGACCATTTCTTCACGCCTTTGTACGGCACATAAAAGCTGCCGGAGGCCAGGCCGCCGCACCAGTGCAGGAAAACGCCAAGGAAGGGATTCGGTGTCATGATTTTTTATTTATTGGAATTGCGAATACTATCTGAAAAAAATGCCGGCGAAACAATCATCATTTCTGGTTAGGGTCTGAAATTCGGAGGGAGAGGTTGCCCTCTTTCAAGCCGGGGCTGGAGGCGCTGACCCGGACCCGCCCTGAAACCCCATTGGCTTTGAGGCAGGCCACGCATTGCCCTCTGAAAGCGTGACGTTGGCCCGCCTGGAAAGGATCGTGGCAGGCATTGTCCGCGCTATCCACGGCGGCGATCGTGCCGGGACCGGACGCGGTGAATGAAATCAAATTGTCCGCGCCCGGCACCAAAATCCCGTGCCGGTCCACCACCTCAGCCCGCACAAATGCAACCGCGTCCCAATCATCCGCGATATTTTTGTCGTCGGTCGTGAGGACAATCCTGGCCGGCTGGCCGGCGGTGACCAAGACATCTGTGGCGAGGGCTCCGCCGCCGTTTCGGGCAACGGCCTTAAGTTTGCCCGGAACAAAGGGCACGTCCCAAACTCTTGGCGAGGCGTCCTCATGAATATCCCGCACTCCGAGAGATTTGCCGTTCAGGAACAATTCAACCTCTTTGCAATTGGAATAGACTTCGACGTTTTCCTGGTGGGGGCCGAGGTTTTTCGGGGTCCAATCGGGAAACAAAACCGGCCGGGCGTCCAGCGGGGTAAATCCCGGATCTGAGCTGACCCGCTGGGCGGGCGCCACCCGGCGAGTGATGAAAACCATCGGCTGGTCAGACCACCAGCTTTGATACTGGTAACCGATCGGTTTGATTCCGCCCGTGCGGTCCAACAATCCTGAACCGGCCGCGATGACCGGCCATCGGCGCGACTCGCCCAGATAATCGATGCCGCTCCAAAGAAATTGCCCCGCATAGGCCGGATGGTCGCGCAAGGCCAGCCAGGCCATGCGATCGGGATGGTTCTCGGTGCCGATAATTTTACGCGCCGGTTTTTGGTCATGCGCCGCCAGAATTTCATTCTCGCGATAATTTTGGCCGACGATGTCCAACATATCCGCGAGTCCGTCGTCGTAGTCGTGGCTTGCATTAGGGCGCAGCAAGGCTTGCGTGACCGGCCGAGTGGAATCAGTTGCGTGGGCGACTTCCAAAAGCCCTTTGAGGATGCCTTTGGCCAGCTCCGCATGGGGCGTGTCATGGATCTCGTTGCCGACACTGTACAGGATGATGGATGGATGATTCCGGTCCCGCATGATGCTGTCGCGCTCATCCTGTTTGGACCATTCCCTGAAATACAGATGATAATCGTACGGATTTTTTCCGACCGTCCAGCAATCGAAAAATTCGTCCATGACCAAAAACCCCATGCGGTCGCACAGGTCAAGGAATTCCGGCGCCGGCGGGTTATGTGCGGTGCGAATGGCGTTGACGCCCAGCGCCTTCAAGGTCTGCAATCGCTCCTCCCAAACGCCCAGCGGAATGGCGTCCCCGAACGCGCTTCCCTCTTCGTGCAAGCAAACTCCCTTGATCTTGAAATTCCTGCCGTTGAGCCAAAAGCCCGTGGCCGCGTCGAAATGATATTCCCGGATGCCAAACGAGACGCGATTATCGTCCAGGACCGGCGCGTTGGTCATGGAGGGCGTGGATGCGCAAACTTCCACCCGGGCCTGATAGAGCGCCGGATGGCCGATGTCCATGGCTCGGGATTTCCGACGACGAGGTCCTGGTCGAATGGGGCGGACGCGGAACCAGGGATGGTTTGCGCCGGAGTTTGGGCCGCGGCAATGAGCCGGCCTTCGGGGTCGAGAATGGAAATGTTCAGGAAAATTTTGCGCGGCGCGCCGTCATCATTGGTCACCAGGACCTGCGCATGGACCGTCGCCTGCGTCTGGCTGACGGAGGGCGTGGAAATAAAAGTCTGCCATTGCGGGGTATAAACGGGCGAGGTCTCCACCAGCCGAACGTGCCGGTAGATCCCGGCGCCGGCATACCAGCGGGAGGCGGGCTGCGCCGAAGTGTCCGCGCGAACGGCCAGCACATTATCGCCGCCATCGTTCAAATGGCCCGTGAGTTCGTAACTGAAACTGACATAGCCATAAGGGCGATGGCCGAGATGAAAACCGTTGATCCACACATCGCTGTTGGCCATCACGCCGTCGAATTCGATAAAGAAATGCCGTTGGGATTCTCCCCGCGGCAGCACAAAATGTTTCCGATACCAGGCGACACCGGACGGCAGAAAGGCGCCGGCCCCTCCGGCCAGATTTGTCTCCGCAAACGGCCCGGCGATGCTCCAATCATGGGGCACGTTCACCGGACGCCATGCGCTGTCGTCGAACGCCATTTGCTCCGCATTGGATGGATCGTCCTGGATAAAGCGCCAATCCGGATCAAACGATTGAGTGGCGCGCATGTCCTGCGCCCTGCCCGGGATCAGCGGGAGAAACAGGGCTGCCAAAATTCCGAGGATAAATGTTGGACAGTTCATCGTGGCGCTGGAGATTTAATTCATTTTAAATAAAGAATTTGCATCTGCCATCGCCAGAACTGGCTATATCTAGTACGTTAATTTAATTGTCTGCGCCCGCGTTTTTATCAAGGATGTTGGAAACCATAGTCCGAAAGTTTTTGAGTATGAATACAATTTTTCGCCAATCGCTGATAACGGTTGCCTTAGCTTCTTTGGTCATCCCCATTTTCCAGGTATCGGCGCAAACGACGGCCCTCGAACCGGCGCCGGTCTTGAAAGTGATGCAGCGCGTCGCCGACTGGCAACTGGCGCATCCGGAAACCAACCGCCCTACGGGTTGGATCTGCGGCGTCGGCGATATCGGGATGATGGCGCTGGCCGGGATTTCCAGCGACCCGAAGTATCGCGACGCGATGCTGGCCCTGGGCGAAACCAATGACTGGTCGCTGCCCCAATATCGCGGGCGGATATATCACGCCGACGACCAATGCATCGGCCAGGTCTGGGCTGAACTGTATTTCCAGTACCGCGAAAACGACATGATCGGGCCGATGCGCCAGAAAATGGATTTCATCCTGGACAATCCTTCGCCCAATCAAAGCCTGCAATGGCCGGCCTCTGACACCTGGTCGTGGTGCGACGCGCTCTTTATGGCGCCCCCCTCATGGGTGCGGCTCTATGCCGCGACCGATGACCCGCGCTATCTGGATTTTGCCGTCACGAATTTCTGGCGCACCACCGATTTTCTTTATGATACGAACTCGCATCTGTTCTATCGCGACAGCTCGGCATTGGACAAACACGAACAAAATGGCCAGAAGAGTTTTTGGGACCGCGGCAACGGCTGGGTGCTGGCCGGGATCGCCCGCACACTTCAATATTTGCCGGCCAACAATCCTGACCGCCCGCGTTTCGAGCAATTATTCAGGGACATGGCCGGCGCGGTCCTGGCCAGCCAGCAACCCGACGGCCTGTGGCGCTCCAGTTTGCTCGATCCGCAGGATTATCCCACGCCAGAAGCCAGCGGCTCGGCGCTCTTCACCTACGGCCTGGCCTGGGGAATCAACCAGGGCCTGCTCGACCCCGCAACCTATGGTACGGCGGTGGACAAGGCCTGGACCGCCCTGGGCGACTGTGTGGATGCCGACGGCAAAGTCACCCATGTTCAGCCTGCCGGTTCCGCTCCTGCGTTATTTCCCGCTGAAACGAACGCTCCTTATGGGGCCGGAACATTTTTGTTGGCCGGCAGCGAAGTTTATCGGATGGCCCTTTTGGCCAACACCAAACACATCGTGGTCAAAGTCACCAATCCCGCCAGCTTCCGGCGCGATTGCGAGACGGTTGAGATCGCCGCAAGCAAAATTGCGCCCGGCTCCAATCCCCTGGACATGCTGCTCACTTCCGGCAAACCGATCGCCGTGATGGACGGCATGTCGAGCCGCATTTTGGATTCACAAGTCTATAGTCCAAGTGATGACACCAACGAACTGCTTTTTCAGGTGGACCTGGCTCCCGGTGAGAGCCGGACCTATGAGATCCTGGATGCTTCAAAGTTGCCCGGCATACCGCAGCCCATCGTCAAAACCATGGCGCGGTATGTCCCTGAACGCGATGACGATTTTTGCTGGGAAAGCGATCGCATCGCCCATCGCAGTTATGGCCTGGCACTGATCCCCGCCGAAGGCACCATCAGCAGCGGCCCGGATGTCTGGATTAAAAAGAATCACATTTTGATCTGCGACGTGATGTATGCGACCAAACATTACCACTACGACAACGGCGAGTTCATGGACGATTATCGCGTGGGGAACAGCCGCGGCTGCGGCGGCACGGGCGTTTGGGACGGAAACCAGCTTCATGTTTCCAGCAACTACCATACCTGGAAATTGATCACGACCGGCCCCATCCGTTCCGAGTTTGAACTGATGTACGATCCCTGGGACGCCGGCAACGGCGGAAAAATCTCCGAGGTCAAGCGCATCAGCATCGATGCCAACTCGTTCTTCAGCAAAGACCAAAGCACTTTCACGAGCGATAAATGGCCGCTGACCCTGGCTGTGGGATTGGCTGAACGCGCTTGTGGCGCCAACGGGACCGAAGAGATTACGAATGACCAGGCGGCCGGCTGGATGAGCTATTGGCAGCCGGAAGACAAACCCAAGGGGCGCATCGGCACTGCCATCGTCCTGCCCCGGGGCGCGGTGACGGAATTCACGACTGACAAGCAGGACCTGCCGGACTCAAAAATACATGCGGACGTGCCGCAGCCCACCCATGAGGGCGCGCCGCCCATCCGCAATCTGCTGGCCATCACCACCCTCCAGCAAGGGCAGCCGCTGGACTTTTATTTCGGGGCATGTTGGGACCGCAGCGGCGATTTCACCAATGCCACCGAATGGGCGGCCGAAACCGAACGGCTCGCCGCACGGCGCGATCAACCCCTGCAAGTAACCATCGGCAATTGAATCGATTTGAGCCAAAGCGGAAAATCACCGCCATCGCTTCAAAGCTGTTGGATTGGTTTTCGCGGAACGCGCGCGATCTGCCCTGGCGTCGGACGCGCGATCCCTATGCGATCTGGGTCTCTGAAATCATGCTGCAACAGACGCAGGTCAAAACGGTCATGCCGTTTTGGGAGCGTTGGATGCATGAACTGCCCTCCATCAAGGCCGCCGCCAACGCGAGCCTGGATAAAATTCATAAATTATGGGAAGGCCTCGGCTATTACACGCGCGCGCGCAATCTTCAAAAGGCCGCGCAAATCATTGTCAAAGAGGATGGAGGACGATTCCCCAATCGTTTCGACGACGTGCTGGCGCTGCCGGGAATCGGCCGCTACACCGCTGGCGCAATTTGCAGCATCGCCTTCAACCAACCGACGCCCGTTCTCGACGGCAATGTGATCCGCGTATTGGCGCGGATCTTTGGCATCGCCAAAGACCCGCGCGAAAAGGAAACCAACAAGCGGCTTTGGCAAATCGCCAAAGAGCTGGTCAATCGCGCGAAAGCCACGAAGGCGAAGAACGCCTGCTCGCATCTGAACCAATCCCTCATGGAGTTAGGCGCGTTGATCTGCACGCCGCGAAATCCGCAATGCGCGGTCTGTCCGGCAAAAAAACATTGCATCGCCTTCCACGACGACCGCATCGCGGAATTGCCCAACCGCAGCCAACGCGCAAGGACAACCGCCCGGCAATTCATCGCGTTTGTCATTGGCCGGGACGGAAAATTTCTCGTATGCCGGCGTCCCGCCGGGGTGGTCAACGCGCACCTGTGGGAATTTCCGAATCTCGAAACCAACGGCGACAAAAAATCCCCGGCGGCGCATTTCAACGATCACTTCGGCTCTTCACCGGCGGGATGGAGCCGCTCTGCGCCTTCAAACATTCCATCACCCGATATCGAATCACGCTGGAGGCGTTCCGGGTGGAATCGGTAAAAGCCCCCAAAATTCCCGGGGCACGTGGCGGACGAAGCGGCAATTGGAGCGACTGGCCTTCCATTCGGCGCATAAAAAAATCCTGGCAAGACTCTGATGGGGGGGCGCCTCCCCCTTTGTGAGAGGCCGCCAAAAAAACTCGCCAGTTCTTTGGGAAAATGTATCTTTTCCAGCCCGTGATTTACTTTGATTACAATGCCACCGCGCCGGTGATGCGCGAGGCGCGCGACGCGTGGCTGGAAACCACCGAGAAGATCGGCGGCAATCCATCGTCCATGCACCAGGCGGGGGCACGGGCGGCGGCGGCATTGAGCGCCGCGAGAGAGAGACTCGCCTATTTCATGGGCTGCCATCCCGCCGAAATCATCTGGACGAGCGGCGCCACGGAGGCAAACAACACGGTGATGCATCATTTCGCGCGCACCCTGGAGGCAAAGGCCGAAGTATGGATCTCGGGCATTGAACACCCCTGCGTGATGGAATCGGCGCAGCATTATTTCGGCAAGCGGCTGAAGCTGATCCCGGTCACGCCGGACGGCGTCATCGATATCGAATGGCTCACGATGGAGCTTGCGGACCTGCGTCCCGGTCTTATCGGCGTGATGGCGGCGAACAACGAGACAGGCGTCATGCAGCCCTGGCGGGAAATCCTCGCGATCTGCCAGAGCTATGAAGTGCCTTTTTTCACGGACGCCGTCCAGTGGCTTGGCAAGATGCCGGCGAAAGAATTGGGGCAATGCGATTTCGTGAGCGGGGCGGCGCACAAATTTGGCGGGCCGCGGGGAGTGGGGTTTTTAAAAATTCCGCGCAAGACGCAACTCACGCCGCTGCTGCTGGGCGGCAAACAGGAGCGCGGGAACCGCGCCGGCACGGAAAACGTTCCGATCATCGCCGCAATGCTGGCGGCGCTCGAGGTCCGCGAAAAACAGATCACCCACAGCCAGCATCTTTTGCGCGGCATCTGGCGCGAGAATTTTGAGCGCGAATTTTTGCGGACCGTCCCCGAAGCGGTGATCCTCGGCGCCAAATCGCCCCGCCTGTGGAACACCGTCTCGGCGCTGATGCCCGACGGCGACCGCAAACATCTTTGGGTGGTCCGGCTGGACAAGGCCGGCTTCGCGGTTTCGACGGGGTCGGCCTGCACGACGGGCAAGGAGGAGCCGTCGCACGTGCTGGCGGCGATGGGTTTCAAAACGGCGCAAGCGATGCGCGCGGTGCGATTCAGCGCGGGATGGGAGACAACGGAAGCCGATTGGGACGCGCTGGCCAAGGCGTTGGCCAGACTCCATGGCGAATTGCATCCGGCAAAGGCGTGATGGTGTAACGGCCAAATGCCTTCCATAAACCCGCCCCATCCGCCGTCAATTTTTCAAACCGCCAATTTCAAATGGCTGATGCGGAAAACCGCGCCTTGCGGTTCATTGGCGAGGCATTGGATTTCCCAGCCGTGCGCCTGGACGATTTGCTGGACGACCGCCAGGCCCAGGCCGGTCCCCTTTTGGTGGGTGGTGAAATAGGGTTTGAAAATCTCGAGGCGCTGGTCCGGCGGAACGCCAGGGCCGTTGTCGCGGATCTCGAGTTTTACCCCGGTGGCGCCGTTCTTTTTGGCGGAAAATTGGATCTGGCCGTTTTCGCCGACGGCCTGGGTGGCGTTGAGCAACAGGTTAAAGAGAACCTGCCGGAGCAATTGCTCGTCCGCCTCGATGGACACCGCCTCGACTTTGTTCTCGACGCGGATTTTCTTCTCGGCGATATCGTAATCCAGCGCGCGGATGACCTCGGCCACGGCCGCGTTCAATGGGATCTTCGCGCGGCGCACTTCGCGCGGGCGCGAATAGTTGATGAATTCATTCAACTGCGCGGTGACTTTGTCCGTCTCATCCACCATGGCGCGCGCTTTGTCACGCAGCTCGGCCGGGGCGTCGGATTTGGAGATCATCTGGGCCATGCCGCGGATGATATTGAGGGGATTGCGGGTTTCATGGGCGAGGCCGGCGGCGGCCAGGTTCATCTCCTTGAGATGCGAATTCAATTCGCTGGCGCGCACGAGGCGGATCTCCAATTCGGATGTTTTGGCGAGATTGCGCCAGGCCACCCCGACGCCGATCGCGGAGATCCCTGCAAAAAAGATGATGATGGCGCGCAGCCAGAAATCATCCGTGACGGCCGCGCGCAAACTTGTCGTGGACATGCACAGGACCAACCCATGCAATTCCCGCTGCGCGAACAATGTATTCAATTGTTCTTCACTCATGCCACTCATGTAGCGCATCCAGCCCGGGCGCCTGCCCGGACGGCCGTTGTCGCGAGCCATCATGCCGTTCGTGCCGAAATTGCCATTCGTGCCAAAAAAATCATTGGTAGGGAAAGTACCATGCGAAAGGAAATTCGTTAAATCCCGGAAAGGTGGCAGGATAACCACGGGATTGGTGTTATTTTCCGAATTGAGGGTAGGCCCCCACAGGGGATTTACGAAGGTGACATTGTCACTAGTCCATAATTCTACTTCCGAAAAAATCCCTTCAGGTATCAGGTTGGTATTGCCGGCGGTGACGAGCGGCTCGCCAGCCGAGTTCAACAGCATGATAGAAAGGACACCCGGGGAAGGAGCGAGTTGATTGGTGCGGCTGGCGACCAATTCATCCAGGACCGGTTTCAGCCGGTCTTCAATAAGAGTTTCCCGGAAACTCAAGGCGCGCACCTCGGCGCTCAAGGTATCGGAGATTTCCCAGGAACGATTACGCAGGTCTTTCATGGCCGCTTCCTGCACCCGCTGATGCTCCTCCATCTGCCAGCCAACGACCAGCAACCAGGCCCCGAGGATGAGGCCGTACACCAAAGAATTGCGCCGTCTGAGTAGCATGGATCGGCGTTAATTCTTCTTCATCGGCACCCGTTCCAGGTATTGATCCAATTCCTGCTCGGTGACCGAATTGGTGATGTAATCTCCCTGGCCGGGCATAGACAAGCCCGCCAGTTCACGCGGCGCATGGACGATATGCGGCGTCAGAAAGATGAGCAGTTCAGATTTGGAATCGGCGTCGCTTCGTGACCGGAATAACGCTCCGAACAGGGGGATGTCTCCCAATAACGGGATTTTGCTGGAACTGGTTGATTTGTCGTTTTCCATCAAGCCGCCGATGACGACGGTCTGCGCATCGGGCGTCACCACCACGGTATCAGCCGAACGGGTATCGATCACGGGCGCATTTACCCCGCCGCCAATCGGCTCCGTCAAGGTGGGATCAATCTGTGAATCCTGGGGCGTGACGATCATTTCCACGTAATTGTCTGAAATGAAGGGAGTGACATTCAATTGGATGCCGACGGGCGTATATTGGATGTTGTTGATGGGCACCGTGGTATTGCCGACCGCTTCATAACTGATGCCGGTGACCAGGGGAACTTGCTGTCCCACCAGGATGGTGGCCGGCTGGCCGTCGCGCGCCATGATGGACGGGCGCGAAAGAATCTCCGCCTTTCCGGCCTGGGCGATGGCGCGCAGCGTTGCCTGGAAATCCGTGCCGAGGACTTGATAGAGGCCGCCCGAGCTTAACGGCGAATTGGCCGTGGGCGTAGGGAATCCCGCCGGGATGGCCTGACCGAGCGCGGTGAAATTCGTGGCCACGCCGTTCAAGCCGGCCAGGCCAAAAATATTCGCAGCGCTGACCTGCTGGCTTCCCGCCGCTCCCGTCCAGCCGCCTTCGACGCCGATGTCGAGCGAATTATTATGTTGCACCTCGAGAAAGACGACTTTGATGAGCGCCTGGGGTTTGGGCCGGTCGAGACTGGCGAGAACATTACTGATCTGCGCGCTGGTCTCGGCGTCGGCGGTCCACGTGATGGTGTGCGTGTCCGGGTCCACCGAAAAGGTCGCGCTGCCCACGGAACCGTTATTATTATAGGTGCCGGAATTGTTATTGTTATTGTTGGCGCCGCCACCAAATCCGCCGAATCCGCCGAATCCGCCGCGGCCCCCGCCAAAACCACCAAAGCCGCCGAACCCGCCGCCGCCACCGCCCCGATTTTGGGCTTGCAGCCCCATGGCAGCACACAATAGAAGCGCCAGAATGCCGGCTGTTGTTTTCATATGTTGTAATTTCATAATTTTATTATTGGTTAAATGGTTCAAGGAATTGCGCGACCGCCAGCGCCAGCGCCGCCACCGCTGCCACTCAAGCCCTGGCTGAGCGTTGAAGAAGTATTCCCGACGGTCGTGGCGTTGTTATTGGCACGTTGGATGAGCGCGCTGGTTTCAGCCTGCTGCGAATTTGCGGAGCTGTTTCGATTGTTGCTGCTGGGGAACATTCCCTGCAACACCTGCAAGACCTGGTTCGGGTCCGCATTGTCGATGTGGGCCACATAGACATTCTGGTCGCGCGGCGAGGGAATATCCAAACCATGGACCATATTTTCAATCTCCGGCATCAGGTCTTTCGAGGCCATGACGATGACCGATTGTGTGCGTGAATCGGCCACGGCCGTCACTTGTGATTGTTTTTGAGCGCGATCCGCGGTACTGGTGCCCCCTGCTCCGCCACCCCCACCACCGCCGCCACCGCCGAATCCGCCGAATCCGCCGAATCCACCAAACCTGCCGCCGCCGAAGCGAATCGGTAATTGGGTCCCACTGCCGGAAGTGCTGGACGGGAAAACATTACCCAACTCGGTCGCCACGTCGTTCGGATTGGCGTAATGCAAGGGAATTACCTTGATATCCGTTTCGCCGGCGGCGCTCGAATCGATATCCTCGATGATTTCCATCAAATGTTTGATGTTCGACTGGGTGTCGGTGATGACGATTGAATTGCCCGCCTGATTGGCGACCACCGTCGCATCCGGAGAAACAAATGAAGACAGGTCGGAGACCAACTGGCTGGCGTCCACGTACCGGATGGGGATGATTTGCGTCACGATCTCATCATTGCTCGGAACGCTCTTGGGATCATTGCCGACTTGCACGGGTATGTTTCGCGTCTTGGCGTCGCCCTTTTGGACAATCGTCAGCGTCTGGTTGTCGGTTCCGCCGCGAATGGCGGCCAGGCCGTTTTGATTTAAGACGGTATTCAACAGGTCCACCGCCTGGTCACGGGTCAAGGCATGGCTGCTGATGACGCTGACATTGCCGCGGACCGGCGTGTCCATGATGATGATGAATCCCGCCGCGTCGCTCAGGTAATTCAGGACCGACTGCAGCGGCACGTCCTGGAAATTCAGGCGCAGTTCGTCCGGATTGGCGGGGGTTTGATCGGCGGCGGGCATGGCTGGCGCCGTTGGCGCCGGCGTTGGCACATCGTTGGTGCCGGACGGTTGGTCCGGACTGTTTTGGGCGCTGGCCGGGATGATAAATCCCGACACGCACACCACCATGATTTTTAGGATTAGGTTTTTCATTTTAATTGCTGTTGTCGTTGTTGCATCAATCGTTTTAAGACATCATTTCCCCCGCTCGAATCCGTGCTCGCCGCCGGTGTTTGATCCGATGGCGGGTTCGCCGTTGAGGAAGCATCCGCGCCGGCCGCTTCCGGCATCACCGGCACATTGTTGTTGTTCAAGTCCCAATTGTCGCCGTCCTGTTGCATGGCGGCGCCCACGGCCAAAGCGATGGTTTTTTTGCCCGCGATCAAACAAGCGTTGGTCATGGTGATGTTCGTGACGGTAAACCCGGCGATTGTTCCGCCGTTCTCGACGGCTTTCTGATAATCGGGGTCCGTGCCATTAAAAAACGCGAACATTCCCCGGCGATAACTCATCGTGCCGGCCAGCGAAAAAGTGGGGACACCTTGCGAACGTTGGCGGTGATAATTCTGCGTTTCGCGCGGATAACGGTTGGGGTCAAAAATATTCTTTTGCGGAATGACCTGGAACGAACTGAAATCCGTTATCGTGGAATTGTCCGTGGAATCGTTGGTGGATTGAGCGCCGCAAATGCCTGCCGTCAACGCCAGGGCGGCCATCGCAGCCATCAGCGTTCGCAAGAGGATTCCGGAATGTTGTTTAGGGTTCATTCAGTTGAATAAGGCTCATTGTGGGTTGGAAACAAGGGCCAGGCCGCTGAGTTCCAGGCCCAGGCTCAATTGCTGGCCCTGGTCGTCGCGTGCCATCAAATCGACCGATTGGATCTGCACGGCCATCGGGTCGCTTTCAATCTGGTAAAGAAATCGCGTCAAGGTCTGGAGGTCGCCGGTGGCATCCACGCGGCAATCGAGGGTTGAATAATTCGTCTCGTCATCCTGCCATTGCGGGGTGAGGTTTTCGATATTGACGCCGCTGGATTGGGACCACCGGTCAAAGGCGCGGGACATTTGCAGTTCCGCCGACGAAGCGGCGCCCGGCAGCGCATTGGATTGCATCTGCTGCCATCGGCTGCGGATGCCGGCCTCACGCCGGATCATGGTCCCGCCGCTGCTGACCTGCTGGCGCAATTCCGCGATGGCCTTTTCGCGCGCGGTCCATAACTTCGAGAGCGGTTCAAAGACCACCCAATCGCCGAGCAATAACGCCAGCGCAATGATGGTAATGACCATCAAAAATTGTTCGCGGTTCTTCATATTCATTGTGTGCCTCCAGTTTCGTTGCCCCATTGAAAATCGAAGGTAAATTCCATCGGCGCCCGGCCGCGGGTTTGTTCAACGGTGATATTATTCATGCCCGGCGCCGATTGCAGTCTGGCGTAAGTGCGCAGCCACGCCGAATTGTCGGTCGCCGTGCCCGTGCAGGTCACCATGTTGCCGCTGTGGATCTCAATCGTTTTGACGGTGACCGAGCCATCTTCGGGAAAGGACAGGGTCAATTGTTTCAAAATCGCCAGCACGTGATACGTGGTGTCGTACCAGGGCTGGTATTCCTGGATGTTGCTTTGCAGCGCCGCCAAGTCATTGACTTTGGCGGACATCCCCCGCCATTGCGAACGCAGGCTGATCAATTGAATTTCCTGGTAGAGGAACAATAAGACAACGATGCCCAGGATGGCCGCGGCCGTCGCGCCGACGCTGCGAAGTTTGCCGGAGGCATACTTTGCGGCAAATTGCTCGAGGACGGTCAATTTGCGCGGCAAAAAATCGAAAGGCAGCGATTGGCCAGCCAGCCGGCGCGCCGCCAGGCAGAATGCCGCCGAGACCGGCGCGTTCATCGGAAGCTCCACGCCGAATTCACCGGGCGGAAATTTTTCAACGACTTCCACGGCCATGCCCATCGCCTCGAAGCTCAATTCCATCTCATCGGCCAGTTGGCGCGCCAATTCGCGCGGGCCGAAAATGCGGATGCGTTTGACGGTGGCGCGAAGTTCGGACGGCAATTGTCCCAGGGTGATTCGCGCTTCGCGCGTGACCAGGCGGGCCTGCAATTCACGGCGGCTCCCTTCATTTTCCACCGCGCCTTCAAATGTGCGCAAGGCCGCGATGCCGCCATTGGCAGTGACCTGCAAGCCGACGCTCGTCTCACCGATGGACAGGGCCATGACGCCCTCGTTGCCCGGAAGTTGCAACGCCGTCAAGCCCGGCGCAAAACTGACTGGCTTCAATTTGGCCGCCGCCAGCACCAGCAGGAGCGGCTCAATCTGGCTTTTGGAGATGCCGGCCAGCGTCACGAGTTTCTTGTCCCCGGCCAGCGCGCAACGCGAATCGGCCAGTTGCAGCGTCGAGACATCGCAGGGGAATCCACGTTCGGCCTCGATCTGCAGCAGGCTGGCCGCGTCGGCTTCCGGCAGCGGCGGCAATTCCGTGCAAGCCGCCAGCACCCATTTCAGGGGCACGCCGATAACGCAATGGCGTTCGCGCACGCCCGCGGCTTCCAGATGATTCCGGATCTCGCGGCCGACCAATTCCGGCGCGGCGGTCAATGGATCGAGCGTAAGCGTCGCGGAAAACGTTTGTTGAAGCTGCAGAGCGCCGTTCGTCCGGCGCAGCACCACGCCGTCCAGCCGGCTGCCGTCCAAGGACAGGCCCAGGAGGCCCGTCAGCCGCCGGTTTTTTCCAAAATTGATTTTCAAAATATTATTCATTGCTGCCATTTGCGTTTCCGGTTGCGTTTGCGACCCAGGTTTGACGGGCCTTGTCACCGAGCGCCCACCCAAGCTGGGACAAATCCTCCCGGTAAATGATCTTGGGTGTGCCGTCACTGGTATCGAAAATGAATTTTACCCGCCGGTAACCCCGGCCATAAGGCCCCACCGCCGCGATGTCCGCCGTGAATTGATAACTGCGCGCAGTTACATAGTCGCCCGATGAAGCGGTCGTCATGACCACCGGACTGCTGGCGCCCAGGGCATCGATCATCCAGGCCACGGAATTCAGATTGTCGGGATTTTGCTGGCGATACGTGACCAGGGTTTGGGCCGCGCTGTCCGCGGTGCTTTCGTCGATGCCCAGTCCCATGAACAACGCCGTCAAGACCGTCTCGCTGGCGGTGTTAATATTGACGCGGCCGCGGATGTATGAAGCCGTGCTGGTGGTGACGGTGGGATAAATCTTGGCGAAATCGTCCGAACTCATGCCATAGGTCTTGCAACGCCGGCAAAGATCCAAAATACCCTGGCAGGTCGGAGAAGCCCCCCGGGTATAAGTGCTCCCATGAATGCTGTTGTAAATCTGGCCTGCGAGTCTGGTGGCATTGCCGACGCCTTCATCCTGGAACAAGGTTGACAGGTCTGAGCGGGTGGCGGTGTTGACGTTGGTCAACGAATCGCCGGTGACGGGATCGAAATTCGGCTCGCGCGTGTAAACGGTGAGGTATTCGGCCAGCCCGGGTTCCACTTCGGTGACGGCGCCGGATTTTTGTTCGCTGGTATCCAGCACACCATTGCGGTTCAGGTCATTGCCGTATAGGAGGTCAAAAGTCATGCCATAGACCAGCCGCAATTCATCGGCGCTTTCAAACGGTTCATGCTTGTCCTCATAACCGAGGGTATTGTAATTGAGCGATAGCGTTCCCAGGCCGTTGGTGCTGCGCCAATCCACAATGGCATCGGCCAAATCCATCGTCATGTTCGGCAAATTATATAGAGCATTAGTGGTGGCGTAGTTCGCATTCAGCTTCGAGGCTTCATCCACCAGCCCGAACGTCGGGTCGGAGGAAGGCGTCTCCGAAGGGTCCCGGCCGATCAGCCAAAAATGGGCATCGCCAACCGGCACGGCCTCGCATTTGAATTGAGTATTCAACGGTACCGCGCCGTTCGTGGCGTAATTCGCCAGAACATAGGTGATGTAACGCGCCGCTCCTTCGATGGCCTCGTCACTCTCCAACCCGGAAGTGCGATTGTCCGACGCGCGAAGCTCATAGGTCATCGAATTGGCGAAATACAACGCGATGCTGACCAGCCCGATGGCAATCCAAAGCACAATGATGAGCACCGTGCCTCGGGCGGCGCGGGGATCCATGTGCGATGTTGTACAAGTCAACTTCATATCAAGTTCGGGTTAGCCTCCCGTCCCGGTATTTCCCGTTGTCCCGGTACCGCTGCTGGCCGCCGCCCGGTTCGTGCGGGACACCGAATCGATTGGCACGACTAATTCAATCGGGGCGATGTTATCGTTTCCGGCAAATTGGATGTCCACCTTCACCGCGGTGGGCAGATTCGTGTTCAGGGAAGTCACGCCGGTCGTGTCCCAACTGGTCCACCATTGCGTGCCGTCGTATCCGGAAAAAGTGATGCTTTGGACGCCGCCCATCATCCATTGGTCTTCGATGTCGGGCGTCGCCACCGGGAGGAGATTGCGGGTGACCGTGCGGATCAAATCCTTTCCCGGACTGGTGGGATTTGCCGGATCACGCAGTTCATAAGTGACGCGCTGGATTTTCCCCCAGGGCTTGCTTTCAGTCACTTCACCGGTGGCGGTGAACATTTCTATCGAGACCGGCTCGCCGATGCCGGCGCTGGAAATGTTTCCGATGCGAAAGTCACCCGATAAAACTTTGGTAGTGCCGTTGGTCGGGGTGACGACGCATTCCAAATCACGCTGCATCGTGGCCGTGGCCTGGTCCACCGGCGTTTCGCTGTCCACGAGGTCCTGAGTGGCATCGCGCAAATGCAACGCGGCAAAAAAAACGGTGCAGACCGTGATCAGCACGATCGCGGCGACGCCGATCGCCAGGATCATTTCGATCAAGGTGAAGGCGCTGATGATTGCCGATTGTGATTGGATTTTCATCGCATGGCGGTGGTGGTGGGCGTGGTCTGGCCTTGCATGTTCGCGAGCGTGCTCATCTTCACCGAATAATCATGGCCCTGCGCCAAAAACGTCACTTCGGCGGTCAACTGCTCCATCTGGTCCTGCGGCCAGTTTTGCGTGGTCAACGCCCAGGTAAAATTATCCGCGCCCTCGGTGACCGTTCCGTTTCGCGCGCCGCCGCTCCAATTGGTCGTCACCAGGTCTTCGCTCAAAATCCGGCTGGCCACGCGGGCGGCTTCGCCCTTGCGCGCCGCGACTTCACCGGCCAGGCTGGCCACGTGAAGCGCTTCAATGGCCACCGGAATCACGATGGCCATAAACAACAAGGCCGCCAACACTTCGACGAGCGTGAAGGCGGAGGCAGGGCGCATCACACGCCAAATGTCACTGTTTCGTGTTGCTAACTTCATAACCGGTATGGTTTTGCAATTCGTTGAACCACAATGTGTCGTTGCCTTCCGTCATTTGCAGTGTTTGCGGACTGTTCTCGTCCACGGTGCCGTCCGCCAAAAATCGGATCGCCGGCAAATTGTGAAACGTCGTTGTGCCGGAGGCGCCGCTGGTGTTCACCACTACCTGCACGTATTCGTTCATCGATAATTCTTCCGCATTTGCGTCGCCGCCTTTCGGCGGGGTCTCTTCCTCGAGGCCGTATTCATTTTGTTTCGTGTCGAACCAAAGCACGATCGGCATCCCTTCCGAAACGGCGCGGGACTGTCCCGCGTGCATCAAAGCCGCCAGCCGTCGGGCTTCCGAGTCCAGCCCGCGCCCGCGCATAAAGTTCTCCATCTGGGGCATGATGATGGAAACCGCGACGATGATCAGCGCCATGACCAGCATCAATTCGATCAGCGTGAAACCATTGATGATTGATGATTGATGATTGATGATTGCCGATTGGCCATTGGAGATTGAAAAGTTTCCAGCAGGGCTGTAGCCGTTTGGTGTCCACACTTTAGCGTGTTCCGCCTGTCTGGCACCCTGAAGGGTGGACACCAAACGCGATTTTTCAGACACGTTCTCAGCCGTTTCAACGGCTTTTTCATCCGACAAACCGTTGAAACGGTTTCTCACGGCGTGTCGCCTTTTGCACCGGGCTAAAGCCACGGTGTTAATGAGAGGCAAACCGCTGGGATCAATTGGCAAACTGATATTCATTTTGATGTTGCCCAATTACCGATGTCATCGTCGGTGCCGGATTTCTGGTCCGGTCCCTCGGACCAAAGGTCGTAGCCCTTCGGACCATTGTGTTTGCCGGGGAACTGGTACTGATATGGGTCGCCCCAGGGATCCACCGGAAGCTGGTCCAAATACGGTCCGTGCCAGCTATTGGCATTGCGCGGTTGCTGAATCAGGTCCTGCAAACTGCCGGGATAACGGCCGTTATCCACTTCAAATTGATCGATCGCGGATTTGATGCCGCCTTTGATATCCGCCATCGTGGCCGTTTCTTTGGCTTCCTCGCTTTTCCCGGCGATCCGGGGGATGACCAGGGCCGCCAGGATGCCGATGATGGCGACGACCAGCATCATTTCCACGAGGGTGAAACCAGAGGCGTGATGGGTGACGGGTGACGGCGCGCCTGGACACTGTTCCTGGTTGGGACGGCGCGCTGCGCCGTCCGCGCCGCGTCCAGCGGAGCAACTGTCCGAGTAAACCTTGTATCCCGCATTGCGGAACTCCGCCCGCTCTGCGCGGGCGGGGACATCGCAGCGCGATGTCCCTACCAAAATTTTCGTGTTACTTGAAGGATTTGTGGGTTGTATGTTCATAGATAGTTTTTATTTGATATATTGGCTCATGGATAGGACCGGCAACAACATGCCGATAAAAATAAGGCCGATAAAACCCGCGATGAAAAAGAGCAGGAGGGGTTCGGCGAACGATACCGCCGTCTGCATGTTCCGGTTCAGGTCGCCTTCAGTGACGCCGGCCAGCCGCACCAATTCGGTATCCAGCCGGCCGCTTTCTTCCGCCACGGAAATCATTTCCATGACGGAACTGGAGAAAAGCACTTTGCAATCGGCCAGGCTTTGGCCCAGCCGCCCGCCCTGCTGCACGCGCTCGATGGATTGCGCGACGGCGTCCACCAGAATCTGGTTGCCGATGGAGCGGCGCGCCACGTTCAGGCTCTGGACCAGGGGCACACCCGCGCCGAGCAAGGTGCCCAGCATCCGGCAGAACCGCGCCATGGCGAATTGCGCGACGAGCGGACCGATCAAAGGCGAGCGCAAGATCATTCCCTCCCATACGCGCCGGCCTTTCTCCGAGGCGAACCAGGTCTTCAACGAAACTCCCGCCACCACCAGGCCCATGAGCAAAAAGATCCCGTAGGAACGCAGGAAATGGCTCGCATCGATGATTAGAATGGTGATCAACGGCAGTGTGCCATGGATCGTCACGAAAACTTTTTGGAGCATGGGCACAAAAAACACCAGCAGGGCCGTCAGGATGATCGAAGCCAGGCAAAACAAAATACACGGGTAAATCATTGCCTGCAGAACTTTCCCTTTCAGTTCCTTCTCGCGCGATTGAAACTCGGCGATCTGCGCCAGCACCACGTCGAGAAACCCGCCGGCTTCGCCCGCCTCGACCATCGCGGTATAAACGCGCGGAAAGGTTTCGGGCGATTGCGCCATGGCGTCGGCCAGCGACATGCCATCCACGACCAGGTCGTGGACTTGCTTCCATTTGGCGGAGACCGCGGGCGCGGACGATTCCTTGTAAAGAATCACCAGCGCCCGGCTCAAGGGCACGCCCGCCGCCAGCAGGCTCGAGAGCAGGCGCGTGAAATTTTCCAGCGCTTTGGGAGAGACCTTTTTGGATTCGAACTTGAACGAAAAATTTCCAGGGATTGACGAGCCATTCGGCCCCGGCGAACCTTTTTTGGAAGACGCGGAGCTTCTTTCAGCGACATTGACCGGGCGCAACCCAAGCGTTTCAATCTGCCGGAGCGCGTCGGGCCGGCCGGGGGCATCCAACACCCCTTCGGCGAGCCGGCCGTCGGCTTGCAAAGCTTTGTATTGAAACGTGGGCATGGCTTAAGCGCGGCCCACCGCGATACCGGCGGGAGTTTTCGCATTTTTCGCCGTGTCCAGGGTTTCATTCCGGGTCGTGCGCGCCACTTCCTTGGCCGTGGTTACGCTCAGGACTTCTTCCACCGTCGTGACGCCCTTCTGTACCAGGCGCCAGCCGTCTTCAGCGAGCGTCCTCATGCCGGCCTTGCGGGCGGCGTCGCGGATCTGGTCCGTCGAGGCACTTTTCAAAATCAATTGGCGGATCTCATTATCCGAGTCCATCCATTCAAAGATGGCGTGCCGTCCAAAGAATCCGGTGTTCCGGCATTCGCGGCAGCCGGTGGATTTGTAAATGGTGGTCGAAGCGGGGATACCCAGTTGCGCCTTCAACGCCTCGGCCGTCGGTGAATTGTCGGTCTCCTTGCAATGCGGACAAAGCACCCGGACCAGGCGTTGCGCCAGCACCGCTTCGAGTGACGAGGCGACCAGATACGGTTCCACTCCCATGTCCACAAGGCGGGTCAGCGCGCCGGGCGCGTCATTGGTGTGCAATGTCGAGAAAACCAGATGCCCGGTCAGCGATGCCTGCACGGCGATCTGGGCCGTTTCCTGGTCGCGGATTTCGCCGATGAGAACCACGTCCGGGTCATGGCGCAAGATCGAGCGCAGGCCGCGCGCGAAGGTCAGGCCGGATTTTTCGTTCACCTGGATTTGGTTGACGCCCTTGAGCTGGTATTCGACCGGGTCTTCAATGGTGATGATCTTGCGGACGGAATCGTTGATTTCGTTCAGCGCGGTATAAAGGGTGGAAGTCTTGCCGCTGCCGGTGGGGCCGGTGACGAGGATGATGCCGTGGGGCAATTGCAGCACGCGGCGGAAGCAATCCAGTTCGCGATCGGCCATATCGAGCTGGCCCATGCCACGCAACGTGGCGTTCTGCCGCAACAAACGCATGACCACCGCTTCACCGTGAAGCATCGGAATGATCGAAACACGGATGTCCACCTCGGCGTCGTCGATGCGGACTTTGATGCGGCCATCCTGGGGCAGGCGCTTTTCCGCGATGTTGAGATGGCTCAAGATCTTGATGCGGGAAACGATGGCTGGTTGAAAGCGTTTAAGCTGGGCCGGCACCGGGACATCCTGCAACACGCCGTCAATGCGGTAACGGATGCGAAATTCGTCCTCGAACGGTTCGAGGTGGATGTCCGACGCGCGCAATTCGATCGCGTCCTTCAAGACCTGATTGACGAAGCGGATGATGGAAGCCTCGTCCTCGGCCGCTTCGTCCAGATTCGTGTCCTCGGCGTTCTCATCGACGACCTGGAAGCCTTTCTCTTCATCGAGGGTGCCGATGGTATCGGCGCCGACGCCGAGGCGTTTTTTGATCTCGCGCTGGATGGCTTCGCTCGAAGCGATGACCGGCTTGAGGTTCAAACCGGTCATCGTCTTCAAAGCATCCAAACCCTGCGTGGCGAACAACCGGCTCGTGGCCACTTCCACCGTGCCGTTGTCGCGTTTCAGGGGCAGCAACTCCTCTTTCAGGAGAATGCGCGCGGGAAAAAGAGAGAGAAGCTGGCGGTCCGGATCCACGTCGTCGAGCGTGGTGTAAGTGAGACCGTACTCCTGCGCGAGCCAGCGCAGGATTTCGTCCTCACTCTGCAACTGCGATTTGCCGCGGAGCAATAAATCCGCGTCGATCGCCGACAATTGCCGGTTGGCAACCATCCGCTCGAGCAGTGGCTTGGCATCCTGGACTAGTGTTTCGCTCATGAACGTCAGCTTCTCGTTAGGTGATTGGATCAATCAAGCAAGCCCATCAGCGTGGCCTGCGCTTCCTGCGGGACCGTCAGCACCTGGCGCAGATTGTCCTGGGCCTGTTTCAAGGCGGCCAATTTTGCCTGGTGCGCGGCTTCATATTTGGCCAGCAAACTTTTGATCTGGTCGGTGGGCGCATTGTTATCGAGCGCCGACGACAACGCTTGCTCTTCGGGGCTGGGAGTGCCACCAAACATGCCGCCTCCACGCTGTTGTCCGCCGCCACCACCGCCATTGTTGCCGCCGCGATTGCGGAACATTCTGCCCATTCCGGCGCCACGGGTTGCCGTCTGCGCATCCACCACCTTTTGGACCAGCGGCGCAACTGCGTTCCAATCGGTGTCATTGGTGAAACCAAGATTATCTTTGATGCGATTCAACATGAATTGCTGCCGTTGGGCAGGGTCCATATTGCGGAAGCCGCCGCCACCGCCGAAACCACCGCCGCCACCGCCACCGCCACCACCGCCACCGCCACCACCGCCACCGCCACCACCGCCGTTATTTTGCGCGGAAGCGATTCCTGCGCTCAAAAATAGAGCGACAGCAGCCCCGCATAATACCATAAACAGTTGTTTTATTTTCATGAGCTTTCGTTTTGTTGTTGTTATTTTTAACTTAAAAAGCCCAGGCATCCTGGTGGGTGCCTGATGCTGCGGATTCCAACGATGCAATTCACGTACCAAGTTGAAACACAGCCGTTTCCATGGGAATTGAATGATGGCCTGTGAAATTGCTGCTCAGTGCGCGTAGGTTGCGCGCAAATTTTGCGCGGCTGAAAGAATTAACGCAAAGAACTATTTAGCGTCGCGGCACACTCGAAACCCCTGATCCGGCCCTCGGCCATTTGCCGCCAGGCTGCCGCGGAAAGACAGCGCGCAACAAAAGTCCCCGCCCATCCAACCGCCGCCCTTCCATACTCGCGCATAGCCGCTCTTGTTTCCTTTGGGATCGGTTACATTGCTTTCCAGGCCACCATACCAATCCCAGCACCATTCCCTGACGTTTCCTGACATATCGTAAAGCCCCAACTCGTTGGGTTCCTTGCTGCCGACAGGTTTTGTTTTATCATGGTTATGTTCTATCACCGGCCAGGACCAAAATCCCGTCAACGGTTTATCTCCGGAGTTTTGCCAATACCACGCCACTTTGTCCACATCATCGCTTCCGCTGTAAGTGTAACTCCTGCTCATCTGGCCTCCGCCCGCGGCATATTCGAACTCTGCTTCTGTCGGCAACCGATAACCATTTGCTCCCGTATTGATCGTTACCATCCATTTTAAATTATCGAGATCATCCTTAAAACGCGGGTCTCTCCCATTATCCGGGTCCTTCTTGTTCTTATCTATTTGGTAATACGGTTTTAAGCCCTCTTTGATGCTCCTCTGATTGCAGTAGTCGATGCAATCATACCAGCTTACCGTTTCCACCGGCAAATTATCGCCCGTAAATTTTGAGGGATTGCTTCCCATCACCTGCACCCACTCTTTCTGCGTCACGTCATATTTGCCGATATAAAAGCTCGAGATCATCACATTTTTTCCGTAGTAGTTGGAATTCGTGTTTATAAATGTCCCGCCTTTAATTAAGACAAAGTTATCAGGCATTTTTTGCGCGCGTGCGCTGACAACAACCATTGCCGTCAAACAAAAAATAAATAATTTTTTCATCGAGATGTTTTCTTTAAATGAAATGAAGGAAGGCCGGCGGCCTCGCAGCCGCCGGCCCTGGTGATATCAAATGATCAAAAAAACTTTCCAATAATTACCAGACGGTTGCGTTAACCGATCCGCTTCCGCCGCTGTAATTTTCGCACGCCAGTATCTGGTAATTATAAGAGCCGATGGGGAATCCAATATTCCTCCAGTGATTGACGTGGTTGGCAACGTTGACGTTGTAATTATGGCCCGTCGATGCCCCACCCCACTGATCCAGGTACTGTTCAAAAGTCGCCGTTCCCTGGATGGAAGGCTGGTTGACCTGTTGATGCTCATAGGTGGTGTAGGTATGCCCGTCGCTGCTAACCGTCCCGTGGGACGATCCGGTCGCAACCGAGCCTTTCTCGCAGATGTAATATTCAACCAGCGGGCTGGTGTACCAGCCATAGACGCTGAAATTTTTATAGGTGCCGCTCAGGGAGCCACAATTGTAGCCGATGTTCTGGGCCGATCCAGTGCTCCAGCCTTTGCCGCCAATCACATCGTTGCAATTGGCCCAGGTAATGGCGAAATTGCCGGCATATTGTCCCGCCTCGGGAAAGGATATACTGGCAGATCCGCCACTGCTATACAACGACCAGAAGTATCCGTGGTCAGTGCCTGTTCCCGCGTTTGACTGCGCGACGCCAAACAGGATGAGTGTTGATACGGTTAATAGTCCTTTTATATATGTTTTCATACTAAACGTTTCCTTTTGTAGTTTGTTTTTATTTCCCACTCCTCTGTCCCGATGGAATAGCCTTCACGCAAAATAACGCTATGACGTCATTGCGTTTGAACTACTATCGTGGCATTGGTGAGACACTACAAAAATCACGCAAAGATGTCAACAAAAAATAGACAGAAGTTGTTCACATTCAACGAAATAAGAGGATTATCCATTTAGAGAATCATCCATGCTGCTACCCTCTCATTATACAAATTATTCTATCTCAATAGTTTGTTGGAATAGAGGTTTGGAAAGCCTCCGTTTGATTTTTGCGTCACCAAAGGGAACAAAAAGTTTCTTACGTAAGTTAACCTCAACCTCCCTTCACCCTAACCGCATCCCCAGGGGAGAGGGCATCTACTTGGCGACAGCCAATTCGTCCTTTAGCTTCAAAACTTCCGCGCGCAGTTTCGGCGCCAATTCCTTGCGGTCGCTCGTGCCCGGGTCGAATGGCGAGAAATGCACCGAAGCCTGAAATGATTCCCTTCCCAGCAGGTTCATCATGTGAGGAAAAAATTCATGGTCGCCCCAGTAGCAGACTTCGTCGCTGGCATCGCCTTCTTTGAGAATATATTCGAGACAGGCGACCGAAAGCGGCTGGGTCCGCCGCGCCGCCGGTTGCAGCAGGGCCGACCTGAACGGCAAAACGTCTTTGCCGTCCGTACTCGTCCCTTCGGGAAATAAAACCACCACCGTGCCGCTGTCGAGCGAGTTCTGGATCTCATCGGTCATCTCGCCCACGTGCATTTTCCGTTCCCGATCGATAAACAACGTCCCCCCCATCCGCGCGCAGATGCCCATGATCGGCCAGGTCCGGATCTCCTTCTTGGCCACAAAAACCGCGGACGTGACCGATGAAATGACCATGACATCCAGATAGCTCAAGTGATTGGAGATGAGCAGGCCGCGCGTGGGGACGGTTCCGTAAACCTTCGGCGTTACGCTGAACATCTTCAAGGTCCGGCGGGAGTGGCGTTGCAGCCAAAGGGCGCGCGCGGGCGGCGTGGCTTTGTGCTTTCGGAAAGCGAAACGCATCCAATAATCCGCCATGGCGCTGGCCGAAATCCATCCAAACTGGATTAATCTCTTGATGCTTCTAAACTTGCGCCTGCTGCTCATACGCCAATGTCAACGACCGCGCGGTTGCCGTCAACTGAGAAAACGCCGGCGCGCCAGCTCCGGCATCATTTCCAGGTCCAACATCGTCAGAAAATCAATTGTCTTGAAATGCCGGTCCAACGCCGGCGGCCCGCAAATTTTCGCGCCGATGCTCAGATAAGCGCGAAGCAATTTTGGGATTTTTTGGCCTTCTTCCGACAGGCAATGCAACGCGCAATCGTATTCGGTCCTCGGTTGTGTCCGAAACCGAGGGTCCACCAGGTGTTTGCGGCACAATTCCGCATATGCCGACGCCCCCACCGCCGCGTCCTGCGACGTGATCGAGCTGCAGCCGAACAAATAGCGCGCATGGCGGGCGCGGGCATAATCGGCGATGCTCTTCCACAGCAATCCCAGCACCACCAAATTGCGATGCTGTTGATGCACGCAAGCGCGGCCCAGTTCAACGATTTCATCGCGCAACGGCTCGTACACTCCGAAATCAAATTCCTGATCGCAGTAATATCCGAGTTTTTTTGCAGCCGTCGCGCCCGTCTGCAACCGATAAGTGCCCACGACGTGTTTCGTCGGCACGTGTTCGATGATCAGGTGGTCGCAAACGGCATCAAAGTGGTCTTCGTCGAGGCCGGTCACATAGGACTGATCCAGGCCCTCGTTGAGTTCGAGATTGAAGACCTCAAAGCGCAGGGACTGGGCGGCACGAACTTCCTCCACGCTTCGCGCGAGTCGCGCGGCGTAAAGCGAAGGCGAACTGATTAATAGTTTTACCGGTTGCACTTAAGATGTAACAATATGCACCTTCTCAAAACCCTGTGTCAACTATGTGTCAATTATGTAAAATTTCGATGGTTTTTGGGGAAATATGGCTATTTTTGCTCAATGGGCGGGGGCCGCCTGCTGGCGTTGCTGTAATTGCCGCTCCAGATAAGTATCGTCGTCAGGCGACTGCTGCCAGGCCGTGAGCCAGATGTTTCCAAGCATTTGCCCCGCCTTGACCAGTTGGCCATCCAGAAACACCTGACCATCCATCCCCTTGCCCGGTTCCCCGGTGAGCTGCCCGTTCTTTTCCATTTCATACAGCGGCTCCACGTATTTATTCTGGTCCACCAGATAATTGACGACGTATTGGAAAAATGCCTGCGGATCATCGGCGCCGGGAATCGCGGTCGCGGGTTTGATTTTCCCGATCAATTGCTCCACGCTGATTCCCCCGGTTTTTTTAAAATAGCCGCCGTCAATCCATGCATGGAACGTCGTGCGCGTTGTGTACCCCTTCGGATTGTCCGCCGGGTCCCAGCCGTTGAAGTACTTTGACGTATGCAACGGTTGCGAGCCGTCGCCGACATAATGCCCCATCACGCCCATCACATAGACGATGTCCGCCTGCGCATTGGCGATTTCCTCGGGTGTCCCGCCGTGATGCTCAAATACTTTCAGCACCGTAAAGTCCGATTTCAACTTTTCGTAATATTCCGTGATCGCCCACGGCAGAAATCCCGCCAGTTCCCGCGTATGGTCGGCGTCCTTGTCCGGGTCGATCGCCGGAAACCGTTCCGGATGCGCGGCGCGCGCCTTCACGATGTCGGTGACAAAATCGTACCGCATCATCGGCAACGTCTGCGGCGTCAGGTCGTACAGTTTCAAATCCTCCAAATCGAAGTAATGGTCGGGGCCGTTGTATTGTTTCAGCGGCAAATCCGGCATATTCCGCCAGCGGTCAGGCTCGCCCGCCAGGTAGGCGATCCGGGTCTGCAACGCCGGCGTCAATTGGATGCCAAAGTCCGGCGGCAACGAAGACAGCGCCATTTGATTGATGGCATGATGGCCTTCGTAATCCCACGCAAAGAGTTTTTGCCCGCTGATTTGCGAGACGGCGATGACCGCCACCGTGACCGCGAAAAATTTTGATTTCATATTTCGATCGAAACGCTGAATTTAGACTAATTCACCTGTCCGAAACTTAGCCCCATCATACTAGCAAAAATAAAATCCGTGTCCAATTGTGTTGCTTCGTGGTTAAATTTCGCGGTGACGATCATCACCGATGAACAGTGTGCCGGCTATTTTCGCGCCGGTCATCCCGAGCGCCCGGCGCGGATCATTGCCAGCCTCGAAGACTTAAAAACCCAAAACGAATTGCCCTTGGAATGGATGCCCCCGACCAGTGTTTCCGACGCGCAAATCCTCCGCGCCCATGCCCCGGAAATGCTCGCGCGGCTTGAAATTGCCCGTGATTTTGACGACGACACTCCGTTCTATGAAAACATTTCCCGATATGCGCGCGCGTCTGTCGCCGCGGCGCTCGACGCTTTAAAATTGGCGCGCGACGGCAAGGCGTGTTTCAGCCTGATGCGCCCTCCCGGCCATCACGCCACCCGCGAACATCCGATGGGATTTTGTTATCTGAACAATGCCGCCATTGCCGTTCTCGAAGCGCTGGCGACGGGCACCAAACGGGCGGCCGTCTTCGATTTCGATGTCCACCACGGCAACGGCACCGAAGACATCCTTCTTGACCGTGACGGCGTCGCGTTCTTTTCCGTTCATCAACATCCCGCGTATCCGGGCACCGGGGTGGTAAATCGGGGAAAAAATTGTTTCAATTATCCGCTCGCGCCGTCCACTCCGCGCGAAACCTGGCTGGCCACCCTTGCCGCCGCGATGGATGAACTGAAGAAATTTCGCCCCGAACTCATCGCGGTTTCCGCCGGGTTCGACGCCTACGTGCGCGATCCGCTGGCCGCGGGGACATTACAGGACCAGGATTTTTATTGGCTCGGCCAGGAACTGCGCATGACGGAAGTGCCTTTCTTCAGCCTGCTCGAAGGGGGTTATAGCAGCCGCCTGCCGGACCTGATTTTCGCTTTTCTTAAAGGCGTGGTCGGTGAATGATGCCTATTCAAAATTAACTCTCGACTCTCACTGCGAAGAAACTCTAACCTCCGCGCGTGGCTGCGCCCGCTGTCCCATTCTTGATCGGCGGTTTGATTGCCTGGCGATTATATCGCCGGGTGCGCCGGAATATCGGCAAACAAAAATTGCGCCCTGCCCGCATTATCACGGTCCTTTCGATCTATTGCATCCTAAGTTTTGCGATTGTCATGTTCTCGCTCCAAAACACGAATGTTTTGCTCGGATTTGGCGGCGGGTTGCTCCTGGGCGGTCTTTTGGGATTCGTTGGTTTGCGACTGACACGTTTTGAAACGACGGAAGAGGCTCATTTTTACACTCCAAACACTCACATCGGAATCGCACTTTCACTGTTGTTGGTGGGCAGAATGATTTATCGCATGTATTTTTACGGCTCGATGGGGGCACCCATGACTAATCATCCCCGGCCGGTATTTGGCCCCCTGACTTGTTTCATCATCGGCCTCACGATCGGTTACTACGTCGTGTATTACATCGGCCTCTTCGTCCATACCCACGACCGGAAACCCGATGTAATCGCATCTGAATCCGGCAGGTGATGTTCTAAATGGAGGAGCGCACGCGGCTCGCGTGAAACATTTCCGCGCTTTCAGCAGTACCCAAATTTCCAATTAGCCACCCCCCCTTTGCTTCTTTGAAAAAAGTGCTAGTCTTTGGGCGTGCAGGCATTCAAAACCTTTTTCATCGTTGCCCTCGTGCTGGTGATTTTCATCGGCGGCCTTTGGCTCGGTTTCACCGGCCGCTGGCTCAAGGGCGGCGGCAATCTGCATGAAATAAATACCGCCACCGTTGTCGAACAAATTCAGACCTTGTCCGACCTGGTCACCGTCAAATACGTGGTGGAGAAAGTCGAGGTGCTGGAAGACGCCAAGTGGTATGGCGAGAACCGCGTGCTCCTGCTCGCCCACGGCATCGTCAAAGCCGGCATCGATTTGAAACGGTTGAAGCCCGGCGACGTGGTGGTTTCCGGCAAAAAAATCACCATAAGGCTGCCTGTACCGCAAGTGACAGACGCCTATCTGGATGATAGCCAGACGAAGGTCATCGATTATACGACGGGTTTGCTGCGCGAGTTTGACAAGGACCTGGAGCAAACCGCCCGCGCCAATGCCGTGGATGATATTCAGCGCGCTGCCCGAAATAATGGAATTTTGAATGACGCCGATGAACGCGCGAAATTGGAGCTGGCATCGTTTCTCCACCAGGCGGGATTTGAACAGGTCGAATTTGTCAGCGGGAACAACCGCCCCGCTCCGTTCCCCGATGCCTCCTTCCAGGTTTTGACCAACAGGTAAATATTTAGTGGTCGGATGCGGTCGGATCGAGTTGGATTTTTGAAGGGAAATCGTAAAAGCGTTGAAGGATTGAAGGGTGGAAGCGGGGAGCCTTAAATGTAATCGCGTAAATTCGCGTACATCGCATTAAACCTCCTTAGCTCCAAAGCGCATTTCAAGGCCATCGGCTTTAAGGATAATGAATATGATTGGGTGGCTTGATTTTATTCCGTTGAACTTCGGGAATTTTCAACCAATTCGTCGTCCCTTTGGTCCAATCCAGCGACATGCGGGCCAGCGGCTGGCCCGTGAACACGTCCACCACGGAACGGATCGCCTCCAGTTGAAAATCCTGGTTGCTGTCGAATTTGATTTTCATTCTTATTGAGTAGCAGCCGACGTGAGGAGGCTCATTCTAAAGTTTGAGCCTCGTTACCTCGGCTGCTACGGAGATAATTTTTGCCGTCGGCGGCGGGCATTTTCAGTTGGTCACAATTTGTGACCACCTCACTTCCTTCGGTTTTCAGCCTGCCACGGCGGTTGATGCCGCGCCCTAGTCACCGGGCTGAAGCCCGGTGTTAATGAAATGCCGACGCCAAGCAAGATTTTGTTGAACGGCTCGCGAGGACGCTCGCCCCACCATGCGGAATGGGACAGATGGGGACAAATGGGACGTATGAGCAACTGCGGGCAGAATGCCCGCTTCACCGGCAGGCTGGAAGCCCTGCCCTACGGGGTTTTGGCATGGCAATAAATGTCCTGACATTAGCAAAGGACGCCAAAAAGATTTCTTCGCCTTGTGGCCCCGGCGGATTATGCTGGTGACGGATGAAAAATCCCAAACATCATCCTTTGGCGGCGGGTCTCTCCCGTTTTCAACCCGCCGCCCTCCTAACAACTCCCGACCGTTTATATCCACATGAAAACTTATCCCCCCACTGACATCCGGAATTTCGCCATCGTCGGCCATGCTTCGTCCGGGAAGACCATGTTGAGCGAGGCGATGCTTCGCTGCGGCGGCGTCATCCAGCGGATGGGCCGCATCGCCGAAGGCTCCACAGTTTCCGATTATCATGTCAGTGAGAAGAACCGCCAGATTTCCGTCTCCGCCTCATTGCTGCACACGGAATGGATGGGGAAAAAATTCAACCTCATCGACACGCCCGGTTATCTCGATTTCATCAGCGAAGGCCTGGGCGCATTGCGCGTCGGCGATTTTGCGCTGGTCGTCATTCACGGACAACACGGTCTGGGCGTTGGCACGGACCGCGTTTGGAATTACGCGACCCACTATGGCATCCCCAAGATGATCGTCGTGAATGCCCTGGACAAGGAGAACGTGGATTTTGACGCCGTGGTGAAAGCCGCGCAGGAGCATTTCGGGCGGCACGTCTTTCCGTTGAACGTCCCCATCAACCCCGGCCCGGGCTTCAATAAAGTTTTGGACGTGTTGCGCAATGAAATCGTGACCTACGCCGCCGATGGCAGCGGCAAATATACCGAAGAAGCCGCTTCGGGCGTGTCGGAGGCCCGGGTCAAGGAACTCCACACCCAGTTGATCGAGCACATCGCCGAATCCGATGACGAGTTGATGAACAAATTTTTTGAGCAGGGCAACCTGGCCGAAACCGAATTTCGCGCCGGCATCCATGCCGCGGTGCAAAAGGAATTGTTCATCCCCTTGTTTTGCGCCTCGGCGGAAAACAATATCGGGGTGGCGCGATTGATGGACTTTATCGCCAAGTACGGCTCATCGCCGGTGGACCGGAAAAAAGTGAAGGCCATCGACGCCAATGGCAAAGAGACCGAGGTGGCCCTGGACAGTCCGGAGACCGTGGCTTATGTCTTCAAGACGATGTCCGAGGCCCATTTTGGTGAGTTGTCGTTTTTCCGGGTTTACTCGGGTTCGGTGACCACCGGCGCGGACCTGTTCAACAGCGACCGCAAAACCAATGAGCGCATCGGGCAGATGTATCTGCTCAACGGCCAAACGCGCGAAAGCGTCAACACCGTTGGCGCCGGCGACATCGCCGCCACGGTCAAACTCAAGGTCACCCACACCGGCGACACGCTATGCACCCCCAAACATCCAGTGACGCTGCCCAAAGTGGATTACCCCAAACCGAACATCCATGCCGCGCTCATCGCCGGCGTGAAGGGTGAGGAGGATAAAATCGCCTCCGGCCTCGCCGCCTTGCACGGCGAAGACCCCACCTTCCTTTATTACGTGGATTCCGAACTGCACCAGACGATTATTTCCGCGCAAGGCGAATTGCACCTGGGAGTGGTCGCCGACCGGTTGCGCCGCCGCCACAATGTCCACGTGGAACTCGCCGAGCCACGGGTGAAATATCGCGAGACCATCAAGGCCAAGGGCGATTCAAAACATCGCCACAAGAAACAAACCGGCGGCGCGGGACAATTCGCCGAAGTCTGGATGCGCATCGAACCGCTGGCGCGCGACAGCGGCGTGAGCTTTATGAATTCACTGGTCGGCCAGAATGTGGACCGCGTCTTTGTGCCCTCCGTTGAGAAAGGAGTGCAACAGGCCTGCACCGAAGGCATCCTCGCCGGCTGCCATGTCACCGATGTAAAGATTGATTTTTACGACGGTAAAATGCACCCGGTCGATTCCAAGGACATCGCCTTCCAAATCGCGGGCTATTTTGCCTTCAAGGAAGCGTTCATGGTTGCCAAACCCGTCCTGCTGGAGCCGATCGAGGTCGTGGAAATCCAGATTCCGGAAGATTGCATGGGCAAAGTGATGGGCGATCTGTCCAGCCGGCGCGGGAGAATTCTCGGCATGGAAACCAACGGCCATTTTCAGGTGATCAAAGCGAGTGTGCCCACCAAGGAACTTTATCATTATTCGAGCACGCTGCGCTCGCTCACTGGCGGACGGGGCATTCATACAGAGACGTTCAGCCACTACGAGGAAATGCCGCGCGAAGCGACGGATAAGGTGATTGCCGAGGCGAAGAAGCGAAAGGAAAGTTTACAGGCGCATTGACGGGGGCCAGTACCGTGACCGTGGCAGCGAACATCAGTTCGCTCTGAATTTTTCCAAGTGAAAATATAGAACAGTCCAAGTCTCGGTTTTGCGGAATTGACGGGCGCACTCCCCGACCGTCTGGTGAGTGTAAGAAAATTGGATTTGAAATAAAGGTCGTTTTTAAAGACCCCCTCATCCTGGCCTTCTCCCCCATCCGTCTTCACTGTGCTACGACGCGACAAGGGGGAGAAGGAACAGCCAGAGGACGTCTTTGATTATGCGGATGGCTCTCTGACACATTCCTCAAACCGTAATTTCAAACAAAAATCCCGTCAGGGGTAGCATATTCCCTGCATAAAAAAAGAGAAGGTCCCAACCTGTCAATCTCCACGTCCTCCACTTTGGTTGGAGAAGTGGCAGACTATCTTTGGCGTTCGCGCCGCTTACCCGTAACCTTTAATGCACGAGCGCGGCTTCGCTCTTGCGAACGGCGGTATAAAGCGCGTCCTTCAATTTGGCGCGTTTGAATTTCAATTCATCGATCTGCTGGTCGGTGGCGTATTCGACGTCCTCCTCGATGCGGCAGATTTCGTCGTCGAGGTGGTGATATTCCTCGAACATCGCGCGAAATTTTACGTCCGCCAGTTTGAGCGAGCGGATGGTCTCGCGATGTTCGGGAAATTCCGTCACGAACGGATGGTGTATATCCATGGGAGTGTCTCCGGTTGTAGGTTCACCGGCCGCGTGAGTGCGGCTGGCTTTTTGGTCGATGAACGGTTTGTTGTTCGCATGACCTGAATGTCCTAAATAAATCCCATGTCGCCGTTTTTCGCCAGTAAAATTTTCAAAAAATTTACAATGCTTAACGAAATCCAAGCTGCAAATGGTATTACGGGGAGAGCGTCCCATTTGTCCTGTCCAGTCCTATTCCGCGATGATGAGTGGTACTTTTAACCGGATGTCATCCGACGCGCCGCCATTCAAAAATTCATATTGACCAGGTTCAACCACATATTGCTTTTTATCCGCATCCCAGTAACGCAGCCGTTCGGCGGGAATTTGAAGGCGGACACTGGCCGATTTGCCCTGCTTGAGATGCACGCGGGTAAAACCGCACAGCGCCATTTTCGGTTGTGGAACGCCCGGGTTGAGATGGCGGAAATAGACCTGCGCCACTTCATCGCCGTCCATCCTGCCGGAATTCTTAATGGTAAAGGCCGCGTTCACAGTGCCGTCGGCAGGAATTGTCTCCGATTCCAGTTTGCCGCGTTGGAAATCAAATTTGGTGTAGCTCAAGCCGAGGCCGAAGGCGAACTCCGGTTTGCCGCTGAAGTACCGATAGGTGCGGTTGCTCATCGAGTAATCAGTGAAATCAGGCAGGTCTTGTGTCGAATTATAAAATGTGATTGGCAAATGCCCGCTGGGATTTACCCCGCCAAACAGAATGCCGGCAACGGCCCGCCCGCCTTCTTCGCCCGGATACCATGCCTGCAAAATCGCGGGTAGATTCGTGACTTCCCAGGGCATGGCCATGGCGCTGCCGCTGCAGTTAACCATGACCACCGGCTTGCCGGTGGACGCCAGCGCCTCGACGAGTTTTTCCTGCACAACGGGCAACTCAATTGAATCACGATCGAACATCTCGCCTTCCTGTGCAGCGGTGATCCCGCCGACATAAATAATCACATCGGCGTTCGCCGCATTGCTGAGGGCTTCCGAGTTTAGCTCCTCCAGCGGCCGGGTCGGATCGTTGTCCTGGCTGCTCCACGGAGCAATTCCACGCCCGGTTTCCGTCGTGATGGGACATCCTTGAGAAAAGGTCACGTCGATGCCTGGACCGGCCAGTTGCCGGATGCCGTTCAGAATTGACACGGGATGCGATGCCGTTCCGTGATAGTTGCCGTATAACATGGAGGTCGAGTTGCCGTTCGGCCCGACCACGGCGATCCGCCTGATTTTCGAGCGATTCAGCGGCAACACTCCATCGTTCTTCAACAGCACGATGGACTCTTCAGCAACCTTAAGCGCCAGAGCTTGGTGCTCAGGTGTATCGTTCCGGTCAATTCCAATCTTTGAATAAGGATCGTCCTGGGGCGGGTCAAACAAGCCGAGTTTGAACCGTGTCCAAAGGGTATAACCCAAGGCCTGGTCAATTTCCTTTTCAGTGATGAGCTTTTCCTGGACCGCTTTCACCAGCGCATTGTAATCTCCGCCACAGCAAAGATCGCAACCGGCCTTCACCGCGTCAGCGGCGGCCTCTTCGGGAGTATTCACGTAATGATGCTGGTTCCAGATATCGCCGATGGCGCCACAATCCGAAACAACATAACCGTCAAATCCCCATTGTTTGCGCAACAGATCCGTCAATAAAAATGAACTCGCGCAATCAGGCACGCCGTAAAGCGCACTGTAGGCTCCCATAACGCCGCCCACGTGGCCATCGCGCACGGCCATCTCAAATTGCGGAAGATAGGTTTCGTAGAGATCGCGTTCCGGGGGCCTGGCATCAAAGCGATGGCGCTCGGTTTCCGGCCCGCTGTGAACGGCAAAATGTTTGGCGCAGGCCATCGCCAGCATATAGTTGGGATCATCCCCCTGGATTCCTTTGATGAAGTCCACGGCCAGGGTGCCCGTGAGATAAGGATCTTCGCCGTAAGTTTCCTGGCCGCGGCCCCACCGTGGATCGCGAAAAATGTTAAGATTCGGCGTCCAGAAGGTCAGGCCGTTCCACCACTTCGAGTCGCCGTTATGTTTCGCGGAATAATTGTTATATTTCGCCCGTCCTTCGGTGCCAATGACAGTTCCTTCCTGATGCAGCAATCCGGGGTCCCACGAGGAGGCGCCGCCAATCGGTTCAGGAAACACCGTGGCGATGCCATCGTTGGCAACGCCATGCAAGGCTTCGTTCCAATAATCATAAGCCGGCAACCCGATTCGCCGAATGGAGGGCGCGTTATCCTGCAACTGTGCCACCTTTTCGGCGAGCGACATGCGCCGGATTAAATCGTTCTCGCGCGCCGGCAACGGATGCGACGGGTCGCGCCAGATCGGCGGGTCGCTGATCTCAGGGATGCGCGTCGCCAGAGCGTCAAAAGGTTCGGCCATGTCCGAGGCATTGAATTTCGCCGGGAGTTCATAAATACTGACACTGAAAGGCGGCAAGGTCAGCGAATCAGGGATGGAATCAACGGCAGAACTGCTGATGGCCGGGTTTTGGCCATTATCTTCGGTGGATGCAAGCCGCCACAGGGTGCCCTTGCCGGAAAGGTCGGCGCCGATGATATGGACCTGGAGCGGTTGCTGGACATCCGTGGGATTCAGGACAGCAACAGTGAGAGCACGATGATCAGCGGTCCACGCGGCGACAACATCCAAAGGAAAAGTATCACTGCCGGCATTCACCACCGGTTGCTCGCCACCGGGCGGGTCAGTGGGCTTGGGTTGAGGCGAATTTCCAGAGACCTCGACGGGAAGCGCGCCAAAGTGGTCCCGATAAATTTTAAAGACCAGGCCGTTGGCATTCAACGAGACGTTCGTTCCGTCGCGGGCCAGCAGGGAGGTTGCAAAAGTATTGGCCGCCATTTGAATGATGTCGGAGTGCCGGAACATTTCATGGAAGACCCAGGCATAGGCCGGATAAGTGGGATGAGTGCCTCCAAAATAGGCCCATTCGTCAATGTTCAACGGCTTGGGATGAGTGACCAGTTGAGGCAGCACCTTCTCGTATTCCATGTATTCCTCATATTTGAGGCGCACGTGGTTGGCGGGACGGCGCATCCAATCGGTAATGGGTTCATGGGGATCGTTCGGCACTTGTTTTCCCCGGGCAAGACTGAAGTGCGAGGCCCCGTAATTGTAATAGTGCTCGCTGATCAGGTCGATGTTGTCGAAACAATTCTCGAGCATCCCCCCGGTCCAATCCTCCGGCGAAAGATACTCCGGCACCAGGTTGGTCCCCAGGCGCAACGACTCCCCGGAACCAGTCATGGTGTCCGGCATGGCGCCGCTGGCGATCAATTTGATGGCGGGGTCCACCTGCTTCATGGCCCGGGCAAACTGGTTATGTTTGTACTCAAATTGGTCGAGTTTCATCGCGCCGAATTGGTAGCTGATTCCCCACATTTCATTGCCGATGCCCCAGTACTTAACGTGGTAAGGTTCAGGATGGCCATTGGCCGCGCGCAGTTGCCCATCGGGGTGGATGCCGCGCCATTGCAATACTCGACTAAATCCCTGGCCGACCAATCATCACCAGTGCCTGCGTTAACGGTGATATAGGGTTCAACCCCAAGAAGTCTGCACATCGTCAGAAATTCGTCTGTCCCAACATCGTTGGATTGAAGGGCGCGCCATACCGGGTCGTAAATCGGAGGCCGCTTGTCCGGGTCGCCAATCGCATAGCGCCATTCAAAAGCCGAGACGTAATTGCCGCCGGGGAAGCGATAGACCCCAGAGTGCAGGCTCTTGAGTACGGCAATGACATCAGGCCGGAAGCCGTCGATGTTATCAGCGGGCATCAGCGAAACCGCGCCGATATGGAAAGAACCGGTTCCAGTGGCGATAATTTCAAATTGGGCGGGGCCGGATTCCGCGGCTTTGAACGAGAAGGTAAATTTTTTGTACTCCTTGCCCAACCTGCCGAGCGCAACTACCTGGCGCTCAGATTCGAGATTGGTCCCCCATACAATATTAATGGAAGCTTTGGCAGAGCGATCGCCCGCCAACTGGACGCGCCCAATGTACGTTTCCCCTTTGACGAAGGTGACCCCCGTCTGCCGGATGCCACGAGGGTCCGTGCCCGCCAGAATGACGAGCGGCGTATGATCCCCGACAAACGGATTGTTCGTGTCCATCACGACGGAATCAACCGGGCCGATGGGATTCCACCGCCCTGGGCCGACGCCACGCCGGCGCCCCGCACCAAACCCGCGCTGGCTGGCGTCAGAGGCAAGCGCAGGCGCGGGACCCACGGCGTAATAGAATTTTCGGTCATCCAGCATCTCGCTCCAGAGACTGCTGTAAACGAGGTTGCCGGCCTGTTCGACAAATTGGCCGTACAGATAGGGCGAGATTGGCGGGCCAATTTTCGAGGCATCAATGTTGGCGGTGACGGATTGGCCGAGGGCGGCGGTCTGGGCCACAGCGGCAAAAGCCGCGATAATACTACGGATATAATGGCGCGTTTTCATGCGGATTTGATGTTATAGTTTTTAATTATTGCTGTCCGGGGCCGTTTGAAAAAGCAAAGGCGCGAATTCATGCAGGCTGCGGCGCCAGGTCTGCCATTCATGCCCGGTGCCCGGTGATTCATAGTAAACATGCTTGATGCCGGCTTTTTGCAGCGCTCGATGGAATGATTGGCTGCCGCGGGCGGCCAGGTCTCCGGCATTGCCGCAACTGATGAAGAGCACTTGAATCTGTTTGGCAAAAGCCGCCGGGTCACCCAATAATCCGTTGAATCCGCCGGGAACTTGCGGATAACCAAACGGCGCGCTGAAAGATCCGATGTAGGCGAATTCATCCAAGTGCGCCTGCGTGATTTCCCATGTTTGCGTGCCCCCGAGCGAAAGCCCCGCCATCGCCCGGTGCTCGCGGTCAGGGATGGTGCGATAGGTCGCATCAATCATCGGGACGATGTCCTGGATGAACACTTGGGTGAAACTGTCCCAAAACATCGGTTCCCGGCCCTTCCGCGGCCCGCTCATCGAGCCTGGCGTAATCCCGCCGTCGTCCATCACCACCAACATAGGCCTGGCTTTTCCATCCGCGATCAAGTTATCCAGAATGAATCCCGCGCGGCCTTGCGTGGCCCAACTGCGGGCGTCTTCACCCATGCCATGCTGCAGGTAAAGCACCGGATAACGTGCGTTCACGTTCGTATCATAATCAGGCGGAGTGTAAACAAAACATCGGCGGATCTTCCCGGTGGTCCTGGCGAAATAATAATGGGCGCGAATGTCGCCATGCGGCACGTCCTTGGGCAAATAGAAATCTTCCCCGGGGGACGGCACTTCGATGCCGCTGCTCATAAAGCCGGTGCCAAAGAAGCTGTCACTGGCGGGATCGGAAACCCTGGCTCCATCAATCATCAGCGTATAATAGTGAAATCCGGGAGCGAGGGGGTCCGTCGTAACCGTCCAGATTCCGTTGGTGTCTTTGATCATACGATTCCCGCCGGGCAGACTTATGGAAACTTTATTGGCTTCGGGCGCTTTGATGCGGAAATAGGCGCGCCCTTCGGAATCCAACTTGGGAAATTGCGCCCCCGGGACGTTCGAGGAGGCAGGCTCGAGCCGGTTGGCCGGAGGATTCGTTTGCCCGTTGCCGGACAAGGCCGCCGCGATTAAAAATGTAATTGCAAGAATACGCACCTTCATATTCGACTCTATTTCTCTGGCTTGTCGCCAATCTCCATCCGGCTCTTTCACCGTTTTTCCGCCCAAAAATAGAACCCATCCGCTTCCATGCGGCCGAAGCCGGATTCTTTACGCCACTCTCATTGTATTGTGTCGCTGCTTAATGTTTGCGCCGCCGTTATCCGGGGCCGCGCTCCCTGCTTCGGACTCAAGTCAATTTCGATTTCCGCGCTTGCGATCGGGATGCATCGGCATAGTCATTCATGAATTTAGTGAGCCGGCGCAGGGCCGGTTTAAGCAGGACGGTTTCTCGTGACGATAAAACCGCATCAAACAGGTCCATCACGATTTCGTGCCGTCGCATCAGTTTTTTTCGCATGACACGTCCTTTGGGCGCCAATTCAATCACCCAGGAACGGCCGTCCGCGACGTTTTCCTTTCGGCGGATAAGCCCTTCTCGTTCCAAACCGTCCAATACCCCGGTAATCGTTCCATTCGGGAGTTGCGTTCGCTTGATTAAGCTTTTTACCGTGCGGCCATCCTCCTCGAACAAGGCATGAAGGATCGAGCCGGCTCCCAGCGGCTGCGATTTCATGCCCGCCTCCCGCAAAGTACACTCATTCATCCGTCGAAATCCTATCGACGCACGGACGAGGTGAAACGGCAGGTCATCCAATCCAGCGCGCGCGCGGGATGTTTGTGGACGTTTGGGCATTTATTCTGATTACAGAATATATTTTGATCTTCGGCCCGTCAAAGATAATTGCTGGACGAAACGGCTTGCCCCTGATTGCCGTTGGCGAGCGGAGCGGGGAGGAGTCTGCTCAAAAAACAATTGCTCCCAACCATTGTGAGGGTCAGGGTGAGAATTTCGCCAATGTCACTGCTCCACGACTATCACCACCGGCATGCCGATCCAAACTAATTTCAGCAAATATTCCGCGTCCCAATTCGCCAACCGAAAACAGCCGTGCGATTCGGTGCGGCCCACTTCTTCAGGATTGGGCGTGCCATGGATGCCATAGCCCGTTTTGTCCAGGCCGATCCAGGCGACACCCACCGGGTTTCTGGGGCCGGGCGGCAGGACCAGTTTGTGTCCCGGCGCCGCTAATTCCGTTGATTCAGGGAAAAGTTCCGGATCCACGGTATAATTTGGATTGGGTATGATGGCGACGACGTGTAATTCACCGACCGGGCGCTTCTCGACTTTTGCCGCTATGCTGCACGGAAAATGCGCCAGCAGGTTCGTGTCCCCGTCGAATGCTTCCAAGAACTTACCGGATAAATGGATGATGATGAACGCCGCCTGGCTGCCCGGGTCGGGATAATTGACATCAGGAATCCTCAAGGCTGTTCCGGCGGAAACATTGGTCCAATTGACATTCGGATTCAGCCGTTTGATCAAAAGCGGATTCGAATGCGCTTTTTCCGCGACCAGTTCCAGTTCCGTTTCGTAGGCAAGTTCCGATTGCCGGGATTTTTCCAGCCAGCTTTTCCCCAGCGGCTGCAAACCCGCCAGATCGTTAGTCGTCACCCGATACGCCGTCAGGATTGGGGCATCCAAGGTAAGTTTGCCGCGCGTGGCGTCGTCCAATTTACCGGTCAAGGGAAGATTCTGGTTTTGCTGAAAAACGGTGATTGCCTCGCGCGTTTGCGAGCCAAGCGCGGCATCGATGGCGCCGGGCGAAATCCCGCGCCGGGCAAGGGCCACCTGTGCCTCAAGAACATCATGAACCGGGCGGGGAAAGTCGGAGGGCGTCTGCTGCGAAACAACCAAAGGCGGGAGCAATCTTTTGGCGACCATTGGAGGGGCAGTGGGAACAGATTTCCCGGGAGGCGCGTGATGCCAAAGAAAATAAAACCCGGCGGCCAGGATGGCCAAAACCACGGTCCAGACGAACTTGCGGCCGCGTTTTTTTCGGGCGCGCGGCATCTGATATTTCGGCTTTAATCGGCCAGGCACGAAGCCAGTTTCAAGATTCAGGATTCAAGTATCAAGGATTGAAACCGACCGGACTGAAAATCATCTTAAGCCCAAGGCGGCCTCGCCGATCAGCCTCGCCGCTTCATCGTAACCGACCAGGCCCGTGTTGATAATCAAATGATAGCCCATCGGGTCCTTGACGTCGGCCCGGAAGTATTTCTTCAAATAGCGCGCTCTTCCCAGGTCCTCACGCAGGCAAAATTTTCGCGCTGCCGCTTTCGTCATGCCATAGGCCTCGTGCGCGTGCTCAATCCGGTTTTCCAACGGCGCCACCAGGCGCACGTGCAACACGCGCGGCATTCCCGCCGTGATGACGCTGCCACCGCGTCCGATAATGATCACCCTGCCCAAATCTGAGAGCTTGAGGATGGTCTCCGCTGCTTGACGCACCATTTTCGACTGCGGCGGCTGCGCCCCCAACATTTCGGTGACAAAATCTTCGGTTGCGGAAACCCGGTCTTCCGGCAAAAATTTGCTCAAATGTTTTGGCAATTCGTGATCTTCCAAAACTTTGTCCATCAGATTGCGGTCAAAGACGGTCCAGGGAACGGGGTTTTTGGGGGTAAATTTTTGAAGATAATCCGCGAGTTTTTCCGCCACCACCAGGGCGCCGCAGCCGGCCTCGCGCGACACGGTCACTGCGCGCGCTCCGGTGTCTTCCATCTTCGCCCCGGCTCTTGCCTCCGGGACGGCCTGACCATGAATAAAGGCCAAACAGTTTTCCAATCCGGCACTCATAATCGTCCTGATAACTCATTATCACCCCCGAAACCGGAAATTTCAAGCATTAACTTTCAAAATTAAAAGAGCATATTATTATAAGTTTTTAATATGACTATCATTAGAGGCGGCTGTTTTAACTTTTTGCCGTCCAATGATTTTGCCGTGACCATCCCCCGCGAGGTCAGGGAGAGAAAAATCCCCCGGGTCCGTTTTAAATCTTTTAGCCGGATATTTTTTTCGCGGAGGGGAATTTTCAGATGCCGGCAGATTTCCCGCACGATTTCGCGCGTGACGCCCGGCAAAATTCCAGCCGCCAGGGGCGGTGTGCAAACCGTATCGTGCTCGATCCAGAACAGGTTGCTGCCGGCGCCCTCCGCCACAAAGCCATTGGTATTCAGAAGCAACGCTTCATCCGCGCCGGCCGCATCCGCTTCCGCGCGCGCGAGAATTTGCGGCAATTTGTTGGCCGTCTTGAATTGCGCCAGAGGCTCATTGACGGGAAGCCGGAATGAAGACGTGATCAATTTCCACCGGGCCGGCTGGTTTCTGATTTCAGGCGCGCCATGCAACGACATGGCGAAGGTCGGGCGCGTGGCATTTTTTGGGGAATAGCCGCGCGCGCCGATGCCCCGGGACAGGGCGAGCCGCAAGAGCGAATCGGGCATTTTATTTTTCGAGATAAGTTTCGCCGCCAACGCATAGGTTCTCTTTCCCGGGAAGGGCAGGCTGATCTTTAAAAACTTTGCGCCGTTTTCCAACCGCTTCCAGTGTTCCTCCCAGCGAAAGGGGCGGCCATTGACGATGCGAATCGTTTCAAACAATCCGTCGCCGTAAAGAAAGCCGCGGTCGAAGAGGGAGACCCTCGCGCGGTTTTCTGGAATGAATTTACCGTTGAGAAAAATGATCATTGGACGGAACCGTTTGGGGCATTGGCCTGGGCTGAAGATGCCAGGCTTCGAAAAATCCGCGCGCTTTGGCCAGCGTCTCATCGTATTCCGCCTCCGGATTGGAATCGGCGACGATACCCGCGCCGACGTTGAAATGAATCCTGCCTGCCGCGCAGATCGCCGTTCGGATGGTGATGCTCAACTGGCTTTCACGATTAAAGCCCAAATAACCATGGCAGCCGCAATAGGGTCCGCGAGAAACCGGTTCTAATTCGTCGATTATTTCCATGGCGCGAAATTTCGGCGCGCCGGTGATGCTGCCACCGGGAAAACACGAGGCCAAAGCGGCAAAATGAGTCAGGCCCGGTCGCAAGCGGCCTTCCACGGTTGAAACCAGGTGCTGCACTTGCGCAAATTTTTCCAATTTGGCCAGGTCGGGCACGCGCACTGATCCAAATTCACAAACCTTGCCGAGATCATTCCGGAGCAAATCTGTGATCATCACCAGCTCGGCAAGCTCTTTGGGGCTGGTTTGAAGCTCATAAGCGAGTTGTGCGTCGCGGGTCGCATCCAGGCCGCGCGGACGGGTGCCTTTGATGGGCCGGGAAGTGATGTGCGAACCGCTCATGCGCAGAAATTGTTCAGGGGACGTGGAAACGATTTGATGATCGTCACAGTCGAGAAAGGCGGAATAGGGCGCTGGCGAAACAGCGTTTAATTTTTGAAAAAGTTCCCAGCCGGAGAGGTGGCCAGAGGCGGTGAGCCGCTGAGACAAGTTGACCTGGTAAATGTGGCCGGCACGGATATAACCCTGTGACCTGGCGACGGCAGAGAGAAAATCATCGCGTCCAATGTTGGAAACGACCGGACCACTTCCAAAAGGGTCACCGCCGTCTGGTGTCCACGCTTTGGCGTATTGCGGCAGCCCGGCACCCTGAAGGGTGGACACCGAACGCGATTTTTCAGGCACACTCTCAGGGCCATTGCGAAGCCGTTGCCTCCAAAATTCCACGCGTTCGCTGGCCCGGGGTTCGCCGCGCGAACCGTCGGCGTTTAATCCGGTGGAAACGATGAAAATTTTCCCGAGCTGATGGTCAAAAACCACGAGGCTGTCATAAAAGCCCAGGTGGCAATCGGGCAATTCCAGATCGCAAACCGCGCGGCGCGGCAATTTCGGTTCGGTAAAATTTTTCAGGTCGTAGCCCCAAAACCCGAAGCAGCCGCCCAGGGGAAAGGGCAAATCAATCTCATCGAGCAATTCAAATCGCGACATGAGGGCGTCCATCATTTGCCACGGATTGCCGAAATGGAGTTGAGTTCCGCCGACGAAACGCAGTTCACATTGCGAGCCACGTGAACGAAGAGTCAAAAAGGGGTCCGCCGTGACGAAGGAATAGCGCGCGGCGGGGGAATCAAAGGCGGACGTTCGCAGCAGGACAATTCCGCGGGCGCCGCGCAAATTTTCGACGAGAGATTCCGGGCTGTGCGCGGCGATAATTTCTTCGACCAGCGGATGCATGCAAATATTATGCAAAGGCCTGCGGCAAAGCGGGAGCGCCGGAATGCCGTTCATACTCGATGATGATACGCACCACTTCATCGGGATCATCGGTGATTTTCAACAGGTCCAAGTCGCCGGGACTGATGAAGCCGTGGTTGTCCTGCATTTGGGACTTTGCCCATTTCAAAAGACCGCGCCAATAGGAACTGCCAAAGAGGATCAGGGGGAATTGCGGGATGCGTTCGGTCTGCACCAGGGTGAGGACCTCGAACAATTCATCCATGGTGCCGAATCCGCCCGGCATGTAAATGAATCCGAGGCTGTATTTGACGAAGCAAACTTTGCGCGCAAAAAAATAATGAAAATGGATGGGAATATTGGAATAGGGATTGGCGAACTGCTCGCGGGGCAATTCAATGTTAAGACCGACGGATTTTCCACCGGCGTGGCTCGCGCCCTGGTTCGCGGCCTCCATGATGCCGGGGCCGCCTCCGGTGATCACCGCCAGATTGTGCTGGCCCAATTTTTTTCCGATGGTCCTGGCGGCCCGATAGTATTTGTCGCTTGGCCTGGTCCGGGCGGAACCGAAGATCGTCACGGCCGGGCCGACCTGGGAGAGGGTTTGGAAGGAATCGACGAATTCAGCCATGATCCGAAAAATGCGCCACGGATCTTCGCGCATGATAAAATTGCCATCGCTCATGCGGGAAACATAGAGGTAACGGAGCGCGCCGGAAAGCGGAAAGGAGGTTCGTTCCGGGGGATGATTGGTGGCCCGCGCTGAACCAGGGTTACTGTTCCAATTCCAGGACCTGCCTCTGAAATTTGGAAATATCCACCGTTACCTGGGAGGACAAATCGACCAACAACCTGAAGGTATCCCGGTTCCAAGTACCGGCGGGGTCCATGGGATCCATGATGGCGTCGGTAATCTGGTAGGTTTTGCCTGAGTAATCGATGGTTTCCAGAGGCGGTTCGAGCGTCTCGGGTTTATTTGTCCAGGTGATCTGGAGGATGGGATGTTGTTCCGACGAGGGGACGATCATTTTGAAGGCCGGATCGCGTTGCGCCAAAATCTCAAATTTGACCTGTTCGGTTGCCACCGCTTCCATGGTGCGGTTAAAGCTGCGCAACACGAGCCTGGTAGCCGCGTTATCATTGCTGCTGACCTCGGTCTGGATGGTGATGCCGGCGTGAAGCGCGGCGACCAGATTGGTGACCGCCATAAAATACTGTTCGATTCCCGCTCTTTGCGCTTTTGAATAACTGTCGAGCGGGAGAGAGGGCAGATCATTGGTTTTCAGGAAATCAATCACGGTCAATTCGAGCTGGCTCGCCTTCGCATTCAACGCCAGATCCGCGTTGGTGGTATCAGGCTGATCGCCGCCCAGCACAAAAATCGGTTGCGGGCGTTTGCGGAAAATCTGCCAGCCGCCACTATCATTTGTTCTCAAAATGAATCCGTTGGCCTCGGCATCGCTGAAGTCTTTGGGACTCGGATTCGAGCTTTTTTGGGAGCCGCCTGGATTTTCGCCCCCGAGACCTGGCCGTTCGGGCGGACTACCACCGCCGCCGCCCCCGAATGAAACGGGGCCGATGAGTTCTCCCTCCGTATTTCCTTCAGAGAGTTCGAGGCAGCCATGCTTTTGCAATTCGGCCAACATGCCACAGGCCCGCAAGAAACGTTCGTAAGTGCCATAGTCGGGCGAGTTCACCAACACGAGGCGCTCTTTGGTAGCCGGCAAGGGCGGGGTTTCGACCCGTTCAATCATGATGCGGAGCAATTGGTCGATCGGATAGCCCTGTTGATAGAGTTGCAGGAACACGTCAGTGGAGATGGGTTGGAGGACCTGCCGGGCGGCGGTCTCATTATTGATGGGAATGAATTGAAATTCGGGATTGCTGGAGGCGGTCACCGATTCATTGGCACTGCCACCGAACAATGTTTGGAAAACTTTTTGGGCGACGACCAGTGGAAAACCCGCGATGCCGGTCGGAGCGCCGGAGGTAAAGGGCGTATTAGCCGTGGAGGTATGTGTGTCCTGGAAACTGCCGTTGATCCCCACGCCGGTCTGGCTGGAAAAGGTGTATTTATTGTCGATCAGCCCGATGGCCAGATAATAGGCGGGATGTCCATTGGCCAGGCGGGCCAGGTTCAGGAGCATTTGTTTGTTCAAGGAAGTCGCGTAGGCCTCGTTGTAGTTGACGAATTGATTGCGCATGGTCGGCGCGGTGCATGAGGCCAGAAGGGGCAATAAGGCGAGGCCAAGCCAAAAAAGAAAAGGGTGCGACTTCTCTTTATTTTTTGAGATTTCCTTCATGACAGCGTTTGAATGTCAATTTTTTGGAACGGATGCAAGTCTTTTCTTTCTCGACGTTTTGTCCGTGCGCAGGTATGAGTCCGCGTTATGAATCGAAGGATCGGTTTGGTGGCACAAGCGGTCGTGTTGTCTATCGGACTGATAACGATGACGGGATGCAGTTCCTTCACGTTTGTCCGGTCAAATAGTGTAGAGAGGACTTCCCATCACGCCTCGCCGTATTATTCGGAGTATCTGGATTATCGGGATGGCCATCTCACAAAAGCGGAATTGATAGATCACCTGCCTCACGTCGCGCTCATCGGAGACAGTCTCAGCCGGAACTTTCACGTCTCTTCGCTGCCCATCAGCATTTTGCGGGCGAAAATGGATCACGGTCATGATTGGTTTCTGGATATCGACCCATCGACCAATGGCATAGACAGCATTTACGCGCGTCTTGAGGAGAGCACACCTTTGGTTGCCACCGAATATGCCAGCGTGGGCGGGTACGTTGACACGGGGGTGAAGCAAAGCCGTTTCCCGCGATTTTTATGGCCGCTAAATTTTTCGGACCAAGCAGATTTGGTCCTGCGCGACAAGCGATTTCCAGATTTACTGATGATTTGGATCGGCCATAACAATGTGAATTGGGCTCATTACATGAGTGCCGCGCAGCGGGAGAAGCCCGATGCCACGCTGAAAAAAATCGCTGATAATTTTCAAATAAATTATGCCCGCCAACTGGATCGTTTGTTGGATCGGGCAAAAAAGGAACAACACCGCACGGCCATCGTCGTTTTTGGGCTGGTGAATTTCGACAGTTTTTTTAAAGCCAGACAAACGGCCGAAGCATTGAAAAGTGCCCATCCAGAATTATATCCCTATCTGGAAATTGACTATCGCTATTTTGAATCCATGAAGCTGGAATATCGTGCCAACATGATAAAACTAGCCTTGCTGGAAGATGAAGAGCTTCGCAGCCTGGTGACTGAATCCAATGGGCGGCTTAAAGATAGTCCGCAAGTGAGCCTTCGATATTCAGATGCGTTGAGCACCGTGGACATCAGCGAGGTGGATATGATTAATACGGTGGACGCCTGGCATCCGTCTCCCAAAGGGCGCCACGTTCTGGCCGCAGCCGCTTTTGGAGATTTGAAACCGAGTCTCGAATTTCTAAAAATTGCCCCTTGAACCGGGCCGCCTGGCCCGGGATTGAAAATGCCCTAAATTGACGCCGGCAAACTTGCCTTTAAAGATCGCGCGTTATTTTCTTCGCGTTGAAGGCCGCAGGAGCCGGCCAATTCGATGGCCCGCTGAAAAAATTCCGTGGCGGCCGCCGGGTCCTTTTTTGCAGCCGCCACTTTTCCCTGGCAGAGCACGGTGCGGGCCAAATCAAACCTGGCGTTGATTTTCTCGAAAAGAGAAGCACTTTTGGCGAGATAGTCTTCCGCTTCCGGCCAGTGCGACTGGCCGGCCTCGATGCAGCCAAGCACTCGTAGCGCGAGTCCCTCTGCGATCACACTGCCGGCGGATCTGGCCATGGCAATGGCCAGTTGCGCCTTTTCAACCGCCACGGTCCAATTCCGTTGCTCGCAATAAGTCTCGCTCTCCATTGCGGCCAGCCAATCTCCCAGCAGAAGATATCCCCCCAAAGGTGTGGCTGCTTCGTGGGCCGCTTTCCAATGAACCACGGCCCTGGCATGATCTCCAATGCCGGTCAACCCCCAGGCCATAAACGCGTTACTGGAGTAGCGGAACATGGCGTCACCGGTTTTTTCAGCAACCAATAATGCTTCACGCGCATGAACCATGGCTTCGGCGTGGCGACCGGCGATGAGTTTGATCAACGCAAAGCCGGTTTGAGCCATGGTTTCGGCGTTTTGATTACGCGCGGCGCGGGCCATTTTGAGCGCATGGGTAATATCCGCGGACCCCCCCGCAAAATCTCCCAAAGCGGTGCGCGCACCGCCGCGGTAAATATAGGCAAAGAGGATTTCGCGATGGTTTTTGGCTGCTTCGAGCAAAGGGATGGCTTGTTCCAAAAGCTGCCGCGCGCGGGTAAAGTCACCCTGCATGAAGAGCGCCCGGCCGATGACCGCGCCCGGGAGCGATAAAAGGTCGGGGTCATTTGATTCGGACGCGACTGGCAGGACCTGCTGAAAATAACCGATGGCGTCCCTTGTTTTCCCGGCGAGGTAATACACGCGCCCGATCCAAAGCTGGATGCGCGCGAGGCGAAGCCGGTCCTGCTCCTGGCGCGCCAATTTTTCCGCATCGGCGAGCAGGGAAAGATTTTGTTCCGGCGCGACGGCCTGCAATGAAACGCTCACCAGATTCAAAATTAAATCCATTTTTTTTTGGCGATTGAATCCGGTGTCGGGCAGATGGGTCAGACTTTCGAGGGCGCGGCGGTAATGCTCCCGGCTTTCCGCATAAGCGTAGAGCGCGGAAGCGTAATCGGCGGCGCGAGCTGAAAATTCCAGCGCCTTTTGCCAGGCCTCGCCAAAAAAGTAATGATAGGCCAAAAGCCCGGTAAATTCTTCGAGGCGCTCCGCAAAAACAGATTCCATTGCCTGTCCAACCCGCTGGTGAAGGTCTTTGCGCGCAGGCAGCAAAAGTGTTTTGTAAGCGACCTCCTGAGTCAGGGCGTGGTTGAACATATATTCAATCTCGGGCAGGCGCGAACGTTCGCGCACCAATTCGGCGTCTTCGATCAAAGTCATCTGCAAGTCCAGTTCGCCTTCTCCCTGCGCCATATGTTTGAGAATGCGATAAAGGAAAACGCGTCCGATGACAGCGGCCTTTTGGACGACCCGCTTCGTCTGTTCGGGGAGACGATCGAGCCTTGAAAGCAAAATTCCTTGCAGCGTGTCGGGCACTTGCATGGCCTCCGCCAGGCCGGTGATTTTCCACCCCGCCCCTTCGCGCGCCAAAATGCCGCGCTCCATGAGCGATCGCAATAGTTCCTCGACGAAAAAAGGATTGCCTTCCGATTTATCAATGACGAGATCGTAAAATTTTTGCGGAAGGGCCGTGCCGTTAAGCAATCCCCCGACCAGGTCGCGGCTCAAATCGCCGGACAACGGCAGCAAGGAAATTTCCGAATAACGATCGCGGAATCCTTCGATGGCCGGGGCAAATTTTCCCCAATTATCCGAGGCCTCTTCGCGGGAACGAAACAGCGCGATCATGGCCACCGGCGCGCAGGCGGTGAGGGAGCAAAGGTGTCCCGCAAGCTCAATCGAACTTTGATCCGCCCAATGCAAATCTTCCAGAACGATGACCACCGGCTTTTCCGCGGCCAGGCCCGTGAAAAATTTTTCCATCGCCGCAAACAATTCCTTGCGAAAAGATTCCCCGGTCATTTTCCCGATGATGCCGGCTTCGTCGGATTCCAGACGCATGGAAAGCAGATGCGCGAAAATCGCATACAACCGTGAATCCTGCGGAAAAAATTTTCCCAGCCGCGCGCGCAGATTCGCCCGGACTTGAATTTCGCCGTCTTCATCCGCGATGCCGGCGAAACGCCGCAACAGATCCAAAAAGGGGCCGTAGCTCAGAGCCCGGCTGTAGGCAAAACAATGGCCTTCGAGCCAGGTCAATTCATCGGAAGCATTTCGGATTTCCGAGATGAGGCGGCTTTTGCCGACCCCCGCTTCGCCGATGACGGTCACGATTTGTCCGGAGCCTTTTTTTAATTCTCCCAGGGCTTTTCGGAGCATTTGATGTTCGCGCTCGCGTCCGACAAACGTCGGGGTGAGACCTTCCAGTCCGCGAATTTTCGAGGGCTGAATTTTGGCGTGAAGCAATTCATGCGCGGGCAGAGGCGCAGCGCGTCCCTTTACGGCAACGAAACGCGGCTCTTTGAAGATAAAGAGACCGCGTGTCATCTGAACTGTTTTTTGGCCGATCAAAATTTGTTCAGGTTCCGCGGCTGCCAGCAGGTCGGAAGCCATGTTGACCGCGTCGCCCAAGACTGCAAAACCCGCCGGCGAATCGCTGTTGACGGTCCCGGCGATCACTTCTCCCGTGTTGACGCCGATGTGAAAGTCCAGGGGCTTCCCCAGTTTTTTGTTCCAGTCCCGGCTGATCGCCTGCAATTTTTCTTTCATGGAGAGCGCTGCGCGCAACGCTCTCTCCGCGTCGTCTTCCGAAGCGACCGGCGCTCCGAAAACGGCCATGACATTCTCGCCACTGGATTTATCCACAATGCCTCCAGACTCATAGACAGTACCCGCCAGTTCCTTCAAACATTCCCCAATCATTGCCGCCGCTTCTTCAGAATCGAGCCGTTCATAAAGCGCCGCGGAATTCATGATGCCCGCGAACAAAACCGTGACTGGACGCCTTTCGCCATGCCGGTTGCCCGGGATGACCGCCGGCGAATGGGTCTCGGAAACGGACCCCTTTTCTTCCCGCGCTTTGACCCGGCGTTTATCTTCGTCAACCTTTGCATCACGCACCTTTTTTATTGCCTCATCCCGCGACGAATCTTCCATGATCTGGCGGACGACCTGCCCCAGATGCTGCAAATGCCCGTCCAATGGCGGTGGAAAAGCGTTCAGCCACTGTCGCGAAGAAAGGAAAAATTCCAGTGAGCCCGACGGCGGCGCATCCTCTATCCGAAAGGGGATGATGGGAATTTGTTTGTTGTAAGCACGTTCGATTTCAGATTTTACCGGATGCGAATTGTCGGCGTTGGCCGAAAAGATGAGCACCACCATGCGCGCGTCTTTGATCGCCTGAATGATGGCCGCGCCCCAATCCTTTCCCGCGGAAATATCGCGCGGCGCGATCCAACACCGCAGCCCTTGCGATTCCAATGCCGTGCAAACGGCATCCGCCGCAGTCTTGTCCATCGTCGAATGACTGATAAAAACGTCGTGCGTCATTTTTGGCGGTGCGAAAAGATTCTTAAATTCTGTTCCGATAGGACACTAAGGTTTTCCGCGAAGTTAGTGCAAGTTTTCTTTCTTGACGATTAGTGCCGTTTAATTTAGCCAATGCGGTGTGGTGTCTCATCCACTTGATTTTATCTCCGCCGTCAGCCAGAAGCCAGCGGCATGGCTGGCAAAAGTGGAATTCTCCAATCCCGTTCCGGATACATTTTTATGAGTGAAGACGGACAAATGGGATCAAATTGGTCGGATGAGGATTGGGAGTACCTGCTCGAGGACATCCAAAAGGGGGCGGTGATTCCGGTTTTGGGAGAAGAGCTTTACACCGTCGCCGGAACGGGCGGCGCGGGCCAACCTCTTTACCCGCTGATGGCGCAGAAGCTCGCTGCGCAGTTAAAGCTCGAAATGCCGCCGGTCCCGGGGCAAAGCCGGCCGTTGCATGAGGTCATGTGCGCTTATTTGAAGGCGATGGAACGGAGCGGGAAGAAACCTGAAATGGACCGGGTCTGCGACCGTTTTTGCGAATTGTTCGAGACGCTGAACCCGCCGCCTTCCGAAGCGTTGAAACAAATCGCGCTAATCCGGGATTTCAGGCTGCTGGTCACGACGACACCGGATAAATTGCTGGAGCGGGCGATCGATGAGGTCCGTTTTGAGGGCAGGAAAGGGACCACCTCGCTGGCCTTTACCTTGAAGCCACCGTTCGAGGATTTGCGTTTAGAATATGATCCAACCCATGCGACGCCGAACGAGCCTCCCACGGTGTATCACTTGTTTGGGCGGCTGGTGAAGCGTTTGCCTGACCAATTTGTATTGAGTGACGACGACTTGCTGGAATTTTTCCGGGCGATCCAAAGTCTGCCCAGGGAACAACTGCCCTATTTGCGGGCGGCGCTGGAAGACAATCATCTGTTGTTTTTAGGCGGTTCCTTGAGTGACTGGCTGGTGCGTTTCCTTCTGCGCATTGCCAACGGGGAAAATCGGCTCGGGAAACGCGATTACTATGATGTTTTGGTGGTGCCTGATGCGGCAAAAGAATCCGACCTCGTCAAATTTCTAAAATTTTTCAGTCCCCGCACCAAGCTGGCATTGTACAATCCAAGCAATTTTGTGGCAGAATTACACCGACGCTGGCTAAAGGCGAACCCGATCGTCGAGGTGACGGAAGGACCGCCGATCATTCCCCCGGAGGACAAAATGCCCCAAGAGTCGGTTTTCATCAGCTATGCGAGTGAAGACCGAGAGATGGTTTACAAGTTCAAGGCTTTTTTGGATAAAGAGGGAATCCCGGCCTGGTTTGATCGTCACCAGTTGGAGATCGGGCAACATTGGGACATGGAAATCCAAAAAAACCTCGATCATTGTTTGTTTTTCATCCCGATCATCTCGCAGGCGACGCAGAAGATCCTGCTTAACGCTTACTTTCGTAAAGAATGGAATTTAGCGGACCAGATTGCCTTGAAAAGTGATGCCGGCGTCGAATTCATCCTGCCTGTTCTCCTTGAGTCCATTTCCGGCAAGGACCTGGCCGTGCCGCCATCGTTCAAACAGAAACAAAGCATCGTTGCGCCACAAGGCGTGCCATCCCCTGAATTTGTGAAACGGCTCAAACGACTGGTGGACGAACGCAAACTCAATCCTCTCCGCCGCCAATCATGAGTTCCTCCCCGCCAAATTCGGGCGAACACAGGTTAAGCCCGCAAAATCCGTGGCCCGGGCTGGCGGCGTTCACCGCGGAGAATCATGAGTTCTTTTTCGGGCGCGACGCGGAGATCGCGGAAATTTTCCGACGGGTGCGGCGGCAGATGCTGACGGTGCTCTTCGGAGTTTCCGGATTGGGGAAGACGTCGTTGTTGCAAGCGGGCCTCTTGCCCCGGCTTGGGAGCACTTCGTTCCGTCCGGTTTTGATCAAGCTGGATCACCGCCCGGAGGCGGAGGACCCGGTGGAGCAATTGCGCACGGCCATCAACCGGGAAATTTCGGTCGCGGTGCGCTATGGCCTGAAGGTCCCGCGCGGGCCGAAACCCGATGAAGATCTGTGGGGTTATTTCCATGATAAAACGACAGATTGGCGCGACGCCAAGGGCGATGTCGTGATGCCGGTTTTGATCTTTGACCAATTTGAGGAGATTTTCACGTATGAATTCCGCACTCATTTGATGGTCGAGCGCCGGGAACGGTTTGTGGAATTACTGGCGTGCCTGGCGGAGAACCGGGTGCCCGATGCGCTGGCCGAGAAGATCAAACAGGATGAAGATCTGTCGCAACAATATGATTTGCGCCAGGATAATTTCCGGGTAGTCATCAGCCTGCGGGAAGATTTCCTGGCGCACCTGGAAAGTTTCAAACAGCGGATGCCCTCTGTGATGGAAAACCGCATGCGTCTTGAGCGGATGTCGGAGGAGCAGGCGCTGAAAGCCGTCCTGGAGCCGGGCCGGGAAATCGTCGAGGAATCCGTCGCCCGCGAAATAGTGGCTTTCATCGCCGGAAGGGTCCGCGGCAAAAAAGGGGGGGATGATGCGGGTGACGAGGTCCCCATGTCAGGAGTGGATCCTGTGCTGTTGAGTTTGCTCTGCGAGCAGTTGAACCGGGTGCGCCTAGAGCGACATCAGGCGCGGATCACGGCATTGCCGCAGGAACAGGAGAGTATTATCCAGGGATTTTACGAAGAATCGTTTCGGGACGTCGATCCGCGATTGCAGGTATGGGTCGAAGACAGGTTGTTGACGGATTCGGGTCATCGTGTCCCGGCGGCCCAGGAAAGCGCCTTGCGGGAGGGATTGCCGGCAGCCGACATAGACAAGTTGGAAGAGCGGCGCATTTTACACCGGGAAAAGCGCGCGGGTGTCGTCTTGCTGGAGTTGACACACGATCTGCTCTGCGAGCCCGTATCGCAGAGCCGGGCCTCCCGGGCACAACGAAAGCAAGTCGAGGAGTCGGCCGCCCGCGCCGCCGCTGCTGCGAAACGGGAGCGGGAACTGCGGCGCAAAGCACACCGATTACAAATCGTTTGCGTAGTTTTGATATTATCGTTTTTCGCCGGTGCGGGCGCAGTATGGTCCAATTGGTATTACCGGGACCGGGTCCATTTTTGTTATTACAACAATTATGCAAAAAAATTCGGGATTCCCGAGGGAATTGGATTATTGGATGACAATCAGGTCAGCCACCGATCGTCATCATTGAAATTCATCTACCGCGGAGAAACGTTGATGTCCGTGGAAGCGGTGGATTTTTCGAACCGTTTGACCAGCGAGAACGGGATCTCCGGCTATTCGACGGGGACAAACACCGCTCAATCAAAACAGATCTGCCAATGGAATTATTTTTATGATGCCAGGACCAATCTTACCTATGAATTGGATTACGACAACAAATCCAATTTGGTCCGCGGGCTGCAATACCCATTGGCAATTTTTGACACCAATACGAGCCGCCGTGTTTTTTATTTGAATTCCAGCGGATTGCCGATTACGCAAACCCATTCCAATGCTTCTTACATTGAAATCACCTATGATAGAAATGGATGGGAAAGCAAGCTATCGTATTTGGATTGGTTGGGAAATTCCCGGCCCGGCCCGGACGGTGAATATTCGGACGAAATAGAACATGATTCAAACGGTTTGCCATCGAGACAGATTCATCTGGATCGGCATGGCAATCCCCTGCCGGACCAAACCGAAATAAAGAAATGGGATGACCGGGGGGATGAGATGGAAGATTATTATGTTGATTCTTCCAACCGGCCGGTTGAAAACGTGGATGGCTACGAGATATGGAAGGCCGACTATGATGAATGGGGGAACCGGACCAACGTGACTTATTGTAACGCTGATGGCATGCCGACCATGCCTTCGGATTCGGGTTACTGCATGGTGGCGGAAAAGTATGATCCCAACGGCTCAGTGATCGAGAAAACCTATCTGGATACGAATGGCAGACCCGTGACGATCAAAGGGGACAATTATGCCATGATCCAAATGGACCATGATTCGTTTGGAAACATCGCCGAGTGGCGCTATTTGGACACTTCCGGGAAATTAGTCAATACGACAAATGGCTACGCAATTCTTAGGGGCAAATGTGACGCCAATGGCAACATTGTGGAGGTGACCAGTTATGACAAGAATGACGCTCCGTTACCCGACCCGGACACCGGGTTCTTCAAGATAACCATGGCGTATGATAATGCCGGGAACCAGATTTTGTGGGCGTTTTTTTATACCAACGGCGCGCCTTGCCTGGGGGCGGGGTATTGGGAGGAAACGAACAGTTACGATGAGAAGGGCAACCAGATAGAATCGGCTTTCTTTGGCACGGCGACCAACCTGACCAACAGCGTGATTGAAGGTTGTGCCCGAATCTTAAGCCATTATGACGACCAAAACAACCTGGTTGAAGAAACCCGTATTTTTGTGCCGGCGACGGATGGATATGACGTCGAAACCAAGAATTTTGACGAACATAGCAATCTGGTTCAACAGGACTATTTTGACTCTTCCGGGAATCCGGTCAATGCGACGGAGGGCTATGCAAAAACGACGATGAGTTACGATGCGCAAGGAAACCTGCTGGCAAAATCCTATTTCGACGCATCCGGGGACCTCGTTAATACGGCGGATGGCCACGCGATGGAGATCATGGAATATGACCCGCAAGGGAATATGGTGCAAAAGTTTTCTTATAATGCGGCGGGAGAATTGACCAACGGCGCGGATGGGTATGCCCGAATGACCAGTCGTTTAGACAATGAAAGCAACGTGGTGGAGAAAAGTTACCTCTATAATCCAACCACCGAGGGTTATTCGACGCGGGTGGAGGATTATGATGCGCAAGGGAACCTAGTCCAGCAGGCGTATTTCGACGGAGCGGGCGACCTGGTGGACAGCACTGAGGGTTACGCGAGCTTGACCAATAGTTATGACCCGCAGGGAAATTTGATCCAGGAGTCGTATCTGGATACGGCCGGAAATTTAACCAACGGCGCGGACGGGTATGCGCGGGTGAGCAGCAGTTACGACAATCAAGGCAATCTGGTTGGAAAAACATTCTTTTACAATCCAGCCGCGGCAGACGGATATATCACGCGAACGGACAGCTATGATGTAAAGGCGAATCCCATCAAAGAGGCGTATTTCGACGGGGCGGGCAATCCGGCCAATTGCACGAATGGTTATGCCAGTGTGCTCTATACGTATGACGCCCAAACTAATTTGATCAAGGAGGCCTATTTCGACGGAGCGGGCAATCCGGCCAATTGCACGAATGGTTACGCCGGCCTGACCAACGGCTATGATGCGCAAACAAACATGATCGTCCGGGCCTTTCTTGATGCATCGGGCCGCCTCACCAATAACATCATCGGCTATGCCCTTGAGACAAACCAGTACAATGAAGCCAAAAATTTGATTACGCAGGCGTATTTCAACGCTGCCGGAGACCTAACCAATGGCACGGACGGGTACGCCCGGATAATTAATAGTTACGACGTTGAAAACAATCTGATCGGGGACCGGCGCATTTATCATCCCGACTATTCCGGGTATATGATGGACAAGAGGATTTACGATGCGAATAACAACGTTCTTGAAGAGTCCTTTTATGATGATTCGGGCAATCTCACCAACTGCGACGCGGGCTATGCCAGCGTGACGAATAGCTACGACCAGCAGACAAATTTAATTCAAGAGTCTTATCTGGATATGGCGGGAAATTTGACCAACGGCCCGGATGGATATGCCCGGGTGACCAACCGTTATGAAAATGAAAGCAATTTGGTTGAGATAACTTTCGCATTCAATCCTCCCACGAATGCTTATTCGATGCGAACGGTAAGTTATGATGCGCAAGCGAATCCCATCAAGGAGGCCTTTTTCGATGGAGCAGGCAATCCGGTCGATGGCACGTACGGTTATGCCAGCGTCACCAACGGTTATGATGCGCAGACCAATTTGCTCGTCCGGGAATTCTTTAACGCATCGGGCAACCTCACCGATAACGCCGTCGGATTCGCCATTGAGACAAACCAGTACGACCCAAACAACAATTTGATCGCCCAGGCTTATTTTGACGCAGCCGGGAATTTGACCAACGGAATGGACGGGTATGCCCGAATGTCCAGCCATTACGACGATGAGAGCAATGTGGTTGAGAGAACGTTCTTTTATCATCCGGCGGCCACAGAAGGTTTTGTCACGCGAATTGCCAGAAATGACGCGCTGACTAATTTAATCAAGGAGGCTTATTTCGATGGAGCAGGCAATCCGGTCAATGGCACATCTGGTTACGCCAGCGTGACCAACAGCTACGACAATGCGAACAATTTGCTGGTGCAGGCTTTTTATGATACTGCAGGCCAGCCGGCCTCGCGTTACGCGTGGCTGACAAATAGTTATGATGACAGCGGTAAACGCATAAAAGCGGCCTATTATAATGCCGGAGGAACCCTGGCCGCAGGCCCGGAGGGTTACGCCTATAAAACAGACAGTTACGATGGCCAGGGCAACCTGATCGTGGAGGCTTATTATGACCCTTCGCAGAACCTCGTGAATATTCCCGCGGGGTATGCCCGGATGACCAAACGGTACGACTCTGATGGGAATGTTACGGAAACGTCTTACTTCGATGTGGCCGGCAATTCTGTGCGTCCAAAGAATTAACCATAGATTTGCCAATGCCGGCATGGCATTCAGTGGATCATTTTGCAACGGCGGCAGTTTTTCGTTCTTGACGGTCAATGCCGATTCATCTAGCCAATGGTTCTCGTGGCGCCTCGTCCACTCATCTTTATCTCCGCCGTCAGCAAGGAGCTGAAAAGCGCGCGCCAACTCGTTTCCAACACGCTCCAGATGCTCGGCTACGAACCGGTGTGGCAGGACATTTTCGGCACGGAACAGGGAGATTTGCGCGAGATGCTGCGCCGGAAAATTGACGACAGCCATGGCGTCGTGCAACTGATCGGGAAATGTTACGGGGCTGAACCGCCCACGCCGGATGAGGCCTTCGGGCGGGTGAGCTATACTCAATACGAGGCGCTTTATGCCAAAAAGCGCGGCAAGAAAGTCTGGTATTTGTTTTTGGACGACAATTTTCCAGGCAATGCGCATGCGGAGGAGGCGCGGGAATTGCGCGAGCTACAAGAAGCCTATCACCGGCGGCTGAAATCGGAATCGCAACTTTATTATCACCTGAACAGCGAGGCGGAATTGAAAAGCAGCGTGCTGATGTTGCGAGATGAACTGGCGCGCTTGCGCCGCCAATGGAAACGGTGGGCGGCTGCCGTCATCGTGCTGCTCACCCTGCTTGTGGGGGCGGAGATCTGGCAGTTGGTGAATGAGAATAAAACCAACAACCAATACAGAAGTCTCCTGCAAATTGTAACGAACGCATACAACGATAAAAAGGAGGAGAGTCGTGAAAATCCAGAGTTAACCGCCGCAGAAATTCAGCCGAACGTTCAGGGGGAGTTGAATACCAACAAGCTTGAGGAATTAATTAATTCCACCGATAAAAGCGCCTATGATCGAGCTCAAGCCGCTGTGGTGGGCAAAGATTACAATGAAGCCGAGCGCCTGGCCCTGATAGCGGTTGACGAAGCAACGAATGCGACACCGCCCAAGACATCAGAGGCCATCCTGGCGCTGCAGCTAGCCGGCGATGTTGCCGGTGACCGCGTCGAATATGACGAAGCGCTCGGCTATTATCGTGAAGCAGGGAAACTGACCGATCGCGCGCGCGATCCTTTGGAATGGGCGGACGTCCAGGCGGGCATCGCCTATTTTCTCGTCGAACAGGGGCATTATGCGGAGGCCGAAACAAATTACGATGCGGCCCTGGACAAATACCGTGACGCGCGCGGGGAAAACGACAAGGAAGTTCTGGCGCTGCGAAGTTACCGGGCCAATACGCTGGAAAGCGAAGGAAGATATGCCGCGGCACTAGCTGAATTACAAGAGGTAATAACACGCCAGGAACAGGTGTTTGGAACCAATTCCCTCGACACTCTTTTGAGCCAGATGCGCCTGGGCATCCTTTTAGAGGACTCTGGAAAATATACGGACGCGGAAAAGCGATTTGGAAGTGTGGTCAAACTCGAGACCCAGTCCCTCGGCGACCAGGACCCCGACACGCTTGCGGCGGGCATGTGGCACGCCAACGCGCTCGGTGACGAAGGCAAGTATCCCGAGGCAGTGGCTGAATATAATGATGTGATAAAAACGCAGGAGATGGTTCTTGGCACGGAACATCCCGACACGTTGAGGACCCGTTATTATCTTGCCACAGTGATTCTGGAACAAGGCAAGTATGCCGAAGCCGAAGCGGAATACCGGGCGGTCATCAATAGTCAGGAAAGGGTCCTGGGTCCCGACAATCCGGCCACTCTGGTCAGTGTTTACAACCTGACGAGCGTCCTGCGCGCCGAGGGCAAATACCCGGAAGCGGAAGAGGATTTGCGACGCGTCATCAAAGACCAGACAGAGGTGCTTGGTGCGGAGCATCCCCAAACGCTAGACAGCCGCAATAACCTGGCCAGCGTGCTTCTGGAACAAGGCAATGCTCTTGAAGCGGAGACGGATTATCGGGAAGTGATCGGGTTGGAAGCGAACGTGCTTGGCCCGGAGCATCCTGAAACGCTTAAAAGCCGCAACGACCTGGCCAACGCGCTTTTGACTGAAGGCAGATATGCCGAGGCCCAAAGCGAATATGAGGGGGTCATCACCCTCCAGAAAAAAGTCCTCGGCCCGGACCACCCCGATACTCTGAAGAGCCGGTATAACCTGGCCAATGTGTTTCGTGCCGAGACAAATTTTCCCGCGGCCGAAACGGAATATCGGGAGGTGATCAAGGACGCGGGACAAGTCCTGGGACCGGAACATCCCCAGACGTTGTGGTCCCGGCGGGGCCTGGCCAATGTGCTGCGCGATGAGAAGCGTTATGGCGAGTCGGAAACCGAGTATCAGGAAGTGCTCCAATTGGACGAGAAAATCTTTGGCCCGGAACACCCCGAGACGTTATTGATCTGCTTTAATCTTGCGATTTGTCTCATGGACGAAAACAAGATGGATGAAGCCAAACAGTTCGCCCAGCGCGCGGCCGATGGAGCCAAAAATGTGTTGGGGCCAAACCATCCCCGAACCTTGCAATTTGAAAAGCTATGGCAGCAATTGCAGGCCGTTAAGCCATTGCCAGGACTAAAACTAGAAACAAAAAACTAACCCATGCTACCCGAATGGACAGTGGTTGGATTCAGCGGCCATCGAAAACTGGCCGAGCCCAAAGCTGTTGCCGCGGGGATTCATAAGGCGTTTGAACGGCTGGCCGCCAATGGCAGTCCGCTGGCAACGGTTTCATCGGCGGCCAGCGGGGCGGACACCTTGTTCGTGGAAGAGGTGGCGCGGCGCTGTCTGCCGTATCTGATCATTCTCCCGTTTGCGAAAGATCGTTTTGAACAGGACTTCAACCCCGCCGATTGGCAACGGGTCCTTCCGCTCATT
>CAWCRR010000019.1:0-23288 GCA_963797825.1 uncultured Verrucomicrobiae bacterium
GTCATATCGCTGAACCGCGAGTGGGTTTATTCGCAGCAACAAACCATCAGCGCGGAGGGTTTCAGCGGCCAGGCATTCAACCCCGCCTTTATCCACGCCACCAGCGGTGTCGGCACGACGAAGAATTGCGAGGACTGCCACCTTTCCGACGCCAACGACAACAATGCCTGGATGGCGTCATTGCTTGGCTTCGGGACCGGCACGGTGAATTTCTTTGGCCGCTTCGCCTACGTTGGAGAAGGCAAGGGCGGCTTGGACGCCGTCCCCTGGACAGAGCAGGACGAGCCACAGGCCGCTTACGGCAGTCATTTGCAACGGCTGGCGTATCCGGATGATTACCGGGATTTCACTGTTAAAAATCACGGTGAACTCAAAGAAGCCTATCACCAGGACGCAGACAACATTCTCGATTTGCAATTGCGCGGTGAATACCTCTACACCGCCAACGGTCCGGGTGGTTTCCGCGTTTTCGATGTGGCGAACATTGATAACAAAGGTTTTTCCCAGCGCATCACCTCCGCGCCGGTTTCGCCGCTGGGCCAAAGCACCTATGTCCCCACCAAATTTGCGACCAGCGTCACGCTGCCGAGCACGCTGGCGGATGATCCGCTCCGCACGCACCGCCCCGAGAATGAGGAACAGGCGGTCAGCCCGATTTACGCATGGGTATTCGTCACTGACCGCGAGGAGGGGCTGGTGATGGTGACGGTCGGCACGTTGCTCGACGGCGATCCGGCCAACAACTTCTTTGACCGCGAAAAAATCATCCGCTTCAACCCGGATGGAAAATTGACCGGCGCGATGGATTCATTTATGGCGGGAACAAATCTTTACGTCGTCGGCCAAAACGGCTTGTTCGTCGTCGGGCTGCAAAACGATTCGCTGGCCGCGCCGGCGCTGGTCGGCGAAGCGATCGCCGGCCTAAAAAATCCACGGGCCGTCGGCGTGCAGTTCCGCTACCTGTTTGTGACGGATGATGATGGTTTCAAAGTGTTCGACATCACCGAGCCAACAAAGCCGAGGCTGATTCCCGGCGCGTTCGTGCCGCTGAAACATGCGCAACGATTTTACCTTGCCCGGACATACGCTTATGTCGCCGACGGCGAGGACGGACTCGCATTCATCGATATCACTAATCCCGAAAAGCCGCGCCTTGAACGGCTTTACAACGCCGATGGGCAATTGAACGACGCGCGCGCTGTGCAAGTCGGCTCCATCAGCGCGTCGGAATATGCGCTGGTCGCCGACGGTAAAAATGGCTTGCGGGTCATCCAAATTATCTCGCCGGAAAATGTCCCGGGCGCGGCGGGCTTTAGCCCCGTTCCAAACCCGAAACTCATTGCTACCTATCCGACGCGCGAACCCGCCGTGGCCGTCTCACGCGGGTTGGACCGTGACCGCGTGGTGGATGAGAGCGGAAATCAAACCGTCGTCTTTGGCCGGACGGGCTCACGCCCATTTCACCTCGATGAGATGCAAAGATTCTACGAACGCGACGGCCAGATTTATACCGTCGAAAATGTTTCCACGTATGACGGCCGGCTTGAGACGCACGCCGGGGAAGCATTGAAACCGACTGAGGCCTTCCAACCGGCAGTGGAGGAAAATGAAACACCTGCGCCGCCTGAAACCGAACGATTGATGCGCCGGGGAGAATGAAAAAGTTATCCGTCATTTTGTTTTTGCTCCTGCCTGCCGCGACGCTATGGGCGCAGGATTCCGTGAAGACGCTTGCCGGCCAGACGCTTACGGGTGGTGCGGCGGATGGCATGGGAACCAATGCGCTGTTCGACGATCCGACGGCGATTGTCATGGACACCAACGGTAATTTCTTCGTGGCCGATTCGCAAAATGACGCCATCCGCAAAGTCACCACGAACGGAGTGGTGACGACGTTCGCCGGCCAGCTTGGCGTTTCCGGCAGCGTGAATGCCACGGGTACCAACGCTCAATTCAATGCCCCCAGCGGACTGGCGTTTGATACAAATGGAAATCTTTTCGTGAGTGATACCGGCAATAATACCATCCGCGAAATCACACCGGCCGGCGCGGTTTCCACTTTTGCCGGCACCCCCGGCTTTGGAGGATATGCCGACGGCGCGGCGAGCGGTGCGCAGTTCAGTTCACCATTGGGGATCGCTGTGGCGACAAACGGGACAATTTTTGTCGCCGACAGCGGCAATCATTGCATCCGGCAAATTTCCAACGGCACGGTTTCCACTTTTGCCGGCGACCCGCTGATTTGGGGCACTGTGGACGGTACCGGCACGAACGCGCAGTTCAACGGCCCGCTCGGGCTGACCTTCGATACGCGGGGTAATCTTTATGTAAGCGATGCAAACAATAACACTATTCGCGAAATCGCCACGAACGGGTTGGTGATGACGTTTGCAGGCCTGGCGGGCGCGGACGGTTCAGCGGATGGCCCGTTGGCCTCGGCGCGGTTCCGCAGTCCCGCAGAACTGGCATTTGACCGGAACGGGAATTTATTCGTGGCAGATTCGTTCAATCAAACCATCCGCGAAATTTCCACGAACGGCATGGTAAGCACGGTTTCTGGCGCGGTGGGAGTATCCGGCACGAACGACGGCGTGAATGGTGCCGGCAGATTTTACAATCCTTATGGTGTCGTTGTGGCAGCCGATGGCTCGCTGTGGATGACAGACACTTACAATGAGTTGATTCGTGTAGTAATCGTTCCTTTTACCATTTCCGTTCAATCATCCAACGGAAACAGCTTTGTGACGTTGTCCTGGAATGCCGTTATCGGGAAGACTTACCAGGCGCAATATACGGGCGCGATGGACCCTGCGGCTTGGTCAAATCTCGGCGCGTCCATCACGGCGACAAATCCGGTTGTCAGCGCGACTGACAACGCAGCCGGGCTTGTGCTGCAAAAATTTTACCGCATCCTTCTTGTCCAGTGACCTAAACCCTATGGAACAACTCATTCTTCATCTCGTCGGGGATTACCTCACCCAAAGCGATTGGATGGCGCAAAATAAAACCAAGCGCACCTGGCCGGCCCTGTGCCATGTCGTGGTTTACAGCCTGCCGTTTTTGCTCATCGGCTCTTTGACGGCCGTAGCGGCAATTCTGGTCAGCCATTTTTTTGTGGACCGGTTTCGGCTGGCGCGCTATGTCGTCTGGGCGAAGAATTGGCTCGGCCCGGGCTACCATCCGTGGAAAGAATGTTCCGATACCGGCTTTATCAATGTGCCCATCTGGATGTCCACGTGGCTTTTGATCATCGTCGATAATACCATCCATCTCATCTGTAATTATTGCGCGCTTCGCTGGTTGTAACTTCCCGCTTTTCAGAAACTCGCTGTTAGTTTATGGCCCGGTTCGCGAAAACGGTTTACGCAAACATCATTTTCGTCGTGGTTTCCCACTCATCCCAGCCACGCGTGAGTCAGGCAGCGAAGGAAGAAACATCCTTGGTGGAATTTGCCATCCGCGGGTACGGGGATTCTTCACCTCGACCTGCGCTGGATCACACGTCTGTTGTCCTCAATTGTTGATTTTAGATCATCGCGCTGAATGAACCATTCGTCGCCGAAAGAGAAAACACTGTTTTGCAAGAGCGTGCCGCAAAAGCGCGCAAAATTTGAACGATTATTGCCCCTTTTTCGCGCCGGTGTGACGAATGTCTTGCGCTTCGCAGAGATAAACAACTTCTTCGGCGACATTCGTGGCATGATCAGCAATACGTTCGAGACTTTTGGATACAACCATTAAATGGAGGCAAGGAATGATTGAGTCAAGATGCGCAGCCATGTGTTGGGCGAGTACCTGGTGATTTTGCTTATTGAGTATGTCCACCTCCTTGTCCTGCGAAATCACTGCGCGTGCGGCGGCAGGATCACGATTGCAAAAGGCATCAAGAGAGGCTTTGAGCATGTCAAGTGTAAGATGGGCCATGTGCGGCAGATTGAGTTCAATTTTAACAAGGGGTTCTTTGCACAGGTCGCTGGCGCGCTTGGCGATTTTCTTTGCTTCATCGCCGATACGTTCGAGATTCTGGGAAATTTTTACTGTTACAGTTACCAGGCGCAGATCGGTGGCGAGCGGCGCCTTGGTGAGTTGCTGAATTACCCGATTGTCAATTTCGACCTCGAACTGGTCAATAATTCGATCATTTTCCTTGACCCTCATTGCCAGATCCTCGTCGCGTTGGTTCAGTGCCTGTAACGCCTGATTTACTGATGTCTCAGCATGACTGGCCATCGTCAGTAATCGTTCCCGCAACATGTCCAATTCCACGTCAAGATGAGTTTCCATGAATTGTAATCAAAGTAATAGAGTTTTATTGTTCTGTCACATAATCTTCAGTAGTACGTGTTCTGGCGATCCACCGGGCATAGGTGACTCTGGTGGAGGACATATAACCAGTAATCAAATAAATTCAATGCAGGATGAATTGTCGTCCGAGACGGTCGTTGACGGCACAAGGAGCATGCTCGTCAACGTTCATAAGCTATTGAAACGCCCTGAATTTATGGCATCACAATTTTGCTGAAGGTTTTGGTTTTACGCTGGACATGGTCGGGAAGCAGGCTTTTGTATCTTGAGGCGTAAAACGGTTATGGAATAACGCGGGAAGACATATCTGAAGATGGGGCGGCTGGCTTTGAAAGCGCGGATCTTGGGAGCAATCTTGTCGGGTTCATCGAATGAATTCACGTCGTCCAGGCTGGAGCCAGTTAGGACGGTTTCTTTGCCGACGCCTACCCGTATCACGCCCTGCAAATTGATTGTTGCCGTTATCGGGCTGGCCGAAGGGTTGATAATTTTCAGGATGACTTCCCGCGTACGGTCATCGCGGACGGCGCTGGCGTAGAGATTTTCCACTCCGGACGAAGACTTCCTTGTTCCTGCCAGTCGGGTTGGTAGAACAGCATCGCCGCGATTGAGGCTGAACAACTGTTGGACATAGTAGTTGGGTGTGCCGTAGATACGAAGGTTGTCCACCCAAATGAGATTGGGTGTCCATTGCCATGCCTCCGCATGGCCAAACAATGGCGCATAAGACGCCATTCGCACCACCTCGGCATTGCGCTCCAACCCCGTCAGGTAGGCAGCCTCAGAAAGCGCGCATTCAAGGTTGTTGCGATTCTTCACGCTGACCATCGCCACACTTTGCGCGGCATACTCGCCCATGAAAACTTTTGGCCCCTTCCGATCATAGTCGTCGTAACGGTGGGTGTTGGTGAAGAACCAAACCGGATTAGCGTAACAATGTTCGTCCACGATATCGGCATTGCCGAGTTCGCGAAGCTTTGCCCAGATAAATTTGAAACGCTCATCCCCGGGCAAAGGCCCGGCGGCGGAGATAAGGTGGATCGCCGGATACTTTTCCTTGAGCACTTTGGCGAAGATGGAGTAGCGCTCGATGTATGGCAGGCCCCATTGTTCGTTCCCAATCCCCAGCAGTTTCATGTTAAACGGTTTGGGATGCCCCATCGCGCTACGTTTGGCGCCCCACACGCTGTTGGCGGGGCCGTTGGCAAACTCGATTAAGTCGAGAGCGTCCTGTATATAAACATCCAGTTCTTCCTTTGGACAAAGTTCGCCTGAATTGAACTGGCAGGCCATGCCGCAGTTGATGATCGGCATCGGTTCGGCGCCGATGTCTTCGCACAATTGAAAGTATTCGAAGAAGCCCAACCCGAACGATTGAAAGTAATCCGGGGTAGGGCGATGAATGAACTCATAATTCCAGCGGTTAACGAGCGGCTTGCGTTTCTCCACGGGTCCGATGGTGTTCTTCCACTGGTAGCGCCGTTCCAAGACGCTGCCTTCGACGATGCAGCCGCCGGGGAAGCGCAGAAAACCGGGTTTCATGTCGGCGAGGATCTTTACCATGTCCGCGCGCAAACCTCCGGGCCGGTTTCTCCAGGTGCGCCGGGGAAAGAGCGATACAGTGTCAACATCCACCGTCCCTTTGCCTTCCAGGACGATTTGCAGGCGGCCCTGTGAATCCGTCTCTGTGGGTCGCAAAGATGCAGTGTGTTTTTCCCAGTCCGGGCAGAAATCGCGCAACAGCGTCGACGCCAACAAAGTGCCGTCAGAACCATACAACTGTACATGGACGACAGGCGCGCCCGACACTCCACGGAGGCGGATGGAAAGATCGTAGATTTCCCCTTTGCGGAAACCCATCCCGCGGAAGCCTTCGTTGGCGATGCCGAACAGCGCCGTACCTTCTGACTCGAGGCGGACGTAGCGCGGATTAGCCGCATCGAAAGGCTTTTCCTGAAGAACTGACAAAGTTCCCTGTGCCTGGCTCGGACTGATTTTGGTCCAGCCCATAAGCGGATTTTCGAAGGCGAAGGAGCGGTTCTTGACCAGTTCCGCATACAAACCGCCATCGGCCCCAAAATTGATATCCTCAAAAAAAATGCCCCACATCGCAGGATTGATCTTCGGGCCAGGTTGATCAGCCTGGACAATGATGGAGACCGAAGCTTTGGCCGGGCGGCGGATGGGCTTGGTTTTTTTCATGACATCGAACCTAGAGCAAGCACTTTCAAAGACAATTAAAAATGACGCGTAAAATTGGCGTTTTTTTTCCGCAAAATGGCGGTTGGATTTCGATGCTCACATTGTATTTTGGAAGAATCAAAAGCATCGCGCTGCCAATACCATTTGCGCCAACATCATCTGGAAGATCACGTCGTTCACGATTCATGCTCGTGCTGTTGGCCGGATTGATGGCGGTTGGTTGTCGGCTTGGCGCAGCAATCCCATTGACCCTCCATCTTGTCGGGCCTGCCGATCGTGACATCATCACCGGAACACTAACCTACGAAGTGGAGGTCACGAATCCGACATCGTCGCCGGTGGATGACGTCAGCGTAACGGATATTCTACCCGGCTCGACCGAATTGATGAGCGCCACCAACCAATACGCTGGCGGCGCAGGCATGCAGGTGGATGGAACAAAAGTGGTGTTCACCCTCCAGCGCATCAATGGCTTGGGCACCGCACGAATGAAGCTTAAGCTTCTGCCCTTAGTCGTTGGACCCATCACCAACATCATCAATTTGACTGTTCCGATGGATGACAGCGTCGCCGCCACCAACGTGTTCACCGTGCGTTCCACGCAATTGAGCATCCACGACCCGGCCATGGCCAAAGAAGGGGACACGTACTACCTCTTTAGTTCGGGGCCAGGAATCATGTTCTATATGTCGCCGGACATGGTCCACTGGAGAATGGGCGGCCAAATATTTTCAAGCGAACCGTCTTGGGCTAAAAGTGTGTCGAAAAAATTCGACGGCCGGGAATGGGCTCCGGATATCTCCTGTCACAACGGCACATATTATCTCTATTACGCCGTATCGGCACCGGGCGAGAACACTTCCGCCATTGGTCTGGCAGTTAACAAGACCCTCGACCCGGCGGCTTCCAGCTACCTGTGGCAGGACGAAGGTATCGTGCTTCGTTCCATCCCCAACCGCGATCTTTGGAACGCCATCGACCCCAACATTATCGTGGACAATAACGGCACGCCCTGGATGGATTTTGGATCTTTCTGGGGCGGCATCAAACTCGTGAAACTGGCTCCTGACTACAAAAGCATTGCCGAACCCGAAAGATGGTATTCACTCGCCAAACTGGATCGTTCCGTCCTGGAAAATGACCGGTCACCCGGACCGGCCCAGATCGAGGGACCGTTCATCTTCAAGAAAGGCGATTATTATTATTTGTTTGTCTCATGGGGACTGTGTTGCCTCGGCGAGAATAGCACCTACAAAATTGTGATCGGACGTTCAACTGATGTTCGGGGACCATATCTTGACAAGGACGGCGTCGACATGGCGTTGGGTGGCGGCAGCATTCTGCTCTCCGGCGACCAGAACTGGGCAGGGCAGGGGGGATGCAGCGTTTACACCCTTGATGGAAATGATTACCTCGTTTTTCACGCCTATGAGATGGCTGATGGCGGACTGCAAAAATTGAGGATCGCCAAACTCGGCTGGGACACGAATAGCTGGCCCGTCGTTGATGATGCTTTTCTCGATAATTATACAAGTCTTGTGGTCAAATGAGCCGGGCAAACGCTATATTCTCCTTCCAAAAGATCCACAGACGCTTTCATAAAAAATGAAGACTCCCAGGCTAACCGTTCTTGAAAAAATCGGCTTCGGGGCCGGAGACATGGCCGTAAATGTCGTCTGGTCCTCCATGGCCCTCATCCTGACGTTTTTTTACACGGACATCTATGGATTGAAGGCGTCGGACATCGCGCTGCTGATGCTCTTGCCGCGCTTGATCGACGCCTTTGCGGACGTGGCCATGGGAATGATCACGGACAAACATGTTTCGCGCATGGGCCGGTATCGCCCTTATCTTCTATTGCTATCTGTCCCCTTTGGCCTTTCGGTCATGCTCGTTTACACGACGCCAGACCTGGCTTATAGCGGCAAATTAATGTGGGCCTACGTGACATATATCGTGATGATGCTCGTCTTCACCTCCGTCACCATCCCTTACATCTCGCTCATCAGCGTCTTGACCGATAATCCGCAGGAGCGTCTCTCAGCGAACGGTTACCGCCTTTTCTTTGCCAAAGTCGCTGCCTTTCTGGTGACCATTATCGTGCCGCTGATGGCGGCGCGCTGGGGGGTAAACCATCTTGCGCGTGGCTACCAGATTTCCATGGCCTTGATGGCCGGAATGGCTACCCTCCTCTTCCTCTTCTGCTTCTTCACTACTACCGAACGCGTGAAACATCAGGTAGAGGAGAAGCCCTTGTCGCTCCAGTTGCGGTTACTTTTCAAAAACGACCAATGGGTCGTCCTGGCGTTGGTCTGCGTTATCGCCACCATCGGGTATGTCATTCGCGGCTCGTTGGGGGCCTACTACGCAAAGTATTTTCTCTACAACAATCTTCCCGCCAACCAGGGGGCGTTGTCGCACTTTCTCTCAACCCGCTCTTTTCTGGGCGGATGGAGCAGCACCAGCACGGGTGACGCGGTGTTGCTTTCCAACTTCCTTACTGCCGGGGTCGTCGCCTCGATCGTTGCCATGGTCGCTTCCACCTGGATCACCAAGCGCTTCTGCAAAGTGTCGCTTTTTCGCTGGAGCCAGATCATCACCGCTGTGCTCAGCGTCATTCTTTACCTGGCTGTGAAACCTGGCGATGTGGTCCCGGCGTTTATCCTGTATTTTCTGGTCTGTTTCGTGGTAGACCTCCAGGCACCCGTTTTTTGGTCAGCCATTGCCGAGGCCGTCGATTACGGCCATGTCAAAAGCGGGAAACGCGTGGCGGGAATCTCCTTCGGCGGCATTTCGTTCTGCCAGAAAATGGGTATGAGTTTGGGTGGGGGGGCTGTCGGCGTACTGCTTACCTTGTACCATTACGTGCCGAACCAGGCACAGAGCGCGTTCACACTGACTGGCATCGCCCTGTCCTTATCAGCCATTCCGGGAGTCTTTCATCTGGTGACGGGATTTTTAATGTACAAATACCGCATCACTGACAAATATTACAATGACCTCATGAGCGAACAATCGAGCCCGGTTCCCGTCAGCGCGGGAATCAAGGAAGCGCCCATCGTCTGAAATTCTGGAATCGCTTTAGTTAAAGACGCCAAGGGGGTGGCCGGAGCCAATTGTATGATTTGGTGATTTATTTTCGCAAAATGGCGTTTTAGCAATAGCCCTGTGCATGTAGTTTGAGTGACCCGACCATGAGTTATCGCGCATGAATTTTTTTGCTGATGTCTCCAGACGTTCGTCGCGAAAAGTCGATGGGCGGGGCAAACGGTTGTTCATAAGTGCTTTCCTGATATTTATTTCCCTGAATTGCAGGCTTTCAGCCCAGGGCTATCTTCGCGGCAGCCTCGGAATTCACGATCCCTCGGCAGTGATAGAATGTAACGGCCTTTATTATGTTTTTGGGACCGGCCAGGGCATCGCTTCAAAGTCATCCACGGATAAAACTTATTGGATCACTGGACCCAATGTATTTGCCAATCCGCCTTCCTGGACGACCAATGCTGTTCCGGGATTTACGGGAGATTTCTGGGCGCCCGACATCTCTTATTTCAACGGCGAGTACCACCTTTATTACGCGGTCTCAACATTCGGCAGCCAGGTTTCCGGCATCGGCCTGGCGACAAACCCGACCCTTGATCCAAGCGATCCAAGCTATCAATGGACTGACCAGGGCCCGGTCATCGAATCCACCACCGGAAGCGCATATAATTGCATCGATCCCAGTGTCACGTTCGATGCCTCGAGTAATTTATGGATGTCGTTCGGCTCGTTTTGGACTGGGATCAAGCTCATTCAACTTAATGCCACCACCGGACTAAGAAACACAACCAACACAACGGTTTATTCGCTGGCCAATGATAATGCCGCCAGCGGCGATCCGATCGAAGCCTCGTATCTTTATCATTACGGCAATTATTATTATCTGTTCGTCAATTGGGGCACGTGCTGCGATGGCCTCCAAAGTACTTACAATATCCGCGTCGGTCGCAGCACCAGCATCACCGGGCCGTTCTTGGACAATAATGGCGTTAACATGTTGTCCAGCGGCGGCACGCTTTTCCTGCAAACCACGGGAAAATATATCGCCCCCGGGCAAGTCGGGATCATCAATGAAAATGGGATTTATTATTTTGGATATCATTATCTCGATGCCGACGCCGAGGGTGCGCCGACCTTTGACCTGGAGCCGCTTTCATGGACGAGTGGTTGGCCTGTGTTCATTAACGACTGGTCTGCCGCCTATCATTTTCGCATGGATGCCCGCGACGATGACGATCAATATTACGGCCTGCTTGAAAACGGGGCCTCCGTGATTGACGATCCCTTGCTGGGCGATTCGGTTGCCCTGAATGGAAACAACCAATATGTGACCCTGCCACCAGGCATGGCCAACGCGCAAACGTTTGCCGCGGTTTTCAAATGGAATGGCGGTGCAGCCTGGCAGCGGGTCTTTGATTTTGGGAATGGCACCAACAGTTACGTTTTCTTCACCCCGCTGGCTTCCACCGGGTTTCCCCGTTTTACCATCACTTCCTCCGGTCTCGGTGGTGAACAACACCTCGATGCCATGGCGGCGTTGCCCACCAATATCTGGACCCACATTGCCGTCACCACGGATGGCACGCAGGGGATTCTCTATGTCAACGGTGTGGCCGTGACGACCAATAAATCCATGACGCTCGTCGCTTCCGACATCGTGCCGACTAATGTCTGGTTCGGTCGCAGCCAATACTCCACCGATCCTTATTTCAACGGCCAAATCAGTTCTGTTCGGATCTTTGGCCGGCCACTTTCTGCGAATGAAATTGTTGCGCCCCAGCCGGAAATTTCCGCGCCGCTGGCAAATTCCTCGTATCAACCCGGCCAAACGATTTCCTTCGCCGGAGGCGCCATGGATTTTGCCGATTCACCTTTGTCCGCCTCCAACCTTGAGTGGTTGATCGAATTTTGCGACACGAACGAAACGAATATTGTTGCCGGGCCTGTTTCAGGCGTTGGCAGCGGCACTTTTACGATCCCGGATAGCGGTGAGGAGGCCACCAACGGATTTTACCAGGTCATGTTCACCGCGACTGATCCGCTGGGGCGCGCCGCGACAAACTGCGTGGACATCTTTCCAAATCCAACGAATACGGACTGGACTTCTTATTACCCATTTAATAATGGCGCCGCCGACGCGAACGACTTTTATAACGGCTCACTCGTTAATGCAGCGACAACGCCCTCCGATCCTATTCGGGGTCCAGTCCTGAATCTAAGTGGCTCCAGTCAGTACGTCAGCTTGCCGTCGGGCATCGGTGCCATGAGGACATTTTCCGCCTGGGTGAAATGGGGTGGTGGTAATGACTGGCAGCGGATTTTTGATTTCGGACAAAACGACATCAGTTACGCCATGCTCACGGCCAAGGCGAACAGCGGTAAATTGCGTTTTGAGATCACACCCAACGGTGCCGGGGAAACACGCGATCTGGATTCTCCCAATCGATTACCGACCAATGTCTGGACGCATGTGGCCGTGACGCTTGACGGGCGCCAGGCAGTGATGTTTATCAACGGTCAAGCCGTCGCAGTGGATTCCAGCGTCAATCTCCTGCCGTCCGATGTCATGGGTTCGGCGAACTATCTTGGCCATAGCCAATTTTCCGCCGATCCCTATTTCAATGGCGAGATGGATAATGTGGAAATTTCTTCGGAAACACTGCCGATCGAACAGGTCACTGCATCGAGCATTGGCATTTCAAATAATGCCTCCGCCCTGACCCTGGATTGGCCGGGCTGGACAAATGGGCTTGGGCTCTATGCCGCGTCTGCCCTCGGCGCCAATGCCCATTGGATTCTCATTACCAATGCCCCAATCATGACCAACGGCGTCAATTTTTTGACGCTTACCCCGACGAACAGCCAAACCTTCTTCCGGCTCCAACTTCCTTGACCGTGATGCGAATCGCTGTGAAACCACCTCCTGCGCAAAAAACTTTTCTCAGCGGTCTTTCAATTATTATCGCCATGTCGCTCGGCGCATGGGCCGTGCGGGGCCAGTCGACCGCTACGGTTTCGATCCAGGCGGACCAGCCGGGCCCGGTCGTCAGTTCGAATCTATTCGGAATTTTCTTCGAGGAGATCAACTTTGCGGGCGAGGGGGGGATTTATGCCGAAATGGTGCGTAACCGTTCCTTCTATTCCGCGACCACCCCTTATTATTGGTCGCTGATCACGCAGGGCACGGCGGTGGGGACGATGAGCGTGGATTCTACGCAGCCGTTGAATACCAACATTGTCAATTCCTTGAAACTGACCAAAACCTCCGGCACGGGCAGCGTCGGCGCCGGCAATGCGGGATTTTGGGGCATGAATTTACAGGCGGGTGCGACGTACAATTTGAACTTCTATGTGAAGAGTGCGAGCGGCTATGCCGGGCCGATTGTCGCCCAATTGGAGAACGCCGCCGGCACCACCGTTTATGCGCAGGCATCCTTCAGTGGCCTTTACGGCAGTTGGCAAAAATTTTCCACGTCTCTCACTCCCAATGCCACGGACACCAATGCGCAGTTGGTCCTCAGTATTTCGCAGGCTGCCACGGTTTGGCTGGATGTGGTTTCGCTGTTTCCTGCCGCAACCTACAATAGGCGCACCAACGGTCTGCGCGTGGATCTGGTGAGCATGTTGTCTGCGTTGCACCCATCATTTTTACGCTTTCCGGGCGGTAATTTCATTGAAGGCCAAAATCTCGCCAATGCCGTTCGCTGGAAGAAAACCATCGGCGACATTTCCCAACGCCCCGGCCATCTGAACGATGCCTGGGGCTATTGGTCCACCGATGGCTTCGGCTATGAGGAATTCCTCCAATTCTGCGAAGACATGAACATGCAGCCTTTGTATGGGATAAATTGCGGCCTGGCTTTGGGCTACAATGGCGACACCAACAACACCGTCCCCATTTCGCAATTAGGCCCGTGGGTGCAGGATGCCCTCGATGCCATTCAATATGCCAACGGCGACACCAACACCACATGGGGCGCAATCCGCGCCGCCAACGGCCACCCCGCACCTTTTAACCTCCAGTACATGGAGATCGGCAATGAGAACGGCGGCCCCTATTATAACACCAATTACGCGATGTTTTATAATGCGATCAAATCAAACTATCCCTCGATCCACCTCATCGCGCCTGACTGGGGTGGCATTCCCTCCAGCGCTCCGGTCGAGATCGAGGACCAACATTATTACGCGAGCGCCGGCACGTTCGATTCGTATGCGACGATGTATGACAATTACGACCGCGCCGGCCCGAAAGTTTTTGTCGGCGAATACGCCGTTACGGCCGGATACGGCACTTACGGCAATCTGTCTTCCGCTTTGGGCGAAGCAGCCTTCATGACCGGAATGGAGCGGAACTCTGATGTTGTCCAAATGGCTTCTTATGCGCCACTGTTTGCGAACCTGAATGGCACCCAATGGTTGCCGGACATGATTTATTACGACAGCGCGCGGGGATTGTTCGGGACCCCCTCATATTATGTCCAGGAGCTGTTCAGCCAAAATCGTGGCGATGTGGTTTTGCCCGGGACTGCCGTCATCACGACCAATTCAGCGAGCACGGCTTCGCAAGGTGCGATCGGGGTTGGTTCGTGGAATACTTCCGTCCAATATACAAACATCGTGGTGACGAGCAATGGGGTGACCCTTTACCAGAGCGACTTCGTGAACCAGGGCACCAACGGTTGGAACGTCTTTAACGGCACCTGGAGCACCAACAATGGACTGTACCAGCAAACTGCCATCACGACCGATTGTTATTCCACGTCCGGTGATACGAACTGGGCCAATTACACCATCAGTCTCCAAGCCCGCAAGGTTAGCGGCGACGAAGGTTTTCTGGTCTTGTTTAATGTTCTGGATACCAACAATTTTACATGGTGGAACATCGGTGGTTGGAATAATACCCTGGATGGCATTGAACAAACGTCCGGCGGCAACAAAGCCACCCTCGCGCAGGTTTCGCAATCCGCCATCGCCAACAACACCTGGTATAACATCAGCATCACCCTGAGCAACTCGGCGGTTTTTTGCTACTTGGATGGTGACTTGGTCCAAACCTTGGTTTTCTCGAATGGATTGTATGCTTCAACAACTTACTCCAAATCCAGTGGGCAAATTATAGTCAAAGCCGTCAATCCGAACAATGCGCCAATGGTCACGACCTTCAATGTGAGTGGCGTGGATTCGATCGCCCCGAATGCCACCCTCATCCAGTTGACCTCAGCCAGTGCTGAGGATGCAAATTCACTCGCCTCGCCGACCTATGTTTTTCCCGTGACCAATTCCATTTCAAACGCGGGAACAAATTTCACGCTGACTCTGCCGGCCAATTCGCTTTCGGTTCTCCGGTTGGCGGCCAGCGGCATCAATAACTTTACAAATTTGCTGCTCCAAATCCCTTCGCCCATCACCAACGACATCACCGTTGCATCCGCTCTTTGGGGACAGCAATCCGGCAACTCGATCAATCTGGCGACCAATTCAAATCACTCTATTATTTGGTGCTCCTCAAACACCAATGTCGCCGTTGTTGATCTCTACGGCAATGTCACTGGAGTTGGCTTTGGCACCGCTGAGATTATTGCCGCGTACCCGGCCCTGGGGTTATCCGCCACGCAGTTGGTGCAGGTGGTTTATCTTCCGGCAACCCTCATGCATCGCTATAGCATGAACGAAACGTCGGGCACCATCGTTACTGATTCCATTGGCGGACCGGCCTGGAATGGGACTCTTCCCAACGGCGGGTCCTTCGGCAGCGGACAACTCTCGTTTTCTGCCTCCAGCCAGCAATATCTCAACCTGCCGGGAGGGATTCTGAGTAATTATCTTGCGGCCACCATCGACATGTGGATTCCCGGCATTTCCGGGGCAGCGTCCTCTCCACCGTATGTTTATCTTTTCGCTTTCGGAAATACCGACGGTGGTGGCAACGGCTCCGACTACCTGTTTTTTAATCCAAATATTGCCCGGGTGACCATCAGTGCCGTGGATCCCGGTTTGGATGCTGAGCAGGGCGGTGATGTGCCCTCTCTCGGGTCTGCCACCAATTTACACCTGACTTGCGTCTTTGATTGTCCGGTTGGAACAATTCTTGTCTATACCAATGGCGTCCTTGCGGCGTCATTTTCAGGCATCACGGATCCATTGAGCATTGTCGGCAACCAATTCGCCTATGTGGGTCGCTCGCTCTACACGTTGGATGCCTATCTTAACTGGAGCCTGCAGGAATTGCGGATTTATAATGGGGCACTTTCCCCGGCGGAGATCGCCGCCAGCGATGCGTTGGGGCCTGGCCAATTATTAAGCAACTCCGGCCCCCAAATAAATGCCTCCTCCTTCACCGGCAACAATCTGACGTTGTCCTGGCCCGTTGCTGCGGCGAGCTTTACCCTTCTCTCAAGTACCAACTTGGCCTCTGGTGTCTGGACAACGGTGTCTCGGCCTGCGCAAATTATCGGCAGCCAATGGCAAGAAACTGTGCCTGTCTCCGACAACTCACAATTTTTCCGGTTGGCGCAATAACCCATGAGTAAACTTTCCAATTTGTTTTGCCTGGCGCTCTTGCTGGCAATGGCGCTGATGGCACACCCGTCGCTTCAGGCACAGACACGCCCGGTTCCGTTTTGGATGGAAACAAACTTCAGCTTTGAGGTTACTTCGCAAATGGCCGGATTCGGCAGCCGTGGCATTTATGTCCACGATCCTTCGCCGATCATCAAATGCGGTGATCAGTATTGGGTTTTTTACACGGGGCGAGGCATCCCATCTTACCATTCAAAGGACTTGGTCAAATGGGAACGTGGGCCATCCGCTTTTACCAACGCTCCTGCCTGGGTCGCCCAAACAATCCCCCAAAATCGCTGGATGTATTATTGGGCGCCGGATGTGATCCACCTGGGCGATCGCTATCTGCTTTTTTATGCGGTTTCGGTTTTTGGCAAAAACACTTCTGCGATTGGCCTGGCAACAAACCCAACTCTCGACCCCAACGACACGAATTTTCATTGGACGGACCAGGGAATCGTGGTGCAAAGCGTAAAAGAAGATACGTACAACACCATCGATCCCGCCGCTTCCCTGGATACGAAAGGAAATCTTTGGCTCGCCTTCGGCTCATTCTGGTCGGGAATCAAATTGATCCAACTTGACTCGAAGACCGGAAAGCGGATCACCCCTGGCTCGCCGATGTATTCACTCGCCTTCAACGATTCCATTGAGGCGTCGTACATCCATCATCACGACAATTATTACTATCTGTTTGTGAATTGGGGACGGTGCTGTCGTGGTACCAACAGTACTTATGAGATACGGGTTGGCCGTAGCGCGCGGATCACCGGCCCTTATTTTGACAAGGACGGGATGGATATGTTGAACGGAGGCGGCAGCGCATTTTTAGCTTCCCAAGGCCCGTTCATCGGCCCCGGTCAATCCGGTATTCTTTCTGAAAACGGCGCGGACTGGTTCAGTTGCCATTTTTACGACGGCAGCCGCCGCGGCGTGGCCACCTTCGCTATTCTACCACTGGGTTGGGACACGAACGGCTGGCCGCAAATCGACTGGGACAAATTAAAATGATGCAACGCGTCGAATCGATTTCCAGTCCGGGAATATTGCGTTGAGGCTGTGCGACGTGACTTTTAAAATGAACGATTACCGGCCATAATCCGATTTTCCACGAATGCCCGACGAAATTCCCAGCGACATTACCCAGGTATTGCGTGCCATGAAACAAGGCAATGACCAGACGGGCGAAGCTTTATTGCCTCTGGTTTATGAGGAACTGCGCCGCCTGGCCGCAACGCACATGGCGCAATCCGCGCCCGGCCAGACCCTGCAGGCGACGGCGTTGGTGCATGAAGTGTGGCTGCGCATGGTGAGTGCCGGCGATCGTACCTGGGAAAACCGCGCGCATTTTTTCAGCGCCGCCGCCAAGGCGATGCGGCACATCCTCATCGGGAACGCGCGGCGAAAATCACGCCTGAAGCACGGCGGCGGGCAGTTGCGTGTGGATTTCGACGAGTTGAACCTGGCCGCCGCGACTCCGGATGACAAAATTCTGATGTTGGATGAGGCCTTGGAACGCCTGGAAGCTGAAGACTCCGAAAAGGCGCGTATCGTCGTCCTCAAATTCTTTGGCGGGTTGACCAACCAGGAAGTGGCCAAAGTCCTGGGCGTCACGGAACGTACCGTGGAACGGCAGTGGGCCTTCGCCAAGGCGTGGTTGTACCAAAACATCCATAGCAAGGCTTGAAATCGAGTTGCTCAAGAACTCGTCATCCTCGGTTGGCTTTTTCAGAATAATTTGGCATAATAAATTGCAACCGCCCCGTAGCGCATGACCAAAACAACACAACAGGTTGAAGCCTTGTTTGAAGCGGCGCGCCAACTATCCAGCGCCACCGCGCGCCGTGCGTTCCTGGACGAAGCGTGCGTTGATGATGCGCCGATTCGCGCCAGGGTCGAGGCACTGCTCGCCGCGCAGGACGAAGCGGATAAATTTTTCGTCGAAATCTCCCCCTTTGCCCGCAAGCGGCAGCCCGCCGAAGACGCCATGCCCACTGAAGGAACGGGCAGCCGCATTGACCGATACAAGCTGCTGCAAAAAATCGGCGAGGGCGGTTGCGGGGTGGTCTACATGGCTGAGCAGGAAAAGCCCGTCCTGCGCCGGGTCGCCTTCAAGATCATTAAATTGGGCATGGATACCAAGAACGTGATTGCCCGGTTTGAAGCGGAGCGGCAGGCGCTGGCAATGATGGATCACCCCAACATCGCCCAGGTGCTGGATGCAGGCGCGACGGATACCGGGCGGCCGTATTTCGTGATGGAGTTGGTGCGGGGCGTCAAAATCACGGACTACTGCGACCAGAATCACCTGGATACGCGGCAGCGGCTTGATCTATTTGTCCAGGTTTGCCACGCCATCCAGCACGCCCACCAGAAGGGCATCATCCACCGTGATATCAAGCCATCGAACATCCTGGTAACTTTGCACGATGGCGTGCCGGTGCCTAAAGTGATTGATTTTGGCATCGCCAAAGCCATTGAGGGCAAACTGACCGAGCAGACCTTTTTTACCGCTTACGAGCAGATCATCGGGACTCCGGCTTATATGAGCCCCGAACAGGCCGAGATGAGCGGGTTGGACATCGACACCCGCACTGATATTTACAGCCTGGGCGTGATGCTTTACGAACTGCTCACCGGCCGGACACCCTTCGATCCCAAAAAATTGGTGCAAGCCGGTCTGGACGAAATGCGCCGGACCTTGCGGGAAAGGGAACCGCAAAGGCCTTCGACAATGTTGACGACGCTCCAACGCACGGAATTGGCCACCACCGCCGTCCAGCGCCATGCCGAACCGCCCAAACTTGTTTCCATGCTCCGTGGCGACCTTGACTGGATCGTCATGAAATGCCTCGAAAAAGACCGGCGGCGGCGCTATGAAACAGTCAACGGCCTGGCGATGGATGTTGAACGATATCTCGCCAATGAACCAGTCATCGCCCGCCCGCCCAGCCGGCTTTACCGGTTCATGAAATTGGTGCATAGGAATAAAATTTTGTTTGTTTCCGGCGCCGCCGTGGCAGCGGCGCTCATCATCGGTTTGGGCACCTCCACCCGGCTCTTCTTCATGGAACGGAATGCCCGCAAGGATGCCTTGGCCGCCGAGAACCAACAACACTTCTTGTTCCAGGAAGCCGAACAGGCCCGTGCCAATGAGACAAAGTTGCGCCAGCAGGCCGAGACGCGCGAAAAAATCGCGCTCGCCGATGTGCGCCTCAGCCAGGACTCATACGACGAAGCGGATTATATTTTGAGCGGTTGCGTTTCACCCCAGCCTTCGTTGGAAGCCGCGCGCGTGTTCCGGACCGTTGGAGACTGGCAGACCGTGGAGGGTCGTTTACCGGAAGCCACCAACCGGTTTTACGCCTTGTTGCAAGTTAATAGCTTTGACGGTTGGGACATAGAATCATTGGATTATTTGAGGCTTGGCCCGTTACTGATCGAAATGGGTGATGTCACAGGTTATGAAAATTTCCGCCAAAGCACGATTGCCCATTTCGCCGGAACTTCACACCCGGTGGCAGCCGAAAGGGTCATCAAAATCAGCCTCCTTCGCCCAGCGTCTCCTCAAACCTTAGCCGCTCTGGCGCCGCTATCAGATTTGGCCGCCAAATCCTTCGCCGCAATCTCCCCAGATAATACCAATGCCGAAGCGATTTTCCAGGCCGCCTGGGGCTCTATTTCGCTGGCGCTCATAGAATATCGCCAGGACAACCCCTCCGGGGCGGAGGAATGGTGCCGGCGTTGTCTCGCCTATCCCGGTGATAATCCGCCGCGCGTCGCTACCGCCCGCATCATTCTCGCCATGTCATGCCAGCAGATGGGCCGTCATCAGGAAGCCCTTTCAAATTTGGCGCAAGCCAGGCAAAGCATTGAGGCCAAACTTGACGATACGGATCCCGGCAGCGCCGATCACGGTTTTTGGTTCGATTGGGTCTTTGCCCGCATCCTTTTGAATGAAGCCAACAGCCAGATCATGACGCATGATCAGTCAACCTCGGGCTCAATCAAAAGCGGTTGATTGCAAACACTTTCCGCATAAATAACTCAATAAATCTCCAACGTGTTTCAGTTGGAATCTTGGAAATACAATTAGGCATGTCGGGTTTAGGGGCGAAAAAGCGTATGTATAGTTAGCTCCTAATCAAGGTTTACCGCGCAGCCGCGTCTATTGCCTCGATTGGTGAGACACACATGCCGCGGATGCCGAAAGTTATTCTGTTGATTGAGTCTTCGCGCGCCTCTGGGCGTGCGCTTTTGCGCGGTATTGCGGACTATTCCCGCCACCACGGACCTTGGTCCTTCTCTTGGGCTCCCGCCGGCCTGGAAAAAGTCCAGCCGCTGCTCGAGACCGGCGATGCCGACGGAATCATCCTGCGTGACATAGAACAAGCAGAGGAAATCGCTGCTTATGGATTGCCTACTGTCGTTGTCGGGCACCGCAGCACGGAAATCCCCGGGATGGTCAATCTGGTGACCGATTCAAAAGCCATTGGCCGGCAGGGAGCTGATCATTTAGTGGGATGTGGTTTCAAACATTTCGCCTACTGCGGTTATGGAAAGACCACCCTGGGAAACACAACCTGGTCGGATGTCCGCCGTGAATTTTTCTGCCATCGCGTTCGAGCGGCGGGCTTTGAAAACCCACCGCAATATGCGCTGTCGATGCAGGGCAAAGATTGGTCCAGGGAGTGGCGATTGCTCGCCAATTGGCTAAAGGCTCTGCCCAAACCCGTGGGGGTGATGGCTTGCAATGACGATTGCGGCCAGCGGCTTATGGAAGTTTGCAAACTGACGGGGTTGACCGTGCCGGATGAAGTTGGCGTGCTGGGGGTAGATAATGATGAGGTGGTTTGCGGGCTGACCAACCCCCCGATGTCGAGCATCGCCATTCATTTCGAACGGGCAGGCTATGACGCCGCCAATGCTTTGAACGGGTTGATGCGGCGTTCTCGCAAAGTTCCTTCCCGCATCATCGCCGCAGTGGCGCAGGTCGCCGCCCGGCGTTCCACGGATTTCGTCGCTACTGAGGACCCGCATTTGGCCAAAGCACTGCAATTTATCCGCGACCAATCGCGCCACCGCTGTATTTCTGTAGACGAGGTCGCCGGCTGCGCCGGCTTGTCGCGGCGCATGCTCGAAAGCCGTTTCCGCAAACTCCTGAGCCGTTCGGTCTTGGATGAAATCCGCCGGCTGCGCATCGACCAGATTGCCCAGTTACTGGTGGATACAGACCAGCCGGTGGCCCAGATCGCCGAATTGTTGGGCTTTGCCAGCCGGGGACACATCGCCCGATATTTCCGGGCCGGCAAAGGGATAAGTCCGCTCGCTTACCGAAAAACTTACGGCTCGGAACAAGGGAAAAGTTGGGCTTCGGAAAATGGCGATTCTTTTCCGCAAAGTGGCGTTGTTTCCACCGTGTCCCAAAGCTAAAGTCGAAACTAATAGCAATCCGAAAAACAAAATGCCTGTTTCCGCCTGTAAAAACTCCGAAGCCTTCACGTTGATAGAGCTTCTGGTGGTTATCGCGATTATCGCCATTTTAGCGGCCCTGCTTTTGCCGGTTTTGGCGAGTGCCAAGGAAACAGCGCGTCGTGCGTCCTGTATGAACAATCTCAGGCAAGAGGGGGTCGCTCTTCAAATTTATGTCAATGATAACAATAACAAAGTGATGGATCTGCGTTATGCGCCTGCTTCGTAACCCACCAGAAATACAACTAATGCCGACCAGCGAAAGAGAATGACGCCCAGGTCGCGCAACGCTTCATAGGGGCGAAACGCGTCTTTAAAGATCTCCTGCAGAACCGCAAAGGAAAGCAGAATGCTCAGACCTAGGTTCACGTAGTAACTGTAGTAATAGAGCTTGTAGGAATAGACATTGGCTATGGCCAAGGCCGGAACCGAGATCACTTGCAGGATGGTGTAGTTGAAGAAGAATGGGTAATCGTGATGGAGTCCTCGTCTGAACATGCAGACCAACACGGCCGCCTGGACCGTTGGCGCTGCAAACCAGAACACGTAGTCTATGAAATGAAGGTGCATTGACTCCAAGCGGAAGTACACGCCGTGCGCGCCGGCGAATACGGCCGCCAGTTCCCCGAGCGCGGCCGCGAGAACGCCGCGGCGATCTGGAACCTCGCGGCCGAAGGGAAGCTGAAGCCCCGGGTCTACCAGGAATACGCGCTGGACGACTGGCGCTCGGCGCTCGACTCCCTGGCCGACCGCCAGGTGATCGGCAAGTCGGTGATCGTCCCCTGACCCCGCAACCTTCGGGAAGCTCTTCCCCCCGTAAGCGGGGGGAAGTGTCGCAGGCGAGGCCCGTCAGGGCCGATGTGCGACGATGGGGGGACCGGCGGCGCAGAACTGTCACCGATGCCAGTGCGTGTCTCCCCTCCGTCGCGGCTCGCCTTGCCGCGGCTCGCCATCGCGACACCTCCCCTCGCCTGAAGCGAGGGGAGGAGCGACCACCTTCCGCGCCGCGACCGTGAGTGTTGTAGCGCAAGCGCGGCCGCCGACGCTGCAGTGGCTGCAAGCGCTGCGGGGCTTGGCCGCGCTCTCGGTGGTCACCTACCACGCGTTCCAATGGATCGATGACCGCTTCTGGGTCGGCGCGGCCGGCGTCGACCTGTTCTTCGTCATCAGCGGCTTCATCATCTGGACTGTCGGGTCGGCCGAGGAAGCCAGCCCCGGCGTGTTCTTCTGGCGCCGGCTGACCCGCGTCGCGCCGGCCTATTGGCTCGCGACCGGCGTCGTGATCGCCATCGCCACGCTGTGGCCGACGCTGATGCGGCAGGTGACGCTGTCGCCGGCCCACATCGCTCTCTCGCTCTTATTCGTGCAGCATATCGACCCCCGCGGGCTGCCCTTCCCGGTGCTGCCACCAGGCTGGAGCCTGGACTACGAGGCGGTGTTCTACGGCCTCTTCACCCTGGTGCTGTTCGCGCCGCGGGACCTGCGGTTCCGGCTGCTGCTGGCGGCGCTGGGCGGCGTGATCGTGTTCGGGGTGCTGGATCCGCCAGCCTACTATCTCGGCGCCAACATGATGCTGCTGCAGTTCGGCGCCGGCGCCTGGCTAGCGCGCCGCAGCCAGCTCGGCCGGCGCATCCTGCCGGAGATCGGCGCGGCGCTGGCGGTGATCGGCGAGAAGACGAACATTCAACGCAAGAAGAAGCGGC
>CAWCRR010000020.1:0-25474 GCA_963797825.1 uncultured Verrucomicrobiae bacterium
CAAGCGGCAACGCGGAGAAAATCGTTCGCGCCGCGCCCAAGGACAAGGACCTGCTGTTTGTGCCGGACGAAAACCTTGGCCAATGGGTGATGGAACAAACCGGCCTGCCGATGACGTTGTGGAAGGGCAATTGTTACGCGCACGTTGAGTTCACCCGTGACAATCTTTTGAAATTGAAGGAGCAATATCCGGCGGCACGCGTCGTGGTTCATCCCGAAAGCATACGGGAAGTCCGCGCCCTGGCCGACACGGTGGCTTCAACGGAAAAAATGATCGACTACTGCAAAACGAATCCGGCAAACCAGTTCATCGTGGTGACGGAATCGGGAATTATCCACCGGATGCAAAAAGAATGTCCGGGCAAGGAATTTATCTGTACGCCGGTCTTCGATGCGATGCGCGCGCCGACGGACAATTGCCGTTGCAGCGAGTGCAAGTTCATGAAGATGAACACGCTGGAAAAAGTGCGCGATTGCATGAAGAAACTCGCGCCGCGGATTGAGTTGCCGCCGGAGATCATCAAGCGCGCGCGGTTGCCGATCGAGCGGATGCTCGAGATCTCCGCCAAACCCGTCGACAACGCGGGTTGATCCCGCCCCGCCGGAATGACGAAGACCAATGATTAATGAATTCCTCAGGAAGGTGGCAATGTCTGAAATTTGATCATTCGGGCTTAGTCATTCTTTAGTCATTAGGATTTAGAAATTAGTCATTCGAGGCTCAGCCCTATCGCATCGCACCGAGTTGGTAATCGAGGCTGGCCTGCTGGATGTACACGCCGTATTGGGCATTCGCCTCGGCAATCTGCGCTGACGTCAGGTTCAACTGGGCTTCGCTGAGTTCGACGATGGAACTGATGCCGGCTTGATAGCGTGCCTGCGCCAGGTCGTAAGCTTCGCCCGAGTTGGCGACCAGTTGTTTGGTGGTGTCGAGTTGTTCCTTCGAGTTATTGAAATCGAGCCAGGCGATGCGCACGTCCCGGATGACATTGTCCTCGGCGGCGGTCAATAATTCGTCATCGGCCTCGGCTTTCAATTCGGCTTCCCGCTGTTGCGCCACATACCGTCCGCCGGCAAAAATCGGCAGCTCCAATTGGACGCCGCCCACGGCATAGTCATCTGGCAAATGGCTGTCGTGCGCGGGGGCATCGCCAGCCACACCCACGGCTTCGATGGTGGGCAGGCGCGAGTCCCGTTCTCCTTTGGCGAGGTGGTATGCGGCATCCCGTTCATCGCGCAGGCTGGCCAATTCCGGGCGGTCGGCCAGGGCCGTCTGAATCAAATCGGTGACGTCGTTGGTGCCGGCGCTGTCCGGCGGCGAGGCTTCGATGAGTTGATACTGGTGCAATTCGCCGTAGCCTAAGGCGGCCGAAAGCGAGGCCATGGCGGCAGCCGAATCGTTTTGCGCATTTTCCAAAAGCAATTGTGCCTGCTGGACTTCGACCCGGGCAAAACTGACGTCGAGTTCGGATCGCAATTTATTCGTGGCCAGCGAGGCGACCTGGTCGAGCAACAATTGCCGGGTGTCATAGGTCTGTTGGGCGACGCGCAGGACGGCCTGGGCTCCGAGCGCGCCGAAATAGGCAGTGTCCACCTGCAACAGCACTTGCTCGCGGGTGGCATTGGCGTTTTGATTTTCAGCGCTCGCCTGATATTTGGAACTGGCCGTGAAATTGGCCGTGCGTCCGAAATCGGTGAGAAGCTGGTTGATTTGCAGCCCGCCCGCTCCGCGATCATATACGCTGGGATTATTCAGGCCGCCGGCCATGATGCGCGTGCCTTCGTTATTGGCGCCGACGGCATCGGCAAAAAGATTTGCCTGCGGGAAAAAGGCGGAGCGCGTTTCCGAGACGGCTTCCTGCGCCGCCAGCGCGCGATAATTCGCGGCGGCGATCCGCGGATGGTACTTCAGCGCCTGCGCCTGCGCCTGCGCGAGGGTGAGGACGGGCCAGTCATTGGTCCCGTCGGCTAATGCCGCGGTCGCGAGCATCAAACAGAAGGAGGCTAAGATTCGTTTCATAATTCAATGTGTTGGGGTGGGCGGAATCGTGTTGGCATTGGAGGTTTTCGCCGTCGCCTCTTTGCGCCGGTAGATGATGTAATAAGTGCATGGCACTATGAAGACTGTCAGGACGACGGAAACCGCCAGGCCGCCGATGATGGCGCGGGCCAGGGGCGCATACGCCTCGCTGCCGGTGCCGAGCTTGGTCGCCATCGGAATTAGACCGATGAGGGTGGCCAGAGACGTCATCAGCACGGGCCGCAGGCGGATACGGCAGGCCAGTGACACGGCTTCGCGCAGGGGCCGCCCTTCCTCCCGCAGCCGGTTGGTAAAGTCCACGATCAGGATGCTGTTGGACACCACGATGCCCACCATCATCACCACCCCCATCAAGGACATGATGTTCAATGTCGTCCCCGTCAAAAATAATATCAACAGCACACCCGTCAGCCCCGTCGGCACCGCCAGCAAGATCAATAGCGGGTCCACAAACGACCGAAACTGCGCCACCAATATCAAATACACCAGCAACGTAGCCAGGATCAGCCCAAAGCCAAAACTCCTAAAGGACACCCGCATCGCCTGCGCCGAACCCCTCACCGTCACCCGCTCGTTCCCGGGCAAATGCGTCTGCCCAATGATCTTTTGGATCCCCTTGAGTACCCCGCCCAAATCCTCCCCGGAAGGCGACACATACACATCCATCACCCGCAACAACTGATAATGATCCACCTCCGTCGGCGATTCCATGTGGCTCACCTGGCTCACCGTGTCCAACCAAACAGGTTTGGTGGAATTTGCCGCCCGTAATAGCACGGCACTTAAATCGGTCAGATTTTTGACCTGGTTTTCCGGATATTGGACGGTGAGGAAGTAGTCATTGCCGCTCTTGGGATCGACCCAATAGCTGGGCGAAATCATCTGGTCGGAGGTCAGGGCGGTGATGACATTGTCCACCACTTCTCTTTCATCCAATCCCAGCTCGCTGGCCCGCACCCGGTCGATGTTCAGTTGCAACGCCGGATAATCCACGTCCTGGGGCACCAGCACGTCGCTCACCCCGGGCAAGGCCCGCGCCATTCGCCCTATCTCGGTCGCCGTCTGGTGCATCGCCTCCATATCCATCCCGCTGACCTGCACGTCCAGCGGCGCGGGCAATCCCAAATTCAAGATCGCATCCACCAATCCCCCGGTCTGGAAATACGCCGTTACTTGAGGCAATTCCTTCCGCAACCGCGCCCTGACCCTGTCCATGCACTGGAAACTGCTCAGGCGATGGCCGGCGGCCAATCCCACTTGCACAAAGGCAGTGTGCGGGCCTGAGTTGGGCGTATAAATCGCCGAATAACCGGGGGTGACGCCGACGTTCGAGACGATAATTTTCAAATCATTCGTCGGAATGACTTCGCGGACGATTTGCTCAACTTCTTTGACCAGTCGGTCGGTCCGCTCGATCCGCGTTCCGGCCGGCGCTTTGAGGTTGATCACAAATTGGCCGGGGTCGGTCCTCGGAAAATACGCTTCGCCCACCATCGGATACAGGCCGAGGCTCAAAAAAAACAATCCGGTAATTCCCAACACGGTTGCGGTTGGCCGGACCAGCGCCAATTTCAAATAGCCTTCGTAGCGATCAAGCATTCGTTTGAACTTGAGGTTGAACCAGCGGTTGAATCGCGCGCCCCAACCTTTGGGCTTGGCAGTTTCATCTTCACCACGCCCCTGATGAAGGTTGATGAGTTTCGCGCAAAACAGAGGCACCACGGTCATCGCCACGAGATAGGAGGCGAACAGCGACAAGATCACCGCCAGCGCCAGCGCGGTGAACAAAAACCGGCTGACGCCATAGAGAAAGATAACCGGAAAAAAAACAATCGCCGTTGTCAACGTCGCCGCGAGCACCGGCAGCGCGACTTCCCGCCCGCCCCGTTCGGCGGCGATTTCCGGTTTTTCACCGAGTTCCATATGGCGGAAAATATTTTCGAGGACGACCACGGAGTTATCAATCAATCGGGAAAAAGCCAGCGCCAGCCCTCCCAGAATCATGGCGTTGACGGTGCTGCCGTCCAGGGAAAGGGCGATAAACGCGGCGAGCGCCGAAAGGGGAATGGAAAGGAAAACCGCCGCCGTGGCCCTCATGCTGCCGAGAAATATCAAAATCATCAGGCCGGTCAGCACCAGCCCAATCAGGCCCTCATGGATGAGATTATCAATGGCATTGCGGACAAAGACGGACTGGTCAAAAACGACTTTGGTAACAAGTTGCGCGGGTATGTCGAAGAGATGTGAAATTGCCGTCTTGATGCCATCCACCACTTCGATAGTGTTGGCATCACCGCCTTGTTTGAGCACGGGCAAATAAACCGACGGCTGCCCGTCCACCCGCACGACATTATATTGGATCTGCGAGGCGTCCTGCGCCTTGCCCACGTCCCCCACCATTACCGGCGCGCCGTTGATCATCTTCAGCGGCAACGAATTTATGTTATCGATATCATTGATTTGGCTGTTGGCATAAAGATTGTAGTCCAACGAACCAATTTTCACGTCTCCCGCCGGCAAAATCAGGTTGCCATTGTTCACGGCCTTGACCACGTCCATGACGCTCAACTGGTGGGCCTCGAGTTTGACCGGGTCCACGTACACCATGATCTGGCGGTAGCGTCCTCCAAAAGGCATCGGCACCGAGGCCCCGGGCACGTTGGCCACCTGGTTGCGAACGTCAAATTGCCCAAGGTCCCGCAATTTGGCTTCACTCAATCCCTCCCCCTTCAGGGTGATCAAACACACCGGCAAACTCGAAGCGTCAAACTTCAACACCACCGGTGGTAATGTCCCCGGCGGCAATCGCCGCAAATCCGCCATCGCCAGGTTGGCGATGCTCGTCACCGCCGAGTCGGCATTGAATCCCGGCTGAAAATACACCTTGATCAAACTTACCCCGGGCAACGACCGTGATTCGATATGGTCCACCCCGCTGGCCAGCGTGAAAAAACGCTCGAACCGCCCGGTGATGTCCGTCTCGATCTGCTCGGGGGGCATCCCCGAATAAAACGTCGCCACCACCACCACCGGTATCTTGATCGGCGGAAATAAATCCACCGGCATCCGCACCAGACTCACCACCCCCACCACACACGTCATCAGGCAGATCACGACGATCAAATACGGATAGCGTATCGCAAAACGGGACATGAATTTTTAAGGTAAATGATTCGCGGTTTGCTTTTTTTGACCCGCCAGCAAGCAGGCAGCAGGCACGATAAAGACGGTGAGGAGCACTGACATGGCCAATCCGCCGATGATGGCGCGGGCCAGGGGCGCATACGCCTCGCTGCCCGCTCCAAATTTCGCCGCCATCGGAAGCAAGCTGATCACCGTTGCCAATGAGGTAACGAGGATGGGACGCAACTGGCTTCGACAGGCCAATGAAATTGCTTCGCGCAAGGGCCGTCCTTCCTCCCGCAGCCGGTTGGTAAATTCCACGATCAGGATGCTGTTGGACACCACGATGCCGATGACCATCACCACCCCCATCAAGGACATGACGTTCAACGTCGTCCCCGTCAAAAATAATATCAACAGCACACCCGTCAGCCCCGTCGGCACCGCCAGCAAGATCAACAGCGGGTCCACAAACGACCGAAACTGCGCCACCAATATCAAATACACCAGCAACGTAGCCAGGATCAGCCCAAAGCCAAAACTCCTAAAGGACACCCGCATCGCCTGCGCCGAACCCCTCACCGTCACCCGCTCGTTCCCGGGCAAATGCGCCTGCCCGATGATCTTTTGGATCCCCTTGAGCACCCCGCCCAAATCCTCCCCGGAAGGCGACACATACACATCCATCACCCGCAACAACTGGTAATGATCCACCTCCGTCGGCGATTCCATGTGGCTCACCCGGCTCACCGTGTCCAGACGCGTCGTTTTGGGTTCGTCCGTGCCACGGAGTGGAATGGCTGTCAGGTCTTCCAGACTTTTCACATAATTTTCCGGATATTGGACGGTGAGGAAGTAGTCATTGCCGCTCTTGGGATCGACCCAATAGCTGGGCGAAATCATCTGGTCGGAGGTCAGGGCGGTGATGACATTGTCCACCACTTCTCTTTCATCCAATCCCAGCTCGCTGGCCCGCACCCGGTCGATGTTCAGTTGCAACGCCGGATAATCCACGTCCTGGGGCACCAGCACGTCGCTCACCCCGGGCAAGGCCCGCGCCATTCGCCCTATCTCGGTCGCCGTCTGGTGCATCGCCTCCATATCCATCCCGCTGACCTGCACGTCCAGCGGCGCGGGCAATCCCAAATTCAAGATCGCATCCACCAATCCCCCGGTCTGGAAATACGCCGTTACTTGAGGCAATTCCTTCCGCAACCGCGCCCTGACCCTGTCCATGCACTGGAAACTGCTCAGGCGATGGCCGGCGGCCAGTCCCACTTGCACAAAGGCAGTGTGCGGGCCTGAGTTGGGCGTATAAATGGCGGAAAATCCCGGCGTGACGCCGACGTTCGAGACGATAATTTTCAAATCATTCGTCGGAATGACTTCGCGGACGATTTGCTCAACTTCTTTGACCAGTCGGTCAGTCTGCTCGATCCGCGTTCCGGCCGGCGCTTTGAGGTTGATCACAAATTGGCCGGGGTCGGTCCTCGGAAAATACGCTTCGCCCACCATCGGATACAGGCCGAGGCTGAGCAGAAAGATGATTATAATTCCCAGCACCGTGAGAGCAGGACGTAACAGCACCCGGTTCAAACACAAGTCATACACGTTCAAAAACCCGTTGAACCGGCGATTGAACCAGGTGTTGAAACGCTGGCCGAAACTTTTTTTCGTTTGTTCAGCGCCCACGGGCGTTCCCGCGCCCTTCAACAGTTTTGCGCAAAATAAGGGGACGACCGACAGCGAGGCCAGGCAGGAAGCCCCCAGGCACAAGACGGCGCTCAGGGCCAGCGCCGAAAAGAGATATTTGCTGACGCCAAACAGAAAAATCACCGGGAAAAAGACGACGGCAGTGGCCAGGGTGGATGCCAATACCGGCCGGGCCGCTTCCTGGCCTCCGAGTTCGGCGGCGATCTCCGGCGATTCCCCCGCTTGCAAATGGCGAAAAATACTTTCCAGCACGACGACCGAATTGAAGATCAGGCGCGAAAAAGCCAGCGCCATTCCTCCCAACACCATCAGATTGATTGAATTGCCACCCACCGCCAAACCGATGATGGCCGCGAGAACAGAAATGGGAACGGAGAGAAACACCGCAAACGTCGCGCGTAAGGTTCCAAAAAAAGTCAGCAGGAGGACGCCGGCAAGCAAGAGGCCGATAATGCCAATCCATACGATGTTGATGATCGCACCTTTGACGAAAGCGGATTGATCGAAAACGACTTTCGTAACGAGTTGCGCGGGCACGTCCAACAAATGAGACACCGCTTGTTTGATGCCATTGACGACAGAAATTGTGTTGGCGTCCCCGCCCTGTTTAAGCACCGGCAGATAGACCGACGGCTGCCCGTCCACCCGCACGACATTATATTGGATCTGCGAGCCATCCACTGCCTGACCGATGTCTCCGATCAGCACCGACGCCTCGCCAACGGTCTTTAGCGGGATGAGATTAAGATCGTTCACGTCGTTGACCTGGCTGTTGACATAAAGGTTGTAATCGTAGGGGCCGATTTTTACATCGCCGGCAGGCAGGATGAGATTGGCATTGTTCACCTTCCGCGCCACATCCATGACACTCAACTGGTGGGCCTCGAGTTTGACGGGGTCCACATACACCATGATCTGGCGATAGCGCCCGCCAAAGGGCATCGGCACCGAGGCCCCGGGGACATTGGCCACCTGGTTGCGAACGTCAAATTGCCCAAGGTCCCGCAATTTGGCTTCACTCAATCCCTCCCCCTTCAGGGTGATCAAACACACCGGCAAACTCGAAGCGTCAAACTTCAACACCACCGGTGGTAATGTCCCCGGCGGCAATCGCCGCAAATCCGCCATCGCCAGGTTGGCGATGCTCGTCACCGCCGAGTCGGCATTGAATCCCGGCTGAAAATACACCTTGATCAAACTTACCCCGGGCAACGACCGTGATTCGATATGGTCCACCCCGCTGGCCAGCGTGAAAAAACGCTCGAACCGCCCGGTGATGTCCGTCTCGATCTGCTCGGGGGGCATCCCCGAATAAAACGTCGCCACCACCACCACCGGTATCTTGATCGGCGGAAATAAATCCACCGGCATCCGCACCAGACTCACCACCCCCACCACACACGTCATCAGGCAGATCACGACGATCAAATACGGATAGCGTATCGCAAAACGGGACATATATAAAAATTGTTAGACGAGTCAGGAGCGGTTTTCAGCAACGGCCGCGCGGAGTTTTTCAATCGTAAAATCCGGGGATTGGCACAATTGAATCAAGGCCTTTTCTTTGGAGGCGATTGCCGCGGCCGCCGCGGGAATTTTTGGGGCAATATCAAAGGGAATAGACTGGATGCCATGCAAATCGCCATGGAGTAAATCGCCCGATTGAATCTTTAATCCGCCGATCTCGACCGGCCGGCCGAACTCAACGATGTGGATATAAGCATGGGAGACCGAAACGCCGCCCGCGAAAATTTGGAATCCGAGATTTTCCGCTGCCGGAATGTCGCGGACCGAGCCATTGGACACGGCGCCGGTGCACCCGAGGGCGCGCAGAATGTTGATATGGACCGCCCCCAGCAGCGAACCGAATCCAGTTTTTGTCGCCACATCCTGAATGACGACAATTCGCGGCGCGGGCAATGAGCGAACATAGTCCCACCAGTCCGTCCGGTCGGGATAGCGACCGCCGGCCGTCGAGGGGGCCGAACCGCGGATTTTGACCGTTGCGGCGTAGCCGATCACCGCCGGCTGTTTGGGAAACAAACAATGAATCGAATGATCGGCGAACCCTTCGTTGCGCAGGCGTTCGTGAAATGTTTCAATGGCGTTGGCGAGCGTGCCGGCATCAAGCCGCCGCAATGACTCCAGTTGTTCGTCAGTCAAGGGATTCATGAATTAAAAAAATCCGCGGTTGAATTTCCGGGTTTCAATTTTCATCAAGCAGGGAAAGTTGGATGATTTTCGGCTGAACTTTTTGGCCGGCTTGAAATTTAGAATGATCGCCGATGACGACCAAATCCCCTTCCTGCAAGCCGGAAATGACTTCATAGGCATCGGGCGTTTCCAGGCCGAGCTTGACGGGGCGCTGTTCGATTTGATCGTCATGGTTGATGAGATAAACCGAGGGCGTGGCGCCACCCACCACGGCCTCGACGGGAACCGCCAGCGCCTGGGGACGCTTTTCCACCTTCAACGTCACGGTCGCATACATTCCCGGGTCCAGTTTCAAGTCCGGGTTCGGCACCTCGATTTCCGTGGTCATCGTCCGGGTATCTTCACTGACGTCGTGAGTGAAGCGGGAGATCTTGCCCGTGAAGGTTTGATTCAGCGATTCCACGTTCACATCAACGGGGTCACCCTTCTGGATGTCTTTGACGTAATCCACTGTGATGGGAAAATCGAGGCGCAGGCGATAATTGTCGGAGACGCGGACGAGCGGAAGGGATTGGGTATCCGACGTGGTGCCGGCCTGGATCAGGGCGCCCGGATCGGCATACCGCCGGGTGACCACGCCATCGAAGGGCGCGGTGATGCGAGTGTAACCGACGAGCGTCTCGTATTTTCCCACGTCGGCTTTCGCGGCGGCAATGGCGGCGGCGGCGGCCAGGTCATTGGCCTGGGCGGTGTCGAGGTCCTGTTGCGCCACCAGATTGGGATGCTCCCGGTTGACGCCGAGTAATCGCGTGTAAATCAAATCGGCATTGGTGTAATCCGCCTGCGTTTTTGCTTCGGTCGCCATCGCGTTGGTGAGATCATCCCGGAGTTCAGGAACTTCGAGGGTGGCGAGCAGTTCTCCCCCCTTCACTTTGTCTCCAAAATCCACCTTCATGTCTTTCACGTAACCGGAAACTTTGGCGTGCAACTCCACTTCGACGTAAGGCCGGAATTCCGCCGGCACGGTGTCTTCCTTGTAAAGGTCTTCGCGGGTCACTTTCGCCACGCTCACCGTCGGCAGGCTGGAGATGCCCGCAGGGGTTGGTTGTGCGCTCGAATGGCGTGCCAATAGCAGCAGGCACAAGCCCAAAATGACAATTGCCGAGATGCCCAGAAGGCCCGATCGAAGACTTAAACGAGATGGCATGAGTTTCATATTTTAATTTTTCTGTAATGGCAGTTTTACACGGACGCGCGTGCCCCTGCTGGGAACGCTCATCACTTCCACTTCCGCGCCATGAGCCGTGCAGATGGATTTGACGATGGCCAGGCCCAGGCCCGCGCCTTCGGAATCGCCCGAGCGGGTTTGGTCCACCCGATAGAACCGCTCGAAAACATGCGGCAAAGCATCCGCGGCGATGCCGATGCCATTGTCCTCGACATCGAGGATGGCGTGGCCATTGACGGCGTGGATGCGCAACCGGATGGCGCCCTTCCTGGAAGTGTATTTGATGGCATTGTCGAGCAGGTTGACCACGATTTGCTTGAGCCGGGCGCGATCGCCCTCGACGGCCACCCGTTGACCGGCTTCACAATCGATGGAAATGCCCTTGTCTTCGGCCAGGAGATTCATCTGTTCCGCCGTGGAACGCGCCAATTCCGCCAGGTCGAACTGTGACCATTCGGCTTGCGCTTCCCCGGCATCGAGGCGCGAAAGGGTAAAGAGTTGCTCCACAATCCGGCTCAATCGTTCCGTCTCCTCGAGCAGGCTGGCGGCCCGCTCGCGCCATTCCAGGCCCAACCGGGGATCTTCCGCCATGTTTTCCAATTCACCCCGCAAGATGGTCAGTGGCGTCCGCAATTCATGCGAGGCGTCGGCGACAAATCGCTTTGAATTCTGGACGGCTTCATTGAGCCGCACAATCATCCGGTTGAGTGAAATGGAAAGGCGCTCCAATTCATCGCCCGTCTGGGACACCGGGAGGCGTTCGCTCAAATTATGCTGGGTGATTCGCTCGGCGGCGCGGGTGATCTGCTCGACCGGCGCCAGCGCCCGGCGCACCAGCCAATAACCGCCGACCGTGAGGATGCCGATCGCCAGCGGCAAGCCCAGCAACAGCCGAAGAAATAAACGATTCAACATCGTTTGAACGGGAGCCAGGGACGCCCCAAACTCGACCAGGTAATCGCGATGGTCCGGTGAGGTGTATTTCAATGCCGTCACCAGCAGCGTTTGGTCCCCGGACATTCTTATTTGACGGGAAAATTCTGTCTTGGATGAAGGTCCGGCGGGCGGAACTTCGCGGGGATCAAAACTGCCATCCGTGGGCGCGCCGGAAACATAGACCACTGAACCGTCGGACTCCGTAACACGGATGAACCGGTCATTGGCCTCCGGTTGAAACCATTCTTTGGCCTGGCTGGCGATCTGACTTTGTCCGGGTTGTTCGGGATTCGCGAGCAACAAACTGGCGACTTGTTGTGCCCGGTGCAGTTGCGACTGGCTCAGGTCATTCACCAGAAAGAGCCGGACATTGAGGTAGAGGAGCGCGAACAGCGCGGAGAAGATCACCGCCAGCAAACCCGCATACCAGGCCACAAGCCGGAAACTGATCGAGCGCGAACTCACGCGGCCACCTCGTCGGTCAGGCTATAGCCCACGCCCCGCACCGTGCGCAGCAATTTGAACTGGTGCGCATCATCCACTTTTTCGCGGAGATGCCGCACGTAAACATCCACGATGTTCGTCAATCCCTGAAAGCTCTGGTCCCAGACGTGCTCGATGATCATCGTGCGCGAAAAAACGCGTCCCGGGTTGGTGGCGAGGTATTCGAGCAATGAATACTCCTTGGCGGTCAGTTCGATTTTCTTTCCGGCGCGTCTCACGCTTTGCGAGAGCCGGTCGATCTCCAGGTCGCCCACGCGCAAGACGCTGGAACGGTTTACCGGCCCGCGCCGGAGCAATGCCTTCACCCGCAGCAACAGTTCGGCAAAAGCAAAGGGCTTGGTGAGATAATCGTCGGCGCCAAGCTCGAAATTCTTGACCTTGTCGTTCATCGCATCGCGTGCGGTGAGGATCAGGATGGGAACCTGTTGGTTTTTGCGCCGGACTTTTTCCAGGATTTCCGTGCCACTCATCTCGGGCAGCATCAGGTCCAGGACGATGAGGTCGTATTCGTAAGTGGTGGCCATCTCCCAGCCCTCGCGGCCATTGTGGCAGACGTCCACGGCAAAACGCTCGGCCTTCAGGCCCCGTTCAATGATCTCGGCGACCTTCTTTTCATCTTCCACCAGCAGGATTCTCATAAGGCGTATTGGTTCGAACACAAATATAAGACAGGACCTTGATTAAATCCCCGTAAACGCATAATTAAATTCTATTCAGAAACTTTTCAATAATATAAGAAAATGGAACAAATGTGAATGCCTCCTGTCACTTCAATGATACGGATGCCGTGCGCCCGCCCGATGGCCAAATCGCGGGTTGGAAGAGCGCCTCGAGTTGGTAATTTCCTTGAATCTTTTCCGGGTAATTGATCAGCCCCGCCTTTGCGGCGATCAACTTACCTCAATGAGCGATACCGGAACGCCGTGTTCATCCCGCGCCGTGCCGACGGCATGCAGGTCCAGCATGGGGTGGCCATCCACAATAAAACGGTATTGATGATGCCCATGCGGCAGCCAGACCTGGATAAACCACCAGCCGCCATCCCGCTGTTCCATCAGCGTGGGATGCCAATGATTGAAATCGCCCGCCAAATGCACTGCTTTGGCCAACGGACTGGAGCAATAAAAATTGGTCGCTCTAAAGGAATTATGTGCGGAATAAATTCCCTTGCCGGAATTTTCAGATACTGGGTTCATAACATCTCGCTTTCATAAATTAATAGTTTTCCACGTTCGAAAAGTCCTCGTTGTGGGCGGCTTTGGATGAGCCGGGATTTGCCCGGCCATTTAAAGCAAATGGGGGATGATGTTGCGCGGCATCCGCTGACCCATCAAGCCCTCGGGCGGAGTTTGCCAATTCCGGATCGTTTGCCCAATAAGCCGGCCACGCGGATTTTGGCGCCTGTTGCGTGGCGGGAAACAGAACAAAACGAACCAGATGCGTCAAATTAAGAACGGCAATCCCGCCGTTCCGCATCCGAAAACACAATGTCATGGTTGTCAGCGGGTAAAGAGGGCGAAGGATTGCCTCCGGGCGCTCGTCCGGCGGCTCCAGCACGATCTCCAAGGCGAGAAATATTGGTGACTGTCCGGCCATTTCCACCTCTAGAAAAACCACCGTCGAGTCATCCTGTCCCCGTTTTTGGCTCCATTCCCCGCCCAATTCCGGATTCTCAATCAATCCCCAGTATTCCGCCTCGGTCAATTCCACGGCATCCACTATTCCCGGCGGGAAAATCAAATAAGATGACGGTTCGGAAATAAAGTCGATCCGCACCACTTGTGCGGCGGGAAACGATGTCAGGAATCGTCCGCCGGCGATGATGATCTTCTCCCGGGCAAATAACCGTTCCGGTTCAAATTCGTTCAGAAGGTATTTGATCCGTTCAGGTTCGCTTTGAATAAATTTTTCGATCAAACGATTGTGTTGATGGACATGAATTTCCAAATAATGCGCAAGATAGTTCATAAATCAGTGTCGGACGCCTTTTACGTCCTTTTATCAATAGACACGTCGAACATTAACGCGCCATGAACGGAAAATTAAAAACGCCGTTTTATCGAGTTTTGCTATCGGTTGGATTTTGAAAACACGGCTTAATCAGGATGAAATCCGGCGGGGAGTAACAATTCTATCAACGGTGCCAAATTTTTTTCATAACGCCGCCAGCGTTGCAAAGAATTTCTGTAAATCGGCTGGCGCACCTGCCATTGGCTTGCTGTTTCAACCGGGCAAGGGTTGGTGTGGGGCGACAGGCAGCGTTCGTCCCATTCCAACTCTAGAAAATCAAGCGTCTTGCGGGTGGCTTTTTCCGTGTTCAAAACCACATCTTCATAGCTGATTTCGATCATCCTTAGACTCGGGATCTTCCTCCAGTGTTCCATCAGCCTGGCATATTCCAGATAAAAATGCCCGATGTTCCGCAAATCAAACGAGTAATCCAAAGACAAGGGAAACCTTTGGAAATAATTTGAAAGACCCGTGTCCAGCGGATCGCGCATGCAATGGATAATGGATGCATTGGGAAATAACATGGAGATGAGTCCCAGGTGCCTGAAATTGAGCGGGTTTTTATCAATCACCTGCGAAATATTTGGACCCATATCGCGTCTCAAGTGCCGGTCGTATTCATTTATGAAGCGCGTTGCCACCGCGGATGTCATTTCCCTGGCCGCCTGTGGATACGAAACCGCATCTTTTGTGGACTGCCCTAAAGTCAAAGTGAAATCCGCAATCAGGGACAGTTCTCCGGCTGTGGCGATGGAAAACATCGAACATCCAACGCCCAACCACCAACATCCAATGGCTTCCATTCGGGTATTCATTCGATGTTGGATATTGAATGTCGGATGTTGAATGTCGGATGTTTTCCTTTGTGATCTTTGTGCCCTTTTGTGGCTACAGTTGAAATTGTGCCTCATCCCGCGCCCGCCGCCTGCGCATGGACCAACTCGCACATTTTCAACGTCAACAGGTCTTTCATGCCGTAATAGACGCACTGGCCGCTTTTCTTGCGCGTGACAATGCCGGCCGACGCCAGGAGGGCCAGATGCTTGGAAACATTCGCCTGGGTCGCGCCGGCGGATTCGACGATGGCGCCGACCGTCAACGGCTTCTGGCAGATGGCCTGGAGGATCTTCAACCGCATCGGCTCGCCCAGGAGCTTGAAATGAAGCGCCACGCGCTCCAGTTCGGAGTCCGTTAATTTTCTTCTTTTTGCCGTTGACATATTACTGTTTGGTTATATAATCATATAACGATTATGAACCACACTCAAGCAAATAATTCCATCAGCCCGCGCGAACTCGACCGCCTGCTCGAGGGCGGCCACCCGGCTGAATTGCTCGATGTCCGCACACCGGGCGAATTTTCCACCGCCCGCGTCCCCGGGGCAAGGCTGATTCCGCTCGACGACCTCGATGCCGCCGCCTTTTTGAAACAGCATCCCGCGGAGAAGACGATTTATGTCCTGTGCCAGTCGGGTGGTCGCGCCCGAAAAGCCATTGAAAAATTCCAGCGCGCCGGATTTGACAGATGCGTCCTGGTGATGGGCGGCACCCAGGCATGGATGGATGCCGGCCTGCCGGTGATTCGCGGCGAAAGCAATACACTTCCACTGATGCGCCAGGTGCAAATCACCGTCGGTCTGGTTTCCGCGACCGGCGCGGCCCTGGCTTTGACGGTGGACCCCTGGTTCGCTGTGCTCCCGCTCCTCACCGGCTGCGGCCTGTTATTTGCCGGAATCACCGGATTTTGCGGCCTGGCGTCGTTGCTGGCAAAGATGCCGTGGAACCGCGTGAAAAACTGCGATTCCTCACGCCCTCTCTTTTAAATTCTGTCCATTCTGTTGATTCTGTCTTCCCCTCAATTACTTTTTCACGTACCCGTTTTCACGGAACCATTGCACCGCGTCGGCGAAGGCCTGTTTCGGCGGAGTTTGGGGCAGGCCCAGTTCGCGGATGGCCTTTCGCGGGTTGAACCACATCTTATATTTGGCCATGCGCACGCCGGCCAGGGGCGCTTTTGGCGCTCTCCTGGTGAAGAATGACGTGCCTTCATCAATATGCGCCGCCGCCATCGCCAGCCAATGCGGGACTTTCGTTTTGGGCGCGGGAATCCCCGTGATTTCCTCCAGCACCTTGAGCGTGTCCTCCATCGTCCAGTTGCCTTCCATGCTTCCCAGGATATAGCGCTGGCCAAGCAATCCCTTTTCAGCGGCCAGGATGTGCCCGACAGCCACGTCGTGCACATGCACCCAGTTGAGTCCCGTTTCCAAAAACGCGGGCAGCTCCCGGTTCAGATAAGCGACGATGATCTGGCCGGTCGGCGTGGGCTTGATGTCGCGCGGGCCGATGGGCGCGCTCGGATTGACGATGACCACGGGCAGGCCCTCGCGCGCGAATTTAAGCGCCAGCAATTCCGCCTCCCACTTCGATTTTTTATAGTCGTTCGGGAAATCCTCATCCTCGATAACGTCGTTTTCCGTGGAGGGAACCGCTTCACCATCCACTTCTTTTGGCAACCCGATCGTGCCGACGGTGCTGGTATAGACGATGCGATGGATGCTCGTATGTCCCGCCGCTTCGATGACGTTATAGGTGCCTTCCACATTGGCGAGGTACATCGGCTTGTAATCCGGCATCCATAAATGGTAACTGGCGGCGCAATGAAAACACCAGTCGCACCCATCCATTTCGCGCTTGAGAAAAGCGCGGTCGCTGACGTCGCCCTTCACCAGTTCGATATTGATGCCGGCAATTCCGCGCAGGTCGCTATCAGGCCGCACGAGGGCCTTGATGGAATGTTTTCGCGCGTGCAATTCATGGACGAGGTTTGAGCCGATAAAGCCGGAAGCGCCGGTGACGAAGCATTTCATATGATTTTTATTTTGAATCTAAAGCGTTAATTGCCTGAATCTGCCTGTATGGCGAATTTTGCGCGAATCGGCCATTTGACGCCACAAAAAGTTTTTCACATCTCACTCCTTGACATGCCGCCGTAACATGGAGAAATTATGCCAGTTCTATGCAGGCAAAGAACAGTTCGGACAAAAAATTGAATCGCATCAATCAGCGCGAGCTTGATACGAAGATTGAATTTATGGAAGGGTTGGTCCGCCGGGACCCGACTTACGTGGATGCGCTGCAACTTCTCGGCGACCACTACACCCAACGCGGACGTTACAGCGAGGGCCTGCAGGTGGACGAACGCCTGGCGCGTTTGGAACCGGAAAGCCCGCTCGTTTTTTATAATCTCGCCTGCAGCTATTCGCTGACCGACCAGTTTGATCGCACCGCGCTGGCGCTCGAGAAAGCGCTCCAACTCGGCTACTCGGATTTCAAATGGCTCTCCCGCGATCCGGACCTGAAAAAATTCCGCCTGCAACCGGCTTACCGCGAGATCCTCAAGAAGATCCGCGGGATGAAAATCAAAGTGCGTTGACGGCGGACCGGCTGCCATGAACGTCACCCTCCGCGGCCGAAGGCAGCATTTCCGCACGGTCACTTTCGATGCCGCGAGCAACTCCGTGTTGTTGATCGAACAACGCCTGCTGCCCCATGAATTCAAGATCGTCGCGACGCGTGATTTCCGGGAAACGGCGCGCGCCATCCAGGACATGATTGTCCGGGGCGCGGGAGCCATCGGCGCCACGGCGGCTTACGGGCTGGCACAGGGCGCCCGGGCCTTTCGCGGCCAGGACCTGAAGAAATTTACCGGGCACATCGAAAAAGTTTATCGCGCGTTAAGATTGGCGCGGCCAACGGCGGTGGACCCTGTCAATGCAATGAACGATGTCCTGCGCCAAGTGGCGCGCGGCGAGACTGTCGCCGAAAAGCAATCGTTAGCCCTGGCTGCCGCGGAGGAATTTGCGAACGAAGACGTGCGCCATTGCGAGGCCATCGGCCGGCACGGCCAGAAATTGATCCGGTCCGGTTCGCGTGTCCTGACTCATTGCAACGCGGGCTGGCTGGCGTTTGTGGACATCGGCACGGCGACGGCGCCGATGTATGCCGCGCAAGCCGCCGGAAAAAAATTCCACGTCTGGTGCGATGAAACCCGTCCCCGCTCGCAGGGGGCCACCTTGACGGCCTGGGAACTGGCGCAGCAAAAAATCTCGCACCGGATTATCGCGGACAATGCCGCCGGCCATCTGATGCAACGCGGAAAAGTTGACCTGGTGATCGTAGGCAGCGATCGCACGCTGGGCCGCACCGGCGAAGTGACCAACAAGATCGGCACCTACACCAAAGCCGTGCTGGCCGCGCGGCACAAGATTCCGTTCTATGTCGCCATCCCGCTTTCGACAATCGATTGGAACCTGAAAAGTGGTTTTGAAATCCCGATCGAAGAGCGCGGCGAAAACGAAGTGCTCGGAGCCTGGGGCGTTCTCGAACGTCCAAAATCCAAAACCCGGCATTCAAAGTCATCCGACCGCGCTTATGTGCGGGTGGCCAGCCCCGGAAGCGGCGCATGCAATCCGGGCTTTGACGTGACCCCGGCGGAATTGATCACGGGAATCATCACGCCCATCGGCATCTTCAAACCCGCCGAACTTTGGAAGCGCAGGTGGGAACTGGGTTTTTCAAATTGATTCAAACAACCTGACGAAGCGGCGGGAAGCCGGGGTAAACAAGGTAAAAAATGTCCTTTTTTGGCAGCGGGTGGACACTTATAGTATGAATGGTTGAGAATACTGGAGATTGAATGAAATCAGACGGACAGACAGATTCGCGTCAGCGGCAACGCTTCGGCTCAGAAACGCGGCGGGGCTTCACGTTGATCGAATTGCTCGTCGTCATCGCCATCATCGCCATCCTGGCCGCCATCCTCCTGCCTGCGTTGTCCGCCGCCAAACGCAAAGCCGTCTCCATCAATTGTCTTAGCAACATGAAACAGATCATCGCCGGCACGAGAATGTACCTGGATGACAACCATGGCGCCATGGTCCCGTTGTGGGTGGAACAAGGCGCTCCCAGCGCGCCCAGTTGGACCTTCAATCCGGCGGCCTTCCTCATCTCGAAACCAACGTATCTCTGGTGGCAGGATGATTTGCGGCTCGGCGGCTTCATTCCGTCGCAAAAAAGTTTTTGTTGTCCCGCCCTCACGCTCCCGGCCATAGCCGCTCATGGCGAATGTTACAGCAGCAATTACACGGTGGGCATCGGCATGAATTATCCCGAGTACGGCGCCATCGTGCCGGCCAATGGCAACCCGGACCCGGTTTATGCTTCCGCCAAAGAAGGTACGGTGGGCAACGCCAGCCAATCAATCGTCTTCGCCGATGCCGCGCAGATCTCCAATCCCGACGATGATTACGATGGCTGGGTGGAAATCGCCGCCACCGGCTGCTCCTATTTTCGCGTGCCGAGCGATACCGCTGCCTGGCCGGGAAACGATTACAGCCGATCCGTCCCGCGGCACAGCAAACGGCTGAATGCCGCGTTCTTCGACGGCCATTCCGCGTCATTGCGCAACAGCGCCATCGGTTACGATCTGCCACGCACCGACGCCAACGCCTTGTGGCCCCGGAACAATAACGGCGACACTCCCTAAACCTTCGGCGTTGGATGTTGGATGTTGAATGTTGAATATCCCGCCTGTTACCCTCTTCAACATGAAACCACTCCTTAAATTTATGGCGTGCATTTTCGCCGTGGCATTTTTTTTCGCGTGCGCCCCCTCACTGCTTGCCGGACCGGCTTCCGCGAGCCACACCTTTGTCATCGGCACGAACGATTTCCTGCTCGACGGCCAGCGCTTTCAGATTCGTTGCGGCGAGATCCATGCCGCGCGCGTGCCGCGCGAATACTGGCGCAACCGTTTGCAGATGGCCAGGGCCATGGGCCTGAATACCGTGTGCGCCTATCTTTTCTGGAACCAGATCGAGCCACAACCTGGCAAGTTTGATTGGAGCGATCGCGCCGATGTCATGGAATTTTGCCGCCTCGCGAAGCAGGAAGGCCTTTGGGTCATCTTGCGTCCCGGGCCCTATTCGTGCGCCGAATGGGAAATGGGCGGCACGCCCTGGTGGTTGTTAAAAAACGACGATATAAAATTGCGCAGCCGCGACCCGCGTTATCTCGAGGCCGCCACAAATTATCTGCGCGAAGTCGCCAAACAATTCGCGCCGCTGCAGATCACCCGTGGCGGGCCTATTCTCATGGTCCAGGTCGAAAACGAATACGGCTTTTACGGCCACGACACCGGATACATCTCCGCCTTGAAAGATGCCCTGCTGGACGGCGGCATCGACGTGCCGCTCTTTCAATGCAATCCGACCGACGTGATGACCAACGGAATGCTGACCAACCTGTTCCAGTCCGCCAATTTTGGCAAAAATCCGGCGAAAAATTTCAGGGAACTTCGCGCGCTCCAACCGCAAGGCCCGCTGTTCTGCAGCGAATTTTATCCCGGCTGGTTTGACACCTGGGGACAGCCGCATCATTACGGCAACACTCCAAAATTCCTCGCCGACCTCGATTACATGCTTTCGCACGACGCGTCGTTCAGCATCTACATGGCGCATGGCGGCACGACGTTCGGTTTGTGGTCGGGCTGCGACCGCCCTTCAAGCCCGATACTTCGAGCTACGATTACGACGCGCCCATCAGCGAAGCCGGCTGGCCCACCGAAAAGTTTTTTGAAACGCGCGCCCTCTTTTCAAAATATCTTTTGCCCGGCGAAACGCTCCCGAGGTCCCGGCGACCAACGCCGTGATTGCCATTGCGCCCGTCGAAGCCGCGCAGACCGCGCCCGTCCTTGAAAATTTGCCGAAGGGGATCGAAGATGAAAATCCGCAATCGATGGAGAAATACAACCAGGGCTACGGCGAAATTCTTTATCGCACCACCATTCCCGCGGGCGATGCGGCCACGCTGCAAGCCGCGGGAATGGTGGTGCGATAAAGAATTTAGCCGTAGCCCTGATCGTATTGTTCCATCGATTGCGGATGATGATCGTCGATGGCTTCCGCAAATTTTCAAAAACGGGAGCGGACTGCGCGGCTTCGACCGGCGCGTGGCAATCACAGCATTGGTGGCCGGGGCTGGGGAGGGTTTCGCCGGGCAAAAGATATTTGGCAAACAGATCGCGGGTTTCGAAAAACTTTTCCGTCGGCCAGCCGGCTTCGCTGATCGGCGCGTCGTAATCGTAGCTGGAGGTGTCGGGCTTGAACGGGCGGTCCGCGCCGGACCAAAGCCGAAAGTCGTGCCGCCGTGGGCCATGTAGATGCTGAACGATTCATCGTGCGTCGAGCATGTATTCGAGGTCGGCGAGATATTGCGGCGTGTTGCCGGGGTGATGGGGCTGTGCCCCAGGTATCGAACCAGCCGGGGTAGAATTCGCTGCACATCAGCGGGCCTTGCGGCTGGATCTCGCGCAGCGCCTTGAAACTTCCGCCGGATTCGCTGCCGAAATTGACCGACTGGAACAGGTCGGCAGCGAAAGCCGTTGTTCATCATTCCGGCGGATTGCAGGCGAAGAGCGGCACGTCGAAGCCGGCGTCGATCAGGGCCTGGCGCATGGCGCCCATGTATTCGGCGTCCCTGCCGAAGAAGCCGTATTCGTTCTCGACCTGGACCATGAGGATGGGCCCGCCGTGCGTGATCTGCAGCGGGCCGAGGACCCGGCCGACTTCGCGCAGATAATCTGTGGCCGGCGTCCAGATAACGCGGGTCGCGGCGTGCGCAGTTTGATGTCGTCGTTCTTCAGAAGCCACCAGGGCAGGCCGCCCATTTCCCATTCGGCGCAGGAATACGGCCCGGGCCGCAGGATGACCCACAGGCCTTCCTCCTGCGCGATCCGGCAGAACTCCGCGGCGTCGGCCTGGCCGGTCCAATCAAACTTTCCCGGCTGCGGCTCGAGCTGGTTCCAGAACAGATAGGCGCAGACGGTGTTCAGCCCCATGGCCTTGGCCATGTGCAGCCGATGGTGCCAATATTCGCGGGGCACGCGGGCGGCGTGGATTTCGCCGCAACGAATCTGAAGCGCTTGCCATCCAGCAGGAAATCGCTCGTGCCGATGGCGAAGGTGTGGGTGGCGGAAGCCGTCCGGCGAGCATAGGGGGGCGCACGCGAAAAAAAATGCCACGGCGAAAATGCACGCCATAAATTTAAGGAGTGGTTTCATGCTCTTTGAAGAGGGTAACAGGCGGGATATTCAACATTCAACATCCAACATCCAACACCGAAGGTTTAGGGAGTGTCGCATTTATTTTACGGGGCCACCAAGGCGTTGGCGTCGGTGCGTGGCAGATCGTAACCGATGCCGCTGTTGCGCAATACTCAACATGCCCGTCAAAAAATGCGGCGTTCAACCTTTTGTCATGCCGCGGAGCCGAGCGGGTGAGTCAACGTTGGACATGCGGCGGTATCGCTCGGCACGCGAAAATAGGTGTCACCCGTGGCCGGCATCTTCCACCCAGTTCTCATAATCATCGTCGGGATTGGAGATATTTGCGGCGTCGGCGAACACAATGGATTGGCTCGCGCGCCCACGTACTTGATTTGCCGGAAAACGTAAACCGGATCAGGATGCCGTTTGCCGGAACGATGGCCCCGTACTCGGGATAATTCATGCCGATGCCGACCGTGTAATTGCTGCCGTACCATTCGCCATGAGCGGCTATGGCCGGGAGCGTGAAGGCGGGACAACAAAAACTTTTTGCGACGGAATGAAGCCGCCGAGCCGCAAATCATCCTGCCACCGAGATACGTTGGTTTCGAGATGAGGAAGGCCGCCGGATTGAAGGTCCAACTGGGCGCGCTGGGAGCGCCTTGTTCCACCCACAACGGGACCATGGCGCCATGGTTGTCATCCAGGTACATTCTCGTGCCGGCGATGATCTGTTTCATGTTGCTAAGACAATTGATGGAGACGGCTTTGCGTTTGGCGGCGGACAACGCCGGCAGGAGGATGGCGGCCAGGATGGCGATGATGGCGATGACGACGAGCAATTCGATCAACGTGAAGCCCCGCCGCGTTTCTGAGCCGAAGCGTTGCCGCTGACGCGAATCTGTCTGTCCGTCTGATTTCATTCAATCTCCAGTATTCTCAACCATTCATACTATAAGTGTCCACCCGCTGCCAAAAAAGGACATTTTTTACCTTGTTTACCCCGGCTTCCCGCCGCTTCGTCAGGTTGTTTGAATCAATTTGAAAAACCCAGTTCCCACCTGCGCTTCCAAAGTTCGGCGGGTTTGAAGATGCCGATGGGCGTGATGATTCCCGTGATCAATTCCGCCGGGGTCACGTCAAAGCCCGGATTGCATGCGCCGCTTCCGGGGCTGGCCACCCGCACATAAGCGCGGTCGGATGACTTTGAATGCCGGGTTTTGGATTTTGGACGTTCGAGAACGCCCCAGGCTCCGAGCACTTCGTTTTCGCCGCGCTCTTCGATCGGGATTTCAAAACCACTTTTCAGGTTCCAATCGATTGTCGAAAGCGGGATGGCGACATAGAACGGAATCTTGTGCCGCGCGGCCAGCACGGCTTTGGTGTAGGTGCCGATCTTGTTGGTCACTTCGCCGGTGCGGCCCAGCGTGCGATCGCTGCCTACGATCACCAGGTCAACTTTTCCGCGTTGCATCAGATGGCCGGCGGCATTGTCCGCGATAATCCGGTGCGAGATTTTTTGCTGCGCCAGTTCCCAGGCCGTCAAGGTGGCCCCCTGCGAGCGGGGACGGGTTTCATCGCACCAGACGTGGAATTTTTTTCCGGCGGCTTGCGCGGCATACATCGGCGCCGTCGCCGTGCCGATGTCCACAAACGCCAGCCAGCCCGCGTTGCAATGAGTCAGGACACGCGAACCGGACCGGATCAATTTCTGGCCGTGCCTGCCGATGGCCTCGCAATGGCGCACGTCTTCGTTCGCAAATTCCTCCGCGGCAGCCAGGGCTAACGATTGCTTTTCGGCGACAGTCTCGCCGCGCGCCACTTGGCGCAGGACATCGTTCATTGCATTGACAGGGTCCACCGCCGTTGGCCGCGCCAATCTTAACGCGCGATAAACTTTTTCGATGTGCCCGGTAAATTTCTTCAGGTCCTGGCCGCGAAAGGCCCGGCGCCCTGTGCCAGCCCGTAAGCCGCCGTGGCGCCGATGGCTCCCGCGCCCCGGACAATCATGTCCTGGATGGCGCGCGCCGTTTCCCGGAAATCACGCGTCGCGACGATCTTGAATTCATGGGGCAGCAGGCGTTGTTCGATCAACAACACGGAGTTGCTCGCGGCATCGAAAGTGACCGTGCGGAAATGCTGCCTTCGGCCGCGGAGGGTGACGTTCATGGCAGCCGGTCCGCCGTCAACGCACTTTGATTTTCATCCCGCGGATCTTCTTGAGGATCTCGCGGTAAGCCGGTTGCAGGCGGAATTTTTTCAGGTCCGGATCGCGGGAGAGCCATTTGAAATCCGAGTAGCCGAGTTGGAGCGCTTTCTCGATCGCCAGCGCGGTGCGATCAAACTGGTCGGTCAGCGAATAGCTGCAGGCGAGATTATAAAAAACGAGCGGGCTTTCCGGTTCCAAACGCGCCAGGCGTTCGTCCACCTGCAGGCCCTCGCTGTAACGTCCGCGTTGGGTGTAGTGGTCGCCGAGAAGTTGCAGCGCATCCACGTAAGTCGGGTCCCGGCGGACCAACCCTTCCATAAATTCAATCTTCGTATCAAGCTCGCGCTGATTGATGCGATTCAATTTTTTGTCCGAACTGTTCTTTGCCTGCATAGAACTGGCATAATTTCTCCATGTTACGGCGGCATGTCAAGGAGTGAGATGTGAAAAACTTTTTGTGGCGTCAAATGGCCGATTCGCGCAAAATTCGCCATACAGGCAGATTCAGGCAATTAACGCTTTAGATTCAAAATAAAAATCATATGAAATGCTTCGTCACCGGCGCTTCCGGCTTTATCGGCTCAAACCTCGTCCATGAATTGCACGCGCGAAAACATTCCATCAAGGCCCTCGTGCGGCCTGATAGCGACCTGCGCGGAATTGCCGGCATCAATATCGAACTGGGAAGGGCGACGTCAGCGACCGCGCTTTTCTCAAGCGCGAAATGGATGGTGCGACTGGTGTTTTCATTGCGCCGCCAGTTACCATTTATGGATGCCGGATTACAAGCCGATGTACCTCGCCAATGTGGAAGGCACCTATAACGTCATCGAAGCGGCGGGACATACGAGCATCCATCGCATCGTCTATACCAGCACCGTCGGCACGATCGGGTTGCCAAAAGAAGTGGATGGTGAAGCGGTTCCCTCCACGGAAAACGACGTTATCGAGGATGAGGATTTCCCGAACGACTATAAAAAATCGAAGTGGGAGGCGGAATTGCTGGCGCTTAAATTCGCGCGCGAGGCCTGCCCGTGGTCATCGTCAATCCAAGCGCGCCCATCGGCCCGCGCGACATCAAGCCCGACCGGCCAGATCATCGTCGCTTATCTGAACCGGGAGCTCCCGCGTTTAAGTAAACGGGTAACTGGGTGCATGTGCACGACGTGGCTGTGGGCACATCCTGGCCGCTGAAAAGGGATTGCTTGGCCAGCGCTATATCCTGGGAAGCATGGAAGGCGACTGGACGATGGAGGACACGCTGAAGCTGTTGGAGGAAAACGGGGATTCCCGCGCCCAAAACGAAAGTCCCGCATTGGCTGGCGATGGCGGCGGCGCATATTGATGAAGGCACGTCATTTTTCACCAGGAGAGCGCCAAAAGCGCCCCTGGCCGGCGTGCGCATGGCCGGACCTAAGATGTCGTTGCGACCCGGCAAAGGCCAGCGATAAACC
>CAWCRR010000021.1:0-10250 GCA_963797825.1 uncultured Verrucomicrobiae bacterium
TATAGTATTTCTTTCCGGTAAGATAGCCCATGCTGCCTTGCACCTGCGGCTGCCAGCCAATCCCCAGATCGCCCAAAGGCCGGATGGGGTAAATATCACCCATTCCGCCGAACTTGGAAATTTTGATGTCTGTGTTGCCTTCATTAGGGTTAAGCAAGTTATAAGAGCCTCCGCTCAATCCGTAGTCGCCACCTAAAATGATGGTGCTTTGGATCTGGCTGCCGACATTGCTTTTGAAGCTGTTAATCAGGGTCGGAGGTATTTGCGCGCCCGCAGGCATTGTCATCAACAAGCAAGCGGCTATTCCAGCCGTGGCCCCGGCACCAGGAAACATGAAAGCGGGGCGGTAGTAATGCTTAATAATCATAATTTTGTTGGGTTTGGATCAGGATCAAGATTCTGATATCATGGTTTCTCGATTTGAATTCCAGTTGCCTCCGCACTTTGCAGAACCACGGCGTCGCCCGGCTGCATTTCCATTAACTTTGTGTCCAGGCCGGCTTTAAATTCCGTCGTATGCTCATTGAAATACTGCATCTTCAACAAACGATATTTTACTTTGCTCCATGTTCAAGCGCGTCATCCGCTCTCAGGGCGGACGACCAAAAGTCTGACTTCTGTTCTTGGCCATAATTCCTTTCGGGTGCTGCCTCGTTGTGAACCCTCTGATACCGCATGTCAAACCCTTTCTTCCGAGAACTGGCTTGGCGGCAAAATTCAGATTTGAGAAGATAATGATTCTATTATCTCTATTGTATTATCTGACTGCTGGCGGCTCATCTCCGCTTTGAATTCGTTTTGGCCTGAAACCAGTCAACAACCGGATGGCTATCGCCGGCTCGCGACTTGTGAATTTCATAGGCACGCTGTCGGATTTGTTCTGAGGTGGGATGATTGCGGACTTTAACGCCGGTCGTCAGGTCTTGGCCGCTCGGTGAAGTGCTAATCTTGATCGTCTTGCTTTGTTTTTTCATGTTGCTGTTTCCTTTTGGGCGAAGTTTCACCTTTCAATTCATGTTAAAATCATTTTGCAAACGCTCATCAATCCCCGAACGAAACGTCCAGTGTGCGCGCGGTCATTACGCCGTAGTCGTCCGCGGCAACGAGCTTGAGTTTTGCGGTCGCCACCTTCAGTGGAACGTAATCAATTCGCGGCGGGTTGACGGCGACCATCACGCCGTCATGACCTTCAACCAAGGCGCGCACCGCTGCCGCGCCAAAAATCAATCCGAGTGACCGGTCGAGCGAAGTTGGCTGGCCACCGCGCAACAGATGACCGAGCACCACCGTGCGCGTTTCCTTGCCGGTTAATTCCCGCAACTGACCGGCCACAATCTCGCCCACGCCACCGAGCCGTTCAACGTGCCCGGCACTTGCCGCTTCCTTCAATGTCACCACGCCACTGATCGGTTTCGCGCCTTCGGCTACGACGACGATGGAGTATTGCCGGCTGCGGCTCTTTGTCTTGCGTTTGACGTGCGCGGCAACTTTGGCGATGTCGCACGGGATTTCCGGTATCAGGATTGCATCGGCCCGGCCGGCGATGCCGGCATGGAGCGCAATCCATCCCGCATACCGGCCCATCACTTCAACCACCATCACCCGCCGGTGCGATTCGGCGGTGAAATGCAGGCGGTCAATGCACTCGGTCGCAAATGACACCGCGCTGTCGAAACCGAACGTCGTCATCGTGGATTCAAGGTCGTTGTCAATCGTCTTGGGCACGCCGATGACGCACAGTCCCTTTTTGTGCAACTCGCGCGCGATGGTGAGCGACCCGTCGCCGCCGATGGAAATGAGCGCGTCGAGCCGGTGTTCCCGGAACGAGCGCACCAGGTCGTCGCTGCGGTCAATTTCCTTGAACGAACCATCCGGCTGCGACACGCGCAGCTTGAACGGATTGCCATAATTGCTCGTGCCCAGAATGGTGCCGCCGAGGTGCGCGATGTTGCGAACGAGCGGGCGCGTCAGTTTTATCAGCCCGCCATCGGGGTAGTTTTCGGGATGGAGCAAGCCATCGAATCCGTCGCGGATGCCGAAGATTTCCCAACCGTGATTGCGCGCGGCATGGACGGCCGCATGGATGACCGCATTCAGTCCCGGCGCGTCGCCGCCGCCGGTGTTGATGGCGATTCGTTTGATGTTGTTCATGGTTGTTCGGCCAAAAACGGTTCGGTATGCCAAATCTCTCTTGCATAGTCGGCAATGGTGCGGTCGCTGGAGAACCTGCCGGACGCGGCGAGGTTCAGGATTACCTTGCGTGTCCACGCCGGTTGGTCGGCATACAATTCCCCCAGCCGTTGATGAGCCTGGGCGTAACTGGCGAGGTCGGCCAGATGCCGGTAGTGGTCGCCGTGTTGCAGCAGTGCATCGAGGATGGGCGTGAAGATGCCGGGTTCGTTTCGGCTGAAATGATTGCTGGCAATCAAGTCGAGCGCGGCGCGCGTTTCCGGCTCGTTCTCGTAGTGCCAGCGCGGATTATACCAGCCGCGGCTGCCCTCGACCTGTTCCGCGTTCAGGCCGAACAGAAAAAAGTTTTCCTCGCCGGCCGCTTCGGCCATTTCAATGGTGGCGCCGTCACGCGTGCCGATGGTCAACGCGCCGTTCATCATGAATTTCATGTTGCTGGTGCCGCTGGCTTCGTAGCCGGCCGTCGAGATTTGCTCGGATACATCGCTCGCCGGGATGAGATATTCCGCGACCGAGACGCGGTAGTCCGGCACGAAGACGACCTTCAACCGGCCTTTGCTGATCGGATCACCGTCAAGCGTGCCAGCGAGGTTGTTGATGAACTTGATGACAAGCTTGGCGAAGTGGTAGGCGGGCGCGGCCTTGCCGGCGAAGAAGAAGGTGCGCGGCGGAACGTCGAGCTGCGGGTTCTCGCGCAGACGATTGTAGAGCACTACGACGTGCAGCGCGTTCAGGAGTTGGCGTTTGTATTCGTGGATGCGTTTTATCTGCACGTCGAAAATGCTGTCGGGATCAATTCCTGGCGTATCGAGCCACTTGAGAAACCGTGTCTTCGCTTCGCGTTTCGCAGTGGTGACTGCGATGAGAAACGCTTTGTCGTCGGCGAGCAGTTTCAATTTCTCCAGTTGCGCGAGGTCGGTGATCCAGCCGTCGCCGATCGCGTCGGTGATGACCGCCGACAGCGATGGGTTCGCCAGTAACAGCCAGCGGCGCGGGGTGACGCCGTTGGTTTTATTATTGAATCGCTCGGGAAACATGGCTGCGAAATCCGGCACCACTTGCTGCTTTAGCAACTCCGAATGCAGCGCGGCCACGCCGTTTGTGCTGTGCGAGCCGACGATGGCCAGGTGCGCCATGCGGACGCGCCGTGCCGCGCCCTCCTCGATGAGGCTGACGCGCTCAACCCGCCCGGCGTCGCCGGGATAGCGCAGGCGGACGTCGTCGAGGAAGCGGCGGTTGATTTCGTAAATGATTTCGAGATGGCGCGGCAGCAAATCCTGAAACCACTGCACCGGCCATTTCTCCAGCGCTTCCGGCAGCAGCGTGTGGTTCGTGTAAGCGAACGTGCGTTGCGTGAGAGTCCAGGCGTCGGGCCAGCTCAATTTCGCCTCGTCCAGCAGCAGCCGCATCAATTCCGGCACGGCGAGCGTCGGGTGCGTGTCGTTGAGTTGAATGGCGACCTTGTCGGGCAGCACGGACCAATCATTGCCGGCGGCGCGGAAACGGCGGACGAGATCGGCCAGCGAGCAGGCGACGAGAAAGTATTCCTGAAAGAATCGCAGACCTTTACCTTCCGTCGTGTGATCGTCGGGATACAACACTCGCGTGAAGGTTTCAGCGGTGAGCGTTTCGGCCAGCGCGCCGACGAAATCGCCGCTGCTGAATTGGGCAAAGTCGAATGAGTTCGGTGCTTTGGCCGCCCACAGGCGCAACGTGTTGATGGTTTTTCCGCCGTAGCCAACAACGGGCCGGTCATAGGGAATGCCGATGAGCGAGGAAGGGCGGCCTTCGACGATGCGCAGCGCGCCGCCGCGAATCTCGAACGACACGTTGAGCTTCACTTCGACGGCTTCGTTGGGCCGCGGCACTTCCCACGGATCGGGCCGGGCAAGCCAGTGGTCGGGCTGTTCGATTTGCCAGCCGTCGCGGATGTTTTGCCGGAAAATGCCGTAGTCGTAGCGCAAGCCATGGCCCATGCCGGCGAGGCCGAGTGTCGCCATTGAATCTAGAAAACAAGCCGCCAACCGGCCCAAGCCGCCGTTGCCGAGACCGGCGTCCGGTTCCTGTTCGATGATTTGGAGCGGATCAAGTTGGTGATGTTTGGCGAATTGTTGCGCCTCCGGGTCAATTAGGAGATTGGAGATATTGTTGGCCAGGGCGCGACCGAGCAGAAATTCCATCGAGAGGTAATAGACGCGCTTGGCGTTGCGTTCCCGGCAAGTCTGCTCGGTTTTCAGCCAGCGTTGCGAAAGCATGTCGCGGACGGAACGCGCGATGGCTTCGAACTTGTCGCGGCCGGTGGTTTCCGTTTCCGCGACGACCTGGTCGAACGCAACGTGCCGCTCGTAAAAGGCATTGGAGTCGCCGGATAATTTGATTGGCCCGCAGTTGTAACGGGCGAGGAGAGATTGTTTTGTTTCAGATGTGGTATTCATAGATGTGGTGTTCGTGGATTTGCCGAAGGTGAATTAGGTTCATGGTTGTTCCTTCCAGTTGCGCCCCTTGCTTTGCCAGTGCCGGGTGATTGCTTTACCCAAAGGGCGGCCTTGTCCGGATCTAGAAAATAGGCGAGGGACACCCTTTCAATCTGCGCGACTCTCTCGACAAGAGTGGCGGCTTTGACCTGGTCCGGGCGGACTACCAGCGCAATTCGAGTGCTCGGTGGCAAATCTGAAGACAGGTCGCTGGCAAGACCAATCAATTCCAGTGTCATCGGGGTGGACTGCAACTCGGCGATGTTCACGACCTTTTTATTCCATCGATTCACTGACAAAAGTTTGTTGGCCTCATGTCGGGCCGCCATTAATTCCACGAGCGTCATCTTGCCTTCATAGTTCACAAACACGCATTGATCTGCTTTAACTGGATTTATGAAGTATGACATTTGGAAATTCCTTTCAGTGTTTACGCAGCGACCGTTTCACTCGGGAAAAGCCCTTTGCAGTCCGATTTCGGATTCGATTTTGAGTTCGGTTTCGGCGAGAAACCAATCCTCCCGCTCGCGACCGGGTGCGCCTCCGCGAGCCGCGTAGATTTCGTAGGCGCGTTTTTGGATTTGTTCCGGTGTGGGCGCCGGCCGTTTGGGCTGCGCTGGGGTCTGTTCCAGCTTCTTGTGCGTTTGCTTTTTCGCGTTTTTGTTTCGTTGTTTTATCACGGGTGTCATAAGTGTGGTGTTCATGGATTTGCCATTTGTGTTGCCTCATTCGACTGTAGTGAGTGATTCACGGAGATGTTTTGGATCGGCTCGTTCGGTTCGAGGTCGTTGGGGAAAAACTCCTGGATGGCGGAAAGCAGCCGCGGCGCGAGATTCCCGGCCTTCACCAAGAACGCATCCGCGCCCGCCGCCAGACTCCTGGCCTGTGATTCCAGAGTGTCGTCGGAAGTCACCACAAAAACGATCGGTGGCTTTGGCTGTTGTTTCAGAAGGCGCGTGACTTCTGAGCCGTCCAGTCCCGGCATGTGCAAATCTGTGACCACCAAGTCCAGGTCAAGTGTTGAAGCGTTACAGACGGCTTTGCGGCCATCCGTCGCCGAGCCTACGATGGAAACCCGCTTATCCTTCGCCACGATCCTGGCAAGCAATACCATGAGAAAGGGACTGTCCTCGGCCAAAAACGCACGAATAGTGCGGGTGGGTAAAGAGTTGTTCCCCGGTGGAAAACATCGTGATTTTTCAATTCTTGTTTTCATGAATGAATTGCCTCCGCGAGATTCGCCGGGCTTTTGATTCGAGACGGAGTCCATCGGCGCAATGCGAGTGGCAGCGCGATTCCGGGAAGCGCTTCGGGTTTGGGCCATGCGCTCGCCCGCATGATGTTGGCGGTATTGATGAGGCCGAAGCCGCCTTCCTCCAGGCGGAAGGGAATGGTCGGCACATCCGGCAAATGCGAAAAAAACTGACGCTCGTCCTGAACATTTCCGCGAATCATCGCCACCGCTTTCAGTGTGACCGTCCAACCACCGAGGGTATGGATCTCCACCTGCGAACTGTGCCGGCGCGGCTGCCCGTGCTGCTGCTCGTTTTGATCTTCAATCGCAGCCGATCTGTTGTCCGGCCAGGCTTCTGGCTGTTCAACGAGGTCAAACAGGCCCACGGGAAGATTCAGCGGGAATTTCAGAGGCGTCCGCGCGGAGGTGCGGACCAGGATCATGTCAATCCCCCGGCAAGGAATCAGGCTGGCACAGTGTTGCGAGGCCAGCAGCAAGTGGCGCTGGGCGAACAGTTGCGGTGCCGCCAGCAGACGGAGCGCTTCGCGAACACGTTCCTCGTCGGCCTGATAAAATTCCGTTGACGATCCGTTCGCGGAACGAAGTTCGAGAGTGAGGTCAACCGTGCTGGTAGTCCTTGTAGTCATATCAACATTGTGCGTGTTCATAGTTCGATTTTCATACTCGTTATCATTTCAGCCGGCATGTCGCTCGTTTATTTGTTGGGGAAACGTCCATTATACTTTGACCAGGTTGACCGCGGGCTGCGGTTTCATGCGCTTATCGAAATTCATGCCTTTCGCCCAAATTGATGCTGCTTCCACGTCGAGAAAGAACGACAGGAATAGACCGTCGTTGCGCGCGATACCCTCGATCAGTTTGGCCTGTTTCGCCTGGTCCGGCCGGGCTACCAGCGCAATGCGAACACTCTCCGGCAAGTCCGCGGAAAGGCCCTTGGCAAGCCCGAACAATTCCTGCGCGGCAAACTCGGACAGCAAGCCGGTAATGTCCACGACAATGCGATTCCAACGCTTTGCCGCCAGCAGCGCGTTCGCTTCATATTGAACGGACATTATTTCAATCATTGATAAATGGCCTTCGTATGTCAGATAGACACAAAGGTCCTCTTTAATTGGATTTATAAAACATGACATGGCAATGATCCTTTCGATAATTCAGATTCAACTCACGGCAATCAGCGATGCCTTGCCAAAAGGTTCAACTTGGACCGTTCCTGTGGCGTGCGGATCCAGTTCCGGCTTGCCGTCCACCAGAAACACGTATTGGTGGTGGCCATGTGTCAGCGGGACTTGGACAAACCAGCAGCCGTCCGGCTGCCGTTGCATCGGCAGCGAGGTCATGTCCCAATCGTTGAAATCCCCCACCAGCCTCACGGACTTGGCGTCGGGCCTGGCGTGGCAATAAAAGTTGACAGGTTTGGCCATTCGCTTCGCCGAATAGGGCGATGCCACTGGCCGTTCCCTGACTGCATCGAGTGTGCTATTCATATCGCTTACTTTGGTTTTGTAGTGTTGTTTTCATTGTGCAAATGCTTCGACTGCCTGTTCGTCCTGTGTTCCCTCCAAAACCCAGACCTCGGCTTGTTCCTCACTGACAAAAGCCGTCAGATACAACCCAAAATTCCGAACCAGCATTTCCAGCAATTTGGCTGGCCTGGATTGATCCCACCGGACCACCAACGCAATCCGTCCACCTGGCGGGAAATCCCGCCAAAAGAGTTTTGCCAGATCGAAAAGCTCTGCCGTTGTGGGACTGGTTCGCAGGGCTGTGACATCCACCAAAACCCGGTTCAAGCCCTTTGCGGCCAGTTCGTCTCGAACTGCCCTCCAGGCTGCCGTCATATCATCAAGGGAAAAAATGTCCTCGCAGGTGAGGAACACGCAATGGCCAGTTGAAATGATGTAATAAGACATGGCTTCAATCGGTGTAAAAAGGATTTTTGCCGGCCTGAAGTTCCCGTTCGGCTTGGAGCCAGTCGTCCAGTTCGCGACCCGCCGCTCCGCCCCGCGCATGAAAGATTTCGTGGGCGCGTTGGCGGATTTGTTCCGGGGTGGGCGGCAGTTTGGGTGTATGAATGGTTGGCGCACTCTGAAACTGCCCGACGTGTTTTAGTTTTGATGTTTTCACATCGTTGAACCTCTCATTTGTTGTTTAATCGGGGCCTTTCTACGATCGTGTGAAACCCCGATTCGTCCTGATAACCAATTGGAATTTTGATTCTTAACGCCCTCCATAGTTTTGCGACGATGCCACACAAATTACCGCGCGAGAAATACACATCGTCGGCATGGCGGCGGACTTGTTCCAGGGTGGGCGACAGTTGAGGGGAATGGATGGTTGGCGCGCTTTGATCCTGTTCGTTGGCTTTTTGTTTTGATGCTCTCATACGGGAGAACAAGACTGCCGGATCCGGCCTGGCGTTTTCGCGTTCCATTCCAGATCGCGACGACTGGTCTTGCCACATTGCGGCAATGGCAAACAATTCAGTCACAAACAGGACAAACAGAGCATCTAGGGCATTCACGTTTCCCTCCTTCCCATAACTTCCGCCGCGAACTCTGACTCGTTGATTTCCTGGACTTGATTTTTCATTTTTGCCTTTTTTGTTGCTTACCGCAGTCCCTTTATCACGTCCCGTGCCAAGGCATATTTACTGCTGCAACGAATTGATGAATAAAGAGTTGATGTGTTTCTGCGCTTTTCCAAGTGAGGGTCAAAATTTGGTCCTGACAAATTTTTGCCCCGCGTTTGGGTTGAAATGTTGCACCGGGAGAAGTATTGTTTCCGCCGTGGAAACCTCACGACCTCCTGCAAGCAGGTATTCTGGAGTTCCGGCTGGCCTTCGAGCTGCGGTAGAATTCCGGCGAACTCCAGCACGAGCGTTTCGCGGAGTTCGCGTTCCAGCCGGTTGCATTCTTCCATCACGGCCATACCCGTCGGCAAGGGGAACAGGGCATCGTGCGTGTGCGGAGAAACCTTGCCGAGCGCGAGGCGGCCGTGCTTAGCCAGGATGCTGATTCAATCAATCGTTTCTTCCGCGGCTGTGCACAATTTGGCGTCGCCGTCGCGCAAGGCATCAAGAAGCCTGCGCTCATCATCAGGAACTGTCATGGGTGTGGTGTTCATGGTTTTGGGTCGTGTCACAGATTGTTGCTAAAATGGAACAATAATTGAGAAGAAACTGCCAATTTATGATTAGCCGTCTTTTTTACCAGCGTTAGATTTATGGCGATGAAATGTGGCGAAAATTTTAGGTTCTTGAAAATGTGCTTGTTCTTGGCAATACCGTTATGGGAGAAAACACAGTGGATTCAATGTCGAGGTTGCAGGTGTTTGGTGATTTTGGACAAAAACGACAAATGGAGATGCTTCGCCACCGGCGAGGAACTCAAAGTAAGCGCAGATTGTTGCAGGCAGTTTTGATTAGAATTTAATCAGGACTGGAAATGACGAACTTGCTATATCCAAAATGGGTCTGTATGCCAGTTTTCCTTAAAACCCATGCTAGCAATTTTCTGCAAAGTTCACACGACGCTCGGATGCACTCCAGCTGTTGGCTTGAAATTGGCAACCGAAACGTGGACGATTGAAAAGCTGGTTAAAGAATTAACAACAAACTAGGACGCCACGACCTGGTTTTGCCTTTCGCATTGTAAAGTTTTTATTTTGCGAATTCTTCCACTGTTCGTTTGTCCTGCGTTTCTTCCAAAACCCAAGCCTCGGCTTTTTCCTCACTGACAAAAACAGTCAGATGCAACCCAAAATTTCGAACCAGCATTTCCAGCAATTTGGCAAGCCTGGATTGATCCCACCGAACCACTAATGCAATCCGTCCGAACCCAGGAAGACCATCGTGCCAAAACAGCTTTGCCAGATCGAAAAGCTTTGCCGTTGTGGGAATGGATTGCAGGGCTGTGACATCCACCAAAACCCGGTTCAAGCGCTTTTCGGCCAGTTCATCCCGAACTTCCTTCCAGGCTGCCGTCATTTCATCTAGGGAAGAAATGCCTTCGCAGGTGAGGAACAAGCATTTGTCAGTTGAAATGATGTAGTAGGACATGGCTTCAATCGGTGGAAAAAGGATTTTTGCCGGCCTGAAGTTCCCGTTCGGCTTGAAGCCAGTCGTTCAGTTCGCGACCCGCCGCCCCACCCCGCGCCAGATAGATTTGGTGGGCACGCGACCGGATTTGTTCCGGGGTGGGCGGAAATTTTGGGGTGTGGATGGCTGGCGCACTTTGATACCGTTCAATCGCTTTTCGTTTTGATGTTCTCATATCGTTTAATCTTTCATTTGTTGAACACAATGACGGCTTTCCAATACTGTTCTGTTG
>CAWCRR010000022.1:0-14665 GCA_963797825.1 uncultured Verrucomicrobiae bacterium
TCGATTCCGAGCTCGGCCTCCATGTTTTGATGTGTGTGACAGACAGATTTTTGGTTTTTGAAATCCACTTGCTGAATGCCATGTTAAAATTTGGACGGTTTTCATCAGTGAACAGCATACCCCGCGCGAATTCTTAAAAGCAAAACTCTCGGAGCCGGGCGGCGGGTGCAATGTGGAGCGCAGCCGGATGAGGCGAGCAATACATTGACGCGACGAGCGGCGACCTACCATTGAGTCTGGATTCGCGCGCGATTTGGTCGGCGTGGCTGCGCCGTGGACCAAGTTCAGCGTGTCCAATAGTGGCCGATGCAAATTCCATAACCGAGCGCCAGAAAAAACCAAGCAACCGACCGCAGCATCACCCGCCACGCGAACCGGTCTTGCAAGTCACTGGAAACCTCTGCCAATCGCTTGCATTGAGCCACAGTGCTGGTTTTAACATTCCGCCATTCGCTCTCAGCATCTTCCATTTGCAATATAACCCGCCGGGCGACCAGTTCCGCGTCCACGATTTGAAGCTTAATGTGCATGACTGCCTGTTGGATGGTTTGGCCGTGTTTTTCAGTGGCTGCCTTGAATTCTTCAGACTGTGCCTTGAGCGTGCTGGAAAAATCATCCAGCATGGCTTCGGTTTGCCGCCGGTATTCGGCCAGATGCAATTCGATCAATTTGCGGGACTCATTGACGGCCTGCGGCACGAGTCCCGCCGCGCGCCATTGCGCCCGCGTCAGCATCACTAGTTGAACGGGAAACCCATTCTCATCCCCATCACTCCACTCGGCCAATATCTTCCGCATCCGTTTGGCTTCCTCGGCGGGAAGCCCATTGCATAGAAAATCAAAGTCCGTGTCTTCCATACTTCATTCTCCAAAGTTCAATTGCGGTTGGGGTTCAGCCTTGGCTTTCTCCTTGGCCGGCGCAGATTTTTCCTTGGGCACAAATTCTGTGGGCAACAACAAATCCGCGATGGAGTCGTATTGACGGAATAATTTCTGCATGGCCCATTGGATTTCACCGGCCAGCAAGCGTTCCAAGTGACCGGCCTCGACGCGCGACAATTCGGCAAAACTCAAGCCGCGCTTGGCGATGGCCTCGGCTTTTTCAATCGCCAGCAGCGTAGTCGGCGTGACGGCCGGCAGCGTCACGGACTTCGCGCCAAACTCAAGCAACTGCTTTTCCAGTTGTGAACCCTTGAACAGATCGCCCCTGGCCTTGGCCGGATTGTTGACGATGCAATAATCCACGCGGTCCCCTGCGTAGAGAAATAATCGTCCCGCGTTGGTCATGCTCTCCGTGTCGTCGGTAGGGAATAGGAAAAATGTGAGTCGCACGCCCTGTTCGGCGCACACGTCCAACACTTGCAATTCCTCCAGCGCGCCCAAGATCAACGCGTCGGCCTGGGCACGGGTGTCAATAATATGAACGGGTGCGGAGTCCTTTAGCACGCGTCGGAACAGGCTTAACAGAGCCGTTTTGCTCTCCTGCTCGTTGCCAAGATGATAGGAGCGGACGGCTTGGGGATGACGGTTGGCAAAGGTGTGGTGCCGGTCGTCGAGGTCGGAACCGTTCCACGGCACGCCGAGTTTGTCGAGCCAGGCGGTGCGGAATTCGGCTTCAAAACTTTTGCCGAGATTGCCTTTGGATTGGGGATTGAGGTGGATGCGTCGGGTGGTATTCATAGTTTTGTTGGATCGTTGAGTTTGATTTCGTCGGGATTCGGTTGCCGGAATGGACGATCCGCCGGCGTGGCTGCCAGCACCGGCTTACGGACTGGTGCCGGTGTTTTCACCGAGGCTGGTTGAACCATCACCGTTTCGCTCTCCCAATGAGGCTTGGCCTGCCGTTTCAGATAGCGCCGGTAGAACTGGTGCAATCCCTGAAACGTGATGGTGCAACTCTTTTCAGTGCGGAGTCGCGTGGCAATTTCCTGCCACGTCCGGCGCTGCTGACGTTGTTCGCGGATGAACTCCACGAACGATTCGAGGCGGCTGCGATAAGCGCGTCCGCCGCCACGCCGTTCAGTTTTGGTATCCGAATCCATTCATGCCAGTTTAGGCCAGTGCGAATGAACTGTGTTAGCGAGTAGCAGGCGAATTGAAACGAATTGTGGCGGAGTTGAAGCCGATTGCCGCTTTGAGCATTGAAAGGCGTTGAATGGCCGGATTGAAACCCGTTGAACGGTGTTGAACCGTAACGTTGAAAGCTGTTGATTCGCGTTGAAATCATCAACGCCCTTCAACGCGTTTCAACATGAAACTTCATGTTGTCGGCACCTGGCCGAAAAACCTACGCCTTTTGGTAGGGGTGGGGCGTCCACCTTCAAGCAGACGAATAGGAGGCCAACCCAATTGCATAAAATCCGACCGGCATCGGTCACAACGCGGATGTTCGTTGCGAGCATTTGGCGATGGTTCATGAGATGGAAATTGATCACCCATCGCGCTGAATGTCCGTTTCTGAAACCGGAGCGAAACGAAACGGCTGTGAAGTGAAGCGGGGTTTTGGAAACGGGCATTGAGGGCGCAACCGGATGGGTTTGATGATGCGGCGTTGAGTCTGTCCGGTTTCCAAGGCACGCCGGAAATTGGACAGTCTAAACGCCGTCGGATTAAATTTTGTGTGCCAACGGCAACTCCATCGCATCAAGTTCGGTCAAACTCCCAACCAGAATATTTTGACCAGTGCCGGGCAATTCACCATTCCAAAAGTTTGTGTAAAGATTACACAAAAACCGCCTGGGTTTCCGCCAGAATGTCAGTTGAGAGATAATTGAAAACTATGAACAACGAACGTAAAGAACTATTAAGTCTGGCACGGCTGCCCGCCCGGTTGAACACGTTGGAGACCGCCGTTTACCTTGGTTTCAAACCGCACGACATTCCCATTCTAATCGCGCGCGGACTGCTCAAACCGCTGGGCCGTCCGACGCCCAACAGTGAAAAATACTTCGCCCGGTCCAAGCTGGTGGAGGCGGAGAACAATGAGGAATGGCTGTCGCGGGCCACGGCCGTTTTGAGCCAGCATTGGCAGGCCAAGAATGCCAGAAAATCTAAAAGATCAAACGGTGTGGTCATTCAGATGAGCGCGCCCGCTGCCCACTAACCCTAATGATCTACGCTGGCGGCCATGCTTGCACCCAAAGCGCAATACCATCTCGCCGATGCCAAGAAGTATTTTAAGGAACATCTGGCGGTCGGTGATTATTATGCCGAGGGTCAATCCATCCCCGGCCAATGGTTCGGCCAGGGTGCGGCTGATCTCGGATTGAATGGCATTACAACCAGTGACGAATTCGCCCGCCTGTGTGAAAATCTTCATCCGCAGACCGGTGAAAGACTGACCCTCCGGCAAAAGACCACCCGGATCGAGATGCATGCGGACGGCCAGGAAAGTGAAACGGCAAATCGCCGGGTGTTTTACGACTTCACATTCTCGCCACCCAAATCCGTTTCCATCGCCGCGCTGGTGGGCGACGATGCGCGGATTGTCGAGGCGCATGAGCAAGCGGTGACGCTGGCCATGAACCAATTGCAAACCTTCGCCGCAACCCGGGTGCGAAAAAATGACCAATGCACTGACCGGCATACGGGCAACTTGGTGGCGGCCATGTTCCGGCATGACACCTCCCGCGCGCTGGACCCGCACCTGCACAGCCATTGCATCGTGTTCAACGCCACGTTTGATACGGTCGAGAAGCAATGGAAGGCGTTGCAAAACCATGAGATGTTCGCCGCCCAGAAATTCGTCGAGAATGTCTATTACCATGAACTGACCCGCGAACTGGTTAAATTTGGTTATCAGATTGAAAATAAACCGCACGGCGATTTCGAGATCAAGGGTGTCGCGCCGGAACTGATTGAAAGATTTTCCAAGCGCCACCGGGAGATTGACCAGAAAACCAGGGAACTGCTGGCCCGCGAGCCGACGAAAGCAGATGGCAACATAGCGGCCATCCGGGAGAACATCGCACACAAGGAACGGCCCCGGAAAATCCGGGACATCGGTCTGGAAAAGCTACAAACCGTGTGGGCCAGCCAGACGACGGCGGACGAGAAATCGTCTTTGAACCATTTGACGATGGCAAAATCCCCCGTATTGGTTCCCGACGCGAAGGTTACCGAGCAGGCAATCGTTTGGGCGGAAGAACATCTGTTTGAACGCCGTTCCATTGTCCATGAGCATGAACTTTGGCGTCATGCACTCGAACGCGCCAGAGGTCAGAATGTTTCGTTGACGGACATTCAAGCCGTCACGCAACAGCGCAGTTATGTGCGTTTCAAGGATCACCCGGGTAAAGTCTCCACGCGGGAACATCTCCTGCGGGAATGGGAAATCACCGAGATCGCCAGGACCGGCGTCGGCGAATGTCATCTGCTGGTCCGGGAGCCAAAGCCATTCAATCCCAAGCTGGATGAGGAACAACGTGAGGCTCTGGCAGCGCTGGTTTCAAATCGAAACCGGGTGGCGGTCTTTCGTGGTGGGGCCGGCACGGGTAAAAGTTTTGTGCTGCGCGAGCTGGTCGGTCAGATCTGTGATAGAGGGCGCGGCGTGGTCGTCCTCGCACCGCAACGCCAGCAGGTGCTGGACATGGAACGAGACGAATTTCCGTCGCCAACAACCGTTGCCAGCTTCCTGGCCAAACGTGAATTGGCCGAAGGCACAGTCGTCATTGTGGACGAGGCGAGCCAGATTGGGGGCAACCAAATGCTGGAACTGCTCCGACTGGTGGCGCAGCGCAATGGCCGTCTGGTGCTTTCCGGCGACACGCATCAGCACGGAGCAGTCGAGGCAGGCGACCCGTTGCGGGCGATTGAAAAATATTCGGGCATCCGGCCAATCCAATTGACGAATATCCGCCGCCAGAATCCAGCCTTGGCAAAATCCATCGAGGAGCGCCAGCGCATCAAGGAATACCGGCAGGCGGTCGAGGATGCCCGCGACGGCAAGTTCACTGAATCATTTGAGCGATTGGACAAGTTGAAAACCATTGAGTCCTGCACGCTGGCCGACAAGCATGAAAAACTGACGGCGCGTTATCTCGAACTGGTGAAAGATCACCAATCCACCGTGGTCGTCTCGCAAAGCTGGAATGAGATTCATCAGGTGAATGACGCGATACGCGCCGCGCTTAAGAATGAAAAGCTGGTGGGCGAAGCCGAGACGGACATCACGACCTTTCAACCGGTGGATTTGACGTCGGCGCAAAAACGGGATGCCCGTTCTTATGATCAAAACACCGTGCTGGTGTTCAATCGCGATGTGCGGGGCTTCAAGGCCGGGGAAACGGCGCGGCTGACCAAGATCACGGACACACACTTGACGCTGGAATCCGGTTCACGCAACGTTTCGATTTTATTCAAGCATGTGGACAAGCTGACGGCCTGCCAGCGCAAGGAACTGGCTCTAGCCGCCGGTGACAGGCTGCAACTCAAGGCCAATGGCCGTAGCATGGAAAATCGCAAGCTGGTCAACGGCGAACTGGTCACGGTCGAGACGGTTCATCCTGACGGCCGCATCGCGCTTGCGGATGGCCGGGTCTTGGATAAAAACTTCCGGCAGTTCGTCCGGGGCTATGCCATCACGTCCTATGCATCACAAGGCAAGTCAGTGGATCATGTTTTGTTTTCGGATTCGATGGCGAAGGCCGCGACGAATCAGCAGCAGTGGTATGTCACGATTTCGCGCGGCAAAAAGGGCATTCATATTTTTACCAGCGACAAGGAACAACTGCGCGAGAACATCACGCGCAGCGCGGACCGGCCGTCGGTCATGGATCTATTGGCGGCGCATTATCAAAACGACCGGTTCTATCGCCTGATTGAACAGCGCTGGGGCCAGCGCGCGGCGGTCATCATGACCAAAAACCGCCGCGCCCAGAAATGCGAGGCGATGCGCCTAACGCAACGGGTTTCAAAATCTAACAGTGCCTACGATTAATAATCGAGCCGTGAACGATTGGCTGTCGTCGTCCGGCGGCGGACTTTGCTTTTGCAGCGGGTGGGTGGCGGTGACGGCTGCACGATGATAATGCAAGGTGGCGTTGCTGGTTTTCGCCAAAATCCGCCACGCAAAATCCAGATGATGAGCAGGGGCGACAGCCAGACCAGCACCATGTAAATGTAAACGCCATAGTTTTGAATTGCGGCATCCAAGAAATAAAACACCGGATTCAACACGTCGAGTGGAGTCAGAATCATATTGCTTCCTTGGATATTGCGCGCGTGGCCTGCACGGCAATTGCACTTTCCAGTCTTACTGCATTCGGGGTTATCAGCGGCACCACCTTTTGTTCGTATTCCTCTAATGACGGAAGTAGAACCTTGGCCTTTTTTGCATAAGCACGAGTGACGGCATTGCTGCCATGTCCCAAATTTTCCATCGCGAAACGTTCGGGATAGCCGCATGTCTTGGCTCGTTCGGCCCAAGCATAACGGTAGCTGTGCAGCGATACGCCAGAGACACCTGCTAAGATGCAACGCCTGGTGAACGCTTTGGCGCGGTCGGATTCTTTCCAGCAAACAATTTGCGGAAACAAATAGCCCGTTGCTGGGCGTGATTGAAGAATGGTTGCCACGGCCTGCCCAAAATGGATCACTGCCTGACTACCCGTTTTCATGCGGGCATAGGAAATGGTCTGGGTTGTCCAATCAATATCTTCGGCGCGCACCGAAGCCATGTCGGTTTGCGAACCACCCAAGTGCCAAAGCATTTCGTAATAGGCGTGTAATTCTGGATTGAATTCACGGGCCAGAATCTTGTGATGTTCCTCAGTGGTGATGCCGCGTTTTTCCTTAAACTCGATTTTCGGCCACTGCCGTTTGGGGATGACCGACTTCAACAGCCAGTCCATGTCCAGACAAAAATTATGGAGTCGGCGCAGATAAATGTTGGTCGAAACCGTCCCTTGGCGAATTACTTTCAACAAGGTTTCACCCTGGGTTTCAATGATGACTTGGTACCGGATGAGGTCGAACGCCTTGTCTTTGGCGGCAGTTTGCCACCGTATTTGATTGCCTCCCCGCTTTGATGCGATCAAGGCTTCGAAGGCTTGCTGCCAGGTGCGGTTGCTGACGCCGGAATCGGTGCCGGCGAGATACGCTTTGGCGATTTGGAGGTTGAGCACCGGCTGGCGTTGCGCCTGATTCTTGGCCTCAATAATCTGACGGGCTTCATCTTTATCAGAAGTGTGAAGGCTCGTGCGTTTGCCCGTCTGGTTGTCCACGCAATAGAACATTCCACCCCGGCAGCCACGGTAAGTTAAGCGGTAACGTGTTTTCATGGTTTCACGCAACCGCGAAGATAAATCAGGCGGGCACTGTCGCGTTAGCGAGCAGTGGGCGAATTAACGCCCGTTATCCCGAATCGTTGTGGAGCACCAATATTGGTGTCCATTTTGGTGTCCGTTGCGGACCCGCAGACTCCTAAACCATTACTGCACTCGCAGTTAGAAATGGAGCCAATGGCCGGGATTGAACCGGCGACCGACGGTTTACGAAACCGTTGCTCTACCACTGAGCTACATTGGCTTGAGTACGGTCAACAACCCGCACGTTGCGAACGGTACCCATTCTGGCGGAGTTAAGGTCAACGGCAAGTCAATTCAACATCCACCCCACATGCCCGCCACCGGGCCGACCCGATTTGGCCGGCCTGATCCTGTTCCATCATTCGGAGCCGCGCCGGCGGCAAGCTTGGGCTTTGTGCGCCTAGGAACCGCCCGTGAGGTGGCTGTTGATCTTGTTGAGAATGATGCGCGACAGAGATTCATCGCCGAACGTGCCCACGCGAATGTGGATTTCGGTTGAGGTGTTGGAAATGTATTTCAAATTGATCTTGACGGTCTTGTCGTCGGCGGTTTGCGCCGTTAAATAACCCGACAAGGCGTCCTTTGACTTGTCCGTCACCGTGAACTGCAGGTCCTGCATCGCGGCGAGCGAAGCGTTCCAAGTTTGAGTGAGCGAGTACCCTTCGGTGATTTTGACTTCGCCATTGACCCAAGCGTAACCCGCCGCCCCTCCACCCGCCGCTGCGCCCACTACAAACAAGAAGCATCCGTTTGTCAACACCAGGAGCGACGCCATCAACACGGTCATGAAGAGTTTGGATTTAATCATATAAAAAGTTTTGTTCGATAACCTCGTGCCTTCGGAAACAGTAGGGAGTCCGACCGGTTGCGCAAGCTGAAAAATGTCTGTGCCAGACCGGCGAACAATCCGCCGGCATGGCAAATGAGCTTGCTCCCGATGCCGGCAGGCGCACAATATATTCGCCGGGAGCGCGGCGCCTCGAGGCGTCAAAGCATTTGTGCGGAAGGGTGGCTGAGTGGTTGAAGGCACCTGACTCGAAATCAGGCTTAGGAGCAATCCTAACGTGGGTTCGAATCCCACCCCTTCCGCCATCTCGTTTTCTTGGGAAATCGAGATGTTTTTGGTGAAAAAGGGGCGGAAAACCGCCAACTGTCAGTGAAAGTGTCAGTAAAGCCGCAGCCGTTCAGGGTATTTTTCAGAACTCCCGCACTATCCGGCAGCACTCCGCCACTGCTGTTTAACGGTTTTCTATTCGTGTCCGTAAAATGAAAGGCACGAATGCAAAACCAATTCACCATCTTCCGACGCGGTCACGTCTTTTACTGTGAAGACCGCACCACGAGACAGCAAAGGAATTTGCAGACCCGCGACGCGGCCGAGGCGCACAGGATTGTCCAGGCCCGGAACGACGCGGTGAAACTGCCGCAAATGAACCTGGTCATGGCCAGGACGTACTTGTCCGCGCAAGACCCGAAAATGATCACCCGCACCTGGGCGGACGTTCTGGTCCGCTTCTGTGACCGCAGCAACGCCAACACGCGGATGGCTGGCATCCCGCAATGCTGGGCGCAGGCCGCTTTGGGACATGATTCAAAGGCGGTGCATGATGCTTACGCTCGCAATGCCTTGGTGGTTTGCCCGCCGATTGACGAAATCAACCGGTGGAATGCGCCAGACCACCATGCCGGCGCCGGATATTAACCGGGATCGCTCCTAGTACGAGAACTCGACCTGCGCGGGCAGCGAGGCCAATTTGATCCGCTTCGCGGAAGCGACCGGCCTGCCGTTGACGGTAACCGCCTTCGGAGTCGCGTTCCTGGCTGACACCAGCCAGATTCCGCCCGGAGCCTTGACGTTTCCGGTCACCTGGTAGATGTCGGCCAAGCCTTTCGTCACCGCCTTCAAGCTGATCTTGCCATACGCGGTAGGCAGGTCTTGCACCTGAATGCCGCGACCTTGCAGCCAATCTTCCGGAACACCCGAGCAGAACACCAGCGACTTGTCCAGGTCCTCCTCGTAGGCGAAGAAGTCGCGGATCTCGCGCACGAACTCGGCCGCGCACCAGGTGTGGGGCATATCGCCGATGTACACCGGCGCTCTCGGATCCTGGAACACGACCTCGGCCCACTGATTCCAACCCATCGGACGGGTGTCCTTGGTGAACCAGCGCATCAACCACATGGCGCGATCCTTATCGCCGAGCCGGGCGAACACGCCCATGTTCCTGAATTCGTACGGCGTATAACCGCTCCACATCACCGTGCCATCGGCGCGCCCAAGGCATTTCTGATAGTAAGCGTCGAACGTGTTCCTAAGCAGATCCTGGGGCATGTACGACATTTCGTCGCACGGGTTGACCAAGATCGCAACGCCGGTGGCATCCGGCTCGCCGTAATCGGGACAACTGACAATCACATCAAGCTGGTAATACTTGGCGGCCGCCTCAATCGAGTTCACGACGTCCTTGCGAAGGTCGGCAGCCACGGCCAGATCATGAGCCGCTTCCTCGGGCTTGCCGACGGCGACGGCCAGGGCAGCGGCGTCTTTCAGCCCGAGAATTGCGAAGTAGTCGTCCCAGTAGGAGTGCACCGGCGAGCCGTAGCCCTCGTGACTGATCGACGGAGTCAGCAGGCCGTAATACAGCGCTTCCATGCCGGTCGCGTTCTGGTGCAACGCCTGCCCCTCCACATGAAGCTTCTCGATGTGCTCGGCGACCCGCTTGACGGCCGGGTAGTACTTCCTGGCAAACTTCTCGTCGCGGCTGAATTTCCAATATTCTGCGACGAGGTAGATGTACTCGCCGAAAGCATCGCATTCCAGAGTGGACAACGGCTTGCCGTTCTCGACAATCGCCGGCACATAGCCGTCCGTATGGACGAATTGCGTGTACCACTCGATGAACTCCTCCGCAGGCTTCATGACGCCAAAGTGCATCATTGCCGCGCTCATCAGCGAGCCATCGCGAATCCACGAGCGTTTGTAGTTGCGGCTTCCGGGCTGAAGTTGAACCCCGTCCCGGTTGATCTCGATGTACGCGATGTTCGCGCGGATGAGGTTGACCAGGCGCTGCTCGTTGGCCGGAAGCTGGATCTTGATCGACGACAGGTTCTTGCGCCACTCCTCAGCCGCCTTGCTCTGAAGCGCAGCCGCCTTGGCGTTGGTGTTCACGCCTTTGTCCGTCATTCCGCCGATGCTGTAGCGCCACCAGAAGCTCTTGGATTCGCCGGGCTTGAGACTTACGTCGTAGGCCACGTACCCAGAAGCGAGGCCGGAAGAGTCGGCCGCCGTCGGGCTGGTCGGAAGATCGCCGAACTGCATCCTTCGACCCATTTCGCCATCGGCAAAGGCCGTCGCGCCCACCTGGTCGGCGGGGGTCAGCAATACGATTTTCTGGTCTTTGCCAAAGGACATGGAGGTCGGCGTCAGGCTTAGGTCCTTGATCTCGGCCTGAATGCCGCTGTGCTGCCACTCCGGATTGACCTGGATCGGCCTGAGCGCCAAGACGAGTTTGGCCTGCTTCGTGGTCTGCTCGTGGTTGACCAGCTTGTAGCAGGCATACACCGTGCCGCCATTGTTCTTGATGGCGAAGCCCGAAACGCGCAGGCCCACTGGGCCCGAGCGTTCGGTCCAAGGAAGCGGCAGATAGTCGTCCAACAATCCCTGGGTCTCTTCCGTGTTCGCCCAATGGTAAACCTTGCCGTCGACCACAACGAACGGATCGACGCTCGGCCTGTCCTTGGCGAGTTCAATCTGCCCGTCTTCGCAAAGCAGCGCCTTGTCCTTGCCGCCGCTGTAGCCGATAAGCGTCCAATACGCTTGCTGGTTAAGCAGGTGCCGGAAGTAATAGCCGCGGGGCGACGATTGCGCGAGCGCTTTCAGCATGCCGGCGCCGGTTTTATCAAGCTCGGGAGGCAACAGCTTCACTCTCTCAAGCCCAACAACCTTGGAATCGGCCCTTGCATGGATTCGAATCTCGCGTCCTTCCGCATCCGGGGTGAACACGACATCGATTTTGCCATTCGGCTTTTCGACGGTCTGAGCCAGCTTCCAAGCGGAGCCATCGGTCGAGGTGAGGACGTCATAGGAACTCGGTGCCATGGACTTTTGCCACTCGATTTCGAGACCGCCAAACTCAACGGGTTTGGCCAGGTCGAGGCCAGGTCCGCTTCGCTGACAGGTCCTGTCGTCCGCCAGTCGCTCTTGCCAACTGAGGGAACGTCGCTCGTTATATCCGTGATCGGATCGCTGAACTTGCCGTAATCCCCAAGCGGCGTGATCTTGAGATCGGCCAGGTAGATCACACCTTTCTTGCCGGCTCCACTGGAGGACACACCAAACTCGATGGACTTGAGTTCGCTGAGCTCGGCCGAAGACTTTGGCCCCCAGGCAAAGGAGATAAGCCTCTTGCGCAACACGATGTGCGTCCACTCCTTGGGCCAATGATAGGCGTCCCTTCGATACCAATAGGTGTTTCCGTTTACGTCTTCAAGATTGATCTCGAGATTGTTGTCGGGCGTATCCGCCTTCATCCAAAAGCTGAGTTCGAAATTGCCATTTAGCGGCACATCGCAGTCTTGGTGCGCCAGGGCGAAGTTGCCCGCATCGTGGTAGTCGTAGTCGAAGCTCATCCCCTTGCCGTAAGGAGTATCGACGTTGGTTAGCTTAAGGTCTGTGCCGGGCCCCTTGATCTTCTAGCAGCCCGGCGCAAGTGGAGCCAACGGTCCAACAGCCACTGGCAGCCGGTGCCGGGCTTTCAGTTCGCAACGGCACCAGCGTCGGGTGGTCTTCGGCATCGCGCAAGGTCCGAAACGCGGTGTATCTCGCCGTCAGGGCCGGGTTGTGCTCGCCCGCCTTGTCCTCGAGATGAAGGACCTGCGGCCCGACGCGTCCCGAAACAGTTTTTGGCCCAGCTCGATCACCTTGTTCCTCTGACCTGGCGTGCCTCTTCGAATACTCCATAATGCATCCGCGTGTTGAGCCGGGCCGTCTCGGCCTGATCGATCCGCGTGGTCAGACATCCCAGGCTAACGATCCCTTCGATCAAGAATTCCTCGGCGGGATTGCGCGGCCTGAAGCTGAGCTTCCAGGCCCGCATTGATTCTCATAGTCGCCGAACTCCTCCGATCGGCAGGACCAGGAATATTCGCCCGGCAGCCATGGTCGAGGGCGTTGAATCGCGACTCGATGCTTTCCCGCCTGGGTGCGAGGGCCGCAAAACTTTTTTCTGTTCCGACGGTTTGCGTCAATCTGTGCCGCGGTGGCCATGGCGATCGACTCCTTTCCAGGAATCGGGTTCGATTCAAAATGGAATGTTCCCGAAGTTCCGGGAAACCACAAAGCTTTTGCGGGCTAGACAAACAGTGACAATAAGCAGGATGGACTATGATTTGGTCGCGTGCGGGATAATTGGTTCCAAAATTTTTCTTTGGTAACATGGTTTTCCGGATGAATCGAGAATTCCGGCAGCTGAGAGATGATGTATCCCGTATAAGGTCGAAGGCTTTGCGTTTAGTAGGGCGGGATTTGCCCGACGCATGCACTTGCGGCAATCTCATGGACGGTTCTGGCATTGACCGTCGGTTTCGATTGGGCGAACGAAACGCCAAGTTGAAGAAGGATCAACCAGGGATGGTACGGATTGGCGGGATGGGACCAATCAAGTCTCCGGCGATAGTCGCGGGATGATGGCGCGGGGATGCGGGCTGAACTTGGTTTGAACGACGATTGATCTACCGTTCGATTCGTTTGAGGGAAGATGACCGTCCGCGACGAAAAACAAAATCACGCGGAGAGAAGACGGCACAGGGGCTTTAGTCCGCGGTCCCAGCACTCCACCATCCGATTAAGATCCCGAAAGGTTCCATCCGGGACTTGGTGTGTGCATCAGTCACCGGATGCGCCATGGCCACGTTGGCCGGCATCGCTGGTGGCAGCGAACAGACCCATCGGCGTCGAGGCCGAACGTCCTAGTTCCGGTGAAAACCCTACCTCGCGATGGAGTTGAAAATGCACCGATCGGGACCCTTCAGCCACATCCTAACTCGCCGCCGTCCCTTCGCGATGGCCTGTTGTTGAAGTTCAAGTTAACATTACAGAGAGTGTGCCCGTTCGCTTGAGAGAAGGATTCGCCCGCTAGCCAGGAACATCGTGGCCGTGACTGACAAATGTCTACTCTGCAGTTATGACATCCCGCGAACTAAGGCGCATTGCCCTCATTGTGCCGCCCGAGTCGTTTTCCGAATGTACTTGACGCCAGCGACGATTCGGAAAAGACGGCTCTTGTCCGGAGGTATCGGAAGGCGCTCAGGAAGCCGACGCCCGTGGATGCGGCGACGAGGTTCGCCAGTTCGAGGCCGAAGCTGCACACTCACATGCCGTCATCGCCCGGTCTGCGCTGGAAATCGATCGGCTTGCCACCGCTGAAAGTCAGCTTTATGCAACTTACCACCAGTCCATCCGCCGGGGGTGTTAGAATTCCAACAGGCGAGAAGTGGGACAAACTGGTGGGCGCCCGATCTCGCCCTTTTTGGTGACAGCAATAAAGACCAGATACGTTTCGCCGCGCCTTCGATGGACGGCGTGGGCCTTGACAACTATGGGGAATGTTCGTTGACTGCACGTGACGACATGATCGCCCATCGGGCAACAGTGTTTGAGGAAAATAGTGTCAGGTTCATGGAGCGTCACAAGGTCGCGTTCGCCAAGGCGCACAACCTTCCGAAGGGCTTTCGAGCGACGTGGGCCGATCGGGCAGAACTATGTGTGGCCAAGCTTGCCGCTGCAATTGATGCAACCACGCGGCCCGATGACTATTCAAATCTTTTGCTGAAACCGGGACGGATATCGGACGACGATCATTTCGTCGAGGTTCACATTGGGGACCGATGACCGTAAGGACGTTCCAGGAGGTCGTTGTGAGCGCAAGAACAAACGTCCTCAGAATTCGATCCTGAAAGCGTTCGCGGAACGCCTCAAAAAGTTCGGGATTCCCTTACGGGTGATATGATGGAAGCGGTCATTTCGGGCGAAGCCGGCGTCGCCTTCCTGTTGCTCGGGCCGGACCGGTTCGCTTCGATCCACACCGGCGAAACCGACGACGCCGTCCCACGCGGACGCGCGGATTTTCATTTTCTCTTTGGAGATGCGGCTGATCTGCAGTTTTTGGAGGATATCGATCATGCCGGCGTGATCCTTTGCGGGTTCAAGATTCGAAGCAACAGGCCGACGCTCTTCACTTGGGCTTAATTCTCCTCGATCCGGAAATCTCAGACGAGGTACGCGTGGCGCGGCACACGATTTGGACGATCTCTGTCGCTCACGCGAGATCCTGGAGCACGTTGAACGAGTTCTTTTTGCGC
>CAWCRR010000023.1:0-89060 GCA_963797825.1 uncultured Verrucomicrobiae bacterium
ACTGGGAACCATCGCCCCGTTCAGCCATGATCCCATCGTCAACCCATCTCGCAAGCACCGTGAGTTGAGCGTATGCACTATATTAATAGAGGAGAAATGAATGGATAGCGATCAAAGTAGCAAGAAGACCTCGCGCCGCCGTTTCCTCCAGTCGGGTGCCGTGGCTGTCATTGCGCAGGCGGCAAGCGGCACGTCGGCGCTGGCTGCTAAAGAATTGCCGAAAGCAGCGGCGCCCAAAGTGGCGGCTCCACGTGGCGGCCACGGTGCGGGGCGCATGCCCAAGGCGCCGAACATTATCGTGATCATGACCGACCAGGAGCGCCATCACATGCATTGGCCCGCCGGTTGGGCCGAAAAAAAGATGCCCGGGCTGCAGCTGATGAAGCGCAATGGCCTCTACTTCTACGCGCGCCTACACTGCCGTCAACTCAGTGCTCACCCTCGCGGGCGGCGATGATGGTCGGCCGGTTTGCGCCCGTCAACCGCGTGACACGAACCTTCCTGTGGCCCGGCCTGGTGCACAAGAACCTGCAACCCAACATCGCCTCCTTGCTTAAAGAAAAAGTTGGCTACGAAGTGGTCTGGAAAGGCAAATGGCACCTTAGCTATGCCGTCAACGCCGCACCGGGAAACGGCGGCGAGGACTGGACAGCGGCGGACATCACCGTGATTGAGACGAATTACGGCTGGACGGAGTGGATCCGCCGGATGCCGGCAACGCGATCGAGGAGGTGCAGCCGACTGAGTTCGGGAAATTCAACGGGCTCGCGACCCTGGGGGGCGGCGACCCCGACAATGACGGACGCTACATCTGACGGGGCGCGAACCGGGGCCGGGGTCAGACTCCGGGTTTCGGCGAAAGCGTCGTCGATTTCCTGAAGAATTGGGCGCCCAAGCTGCAAAAGCCATTCTGCCTCTTCGTATCGCTGGTCAATCCGCACGACGTGTATACATATCCCGGCAAATCCCCGGCAGAAGGCAGGCTACAAGCGCGATGCCTTTGCCGGACTGGGTGTCGAGCTGCCACCCAATTACGACGATGACTTGTCGAAAAAGCCGAGCGTCCAGAAAGCCTATCGCGACAGCTTCGACAAGTTTTCTCCCTTCGATGCCGCGGACTCGCATCGCGACTACGTAAACTTCTACGCACATCTCAACCAGCTCGCCGATGGGCACGTCATGACCGTGCTCGACACACTCGAAGAAGCCTTAGGCCATTAGCTTAACGCCGACGAGAAAAACCCGTTCCGGCCGCGTGTTTCTGGTTTCGATGAGCGCTTTCAATTGCCAAAACAGGGTAGCACAAGCATCCCGCGTGTACGATTTCAATTTTATTTTTCCCCGAATGGGTTAAGATGTCGCCCTACTGCAATGCGAACGTGGGGAAAATCGCATATTGTGAATCCGGGCTTTATCGCCCTGGCGGCTTTTTTTTCCCCTGCCACTTTGTCGTTGATGGCGGATGACAGCACCAACCTGGAAAAACAGATCTCCGAATCGCGCCCGCAAAACGCCCTGCTCCAACAACAAGTGCAGCGACAAGGCAGATCGCCATGATCAAAGCGAATTTCCGCACCAAGGTGCTCCTGCCAGTAATTGCGGTGATGACCCTATTGGTCATCTCCACTTTCCTGGTCGTCAACCAGCAAATCACCTCGCAATTCATTGTCGAAGCACAAAAAAATCTGCAATCGGCCAATACGGTCTTCCGCAATACGCAAAAAATTCACCAAAACGCGCTCTTGTCGCATTTTGACAGCCTTGTCAATGAACCGCGTTATCGTTCCTTGTTCATGGTCGGGGTGGACGCTCCAACCTTGAAAAGAACTTTTGGCGACCTTCTGACGAATGAGCCAGGCGTCGATATCGTCTATGCCAGCGGCCCGACCAATATCATCGACACTGAACAACGCGGTCCCGCAATTTCAGCGGCGGCCTTTCAAACGGCGGCCAGCCAGACCGTGAAGAAGGCGTTGCAGGGCGGGGAAACCGTGGATACGATCGGCGTCGGTGCGCATCTTTATGATGTTGTTTCCATTCCGGTGATCCTGGACAATGCCATCGGTGCATTGACGATCGGTTCTGAAATTGGGACCAACGACGCGGCAACATTCAGGGAGTTGACCTATGCGGAGATCGCTCTCCTGGCCGATGGCAAAGTGGCCGCCTCGACGTTTCCCGGGGCTGATACCAATGAGGAGTGCTTATCTCTTATTCAAGCACTGCCCGCTGGAAATCCAAATCTACCCACCGATGTCAAATCGGTCAGCATCAATGGCGGGCATTACTTTGGAATTGCCGGGCGATTCGAATCTTCAAGCGATGACAAATCCCTCAGTTACATCTTGTTAAGTCCTTACGAAGATTCATTGCGGGCATCCTATCAAACGCAGCAGGCTTTGCTCTTCGCGAGTATGTGCGCAATTTTATTCGGCGCCGGCCGTGATCTGGTTCGTCGTCAACCGGGTGACCCAGCCGCTCCGCGAATTGCGCGACAGCGCCGAAGCCGTCGGGCGGGGCGATTTTTCGCGCCAGGTCCCATCCGCTCCCGGGACGAAATCGGCGAATTGGCCGGGGCATTCAACCAGATGACAAAAGATGTCCGGCAGTCGCGCGCCGAGCTCGAACAGACCGTCGCCACCCTAAAAAACACGCAAGAGCAATTGATCCAAAGCGAAAAACTTTCCGCGGTGGGAGAATTTGTCGCCGGCGTCGCGCATGAATTGAACAATCCGCTCGCCGCCGTCATGGGATTTTCCGAAATGTTGCGCGAGGCGGACGTTGACGCAAAATATCGCCGGCAACTGGATTTGATTTTCAAGGCCGCCCAACGCTGCCAGAAAATCGTGCAGTCGCTCCTGAGCTTTGCGCGGCGGCACCAAACGGAGCGCAAGCCTGTCTCGGCGAATGAACTCATCGAGGCGGTCCTGGAAATCGTCGCGTATCCGTTGCGCACCAGCAACGTCGAGGTGGTGACCCGGCTGCAGCCCAACCTGCCGGCCGTTCTGGCGGACGGCCACCAGATACAGCAAGTGCTGCTCAATATCATCAACAACGCCCGCCAGGCAATTGAAGGCCACCAACGCAGCGGACAGATAAAGATCACCACCGAAGCCGCCGAATCCAACGTGCGTATCACCATTCAGGACAATGGCCCCGGCATTTCCGAGGAAAATATGAGGCGCATTTTTGATCCATTCTTTACGACCAAAGAGGTGGGCAAGGGCACCGGTCTGGGCTTGAGTCTGTGCTATGGCATCATCAAGGAACATGGCGGGAACATCACTCCGATAAGCAAACCCGGTGAAGGCGCCACCTTTGTGATCGAATTGCCCATCGCGCTGGACGCAAAGGCCCCCGTGGTACATTCAAATTCACCTGCTCCTGCCAAAGCCGATTTCCGCGAAGGCGCTGGCATAAAGATTCTCGTTATTGACGACGAAGAACCGATTTTGCAGATGGTTTACGAGGTTTTGACGGCTTCCGGTTACCAAGTCCGCACCTACTCCAACGGTGAAACTGCGGTGCAGGAATTGCGGAAGAATTCCTACGACGCCATCTTTTGCGATTGGAAAATGCCTGGATTGAATGGCCGCGAGGTCTATGAGCGCGTCCGGGGGTCAAATCCCGAACTTTGCCGGCGCATGATTTTCATCACGGGCGATGTCATTAATGAATCCATGCGTGAATTTTTGGAAAAGGAGAAACGCCAGTGTCTGGCCAAGCCGTTCACCCTGGCTGAAGTGCGGTCGGCGGTAAAGACCGCGCTATCGGGCTGAATCGCCTTGAATCTGCCAAACTGAACAAACGTTGGCTGGACTTTTTTTGTCCTGGCAGGCTTAATTTTTTTTTATGAAAAAATCGCTAATGTTTTTGGGAGGTGTTTTCTGTCTCATGGCATGCGTCGCCATTTCCAGCCTGGCCCAGCCGATCCCCCAGGTCCGACTGCAACGAGTTTTCCCCAATTTAAAATTGGATGCGCGCCCCGTCTGGATGTGCCAGCCGCCGGATGGCTCAGGACGTTTCTTCGTCGTGGAACAGACCGGCCACATTTTTGTCCTCGGCCCCAATTCGGATGGCAGCGACGCCAGGGAATTTTTGGACATCTCAGATCGCCACCCCATGTTTGACAATGAAGACGGATTGTTGAGCATCGCCTTTCATCCGGGATTCAAGACCAACGGCTTGTTTTATATCTATTATACCCAAAAAAACTCGCCCGATGATATCCGAAGGCTGGACAACGGATTGCCCATCAGTTTTCCGTTTCGCAGTGTCGTGAGCGAATTCCATGTCTCCACCAGCGACCCGGATCAGGCGGACATGAAATCCGAGCGCGTCGTTTTTGAGACGTTGCAACCCTTTTCCAATCACAAAGGCGGCGAATTGCTCTTCGGTCCCGACGGATACCTGTACCTGGGCCTCGGCGACGGCGGACGAGGCGACGACCCCTTCAACAATGCCCAAAATTGCACATCCTTCCTCGGTAAATTGCTGCGTTTCGACGTCAATACCCGCGCCACCGTCGGCAGCGGCTGGCGCGTGCACCAGTTGGAATACGGGTTTCCTCCCGACAACCCGTTTATCCACGAACCCTCCATGGGCGGCATCGGCGCTCAAAAAGAGATTTACGCCTACGGCCTCCGCAATCCCTGGCGTTACAGTTTTGACCGCCAAACCGGCGACTTGTGGGTCGGCGACGTCGGCCAGGATTTGTGGGAGGAAGTCGATCTCATTGTCAAAGGCGGCAACTACGGCTGGAATGTCCGGGAAGGCGCGCATCATTTCAAACCCGGACCGGAAGGGGCCCAATACATCGATCCCGTCATGGAATATCCGCATAACCCGGGGCTGTTGTCCGTGTCCATGTTCCCGAATCACACCATCGGCTTGTGCATCATTGGCGGCTATGTCTATCGCGGGACAAAATATCCTTCGCTCAACGGGATTTACATTTACGGCGATTACAATTTGGGGACCCTCTGGGGCTTTCGCTATGATCGCGACACTCACAAGGTCACGGACCAGGGCCTCATGCTCCAGCAACATGACAATATAAACAGCTTCGCCGAGGACAACGCAGGGGAGCTTTACACGCTCATGCAGGACGGCGCAATCTACCATATGGTGCCGGCGAAGCCGGAATGACGCCGCTTTGAGAATGACTAAGTTCTAAATCCGAATGATAAATTTTCACGCGCCATAGAAATTCGTCGTTAGGAATTCCTTAGTCATTATGGTTTAGTCATTAGTAATTCCGAGTGGTCAACGTCATTCTTAAAGCGGCGTCACACTTCGTTTGCCATCATAAAGCGCAGTGACTGTGCAATCCGGCCTCAGATCTGGAAATCCACCACTGTGCTTTTATCGCTCTTGTTGAGCACGCGCATATCCAGACCGTCATAGATCACCAGCGAATTCGGCGCCACACTGTCCATGATGAACACATTGCCGCCAATCGTGCTGTTCGCGCCGATCACCGTCTCGCCGCCCAGGATGGTCGCGCCGGGATAAATCGTGACGCGGTCCTCGATGGTGGGGTGCCGTTTTTTGCCGCGCAATTGCTGTCCGCCCGCGGTGCTGCGCGCGCCCAGCGTCACGCCGTGGTACATCTTCACATGGTTGCCGATGATGGCCGTTTCGCCGACCACCGTGCCGGTGCAATGGTCCACAAAAAAGTGCGACCCCACCTTCGCGCCCGGATGGATATCCATTCCGGACCGCAGGTGCGCCCACTCCGTCATGATGCGCGGGATCAACGCCACGTCCTTCAGATATAATTCGTGCGCGAGCCGTTGCACCGCGATGGCTTCGATAAAGGGATAGGCGACGAGGATTTCCTCCCGGCCGGATGCCGCCGGGTCGCCGTTGAACGCCGCGTCCACGTCCGTGCACAGGATCTCGCGGAGAGAGGGCAGCTTGCCGAGAAATTCCGTGGTCAACGCATGTGCCGCCTTGTTGATGTCTTTCTTTGCCAGATCGCCCGGCGGTCTGTATTCGAGGCTCTTGCGGATCTCATCCTCCAGCTTTCCAAAAACCGAGTCCAGCAGCGCCGCCGTCTCCGCTTTGATCTCGGATGAATGGATCAGTTTCTCGTCGAAAAATCCGGGGAACAACAGCCGCAACAAGTCGTGGGTGATGACCGTGATGGCGCGTTTTGACGGCAGGTTTTTGCCATCCAAATGATTGATGCCGCCGACGCGCGCATAGGACGCGACCAGCTCATTCGTCAATTGGGTGACCGTTGCCATAACCCCATTTAGCATATCTTTGGGCAGCATTAAAGCGTTAATTGGCGGGGCAATCCCCGCGGCGGGGGACGTTGAACAGTGAAAATCCCTGATTGGAATTCATTGGAATTCATTGGAATTGATTTGCAGGGCCCCGCCGTCGCAGCGCCATGGCGCGGCAGGCGACGCGGCAATAATTCATTTGTTTATAGCTTTAGATTGCCATGCTGTTCGCAATTTATGATTAATAAAAGAACGGGGAACGCAAAAGAAGATTTTAGAGTCTCGTTACCTCCTCCCTCCGCAGTGCTACGGAGGACGGGTCGACTCCTACGGCTCGCGGGGCCATAGCGGGATTGGCGCTCAATTTATTGATTGATCGAATTGGTCGAAAAGATATTGCCAAGGAAGACCGGCTGGCGCGAGGGAGCGAGCCAGGAATAGTCGCTCTGTTCGCCCCAAGCCCATAGGCTGCCATCGGCGGCCAAGGCAACCCCGTCATAATAGTAGGACAAGGCTATCCAATCTGAATAATTCCCGATTTGTTTGGGCCGAACTTTTGCAAGGTCCGTGCGCCAGGGAAACGGCCATTGCCAGAGGGTCCCATCGGCGCGAAGGGTGATCATTGACTTTTGCCAGATGTCAATGGATGCGGATTTCCATTTTGCCTCCCGGCCGAATTGAGTTTTCTTTGAATACTTTGGAATACCACCGACACTCCATGACCAATTATCCAACGGTTCCGAAAGATACCAAAGTTCCCCATTGGTATCAACCGCGATGCTCCAAGACCCGGCAAAGATACAACCCGGCGGCAAAGAATTCGTAGCCTGAACCAATTGCGTATGGACAGAATTATTGCCCAGGGTCACTTGCCACTCCCAGATGCTGCCATCACTTTTTTCGGCGTAGGCATCCCGCTGGGAAAAGATATTCACCCAATTGCTTTCGTTCCCAATCCGCTCCGGCACCGCGGTATTAAGCCTGTAATCTTGAATGGGGAACCCGCTGCCCCAAAGACTTCCATCGGTTTTCAAAAACAAAAGGTCATTACCTCCGCTGACGACCTGTCGCCAATCCTTCTCCGTGCCGACTTCGACCAACTGCGACGAATCCCAATTTCGCCCACTCCACAAAGTGCCATCTGACTTGATACCCACCGTTAAATAGCTGGACGCCGCCGTTTCAACCCAATTAGAACCGCCGACAAAATGTGATTGCCTTGAAATTGATAATTTAGAAAACCCAGGCAAGACAGAAACAAAACCTGGACCATATTTGATGTCCTCCGCCCATAATCGTCCATCGGGAAGAATGGCGGAAATCGTATTGCCCCACACGGAAAGTTTGACCGGCGTTTGGCTGGTCAAACGAACGGGGCCGGAGGGAGATTTGAACGGCGTCAGCAACTCCCAGGAGCGATAATAGATTGCGTTGGACAGCAGACCGATGATGACAATCATGCCTAAAATAAACGAAAGGCTCCCCCACAGAATCCGACGGCCATCTTGTAAATAATTGAAATTCAACCAAGTAAGCCACAACAATGTGATAGGAATGGCTGGGATAGCCATCAGGACAAACAATGGTCCCGGGACAATCGACGCATAGCCAAAAATGGGGAATGGCTTAATTAACAAATTGATTAAAGGCACAAGACCCGGACAGCAAATGATGGTGAGAATGGCGAGAGTTAGCGCCGGCAAGAAATTTTTGGAGAGACTTGAGCCAAAAAGCGCCGCCAAACTGAACCCAACTGAAACGACGAGGAGGCAAACCGGCACTCCGAGATTCCAAAGGGGCTGAATTGTTTCTGAGAACATCTCATTGGGAACCCCCAGATGGGCAGCCATCGTCTCCAGGAGAATTGGCATTCCGGAGCCCAGGAACACCCCAAAAATCAAAGTCGTGAAAAATTTGATGGCAAACTGCCATCGCCGGGAAATGGGCAGACAAAGCTGCTGCTCCAAAACCCCAATCCTTCGCTCTTCAGCAATCACCGTGCATCCGATGATCAGGGGAAAGACCAGCCACAAAAGCCAGAAGAAGTTTGTCAAATCGATCACTCCGGTATTTTTATGGTGACACAAATAATATCCCCGCAGGAAGAAAACCAGGATCTGCAATCCGAGCATGATCACGGCGCCGAATAAGGTGGCGCTGTGCAATTGAAATTCTTTTTGGGCCAAGGCCAAAATCGGCCGGTGCACCCTGATGATGTCCGGGGATTGGGAGCGCGCTTCAAAATATCGCCAACGGGAAAGTGAAACATTGCCGCCGGTCCATCCCACGTCCTGCGCCCGAAAAAATAATCGATGTGCCAGCCAGAATGCCGCCACCACATACACCCCGGCCACAATTTCGAACACGACCAGAAAAGTTGTGCTGGAAGCGCTTAATGGAAGGAAAAAGCCGATCAAGGTCAACAGACCGGCTGGAACCAGGAGGGTGATCCAAAAGGCGGTGGCCACTTGCCGAAACAGCAGCGTGGTCCACAGACCACTGGCCAGGGCAATCAAGGCGCCGATGCCGCTGGCGCTCATGGTCCGTAGGAATTCATGGTCGGTGAAGCCCAACCGGTAAGCAAAAAGAGAAAATTCAGAAGGGAACTCAGTTCTTCGCAGCCAACAGCTTGCGAGATAGACGAGAAAAATTGAAGCCAGGGCGCAAATTAAAACGGTAAGCTTCGTCCGCCAGATCCGGCCGCGTTCAATCGGTTGTGACATAAGCAATTGGAACGAGCCGGCATTGAATTCGCGGCCAAAAGAACTGACCGCCGGAATGATGACGCCAAGGAAAAAGAAGAGCGGCAGAAGCTGAAATGCACCTTCGAAATCACGAAAAAGCCACGGCAAACTTCCTTCAAGGACAAGCACGGCCAGCCAAGCGGGCAACATCAGCAGGATTTCTTTTTTGATGAACGGATTCATTTGGTGGCTTATTTACTAGTTGATTGAATTTGTCGAAAAGATATTGCCAAGGAAGACGGGTTGGCGCGAGGGAGCGAGCCAGGAATAGTCGCTCTGTTCTCCCCAAGCCCAAAGACTGCCGTCGGCGGCTAACGCAATCCCGTCGTAATTGGAGGACAGGGCTATCCAATTTGAATAATTCCCGATTTGGATAGGCCGATTGTTTTCAAAGTTAAAGTTCGGCCATACTGGATGCGGCCATTTCCAAAGCGTCCCATCGCTGCGCAGCCCGATAATTTCCCCCCAACCCCATGACACAGATTTCCACTTTGCATCCTGGCCTAATTGAACTTTTTTTGAATAAGCGGGCAACCCATCAATATGCCATTGTCCATTTGTTGCCGGCTCTGTTAATAACCAAAGTCTCCCATTTGTGTTGATCTCGACAGCCCAAAAACCACCGAAGATAATGCCTGGCGACCAGATCATAGTCTGAACCAATTGAGCATTTATAGCGTTTTGCCCCCGTTCTGTTTGCAAACTCCAGATACTGCCATCGTTTTTTTCGGCGGATGGATCCCTCCCGGAAAAGACATTTACCCAATGGATTTCACTCCCGATCCGATGCAGCTTTGTTGGATCAAGCTGGTAATCTTTAAAGCCGTATCCACTACCCCAAAGGCTTCCATCAGTTTTTATCACCAACAGATTGTCAAAGCCACTGGCGATCCGCGACCAGTTCGTATCCGTGCCATTTTCCGTTAACCCCGACAAGCCCCAACCTTGCACGTTCCACAAAGTGCCATCTGACCGGATGCCGGCTGTTTGATAATTATCCGACGCCGTTTCAATCCAATTTGAACCGGCGACGAAGCCTGACTGCGTCGAAAGTGTGGTTTTTAACAAACCGGGTAATTTAGAAGAAACATAACTATAATTGTGATACTCCATCCACAACCGCCCGTCGGGAAGCACGACGGAAATTATATTGCCGGTGATTGAAAGTTTGACAGGCGATTGACTGCTCAAACGAGCGGGGCCGGAGGGAGATTTAATCGGCGTCAGCATTTCCCATGGGCGATAATAAATTGCATGCGACAGGAAACAGATGGCTACAATCATGCCCAAAAGGACCGATACGTTATGCCGCCAGAGCCACCGGTTGTCCTGGAAACAATTGAAGTTCAGATAAGCAAGCCAGGTCAGTGCCAGGGGAATGGCTGGGAGCGCGATGATCACAAACCATGGCGTGGGGATAAAAGGCACGTCGCTATCTATGGAGGACAACCCATTGATTAATTCGATCACCGTCAGAAGGACCGGAATGCAAATGATCGCGAGGAGAGCGATGCTTAACGCCTGCAAAAAGGTCCGGGTGAGACTCGAACCAAAAATTGCCGCCACGGTCAGCCCGATCGACAAAGCGAGGAGGGTATAGGCCAAACCAAAGAAACGCAGGATACCTGGCACAGCCTGCAAGAAGACTTCGGTTGGAGCGCCAAAATGGGTGACAATGGTTTCCAGCAGCAATGGGACGATGCCGCCCAGGAAAATCCCCAAAATCAACGCGGGCAAAAATTTGATGATAAATTGTAATCTTCGAGAAACCGGCAGGCAAAACTGTTGGGCCGACATCCCAAGCCTTCGCTCTTCAGCAATCACCGTGCATCCAATAATCAGTGGAAAGACCAGCCACAAAAGCCAAAAAAAGTCTGAAAAGATGACGGCTGCCGAATTATTATTTGAATACGTATAAAGGCATATTCTTAGGAGGAAAAAAATAATTTGCAGTCCAAGCATGACAGCGGCGCCGAATAAAGTGGTGCTGTGCAATTGAAATTCTTTTCGGACCAAGGCCAAAATCGGCCGATGCTTTCTGATGATGCCCGCGGATGTGGAACTCGCTTCAAAGTATCGCCAGCGTGACAGTGAAACATTGCCGCCGGTCCATCCCACGTCCTGCGCCCGGTAAAACAACCGTCGCGCCAGCCAGAAGGCCACGACCACATACAAGCCAGCAGCCATTTCGAATACGACGAGAAAAGTTGTGCTGGAAGCGTTTGTGGGAAGGAAAAGGCCGATCAAGGTTGCCAGGCTGGCCGGAATCAGGAGGGTGATCCAAAAGGCGGTGGCCACTTGCCGAAACAGCAGCGTGGTCCATAAGCCGCTGGCCAGGGCAATCAAGGCGCCGATGCCGCTGGCGCTCATGGTCCGAAGAATATCAGGGCCGGTCAAGGCCGTACCATAAACTCCCGAATGAGCGCCCGAATACGCCAGATACAGCCGCAGCCAACAACTCGCGAAGTGGACAAAAAGGATTGAACCGATGGCGTAAATCAAAACGGCCAGTTTCGTCCGCCAGATCCGTTCGCGTTCGACCGGTTGGGACATCAGCAATTGGAACGAGCCGGCATTGAATTCGCGGCCAAAAGAACTGACCGCCGGAATGATGACGCCAAGGAAAAAGAAGAGCGGCAGAAGTTGAAATGCACCTGCGAAATCATGAAAAAGCCACGGCAAAGCACCCTCCAGCACCAGCACTGCAAGCCAGGCCGGCAACATCAGCAGGATTTCTTTTTTGACGAGTGGATTCATTCGGTGGGTTTTTTACCAATTGATTGAATTTGTCGAAAAGATATTCCCAAAAAATTCAGGTTTTCGTGATGGGGCTAGCAAACCTATCGGCATTGGCTTGTCCCATTCCCAAAGACTGCCATCAGCGGCCAACGCAATGCCACCTACATTAAGCGGCACTAGTGTTATCCAGCCGGAATAGCTCCCCAGTTGTGTCGGTCGGGCCTGTGCGATATCAAAATGATTGTGCGACAAAAATCCCCACTTCCAAAGCGTCCCATCATTCCGCAGCGCGAGAACATGCGGCGGCCACCGGTCATCAATTATCACGGACTTCCATTTTGTGTCAGAACCTAATTGAACGGCGACCAGACTGTTGACCATATCACGTGTTATTGGATGGAGACCCGGCTCCAATTGGTAAGGATGAAAGTGAAACCAAAGCGTCCCATCAGCTTTGATCTCAGGGCCCCACAACATTCTATCTGCCTCGTGGATAGGAATCAGATATCGATGAACCGGCGTATGTCCCCAGTCTTCTTCCATTTCCCAACGGCTGCCATCTTTCTTTTCCAAATGGACCAGAGGCCCCGGCGTGATTTTGGTCCAATTCGTATCCGCGCCGAAACGTTCCGGATCGGCAAACTTAAATACTGTGGAAGTATATCCTGGAGAACCCATAGTCGCGGTCACAACTTTGCCCCATGTCCAAAGGGTTCCATTCCTTTTCAACACCAAATATCCCTGCCCAGTGGCGGCGACTTGAGACCAGCCGGCTTCCCCGCCAACCTGAGATAAATTAATTCTTGCGGATCCATCAATCCATATGACTCTTTGGACATGCCATAATGTACCGTCTGCGCGAATACCAAGGATCCCCTGGTTGCCAGCCGCTGCCGCGACCCAATTGGAGCCATCCTCAAACTGCTGAAATTCCTGCAATGCATGAGAACGCAATAAAGTATCATCATTCTGATTGTAATATTTTATCCAAAGCCTGCCGTCGGGAAGAACTGCGCTAAACAGATATTCATCTGCTGAGGCATTATGATAAAACTCGGCGGAAATTTGGGCCGGCGCCTGGCTGCTCAGCCGCGCTGGGCCAGCCGCCGGGCCGATTGGCGACAATAATTCCCACGGGCGATAATAGATACCCTTAGCCATGAGGGCGATGGATATTATTGCCCCGGCTAATGTCAAACAATTCCGCCGCCATGCGTGACGCGTGTCAAACGCATGGCTGAAATTTAGATAACTGATACAGATAAGCGCAAAGGGGACTATGATGGAGGCAATGATCAAAAATAATTCCATCGGAATGCCTGGCGCATAAGCATTAAAATAAAACCATGGGTATTCCGGGTAGTTAAAAAATAACCGGCCAATCATGTGATTGACAGCATTGACCGCCGGGCCAAGCATTGCGCATGAGACTATGACCGCGATAGCGATGCTCAATGCCTGGAGAAAATTTTTGGCCAGCGTCGAACCGTAAAATCCTGCCAGGCTGAATCCAAGCGACAGATAGAGGATTACCCAGCCAAATATTTGATGTGTGTCATTGGTTGCGGTGAACATTTCATTGGGCGCCCCAAATGATCCTGCCATCGTTTCTAATGCCAGGGGAAGTACGCCGCCCAACAACACACCTAAAATGATTGCTGGCACAAATTTGAGGATGAACTGTGATCGTTTTGAGACCGGCAGGCAAAATTGATTGTCCAAAATTCCCGGCTTTCGTTCCTCAGCAACGGCTGTGCAACCAATGGTCAAGGGGATCAGGAGCCATAAGCACCAGAGAAAATCTGTTTCCGCGACGACATCCGAATTTCTATTGATTTTGAGATAATGCGCCCGCACGAAGAAAGCGGTGATCTGGAGTACCAGCAATGCAAAGGCCCCGATCAGGGTGATGGCATGCAATTGAAATTCTTTCTGCAACATTGCAATCATTGGCCGGAATTTTCTTTTATTGGTGGGCGTCGCTGACCGATTTTCAAAATAACGCCAGCGGGACAAAGAAATGATTCCGCCCGTCCATCCGATGTCTTGTGCCGAATAAAACAACTGCCTCGCCATCCACAAGCCGGCCAGGATATATGCCACCGCCGTGATTCCCAGGACCAGGTAGAAGGTTTGGGCCGAAGCGTGGGCCGGAATGAAATAAAACACGAGTGTCGCCAGGCCCGCCGGTGTCAGAAGTGTCGCCCAAAACCCTGTGGCAACCTGCCTGAAAAGCAGCGTCGTCCATAGGCCTCCAATCAGCGCGACCAATCCGATGATTGGACTGACTGCCATTGAATTATGGTATGCGGCGATAATCATTAATTGGCGCACGTTGTAATCGATAACGCATGTCGAGAATTTCCACGTGCAACTCAGATAATAAGCCAGGAAGATCAAGGCGCTACCAACAGCCAAGATCACCATTTTTGTCCGCCAGATTCGTCTCCGTTCGATCGGCTGTGCCATCAGCATCTGGAATGTCCCCGAACTGAACTCACGGCCAAAGGAACAGATCGACAGAACGATTGCGCCGAGGAAGAAGAAATAGGGCAGAATTTCAAATGCCGGGTCATTGTCATTTAACATCCACGGCAAACCCGCCTCGAGGACCAGCACGGCCAGCCAAGCGGGCAACATCAGCAGGATTTCTTTTTTTATGAACGGATTCATTCGGTGGCCTTGAGTGTGGCGGAAGCCGCAAAAACATTCCCCAGCAATTGTGGTTTCTTAGAATAATCAAATAACGGATCGGAATGCTGATTATCGCCATAATAATAGAACGGCCATTCCTCTACCATTGGCCAATACCACAAACTGCCATCGGCGGCGAGGCTAACGATATATCCGTCTCCACTCATGATCGCGATCCAATCCGAGTGCGTCCCGAGCCGGACTGGATTCATGTTTTCGTAAGTGTTTTGATCAAGCGTAAACCACTGATTGAAATGGGGAGTAAAATCCCACTGCCATAGCGTGCCATCATCCTTAAGGGCAACCAGCTTCGAATCCGAACTCGCGACCGCGACCCAGTTTGAGCCATGACCGATGGAAAAATCAGTTCCTGTCCATTTAGCAACTACACCCGGCGAATTCGTTCGAATTTGCACATAATGTCGCTGTGCCAAAATGCATAAAGTCCCATTGTCGCGGATTCCAACTTGCATTAAGCCGCCGATCAATACCGTCTCTGTGTTGTGGATTGGAAAAACAACCGGAATTGGAGATCGACTTGCCGTCCAAAAACTCCCGTCGGTTTTACGGAGAAACACTTCGTCTTCCGAATGAATAAATCCGTCCCAGTTGGATTCGGTTCCCACACGCAGGGGTGTAAATGTCGCTAATCCACGCCATTGTTTATGATAGGCAGCGAAGTTAGTAGGCCCCCAGCGCCATAAGGTACCATCCGTTTTTATCAAAAGCGCGCGAGGATAAATCGATTGAAAATCACTCCAATCCGTTTCTTTGCCGAACTGAACCAGGTGGCGCGGTGCCTTCATAATGTCCTCCACGCTGCGATGATCGATTCTCCCGGTTGGCAATGGCTGATCAGAAACCCAGAGGGTGCCATCGTCTTTGATTCCCACCAATTCCAAAGGCGTTCGCCCTGCCATTTTCCAACCGGAACCAGGGAAATAAGTTCCGGGTTGGGTTTCTATTATTGTATCGTTGAAAAGACGCGAGTCCCGGCTGGGGACGCTGGGCTGAAACCATGAGCCGATCCAGATTTGTCCATCGGGCAGGCGCACGAAAGCTCCGTCGGGCTGTTGGGTGAGGGTGGCAGGATTGGATAAGGTCAACCGTGCCGGTCCGTGCCGCGGCTCAAACGGTGTCAGCTTTTCCCATGACCGATAATAGATTGCGGTGGTCAGCGTGGCGGCCAAAACCAGCGAGGCGAACACTATGAACAAATTGGCTGTCCAAGTTTTCCATCCAATGCCGACTTGCTGAAAGTTCCGATAGGCCAAGCCGATTAATGTCAGAAGAGCGACCGGTATTCCGATGAGATAAATCAAGTCACCGCGCCACAATGGATGATAGCTAAAATCCTGTCTGGCGGCGATGACCATCCAAAATACGAAAAAGAAAATGTAGGCCACCGCCGGGGCCAGCGCCTGAAGCGTGTTGCGCGACTGGGTGGAAACAAAGAAGGAAACGAATCCTATCAATCCAATGCCGATGGATAATATCGCCAGAAAACTGTAAATGTCCGGGGAAATTCGCCTGCCCTCGAACAACAATGGCATCACTATGCCGAACAAAATGGAGAGCAACACAACTACCGATAATTTGATGGTGAATTGGGTGCGTCGTTTTACCGGCAGGCAGAGCTGGCTTTCGAGGGTCCCCAGCTTGCGCTCTTCCGCCACGGACGCGCAACCGACAAGGCAGGGCAACACCAACCAGAGCATCCAAAAGCTTTCGAGGATAAATTCTGTGGTCGAGTTTGTGCGGAAATGCCCCAGTTTCCGCGTGGCGATGACGCACAGATGCAGGATCGCCAGCACGAAGGCCATAATGTATTGCGACTGTTGCAATTGAAATTCCTTCCGCAAGAGGGCCGTGCGCGGATGGGTAAGACGCCACGCCATCACGCGGGAAAGCCATGCCGGCGTTCCGCGCATTTCCGGCATGACAATGGCGCCGCCCGACCATTGTGAATCCTGGGCGCGCATGAACAGCCAGCGCGCAAAGAAAAATCCCGCCAGACTGTAAATCCCCAGGGCGATCACCATAAAACCTTCGATGACTGAGTCATTGTCGCCATTCATCAGACCGGAAAAAATCACCGCAATCACCCCTGGTACCAGGAGGGTGAACCAAAATGCCGCCGCCACCTGCCGCAAGAGCAGCACCGTCCAAAGCCCGCCGGAATAAATTACCAGGACAAAGAGGATCATCGTTTCAAACCAGTCGCCAACGTAGCTTGAACTATCATGGACATGGGAGATTTTGAACCGAAGATAAAGTGAACCGACCCATACGGTTCCCATGATCAGCAGCGCGACCGCCAATAACGTGATTTTGGTCTGCCAGATTTTCTGCCGTGTCACCGGTTGCGCCAGCAATAACGTAAACGTTCCCGTGCCAACCTCCGCGCCAAAGGAATTCAGCGCGACCATGATGGCCATGGCCAGGAAAGCAAAAGATGGCACCATGTTTATCCATGCGTCGTATGGAAATTGAAATTGTAGATGCTGTACCAACCAAAAATTCATCGAAAGCAGCCCACAACCAATAAGAAAGCTTGGCAGCAGCAGCCGGATTTCTTTTTTGAGGAACGGATTCATTCGGTGGTCTTGAGTTTGCCGGACATCACGAAAATTTCCTCCAGCGAGAGCGATTCGGTTTTCAATTCCTCGGGCTGGTGTCTTTTTAATTCGGCCACCAATGATTCGCTGTTGCCATTGGCGAGGATCTCAATCTCGCGGCCGGATTTGCGCACTTCCAACGCGCCAGGCAGTTTCAACGTGCCCGGCTCTTTGGCGAAGCGCGCGCGGATTTTCCGGAACCGGTCGCGCGCGGCGTCGGCATCCATGGCCAGCAATTCGCGGCCTTGCTCGATGATGGTGAATTCGTCGATCAATCCCTCAAATTCCGAGATCAGGTGCGTGGAGACGAAGACCGTGCGTTTTTCGGGAGCGCCGGATTGATAGGCCCCGATCACGGTCTCGATGAATTCCCGGCGCACGATGGGGTCCAGCCCGCTGGTCGGCTCATCCAGCACGAGCAGTTCCGGCTCTGGGCAGATGGCGCCGATGAGCGCCAGTTGAGTGCGCTGGCCCTTGGAGAGATGGCCGGCTTTTTGTTTTCGGTCCAACCGGAACCGGTCCAGCAAATCGCTCTCGATGTCCCGGTTCCAGTGTTGGCGGAACGAGGCCAGGTATTCCAGCGTGTCGTTCACGGTCATCCAGGGATAAAACGCCACCTGGTCCGGGACATAGGAGAGGCGCGATTTGACGGCCACCTCGTCCTGCCGGGGGTCCAAGCCGAAAACGCGCACCGCGCCCGAGCCGGGCCGCAAGAGGTTGAGCAGGCATTTGATCGTGGTGGTCTTGCCCGCGCCGTTCCGGCCAAAGAAGCCGTAACATTTGCCAGCGCGGACGCTCAAGGTCAGGCCGTTCACGGCGTCCAGCTTGCCGTAGCGGCGGTGCAGGTCTTTGATTTCAATGACAGTTTCGCTCATAGGTTTCCTTTCATTGTTCCTTTTTGTTCCGCAATTTGTTTTCGAAGAAATTCAGGCGGTCGTTGACCATGTCCAGGAAAGGCTGCCGCTCCACCTGGAGGTGATGCGCGGCGACGACGGCTTCATCGATCTCCTTTTGCAGGATTTTCTCCCGCGCGGTTTTATTGAAGGGCGAATTATTTTCCTTGAGGAAGCAGCCCTTACCGGGGATGGTCTCGATCACGCCCTGACTCTCAAGCTCGGCATAAGCCTTGGCGACGGTGTTGCGGTTCACGCGGAGTTCCTCGGCCAGCGGGCGGATGGAGGGCAACGGCTCGCCCGCGCGCAATCCGCCGGAGGCGGCGGCGTAGCGGATTTGGTCCACCAGTTGGAGATAGACCGGCTTGCCGGACTTAAAATCGATTTGGAGGAGCATTTGTAACTGTACTATGACACTATGACAGTTGACCATTCCCGTCAAGCCATTTTTTTTAAAATTTACATTTTAAGTTGCCCACTTTCCATGAACCTCGGGGGGGACCCTCACCTCACCCTAACCCTCTCCCCTCCCATCAGAATGGGAGCGGAGAGGGGACAGGAAGAGGACACCAACTGTTGTTCAATGCCAAGCACGATGCGGCAGGTTCGTGGTCGCAATACAGGCGAAAAGCGCGAGGAGGCTCTCCATGAACCTGGGATGGAGGGGACGGATAGGACGCGGGGAATTCTGCCGTCCCTGCGGGACTTCGTCTGACTTGAATCGCAAACCCACCGATGAATCGGTGGGCTAGGGTCTTTCGCCCTGCCGGGCTTCCCCGAGGAAGGAACCCTCTGGTCACGGCGGCGCGCACGAAGTGACGCGCCCTACCTTGCCATGAATCGATTCAATTGGATGCTCTGGCATTGCGGGCGTCTGCGGCCTCGTCCTTTTGCGCGGCGGCCAGCCAGCCTTCCAGGATAAAATTTGTCTTCTGATCTGCCCATTGGTTCGGCGGGAGCACGTCCAGTTCATCGCGGGTAAAGCCTGGCACTTTGACGTCCAGCGCCGGGGTGCCGGCTTCACGCGAATCCACCGCAAACATTTTATCCATGGCGACCCCATATTTCGCGGTCCAATCGCCGATTTTGACGGTTGGCATCGCCTGGATCTGCGCCTCCGTCCAATTAGGAAATTCATTCTGTTTCGCAAGCCACGCCACGACCGGCCGCGTCACCCAATAAGGCCGATGACCGGAATTCGTCGGCGCAAACCCATATTCAAAGACATTATTCGTGCCGCCGTGCAATTGGATCGTGCGCGCGTGCAGGTCAGCGAAGAAATTTGGGCCGTGGGTGGGGATCTGCACCGTCGTATCCCCCAGGCCGTTGAAAATGAATGTCGGACCGCGGGCCGCTTGCAACGCGAAGATCACCGCCGGACGATCGCCAAGAAATTTAAGCGATTGGTAGGGGTACGCCTGGCACATCAACTTGGTGGAGGAATCCCAGTAACCGCCCGGTCCGTCCAGAGTTCCGCCGGCGCACAGGACACAGGCATGGATCCGCGTGTCCAACGCGCCGGTGAACGATACTACAAACGAGCCTAGCGAATAACCGCCCACGACAATGCGGTTGGGGTCCACTTCCGGCTCGTTCCCGCAGATATGAGACCGCCTGCATGGCGTCGGTGATCATCAAGCCGGCCAGGCGCCGCGCGATCAGCGGGCCGCCCGTAATCGTGTCGTGTTGGCGCGTGTCGGATTTATGGTTAATGTTCCGTTCTCCTTCGCCGATCATGTCGTAGGTCAGCACGGCCGCGCCGCCGCGCGCAAATAAAATGCCCGTGTAAAAGGCATACCAGGAATATTTGTCACCGCCATGCCCGTTGACGACGACAAAGGCGGGGATTTTTCCTTTTGGCAACGGATCGGGCAGATAAAGGATAGCCGGGACGCGGACGCCAAACTGCGACGTATAGCTTACGGCTTCCGCCCGGACACCGTGCGCTGGCGAAAACGCGCGATAAACGGTGGCATCCAGATGCGGCAAAGGATCAGGGACAAAAAGATCGGCACGGATCTCCTTTCGCAATTCCTCCACGCGCATGTGTGAGAGCGACGGCACTGCCTGCAGCGGCAAAATGACCGCAGTGGCCGCAGCCAGACCAAAGAGCAATCGCAAATTAAGTCGCATGCAAATTTGATTCCGTATCCACCTCGCTTATGTCAATACTCGTGACCCCTTTACTTTACGTGTCCGCAGGGGCGGAAGAAATGATTTTTGTTAAGCGATTTTCTGCCGTCCCAGTCGGGGCTTTTAAATGGCTGGACGACGAACCCATCGCCGGCGCGACGGGCTACTACCGCGCGCTGCTCCGCAGCTAAAAATTGATTTTGAAATTCAGTTCCTTGGCGGGTGACAATTCGGCAGGCTCAATTTTATTGGACGGGCCGGATTAAAATGTTCAGCGGCTACGCACGAGTTGTCCGCCTGGAACGTTTCCAAATGCGGTGGACAGAGCACAGAAGGAGTCCAACGGCGATAACGGCAGCGGGGCCTGGTTCGGGAAGAGGTTGAATCAAATCGTTGACTTCGATTTGATTGAGGTCGATCGCGGAGTTCTGGGTCTTGTTCCCGTAAAAACCGAAGGCAAGGGCGTCAAAGGAATTTGTCAGGTAATTCGCGCCGGAAGCGGTGTCACTAAACAGTGCCAGTTGTGCGCCTCCGGTCCCCGCGCCAGAATAAAGACTGCTGGTGATTGCCAGTGAGTTCACGCCGTTCAACTGGTAGGTCAAGACCATCGTGTATTGGCCGTCCAAAGTCAGGTACGCGCCCGAATTATTGCTGCCGAGGCTGGAGAAGGGATTGTTATAACCTTTGGTGGTGCTGATCGTTCCTCCGAAGGCGACATCTTGATTGTTATTGCCCGTGCCAGTCTGCGCGTTGCGCAGGTTGATCATGGTATGATTGGTGACAACCTGGGCGGTGTAACCCATCCAATTCTCCGCGCCGCCCGTGAAATGGTCGGTGTTTGCGCTGTTTTCATTAGCAACGCCGCCGGCCAGCGGACCGACCTGGCCCGAATTATACATTCCGATATTCAGGGTGCCATTCGCGGTAGTGAGGAAGCCGCCGGTATCCGTAAAGGTGACCTCAAGTTGCAGATAGTCGCCGATGGTCGTGAGGGTGACCGGAGAGGTGGCGAAAAGGGCTTGCGCCTGATAGCCGTTGCCGCTGCCAGTACCGAAACTGAGGTCCAGGTGGCCGGAAGCAATCGTTGAGACAGTCAACGCTTCGGTTGAAACGGCCTGGTAGCTGGTGGAACTGGCCGTGGGCGCCGCGGGCGTGGCGGAATTTAATGTGCTGGTGGAGAAATTGTCGTTGAAAATGGTGATCTGAGCCGTGGCGTTGAGAGCAGCCAGGAACAGGCCGGAAAGGATTGCCGAAACGAACAGAGTTGAGGTTTTCATATTCATGGTTTTGAGTTGTTAAAGCTGAATTGTTAGGATTTTAACAGCAATCGCGGCGGGGTCGCCTCCATTCACTGTTCTGTTCCTGCAAATGAATATGAAGAACTTGCAAGGCGTTTCCGTGGATGACATTCTTAATTGGCCGGTCCATTGGTACGGGCATCTTGCGCCGCGTCTTTTTGCGCGGCGGCCAGCCAGGTTTCCAAAATAAAATTGGTCTTTTGATTCGCCCATTGCTCCGGCGTGAGCGCGTTCAATTCATCGCGGGTAAAGCCCGGCACGTTGGCATCCAGCGCCGGGGTGCCGGCTTCACGCAAATCCGTGGCGTAAAGTTTGTCCATGTCGATTCCATATTTCGCGGCCCAATCTCCGATTTTGACTTGCGGCATCGCCTGGATTTGCGCTTCGGTCCAATTGGGGAAATCGAGCTGCTTGTCGAGCCATTCCGCGACCGGTCGCGTGACCCAATAGGGCCGGTGCCCGCAGTTGGCGGGCGCAAAACCATATTCAAAAACATCGTTCGTGCCGCCGTGCAATTGGATCGTGCGCGCCCGGAGGTCCGCGAAGAAATTTTGGCTGTGGGTGGGGATTGCGACGGCGGTGTCGCCGAGACCGTTGAAAATGAACGTCGGGCCGCGGGCCGCTTGCAGGGCGAAAATGACCGCCGGACGGTCGCCGAGAAATTTAAGCGATTGGTAGGGAAAGGCCTGGCACATTGGCTTGTTGGAGGTGTCCCAATAGCCGCCCGGGCCGTCCAAATCTCCGCCTCCGCACAAAACGCAGGCGCGAATCCGGGGGTCAACTGCGCCCGTCAAGGAGACCACGAACGAACCCAGGGAATAACCGCCGACGGCGATGCGGCCGGGGTCCACTTCGGGGCATTCCCGCAAATAGGAGACTGCCTGCATGGCGTCGGTGATCATCAGGCCGGCGAGGCGCCGCGCGATGGGCGGGCCGCCCCCGATTTTGTCGTGCTGGCGGGTGCCGGATTTGTGGTCAATGTTCCTTTCGCCTTCGCCGATCATGTCGTAGGTCAGCACAGCCGCGCCGGCGCGCGCGAACAAGATACCCGTGTAAAATGAATACCAGGAATACTTGTCGCCGCCATGGCCGTTGACGACGACAAATCCGGGGATTTTTCCTTTGGGCATGGGATCGGGCAGATAAAGGATGGCCGGAACGCGGACGCCGAACTGCGAGGTATAGCTGACGGCTTCCGCCCGGACACCGGGCGCGGGTGAAAACGTGCGATAAACTGTTGCCTGCAGCGGCGGCAAGGGGTCCGGGACAGAAAAGTCATCGCGGATGGCTTTTCGCAATTCCGCCACCTGGCCGACGGGAAGCGCCGGGACGGCCCGCATCGGCAGAATGGCCGCAGTGGCGGCGGCCAGCACAAAAAGGAGTCGCAGATTAGATCTCATTCAGTTTTGATTTCGCTCCTCGCCATGCTCCCGTAGAGCCGCGGAGAGATAATCGTTTTCCGGGACGAGGATCGGCTGGCCCTTTGCAGCATCGTAAGTGATGGTTTCAGTCGTCTTTTGCCGGACGCCGCCGATTTTTTCACCGCCGGCGTGTTTGGTTTTCTTTTTCACATTGGGATTCAGGCCGGAGACGACGTCCATGACAACCAATTTTTCATCAGCGTCAAAATGTTTAAATTCAGGCAAGGCAACCGCGAGCACGCTCTGAAGGTCGGTCCTGGGCGTGTACATTAACTCCGGGCCGTCCGGCGGATCATTGTCCACGCCGGCAAAGACGAGTTTTCCGGGCGGCAACGTTTGCAGCCATCGGATCTCGCCATTAAAATCTTTCTTCTCGCCTTTCTGGATCATCGCGCGCGCATAATACTCGCGCAAAGATTCCTTGAATGGCGCCGGCAGTTGCAAGCTGTCGATGTGCCGGGTGATTTGGCGGCAGTCGTTGTAAAGGCCGACGGTGAAATTAAAATCATCGCGGATCAAATCGCCATGGCTGTTTTCCGCCAGGCGGGCGAGGACCGAAAGAATGGCTTGATACTCCGGGCTGGCAAAGTCGAGGTCCGGATTTTTTTCGCGAAGCAATTTATCGATTTGGTTTGAGTAGTCATCGACGCTGCCGGCCTGGAAGGCCAGGTCGCCGGAAATTTCCTTCATTTCCCCGACCACGGCCACATTCGGGGTGGTCGTGTTCGGCTCGCGCGCGACCGCCAGGCGGCCTGACAACGGGAGCGGCGGCTGCACGATCGCCGTTGAATTATTTTTCGGAGGCGCGACGGCGACGATTTGGGCTTCGGCCGAGGCCAGTCCGGGCGATGAAATGCGAACGGTGACAGCGCCCGGCTGGCCGGAGGAGCGGATGAGATTGAATGTCGGGGTATCGATGAACATGGTGCCCGCGTCGGCGCCGTTCTTGTCGGTATCGGTTTGATAGACGGGGGCGCCGACGAGGGTGGCCGGGCCGGCAACCGACCAGTAAATGGTGTTGGTGGCCCCAAAGACGTGGTTGCCCTGGGCATCCACGATGTCCGCGCGGGCGATGGCGAGGGAGTTCAACGCGGCGGGAAAAGATTGGAAATGGCCAGCATTCAGGGTAACCACCAATTGCGCCGCCGGGCCGGCCATGACCACCGAGTTGGTGACAGTTTCATCCCCTTTTTTGCCGATGGCAGACAAGACGCCGGGTTGGATCGGGACATTTTCAAACCGGACGACATTGGCTTCGGCCAGGCCCGGTTTCAAGATGCCGAAGTTTTTGCCGTTCAGTTGCAGTTCGACGGTTTGGCAATTGGAATCGACGACAATTTCCTCGCGCTGGCCGGCATATTGCGAGCGCCAGTATTCCGGATGAACATAGACCATCGGTTTTTCCCAATACCAAGCCTGCCAGAGATAATACATGAACTTAGGCACGCGCCAGCAATCGACCCAGCCCTTGGGGTTGACGTAGTCGAGGGGGCAATCGGTGTAGATGCGGCCCGCGCCGTGGTCTTCGTAGAGAAAGGTGTTGAGGTTCACGAGGTCGTCGGCGGCGCGGCCCTGGTTATTTTTGATAAACCACGCGGCGGCCTGGTCATGTTGCCACTCCTCGTTGCCGGTTTGTTGCACACTTTCCGGCTCCAGATCGCGCGTATCGGAATCATACCAGCCGCGGACGGTGCAACGCAGGAGGGTCTCGATGGCCAGTTGCTTGTCGGTGAGGGTGACGAATTTGCCGGCGGAATCGTTATAGACCTGGCGGGAATAGATAATCCGGTTGGTGTCTTCCTCGACCGCGTATTTTGAATCCACGGCATGATCGGTTTCGTTGCCCATGCTCCAGAAGAAAATCGCGGGATGGTTGCGGTCGCGCCGGATCATTTCCCGCAGTACCTGCACTTGAACGTCTTTGGAAAAATCCTGCAATTTGATGTTGGGCATTTCCTCGATGACGATGATGCCATGGCGATCGCAAAAATCATAGATGGCGGGGTCGTTGGGATAATGGGCGGTGCGCATGAAATTATCATTCAAGCCATAGCGGATGTCGGCCATGTCGAGCAACTGCATCCATTTCGGGGTGGCGTCGCCCAGCCACGGCCATTCCTGATGCCGGTTGGTGCCGTGGATGATGATTTTTTGGCCATTCAAGATGAGCCGGTTGTCATCGTAGTCCCATTTGAACCAGCGGAAACCGAGCGGGCTTTCAAAATGGTCCACGGCGGATCCGTTCTCATAAACATCAGAATAAACCGTGTAAACATAAGGTGTTTCCGGCGACCACAAATGCGGGGTAGCCACCGGCGCGCTCATCTGATCGTATTCGGCCAGGTCGCCGGGTTGGATTGATTTTGTCTGTGACAAGGTTTGGATGATATTTCCTTCGGCGTCGGCGATGGTGGTGCGGAGTTCACAGTCCGCCGGCGCGGACAGGTCATTTTTCACCCACGTTTGCACCCGCACATCGCCCGAGGCCGCGGAAACGTCCGGGGTGGTCACAAACGTGCCGCCTTCCTGCCGGCTCGAACCCTGATAAGGAATATGCACGGCATCTTTGATGACGAGCCGCGCATCCCGGTAAATTCCTCCATAGATGTTGAAGTTTCCGGCGCTCATCGGCGGAATGCGGAAGGGGTCGTCCTGGCAGTTATTCACGGCCACGGCGAGCACGTTGTCCGCGCCGAAATGAATGGCATCAGTGACGTCGAAGCTGAATCCGGTGTAGCCGCCCTTGTGGTCCCCGACGAGTTTGCCGTTCACGAACAGCTTGCAATATTTTTGCACGCCGTCGAATTCGAGGAAGACGCGCCGGCCCGATTCTTCGTTGCCGATGGAAAAATGTTTTCGATACCAACCCCAGCCGTCCCACCAGTAGCCGTCCGTTTTTTCGACGGCATCGGCGTTGAAGGGATGGACTTTTCCCGTGGTCTCGTAAGTCTGCCAGGTGTGCGGCAGGGCGACGGCCGGCCATGCCGAATCGTTAAAATCGGCCGCTTCGCAGCCATTGCTGTCGGCGTTGGCGGAGGGGAAGTAATTAAACGTCCAATCAGCGTTGATGGTTTGCGCGATGCGGGGGTTGGCCGGCGCGCGGTAGGTATCCGCGCGGCTGGCCGCGGCAAAGAGACAGCAGATCAGCAGGGCAAAAGCTTGCCGCCAATCCGTCATTCGCTTCGGGCGCGCGGGTAACCGCGCGCTTCCCGCGTCCGCGCATTTTTGCGCGGGCCATTCAACTAAGAAGACATTTTCCACTGCTCAAATACAGTAATAATCGTTGTTGAAAGAAGATACCAAATTCCCGGCTCCGGCGAATCAGGCGTTTCTGCAAATCCATGTTCAGGATTTGCACGGCTACGGGTCTCAGAACGAGCTGTTGCGAAACTCGGTGGGGGTCATTCCGGTGAGGCGCAAGAAAGCGACGCCAAAGCTATTGGCGCTTTGGTATCCGCACATGGTGCCAACGGCTTCGAGTTTGTAGTCGGTGGTGGTCAACAAGCGCTTCGCCCGCTCGACGCGAAAACGCTGCAACTCCTCGCCGGGGGTGCGTCCGAGATGCTCGAGAAAGGCCTTGTGGAGCGAACGGCGCGACATCGCGGCGGCGCGCACCAAATCCTCGACGTTGATCGGCTCGTGAATATGCTCGCGCAAAAAGAGGAGGCTGCTGGCGACACCTTTATGGTTGACGGCCAGGATGTCGCTGCTTTTGCGCACGATCAACCCGGCGGGGGGAACGCGAATGGGGTCGGCGGGCGGGCGTTTGCGCTGCATGAGGCTGTCGAGCAATTTCGCGCCGCAAAATCCCATGGTTTCGAGGTTGGTGTCCACGCTGGAAATGGGCGTGGGCAGGGTGTCCGAGGCGAGGAGGTTGTTTTCGATGCCGACAATGGCGACGTCATCCGGCACATTCAGCCGCACGGCGTCGCAGGATTCGAGCACTTCGAGGGCATGGTCGTCGTTGGCGGCAAAGACCGCCAAGGGTTTGGGCAGGACCTTCAAGCGATTGGCGAGCCATTGCCGGCGCGATTTCCATTCTTCGCGGCCGGCGCGAAAAGCGGGGGACTCATGCCAGCGCAGCCAGGTGCAATCATGGCTGGCGCGCTTTAACAATTCGGTAAATCCGCGCCCGCGCTCTTCATAGGACCAATTGCCGCTGTTGCTGTAAAACAGGAAATGCCTGAAGCCGCGCGATAGGAAATGATCGGCGGCCAGTTGCGCGGCCATGGCGTGGTCTTCGAGCACGCGGGGAAATTTCAGTTGCGGGCGGCGAAAACTGAAATCGACGGTTGGTTTTTTTGCCCCGACGACAAATTCGGCGATGTTGTCGGCAATGCCCAGCCAGGCTAAAATTCCATCGCCCTCCCAGCCCCAGGGGAGGACGTGGTCGCGTTGCAAACTGGTGTCCAGGAGCCAGCCGTGTTCGAGAGCGTAGCGCTCGATTCCGCGTTGCAGGCGGTAATCATACCAGCCAAGAACGACGAGAATTCGTTTCTGAGGCTTGCGCACGCCACCATTAAACAGGGTTCTTTCTCATTTTCCATTTTTTAATTCTGCATTTATGCAGTTTAATTCTGCCGTGTTCGGGCTTTCCATCACAGACATCATTGTCATCGCCGTCTATACGGCCGTGATGATCGCGCTCGGTTTAAGGGCGATGTTGCGCGTGAAAAACCAGGAGGATTTTTTCTTGGGAGGAAGGCGATTTGGAAAATTTTTCCAGATTTTCACCGCCTTCAGCCAGGCCACCGGGTCCGACACGGCCGTCGGGACGATCACCACCACCTATCGCGACGGGGCGGGCGGCATTTGCAGCCACCTGATTTTGCTTTGGGCGACGCCGCTGTACTGGCTCACGGCGCCGTGGTATCGCCGGATGCGGGTCTTGACGCTCGGAGATTTTTTCCGCGAGCGATTTCAGTCGCGTCCGCTGGCCATGTTCTATTCGTTGATCGCGTGTTTCAGCATGGTGATCATCATCGGGCTGGGACTCAAGGCGACCACGGCGACCATTTTGGGCATCACACTGAAGCCGATGTCGGTGTTGACTTCAGCCGAAAAGGCCGAATATCCCGGGCACTGCGAATGGACGCCCTATCGGTGCAAAACACGGAAGGCACCCTGACTGCATCGGAATCCCAGGAACTGCATACCCTCCAATTGGAAAAACCGCGCCGTGAATTTCCCTGGCTGAACGAAATGTGGCTGGTGTGCGCGATCATCGCCATCGTCCTCATCTATGCCATCACCGGCGGTTTTACGGCGGCGGTGTGGACCAACGCCGTCCACGGCGCGCTCATCCTGGTCCTGTCGATCATTCTCATTCCCTTTGGGATTGCCAAACTGGATTCACTGAACGGCGGGAGCGGATTGCTCGACGCCGCCCGGACATTGCACCGTGAATTGCCGGGCCGTTTCTTTTCCATCCCCGGTTCCCCGCAAAATTCGGATTTCACCTGGTATTTCATCGTGGTTTTATCAGTGATGGCGACCTTGAACGTGGCGGCGCAATCCAACCAACTCACGGCCAACGCCTCGGCCCGCGACGAATATGCCGCGAGGGTCGGCTTCATGACGGGCAATTTCATGAAACGGTTCTGCACAGTGTTATGGGGAGTGGTCGGATTGATTTCCTACGCGCTTTACAGCCACGAAATCCAGAACTCCGATCTGGTTTGGGGCCATGCTTCGCGCGATTTGCTGGGCGCCGCGGGCTTTGGATTGGTGGGCTTGATGATTGCCTGTCTCCTGGCCGCCTTCCATTCCACCGCCGGCACCCTGATGATCTCCGCGTCCAGTCTTTTCGCGCGCAACGTTTACGAGCCGCTGTTTCCCGGCAGGAGCGAGAAGCATTATATCCTGGCGGGGCGGATCGCCGGCGCCGCGGTGCTGGTGGCCTCGGCCTTCCTCTGCATCGCTTACGATACCGTTCTGGAAATGCTGAAATTTTTCTGGGAATACAACGCCGTGGTCGCCGCGGCCTTCTGGTGTGGATTAAAATGGCGGCGCGCCACCCGCGCCGGCGCCTGGGCATCCATCGTCGCCGCGTTTACCATGTTTATCGCCTTGCCGGCGGTTTTGCCCACGATTTTTCCCGGCCTGCGCACCCACGCACAATGTCTCGCCACCACGCGTGAGCGGACGATCACCGAACAATATGTCGCTACAAAGGAGGACGCGTTGGACCGCCAGGATGAAATCGCCCACTGGGGCGGTTCGGGCAATCCTCCGCCACCTCTAAGCGCGGGTGAAAATACCAGCCGGACGTTTACGATCGCGCCCAGGGCGATTTATTGGGCGCAAGGCATTGACGAAGTCAATGGCGTCCGCCGGGGCGAAGGGATGTTTTATCCTGAAATGTTTTTGCTCGGCCGGTTTGTTGATTTGACCAAAAATCCGAACGCCCTCAATGAAACCATCCGGTACTCCTACAAAATCATCTTTCCTTTTTTTATTTTGATCACGGTCTCGCTGCTGACGAAACCGGGGGCATCGCGCGAAGTGGAGGCCTTTTTTTTGCGGATGCGGGTCAAGGTGCGGCCTTCGCGCGAGGAAGACGAACGCGCCGTGCAAAGCGCCTGCGCCGAACCGGAAACCACACGCGCCGCCTTGCTCTTTCCCGGCTCACAATTTGAATTTATGAAATGGGACAGGGAGGACGCGACCGGATTTGTGGCGGGATGCCTCCTGGCCGGGGGCCTCGTCAGCGCCTTGTATTTGCTGCTGCATTTCGGCACCTGATCAATTTCCGCCGCCAACAACCACGTTCAGGCAATTGCTCGAAACGACGACGGCCGGGATGGCCCCGCCCGCTGGCGGCTCAAGGGAAACATCGTTTAAAATCCCATTTCGCGAATCAAAGACCGAGATGGCCGAGCGGGGAAACTTTTGGGAAATGCCTTGATCGCAGAAGACGCGGAAATTTTCCACGGTCAGGCCATTCACGTTGGCCAGCGCGCACCACGTTGGCTGGCGGACGTAGAGGGTCCGGTTTTCATCACGATAGGTGCTTTGGCCACCTTCCCGTTTTATCCGTTGTGAAAAATCAAACGCCCCGTTGACGCGAAAGGTGATGTCGCGCAAGGTCACGTTTTGGATGGGCCGGTTGGTCAACCCCTCGATGACAATGCTGTTATCGCTGGCGATCTGGATATTGTCAAAGGTCACATCGCGCACCCGGCTCAACGGCGAATCGGGAGTGCGCCTGGTGAGGTCGATGTAAATTGGAATGGTGCTGTTCCGGATGTTGGAATTGACCGGCGTGTCCTGCGTGGTCGTTTCGATGGAGATGTTCGAGAAGCTCACCCGCTCCGCCGTACCGCCGTCCTTGATGAACAGCCCCAGGCCGATGCCGGAATTGCGGATGACGCAATTGGAAACCTTGATGTCGCGATAATCGCCGCCCGAGGCCGTCCCCAATTTGAACCCCGCCGAGATGGATTCCAGGATGCAATTGTCCACGACCAGATTTTCCATCGCCCGGTTGCCTTCGGTTTTGGGACAAATGGCATCGTCACCGGCCACGATATGACAGTTGGAAATGAAGACGTTGGTGCAGGCTTCCGGGTCAATGCCGTCGGTGTTGACGCGAAAGTAATTGTTGATGATGGAAACGCCATTGACGAAGACATTGCCGCATTCGGTGAAGACCACCGCGTGGGCTTCGCTGTCCAGGATGCTCACATTGCGCATCCGCACGTTTTCACAATCGATAAAGTGTACGATGCCAAAGCGATGCGCGGGGTCCGGCAGTTTTTGACCTCCCGCGCGCCGCCCCAGGTCACCCTGGCCCGTTCCGATAATTTGTCCGTCGCCGCAAAGGACGATGTTGTCCGCGTTGGTCGCCACGATCCAATAACCATGTTCGCCCTTCGGCGGATTTTTATCGAAATCAAGGATGTCGCCGCTCTCAAAAATAGACGCCCCGTTCTCCAACCTCAGCGTGACGCCGCTTTTCAAGACGATTTTGCCGGAAAAATAATTCCCCGCCGGAACGAGCACGTCGCCACCGCCGGCTCCATTGCAGGCGTCGATGGCCGCCTGGATGGCCGGGGCGTCGTTGGAAATTTTGTCCGCTTTGGCGCCGTAATCGCGGACGTTGAAGGTAGCCGCGCCGAGCGAGATGGAAAATGAAATCGCCAGCGCCGGGATGAGTTGAATTTTTTTTACCATGGTTGTGGATCTTCAGTTGAAAAGAGAGCCTCGAGCACGATGCCCATTGCTTCGGTGGTTACCCAATCCTCGGGACGGCCATTGGTCAAATGCACGGTCCAGTCGGCGTTGACTTCGTAAAGAACGCCGCGGCCGGGCGCGTAATACGTTTTGTCCAGCAAGACTTCTTTCAGGGCCGCTTCGGTCGCCGCGTAACGATTCGCCGTCACCGCATCCGCCAGATGAAACGCTTCCAGCATGTCCATTTGCCGTCCGCCTTCTTTCCTCGTAATGATTGTTGGCGTCCCGGGATTTTGGAACGTCGCCCCGGAAAATTCCAGCCCGCCGTAATATCCGCCGTAATGAGTGTCCCAAAGTCCGAAGGAATTGGATTCGATGGTTTCCGGCGCGAGCAAATCCATGGCCCGGTCCAGATAGAGGCGGTTGCTGGTCGCGAGGTAAACATGCAGTAATGACAATGCTTCCTGTCCCACCGGGCTCATCCGCACCGCGCCTCCGTCCACGCCATGGCTGACGTAGATGTTCTCATCGGCGACCGCCGCGCCGTTGGAGATGACATTGCTCATGTCCTGGAGAAAATGATGATAATTTTTCAAATAAGCGTGCGTGTAGGCGAATTCGACCATATTAGAACCTTTTTGAATCCAGTCTGCATTACTAAAAATCGTTCCCGCGTGGATCAACGCGCAGCCGATCTCCAATTGCCAGTCCACACGGTAAAAACCGTTCGGCACGGCGCGGCTGGTCTGGTAATACGCGCCGATGTTTCCGCGATAAACCGTATTGGCGAAATAAGCCGCCTGGTTGAACGCCGCCTGCCGGTAAAACTCATCGCCGGAGAGCCGCCATAACGGAACCAATTCCTCGTCATACATCCAGCCGCGATCATTCATCACGTTCGTGGTAAATTCATATTTCACGATCGTTGTATAACGCGCGAGATCGGCATCGAACTGATTATCGGTGGGATGAAATTTTTTATACCACCACAAATTGTGCAAATATCGCATGTCCGTCAATTCGTCGTGGCGCGGCGGGTTAACGCTCACGCCGTCCGGATGGCCGGAGCCGTTAAAGTTCACCTGCAACGGGCTGGAGCCAAAACGCCAATTCACCCAAAGGCCGCCGAGGCCGTTGTTTATGTCCGGCCGGCTTTCAGAACCGTGATCGCGGATATTTTGCAACATGGCGACAATTGCGGTGTCGGCTGGTGAGGCCGCGAGGGTTTGCAGTGGCGACGACAAGGCCAACAGGACAAAGAATTGCGCGACCATAAATGTTTTGACGGCGTTTATCATAATCATTCGCCCAACTCGTATGAAAGGATTGACCTGGTGGCGTGGCCGATGGACTCGGCGGTCACCCAATTTTGCAGAACGGGGTTGTTGTAAAGGGACCAGTCGGGGTTTTCCTGGTACGGCCAGCCGTGACCGGCGGGGTAATAAGAGGCGAGCGCGGCGGCATTGACCGTTGCCAAAATGTTGGTGCTGTAGCCGGCTATGCCCGCCTGATTTGCCGCCAGGAACGCCCGCACCACCACGGTAAAACGGCCGACTTCCTTGTAAGAGGTGTCGAGCGTATAACTTAGCTGCGGTGAATAGATGTTCGTGCTGCCGGTAAATTTCAGTTGCGCGTAGTAACCGCCATGCGCGCTGTCCCAAAGCGTGTAGCCGTTGACCGCCGGTTGCAAGTTGTCGAGCACCGATTTTGCCCAGGCGCCGTAACCGTGGCCGGGGTCGGCCTGTTCGGCCCAACACAGCGCCTCGGTCATTTCTCCAAGCGCGCCGGGCTTGATCACCGCATCGTAAATATATTCAGCGCCAGGCGGCGCGATTTGTGTTTTTGTGCCGTCGGTAAAGACATGTCCCATTTGATCCGGCCAAATCATCAGGCTGGTGCTCCATGAATCAGCCAGTTGAAACGCCAGCAGGTCCTCTCCCGCGGCCACATAATTTGTCAATCCGCGCTTGTGGCCGTTCACAATCATGACGCAAGCATCCTCGATCTCATTGGCCACCGTGTAATAACCGCCGGGTTCATTGGTTGAAAAATCCATGAACAGGGGCGTGACGCCCGGATACCTGGCCAGGTTATTGGTATATTGTTTGAAATACTTGTCCGCCTGCGCATCATCCGCCCCGGCAAAGGCGGGCACACCGGGGATGATGTCCTCCAATACCCAGTAAATCCAGCCACGCTCATCCGGGTCCCCGAAAAAATTATCATCGTTAGTAGCCAGGCAAATGGTTGTGTAATGGCCCACTTCGGATCCAAATTGCGTATCGAGGGGGTGAAGCCGTTGATAGAGGCACAGCGATGCCAGATAGACGATGTCGGTGAGGCGGTCATGCCGGTTGGTGGGACTTGAATCGGGCACGCCGCTGCTTTGGAGATTTACCATGTTGGCGGCCACGGGCGGATTGTTGGTGTAAATCCAATTGATATAAAGCCCGCCCGGCGAAGGGAGATAGGAATTAAACCCTTCATCACGCATGTTCTGCAACGCCTGCAAGACGAAGGCGTCGGAAGTCGAAAGTGAAGGCGGGGAAGGTGAAAGCAAGAAGAACTGCGCCGGCTGCCCCGGGTTCAGGGCATTGGTGAAACTAAAATTTCCATTTCCATCAAAATAATTTGTAGTGCCGACCATCGTCCAATTGGCCAGGGGCGATGCCGGGTTGGTTGAGGTCAATACGAAATAAACTCCGTTGGTCACGCCGTTGGTTCCTGCCAGGACGAGAGTAGTCTGGTTTAGAAATATCGAAGTAAAGACCGGGCCGGTTTGGGGCGCGGTCAGATAAGTGACTGTTCCTCCAACGGTCAAGCCGGCCAACAGCGTGGCCCCGGGTTCCACGAGGACATTTCCGGCCACCTTTCCCGTGCCTCCCAGGGCCGCGCCGCTTTCCACAATGAGATTGCCTTGTCCCGTGCCACTGCCGCCGGCGTTATCCACCAACAATGTACCGTTGCTGACCACCGTCATTCCATTGTAAGTATTTGTGCCTGTGAGGGTCAGGGTCCCTATTCCCAGTTTGGCCAATCCGCCGTCCGCTCCGCCGCCGGTTGCATTCAGCAGTTTCGCGGAGATCGCAACGTTGAAATTTGTTGTGTCAAATACCGCGCCACCGGCGCCAATGTTTACGGTGATTGAATTGGAAATAAAATTTACCGAATTGGCAGTGGCCCTGAGCACACCGCCGTTCCAGTTCAATGTCCCGGCGCTGCTGCCGACGGCGATTGCCGGCACAGAAACGATCCCGCCATTCAAATTCAAAATTCCGGGGCCGACGCCATGCGACAGGTTCAGATTGACATTGGCCGAAACGGTCCCTCCATAAACATTCATCGTTCCGGCTGAACCCGTCGCGCTGCCGCGCCCGATGGAAAATTCTCCGCCGTTCACTGTGAGATTGCCGTTCGTGATATTGACTGTTCCCGCGCCGCCGTTGTTGCCGATGCGGAGGGAAACGAATTGCGCCAAACCGCCACTCAAATTGAACGTCCCCGCCGCGCCGGAGGCATCGCCGACGATGCAATCGCTCCCGTTGTTCGTCGTGGTGTCCACCAGCGAGCCGCCGCTCAAATTGTAGAGGCCCGCGGAGTTTGCCGCGGTGGCGATATGCATGGACACTTTGGGATTCCCGCTCGTGCCGCCGACCGAATTCAAGATCATATTGCCGCCGGTCTGGTTCACGGCGCCTCCGGTCGCATCCGCGCCGACCTGCAAGACTGAAAAGCTGGAGCCGGCGCCGGGGTTGGTTGCCGCGAGGGTCGCGCCGGGCGGAATGGTCAACGTGCCATTGCTCGAAACATTGAAATTACCGGAAAAATTCACCGCGCCGTTTATCGTCAGGTTCGAACTGACGTCCACGGTCTTGTTGGTTGCAAAAAAACTTAGGATTTGCGCCCCGGCGACCTTCCAGGTTTGCGGTTGAACGGTGGTGACCGCCACGCCGATGGATAAGCCGACGTTCGCCGCGCTCAAATCGATCCCGTTAGCGCCCAGCGAGAGTGTGCCCGTGCTGACGGCGGGAATCATGACCGGAGCAACGGGATTTTGGATTAGGATGCCGCCCCAATTTGCATTCGCGTTGAGCGCATTAGTACAGTTGGCAGCCGTTGTCACGGTTGAATCCCAGACCGCGATATTCGTCCCGCCAGGCGCGGCATTATTGGTCCAGCTTGCGGCCTGGTCGAGGCTGAAATTATTGTTCGCCTTGACGATGCAGGTTCCATTGTTGGTTGGCGCGGACGGTAAATTTGTCGTCACATTTTCCAGGACAATCGCGCTTGGACGCCCGCTGTTGCCGTCGTCAAAAAACTGATTGGTTCCTGCAAACGTCAATCCGTTAACGTAGCGCGCAAAAAAACCATAAGCGGGCATGTGGACATTCGTACTGCCGATCTTGTAACCGTAAGGATAGCCGTTGTCCTGGTATGGCGGGCTGTTGGTGGTAAAAGTGGTTTCAAAATTGTGAATCGTCAGATTACTGAAGGTCAGGTCGAATAGATTATTTGTCGCTCCGGACTCAACATTGATCTGGCAGGCGTTGCTGGCATCGAGGCAATTAATGTCTTCAAAAAAGATATTCGACTGGATGCCAAAAGGCAGCCCGCTCTGATAATCATTCACTTCCACGTAAATGGGTATCGAGCACTCGTTGATCGTATAATGACTGAAAACCACGTCGTGGTTGAACCCTCCGTTGCACATTTCCACTGCGATCGCCGCCTCAGTCCTGCCGTCCGGGAGCGGATTGTTGGGACCGATAACAATCCCGGTTTTCAGATTAACCGTGATGTTGCTGAAAACGATGTTGTATGCCGGGCTATAGGTTGCGGTGCCGAATTTCGTCGAGGCACAGGTGCTCGCCACCGTGCTGTCTTCAATCCAAATATCGTGCGAGCCGGCATGGTTGGTTTCGCATTTGACGCAAACACCGTCATCGCCGGTATTGATATTCAGGTTGCTGGCCGTCACATAACCGCAGTCGCTGAAGTCAATGCCATCGTCACCCGACCCGAATTCGCGCGGGCGGTTGGTGACCGTGACCGACATCACCGTGATATTGCTGCAATCGTTAAAGGTGATGGTCTGCTCGCATGAATTCTGGAGATTCAGGTTCGCGAGGGTGACATTCGAGGAAGAATGGATTTCGATCATGTGGGTCAGGTGGTTGCCACTGATCGGGCTGCCGGGGTCGCCCTGATAAAAAAACAATCCTCCGCCATCCATCAAAGCGGAACCATTGGCCCCGAGAATGCCGATATTAGTGCAACCCTTGGCATAAAAAATCTTGTTTGGCGCCGAACCGCCCCAATCGCTTTGATTCGTGCTGGCCGCCAGATAAGCGCCGTTGGTCAGGACCACGGTGATGTTGTTGGCCAGCGTGATGCCTCCGCCCATCTTATAAGTGCCGGGCGGAAATGAAACGATGCCGCCTCCGCCGCTATTGGCGGCGTTGACGGCCGACTGGATGGCCGCCGTGTCCACGGTGGTTCCGTTGCCGGTGGCGCCATAATTTTTTACGTTATAAATCGTCTGGGCGGGAAGAGACGGGACGGCCATGAGGCCCAAAAAAACGGGGGCCACGAAAAGAATGATGGTGCGGCAGGCCATGTTTTGGATGTTCACGCCAAAGATTTCATTCGTTTTTCCAATAAAAAACCGGGCGAGCCACGCATGAACTCGCCCGGTCATTAATTTTATGACCACATCATGGCGAAACGATATCGAAGAACTGCATCGTATTCGTTGCGGAGTTGGTAAAGATAAAGTTGCCGCTGCCATCGTAACTATTGGTGGCGACGACCATCCAATTTGTGAGCGGAACCGTCAGATTGGTCCCCATCAGCACGCGATAATTAGTGGTCGCAGTGCCGTTGGTGCCACTCATGATCAAATGGCCATTCTGGAGCGTTACGGACTTGAACACTGGCATACTGGGAATGGCGACCGCGCCGGTCACGGTCAACGAACCATCCACCAGGAAGTTATTGGTAAACCCGAGGCCGCTGGACAATAACGGCAAGGTAACGTGGGTAAATGAACCACTGTAACCCGGCGCGCTGAACAGATAGAATTTGTCGCCGGAATGCGGCATGGCCCCGACGTTGGTGACCACCAGGTTGCCGCCATAACTCAGTGTGCCGCTGGCAACGGCGATCTGGTCGCTGTTCGGCGAACTGCCGCGGTTCAATTTCAAAATCGCGGTGCCGCCGAGGGCAGGGGCGGCATTTGAGAAGGTCAGGGTGCCGGTGGCCGATGGGGTTCCCGGCAACACATACGCGCCGCTATCCACGGTGACCGATCCCAATACGCCGCCACCGCCGGCGATGGATTCGCCGCTGGTCAATTCCGCGCCCAGGGTGGAGATATCTAACACCGCCCCTGCCGCCACGGTATAGTTGGTGGTGTTGGGCACCGGCACGAGCAAGGTAAGGGTGCCGCCGTTGACGATGGTTGCTCCACCGTAACTCGATGTGCCAAAGCCGCCGCTCCCCGCGAGGATCAATTGGCCGGCTCCATTCTTGGTGAAACTACCAATCCCGGTGCCGCCGGCAGTCAAATCGTTATTGATGGTGATGCCATTGAAACCGGCGGTATCAATCACCGCGCCGCCGTCCAGCACGTTCAGGGCTATGATATTGGCGTCAAAAAAGTCGGACGCATCGGCATTCGTAGTGGCCATCAAGGTGCCGCCATTGAAATTGAACGTCGTGATTGTCGGAGCAAGGGCCGTGTTCGTCACCTGGCGGGTCATGAGCACGCCGCCATAATACAAATTCACTACGTCCATGGCATCGCGGGTGGAACTGGCCCCGCCCATCATCAATTTATCCGACGTTCCAGGATAAGCGATGAGGTCCACGATTCCCGCGACGTCCAGGATATTTGTGCAACCCGCCGCGCCGGAAGTATCGTTGGCGCCGACACGCAAGTTGTTAGCCGCCGAGTTGGTCAGAGCCAGTGTCGAGCCATTGGTGATAATCAAGTCAGACACCCCATTGGTAATGGTGCATTGGACACGCAAGTTATTCCCGTCCAAGCTGATCGTGTCATTATCCAGAATGAGGCTGCCCTGGGCAACTTGCAGCGCGCTGGTCCAATCGGCGCTGGTATTTCGCAAAGTCAGCGTGCCCACGCCGCCTTTGGTGGTGATGGAACCATTGGTCGCGCCATTCGGCATTAAGACGTCGCTGTTGCAGGTAAGCCCGCGGACCGCCGCCGGTCAAGTTCACGGTATTGCCGAGGGTAGTGAGGCCATTGCCGGCCGCACCCAGCGTGACACTGCCGCCGATGTTTATGTTGTTCGTGAGAGTATTCGCGGTTGAGCCAGTCCAGGCGAGAGTGCCCGCGTTGAGCGCGAGCTGGCCGGGGCCGATGGCTTGCGGTGATGCCAGGGTTAAAATCCCTCCGGAATTGGTCGTGCTCCCGGAGTAGCCGTTGGTGCCGAGCAGCGTGACGCTGCCGCCCGCGATATTCAACGACAGAGCGGCACCGGAATTGGTGATCTCTCCCGCAAAGATGCCGGTTCCGCTGTTGTTGCCGACCGAGAAGGTCACGGGCGTCGCCGACGAATTGTCCACCACACCGCTGTTGCCGCTCAAACCGTTAACGGACTGGTTGAAACCCGACAAATCCAATTTGCCTTCCAGCGTTACACTGCCTTTGCCGCTGCCGCCGGGAATCGCATTGGCCACCCCCAACTGGAACGTGCCGTTGCTGATGATGGTGTTTCCGGTGTAATTGTTATTCGTCAAACCCATCGTGACCGTCCCCGCGCCGGTCTTTACCAAGTTACCGGCGCCGCCGATCGCGCCGCTGCCATTGAAAACGTAATTGGAAGTGACGTTGCTCAAATTCACCGCCGCGGGTGAAAAGGCGTTGGTCAGAACAACCGAAGTGTTGGCCGCGGTGTCGTTGAAATTCACCGTTGCACCGTCCACATAAGTCGTCGCGGAATTGTTGGTGTCCACCCAGTTGGCCGTGGCCAGGTCCCAGTTGTTATTGATGGTAGCTTTCCAGGTGAGGTCGGGGAAGCCGGTGATCACCAGATTGATTGAATGGGTGCTGGTATTATTGGTGACATAACCGGCGGCGCCTTGCAGGAAACCCAACGTGAAGGTCCCGCTGCCGGCAATAGTTCCGCTGTATTTGATGAGCTGGATGGTTCCGGTTGAAAAACCGGTGCCGTTGACGAGGACGGAAACATTTCCATTGGCGGTCAAGCTGGTGGCATTGAGCACTGGCGCCGTTGGGTTGCCGAACGCGCCCAGATCAAATTGGTTGGTCAAACTGTCGCCCGGATTCGCGCCTTCGGTGTATGAGGAAGCGTTCAAGGTCGTTCCGGCGGAGGAAACGACGGCATCAAAGGTTGCCGCGTTGCTGACGACCAGCGAGCCAATCGGGTAATTGGTGTTCAAGGCGAGGGTGCCGGCGCCGACAATCGTCGGGCCGTTATAGGTGTTTTGTCCCGCGAGCGCCAGTTTGCCAATTCCCAGTTTGGTCAACCCGCCGTCGGCCCCGCCGCCGGTTCCGTTCAACAATGGCGCCGGGATGGTGATGGTGGAGTTGGAACTGTCAATGATGGCCCCTCCGGCATCAACGTGAACGACGAGCAATGAGCTATTCGTGATAAAATTGCCATTTGAGGACCGGGCCTTGAGAACACCGCCGTTTAATTCAAGCGCGCTGCTGCCACCGGTCGTGACGGAAATACCGGACACGGCAAGGACGCCGCCATTGAGATTCACGGTTCCAGGTCCAGAGCCCCCGCCCGGCAGGTTCAAGTTATTGGTGATGGTCAAAAACCCGCCATTCAGATTCACGGTCCCGCTGGCCGTGGACCCGGCCGGCACGCCTAAATTGCTGCCGATATTGAAGGCTCCGCCATACATATTGAGAACTCCCGCCCCATCGCCCTTCGGGAGATTGACGCTGATGCCCGGTGCGGAAACCGTGCCGCCATAAATGTTCATCGTGCCGTCATTCCCTCCCGTGCTGGTGCCGCGGCCAATGGAAAATTCGCCGGGCGCCGCGGTCAGGGTTCCGTTGGTAACATTGACATATCCGTGGCCGCTGCCGTTGCCGATGCGGAGCGAATAAAAGCTGGCTGAACCGCCGCTGAGATTAAGGATTCCGGTTGCATTCAACGAATTGCCGGGCGAACAATAAGCAAATTTATTGGAGGTGATATCCTGGAGGATGCCGGCGTTGAGATTATACGTGGAAACGGCATTGGGATTGCTCGACCCGCCAATCGGCAGAGATGCCACATAACTACCGCTGGTGCCGCCGGCTGCGCTCACGCTTACGGTGCCGCCATTTTGGATGACGGTTCCACCATTGGCATCGGCCCCGACCGTGAAGGCACTGGTGCTTAGAAAATTCGTGACCAGCGTGAACGCTCCGCTGGAGACGATCAACGTGCCACCGCCGTTGACGCTAAACCCTCCGTTGCAATTCACCGCGCCGTTTACCGTAACGGTGACGTTCGTCGAAATAATGTTTTTGGCGGAAAAGGTGATGGTCTGGCCCGCTTTCGCCGCCCAGGTCTGGTTGGAAACAACATTGACCGGCAGGTTGAAAAAAATGTTTTGCGACGTGCCTGCTTCGTTGAGATCGATGCCTGAGCTGCCGAGATATAGCGTCGGGGTGCCGTTGATTTGCACGGGCGCCGGCGGGTTGAGAATTTCAATGCCGCCCCAGTTGGTGGTGACCGCCAGAGTGTTGGTGCAATTCGCCAGGGTCACGATGGTTGAATCCCATGCGGCCACGTCGGTCGGTCCCGGCGCAGTTCCACCCGTCCAACTGCCTCCCAAATCCAGCGTCGTGTTGTTATCGGCCTTCGTAATGTTCGCGGCGTGCGCCGTGAGTCCCAATAAGGCGGCGGCCACGGTCGATGAGATAGCGATATGGGTCGATTTCATAATTGATTGTTTTGGGTCTGGATGGGAGGTTTATGGTTACGGTCTCAATTTGTTCAGCAAATCATTTGCCTGTTGGTCTCCTTTGGCGGCCTTTTGCGAAAGCTCCTCGCTGACATCGTTGTAGGTCGTGCGGATGGCGTCATATTGGTCGAAAGAAAGTCCCGACCCCCGAAAATTCAAAGTATGCAATGCCAGCGCCACGGTATTCATGTCACCGGAACGCAGGGCGTCAGCCACGGTCTTGGCCAAAGCGGGCGTGTCGGCGTTCTTGAAACCGGAGGGGTCCCCGGCATTTGGACTCGAGGAGGTCAGCCCAAAGACTTTTTCCAGCCGGTCCGCATCACCGGCGTTGCTGACGTGGCGCCCGCAACCGGCCAACAAAATGCAACAAAGGGAGATGGCTTTCCAATGGCTGCCGGAATGATGGGGGCGAGCATTCATTTTCAATAGAAGAAGTCATTCTTGGTGTTCGATGCGGCGGTGATTTCCGGGTAGATCTTGAATTTAAAATTCCAGAATTCCACGTGGCCATCCATAAATCCCAGCGGTTCTCCGTCAAGGTGTGTAGGCCCAGGGCCTTCCGAGAGCGTATTGGGGCTGTCGGCGCCGTCATTCCAGGCATGTCCGGTCGTGTCGAGAGGGACCCAAAGGAGAACACTCATGGCGGTGATTCCCTGATCAGTATATTTCCTGGAAAAATTGCTGCCACTGGAAAGCGGATGGCCTTGGGCGTCTTTGCCATTATTCTCCACCGCCCAGTTCATTTCGTAACTGCAAAAGGTGACATAGGGGCCGCTGCCGCTCCCTTTCATCCGATTGGCGTAGGATATTTGGGTGGCTGGCGTCGGCGGCAAATCCGCGGGGCACCAATAATTTTTCCACGCGGAGACTTGCGAAGAATCCAGTTGCTTGCCGGCGGCGGACGACGTGGTAGCGCCGGTCCTTGAATTGAGATAAGCCCAATAGACGCCGTGCTCCGGCCCGAAATTGATGTTGTGTTTGGTCGGAAATAACGCGGGATCAAAGAGCCAGCCGGGATTCGAGTCCGTGTCATTCGCATTGGCGAGCGCCAGGCGGTCATTGCTGTCATGCACATACATGAGATGCGCCAGGAGAAGTTGTTTCGTATTGTTGGTGCATTGTATTGTATAAGCCCTTTGCTTGGCGGCCGCCAACGCCGGTAACAAAATCGCGGCCAGAACAGCGATGATGCCGATGACCACCAATAATTCAATCAGCGTAAAGCCGTGGACAGGATGAACCTGGCGAAAGTTGTTTCGCGAACGGCTTGTCCGGGTGGCGCCTTGTAACATTTTGGCATCCATGGATGCGCTTATGCTTTTATGATTTCCGAACCAGTCGTGTCTTATTAGCATGCAATGTGATAAAGGTTACGTATCATATAGCAGCAACTCAGGCGCTTGTCTTCTTTTGGCTTTGCATTCTTACATGATATTCTTGCAGAAACCCTTATAAGAGGGGGAGATTCTGTTGCGATCTCGTGTCAGCCAGAGGGCGGACGACAACAAAGTCAGCAGGAGCAAAACAATCAGCGCAACAAGCACGCAGGAGTGGACAAAATATAATTGAACATGGATCAACTTTTAGGGTCTTCCGCGCCAAGGGCACGGTCTTCATCGGCGCGATAATCAATGACCCGGACTTTTTCCAGCGTGATCAGGCCGCCTTTCATCATTTCACCAACCACGGGCAGAAAGTTGTTGATTTTTTCTTCGGTATCAACGATTTCGATGACGAGCGGCAAGTCCATCGAAAGCCGCAGGATTTTCATCGTGTGCAGGCGGCTCGATTTTCCAAAGCCCATTGGCCCGCGCAACACCGTGGCGCCGGCCAGATGCATTTCCCGCGCCTTGAGCACAATGGCTTCGTAAAGCGGTTGATGATGCCAGCGGTCGCTTTCGCCGATGAAGATTCTGAGCAACATTGCGTCATGGGGCAGGTGCATATCAGCCTCCGGAGTTGGTTAAGTTCACCCAATTTGCGAGCACGTGACCCAGCCATACGCCGGCCAGGCACAAAATAACTGAAAGTAAAATATTGGCGCCGGCTTGCCGCCATTCATCTTCATTGATCAGGTTCAGGGTTTGCAAGCTAAACGAAGAAAACGTCGTGTAACCGCCGCAAATGCCGATCATGAAAAATGTCCTCACCGAGGCTGGCGCAAAAAAGCGTCCATCGGTGCTGGTGATAGTGTTGAAAAAGCCGATGGCGAACGAGCCGGTGACGTTGACGACGAGGGTGCCGAGGGGAAAAGTTCCACCCGGCTGGGTTGACGCCACGAGGCCGGAAAGCCAGAAGCGCGCAACTCCACCGAGAGCGCTGCCGAGAGCCACCCAAAGATATGTCAGCATAAAAATACTCCTGCCAATCTACCGCCCATTGAGCGGTGTCGGTAGGAGTCATCAGCCCTGAAATCGTCAGGCAGTTTTCCCATATCGGGAAGGCAAACTCCATTGCCTGCGAGGATTTTACCTTTGGATCGGGTCATCGCAAGTCTTTTTCAAAAAAACTTAAAATCTTGTCGAGGCATTTGCCACACAAAAACCATGAATGGTTCACCCCCTGGGTAACATAACATTTAATCCGTTCCAAATTCATCCACCGTCGCCTCTTTGGTTGAGACAACGGCGTTGCCAACACGGTTGATGACATGATTCATGCCGCTTCCGGGACGGCCATTTAACCGGATGGTAACTATGTGATGCATCCTGATCCCCGGCGCCGCCGGCGCTTCTATGGCAGTATCGGCAATGATGGGAGCGTGATAAAACACGCAATACACACCCACGCCCCAGGCCTCGTGAGAGGTCACATTGTCTCCAACTTTATACGAAGCGTAACCGGTGACGCCGCCGTGGCTCCAGGCATCCGGCGCTGGCGGGTCGTAAGGCATTTCTGACTGGTAAAAATAAACGCGCCCATTGTTGCCATTCCAAATTGTCTGGTATTGCTGGCAATGTTCCACAAACAAACCGTAAAACGTCACATAGTCGCCGTTCACGATCAAACCATGGTTGTTCTTGTTCACATCCCAGCGCGCACCCGTGCCATGGTCGGCGCGCCAAAGCCAGGCATTGTCCCCGATCACGTCCCGGCTGTTGATGGTGACCATACAATCTGCCGTTCCGATGGACGCGCCGCCCACCCTGCAAAAAATATCGTAAAGACAGATTGGGTCCGCGGAATGAGAGACGGAAGCGCCCTCCTGGCCAATCTGCAGTAAGACGGATGAATTCACCTCGCCAGCCTGGAAGAGCAAGCCACCTATCTTGATGCCATCCACATCGGCGATTTCCATGGCAGGCATCCCTGTGTCCGGAACCAGCGTCGGATACCCAAGACCCAAGACCACTGTGTCCGGTCGCGTTACCTGGATGGCGCCAGCCAAATGATAGATACCCGGCGTAAAAATCAGGTTCAGGCCCCGCTTTAAAGCGGCGTTGATGCTGCCGGCTGTGTCTTTTTCCGGGTGCGCCAGATAAAACTGATCGAGGGGAATTGGCGTCCCTGAAATCGCCCCGCCATTCCAATCGATTCCACGGGAACCGTTCGTTTTCAGGTCCGGGACCATGACGAAATAATTTCCAGCCTTGTCTATGATTAGATACGGCTTTTCCCTGATGACGGGCGTTTTCTCGACGACGGTATAGGGAGCGTCCGGCCACGACCCCGCCGGGGGATTGTTGACGCCCACAAATACCATGTTCCAGTTCCCGCCCGTCCAGTGTCCCCATTCAGCATTGCGCGAGAGCCATTGTTGTTGGGAACCCGAATTGATTTGTCCATCAATCCTGGAATCCGCCAGGAAACCGCCGCTCGACCATCCATCTTGCGATAGATTCAAATTTCCCTTCACATGCACCCGCCGCAAAGCGGTGCCCTGTGAAACCGCCCAAACATCTGTCCTCCTCTCGTGCGTCGGCGTCACTGAAAGATTTTCGACGCAACGCCAGAAATTGCACGTGGCGTTGCCACTCATCCATTCCGCCGTGGATTGGACGGCGCCGGTGATGGACACGTCATCAGGTGATTGTCCCAATCCAAGTATTTCAGTGTAAAAGCCGACCCGAACGTCGAGGTCGTAATCACCCGGCTTGAAAAGGCAGGCGTATCTTTCTGAACCGAACTGGTTTCGCTCCTGATGGGCAAACACTGAATCCAAGCGGGACTGGAGATTGGTCATGGAAGGATCGAAGATCAGAACATTCGGGCCAAAATCGGGCGCGGCATCGACTTCTACCGCGAGGGTAACGATGGCGAGCGACAAGACAAATAAAAATTTCATTGCAGGTGTGGAGGCAAAGTTCAAGAGCACAAAGATGCACGATAACGAAGGAAAAGGCCAATCATCGCGACTCAGCAGCCAACGTCTCACCACCGATTTTCGGGACCAGCCGCTTGTAAATTGCCGTGTGACAGCCGTTATGTGGTCCGTGCGAATTATTTTGTTCGTTGCCTTTCAGTTAAAAGGTTGGGTATCACCGACAAGGCAGTATTGCTGACCGTGACAACCGCCCCGATGGTGCGGCTTACAGTGGCCGTTGGCATTGGACCAGGCGCAATCCATGCCAGCGAGTCATTCACGTGAACGCCGCCCTTGCTGCCGATGGCCTGGACGATATTTGTTCCAACGTCCAGCGACACTGGCCAAGTGAAAATGCAATTGGTGCTGGAGCGGACCCCTTGGGAAACCCCATTGAGCATCAATTCAACCGAATCGCAATTGGCATAGACTTTGGCGGTGATCACATTGGTCATCCGGTGGGTAAAGGTATGGCCGGTGATATATACCATTGGATTGGTGGTCCAATTGGCCTTGTAATAGAAAAAGGCATCTTTGCGAACCTGCCGGTCATAGGTCACCAAACCTTTGTCATTGCGGCCGGGAGTATCGCCTTCGTTCCGGCCGGCGACGGCAAAATCGAACATGTTCCAAACAAATTTGCACCAAAGATAGGGCCGTGCCTGCATGGCCTGCCAATAAGTTTCATGAAAGAGATTTTCGTATTCTTCAGGATGATAATGGCCGTCGTTTTTTGGCTCACGCACCGGGTCTTCGCTATGTTGATAAATGCTTGCGCCGGCGCCATACTCGCTCACGCCGATGCAACGGGTGGGATAATGGGAGTGGATCTTGTCGGCCCACGGGGCAAAATCTCCCAACTCGCCGTTATACCAGCCGAAATATTTATTGATGGCATTTAATTTACTGGACCAATTGGACGGCTCGTCATCGCTCGCGTTGGCGGCGGAGGTCGAAAGGCGGGTGGGGTCTTCGCGGTCGGCGAGGGCGGCCAATTCGCGCGTCAGGCGGACGGGCCTGGGGCCTGGTCTGAGGGTTATCTCATTGAAGATGCCCCAGCAAATGATGGAGGGATGGTTGAAGCGCTGGCGGATAAGCTCGGTGAGCTGCTGTTTGGCGCTGGCGTAAAAGGCCGGAGATTCGGTGATGTGATTTATGACCGGGATTTCCGTCCAGACAATGATTCCATCCCGGTCGGCCAATTGATAAATATAATCACTATTTTCATAGTGAGACAAACGGATGGCCGTTGCGCCGATCTCTCTGAGGAACAGGAAATTGGATTCCTGCTCGGCGCGCGAAATGGCCCAGCCACGGTCCTTCCAATCCTGGTGCATGCTCACGCCGTGAAGGTCGTAATGTTGCCCGTTGAGAAAAAACCCCTTGTCCGGGTCAACACGGTAATAGCGAAAGCCCAAGGGCTGAGAGACCATGTCCACCCTTTGTGAATCCTTCCAGACTTCGGTGAAGGTGTGATACAGATAGGGATCGTAAAGCCCATTCCACAGATGCGGCCGCAGGAGGGTCGTGGCGGCGACACTGTTTGAGGCGGACATGGGCAAGACCGTCAGAACATTCGTAAGGATGGCCACGACATTGGTCGCCGCGTCGGCCACCACGCTACGGACCAGGACCGTTTGGGCCGTGTCGGTAGCATTGGAAATGACAGCCGTCACCTGGAGGTCCGCGGAATTGGAGCTTACCTCCGTGGTCTTCAAAAAAATTCCCTGCGACCCAAAGTCCAACGGCGAGATTTGCACCGGGTCCGTCGCCAGCAAATGCACTGGACGATAGAGTCCGCCGAAAAAGGTAAAATCCGCGGACAACGGCGGGATATCCGTATTGGAGGCGTTGTTGACTTTCACGGCGATGAGGTTATCGGCGCCGGGTTTGAAATAAGGGGTCGCGTCAAAACCAAACGCTGCGAAACCGCCCTGGTGTTCTCCCAGAAAGCTTCCATTGACGTAAACATCCGTCACGAGGAAAGCCCCGTCGAATTTCAGGAAGAAATGCCGGCCGGCAAGGGAATTTTCAACCGGGCAATGGATGCGATACCAGCCGATGCCGCGATAATAATTGGTTGCGCCATCCTCGCCATCCAGATTGTTCCAGGTATGAGGCAAGGTCACGGTGGCCCAGGCTGAGTCGTCAAAGTTAGTTTCCGCGGCGCCGGGAACGTCTTGCCGGATAAATTTCCAACCGTCATCCAAAAGCCTGTCCGAGCGAAGATTGGCCGGAGGATCATAAGGCTGGGGAAAAGCTGAACAAGCCGCATACGGTAAAATGAAGCAAACCAGACCAGCAAAGATTCTTCCGAGCTTGCGCATTTCGATAAAATATTGACGGCAATAACTTGAGCATCAAATGCCCGACTCCCCAAAACAAGAACCATTCTCGCATTTGAGGATGGTCTTAAGTTAATTAATGAGGAGGGAATTTATCATCCCTCTTTAGGGGGATGCGAAGGGAAGCACTGATTTGATTCAGAGGTGGATGATGCCCCGCTGCACGGCGGTGGTGACGGCTTCGGTACGGTCGGCGACGCGAAGTTTGCCCAGAATATTTTTCAAATGGTCTTTGACGGTGTATTCGGTGATGTTGAGGGCATCGGCGATCTCCTTGTTGGCGAGGCCTTTTGCCAACACCTTCAACACTTGCACCTCGCGGGGGGTTAATTCCTCAAAAGTTTTTCGCGAATCCAGCCGGCTGGCGACTTCCTTGGGAATCCAGCGTTGTCCGGCGACAACGGCGCGAAGCGCGGGAATCAATTTCTCACCCGAAGTGTTTTTGAACACATACCCGCGCACGCCGGCCTGCAAGGCTTTATGGATCTCAACATCGCCATCAAAAGCAGTGAGCATGATGATGCGCGCGGCGGGAAATTTGGAGCGGATTTCCATGGCAGTTTCAACGCCATTTTTAACGGGCATTCGCATATCCAACAGCACCAGGTCGGGCTGAAAGCGGGTAAAAAGCTGAAGAGCTTCCGCGCCGTCAGCCGCCTGCGCCACTACTTCCATGTCCGGCTCAGTATTCACCAGCGCCATCAAACCAAGCCTGACAATGTAATGGTCGTCAGCAATCAGGATCCGAATTTTTTCCGGTTTCTTCATTAAAATTTTCAAAGCCGTTCGCTGCGGAGAGTTCGATTTCTGGCAACGGTTCCAAAGGGATCTCCACCTGCACGCTGGTTCCCCTCCCCGGCACGCTATCCAGATCGAATCGGCCACCGAGCCGTTTGACCCGTTCCGACATGCCCAGCAGGCCAAAATGGCCTTCATTGGGGCCCGCAGCCTCCTGTGGAACAAACCCATGTCCATTATCGCGGATTTGCAAAAGCACCCGGCGCGGTTCATAGGCCAGATAAATGTTGACCGTCTTTGCCCCGGAATGTTTGATGGCGTTGACCAGCGCCTCGCGGCCGATGCGCAAAAAATTTTCCTCGACGACTTCAGGCAAAGCGGAGACGCGGCCTTCCGTGCGGAGATCGACTTGAATATCAGTGCCATTGGTGATTTGCCGGGCGCTTTCCAGCATGGCACCTGGCAAATCAAACTGCTCCTGCACGAGCCGCCGCAGGTCCCAGACCGATTGCCGCACTTCCAACTGGCTGCGCGACATCAAATGGCGCGCCAAATCAAGATGCTCCCGCGCTTCCGGCGGCTTTTGGTTGTAGAGTTTGGCGGCGGTGTCCAGTTGGAGGGCAATCCCGGTGAGGGTTTGTTCGACGGTATCGTGAAGTTCTTGCGCCAACCGGGTGCGTTCGTTCAACACGGCTTTGAATTGGACTTCGGCTTCCTTACGCGCCGTGATCTCAAATTTCAACTGCTCCGTCCGGGCCTTGACCCTTTCTTCGAGCTGGTCGTTGGCCGACTGCAATTCCCGCTGCGCCTTTTCACGTTCCCGGATCAAAAAGTTCAAAATTGAATTTTTACGCGAAATCATGATGGTCCAACTCACGAAAATGATCAGCACGGAACTGACAAAGGCCAAACCGATCAAAAGGCGCCGGGGCGTCAGCCAGCTTGGCCTTTGGAGAATCCGAATATCGGAGGGACTCGCCATGAGCAACTGAAACGACCGCAATTTTCCATCGCTGTCTATATCCGTCTGGCAAATGCCGTTGACGCGCACGACGCTGCCGATGGGAATGGCGGCCAACTCCGATTGACCCGGTGCGAAATCCGCCTCGGCGGTGAAAGTCAAATTGGAATTTTGCAATACCAGGATCGTGGCCGCAGTGCCGCGTTCTTGACGGACACTGCATTCGATCAATCTGCCTGTGAGCGAGATATATTCGGCATGATGCAAGCCGTTTTGCAATTCGTCAGCGCCCACCGCCTTCGGTTTTATTGGCGCCGGGGGTTGTTGAACTTTGCGAAACACTGCGTCTTCCAAAACGGGGTGGAAATTTTCATAACCCGGAAAACCGACGGCTTCCACCTCGTCCCCGGCGGCGAAGCTGGCCGTTTGGCGGCTTTGAATCTGCAAGCCGCCCTTTTCATCCTGCAAAAACAATCCTTCCCCGGGGTTTTCAAGCGTCACAATGCCGCGGACATGAACTCGCTGATTCAACGAATTATCCCGGCGATACTGAGCGAGATTGTTAAGCGGAATGATTGGTGTGCTGAAGGGATTAATTTGCTCCGGCTTTTCAACCACCAAATCCGACAGCGTCGGAATGTAGATTTCCACAAAAATCAGTTGTCGCAGGGAGCGGTTGTGCGCTTCCGCAGCGGTGCCGCGGATTCGCACTTGCGACCCGATCAATTTTGAAAATTGGAAATTGCCGGGCACGGTCGCAAACGCACGGAAACGGTAACCGCCCGCTGCCAAATCAATGGCAATCCGAGAGCCTTCCATGCGGGCATCGCGGACAATTCCTGATATCTCAACCCGCTGGCTGTCCTCCGCTCCGGACATCAACTGCTCAATGGAAACCGGCCTGGCTGCCGGCAGTGGAGCGGCGCCAATGACCCGCACTGTCGGCGCCGTGATCGTCGGCGCATAGGCGCCCTGATAAGTGATGCCGGTTACCTCCACCAATTCCCCCGGGGCCAAATGAGAGCCATTGACATTATCAACGAAAACACCGCTGGTACGATCCTGGAGAAAAAATCTTCCGCCTAAAACCGGGTCAGAGGCCGTCACCACGCCGCGAACGGACACCTTAATGAATTTTGCGGCCTGGTCCGCCGGCAGCGAAATGACGTCCACTGCATTCGAAAGAACTTCATTGGTTGCCTGGGCAAGACCCGAATGGATCGGACTAAAGAAGGCGGCCACCGCCAATGGCACAACTAAAACAAATCGCCGGCGAAAGCCTGAACGTGTTTCGATTTTTTCTTTTCGATTGATAATCAGATTACAACGCGCCGGTTTATCGAAGTCCAGATTATTCTTACCCGCTTAACTCATTGCAATAAAACGCGATAAAATTGCCGCGGTGCGGCCGGCGCGTTGGTAAATGGCGATGTCGCACCGGCGACATTGCTCCAGGGGCCAAAGAGATTCGTCGCTGATTGCAAGGCGCCGTATGGCCAATTCAGAATGAGATTGCCGGGCGAAGATTGGATCGAAAATACCAGCGGCGGGTTGATGATGACATCGACTGTTCCGGGCGCGGAGGTCAGGCCGCCGACCGTCGCCGTAGCGGAGTAAACCCCGGAAGCATTTGTGCCCGCATTGGCGATAAATGGATTTTGATTCGTTGAAGCAAAACTGTCCGGCCCGACCCAATTGTAATAGGCCCCGGAAATGGTGAAGGCGGTCAGATACAAAGTCATGCCTGCATACACCGGGCTGTTGTAACCAATCGCAGGTGCGGGCGGGGGCGCTGGAAGGGTTACGGCAGCTTCCGCCGGAGAATTTGCCGTTTCCACAGCGGTACTAAGCGAAGTCGCCGCCGAAATTACGTAATAATATGTCGCGCCGTTGGTCGCCGTGGCATCAAGGTAATTTGTCCCGGTGACGGTTCCGGCCGATGAAATCACGGAATAAGGTCCGCCGCTGACCGGCGAGCGTTTGATATTGTAACTGGTCGCACCGGGCAACGAATTCCAGTTTAAACTGACTTGATTATTTCCCGGCGAAGCAGTCAAGCCGGATGGCCCTGACGCCGATTGCCGCACACTCTCGGCAAAACTCAAATCGCCCACGCCGGTATAAAAGCGGAAATCGTCAATCCATCCGGCAAAGTCGCGGTCACGTCCGAGGCGGTTTCCAATATCCAGAGAAGCGCTGGTTCCAAAAGGAACCGTCTGGTTCGCAAACGCTGTCGTGCTCATAAGCGTCACGGGCGACACCTCAGAGCCTGCGAAGAGCGACACATTGGCGCCGTCATATTCCATGGCGACAAACGTCCAACTGTTTAACGGCAGATTAGTCCCAAAGGAAGCGGGGCATAAATTGGCGTTGACAAAGAAATACAGATCGGCGGGGTCCTGGAACTTCATGCCGATGCTGTTGGCACTGCCGCAATCCGAGTTGGTGCTGTTGCCAAGGACAAACATGCGCGGGCCGATGTTATTCGACAATTGAACTGATGGCTTGAACCACATGGTGGCCACAAAATTGGTGATGTTTCCGAAGCCGAGATTCAGGTTCGTCGTTGCGGCGATCGGGCCGCTGCCGCCTTGTCCGGTGTTGGACGAAAAATCCAGCGCCCGGCTGCCGGTGGTGAGGCCAGCCACGCCGGAATTGGCAGTGCCATGGTAATCCGAGGCCGCCCCGCTGCTGTTGAGCATCAGCAAGCTGGCACTGATACCCCCATTGCTGGTGTCACTGGGGGTGGTCGTTCCCGGGCCGGCATCGTTAAAAGGAAACCGAACTTTGAGGGTTGGCCCGTAAGGAACATTCCCAATCACAACGGTCAATCCGGCACTCGACGACAAGGCTCCTTTGGCTGCCTGGAACTGCAAATGATAGACCCCATTTGTGCTAAAGGACGCTGTCGTCGAGAGAGCGTCCACGTTTCCAAAGTTGATGATGCCCGGTCCACCGGTCTGGCTCCAGGCCGTGGTCATGGCGGGCGGTGAATTTGATTCATAATCCATTGCAGTCGCCGATAACGACAACATCACATTTGTGCCGGCAAGATAAATCGTCGGCGTCGCCGGAATGACGATGGCAACACCGGGTGGAGAGACCGGCGCGATCCAGGTCAGTGAATCTGTGACATCAATTCCGCCTTGGGCGCCGATGGCCTGGAGGCAATTGGTTCCACCGGGAAGAATCAGCGGCCAGGTGAAGATACAATTGGAGCTGGTCAGACTGCCCTGCGGAATTCCGTTAAGGAACAACGCCACCGAATCGCAATTGGCATAGACTTTGGCGGTGATCACATTGGTCATGCGGTTGGTAAAGGTATGACCGGTGATATAAACCATGGGGTTCGTCGTCCAATTTGCCTGATAGTAATAAAAAGCATCCTTGGGAAACATCCGGTCATAAGTCACCAGGCCTTTGTCGTTGCGTCCGGGAGTATCGCCCTCGTCGCGGCCATCCGAGGCGAAATCAAATGAAGTCCAGACCAGCTTGCACCACAGATAGGGACGCGCAGCCATCAACTGCCAGTTGGTTTCGTGGACAATATTTTCCCATTCTTCGGGGTGAAAGGAAGAGCCGGTGTTGACGGGAAACACGGGATTTTCGGTGTGCTGATAAATGCTTCCGCCGGCGCCATATTCGCTGACACCGACGCAACGGGTGGGATAAGTGGCATGGTAGTTGTCCGCCCATGCGCCGACGCCGTTCAGCGGACTGGAATACCAGCCGTAATATTTGTTGAAAGCGATCACCTGGGTATAAAAGGTGGAAGGGTCATTATCGCTGGTATTCGCGGCGGCGGTGGACAAGCGGTTGGAATCTTCCTGGCTGACCAACTGGACCTCCTGGCTGATGAGATTGGTCGGCGAAGGCCCGGGATCGAGGGTGACTTCATTGTAAACGCTCCAGAAAATGATTGAAGGATGGTTATATCTTTGGCGAATCATCTCACGCAATTGCTGCAGGGTGTTGGTGTAAAACGCCGGGGATTGGGTGATGTCATCGATCAAGGGGATCTCGCTCCAAACGCAAATGCCGTTTTGGTCCGCCAGTTGGTAGGTGTAGTCATTGTGTTCGTAATGGGAAAGGCGAAGAAAAGTCGCCCCGATTTTTTTTAGATAGAAAAAATTCGTGTCCCGCTGAGCATTGGTGAGCGCCCATCCGCAATTCAGCCAGTCCTGATGCATGTTCACGCCGTGCAAATCATAGTGCTGGCCGTTCAGGAAAAAACCATTGGTCGGGTCCACATAAAATGAACGGAAGCCCAGGGGTTGCGCGACCAAATCCACCACATTTGTGCCGCGCCACAATTCAACGAAGGTTTGGTATAAATACGGGTCGAAAAGACCGTTCCACAGATGGGGATTGGGGATGACGGCGCCGGCCACCACGTTCGACACCGACGCCGCCGGGAGCGTGACGATATTCGTCAAGGTCGTGACGATGTTGGTGGCGGCGTCAGTAACGACGGCGCGAACCATCACGGTCTGCGGTGATGCGGTGGAATTGGAAACCACCGTGGTGACCTGGAGATTGGCGGAATTGGAATTGACCGCCGTGGTGGTGAGATAAACGCCCGGCGAGCCGTAGTCCAAAGGTGAAATCTGCACCGGGTCCGTCACCAGCAAATGCACGTCGCGATAAATGCCGCCCCAGAAGGTAAAATCCGCGGCCAAGGGAGGGATATTGGTGTTAATGGCATTGTTGACCTCGACGGCGAGCACATTATCAGCGCCGATGTTCAGATAAGGCGTCGCGTCAAAGACAAACGCGGCGAAACCGCCATCATGTTCGCCCAAAAAGTTTCCGTTGAGATATACGTCGGTGACCCGGAAGGCGCCGTCAAATTTTAAAAAGAAATGGCTGTTGGTATAGCCGGCATCCGGCGTGAAATGGACGCGATACCAACTGATGCCCGTATAATAATTGGATGGAGGATAGGATTGTCCGTCGGGAATATCCCAGGTATGAGGCACACTTAGGTTGGTCCAGGAGGAATCATCAAAGCCCGGCACTTGCGCTCCCGAAACATTCTGTTCAATGAACCGCCAATTGGCATCCAAACTGACGTCCACCCGTTCACTGGCCGGCGGAGCATAAATTTGCGCGCTCAAGGGTCCGGGAGAAATGGCAAGGGCGGATAGAAGACAAATCTTGTGCCAATGCCGCCGTAAGGATCGGAAGGGATTTATCATTGGGATATAGCCGGCAATATTATTGCGGATGGTCGCCGCACCAGAAAACGCAACGGTGCATGGCGGTGGCTTCTTTGGATTCGGCCAGTGACTTAATGTAAATGAATTGCCATTTTCACCACCTAAAAACTTTCATCAGGGTTGCGGCACCAATTGCGACGAGGCCAAACCCGATTGAAATTGTCTGGAAAAGTCCTGCGGGTTCTGATAAAAGTAACATTTTCTATCGTTGGTATCCCAAGTCGTCAGCATCCGCATTTGATTGATGTTTATCCATTGGGCCGAGCCGTCACAAAAAAGCTCGTTGCCGCCGGCCGGGAAGGAGGAAGTGCCATTAACGTGCGGAGGCAAGTTGACATAACATTGCGGATTGCCCTGATCGTTCGCAACCGGTTTGCCCCACCCGTTTGCGCCACACATCACCGCATCCGCCGCGAGGCACCACCACGCTTTTGACTGGCTAAGCTTGATGGGGCTAAAGGCTTTAGTTCCAGCTCCGCCCGGGGGATAGAGTGGATTAAACCAAGTGGTGATACCGCCAAAATATTGATAGCCAACATTCCATTCACCGTAGGTTGCATTGTAGTTCGGGAGCGTAGGACGGTCTGGACAAGTCCAAATGTCCGGAGTATTTGTTTCAACTACCAGGCCGATGGACTTTAGTCCATTTGCATCCGCCACATTCAAATCCAGTTGTACAAAGGCTGTGACATTGCCGCCGTAAGGATCCAGACGCACCTGGACGACCCGGTCGTTATTGTCTCCCGCATAAACGTTCACGCCGATGCCAATTTGCCGCAAGTTGTTGATGCATTGGGCGCGCTTCGCCTTTTCTTTGGCTTTTGCCAGCACCGGCAACAGCATCGCGGCAAGAACGGCGATGATGCCAATGACGACGAGAAGCTCGATCAAGGTGAATCCCCCCGGGGTATTTCGTCCCCGCGCGGCAGATTGCCGATTCTTTGGAATCTTTTTGTTAGCGAAAAGATTTGTTATCATGAACTCACTCTATCTTCTGCCGTCGCCCCTGTTTCAAGGGCGACGGCCGGTGAACATCAAAGGATGATTAGTTGATTATCAACTCGTAGAACCGCTGGCTTTGATTCACGCTGTCGGTCACCGATTGGACCAGGCCATTGCCCGTCACGGGATTCCCCCCTCCCACCAATTGCGTCCAACCCGGATCGGTCAAATTATTCTTCCAATATACGGCATAAGTGTGCCCCATCTGCGTCGGGAACGAAAGGGTGATAATCCCTCCGGTAATTGACGGCGTTATGGAAGCCCGATTCGCCGATACCGGCACAAGCATGAAGAAATTCAGACGCTCATTCGAGTCGCCCTGGCCTATTTGCAGCGTTCCGACTCCACCGAGAGTCACAATCGCCGGCTGGCTGGTGTTGGTGTTGACAAGCTGGTCGTATGTGTAGCCGGCGTAGGAATTGCCCGCGGCCTGGAAGTAGCCCAGAACATTAGTTGTCTGGGATGAGGTGCCCGCGCCCGTGGCCACTTGCGCGAGCTGCAAACTGTCGCTGCCCGTGCCGCCGGCCGACATGCGGGCATACACGTAGTAGCTGCCTGTCGGGAAGGTGCGGGTATAGTTGATCCAGCCATTGGTTATATTGAATATTTCACAGTCTTGAATATACGGGTCAATCTCCAAAAACTGCGCATTTTGGAATTTCGCCCGGGGCGCATCCACCGTGACTTGGATGGGGACAGTATCATTTGTCCGATACACGGCGGGGAAAGGCGTGCCGAGGATTGAATAGTCAATGTTCTCACCGGCACCATCGCCCACCTGCTCAAAATAACTGTTGGTCGCGGGTCCGGAAGTAGGCACCGGATTGTCAATGAAGCGGTTAACACTGCCGTTTGGATCCGGGCTTAAGGCAGGATCGAAATCATAATCTTCAGCTTCCCAGGTGAAATTATTTGGGCTAAAGGTGTCAAACTTCACCGTCGTGGAGTGCGTCTGATTGTTTAAATCGGTGACGCTGATGACGGCGGAGTAATTGAGGTTGGGTTGCAACCCCGAATAGCTCACGTTGAAGCTGGGAGACGAACCGCTGAAGGCCAACTGGGGCGTTATATCGTTTCCATTCAAGGTCACAACAATTCCCGTGGTGCTCAAACCGTAAGTCGGGCTGCTGGCAACAAATGAAAGGGTGTTGGTCCCCTGCTCGAGCACTGAGCCGTCCGGATAAACATTATCAATACGCGGCAGATCCGTCCTGGGTGCGGTCAACATGTAGAAATTGACGTTCAATCCAAATTGGGGCAAACCCGCGGTCGTGTTGAGGTCAAACATCGAACGTAATGTTTCAGTGCCGCTCAAGTTCACATTTGCGTAATTGCCGAATCGGTCAAGCAATGGGACATAAAGGTAGGACGAATAACCACCCGTTGTCGGGATATTAAATGTACCCAGAAAACTGGTCACCTCGTTGGTGGTGCCATCACCGGCTATGATCAGATCCACGTCGTCCCGGATGCCCGGAGGAGTTGGCAATCCGCTTCCGGAAGCCCCGGAGGCCATGCGGCCATAGACGTTGTAGGTGCCGGAAGGCCAGGTCCTGGTGTAATCCTCCCAGAAACCCGCTCCCAGAAACCCGACGTTGAAGTCCTGGTTATGGGCGAACTGTGACCGCGGTGTGTCAACGACAACCGCTGTGGCAACATCTCCCGGCCGGTAGGGTCTGGTCCCGGCGCCAACACCGAACTGATCGATCAATTCATCGCCCTTCTGGCCCTCATAGCTGTTGGCCGCAGTGACTTGATAGGTGCCGAGCGTCGTCGGGACGGAGGTCGGAGTCGGATTATTGATAAAGCGAAGACCGTTGCCGGCGGAAACGGGGCTAAAGGCCGGGTCAAAGTCAAAGTCTTCGGCCTCGAATTGTGCGAGCGGTTCCCAGGTGTCAATATTAAGATTGGCATTAGCGGTGTTGTTATTGGCGTCCGTCACCTGAATCGTGGCGGCATAGGTCTGATTGGGCAGCAATCCGGTGTAAGTGCCATTCCAGGTTGAAGGGCCGCCGCTGTAAGTCACGCTGGAGGAAACATCGCTTCCATTGAGCGTCACCACAACGTTGGCCGTGTTGATGGTCGTCACGGACGAGCTGACGGTGAAGGTCAGCTTATTGGTGTACTGGAAGAGGTACGCACCGTTTGGATTGACGTTGCTGATGACCGGCAGATTTGAGTTGGCCGGCACGAACATATAAAGGTCCGCGTTTGCGCCGCCGCCGGTCGTCGCCCGCAACGTGTTGGTGCCGCTCAGCGTGACCACCGCCGGGCTGCCGTTCTGCACCAGCTCAACCCATTGCCAGCCTGCGCCGCTCAAGGTGAACTGGCCCAATCGGCTGGTGGTCTGGCTGGTGGTGCCCCATCCGGCGGTCACCTGGTCGAAGTTAATGGTGGAACCGCTCGAGGTTTGCAAGCGCGCCCAGACATTGTAGCTGCCCGCCGGGAACGTCTTGGTGTAATTCTGCCATTCACCACTGCTCCAATCACCGATCATGTGGTTCTGCTGGGGATTGCTGCTTCCGTCCAACGGGGCATTGAGAATTCTTGGCACATTAAGTTCGCCGATGGCCAGCGGGGTTTGGGTGTCCGCTCCCGCCGGCGTGTCGCCGTCATAACGGTAATCGTTGGCATTATCGCCCACCGACGGGCCTTTGTGCGTATCAATTTCCTCGACGCTATTCGTTCCGTAATAGCTGTCGGAATCCGGTGGATTCCCGTCAGTATAATCCGGATTATCAATGAACTGGCCGCCACCGAAGTCGAACTCCTCCGCCTTGACCATGAAATTAGTGGGGCTGAACGTGTCGAATGACACAGTAGTGGAAGCGCTGAGGCCGATACCATCAAACGCAGTCATCACGGCGGTATTCATGCTTTGCTGCGGCAAACCGGTGTAACTCACCGTCACGTTGGTCACAGTGCCGGCCGTGCCATTGGTCACGAAGGTGCAGCTCGATGAAACATCAACGCTATTTATCTTCAGGTCAACGTTGGTCAGGTTGAACCCGCTGGCCGAACTGGCCGTGAACGTAAAGGTGTTGGTAGCCTGCTGGATGGCAGTGCCATCCGGATAAACACCGCTAAAGGCCGGAACATGAGGGGCGATCACTTTCCGGACGTTTTCGACAAAGTTAAGATTGTTGGTGGAAACGCCGGTGTAGAAGCGAACATCCTGCATCCAGCCGTAAAACCCGCGGGAACCACTAACACCCCGATTGCCGACAAAAAGATACGGCGCGCTGCCCAGATTCACCGACAGCCCGGCAGCCGCATATTGATTCTGCAAAGTGGCGGCAGATGAATCGGAACCGGAATATTGATAGATGTTAGTGCCATCATACATCCAGGCGACAAAGACCCATTTATTGGCTGGAGGATAACCGCCTGCATAGGTTGTGCCCAGGCTGGCGGTGTTTGCTGGAGCGTTATAAGAATTGCCCGTCGTCGTGGTGGGATTATTAATTTCGAATTCGAATTGGTTTCCTGTTTGGAACTTCAGCCCAATGCTATTGGCGGTATCATCGTTTGCATTCGCTGCGTTAAAATTAAACAGACGCGGAAGCAGGTTGCCGGTTGAATCTGAAATAGCGATAGCTTCATTGAACCAGAACGTCATCACAAAGTTGGTGATGGCGGCGGAAGGAGCGATGGTGGCATCAGCTTTATCAGCCGTACAACTGGCGGCGCCATTATTGTTAGCCGAGGTGGTCGCTGAGCCGGTTTGTCCATTGGTGAAGCATACTGCTGCCGCGCCGTTAACTGCGCCATTGACTCCTGAACCGGCCAAGCCGGCATAGTCCACGGCTGTACCGGCGGCATTATACATCGTCAAGCTGGCATTCACGCCTCCAAGGCTGGTGTCGCTCGGCATCGTGGTGATCGACGGCGCGTTATTGGTCAGAGTAAATCGAAACAGATTGACCGGCTCACCCAGCGCGATGCCGGAATAAAGCAGGCTGATGATAATTGCAGCCATGCCAATAACGGCGCTGCGGGAAAACACTGGATTAAGTTTATTTTTCATTTGCACGGGGGTTGGTTGGTCAATCAAACAAATACGTTCACACAACTGTTATGTCCACGCTGTTTCACAGGGTTGATGGAATTAAATATACATTTATAAAACATCGAAACCATCCCTCTTTCGAGGGATTAAATGATGTGAAGATGAAATGATATTAACGTCATTTATTTAGGGGCTTTTACCTTCAAGGATTCCGTCAATTCTCATGAACGTTCGATCAGGCGCAATGAGAATCGTTAATGATGATTTTTCGGGAGCCAGGCTTTGCGACGTAAAAAATTGACCGGCGTCTTCGGTCTATTTCTTCCGCAAAGCACCTTCACGCGACCAATGGATGGCATGCAGCATGACTTCCGTGGAACTTTTAAATTGTAATTTTTCCTTGATGCGGTTCCTGAAGGAATTGATGGTAGGAATGGTTACGTTCATTTCTTCGGCAATTTGCCGCACTCCTTTTCCCTGGCCGAGCATCTGGAAAACCTCCAGTTCGCGGTCGCTCAATCGTTCCAGCGGCGAAGGAGGGACGTCACCCACCCCATGCATCAGCCTGGTGATGACGGAACTGGCCATCTTTTCGCTCAAGTGCATATCGCCGCCAAGGACTTTGCGGATGGCGGTCTTTACGGTTTTGGCCGGCTCTTGTTTCATCACGTAACCCATCGCCCCTGCCCGCAGCGCGCGCTCGGCATAGAGCGATTCGTCGTGCATGGAAACAATCAATACGGGCAAATCTTCAAATTCGTTTTTAATGGCTTTGACCAGATCGATGCCGTTGCCATTTTCAAGGGTGATATCAACGATGGCGAGGTCGGGCTTCAATTTGCGGATATTTTCCATTGCCTCCTCCGGTTGGGCGGCGTCGCCGCACACGATCAAGTCCGGCTCCCGATCAATAAGCTGTCGCAATCCCTCGCGGAACATGGCATGGTCGTCCACCAGGAAAATTCGGCTTTTGTCTGCTGAGATTTCTTTCATGATATTCAATCTCCGGCTTTTCTACCGGGTTTTGGGCGGATAGAAAGCACAAACTACTTCGGTGCCCTGATTGGAAATGCTTTTCAAGTCCAAAGTGGCCCCGATCATTTTGGCGCGATAATGCATAATCCGGATTCCCATGCCGGAGTTGTTGCCATTCACCGGATTGAATCCGGCGCCATTGTCACGAACGGCCAGTTCGAAATGGTCCTGGATGCGTTTCAAAGAAACTTTGATTTGCGAAGCTTTGCCGTGTTTCCCGGCATTCATTACCGCTTCCTGCGCGATATAATAGAGGTGAGCGGCCATGCCGTTGTCGAGGACCGGGCCCGGCTCGTCGCAAATCAAGTCGCATTTCACCTTGAACAAATTACCGGTGTTCGCCACCAGGTCCTCGAGGGCCAGAACCAAGCCGCTCTCCTCCAGGCGCACGGGAAAGAGTCCCCGCGCCACGCCGCGGGTCTGCGAAATCGCGTCGTTTATCAGGGTGCCAATACGTTCGGCTTCCGAAGCCTCGGAAACTTTTTTTTCCTGGAGTTGGTCCGCCAGGATGTCAACGCGGTAGGCGATACCCGCCAATTGCTGGCAGACGCCGTCATGCAGGTCGTGGCCGATGCGTTGTTTCTCGCGGTTGCTGGTTTCGAGGATTTCCTTCTCGAGGCGTTTGCGCTCAGTGATATCCCGCGCAATCCCTTCAATTTCCCCGGCTTGGCCATTCTGGCGGACGATCCGCGTACCGATTTCCAGGCGGATGCGCTGGCGGGTGCCATTGACAAAATCCCATTCCACCGTCGGGGAATTGGTATGTTCCTGCAGCCGCGCAAACCATTGGGCGGCCGCTGAGCGTTGTTCATCCACCACCAAGTCCACCAGGTTTCTGCCGACGATGTTTTCCCGTGGATATTGAAGCAATTCTTCGCCGGTCTTGTTGATGGAGGTGAGGCGGCCCTGCAAATTGCAGGTGAAGACGATGTCGTTGGCGTTTTCAAAAAGGTTTTCATATCGTTCTTTCAAGGCGGCCTCGGCCTGGAGTTTTTCGCGGATGATGTGGGTTTGTATTTGGACGCGCCGGCGCAAAATGGCCACCCAGGCGAATGCCACCAGCACCACCATCAACAGGATGCCGATCATCCAGAGCAGCCTTGGCAGGTTCCACCAGGGCGGCTGTTGCAAGACGAACACATCCGAGGCGGAGCGCAACAGGATGCGGAATGATTTTGCCCGCCAGTTTTCGCCGGCCTGCCAGGAACTGCCGGTATCGATCAAACAAACTCCGGTGACGGCCACTTTCGTGCCGTTTTGCAAATACCGGAAATCGACCCCCGGGGTCTTTTTCCAGATAGGCATGAAAAATAAAACCGTTGGGGGCCTGCAAGACGAGGAACTGTTCTTCACTGTGGCGCGCCCGATCCAGGATGACGCCCTCCATCCGCACCAGCCGGCAATCATGGGTCCCTTTCAAGGCGCCATCGATGGAAATTTGGTCCGGGACCGGCACCGGGCCGGATCCGACTTTGCGGAAGATGGCATCTTGCAGCATCGGCGTGTATTCTCCCTTGGCCGGAAACCCCAAAACCTCCACCTGGTCGCCGGGGAGCAAAAATCCGGGTTGGATTGTTTCGGCGTATAACCCTTCCGTGGCGTCTTCAAGATAGAGGGCGTTTCCATCCTGGCGGTAGATGACGGTGCCGGTGACCTTCACCCGATGGCCGTAGGGACCTTGCGGGGTGAACTGCAAAAGCCTTTCTATCGGTTGCGTGGGCACGGCAAACGGATCGGCCGGAGCCGCTTTATCAATCATCAGGTCGGTCGGGCGGGGGACCAGTAGCCGGATATCAAACAATTGGCGCTGCCAGTTGAATTGCGTCAGCATCACTCCGCGAACGGTCACCGTGCTATCCACGAGATCATCACGATTGACCGGCAAGGTCCTGGCATAGGCGGTCAATTGGCCGCCGCCCGTGGTGATGACCACCAGATAATACCCGCTGGTGGCGTCATAATGCGCATCCCGCACGATGCCGCGCATTTCGACGAATTGGCTGTCTTTTTGGCCGCTGGTGATCTGCTCAAACGTCACGGGCATTGCCGCTGGAAAGTTTGTTGAACGGCCTAGAATCGTGATGTGGTGCGCCACAACAACCGGGGCAAATTCACCCGGGTCCGTTTCGCCGGTGACTTCGATTAATTGGCCAGACGCCAAAGGGGGGGCATCCATCGTTTTGTCAAATTGCAGGTAGATTCCGGCAGTTTGATCCTGGAAAAAGCGGTAAAAATTATTTTCGTCGTAAAAGGTGACCACACCTTTCAAATGGACCGGGTAATGGTGGGTGGCCTGCTCTGAAGTGAGTTGCCGGATTTGTTCTGCCGTTTGCAGTTCCTGGCCCGAAACCGCTCCAGCCATCAATGACAAGCCTGCCAGGATAAACGCCCGCCCAAACCAGTTCCTTTCACCGTGCCGTCCAGGTTCGACCGGTTTAAAACGAACTTTCATAACTTTAATAAAAGATGAAATCATCCGTCCGACAAACCTTTTTTTGAACTAAAATACAGCAATACCGGCGACTCAATTGCTTACGGTATTCGTCCTGACATAATCGTAAACTTTTACGTAATTCACCTGCATCTCGCCCGGAAAGGCGGTATCGGGATCAGGATCGCCGACAAAGGCGCCGCCGACTGCAAGGTTGATGATGATATAAAACGGCTGGTCAAAGGGCGCCGGATAGGGAGCGTTGCCACTCGACCAGTTCGTCTGGGTTTCATAAAGCTGGTTATCGACGTACCAACTGATTGAATTGGTCGACCAATCCAAATCGTAGGTATGGAACGCATTCGCATTTTCCCCGACGGGAAAGGTAAAGATTCCAGTCGATTGCAAGCCTTCACCATTGGGGCCGGCATAATGGATGGTCCCCTGGACCACTGCCGGGTAATCTCCTTTGTTTTCAAGGATGTCAATCTCGCCACAGGAGGGCCAGCCGCCATAAAGCGAATGTTCAGGCATCAACCAGATTGCCGGCCAATATCCCTTTCCGGGCGGGACCTTGGCGCGGAATTCAAAACGTCCATATTTCCTGGCGAACAGCCCGGCGCTTTTGATGCGCGCAGAAGTATATTTAAAGCCGCCGACGTTGTTAGTGCGGGCCACAATATGCAGGATGCCGTTACTCACGTAGGCATTCTGGGAGTTGTCGGTATAGTATTCCAGTTCGTGATTGCCCCAGCCGTCATGGTTGCCGGTCTCAAATGTCCAATGGTTGGTATCGATGGAATTGCCCGAAAACTCTTCGCTCCAGACCAGTTTCCACCCGGCTTGGGCGAGAACTGTCACCGGTTGGATGATAGCGACGGTGAGAAAAATAATTAAGCTTGAAAAGAGGTTTCTGGACATTTTATGAGCCTGATTTTATCAACATTTATCTCTGACGCCAGCTTCCTCTAAGGCGACTCCAAACGATAAAAAGCGCCCGCGCTGTTGGAGGATGGCGAAATCACAAAGGGACTGGTGTTGTTGGTCAGATCCACCCAATTACCCGTCAAAGAATTTGTTTGGACTTGAACATGGCAAACGATATTCGTCGGCCAACTTAATAGAATTGTCCCGTTCGATTGTTCGGCGGAAGCCACCAGCGGCGCCGTCACGTCATAAGCCCGCACATAATCCACCACCAAATCGCCGGGAAGGCTCGCATTGATGGAATTGGTATTGGGATTTCCCAAATAATTACCCCCGATCGCCAGATTCATGAGGATATAAAACGGCGTATTGAATGGCGCGGGATAAGGGTAGGTGGTGTCGGCGGTCCCGACGTTGCTCCACCAATTGGTTTGCGATTCATAAAGGCGGCCATCGACAAACCAATCAACGGCATTCGTGGTCCACTCCAGCAGATAAGTGTGAAAATTAGCGACCGAATCCCCCGGCAGGAATGTGTATGTTTTCCCCGAATAAACATCATTTCCGCCGGCCCCGCCATAATGGATGGTTCCCCCTTCCTGGTTTGAAACACTTCCATTGTTTTCCATTACATCGATTTCGCCGGAGTTCGGCCAGCCGCCATAGGGGGAGTTTTCGGGCAACATCCACAGCGCAGGCCAGAAACCCACACCGGAAGGCAGTGACGCCCGCCATTCAATTCGGCCATATTGTTTAAAAAACAGTCCGGTGGTTTTTATCCGGCCCGAAGTGTAACTTTGCCCTCCAAAATTTTCCTCCGAGGCATGGATATGCAGGAACCCATTGGAAACAAAGATGTTATTCGTCCGGCTTGTGTAATTCTCTAACTCGTTATTGCCCCAACCCGAGACATAATAACCGCCGGACTCGAATCCATTGCCGGTGTCATAAGTCCAATTGTTGGTGTTTAATCCAGTCCCGTTAAATTCATCGCTCCAAACAATGTTCCAATTGGCGCCATAGGGATTGGCGCTGAGCTGGTTCAGTGTCAGATCATCAAAATACATCGAACCGCCGGAATTGTTCGCGTCTCCCTGGAAGACGATTTGGCAGCGGACAAAACCTGTTCCCGGCGGCGCGGTCAAATTCGTCACGCTGTTCAGGAAAATCAATGTGGTGGGGTTGTATTGGTTGGTGATCCCCAAATCGACCCAGGTGTTCTTCGGAAACGCCCCGGTAGCAATCGCATTCGTGCTGATTATCGAAGAGCGGTAGAGTGCCAGGATATTTCCGGCCGGGTCACGGAAGGAAACCTCGATCCAGGCAAGGTTTTGGCCGGCCAACACATCGCTGGAGAGGGTATAAGCCCAGCCATCCGCCGAATAAATCACCCCCGCGCTGGAAGCATAATCCTGGTAGATGCCGGTATAATTGACCTGGCCGTTGAATGCCTGGTAAACTTTGTAATAGTAGTTCCCGTTATGGGCGCCGCCGGAATTGATATAATTGTTTCCGCCGTAGGTCGTCCATCCGGCAAACCCTCCGAGCTCAAATCCCGGGTTGGCCAGGGTATTTGCCGCATCAATTTTGTTCGCCAGCAAGCTGAAGAAAATCAAACCGGTAATGGCACTTCGATAAAACGACATCTTGTTTTTTCTTTAACATGTTTCCGATGAAACGTCATGGGGTCGCGAGTTGGGTCGACCTGGCCTGCAGCCACCCCAGGTCTCCCACAGTCGGATCCTGCCGCGTTTGGTTGTTATTGTTCACAGATTTAAAGTTTAATACCGCAGCATCACGCCATCGATGGATTTCCGCGTGGCCATCTGCAAAGGAAAGGCCGCCCGCCCCATTATGATAGCTGGCGGGAATATCAACCCAGTAGTGGGTGTCGGCAAGGTCGCAGACAAACATGCCATCATTGATGCTATAAGGATTTTCATCCAGAAGGACCCATCGATCGGTAGGCGGAGTAATCGCGCCCAGCTTGGTATAGACCACCTGCTTTCGCGGTGGCGCGGTGTAACCACTGGTGGTGTTCCAGTTGTCCGCAGGAGCGGGATTCATCCAACAATTCATCGAATAGCTCCGGACATCCTGCAGTCCCTGCAAAGCCGGTTTCACGCCTGTTACATCCGCCGGGCATTTATAGATATTGATATTGTTGTTATAGGGATAGAGCAACCCGGTCTGCAACAACAGGGTGTTGGTCGCGTCGGGCAGGCTGGCCATCGTTCCCAATACCCACGAACTTTTCGGTCCGCCCGGTTGGACCGCCGCGTCCCTGATATTATCGTCCTCATCGTTCTCTCCGGTCACTTGCGAAATATTATCGCGATTATCATTGGCATACATCGTCCAGCCGATTTGGAATTGCCTGAGATTGCTCTCGCAGCGGGTGCCCTGGGCCTTGGATTTGGCGGCCGCCAGGGCAGGCAACAGTAAGGCGGCCAGAACTGCAATAATCCCGATGACGACGAGCAGTTCAATCAGCGTAAACCCGGAATCTTTTGATCTTACCTGCATGATATTCTCGTGCCTCTCAAGTTTGCCTGGAAGCCGGCCGTTTGATGCCGGCTTCCAGATAGACAATCGTTTAGTTTTGAGTATTGACAATATAAAACCGCGACGTTGCTCCAAACGGATCGGTCACCGTCATCGTCGTGCCATCCCCGGTGATGTTTGTCAACACCTGCCAGGTCGTCTGGGTCAGGTTGGTCACATAAAGAACATTATACTGCGGCCCATACAACGTGGGGAATGTTAATTGTATGCCCGACGTGCTGCCGACGGGTTGGACGACCGGCTCTTGCAAGGTCACATCCACCATGTCCACATACATATTGCCGCCGCTGGCGTTGTCGGGAGCGTGATAACCCGCCTGAATGCGTATGGAAGCCGTGTTTGGAGGCGCTACAATGAACGGGGACACTTTCAATAAGGTGAAGTAGTCATTGGCATACTCATTGGTGACGGGCATGTTGATCCAGACGCCTGGCGATTCGTTGGTTCCAAACGGAGTGGATTCCCAATCAACCAGCAGGTTCCCTTGGGCGTCGTGGAATTGGATCTGCAGATTGCAGGTGGTATTCCCGTAGAGTTGGTCTCCGGTGTAGGTCGGGGGTGTTAAAAACCATGCGCTGGCGGTATAAACCTGGCCCGGCAATGCCGGACGATCCTGAAAAACGCCTGTGTAGCTGTTCGCTCCGCCGCTGGCAATTTCGAGGCAATTCGTACCGTCCACCACGGTGACGTCAGGATTTTCCGCCGGAGAGTCATAATACCAATCGTTTGTATTATTGAAGCTGGAGTTGCCATAATTGAACCATCCAGCGGTTGATGCGGTTGCAAACGCGCCACTTTCAAAGCTCGCATCGATCACCAGATTGGTCGCAGCCTGGCTAAGAGGGGCCAGCACCAATTGTGCATTTTCCGATGCCGAAACATTGTCGCTATTTGTCACCGTCACGGCATAGGTCCCGGCATCCGTCCCCATCGTATTTGAAATGGTCAATGTTCCGTTGGTTGCCGTGCTGGTGATGGAAATACGACCCCCGGTCGCGAGCGGTGTTCCATTCAACGTCCATTGGTATGTGAATGGCGAACCGCCTAATGGCGTTTCGGTAAAACTTACATTTTGCCCAATAACAGCCGCCTGGCTTGAGAGCGTGGAGAGTTCCAGTGGCGGATATTGGATTTGATATTCTGCTTCACCCAGGTCGTAAACGTTCGTAGGGTTCGCATCCGGCCCGATGGTTTCAAATCCGTATTGGATATGATCTCCGCTGGTGGTTCCCAACGTAATAGTGAAGGGTTGTCCGCTGACAGCGGTTGTGACGGCGGAGGCAACGACCTGATAACTTTGGTTGAAATCTTTAATGAACACGGTTGAAGTGAAGGTGCCATTTGTTCCCAGTGTATTGGTCAGACAGAGACCCGAAAAGGTGAGCGTCTGTCCCGCCAGAGTGTCATCCTGGACGTACCAGCTTGCGTCCACTATTTTATTGCCGCTCCCATCCGGATTGACCCAATATGAATTGCCGGGGGCGTAAGTGTTTGTATTGGCGATCACAGTCAGTGTACCCGGCGAGCCGGGATTATCATAATATGCCGTGAGCGCGCCCATGGCCCAACTACTGCCGAATTCATATCCTCCTACATTGCCAGACCCTGGCGTTGATGGAAGGTCAAAGACATTCACATACCCTACCCAGGGCTGGGTTGGGTCGAGATATAATTGTGTATTTGAATACCCCCGATAAACCCCAAACATCACTAAACTTCCGATTGTCAGGTTTTTTATGAATGATTTCATAGCTTTGATACGGTTCATGTACAGTTCAGTTAGATACGGCAAAACGGTTCGTTTTCCTTCGTTTTTTCACATATTGCAGGTGATATGTAGTACTTTATATCACGTTTAAAAAATACGTCAACGTTTTTTTTATTAAAGTTTGCGTTTTTTTGGCAGGATCGTATAAAAAGATGAGCGAACTGCAGAATTTAGCACTAAAATGCTGTGATTTTGCCTGAAATATTATGTTTTCGCCTTATTTATGGAAATGTCCCCGATACATTAGATTTGTAGCGATATATTTTACAAGGCGTTTGCCGCGTCGATCTTACTTGCCTATAAGCTGAAAAAAACCAAACCCGCGATTGCTCTTATATAAGACGACATCTGCTTCCAGTTTAACACCATTACTTTGGAACGTCATTAGCCACGGTTCAAGGATTCTGTTCCAAGCGATAAAACCGCGCGGGTGCGCTGACGGTGTCGGTGAAGATGTATTCGGAGTTCAGGAAAAAAGGAGGTATTGCCAGATTACTCCAACTGCCGGGCACGCCCAAATCTGGAGTTGCTTGCAGTGACCAACTGCTCACCGTGTTCGGCCAGGAAATGACAACATTTGTCCCGTTCAGGGCCATGGCCGGCTGCGGCGCCAAGGCGGGAAAAACTTCGAACTCCCATAGTGAATAGCCGTAGGGAGTGACGCGTTGAGTGCCGTACATGCGCACGTAACGGCCGCTACCCAGCACCGCCAAATCATTGATGCTGCCCGGGCCGTTGGTCGTGGTGTAATTGGTGCTCCAATTGTTCCCGTCGGCAGACAGTTGAATGCTGTAATCCTGGGCGAAGGCGTTCTCCCAATTAAGCCAGACGCGGCCAATGTTTTGCACCGAGCCGAGGTCCACCTGAATCCATTGAGGATCGCTGAAGGCCGAGGACCAACGTGTAGTTGGATTTTCATCAATGGCGTCCGCGGCGGGATAGTTGGTCGCCTGGAGCGACGAGGCTGAGTCCGGCTGGTTCAGCGCAAGGTCGTTGGTGCCGCAAGCCTGAACCCGATCCAGATCGACCCAATTGATATTGAATCCGTTGTTGAGTACTTCCAATCGCAGCGCCTGGCTGCCGATGCCGCCCTGAATTGGGAGATCCGGCAAAGTGACGGTCTGCCAGCTTTGATAGCCGCCTGTGTTCGGAATGGAAACTGCGCCCAGTACGGCGCCGTTGAGTCTCACTCGAAGCTGGCCGCCGGCCGCCGGCGCCGCCACACGGACGTTGATACTGTAAATGGCCGATGGATCCGGGGGATTGACTGTGTATTCCAGCCACTGGCCGTTGTTGAGCCAACCGACATTGTAGCCGCCGCCGGTGTCGCTGGCAGGCTGGATACCAATATCATCCGAACGGTACGCGTCGCCGGGGTTTCCAACCATCGTGTTATAGTAAGCAACGCCTTCGCCGCCGGTGTCGTAGTTCGCCGCTTCAATGCGGCCGGGCAAAGCAGACACCACGCCGCCAAAGGGCTGCTGCGGTTGCGAAAAAACATCAAATTCTGAAAGCGAATAGCCGCCAGCGCCAGCGCGTTGTGTGCCGTACATTTGAATGTAACGGCCACGGCCTGAAACAAGAACGTCCTCCGTGCCTCCGCCACCGTTGGTGGTCATGTAAACGCTTGTCCAATTTGTGTCGTCGCTGGAAATTTGAATCTGATAGCTGGTGGCGTAATTGGCGCCCCACAGAAGCCGCACACGTGACAAATCCTTGATTACGCCGAGGTCCACGGTAATCCACTGCGGATTGGCGGCCAGCGATGTCCACGTCGTTGTCGGATCGCCGTCCACCGCCGCCGAGCCGGGCGTGCTGGCGGACAGGGTGGATGAAACGGCCACAGGTTGAAGCAGCGCTGCGTTGGCCCGGTCGCTTGATGGAATGGAATTAACCATGAAGCTTCCGGTCAAACGAATGTCCCGCGAGGAGGCGCCCACCAGGACCTGGAACACCCCTGGCGTGACAATCCAGCCGCGAGCGGTGGCGTCCCAGTTGGCCAGGTCTTCCCAGTTGAGATTGAAAGTGACATGCTGCTTCTCTCCCGGTGAAAGAGTGATTTTTTGAAATCCCTTCAGCAGCTTTGGCGGTTCGCCTGCGGCAGCAGGAAAGCCGAGATAAAGCTGGGGCACTTCCGCGCCGGTAAGAGTGCCCAAGTTTGTGAGGTCAAAGCCGATTTGCACCTGGCCCGAAGGGCTGACGGCGCTTACGGTGATGTTGCTGTAACCGAAAAATGTGTAGGACAATCCGAATCCAAACGGGAATAGCGGTGTCACATTATTGGCGTCATACCAGCGATAGCCGATTTGTAACCCTTCGGAGTACACCGTATGGCCGTTGATACCGGGCCATTGGAGTGGTGTGCCGGTGGGCACCTGGCTTGCAGAGGGAGGAATGGTCACAGGCAGTTTTCCCGAGGGATTGACGTCTCCAAACAGAACATGGGCGAGGGCGTTGCCGTTTTCCTGTCCTGGATACCACGCCATCAAAATGGCCGCGGCCTGATTGGCCCAGGGCATCAGTGTGGCCGAAGATTCATACATCACGACAATCGTATTCGTATTGGCGGCAGCGACGGCTTCCACCAAAGCGTCCTGGCCATTGGGCAGGGAAAGGCTGGAGCGGTCGGAACCCTCGCTGGTTTGCTGGCCCACACATACAATCGCCACATCGTTCGTGGAAGCCAGTTGCACCGCTTGGGACAGGCTGGCGCCGTCACCCTGGGCATAGCTGACGGTGATGTCGCTGCCGGCGCGATTGGTGATTCCCGCCAGCGGCGTGACGTTGTAGGGCAAGTTCACGCCTGCGGAACCGGCGCCCGTTGAAATCGGCGCCACGCCTGCCACCGAACCGATCACAGCAATAGAATGCACCGAGGGGCTCAGCGGGAGCACGCCGCCTTTGTTTTGCAACAAGACCATGCCCTCCTCGGCTTCGTTTAGCGCAAATTGCTGGTGGGTGGAGTTGGTTACCATCGAACTGAGATTTCCGGTGGGCGGATTGTCGAAAATGCCAGATTGAAACATGGTTGTGAGAATCCGCTGCACCATGCCGTTGAGTTCCGGGGCAGGGACGTTGCCCAATTGATTGGCGGTGGTGATATCGCCGGAAGTGTAGGCAAAGCTGTTGTACATATCCATGTCCAGGCCGTTGTTCATCCCCCCCGCCGTGCTGAATGACGCGCCCCAATCGCTCATGACGAAGCCGTTGAATTCCCACTCCTTTTTCAAAGTGGCATTGAGTGCCTCGAATTCACCGGCGTAACGGCTGTTGACCCGATTGTAAGACGACATCACGGCGCCAACCCCGGCCCGAACCGAGTCCAAAAACGGCTCATAATAAATCTCCTGCCGGGTGCGCTCGTCTGCGTCCGCCGTCATGTATAATCGGTTAGCCTCCTCTTCGTAGCACACGAAATGTTTGGCGGTGGCGATGACCCCCTGGCTCTGGATGCCGTTGATCTCGGCGGCGGCCATTGCCCCCGATAGTTCCGGTGATTCGCCGTAGCCCTCGAAATTTCTTCCATCCTCGTAAGCGCGCGCCATATTCATCATCGGTCCCAACAACACGTCGACGCCTTTGCCCCAAGCTTCATTGCCCACCATTACCCCGTACTGGCGTGCCAAAGGAACATCCCAACTCGCCGCGAGGGCAATGGGCGCGGGAAAAGCGGTGACGCCGGTCACCCCGTCACCAATGCCGGCGGGTCCGTCCTGCAAGTTCAATGCCGGAATGGCGGGCGAAGCGTTGGCGGGGATGTTGCCCACATACGAGCCGCCCGCTCCGCTGACCATGGCTGTCTCCTGGCTGAAAGTCATGGCGTTGACCAGAAGATTGGCACTTTGGCTGGCGGAGAGTGTCTTGTTTGTCCAGGCCTGCGCCTGGAGATGGGCCGGCATCATGCAACAAACAGCAATGAAAACAACGGCACGAAGAACGTTCGTCGAAATCCAAAGGCGAAGACGACACTTGAAATCAAACTGCTGCCATTCTGCCTGGCAGTTTTTCATAAAGCCTTCACCCCTGCCTCCCCGGCTAAAAATGGACAATCGACACCCGCTCCCGGCCACAACATTTGAGCACATTTATTTGAGCGTGGTACTTCTGTCCTGCAACCATTTCAAATCGGCGTCCGGATTTTGGGCGGGAGGAACTTGAACAAAGCCTGGATTGCCCATGGGAACCGTCGGAAGAGAAAAGCCCTTAAGCAGAGCCGGATCATGCCATAGATGGTCCTCCACATGTCCATCGACAAATGTTAAGCAACCGGCATTGTTATGATACGAGGCCGGACAATCAATCCAGTTATTGACTCCCGGCTCACATATAAAACAACCGTCGTTGATGCTGAAAGGGTTCTCGTCAATGAGCACCCAGAAATCGGCCGGGCGGGTAACCGAAGACTCTTTGGTGTAAATCACGACTTTTGTCTGTTGACCATTCCACGGCACAATGGGGTTCATCCACGCGTTCATCGACATGCTGCGAACATGCGGATAAGTTTTTGTGGTTCCGAATCCCGATGAGGTTATGCCGAAGTTGTCGGATGGATCCAAATAGATCCCGGGATTCTTCAAATAGGGATAGATCAATCCTTTCTCGATCCACTGATAGCCGATATTATTTCCGGGTGAAGTACCGGTTGGACTCAGATCACCCACAACATCTTGCCGGCCAGGGCACCACTGCGGATTGCTGAGATCGGTCAGGCTGGCCGGTTGATGCTGTTCATCGCCGTTGGGGGGGATGCTATCGAGGCCGTCCGCAGTGTAATTCTTGAAACCCAGGCCCAATTGTCGCAGATTACTAATGGCTTGTATCTCCTGCGCTCTTTTCTTGGCGCTGTTCAGGGCAGGCAACAACATAGCTGCGAGGATGGCGATGATGGCAATGACAACCAATAATTCAATCAGGGTAAAGCCAGCGGAGGCTGGATTGGGCTTTCGCCCAATCCCGAACGCCACTTGCTTGCCATTTAAATAACGATCTTCTGTCTTACACATCTTCTCAATCTATTATGCTGTTTTAGTGGGCAACAACTCGATAGAAGCCGCTTGCTCCGCTTAAAGACTGGGACACGACATGGACAGTCCCATCACCCGTGATGCCACTTCCCACCTGGGTCCAGCTTGGCGACGAAAGGCTGGCGGTATACCACAGGGCATAACTATGGCTTGGCTGAGTTGGGATGGAAATCTGGATATTCCCACTTATGACCAAGGCCGCGACACTAAATGAGGACGCGTTAACCGCCGGGGTAAGCATGAAGAACAGCGGGTTGAGTGCTCCGCCGCCCGGAGTCGCATTAGTAGGCGCAGTCAGCCTCAATGTGGCCAACCCATTCAATTGAATGGAGACCATATTGCCGTTGGTGTCCTCCAGCGGGATCCAATGATAAGATTGCCAGCCTGTGGGAGTCGCATCGGAGAATGATCCCAGGACTTGCGTGGTTTGATTCGAGGTACCCACTCCGGCTGTAACCATGCTCAGGGCGCATCCACTGAATGCGGTACTGCCAGACGCCAGCCGTCCCCAGACGTTGAATGTGCCCGCCGGGTATATTCGCGTATAGTTCAACCAATCATTGGTGTAGAAATAGGAAACATTAAATTCACAGATGTTCGAATCAGGACCACCCGTGCCATTGGGTCCGGAGAACACGTTTGTTCGTGCAAAAATAAATTCCGGAAACAGGGCAGCAGTAGAATCCGACGCTATTTGAGTGCCCACACCATCACCACCATCAAGAGGATTGTTGACCGTTTCAGCGTCAGAACCGCCGCGGTAGATGGAATTGGATATTACCAGACTTCCAGAATTAGTCGGATCTTGTGTCGAATTGGTGATCCAATAGATGTCGATACTTTGCTGGGCCACGGCGCCCAGGCCGGCCGGATCAATTGACGGATAAAGGCCGGTCGGAAATCCGAAGTAACTGTTGGTTTCATACTGCCATAGCTGGCCGCCTGGAGCATTGGTATCGCCGGTCGGCACGAGATTTTGAATGAACAGGCCGCCCGTCCAACCATTCCCAACGCTACCGCCGGTGCTGGTGCCATTATTCGTGCTGTAATCATAGTCAACAGCCATCCAATGGAAGTTATTTGGATTGAAGGTGTCAAAAGTCCCCGTAATGCTGTTGGACAATCCATTGTTATCCACAACGCTAACAGTGAAGGTATCGATTTGATTAGCGCCTGAAATGGAGCATGAGGCGTTTACATTGGCAGTGCCACTACCGGTAACTGTTACGGGGATGGCGCTTCCATTTACCGTTACGTGAACGTTGCTTGAGTTAATGGTGCTGATCAAAGAATGAGCCGAGAAGGTTAGATTGCTCGAAGGATTGACAAACACGTTCTGACCACTCAAAAGTGCCGGACTGAAATTGTTGATAGTCGGCGGCAAACCGAGCGCGGGAACGGGAATCAACATGAAGTCAATGACGTTCAATCCTCCACCGCTGAGCAACTGAAGGGTTTGTTGGCCACTGGGGATATTGACCGGCAACATATTGCCATTGCCATCGGTCAGCGGCACCCAAACATAATAGTTCCAACTGCTACCGGCGGTCAGGCTAAAGAACCCGATGTTGTTGGTGGTTTGGATGTCTGTGCCATACCCGCTGGTCAACAAGTTAAGAGCCTCGCTGCCGCCCCCGCCATTGCCGCTGGCTACCCGCGCATAGGCAATGTAATAACCCGAGGGCCAGGGATTGCGGGTATAATTGAACCAGTCGCCCGCATTGTTATAGCCAAGGTTCACATTGTAGATCGCTGCATTGCTTTGGGCCTGGTAAAGCGGCAGATTCAGATCGCTGGCGACCTGGAAGGCAACGTTGCTGTCGCCACGGTCTGGATAATTTGGGGCGAGGGTGGTTCCTCCTCCTGCCACGCCTGAGCCGGGAACCATGGTATAATCAACACCGTTAGAACCCGTCACTCCGAAATAACTGGTTGCCTCCGGTTCGTTGGTGGGCGTGAAATTCTGAATAAACGTGCCGCCATTAAAGTCGTAAGTTTCAACAGGGATGACGATGGCCGGAGCGTAGGTGTCAAAGCTAACCGAGTTTGAGGAAAACAAACCGGCGCTGTTGGTGACGACAATACCGATGTTGTAAACCGTGTTGGATGTCAAACCGGGCCAGGTTACATTCCAGAAGGTGTTGCTGCCGCTGAATTGGAGTTGTGAAGATTCGTTTTGGCCATTGACGATTATCCCCACACTGCTCGTGGGATTGGCGGGCAGCGGCGCACCTCCTGTGGAAGCGGATTGGATGGTAAAGGTGAAATCAGTGACATCATTGAAGAATTGGGAGCTATTCGGGGACATATCGGCGATTTTGGACGGCGAGGCGGCGGGTGGAACGGGGACCAATTGGAAACCGTTCATGTCGGTCTCAGCCGAAGGATTGCCTATGGTGATGACCACTGTCCCGGTGTTATCGGCCGCAACTCCCTGAAATTCGAGATAGCTGACTCCGCTTACGAGGTTTGTGGTTTTGCCATCCCATACATAATACTCGGCATTACCATCGACCGAATACAGACCTTGTCTTCCCCCGGTCACATTTTGGTCGCCGGCGGTATAAAAATACAAATTATAGCCCGCCCCCGGTGTAAGCCCTGTAAGCGTGACGGTTGCGGTTTGACCGCCACCGACATCCAGCAAAGTCTGCATCAACGCCGAATAGGGACTGCCAGCCCTGGTAAAAGTGCTATAATTGCCCCAATTGGATGCATTGGCGTTATACGTGTCGCCAGGATTTGTCAGGGTTAAGGAAACACCGGACGGGGCGCCGTTTGCATAATTTAATGCAACCGGACTGGGCGTGTAAACGCCGCCGGGATAGGCGGTGTAAGCCAACTGAGTGCCCGCCGGGTTGCCACTCGCTGAACCGAGTGTGTTCCATATATCGCCTGCCATACCAATCTCTGCCGCCCCTGTCATGGTGGGCAATGGACTAGGGCCGCCCCCTCCGTAATCCACATCAATGGAATCATCTTGAATTTGAACATCAATTATATTGGTGGATTGGGCAAGAGCACTGGTCCAACCAGCGGCGCCGATAGCGCAAAGCGCCATTAGCAGGGTCTTTTTCATGATTTTATTCAGGTTGAGGTTAAACCACGCCCCTCCCGTTAGCATGGGCCAGTGAGGAATGTTATAATGGCGGCGCAACTGTAACAGTTTTGTCACCCCTGTTTTCGGGCTGGTTTGCTCCATAATGGTTTTCATAATTCGTTGGTTGACGTTTGTAGTTTTCTCAAGGGATACGCCATACAGATTACCCCGTCCCCTCCGGCAAACCTAGCTAGCCAAACGGTTAGTTTTATGTGGAGTATCCGCCCTTAAATTTCAACGCCGCCTCCGTTCGCGAATGAACGTGCAGTTTTTCGTAGATGTGTTGCAAATGCCATTTCACCGCCGCCACCGTCACCCCTAGTTGATCGGCAATTTCCTTATTGCCATAGCCGCGCATGACCTGATCCAAAACTTCCCGTTCGCGGTCAGTCAAATCCTCCACCTGCGATGCCGTCGTCGCTTGCTGGCGGAATTGGCCGATGACTTTGCGCGCTATTTCCGGCGTCATGGGCACGCCGCCTTCATGCGCCTCCTGGATCGCGGCGATGATTTTTTCCGGCTGTGCGCGTTTGAGCAGATAACCGCAGGCGCCCGCCCGGAGGGCCTGAAAAATTCTATCCGAATCCTCGTACACCGTTACGATGACGATTTGGAGTTTCGGCATCATCTCCTTGATTTTTGCCGTGCACTCCACGCCGGTCGCGTCCGGCAATTGAATATCCATAAGCACGACATTCGGGGCGGCCTTCGGAATTTTTTTCAACGCCTCCGCCACCGTCGCGCAAGTGCAGACGCATTTGAAACCCGGCGTGCGGTTGAGCAGGGTTTCAAAACCCTCTCGCAGGGTCTTGTTGTCTTCGACGATGCCGACTTCGATCATAATTCATTTCGTGGCAGTGGCGCGCGGAGTCGAACCGTCGTGCCTTGCCGCGCATCACTGATGATTTCGCATGTGCCGCCAATGGATTGCATCCGCTCATTCATATTGGCGATGCCATCGCTGCCCGCGGCGACCGGTTGGGCGGCCAAGCCGCGACCATCATCGACGACTTCGACGATTAAACTTTCTTCGCGCACCAAAATCCGCAACCATACCTGCGTCGCTTGCGCGTGGCGGACAACGTTGTTCAACGCTTCTTTGAATGAAAAGAAAATTTCCTGCCGGACTTTTGGGTCAAGCGGGTGTTCCGGCAGATCTTCAGCAATGTCCAGTCCGCACGAAATCGATGCCAGGTCCAGGAGTCTCTGGGCGTGAGAACCAAAATAGCTGGCCAGCGACGCGATGGTGTCGTTGCGCGGGTTCACCGCCCAGACAATTTCATCGAGCGAAGTCACCATGCGGAGCGCGATCTCGTTCAAATGATTGAGGTAATGTCCTTTTTCGGCGACGGACGTGGTCGGGCTTTTAACGAGCGAGGTCAGCATGTTGACCTCCGTGAGGCCCGTGCCGAGGTCATCGTGCAAATCATGCGCCACGCGGGCTCGTTCCTGTTCGATTTCACGGCGGCGTTCCGCCCGCTGGCGCTGCTGGATTTCCGTCTCAAGCTGCCGCGTACGCTCGGCGACCTGCCGCTGCAGCACACCGACCCAACCGAAGGCTGCCAGCGCGACGAACGCCAGCGTTCCAGACATCCACAAAACCTTTTGCAAAGTCCACCACGGCGGCAATTGCAGGACCGCCACGTCTGACGGCGATCTCATTAAAATGTCGAATGATTTTGCGCGCCAGCCCGCGCCGGCAATCCATTCCCCCCCGGGTTCGATCCGACAAACGCCGGTCACTGAGACAACGCTGCCGTTCTCCACACTGGCAAAAATGTCCGCGCCATTTGGCTCCTCCAGGTCGGCTTGAAAAACCACATTGCTATCCTGCAACAGCAGAAATTGCTCATCACCGTGCCGGGTGCGGTTAATCACCCGCGCGGAAATTTGGACGAGTTCGCTGTCGAAATTTCCGGCGAGCGCGCCGTCAGTGGTCACATGCGCCGGCGCCAGCGGCGTGGTGGATGTGATTTTACGATACACCGCGTCCTGGAGCATCGGTGTGTAATCGCCCTGGCTCGGAAACCCAAGCACTTCCACGATGTCGCCGAGCGCGAGAGGCTCGGTGCTTTTAGTCTCAGCCAGCACGCCGCCCTGGTCGTCCTGCAAATACAATTTGTTGCCCGGCGCGAACAGCGTGACGGTGCCGGCGACTTTCTCACGATGGCCAAAATTTTCCCGCGGGGTGAACTGGAGCAGACTCCCGATCGGCCGGGCCGGAACTTCAAACGGCTTTTGCGCCGCCGGGATTTCAATCTGCAAATCCTCCTGGCGCGGAACCATCAACTGGATGGCAAACAATTGTCGCCTATGGTTGAACTTGGTCTCACACACCCCTCGCACGAGCACGGTGCTGTCGAGCAATTTGTCCGGCTGCGCCACCGGCAAATTTTGCGCATACACGAGCAGCCGTCCGCCGCCCGTAGCGATTTCCATCTCATAGAACGGCGTTGCGCCAAATTTCCACAGCGAACGCACGACACCACTGATTTCCACAAACTGGCTGTCTTCCGCGCCGCTGGCAAGCTGGTCATAGGAGACGTTTTTGGGTGAGGGTAATTCGCACCGGCCCGTCACTGCTATGCGCTCCACAAATACAACCGGCGCATATTCGCCGGGGATTGCCACACCCACGACCTCGACCGCCTGCCCTGGCTCCAAATTAGTCGGTGAACCATTTGAAAGGTACAAATAAATTCCGGCCGTCTGATCCTCGGCAAAATAGGAAAAAAGATCCTGGGAAAAAAAAGTGATCACGCCATGGAGGTGAACTGGAATATTTTGCTGTGCCTGTTCCGGCGTCAGCGCGCGAACCGCGGCAACTGAATCTAATTCCCCATTCGTTTGCGCGCGACCCGTGAAAGCCGCCAGCGTAAAAAAAAACGCCAGCGCCATCCAATACGAGGGCGAGCGCGTGCGTGAACGAACCCGGCTGCCCCGGTCAAGACATGACAGGAGGTGAAAGTTTTTCGTTTCAGTTCCTGTCAGTTCGATTTCGGTCATGGCTGCGGCCATTCTGGCTATATGGATTCCTCCCAAATTGTCAGTTTTTGGATTTAAGTCAACGGCGGCGGCGTTGAAATTCAATGGCGGGTATTCCCCATAATACTAACCGTTTGGCTAGCTAGATTTTTCCGGGGAGGCCGGGGAAAATTAAACAGCGTATCCCTAAATAAACTACAAACGGTACCCAACGAATTATGAAAAATATTACGCACCCCCCTCGAAAGAGGTGGTGGTTGCAAGGTCATGGATTTGGTTCACTATTTCAAATATGTTTCTCTTGAATCAAAAGTCGTGTTCCAAATATGCCTTTCTCGTTGGCGCCTCTATCCTAATTTTTTCAATGGCCACCGTTCCGGATGCAGCCGGCGTGGCTTTGGATGACCCGAAAATTGAAAAACAAGTGGATGCGTTGCTGGCGCAGATGACCTTGGACGAAAAGATCGGCCAAATGGTTCAGGTAGATTCCGCCGCCCTGACCAACCAAAGCGACGTCGCCACGTATTTTCTCGGCTCGGTTTTAAGCGGCGCCAGTTCTGACCCCCCTGATGGCAATTCGCCACAAAGCTGGCTGAAATTCGCCACCGGCTTTGAAGCCTGCGCGTTGCAAACACGCTTAAAAATTCCCTTACTTTACGGCATTGACGCCGTTCATGGCCACAACAAAGTTGATGGCGCGGTAATTTTCCCGCATAACATCGGCATGGGCGCTGCCCATGATCCGCAATTGGTCGAACGCGAAGAACGCGTTACCGCCGAGGAAGTGGCCGGGACGGGAATCAACTGGGCGTTCGCGCCTTGCCTTGCCGTGGCGCAGGATGAGCGCTGGGGCCGCACCTACGAAAGTTATGGCGAAAATCCGGCGCTGGTCTCTGAACTCGGAGCGGCGGCCATTCGCGGATTTCAAGGCGCCGCGCTCTCCGCCTTCCCGACTTCCATCCTGGCCTGCGCGAAACATTTCGTCGGCGATGGCGGCACCACGAACGGAATGGATGAAGGCAACACCGTCTGTAATGAGCCCACGCTGCGCAAAATTGATTTGCGGCCTTATCGCCCGGCCATCAATGCCGGGGCGCAATCCATCATGGTCTCCTTCAGCAGTTGGAACGGGGAAAAAATGAGCGCCAATAAATATTTGCTGACCGATGTTTTGAAAGGTGAGCTTGGTTTCAAGGGGTTTCTGGTATCTGACTGGGCGGCGATCGACCAGATTTCCCCGGGCGTATAAATCGGACATCGAGCAATCAGTCAACGCGGGGTTGGACATGATGATGATTCCCTTCGGGCCGGGACACGCGCACAATTACGTTGAATTCATCGACGACCTGAAGCAACTCATCGCCGAAGGAAGTGTGCCGCCATCACGTATCGACGACGCTGCCCGGCGGATCCTGCGTGTCAAATTTGAAATGGGATTGTTTGACCGGTCTCCGGTGGACCCGGCGCTCACCGCCGCGATCGGCTCGCCGGAACATCGCGCCGTGGCGCGACAGGCCGTGCGTGAATCGCTGGTGCTTTTGAAAAACGAAAATCATGTCCTGCCCCTCTCCAAAAACATCGCGCGGCTGGCCGTCGTCGGTTCCGCGGCGGATGACCTGGGCCAGCAATGCGGCGGTTGGAGCATCAGTTGGCAGGGCGGCCACGGTGAGGTGACCCACGGCGGTACGACGATCCTGACGGCCATCCGCCAAACGGTTTCGCCACAAACCCAGGTGGTATTCGCAAGCGATGCGACCAACCTGGAAAAACCCGATGCCATCATCGTGGTCGTGGGTGAATCTCCTTATGCGGAAATGTTTGGCGACCGCACCAACCTGGATTTGTCCTGGCGGGACACGGCCTTGATTGCCCGCGCCACAAGCTACGGCGTGCCTGTCGTCACCGTTTTATATTCCGGACGGCCGCTCGTGCTGAACTCCGCATTGAACGATAGCAGCGCGTTCGTCGCGGCATGGTTGCCGGGCACGGAAGGTTTGGGTTTGACGGATGTCCTGTTCGGCGACTATAAGTTCTGCGGCAAATTACCACGTGCCTGGCCAAAGGGCGATATCACGGCAAACGATCCTCCGAAACCGTTGTTTCGATATGGCTTCGGGTTGTCTGATTGAAACCCCGGCCAAACCGGCCGATTCCAATCCATTAAATTGATGAAAAAAATAATCATTTGCATCGTTTCGCTGATGGGTTTTGCCGTCATCCCCTCCAACGGCCAAAACGTGGAGGTTTATGTCACCGCCCGGGACACGGGACAACGCCTGGCGCCGGCGGGCGAAGAAGAACTGAGCAACAGCCCGCCCATCACGGAAAAGCAGGAATACATTTTCGTGGATCCCTCGAAAAAATTCCAAACCATCGTGGGCATCGGCGGCGCGCTGACCGATGCCTCGGCGGAAACCTATTACAAACTGCCGCCGGATAAACAACAGGAAATCCTGACCGCCTATTTCGACCCGCAAAGCGGCATCGGATACACGCTTGGGCGCACGTCCATCCATAGCTGCGATTTTTCGAGCGAGAGTTACACGTATGTGACGAATGGGGATGTGGACCTGACGAGCTTCAGCATTGCGCATGACCTTCAATATCGCATCCCCTTCATCAAGGCGGCGCTGGCCGTGGCCGGGAAGGATCATTTCACCCTGTTCGCCAGCCCGTGGAGTCCGCCCGCCTGGATGAAGGACAACGACGACATGTTGCACGGCGGCAAGCTCCTGCCACAATACGACAAATCCTGGGCGCGCTATTTCTGCAAATTCATCCAGGCCTACGCGGCGGAAGGCGTGCCGATCTGGGGTGTGACTGTGCAAAACGAGCCGATGGCGATTCAGCCATGGGAATCCTGCAATTTCACCGCCGAGGAGGAACGCGATTTTGTGAAAAATTATCTGGGACCCGCCATGCGGAAGGCCGGTTTGAAACACAAAAAAATCATCGTCTGGGACCACAACCGCAGCCTGATGTACGAATACGCTTCGACCATCCTGGACGATCCGGCGGCGGCGAAATATGTCTGGGGCGTGGGCTTTCATTGGTACGTGGGCGATAATTTTGAAAACGTCAAACGCGTCAAGGAGGCATATCCCTCGACGCATCTCCTGTTCACGGAAGGGTGCATCGGGCCGTTCAGCACCACCAATATCATGGACTGGACAAACGGCGAAACCTATGGCCGCTCCATGATCAACGATTTTAACAACGGGGCGGAAGGCTGGACGGACTGGAACGTTTTACTGGATCAACAAGGCGGGCCAAATCACGTCCAGAATTATTGTTTTGCCCCGATCCATGCGGATACCCGGACCGGGCAACTGACCTACATGAATTCCTACTATTACATCGGGCAATTTTCAAAATTCATTCGCCCCGGCGCCAGACGGATCATCAGTTCATCCACGACCGACACTTTGCAAACGACCGCTTTCGTGAACCCGGATGGGAAGATTGCCGTGGTGGTTCTGAACCTATCGGATAAGACGCAACCTTTCAATTTGTCGATCGCAGGCAAAATTGCGAATAACACCAGCCCGGCCCATTCCATTATGACGTTGGTTTGCCATCGGTGATGGCAAGCTGCGAAAGCGTTAAGTAGTGGGGCCATCGTGGTAGGGCGTAGCATGCTGGCCAGGGTGACATGCATCGACGCCATTGGGGCGATGAGTTTCGCTAGCTTCGCGCGCGCGACGAAATTCATTGCGCGTTAAAATGTCGCTTGGCAAAGGCGTGACCCGAACCGCTTTTTAAGTATTTCTCAAAATGCCGGGCGTGTTCCACGGTTTCAAACGCCACATAGAATTTTACTTTCCATGGTATGAACTTTGAAGTGTGAGGACATTTCCCGGCGTTATGTTCTGCCAGGCGTTGCTTCAAGTCGCCAGTATGTCCTCGATAGAGTTCGCCCGGCTTGGTCTCACTTTCAAGAATGTAAGCGTAGTACATGGGAGTGAATCTATGATGGCCTGCCATCCGTAGCCAGGAACCTGAACGCACAGACAGCCCTCCTCCGCTAAAGCTACGGAGGGCACCATCCTTGCCGAATTCAAGGAATTGAAGAACCCCCTGATCGTCCAAAAGGCCGCTCTGGAGCAGCAATTGGCCAAAACCGAGAGAGGAAAAGCCAGCCCGATTGAACCCCTTAAAAACCTCATTTTAGAGGCAAATCAGGCCGAAAAATGGGTTTTTGAGGACAATGGGTTAGAAATGAAATCATTTCTGCAAAAAGTCGGATTGAACCGCCAAATCCGTTCACAGACGCTAACCGTTTCCTTCAAAAAACACTGGTGTTCATTGGCTGAAACAACAGTCGCGGCGCATCGCGCTGCGTCCGAATCCGAACGAAATTCAGTATGGTGGAGGCGGCGGGAGTTGAAATCAGCTAATGTTTTCAATGGTTTTGCGCGGTTGTGCGAAATGGCACGTCATCACTAATCAACTTGCGTGTTTCATTTTTTTCCGTTTTCCGACTGTCACGCACGAAGTCGCACGACAATGAGCTTTTCTTTTCCCGTTGCTTCCCGTTACGGGCAAGGGGGGCGGGGGGGGGGTGGCGCACGGCAGCGGCACGAATTTACCTGATGGGTTGGCGCGCGCGGAAATTTTTTACAAAAGGGACATCGGAGCGTGTCATCCGTCACGTCAGGTTTGCTTCCACCAGTTCAATCCGCACCGCTTTGCCCAACGCCTGCACCACACGCGAGACGGTGTACAAGCGCACATCTTCAGCATGGTTCTCCAGCCGCGAAATCGCCGACTTCTTCGTTTTGGTGATCCGCGCCATCTTTTCCTGCGTCACGCCCGCTTTTTCGCGGGCGTCCCGCAGCATCACGCCAAATTTGAACTTTTCGTAACCCGCGTCAAAATTTTTCGCGAACACCTTGTCGGCTCGCTTCCGTTTCTCAATGTATTTTTCCGCGTCGTTTTTCATTTCTGTTTCCTCCGGCTTAAATGGTCGCGTTTGAATTCCAAGGTCTTGCCCTCGTGATGGCGAATAATCTCGGCGAGGTCGAACATGGTCGGAAATTTACTCGGAAGCTCGCCGTCGTGGCAAGCTTCCGAGTTTGGTTGTGAGAGGCCAAAGTAGAGATTTTCGTTACACCGCGGAAATGTGTTGCGACACAATAGACAACCGCGTGGGAGCAGACCACTATCCGCGCGGCACCCGCGCACTACCCACCGCCACCGCCGCCGTCACCACCACTACCACTACCGCGACGGCGCCAAGAAACGCGCCACCAATGCGCCAAACGCGCCAGCTCGCAAAGGGGACAAAAAGGGGACAAAGGAGACATGATCTCGATTGCTCTAACCCGCCATAAACCCGTCATGGCACGGTGGCAAATGGCTCATAAATGGCTCAAATGGCTCATGCAACACAAATACTGATTGGCGCGGGCATTCAGTCGCTGTCGCCGGCGCTCGTCCAAGTGTCCGGCAAGGTTCCGGCAGAATCCGGCATGCGTCGCCGCGCCGGATATTGCCGCATTGTGCCGGATTCTTTACCCGTAGCGGCAACAACTTGCACCCGCTCACGACCCGCTCACGACCCGCTCAACACCCGCTCAACACCCGCGCGGCACCCGCGTACTACCCGCGCACTACCCGCGCGGCACCCGCGCACTACCCGCCGCCACCGCCGCCGTCACCACCACTACCACTACCGCGACGGCACCAAGAAACGCGCCACTAATGCGCCAAACGCGAAAGCTCGCAAAGGGGACAAAGGAGACATGAACTCGATTGCTCTAACCCGCCATAAACCCGTCAAACCCGTCATGGCACGGTGGCAAATGACTCACAAATGACCCAAATGCCTCATGCCAGTGTTCCGGAAGGTGAATCGTTGCGGGGGAACTCGGCGCGACTGTCGCGCCAATCCCGGAAGACTGCCGAGAGGTAATTTGAGATTGCCAGATTGTCGTTCATGGCCAAGTGGGGCGTGACGTATGAAAACACGATTCGTCCTAGTGATACAATTCGCAACCGTCGTTTTTTTCTGTGAAGTCCAATACAATTCTATTACAAATTATGCCAACAGAACTATGCGCACAAATAAACCAATTTCAAAAATCAGGTCGCGCGAAATTACCAGAGAATCCAACAGCTTCTTGCACGACTTCTATTGATTCACCCTTGAGTAATAATTTACATGCCAGAACTACTTCCAGGGACCGAGGTCACCGCTCGCGGGCTGCGCTGGGAGTTGGTTTACACTCAAAATCTCGGCGCGCAAGTTCTGCACCGTCTGCGCGGAATTGATGGTGACTTCGCCGGACAGGAGTTGGATCTCCTCGGTCCGTTTGATGAAATCACTCCAGTTGTGCGCGCGTTGCGTCCCGAAAACCCCGCGCCTCTCCCCAACTGGCTTGCCTACCATCAAGCCTTCCTGCTCGAACAGGCGTTCGGTATGGAAGCCCTCAGCGCGGTGCAGCCTGGTCGCCTCCGCATCGAGCCCTACCAGTTGGTTCCTGTCCTTCGCGCCATTCGCATGACCCGCGTACGCCTTTTGCTTGCGGACGGTGTCGGTCTCGGCAAAACCATTCAAGCCGGCCTCTTGCTAACGGAACTCATTGCCCGGCGCATCGCGCATCGCATCCTGATCGTATCGCCATCAGGGCCGCTCCTCGACCAGTGGGAGATGGAAATGTCCCACCGTTTCGGTCTGCGTTTTCAAATCATTGATCGCCAGGCCTTAGACGAAGTCCGTCGCAGCACTGAACTTGGAGCAATCCCGTTCGACCACATTTCGCTTGGACTCGCTTCGATTGATTTCCTGAAACAGGAGAGAGTTCTTCAAGAACTCGAACGTTCCTCCTACGACGTCGTTGTTATTGATGAAGCCCATCATTGCATGGATATCAGTGGCGATGACCGCGATGCTTCGCTCCGCCGCAAGCTCGCAGAAGTGCTCGCCCGCCGTTCCGACACGTTAATCCTAGCAACCGCTACGCCTCACGACGGTAATGACCGCTCGTTCGCCTCCATCTGCGAGCTGCTCGATCCATCACTGGTGGATGGACGTGGTGTGCTCCGTGGAGATCGTTATCGGCAGCATGTTGTTCGGCGGCTCAAAAAACACATCCTCACAGAAGATGGTATGCCTCGCTTCAAAGAGCGTGATGTGGAACCGTGCCCGGTCAGGGCGCGTAGCGGCGAGCATGACCGCTTCATCGAACTCCACCAGAAGCTGCTTGCGCTCATCGCGCCGGAACTTCGCAAGGCACTCCGCAACCGTCGTTACAGCGACGTGCTTTCCTTTATCTCGTTACTCAAACGAAGTGTGTCTACCGTTGCGGCTTGCAAAGCGACGCTTCAAGCCGTCCGTGACCGCTTCCGCGCCATCCAAAACGAAACGGCGGAAACGCAGGAGAGCCGCCGACAGCGGTTACGCACGTTGCGCGATTTGAACCGCAACTTGGAACGGTTCGGCACGACCAGCGTGGAGCAGGAAACCGAGCAGCAGACTTTGGAAGTCGAAGACCTCGCGCAACAACTCATCGCGCTGGAGCGCGAAGTCAGTTCCGAGGGGCGTCATCTTCGCCGCTTCATCAGCATGGCCGACGCGCTCGACGAGTTGATTGACATTGCCGCCACCGCCACCGGCCAAGACCCCAAGCTCTCTACCGTTGTCGCCCAAGTGCGGGCCATCCGCGCCACCGAGCCGGGCGCGAATGTTCTCATTTACACCGAATACACGGACAGTCAGGCCGCACTGGTTGCCGCGCTGCAAGCCGCCAGTGTCGGCCCGGTCGTGACCATGAGCGGCGAGGACGATGAAAAAACGCGCACCAAAGTTACCAACCAATTTCGCGAGCAAGAAAATTTCATCCTCGTCAGCACCGACGCCGCCGCCGAAGGTTTGAACCTTCACCAACGCTGCCATCATTTGCTGCACCTCGAATTGCCGTTCAACCCGAACCGGCTGGAACAGCGCAATGGCCGCATTGACCGTTTCGGGCAGGACAAGACGCCCATCGTTCGCTATCTGTTTTTGTGCGGGACGTTCGAGCAGCGCATCCTGCTTCGTCTCATTGCCAAATACGAACGCCAGCGCAAGTTGCTCACGTTCGTTCCCAACACGCTGGGCGTCACCGCGTCCGCCGAGGCCACCGCCGAGCGGTTGCTCACCGGCCTCGTCGAGGAGGAAGCTACTTTGTTCCAGCGCGAGGAACCCGCGTTTGATCTGGTTTCCGGCGCGGAAAATTCCGGCGCGGATTCCGCCACGCGCGAACTGCTTGAGGAAATTGACCGCAGCTTGCAGGGCTTCGAGCGCGCCGCCACGGCCAACACCTGGCTCGGTGCGGATGGGTTGAACGCCGAAGCTTCGTTGTTCGCCGAAGCCGACCAAGCCCGGCAGCGCGGTGAGGTGCTCAACAGTGTTGATCTTGTCCGCTTCGTGCGTGACGCTGTGCTTCTTGAAGGCGGCAATGTTCGTGACGCCGCGCCGGACATCACCGAATTGACTCTGCCCTCGCCGTGGATGCCAGGACTCAAAGGCACGCCCGGCATTGACGTGGACACGCGCACCGCCCGCCTCACAACCAAACTGGACATCACGCAGGACGCGCAAAAGCGGGAAGTTGGATTTCTAGGCCGCGCTCATCCCCTCGTTCGCCGTGCCCTTGACCGTGTGCGCCATCTGGCTTTGGGCGGCACGGCCACATCCGTTGACCAGCGCATCAGCGGCGTCGCGGGCGACGTAACCAAGCCAACGCTTCTGTTCACTTTTCTTGGCCGCATCCACAGCCGCGCCGGGCGCGAGTTCGAGCAGGTGCTCGCCATCCTCGTGCGTCCACCCGCCGTGGCCGAGTTTGTCACCAGCAGCGAACGCTGGCTTTCGCTCGCCGACCCGGCCAACGCCATCAACACCCGCGACGTTTGGAAAAATCACTTCGCGGCTTGGGCGCAGGACGCCGAAGCCACAGCACTTGCCGCCGCCCGCCAGAATTTCCGGCCCATCGCCGCCGATGTTCTTAATCGCCGCCGCGCCGAACTTCGCCGCGAACGCGACCGTTTGCAGGAATGGTTGGATTTGCGCACCCGCGAAATCATAGGCGACCGGGGACAACTCGCCGTGCAGCAGGAATTGCTGGGCGCGTCGCGCACCGCTTCCCAGCAACCCAGCACCGCGCCATGGGCCAGACTCACCGACTCAATGGAGCGTCTCGCCGGTTTCGCCAGTGACAACGCGCAACCGGTTGCGTTGCGCCACGAGGCGCAAACCGTCCTCACGCTGTTTAAGAAACGCCATGACGACCTTGACGCCTGCGACGCCCTCCGCGACCCTGAAGTCACGACGCTCGGCATGTTGATGATCGTGCCTCGTCCGAAGAGCAAATGAACCAATAATTTTACAACAAACCATTCGTCATCCATTCTATGAAACACTTCCAAGACCTTCTCATGACAGTCGGCGCTGACTCTTGTGAGCGCCTCGCAGAAACCGACCTCTGGTCCTTTTGGAAAGCAGACTTTGCCACCCCCGTTCAACCAGTCATCGGCTTCTTCCTGAGGCTAAGGCACGATTGTCCACTCAAGGAAGCAACCTCGGCACATCTGGACCGATGGTTTAAGCTGTCAGGAGGCAAAGGATATGATGTCGTCGTGACACCCCAAAGCGCCTTGGCCAAAAATCTGCCTCATGCCACCACCACCTTCAAAGCAAGTCGCACGCTGATCACAAAAGACTTCGTGAGTAGCACCCTATTTCGAACTCTCGATTTCAATCAAGTGGA
>CAWCRR010000024.1:0-57541 GCA_963797825.1 uncultured Verrucomicrobiae bacterium
ATTGCTTTGTACAGCTTCGCTAATTTTCGTATTGCGCCGCGCCCTTGCCGGCCACGAAGACGAAGATTCCGCTGGCCGAAAAATCGAACTGGCCGCCGCCCGTGGCGGGATTGGCCTCGACATCTTCCAATAACGGCACCGGCGTGCCGTGCACCTCCAGCCTCTCGGGATCGAAGTCTACGCCGAACAGAACTCCCTGGTGCACATACAGGAGGTTACCGCCCGGCAGGTATCGGCCGAAATACCCGCCGCGGTGCAGGATTTTGACTTGCCCCGTCTTCAACGAAACCGCTTCGATGTTGGCGTTATCCATCCCGCTGACTGAGCCGAGGCTGTAAAAAGGACGGCGCTCCGAACCGGGCAATACCTGCGGCCAGCGGTGGCGATTTCGCCGGGAGCCAGTTTGGTGAGCGGCTGTGCGGCGACCGCCTTCGGCGGGAACCCGCGCCAAGCGGCAACATAAGTCCCCAACGCCGCCACGATATTTCCATCGTCGCCCCAACTGGCGCCCTGGGCCCCGGACTGAGTGGAACGATGCTGGTCAATGTCACCGGCGCGCCGCCCTGCACCGAGATCTTCCGGAGCTGGCCGCCAGCGTAAGAAGCCGATCCACTGGCCGTCGGGAGAGAAAAACGGATCGCAGCCGCCTTCGGTGCCTGGCAGCAGCGTGGGTTCGGCCTCATCTGAGCAGGCGGGTGGCGAGTTGCTGCTCGCCCATCGGCCCGCGCGCCGGAAAGGCCAGCCTGCGGCCATCGGGCGAGATGGCGACGGTGGTGCTTGCGCCGGTCATCGCCTCGGGGCCCAGATCCACGCTGAAGCGCGTCAGGGGTGGTCCACCGGTCGCGTCGCGCGCCATGCGATCCAGCCAACCACGAGCGCGACGATCGCGAGCACCGCCGCCGCAATCCAGGGCGCGATCGGGGTGCGGCCGGGTTGATCGCCGCCAATGGCTCGCCGCGGCTCGTCCAGCGATCCCAGCACATCGCCAATGTCCCGCAGGCGTTTCCGGGATCCTTCTCCAGGCAAGCGCGCGCAATATCCGCTGGAACTACGGCGCTGCGTGCCGATCCGGCTCCTTCGTCATCACCGCCGCCAGCACGTCCGCGGCAATAGTCGTCCGCCGAAGAGCCGCTTGCCGCGTCAGCATCTCGTAGAGCACGCACGCCGAAGGCCCAGATATCCGCGCGCTGATCGACGGCCTCGCCGCGCACCTGCTCCGGCGACATGTAGCCAGCCGTGCCCAGCACCATGCCTTCATCGTGAAATGCGTGGTCGGGTGGGCGAATGCGGTCGGAGCCGCGGGCTTCGCGCCAAGCCTTGGCCAGCCCGAAATCCAGGATCTTCACCTGGCCGTCGCGCGTGACCATGATGTTGTCCGGCTTCAGATCGCGATGCACCAGGCCGGCCGCGTGCGCCGCCGCGAGGCCGGCGGCCACCTGCGCCGCGATCTCGATGGCCTTCGGCGCGGGAAGCGGACCAGCCTCGATCATGCGCCGCAGGGTGTCGCCGCGGACCAGTTCGGAAGCGATCCAGTACGTGCCGTTGTCGCAGCCGATGTCGTAAACGGCGACGATGTTGGGGTGATTGAGCGCGCTGGCCGCGCGCGCTTCCCGCTCGAAACGGGCGATGCGGTCCGGGTCGCGCGCCAAGGCGGCGGGCAGCACCTTGATCGCCACGTCGCGCTTCAACCGCGCATCGCGCGCGCGCCAGACCTCGCCCATGCCGCCGCGGCCGAGCAGTTCCACAATCTCGAAGTTGCCCAGCTTCGCGCCTGCGCTCAGCGCCTTGATCGCCGAAAGCGGCGCGCTTTCCAGGAAGGAATCGGCCTGCTGATCCAGCAGCGACTGCACTTCGCCGCGAAGCTGGGGATCGTCCGCACAGGCCTGCGCCAGGAACGCCGCGCGCTTCTCCGGCGGCTGCTCCAACGCGGCCTGGCAGAGTGCCTCGATCCTGCTTCCAGCGCTCAGCCTGCATCGGCGCCCTTAGGACTGAGTCTCGGACTTCAGCCACATCTTGGCCATGCGCCAGTCGTTCTTCACCGTGGTCGGATGCACGCCCAGCGACTTCCGCCGTCTCTTCCACGCTCATCCCCCCGAAGTAACGCAGCTCCACCACCTGCGCCTTGCGCGGATCGAACACCGGCCAGTTCGTTGAGCGCGTCGTCCAGCGCCACCAAGGCCGTCGATTTCGCGGGCGAGAAGACCAGGCCCTCGTCCAGCGGGAGCACGTGCGCCCCGCCGCCGCGCTTCCCCCGGCACAGCCGCGCGCATGATCCACCAGGATGTGCCGCATCAGTTGCGCCGCCACCGCCAGGAACTGCGCCCGGTTTTGCCAGTTCACCTGGGCCTGGTCCACCAGCTTCAGGTACGCCTCGTTCACCAGCGCGGTGGTCTGCATGCGGGCGCGACGAATACGACGCTCACGTTGACCAATCTGCCGCTGTCCGATTCGGCCAGTTATGACCTGACGGCGACCAACACCGCTGGCGGCACTCGCCAGCACGCCGGTGTCGCTCGTGGTGCTGCCCGATCTGCCGGCTCCGAATGCCAGCGAACCCTATGCTTACGAGGTCTTCACCAACGGCCCTGGGCCTATTGGCGTCTGAATGAAACGGGTGACAACGTGAACAACGTGATTCCGGCTTATGATTCGAGCGGGAATAACTTTGACGGGGTCTATGGGACCGCGGTGATAGATGACCAGCCCGGCCCGCAAGCGCCGGCAGTATCCTGGATTTGAAACCACAAACACTGCGGCGGTCTTTCCTGGAACACGGCCAACGGAACCATCGTGCTGCCCCCGTTGAACCTGAACAACACACGCCGTTACCATTACTGCGTGGATTTACCCGACGGAGCTCGGAGCAACCCAATGCGGGATTGTTAATGTATCGCAATGGCAACGACGTCGCCGGATTCGGCTTTGGGGGAGCCAATAACGGCACCCAGACTGAACTGGGCTACAATTGGAACACCAACAGTCCGAGCACCTGGAATTTCAACTCGGGATTGTATCCGCCAATCGGCCAATGGTCGTTCGTGGCGCTGACCATCACCCCGACCAACGCGACAATTTATCTGTATTACACCGACCACAGCTCCGTGACCAACCTGTCCAAGGTGGTCAGCGGCGTTGCCAATACTCCTGAATCCTTCAGTGGCGGAACCGTCTCGTTGGGTGGTGATTCCTTCGGCAATGCCCGCACCTTTCAGGGCACGATTGACGAAGTGGCCGTGTTCAACAAATCTTTGAGCGAAAGTCAGGTTCAAAACCTCTTTCTGACCAGCTCAGGCATCGCCGGACAAGCTCCCCACATCACCCAGGACATCAGTTCGACCAACATCATCGCGTTTGCCGGACAACCCCTTTCGATCACCGCCGTCGGTGACGGCGCGCCGGTGCCCGCTTATCAATGGCAGAGTGGAAGCGGCGGCGTGTTCACCGATCTTTCCAACGGCGGCGGAATTTCCGGCGCGAACTCCAGCACGCTGACCTTCGCCAACAACACGTCGGCCAACAACCTGAATTTCCGGGTCGTGTTGACGAATGTCTTCGGGCTCGGTCACGAGCAGCGTGGTGGCAGTGTCGCTCGTTCCTTCGACGACGCAGATTAACGCGGTCCTGGCGGATAGCCCGGTGGCCTTTTGGCTGTTGAATGAAACCAACGACCCGTCCACCGGCACGGCTACGGCCTACGATCACGTTGGCGGGTTCAATGGCACCTACGGGACGGGTGCTGAAAATGCCTTCAACGGCGTGACCGGACCGCTGCCGTCTGAAGGATACTTTGGGTTCCCGACCAACAACGGCGCGTTGGAGACTTTCGATGGCACGGCCAATTCCTATGTCACTGCCGGCACCTTGGGTCTCACCGCCAACACGCTCACGATCACCGCCTGGATCAATCCCGGCGGGCCGCAGACAAATGGCGCCAACGGGGTCGTCGATGCTCCGTGACGGCACCGTGGGGAATTTCGGTAATAATCAGTTTGGGATAGCCTACTACAACACGACGACCATAGGCGTCAACTGGAACAATAACTATTGGAATTGGAACTCCGGGCTGATACCGCCGACAAATACCTGGTCCTTCGTGGCGATGGTGGTCACGCCGACCGCAATAACGGAGTATCTTGCTAACACCAACGGTTTGGCAAGCAACGCCGATACAGGCCTTACTCTGGGCAGTCAAACTTTTGATGCACCACTCATTATTGGCGGTGATCCTTACGATCTCGTTAATCGCACCTTCAACGGCGAGATCGCCCAGGTGGCGGTGTTCAACTCCGCGTTGTCCCAGGCGCAAGTTCAACAATTGTATAGCGCGGGTGCTCCGCAGCTCCAGCTGTCCGGAAGCCGGTCAGGCGGCAACCTGAAATTGAACTGGAACTACGGAAGCCTTTTGGAATCAACCAATCTGACCGGCCCGTGGGTGCCGGTAACCGGCGCCACCTCGCCCTACACTGTGCCCACCACGAATGCCGCCGAGTTCTTCCGCGTAGGATGCTCAGTAACTGGTGAATGGGGCATCGTTCCTGCGGTCGGGGTGGTTGGCCCCGACCGCAGGCTTTGCAACTTTAATGAAAAATGATGAATGCATTTGAAAAAAACAAACGTGGGCACGGTTTCACGCTGATCGAGCTGTTGGTGGTCATTGCGATCATCGCCATTCTGGCGGCGCATGCTGCTGCCGGCGCTGGCTGCGGCCAAACTCAGGGCCCAGGAATCTCCAATGCAAAAACAATCTCAAACAGTTGTCCACCGTGGCCTTCATGTACATGCAGGACTACGGGCCGATGGATTATGACAACACCTCTAATGCCGTCTGGCTGAACGAATCAAGCCCTATCAGGGCAATGGCAATATCCGATTTTTGTCCCCTCGCCAACACCAACAATATCCCGGCCGCCAAATTTGCCCTGGCGCGGGGCGGGTTTCGCTGGAACCGCGTCCTACGCCTGGTTGTATGGCGCCGTCACCAACGGCTCCAGCTATATGCTCAACGGCTGGCTCTATTTGAATGACAGTGGTCCAATCCCTATGGCGCCTATCATTGGGCTACCACGCAAACCTCCGTCGGTGGGAAGGGCTTGTTCGGGAAATTGGATAATGTCAAACACCCGTCCCAAACGCCGATGTTTTGTGACTCGGTTTGGTGTGATGGGTGGCCTAATAGCGGCACCGCTCTCTCTGGCGGCACTCTCGTCTCGGGAGACAACCTGAACGGCACCTATAATCTGTATACCGGCGTCGGAATCGGCACGCCAATGATGGGCCGGGTTTGCATTACCCGGCACGGCTGGAAAGACCCCCGGCGCCGCACCTAAAGTTTTAAGATCGCCGCCACAGACTTTACTGCCCGGCGGCGTCAATGTCGGCATGTGTGACGGCCACGTCGAGTATTGCAAACTCAACAACCTCTGGTCCTACTACTGGAATGCGCTTTCCGTGCCCCAAGCGATGCCCTGATGCTTTTGGCGTCTGCACTTTAATGAAATAAAATCCGGCAAACACATTTACCCATAATAATGTCGGCCAATTATCCAAATTTAACCGAAGGCGTTGGAACCGATGCACAGTAATAAAAGGGGTTGCAATGTATTGGCCATCGCTAGCAACACCCCCCAAGCCAGCGAATACACGATTCGATTGAATGGTCGGTTTTGATGGGGGTTTGCCTTGATCGAACTCCAATCTCTATTTGAAGCCTGCAAGTTGAAATTATGAAATTGAAGTCATTTCCCCAGGCTGGCGTCTTGTTTTCAGCCGCCCGCAGAACCATTAAAAAGAGCGTGAAATTATTACCAGCCGGCTGTCTGCCGGCGGCCATTTTGTTCATCTTGAGTCAGGCGCTTCCGGTTTGCGCGGAGACCAACGGAGTGGCGGCAACTCCCGCCATGGGCTGGAGCACCTGGAGCTTTTTGCGCAATCACCCTACCGAGGCGGCGGTGGAAGCGCAGGCGCTGGCCATGTACAACAGCGGGCTGCAAAACCACGGCTTCGTCTATATCAATCTGGATGATTTCTATTATTTCAACCCGTCCAACACGGTGGATGCTTATGGACGCTGGGCGGTTAATCCAAGCACCTTTCCCGACGGCATGGCCGCCGTGGCCGCGTATGTTCACAGTTTGGGATTGAAATTCGGCATTTACGTGACTCCGGGAATTCCCGTGGCCGCTTACAATCAGAATACGCCCATTCAGGGAACCAGTTACAATGCGCAGGACATTGTCACCAACACGTCCTCGTATGAGGTCAATTATAATTATGGGAACGGCGATGCATGTATTACATTGATTATACCAAGCCCGGTGCGCAGGCGTTTATTAATTCCTGGGCGAATCTGTTTGCGTCCTGGGGAGTTGATTATCTCAAAATTGACGGAGTGGGCGACGGGGACATTGGTGATATTGAGGCATGGTCCCAGGCACTGGTCCAAACGGGCCGTCCCATTCATCTTGAACTGTCAAACAGCCTGGATGTGAACAATGGAAGCATCTGGGTACAATATGCGAATGGCTGGCGCATCGAAGGCGACATCGAATGTTATTGCAGCGGCACCAGTTACCCGTTGACCGACTGGGGCAATGTTCTGGCCCGGTTCAACGACGCGCCCAAATGGACGCAATTTGGCGGTCCGGGCGGATGGAACGATCTGGATTCCTTGGAGATCGGCAACGGCACCAATGACGGCCTCACCACCATCCAAAAGCAAGCCACGATGACGCTTTGGAGCATCTGTTGCGCGCCCATGATTCTGGGCGTTGATCTTACCCAGTTGGACCCCAATGACCTGACCATGCTTTTCAACAAAAACGTGCTGCAAATTGACCAGGCCGGGTCGGTTGGCGCACCGCTTACCTATAACACCACCACCCAGGTCTGGCGCGCTGCCGAAGCGGACGGCAGCTATGCGGTGGTTTTTTTTAACTTGGGTGCGTCTTCCACGTACGTCAGTGTAACTTGGTCCCAACTCGGATTTACCAATGCCGCTGAAGTGCAGGATTTGTGGACGGGCACGGATTTGGGCAGCCAAACCAGCGGTTATAGCGCCAGCGTTCCGGCAAATGGCGCTACGTTTTACCGGTTCGCGCCGGTCTTTCCCGCCTTCCGGTTTCTAGCCAATGCTGCGGGAAATGTGCTCGGCGGCGGGGCGCGTCTGGCGCAATCCCCGGAACTGTCCGCCGGCGTAAAGGTTGGTTATGTTGGAAATGGCGGAACACTGACGCTCAACAATGTCATGGCGCCAACGTCCGGCACCTACAATGTGACTTTCTTTTATGAAAATGGCGATCCCAGCCGCGGCGCCAACATCAGCATCAATGGCGGCAGCGCCACTGCGCTGACGTTTGGCACCAGCGGTTCGTGGACTGCGCTGGCTTCAAAAACCATTACAGTGCCGTTGCTGGCGGGGAGCAACAGCATCGCCATTTCCAACCCGACGGCGCCTGCGCCCGATTTCGATTCCGTGGTCGTCCAGAGCACGGTGCTGGTCTCCTCCTCCGGTTCCAACCGGCCTCGCGGTGACGGCTGGGCTCTCACAGGCGACCCTTTCCTGGCTGGTGAGCGGCGGCGCCAGCGGATACATCGTGAAGTATGGCCCCGTCAGCGGGAGCTACACGGTCACGAATACCACGGCAACCGCTGGCTTGACGGTTGCCGGTTTGACCAACGGAGTGGTGTATTACTTTGTGGTTAGCGCCACCAATTCAGCGGGCGCCAGCACCAACTCTTCCGAAGTCAGCGCCTGGATCGGCTCGCCGGCTGCGCCGACCAATCTGGTTGCGACTGCCGGCAACGCGCAGGTGAGTTTGCAATGGAATCCAAGTTTTGGCGCGACAAGCTACAATCTGAAGCGCTCAACCACCAGCGGCGGGAATTATACTGTCATCGTCAGCCAGGTCGGAACGAATTACACCGACACGGCGGTGACCAATGGGACAACCTATTACTATGTCGTGTCCGCGCTGAACGGCAGCACCGAGAGCACCAACTCCCCGCAAGTTAGCGTCACTCCGGGTCTCATCAACGGAACCTACAAAATTACCAGCCAACTCAGCGGTCTGGCGCTGGATGATCCCAATGGCGGCGGCGGCGGCACCGGCACCGACCAGCAACCTTATGGCGGAACGAATCAACAGTGGACGATTGTTTCCGTCAGCGGTGGCAATTACAAAATCACCGCCGCCAATGGTTACGCCCTGTCCGGCCCAACCAACAACGCGCAACTGATATTGAGCGGCTACACCGGCGCCGCCAACCAGCTTTGGACCTTCCAGACCAGCGGTTCGGCTTTAATCCTGCACAACGTCGGCAGCGGGCAGGTCATGGACGATTTTAATGCCAGCACCACGGCTGGAACGGTCGTCGGCCAATGGTCGGCTAACGGGGGCGTCAACCAAAACTGGTTGGTGGCACCCATCCCATTGCTGACTTGCAATCAGCCCGGTGTTTCAAATGGCAATTTGATTTTGACGGGAATCGGCGGCACACCGGGTGGCGGCTATACATGGTTGACCACAACCAGTTTGGCGATTCCGCTGGCAGATTGGACGACCAGTACCACGGGTATATTTGACGGCGCCGGCGCCTTTTCCAATGCGATTCCAATCAACAGCTCCCAGCAGGCGCAATTTTTCCGGTTACGGAGTCCTTGAAGGCTGGCTCAAGTATGAACTTAAATCCTCAAATCCGCCTTGGTTCTGTTGCTCTGGCAACGGAACCGACTCATAAGCCGAAATATCGTTGATGGACTCAAGTGCCCTCAAGTAACACTTTAAAATAGGAATACTGCCATGAGACGAACCCAAATTACTGATGAGGGGAAAATGATGCGGCGAAATCTCGAATTGAGTCCGCGTCAGAGACAGGTTTTAAAGCTGCTATGTCAAGGGAAAACTATGAAACAGGTCAGCAAGGAGCTTCGACTAAGCTTGCTACGGTTATGACTCACGTGAAAAGATCCTACGGCAAGATGGGTACAGCAAATCGGGTTAGCGCCGTTTTAGCCTTCATGAACGGCGAAGCTGGAGAGCCTCAATGGAGGCATGAAAGTTCCAACAAAATGCTTTTAGAAAACGGCGCTCAGAAGCCGGAGATCGCTTTATACCCTGCAACTAAGTTCAGATTCTGCCCGGCCTGCGGGTGTGACCTGACCCCGAAAAGATTGGTGTGACACATGAGGTTTGGCGTGCGAGAATGTGTTCTTGTGCGGCGGCGCAGTTCCGCGCAGTGCCGACAACGATCCGGACTGCAGGCGCAGCGTGTCGCACAGGTCGAATATCGGAAATGACACCTGCGGAGATTATCCAACCAATGAAAAAAGGTCGGGCATGTTTCTGGATTTGTCTCGCACTGGCTGTTGTGGCGCTGGCGGCAGGAGTGGTTCAGGGGCAAACGCTGCTTGACCTCGGCGCCGCCGCTCCCAACCCCGGACCCAATGACATTTCTCAAGTTGCCACCAACGGAAACACAACGTTCTCCCGACGGTTTGAATTACTATACCGACAACCAGTCCACCCATGGCGCAGGTGAACCGGGCCAGACCTTTACCACAGGAAACAACCAGGCGGGATACGTGCTGACCGGTTTGTCTTTTAAAACCGCCGGATTGGATTCTTACAGCGGTATCGGCACGCTCCCAACCTTATTACCTCCACCTTTATTTCGTCTCCACCGCCAACGCCATGCCGCTGCAAACCAATCTCTCGGCCAATATCACCTTCAACGATAGCGACTGGCTGCAATGGAACGGCTTGTCCGTGCCGCTGGCCGCCAATGCGACTTATGCCTGGTCATTTGGCAAGGCGAGTTCGACCAGCGGTTGGGAAGCGATGGCCGTGGCCGGCGGCAATCTTTATGCAGGAGGCCAGATCGGGCTTTTCCCCCCTGCCGGCGGGACTATCACTTTCGGAAACAGCGGTGACTTTGACGCGGTTTTCGACATCGTCTTGGCAACGAACTCGATCCAACTCCTCGCCGGCGCCCCGACTGTTTCACCGGCCGTAACCAATTACATCGGGTCGCCAATCACATTGGGTGCGGCCGCCGCGGGAACTCCTCCGCTTTACTACCAATGGCAGATGGGCGGCGGCAGTGGCACGCTGACCAACCTGCCAAATGCCACCAATGCGAGTGTGACGGTGGCGCCACCGGCATCCGGCGTCTTCCGGTTCGATTTTATCGTGACCAACAGTTCTGGCAGCGCCACCAGCAGCGTGGTCGCCGTGACCGTCCTTCCGCCCGTCAATGTGAGCGTCAATACTACAAATAAAATGGCGGCCATGCCGTCGCAGGGATTGGGAGTGAACATTGCCGTTTATGACAGCGGCCTGATCAACTCGAGTGTGGCTCCCATGTTGAAGGCCGCTGGCATCACCGCCGTGCGCATGCCCGGCGGTTCCTATTCGGATTGCTATGATTGGGAGAATAACACCGGCAACGGCATTTATATCGTTTCCAACGACACCTTTGACAATTTAATGAATAACGACGTCCTGCCGACGGGTGCCCAGGGGATTGTCGCCGTCAATTATGGTTCCAACCCCGCCAACAACGCCGGCGGCGACACAAACGTTGCGGCGGCGTGGGTCGGGTATGTTAGGACAAATTTTAATGGCAAAGTAAAGTATTGGGAAATCGGAAACGAAGTGGGCGGCAACGGCTACTACGGCACCAATTTGGATTGGGAATACGATTTGCATTATCCGGAGACCAATGCCGCTACGCGCGTCGGCCAACCCGCCCTTTCGCCCGCCGCTTACGGCACGAACGCGATCCAATTCATCAGCGCGATGAAAGCGCAGGACAATACCATCAAATGCGGCGTTGGGTTTGACACCGGCAATTCCACTTACAATTCACAATTACTAAGCGTGTGCGGCAGCGTGGCGGACTTTGTCATCATTCACTGGTATCCCAACGAACCCACCGCCAACATACTGGCCGCGTCAACCACGATTGTTCCAACCATCCAGTCAACAATGACGCAATTGACCAACATTGTGGGCGCAACCAAGGCTTCGCAAATGCAAATCGTCGTCACCGAAACCGGCGCGGATCAGACCACCGGGGCCGCAGTATCGCTTTTTGCCGCGGACAACTATTTGACCTGGCTCGAAAATGGCATCGTCACCGTGGACTACTGGTATCTTCACACCGACATTCTCCAGAACAACCAGACGCCGGGACATGCCTACTACGGAGCGATGATGGCTCATTTGCTCGCCAATGTCGGCGACACGTTTCTTCAAAGCACATCCGGCAATGTCAATTTGCGCATCCACGCCACACAACGGCAGGACGGGAAGACAGGCGTCATGTTGGTCAATTTAAGCCCGAACAGCGCCATTGCCGCCGCAGTGAACATCAGCGGGGTGACTCTCTCCGGTTCCGGCACTGAGTATCAATTCGGTCTCACGAACTACAGCGGCGCAAATGATTATCCAAGCTGGCCCGTCTCCACCAACACCGTGTCCGGGCTGGGCAACTCATTCAACGTCCTGGTTCCGGCTTATACCATCATTGACTTGCTCATCCCGCAGGCAACCAACACGCCGCCCGTGCTGGCCGCCATCAGTAATCGCACTGTCAATGTCGGCCAGACCGTTGCCTTTACCGCCAGCGCCACGGACACGAATCAACCCGCGCCGGTTTTAACCTTCACTCTGTTGAGCGGCCCCGCCCATGCGACGCTCATTCAAACCGACAACAACGACGCCAATTTCAGTTGGCGACCGTGGGTGACCAACGCCAATACCACCAACTGGATCTCTTTGAGGGTGGCTGACAACGGCGCCCCCGTCTTGAGCGCCACACAAACTTTCAGTGTCACGGTAAATCCCTTGACGCTGCCCGCGCTGTCTTCCGTAACGTTCGGCAATGGACAGTTGGCATTCCAGGTCAGTGGCCAGGTGGGGCCGGATTGCGCGGTGGAAGCCTCGACGAATTTATTGGATTGGAACACGCTCTTTATCACCAATTCGCCGCCCATGCCATTCATTTGGACGGACACCAACGCGGGCGCAACGCCGATTCAATTCTACCGCGTCAAACTCGGCCCGCCCCTGCCGTGAGGTGGCGGCATCATTATATTTGACCATGCGAAGACACCTCCTCCGAAGGTTCCGCTGGCTTGACATGTTCGGCCTTCATCTAACCGCTGGATTGATGGCCCAAGAAAGATGATCTATGCCTGTTGATAAAAAATGGTTTCGTGTGTGCGGCAAAACCGGCCGCATCGTCGGGCTCAACCGCAACTGCCGCTGGGTCCGATGGTTTTTTCCCGTCATCGGCCTGGCCGCGCTCGTCTGGTATCTCGTCCGGGTGATTCCCAAGCCGTCCCGCGCGAGCTATCCGTGCCAGCAGGTCGGCGCGCCCATTGCCTTGGGCGGCATCGTGTATTTATTGAGCCTGTTCGGGGTGGTTTCCGCGTTCCGCCACACCCGGAAATTTTTGTATCAGCACCGTTACGCGGCGGCGGCGGTTTGCCTGATGATCGGCGTAGTATGCTCGGCGGTGGTCGCCAACCTGAACGAAACCAGAGCCTACGCCGAAAGCACCGGAACCTTCACCCCGTCCATGGGACCGAACCAGCCGGTGGGAACGGCGCGTGGAATTTTTCCGGGCCGCGTGGCCTGGAGCTACAATTTGAGCGCGTGCAATTGGGACGGCGTTTCAAAGTATTGGTGGTCCAGCCAGTTTAATGATCAGGCCAGGATCACAAAGATTTTGAACAACGTCATCTGCTCCGTCGCGGGCCAGCCGGCCATCAGCAACGCCTGGGACGTTTTGTTCCGTTACAAAAACGGCGGGGCTTCTTATGTCAAAGGCGAAAAGATCGCCGTCAAACTCAACTTGAACAACGGCAGCAGCGGCAACGCCATTGACGCCTCGCCCCAGTCGGTCTATGCGCTGCTGGACGGGCTGGTCAACCGGTTTGGCGCGAGCCAGTCGGACATCACGCTTTGCGATCCGGCGCGGGAGAACCAGTGTTCGGCGATTTCAAATTATTGCCACACGGCGTTTCCCGATGTGGATTATGACAGCCACCTCGGCGGCTTCACGCCCAACGCTTTTTCCTACTCCGCTCCCGGCCCGACGGAAACCTCCATGTCCACCACGATTGTCAAAACGAAATACCTCATCACGATGGCGCTGTTAAAACGGCATTGCACACCCTCCGAAACCTATCACGATCCTTCGGATAAGACCGATTATGGCAACGCCTCCGTCACCATGATTTTCAAAAGCAACTGGGGCATCATCGGAAACAATCGCGGCAGCCAGCATGCCTTGTTGCACGACTGGAATTTCCCGATGGCCAGCTACAACCAGCTCGTGGATATGTATGGCAGCACGAACATCAACGGCAAAACTGTCCTGAACATCATTGACGGGCTTTATTCCGGGGACCGGTGGAGCAGCCCGCCGCACAAATGGCGGCTCGCTCCATTCAATGGCCATTGGCCGTCCAGCTTCTTCGCCTCGCAGGACCCGGTCGCCCTCGAATCGGTCGGACTGGACTTCCTGCGTTCAGAGATGCCGTTGATCAAAAACGCCGACCGTCATCTTTACGAGGCGGCGCTGGCTGACCATCCGCCGTCGGGCACGGTCTATAAACCGGACGGTGTTTGCCTGCAAAGCCTCGGGGTGCATGAATATTGGAACAACGCCATAGACAAGAAATACAGCCGCAATCTTGATCCCGCGCATGGCACAGGCATCGAACTGATTTGCATGCCGTCTGGCGATACCACGAACAAACCTGCTGCGGCCGGCTACACGCCGTTGTCGCCGGCGGTTTTGCCGGGCAAAGATGGCGCAGCATGATTGATTTTGGTTCCTCGACGTTTGTAATGGGTAATAAGTGCTATGAAGCAACTTGCCGTGAAGCGAGATGGGTGGACAGCCGATTCTGGCTGTCCGAAGCGTTCTTTGAATCGCTGGAAAGCCGCCCGACAACCCGTGCGAGATGAAATCGTTGATCGGCCCATAAACATTGATGAAATTGCCATTTATAAGAGGTCCTGAACGTCCGCAAGCCACCGCCAGTGGCGTGGTTCATGCCAGCACCTGCTTCAACGAGTTGCTTTTTCATAGATGGCCTTGTTTTCAACCGCATTCATGGCTACCCACTAGAAACGTCGAGGAACCTTGATTTTACGCAGGCGAATTGGACGTTTTGCGGATATGCATTATTCGCGGCAGTCAGGTCGTCTGGACTTACACGCATCCCGGCCAAAGCGAAATCACCGTCGCCGTGTTGCAGCCAATGGAAACATTCCCTTCGCAAACCAGTTCGGTGTGACCGGAATCACGATGGACAAAAAAGTGGAATTATGAGCACCGCCGAAACCGAAGATCCCGCAAAGTTTTTCATTATAAACAAAACCACGGGCCATATCCATCTTTAAAGCGGCTAAACAGCTTGCGGCATAAACAATAAGCTCCGATCATTTTCACCCACGACAAAATTATGCGCGTCTTGATTCCGATACTGTTCTTTCCCGTGGTTTTGGGCCTGACCCTGTTCTGTCGAATGGATGGAACCCGTCTATATTTCCATCCGACATCCCTTGCGAACCGGCCGGGTGTATCGCAGATCCAACCGTGTTAAATGAGTGAAAAAGAACAGTATGTCATTGAATATTTTGAAAGTGGATTTCGTAAGCATGGCTGCCGCCATCTTCGCTGTCGCATACGCACAAGCAGAAGACGTTGACGGTAAAACCCTCTTCAATGTCCGCGATTACGGTGCGACAGGCGATGGCGTCACTCTGGATAGTCCTGCCATTAACCAAGCCATCTGCGCGGCGTCTCAATCAGGCGGTGGTACGGTCTGGGTTCCCGCCGGGCGATATTTGAGCGGCAGCATCCGTCTCACGAACAACATCAATCTGCACCTCGACGCCGGAGCGGTCATCCTGGGTGCGCCGCAGAATATGAACGCCTATGACGAGACCGAGCCTTTTCAAGGGCACGCTTACGAGGACGGCGGGCATGTTTACTTTCACAACAGCCTCATCTGGGGCGAAAATCTTACCAACGTCTCCATCACGGGCCAGGGCATGATTTCCGGCGGTGGATTGGTTGCCTGGGACGACTTAACCGACCGCATGTCCGGTTTCAATATTTGGAACAAGCCGAATGCCACATGGACCAATCTGCCGCCCGTGCGGTTGGGCAACAAAGCCATTGCGCTAAAACTTTGCCGCAACATTCTCATTCGCGACGTCACGATTTATCACGGCGGCCACTTTGCCATCCTCGTCACCGGTTGCGACAACCTGACCGTGGACAATGTGACGATGGACACCGACCGCGATGGCATTGACATTGATTGCTGCTGCAACACCATGGTTTCCAATTGCCGCATCAACTCACCGAACGACGACGGCCTTTGCCCCAAAAGCACCTACGCGCTGGGGCGCCGGGTCATTACCGAAAATCTCACCATCGTGAACTGCCAGGTTTCCGGTTTTGAAGAAGGCACGCTGCTCGACGGCACCATGAAACCGCACCAGGGCGGGATGGGCCGGATCAAATTCGGCACCGAATCCTCCGGGGGCTTTCGCAACGTGACCATCGCCAACTGCACCTTCCGCAGTTGCCGCGGTTTGGCGCTGGAGGAAGTGGACGGTGGCATCTTGGAAAACATCAGCGTCAACAATCTTACCATGATGGACATCAATCATTACCCAATCTATATCACTCTTGGCCGCCGCAACCGCACGCCCGGCGCCACCAACGGCGTGTTGCGCAACATCTCCATCGCCAATGTCATTGCCAGTGGTGTGGGCAAAGAAAGCGGCATACAAATCACCGGCATGCCCGGTGACAACATCGAAGGCGTGCGCTTGCAAAACATCCGCATGAATTTCAACGGCGGCGGCACGGTCGAGCAGGCCGCGACAAACATGCCCGAACTGGGCACCGGTTATCCCGAACCGTTCGAGTCGTCAGCCTTCGGGCTTTTCGCGCGGCATGTGAAGGATTTGGAATTGCAAAACGTCCGTTTTAGTTTTGCCGAGGAAGACCATCGGCCCGCGATGATTTGCAACGATGTGGACGGCCTGGAAATTGACGACTTCAAGTCGCAAGTCGCTGAAAAAGTCCCGCTTGCGAAATTTGACCTGGTCAAAGACCTCGTCATCCGCAACTCACCCTCATTGGAGACAACCATCGGGTTTTCCAACGTTGAAACAAGTCAAGCCACAACTGTGACCAGCCTCTTCGACGGCAAGACGCTCGACGGTTGGATTGACCAGGAAAACAGCGCCAACCAGTTCGACGGCGGCGACATCAAGGACGTCAGCGGCTTCGCCAAAAAGCTTGTTGCCAAATCCGACCCGATTTCCGCTTTCCTGAGCGACAAGTTGGGGGAAAAGAACAGCGCGCTTCTGGCCGATTACCTTGCCTCGCCTTCAAATTCCGTGGTAGCGCCCGCCGAAGGGGTGTCAACCAATTCCACAGCAAAAAACCCCAAGGCACTGCCGTCAAAAGCAAGTGTCGTAAGATCAATGCTGGCCAGAAACTTGACCAAAATCATTTCTGACGATCCCGTTTATGACGAGACGCGCTTCAGCACTGTCCAGTTGCGGCCGGAAACGAAGGAATTGCTCGCAAAAAATCCCAGCGGTTACGATCTGGAGCGGCTCAATAAATTGCTCATCGAAGACGCTTACCCGGCGGAGTTGTCGCCGAGCGCCTCGACGGGATGGATTGTCAAGGACGGCGCAATCGCCAGCACGGGCGCGGGGCGCGGAACACTTTACACGGCGGGCGATTACAGCCATTACCGATTGCTGCTCACGATGCGGCATGTTTCGGGCAGGCCGGATCATCCGGCGGCCGTGCTGTTTTTTTGCACGCGACCCAAAGACGGCGAAGCGCCGCTCGACGCGCTCGGCGCAATCCAATTTATGATTCCCCAAGGCTACCATTGGGATTATCGCCCCGGCCATAACGGTTGGGGCGGCGTGGAATTCACGACCGTGGCGAAAAGCAAATTCAACGACCACGAATGGAGCCGCGTCGAAATTCTGGTGGACGCCGCGAAGGGAACGGCTCGTCTGGCCGTCGCGCAGCCGCCCGGCGCCAAGGCGGTGGAACTGCTCGATTACAAATTGCCCGAAGCCGGCAAGACCGGCCCGATTGCTCTGCAAATGCACAATGGCGGCCTGTTCGACGAATACAAGGACATCACGGTTGAAGTGAACCCGAAGGTGGATGATCTCCTTACGGTTAAATGATTATCAAAGTTGAATCAAATTCAAAACCAAACCGATGTCACAAAAAACAATGAATGCAAAATTATTGGCAATGGTTTTTACCGCAAGCGTCGCAATCACATTGACCGGCTGTCACACGCCGACTGCCACAAAGAATTCTTCGGCGACACCATGCATGGCTCATCTCGATCGTTTCACCGCGTCGGATGTGCCGGCAATGGGGCCGGCGGAAATCGCGTCGCCCAACGGCAATTGGACAAACGCGGTCACGCCCGCCGGTCTTCCCGGCAACGGCCTAGCGCAGCATCCGATGCTCTATGTCGGCGAGAATTACACCAAGATGTTCCTTGTCAACGACGGCAAGGTCATCTGGACTTATCAGACCGGCCCGGGCTGGGAATACGACGACGTTTGGATGCTTTCCAACGGCAACATTCTTTTCACGCGGATGCAATACATCGCCGAAATCACGCCGGAGAAAAAGGTGGTGTGGCGTTACGATTGTAGCAACAGCAGCGGCACGAATCACACGGAAGTCCACACTTGCCAGCCCATCGGTTTGGACAAGGTGATGTTCGTCCTCAACGGCCTGCCGCCCCGGTTGATGGTCGTCAACATCAAGACCGGCGTGGTGGAGGTCAACCGCGAACTTCCCTACGGTCAGACTTTCGACACAAAAAATATTCACGGGCAGTTTCGCCGGGCGCGTTACACCGCGCAGGGAACTTATCTCCTTTCTTACTTGAGCGAAGGCAAGGTCGTGGAGGTTGATAAAAATACTAATGAAGTTTGGAAATATCCGATTCGCTCGCCGTGGGCCGCCACTCGCCTCAAGAACGGCAATACGCTCATCACCGACGAGCAGGACAGCCTTACGCGCGAAGTGAATCCGAAAGGCGAAACGGTCTGGGAATTCACCAAAACCGATTTGCCGGAAGCGTATCGTTTCAACCAGGCGCCGCAAACCTGCACGCGCCTGGCCAACGGCAACACCATCTTTTGCTCGCGCGGCGGCGGCGGCAAAGGCCCGCAACTGGTCGAGGTCACCCCGGACAAAAAAGTCGTCTGGGTGCTACAGGATTGGAAAGATCTCGGCGATGCCACTGCCGTGCAAATCCTGGACGATCCGGGCATCCCCGAAATTCCCGGCGAGTCCGAACACTGATCAAACATAATCAAATTATGCTACAGACCCTGAAATGGTTGGCCCTTAAATCGCAGCAAAAGAAGTCTATTGCAAAAATGTGGGGAAAAGGTGTTTTTACGGCCGCTTCACTCCTATGGTTTTCAGCAATCTGCTGCTCATTACCCGTCTGTTTCGCACAAGATTGTGCGCTGCCCGCGACCTTCGAATGGACGTCGACAGGCCCGCTCGCCCAGCCACAGAACGGGTCGCTCTCGATGAAGGACTTCAGTTGCGTCAACTACAACGGTGAGTTCATTGTCTATTTTTCAACGGTCAACAGCTCAGGGGCATGGGGCGGGGGCATGATGACCTTCACCAATTGGTCTCAGATGGCCACCGCCACCCAGTACCAGATGCCCCTGGCGACAGTTGCGCCGACACTGATCTATTTCGCCCCGAAGAATATCTGGGTTCTCATGTACGAGTGGGGCCCGTGGAGTTTCAGTTACTTGACCTCGTCCGATCCCACCAACCCGAATGGCTGGTCGGGCCCATATGATCTCTACGAGGGAAGCTCAATCGACGAAACGGTAATCTGCGACAGCACGAACGCCTATCTCTTCTTCGCGGATGACAACGGCAGCATCTACCGGGCAACGATGCCGATCGGCAACTTCCCGGGCACCTTCACCAACGCGACGACCATCATGACCGACACCACGGCAAACCTGTTCGAGGCCGTGGAGGTCTACACGGTGAAGGCGGCGACCCCCCAGTACCTCATGATCGTTGAGGCGATGGGTGCCAATGGGCGATATTTCCGCTCCTTTACCGCGACCAGTCTCGGAGGTTCATGGACTCCACTGGCAACGACCGAGAGCAATCCCTTTGCCGGCAAGGCCAACGTCAGTGGCACTGTTTGGTCGAGCGACATCAGCAGCGGTGATTTGGTTCGCAACAATCCCGACCAGACGCAGACTATCGACCCATGCAATTTGCAATTTCTCTACCAGGGGGCCACCCCCACGTCAGGTCTTCAGTACTACCAGATCCCCTACCGACCGGGGTTGCTCACGTTGATTAACGTTGTAACCAACGGGCCAGCGAATTACACTTGGAACGCCAGTCCCGCCCTCGGCGGCCTGCATGATGGCGGCGGCAGTTGGGATCTCGTTTCTTCCAACTGGTGGAATGGTTCGACCAACGTCGTCTGGAGCAACGCCACCCTGCCTGCCCTGACCAGCTTTGGTGTGACCAACGGCCCAGCCGGGACCGTCACCTTGGGAGCGGCCATCACGGTGAACAATCTATGTTTTAACCCTGCCGGCAGCGGCAACTACACCATCGCCGTCGGCGCCGTCGGCGGCTCGCTGACCTTCGCCAGTGGCTCCACCGTCTCTGTCGCCACCAATTGTTCTCCGGTCATTTCGGCGTCCGTGACAGGGACCGGCTTCATCTATGCCGGTCCGGGGGCGCTCACCCTGAGCGGTACCAACACCTTAAGCGGCAGCATCACCATCAACGCCGGCACGCTGCAGATCGGCGGCACGGGCCTGTTGAACAGTGGCACATATGGCGGAGGCATCTCCGACAACGGCACCCTGGATTACGCCAGTTCAGCGAGCGAGATACTATCGGCTGCCATCACGGGAACGGGCGGGCTGACTGTGGACGGTGGTTCACTGACACTTTCGGCCGCGGAGGAGGCTTACACCGGCCCGACGGTGGTGAACGGCGGGACGCTATCTTTGGCCGGGCCAAATGCCGTTGACAGCGGTATTTATACGAGCAGCGGCCTGACCATCAACAGTGGTGGCACCGTTCAGCTTAATGGTGATAACGCACTGGTTGGTTACGGCAGCCCGGTCGGCAGCCTGCCGGTGACCATCAATGCCGGCGGCACACTGACCGGACTTGGCACTGCCGACGGCGGCGCCGGCGCGAGCAGTCATATCCGCGGCCAGTTGAATCTCAACGGCGGTACTTTGAGCATGGGCGGAACTCAAATCAACACCGCGTATGGCATTTGGAATTTGGATGATGGAGTGGCGGTCAACGGCGGAACAACCACCTCCACCATCAGCGCGCTTGACGTTGTTCCGAGCGAAAGCGGCGGAACCCTCTTCGCCGTCGCAAGCGGGGCGGTGCCCGGCGGCATTGATTTGGATGTCACCGGAACCTTTATCAACGGCTCCAACTTGAACGACACCGGCATCATCAAGACGGGCAACGGCACGATGGCCCTGGATGCGAACAACAGCTACAGCCATGGGACAACCATCAGCGGCGGCACGTTGCAATTGGGCGCTGCCGGCGATGCGTCCGCCTTGACCACACCGCTTGGCACGGGAGCGGTGGTGAACAACGCGACCTTGAGCTTCGCCAGCGGCAGAGGAGTCACAGTTTCCCAGGTGATCAGCGGCACTGGCACGCTGCTGGTGAGTAGCGGAACCAACATTCTCACCGCGACCAACACCTACGGCGGTCCCACCGTGATCAGTGCCAGCGTGTTGGTGTTGGAAAGCAACGGCTCTATTTCCAACAGCGTCATCATCTCTGTGGCTGCCGGGGCAACACTGAATGCCAGCAAACGCACTGACCAAACCTTGACCGTCAACAATGGGCAGACTCTCACCGGCAGCGGGACAGTCACCGGCGCGGTGGTGATGGCCGGTGGCGCGACCGTGGCGCCGAATTCCATCGGCACGCTGACGTTCGGCAATAATCTGACGTTGAACGCCGGCAGCACTACGCTAATGGGAATCAACAAGTCAATGGCGCCATCAAATGATGTCGTGCAAGTTGCCGGGACATTGACCTATGGTGGCACGCTCGTCCTCACGAACATCGGCCCCGGCGGGTATTCTGCCGGCGATAGTTTCAGGCTGTTCAACGCGGCGGCTTACCATGGCGCGTTCCAAAACGTCGTTCCGGCAATCCCGGCGGTGAACCTGGCGTGGAACACCAACGGCCTAGCCGGCGGGATTTTAAGTGTTGTTTCCGCGCCGACCGCCCGGCCAAAATTTGGCATGGTCAGTTTCAACGGAAACAGTTTTGTATTCAGCGGAACCGGGGGAGTGCCAAACTGGACTTATTACCTTCTAGCCTCGACGAATCTGATGTTGCCGTTCGCAAACTGGACGATTCTCGCCACCGCAACTTTCGATGACGCCGGCGATTTCATTATAACCAACGCCACCGCCAGTGGGCAGCAAAGCTTTTATATTTTGCGGCTGCAATGAAACTCGAACGAAACAATCAACCACCATCACCAAAATAACAGCTGGCGAATCTGGAATGAGGTCTGCCGGCCATGCTGCTGCTGCCGGTGCTTCGTCACAGCCGCGCTCAAAAATGAAAATTGCCGTCTCACCACGGTTTATTTATCTTGAATCTCGGAGCAGGTTGTTTGGTTTGAATTTCAATTGAGAGTCATTTCACTGATTCGCCCTGCTATGGCCAGCCTCTAAAATTATGATGAAAACTCTTCCCGTCCTCTGCATCGTTTTTCCACTCATCTTCGTCTCGTTCGCGCGCGCGGAGGTGTCTGACGCCGCCAATCTCGATCAGGGATGGCGACTGTGGCTGGATCCCAAAGCAGCCTGGCAGGATGACACCCTCTATCTTCCGGAAGATGTGGTGCTGGCCGAATTATTATCTGCCGTTTCTGGTGAGGGCCGGGCATCTTAAGCCGCTGGGCAAGCCAGCGCAGAATGCCCGTAAATGGTTTGCAACCGTGGAAATTGAGCGGGCGTGCGCCAACCCTGACTGGCTCGACAAGGCCATTCGCATCGTGGAAAAGCAGATTCAGGAAATGAACAAAAAACAAAGGGGCAAGAAACCGGAAGTGGCTGTTGTTTGACAAAATGTTTGTGATCATCAACGGGTTGGAAATACCGATTGCTGAAGAAAATCAAATGTGATATACGAACGGATTGTTCGTTGAACAATTGTTGGCCTGAGCCACGAAATCACGAAAGGCTACTTTGTTGCTCGGTCTCGAATGTTGAAACCTTTCCGTTTTTTTGCGTGTAAAGATTCCCATGAAAGCGATCTTCTCCTATAGCAGGCCGGTCATAACCGGCTTGGTATGGCTCGGACTGCTGACCGGGGCGGACTTTTCGGAAGGCGCGACATCGGTTTCCCGGGCCGACGCGGAGGCGGACATCCGGCAGTTCTTTTCGACAGTCCAGCAAGTGCATCCGGATCTCCTGGCCAAGGTGACGGTGGAGGATTACCTCAAGCTGAAGCAGCAAACCCGCGTGGAAGTGATCGGGAAGGCCGACTCAAAGGGCCAGATTCGAGTGGAGGACTTGGCTTATGCGCTATACTACGCGGCCGCATCCTTCCACGACGGCCATACTGCCGTCGAATCGTTCCCTCCTCCCAGGCCGGATGAATCGAACACGCGACTCCCAGGCTTTTTGCTGAACTACGAAGATGGGGATTTTGTCGTCACAGCGGCAACGAAAAAAAATTGGAAGGGATGGAACTGGTGGCGGTGGACGGGAAGCCAGTGCGGGAGTTTCTGCGCCCTATCCTCGACCGGTGCTCGGGGGAGACGGAGGTCTTCAAGGCGGCCTGCTTTACGGACAACCAGTTCTTCTGGTATAACTTTTCCCGCCTGTGCGGCTCGGCCGACACTCTCACTCTGAAACTCCGAGACAGCGATGGAAAGGAGAGGGAGCAACAGCTGGCGACGCTAACCGCCCCCGATTTTCAGAAACTCTCCCTAGCCGCGACCGTCGGCAAACGCGTGCCGGACCCTCAGCCCGGCACGCGGGTCGAATTCCTAGATAAGGAACGGATCGCCCATTTCATCTACCCTAGTGTAGTGTCCTTGAAGTGTCTGCCTTTATTTCTTCGAGTTTAGCGCGGGCGCGGATGATTTTTTCCAGGATGGCGGTGCCCTCGGCACGCCACACATAGCGCTGGGGTTGGCGGTTGCGTTCCGCCAACCAGACTTTGATCGTGCGCACCAGTTCGCTGCACACTGCGGAAGCTGCCCTCCCGAACCACCTCCTCGGTCAGGTCGCGGAAAAAGCGTTCCACCAGATTGAGCCACGAACTGCTCGTGGGCGTGAAGTGCTGCCTCACGCGTGGATGCCGGGCCAGCCATGCCTTGACCGCCGGGTGTTTGTGCGTGGCGTAGTTGTCCACGATCAGGTGCAGCGTCAGTGCGGGCGGCGTCTCGCGCTCAATCTGCCGCAGGAACCGCAGCCATTCCAGATGGGTGTGGCGGGTCTCGGTGCGCGCAATCACCCGGCCATCCAAAGTGCTCAGGGCGGCAAAGAGTGTCGTGGTGCCGTGGCGCACGTAGTCATGGGTGCGCGTGCGAATGTGGCCCACGCCCAAGGGGCAGCCCCGGTTGGCTGCGTTCCAAGCGCCTGACACTGGCTCTTCTCATCGCAGCACAGCACCAAGCGCTTTCTGCGGCGGGTTGCAAATACAGCCCGATGACATCCCAGAACTTCGCCTCGAACTGCGGATCGCGCGGAGAGCTTGAAGGTGCGCACCTGGTGCGGTTTGAGATCGTTGGCCTGCCAGAGTTGCTGCACGCGACTCTTGGACAACCCGGCGCTGCGGGCCATGCTGCGCACACTCCAGCGGGATTGTCCCGTTGGGCGGTCGCGTCACCGTCGTGAGCACCTTGGTCACCGTTGCCGTTGCCAACGACACGGGTCGTCCTGAACGCGGGCGCATCTTCCAGCCCCGCCAGTCGCTCGCGGACATACCGCCGCCGCCAGACTCCCACAGTGTGTGGGGTGGTTTCCAGTTCAGCGGCGATCTCTCGGTTCTCCCAATCTTGGGCGGCGAGCAGAACGATGCGGGCGCGCAAAACTGTCCTGCTGGGTGGAACGGCGATCCCGCACACGGGCGGTCAGTTGTTTCTGTTCCGGGATCGGTCAATACCAATGGTGGAGCGTAACGCGGCATGACCGGAAGTTACCCCGTCCACAGATAATATCAATCACTTATTGGACACTACACTAGCTTCACGCTGAGCGATCAGCAGAAGAAGCAGGTGGACGCCATCTTCCAAGAGATCAAGGCCAAGAAATCGCACGATTTGATTATTGACCTGCGCGGTAATGGCGGCGGCAACTCCTCGATGGGGGATTACATTTTCAGCTATCTCTACGCGGAAAAATTCTGCGCGTTCTCCAAAATTCGGATCAAACTGAGCCGGGAGTTGCTGTCCTTGCCTGACTTCAAAGCGGAGGCACCAGAGGATTGGACGAACTTGGAAGGTATGGTGGTAACGGCCCTCCTCGGGACGGAAGTGCCCGCACCGAAGCGGGACGCTTTCTTCTCGGGCAGGATTTTCCTGCTGGTGGACGGCGAAACCTTCTCCTCCGCATCAGACTTTGCCACCATGTTCCGGGACTACCGGGTGGGCACGATATTAGGCTCGGAAACCGGTGGCTTGCCGGTGTCCTTTGGCGATGTGTTCACGTTCACTCTCGAACATAGCGGCATTTGTTGCGGCGTCTCCTGCAAACAGTTCTTTGGGCCGAAACCGAGGCCGGGCGATGACGAGCACGGCGTGCTTCCAGACATCCCCGCGACCGGCAAGCACCTGCGCGCCTGCCAGGGAGAAACCGACCCGGTGCTTGCGTTCACCGTCAATCATATCAAGCAGACGCGCGACGAACGGTAGCTCCTGCCTGTTGCTCGTAATCTTCCAGGGACGGAATTTTCATCAAGGCGCGTTTGGCGTAGGCGCGATGCACGGCCTTGCTGTTGTGGCCTAAGGCCTCCTGCGCGAACCGTTCGGGATAGCCGACGGTCTTGGCGCGTTCAGCCCAGGCATAGCGATAACTGTGAAGGGTGACACCGGCAATGCCAAGCTGGCGGCAACGTGAGGCAAATTCCGTGGCGCGGTCGCCAGCCCGCACGCGGGACAGGTACGGAAACAGCGGGCCTTCGGCAGGCAAGTCCTTGAACAAATTCAGCGCCTCGCTGCCTAGATGCACCAGCACGGGCACGCCAGTTTTCTTCCGGGTGAAACTTACAGTGCCATTCGTCCAGTCCACGTCCTCGCCCTTCAAGTTCGCAATGTCGCCCTGGCTTGCGCCCAAGTGCCAGCACAATTGATATAGCGTCTTGCGCTCCGGGTTAACCTCGGCGGCGATGATTTTCTGGTGTTCCTCAAGGGTGATGGCGCGTTTCTCCTTGTAGTGGATGGCGGGCCGTTGCCGTCGGGGGATGACGGTCGCGGGCAGCCAATTCATGTCCACGGCGAAGTTGTGAACCTTCCGCAGAAACGCATTTGTTGAAACCGTGCCGGCGCGCAACACAGCCAGCAGGTGTTCGGCCTGCGTTTCGATCAGCAGGCGGGAGAGCAGCGGAGCGAACGCCTTGTCCTTGGCGGCCGATTTCCAGCGCACCTGGGTCGGGCCGGTTTTGATGGCAATGATTTCGTCCAGCACGTTCTGCCAGGTGCGCGTCGTCACAAGCGGGTCGCTGTGGCGGAGATAGACGCGGGCCAGACTCAGGTTCATGGCGGGCTGTTTGCCGGCCTCGTTCATGGCCATGAGCAGGCGCTGGGCCTCGGTTTTGTCCTTGGTCTTGAGGCTGGTGAAGGTCTTGGTGGTGTCGTCAAAAACGTAGTAAACGCTTTTGCGGCGTAGGAATAGGCGGTAACGCAGTTTCATGTTCATGCGTCGTCCATCCTACCTGGGCGAAGATTCCGGCAGTGAGGCAATAGCGGGACAATCATCCCGAATACTGAAACAATTTTGGAACAATCCAAAAGTTGTTAGCCAAACTGTTAGCCATTGGCTTTCCGAACCTCCTAATTCTATGCCGCTCAAGCAGCTAGAGCTGGAGGCGAGGGTCGGAATCGGACGCGTCCCGCCTTCCACAAGCCACTCTAAATCAACGGTCTAAATCATCACCGTTGACCCGAAAATAAAGGCGTTTCTGCGTTATGTCAAGCATAACTTCAGCCGACTTTAGCCGACTCCTTTTAACTCCATTTTACTCTCCACCAGTGAGGTTTGCTGGCATTCCTGCTGGCACTTTTACCAACTTATCACAACCGGTTGCGGCGCGGGCTGCCACTTGCCGTCAGCGAATAATTCCGTCTGGCCATGTGAATCTAACCGCGCTAGAACACCCACGGAGCGAAGCGCGGCGACGTAGATGATTTCAAATCCGGCTTCGTCGGTAATTTGCCGCAGCCAGATTGCCGGTACGTTATGGGGCATATTGGAAAGGGTAGCAATGGTCACGCGCTCGCGCAGATGGCGCACGACGATCTTGGCCGCGTCTTCCGGCGACGACTCGTGGCGAATGCGGGGATAAAATTCCTCCCACAGCGGACGACGCCAATTGAGTGAGGTTGAATGTTGAAGGTTGAGGGTTGAGAGTTCGATGGTTGGGGACAGCACATAATCCCGATAAACCTTATCGTCCAGTTGCCAGTTGATCAGTTGGCGGTTGTAGCCGGCCAATTCAACATGTGTCAGCAGGGTTTTCAGTTTCTGGCGATGCCAGATGGGTTGTGCGACCAGGTATTCAAAGTCAGCGCGCTCTTTCGGTTGCACCAAAAATCGCCGGGCGATGGAGAGCGTCGTGTCGCTGATGGCGAAATTAGGCGTGACCAGATGAATGGCTGTTTCGGCTGATGCCCAGGTTGCCAGAATCACCGCCAGCCAGCGCAGGATGATTTCGCTACGCTTGAGCGGATACGGCCTCCAAGGTAGGGCGGCGCTGCCGCGCCGCCTGAATTTTCGCCACAATGAGCCAAGCGAGAATCTGGCCGGGGATTCCGTCCGCATCGCTGTGCTTGCTGCCGGGGAGATTGGGGCAGAGCGGCAGCTCTGCCCTACCGGGATTGGTGAAGTAACGTTGCATAACCTCCAAACCAGCCCGCCGACAATCCACGCCGCTGCCGGCAGCAGGAATAGCCAAAATGGCGGTGCTTCCGCCTGCCATTGGGCAATTGAACGATAATTTTGCCATGTTTCTTTGTCCATCGTTGCAGCCGAGGTAACGAGGCTCAAATGTCCCGGCCTTTCAGTCCCGCGAACCGAGGTAGTTGGAGCCTCCTCACGTCGGCTGCTACTTTCCAAATATGAGCGGCAATATTCACCGATGCTACGGAAAACCACACCGCGTTCCTGCTCCATCCCATGCTGGAGGCCAGAAATGATTTTCAAATCCGCTGGCACACCATTGGTTTGCAGAACGGATGCCAGCCGCTTTGTATCCGCCAGTGGAAATACTTCATCCTGTTCTCCATAAACGAGCAGAACTTGGCAGTGGAGGTTGGAGAGATTACCCTCACCCGTCCTTTGGACACCCTCTCCCATCGGATGGGAGAGGGGCGGGGTGAGGGCTGCTTCCTGTATGCCTACACCGCTTAACTGGACAAGCAGTTGGGGCTGTTGTTCCGGGTGACGCAGGGCGAAATCAAAAATCCGGTTTGCTCCCAAGCTGAAGCCAACCCAGGCGATGGCGTTAGTATTGACCCATTTTTGGTGGCCAAGGTAACGGAGCAAGGCTTCAAATTGTGCTGTGAACGCAGTCTCATTGGTTTGGTTGTATTCCAGACTGACGGTGGCCAGACCTAACTCGGCTATTTGCCGCAAGTCGTTGCCATCATTCATCAAAGAGCCGCCGGAGCCATGCGCGTAAATGACCACCGGATACTGACGCATCGGCTTGGACAACACGGCGACGCATTTGAAGGAACTGTAATCTGCGGTTCTGAGCGTGAACCATTTGCGGGAAAACGGGTCTTGTTCTTCAGCCCAGAACAAAGCCCCCAAAAACAGCAGCAAGACCAGTACGGGAAAACTTGTTAACCGCAAAGAACGCAAAGAGCGCAGAGATAAAAATCCCCACCCTCTGCTCCCTTCTCTTTGCTCTCTGCAATTTTCCATCCGTGTCATCCGTGGTTAAAGAATTCCCGTCTTAATCTTTGTGTTCTCTGCGCTCTTTGCGGTAAAATCCCTTTCGCGGTTCCCTCTACTACCCAATCTGTTTGCATTTGAACAGGAGCAAACAAAGGAAACACAGGAGCCGCCACTAGCAGGCTGTTGAACAAATGACAAATTTAGAGAACATCGGTTTTGCATGACTCGTTTGGGACATTTTCAGAGTAAGTTGCGCCGGATTTCTTCCGGTTGGCCCCGCTCGTGCCGGTGTTTTTTATCTGCCCAGCACCATTTTGGCATTTTTAAGCCGGCGGTTTCACCAAAAACCCGCCGATCAATTCGCACCCGCCAGTTCCAAGCGCGCCATGCGCAGCAAGTTGTAAGTGCCTGCCACAAAGTAGCCCCAGGCCTGCGTCCGTTCTCGTCCCCGATACCGGCTTCGGCGGAATCCGCCCACCGTCTTGATCCAGCCAAAGATCTCCTCGACCCGTTTGCGGATTTTCAAACTGACTTGGTAGCTCTGCCGGGTCGTGGTGCGTCCGTCCAACCCGGCCACCTTCACTTTGTCCTTGCAGGCGACATGGGGCGCGATCTCCCGCTCCCGGCAGCCGTGCACAAATCCTTTCTGGTGATAGTTCTTGTCGGCCCCAACGGTCTTGGGCTCGCACGCCTTGAGTGCAGTTCCTGATGGGCGTCCGCCTGTTGCAGGGCCACTGACCGGTTCGGATTCGGTGATGGGGTTGTGCAGGGTAAAGTCGGCGCACAAACCGTTCCGGTTTTCCATCAGGGCGTGCGCGCCAAAACACAGCCTGGCTTCCTTCCCGCTGGCCTTCCGATACAACACGCTTTCCGGATCGGTCGTGCTCTGATGCGTGTCGTTGCGCCGCTTTTCTCCGCGAAAGTTGATGGTCGGATTGCCGGGGTCTTCGTCCTTGGCCGACTGGACTTTCTCGTCATCGGCCCCGTCCTTGCGGACGAAGCTCTTCAGGCTCGCCCACGATTCAATCAGCGTGCCATCGGCGGTGAAGTGTTCGTCGCTGGTCCAGCCTTCCTGCCGGCTCAAGTCATAGACTTCGGCGAAGAACAGTTTGGCCACGTCGGCCGAAAGCACGCGCTCATAGTTCTTGGCAAAGATGCTGTGATCGAAGCTGCCTTCGGCAAACTCACGGTCCAGGAACCAGAGCCAGAGCAGATTGTAGCCGAGTTGTTCGCAGAAAAGCCGTTCGCTGCGGACGCTGTAAAGGGCGGTGAGCACGCGGGCCTTGAGCAGTTGCTCGGGCGGAATGCTGGCACGACCTCAGTTCGGCATAGAGTTCATCGAACAGCGGCGAGAGCTTTTGCAGCACGGCGTCCACTCGGCGCTTGATGGCGCGCAACGGATGATCCGCCGGCACGCTCTGGTTGAGGTTGATGACCGTCAGAAAGTCCGGCTGGGCTTGAGGTTTTCCACGCATGGTTATCTGATGCGTCTCATCCCATCACGTTCAATATCTTGTGAGACTTTTTCAACAAACTGCTAGGCAAGAATGGGATCCACCTTCGTTTCCTCGGTTGCCTTCTGTTGAACCAAATCGGCGCGCCCTAATTCCAACAAAATCCAGAAGGTAGAAGCCGTGGCCAATTTGAACAGTCCGCCGTCAAACCAGAATCCAACAAGCAACACAATTGCACCAGCGCGACAAGTCGCGTTCAGCCAGTCTATGTCTGTAATTTCCGATTTCCGATTTCCGATTTCCGATTTTCTGGTCAGCGACAGCCAAAGATACATGCCAAAACAAAACAAGGCTGGAATTCCGAGTGTTGCGCCAATCATGAGATAATCATTCATTTCAATAGCCCCGCTTTCGCTTAATTTTGACGGCGTATAATAATGTTCATACAACGGTTCCGGCTTGTTCCAGCCAGCGCCGAAACATGGATGCTCTGCCGTGATTTGCAATGCGCCTTCCCAGGCAGCGATGCGGTTGCGCCAGGAAAAGTCAACCGGGTTGATTGCCGATAAGGCGCGACGCGCCGGATGCCAGTCCGTTTGTCGAAATTGCCAGAAGAACAAGATGGCCAAAGAGAACAAAAGAACGCAAGACGGAAGCCAATTGTTCTTAAACCGTGAAATGCACGAACTACACGAACCGCTTAATGACCCCTTAACTTCTGAATTCGCGATTAAATACGCCAGTCCGCAAATTGTGGCAATCCATGCCCCGCGACTATAACTATGCAATAACCCCCGCCCCATAAGAATTGCCGCCAAGAGGCACAAAATGGCAACAACGCATTTCCCAACTTCTAATTTCCACCTCTTAGCTCCTGTTTCTTTACCTTTGACTTTGGACATTAGACTTTGGAGTAAAAGGCCGACGGCAAGCGAAATGCCCACTGCCATGAGCAATCCGTAGATATTTGGATTATCCCACGGGCCGGACCAACGCGCGTGACTGTGATACCCGTAGATGTATCTCAAATCCACATTCCAAACTGAAGTCAAAGACAACAGAATGACCAGCATTGATAAGAATAAAAGCGGAAACAGTTTAGTCTTATTGAAAACAGCCCACGCTGTTACTCCTTGACCTAATACTGCACCGCCCAACAAAGTTAGCGCCTGCGTGGAAGGTGAATAGTTGATGATATAGGCTACCGCACTAATGAACAAACCGCTGGTAAGCCAAAATATAGGGCGCGTCACTTCGTGCGCGCCAAGTATTACAGACGACCACCACAGCGCGCACGGAGTGAGGCGCCTTAACTTGAATGTTAATCGTTTTGGAGAATTGCGATTTACACGCAAGCGAAGAAAAATGAAAACACCGAAATAAATTCCGAGACACAAGAAAACCACCCACTGCGTCTCATTGCTATCTAAAATCACCCCTAGCCAAAATATAATGTCATCAAATATACTGTTATCCAAAATATATGAAGCATTACTAATCAAACATATAGTAACTATTAAGATGACCAAAGATATTTCCACTACTCCCTTAAGCAATTTCCTATTCACAGGGTTTAATCCCGCGAAGAATTTGTTTTTTTGGCGAATCACATGTATTTGTGAAAGGCGGCTTAAAAGGAATAAGACATAATGTTAGAAAAATCAAAATTGCCAATGCAAGGTGTTGTCCGTGTGTATGCAACCAAGGCGCCCAATCAAGAACCGTGCCCAGACATGGACACGGTTTTACAGGGTCTATTACCAAGATGGCTATTCGATAGAACCAAAAACACTCACATACTAAAGCTAAACTTAGCCATTTTCGTGTTTGAGATCCATTAAGTATTAGCGTCAAGCCAACAACAAGTTCAAATACGGCTACACCGCAAAGCAAAGACCTAACCGTCAACATAAAAAAGACGGGGTCATGAGTATCTAGAATTTTCGGATGGGAAAATGCGCTGATAACTTTTGCTGCGGCTGCACCAAGCAATATATATCCTGAAATAATGTAAAATATGTTCTGTCGACCAGGCATACTTTGCAACATGTTAGAATATAGGAAACCTATGCACAAATGATTGCATTGTTCCCAAACCCAATTCGTCCGGGAGCCATCTTGCATCATCTGGCGACCAATAAAATCTTACTAGAACAGGGAAAGGTGCATCCGGCTTACTTGTGTTGATGAAAAAGAAGGCATCCGCTATTAAAACGTGCCTATTATTGTCAATAATACTTTCAATAGAATTATTGAATTCCAGCAGGCTTGCAGCAAAATAACTGCTTCCCACATAACCAAGATTCGGAAAGGAAAAGTTCATAGTAGCAGCTATGGAATCCTGAGTTGGATAGAAGGGCATTTGAAATAATAGAGGGGGGGGATGTTTAGCATCCGTCAAAATGAGTTTGCTTCTGTCAAAATTCACGCCAATCCAAAAGTTTGAAAAAAAAGAACAATCTGAATATTGAAAAACATATTCCTTAAAGCGAGCGTCCATTGTATCAGGAGCCGCACGCAACTTGTGCGTTGGAAAAAAACCAGAATTAGTTAAAAAATTCAACTTGAATTTCGATATCAGAAATATTGGTCCTTCCCTGAAGTAACGGTCTAATTCTTCTTTAGCACCGGTTTGCTTCTCAACATATCCGCAACCGTTTGTTTTCCATTTCCAAGCTACACTTGGCGGCATCCTGAATTGGCAATAAGACTCGTAGGTGCCAATAGAATATGCATTAAAAAAGTCAACAAATTCTTCTGACAGCATACTTTGCTGGCGATCTGAAAGAAGATGCTTATTGGAATTGGATGAAATGAGCGTGAAAATCTGATCTTTGATTGCATTAGTCGATTGCAAGGGAATGTAGCTATACGTCTTCCACTCCGCGATTGTTTCCCTTTGATGTTTGGCAAAAAACTGCGGACTATGATTAGCATTATAAACTAACTTCGCATGATGACTAAAAATCGCAAAAACTAGGATTAAACTCGGGACAACTAGTAATGCAGCCGCAAGGACTTTATTTAATTTCATGAAATGACTTCATTAACCCTCAAAAATCTCGCCCAAGAGATAACGAACCGCCTTTCCATTGAGAAAGGCAGCCTAAACGCTTATGAGCTAGACCTCCAATCCTTCGAGCAAATTAATTAATGAGAGTTGACTCCGTACTCGCATCGCAACATTCGCCGTTCGATGGCTGACAATATGATGTAAGAGTAACTGGATCAGTATACCAATACTGATTGCAATAAACGTTGTCATTGGGGTTGGTATAAGTACATGGGTATGTGTAAGGCCAACCACAGTTCTTTGTTACAGCGAATGCAGCAATGCCATTTATGCTAAGAATGAATGCTAATATCTTGATTGTCTTCATGGTTTATGTTTTGGTTTTGTTTTGTATGAGTATAGTTTCAAACCCAATTATGCTTGAAGCTACGCGCAATCGTCAACTAAACTAACTTGTTAAGTAGAACATTACGAACGTGGTGTTAAAAGGAAAACGAGCACTCATTTGCGGACATTTAGAATCATTTGCGGACATTGGTGGTCTGGGCTGGGTTAACCGTGGGCGGTTGCAGGGAGGGGCAGAAGCCCCAATGATGTTTGTATTCGCGGGTGAAATTGGCGGGTTGCTTGTAACCCAGACAGGACGCCGTTTCCTTGACGGAGGTACCGTTGCATAATAATTCAAAGCCTTGGCGCAGGCGCTGCTCGGCTAACCAGGTCTTGGTGTTTTTGCCCGTTTCTCTTAGAAAATACCGGTGTAATGTTCGTACCGATACGCCGCACTGTTTTGCCAGTAAGGAGGCAGACCAGTTTGACTGCTGTGCCAGTTGCGGCCAGTTCTGAATGTGACGCAAGCGAGTGTTCATATTTTAAAGGCCGAATGATGAATGATGAATGATGAAACCTTCTTGCGGCAGCTTTGTGTGGAAATGGGCGTTTTCATTTTTACATTGAGTTCAAGTCGGTTTTAACAGCGTGATTGTTTTTGCGCAGTGAGGACATGGGATTGTTTGTCCCAGCGCGTGAATGGGAAATTCAATATGGCCGCTACAAGAGCGGCAGGAAAGTTTTATGTAGTTGTTGGTATTACTTGGTGATTTTTGGATTGCAGTTTTTTTTGGGATATTGGATAGTTCGCGCATCCGCAGCCAATTTTTGAACCATGCTTCGTTTCTCAATTCTTTTGACCGGCGCAACTTCAGAAATAAGAGCACAAAACCTCCGATCGTAAGATAGACGATGAATAAATTCCAACAGGCATCAAGCGTAGCAGGAGCAATCGCCATTTGTCGCGCCACAAATTGCACCTCAGGTAACGGACCTGGCATTTTTATCCCCCAAGCCATTCCAAAACTATATACGAAATAGTTTGAGCCTACCCACAATGGCATTATGACTTGGTTTATTAAGTTTCGCGACTCAAAGAGAAAGCCGCAGAGTGCCAGGTGAAATGCCCCTGCTAGCGCCAACACTATCCAGTTGACTAATCCCCATAGAGCATCTTGTTGCTGCAACCACCGATCATTTCCATGGAACGCAGCAAAAAGCAGCACGATTCCAATCAAACCAAACGTTGATGCTATTGAATAGACATAGCCATTGAAAAGTCGAAGCGCCCAATCTGATTTTATCAATTCACTATTGTGCGTTTTTGCAATCACAATTCAGTGCAAGCTATTCTTGAAGCAATAGAGGAACGAACCGGCGATTTGGGCGCTGATTGGCTTTCTTTTCCTGTCCATAGTTCAGCTTCATTTTGTTCGTTTGGCCGTGCGGTCGGAACTTCCATTGTTGCGGCTGAGTCAGCCATAAACTAATTCATTCAGGCAGATCGACAGTTTTTTCCGGAAGTCCCCAATTCCAGAATGGGAAAGAGCCTTTGCTGTCGGTGGTGTAAGTCGCTTCCATTTGGTGTGCCCCATTCAAATCTGCCTCAGTAAACGACAAAGCATTATTCACCACCAGAATTACATGTCCATCCAGGAAACCCATGTTGATCTTCGTTTGTCCCGCATGGCGAGCGGCCCAGTCTGCGCCATCCAACGCCACCACAAACTCGGTGGACGACAAACTGCTCATTTTAGGTATTTTTCCCGCGGGTGCCCCGGGTGGAACGTTGATGTCGGTTAATCGCCAATTATCATTAAACTTGTACTCAGTCACCCAGGTCGAGCCATCTTGATTAGTAATCGTAAAGAAAAGTTCGATATCAGGATAACCGGTAAGGCTCATCTCGCCGAGCGCCGAAGGGCAAATGAAAAGATGCCTGGAGTTGGCGACGTACAAGGCCAGCGCGGAATACTGTCGGTACTGACTCGAAGGTGTAATAAGCGGGTATTTATCATTGCTGTCACCAAAGTACAGCGCCATCCCCAATCCTAGTTGCCGCAAATTCGATGCGCACTGCGTTTTGCGCGCCGCGTCTTTGGCGCGTCCCAAAGCTGGCAACAATAACGCCGCCAGGATCGCTATGATTGCAATGACAACCAAAAGCTCGATGAGTGTGAAAGCGAGAACTGGGAACATTGCCTTCAGCTTGACATCAATTTTTTTCATAACTTTTGTTTCTGTTAGTTGGGTTCAATGACTTTCCCGCTGCAAAAAACTGGTGATCAATGGGCGCGGGGCCGGTTCCCAACTCGTTCCATTCCACATCTCAGCAAGAGCCTTGCCATCCAAGCGCGCCGCAATGCCTATCGAGCGCATCGCGGCCACATAAATCCTGTCAAAGCCCCTTTCATCCGTGACTCCCTCCCGCCAGATGGTTTCCACCCCAACACTAGAGCCGAGCGTCGGCTCAATGCCCACCCGCTCGCGCAACAAACGCACCACGATTTGCGCGGCGGCTCCGGGAGCGTTCAAGTGGCGCACGCGGGGATAAAAATATTCCCAAAGTGTCCGCCGCCAGCATAATTCCGGCAATGACAAAACATCAATTTCAGGCGACAAAATATAATTCTGATAGGTTGGCTTATCCAGGTTCACGTAAAACTGGCGGCGTTGCAAATCAGAAAGTTCCACGTTCTGCAATAATGCTGCCAGTCGGTTCCGGCGCCATTGCAATCCACCGTTTGCGGCGAGAAAATCAAAATCTTCCTTCAATTCTGCTCGCACCAACCACTCCCGCGCTCCAGCCAGGCTCCATTCATTTGCTTCCAATTGCGGCAACCCCGCGTGAACAAGCGTAAGGAGCGACGCCCCTGTCGCCACTAATAAAGCCACCGATTTGATACCCGCTTTCAACCACAACCAACGCTGCGGCGCAATCTCTTTGCCGGTAGGTTGGATTGAACGGAGCCGAAAAAGCCTGAACCATTGAAGCGCAAGAACAAGGTTGCCGCCAATGGCGACTGCCTCCGCCCAAGACGTCCACCAACGCCAATAATCCGGCGGAATTTCGAGATTACTATCTCGAATGTATTCCCACACAGAATACCACACCCAATCTCCTAATCCGATGATTCCGGCCGCAACCAAAATAACGGGGGCGCTTTTCATCCTTCCCAGGGACGTCGCCATCCAGAACAGCCAGAGGCCCACAGGCCAGGTCATCAACTTGAAACAATCCCGCCAAAAGGCGCTCTCTCGCCATAGAGCCAGTTTGGGATGAAAAATCCACTCGCCAAATGTGTAATGCCCCGCCACAAGCAACGCGCTGGCCCCCAATAGCAAAACCGTAAACCATCGGCGCAACCGAAACCGAACCTCCCCCCGCAATCCAACCAAGTCCCGTTGATGACCGATCAGGGACTCAGTGGTTTCCGTGCTGGTTGTCATCGCGTTTAGAGTGTTTAATCTTCCAGCCGATCCAATGAAGGGGGACTCGCTTTGATGTCGAATGTCTTCTGCTTGTCGGTTTCCAACGTCACAGTATAGGTGCGATTTGATCGCACCGCGAGCCATTGCCAGTCCGATTCCCCGCGCGCGTCCAGGAAGATGCGATAGGGCTGTTGCGCGCTTTGGCCCAGAACCAGCCGCACTTCCCCTTTTTGATCGGTTATCGCCGCAGCCACCGTGAAGACTTCTGGTTCCCAAATTTTTAATTTTCCTCCCATGCCATTCCCGAGCCATACTTGCACTCCGACGCGCCGGCCAGACGCAGGTTGACCGCCATCCAAAACGCGAACCAACACCTGCCCGCTTGGGTAGAACAAACCAATTGAGTTCGTCAGGGATTCCCATCTTTGGTCTGCCAAGGCATTCCAAGCCCCTCGCTCGCTTGTGGGAACTTGAATCACGGACTTCTCAACCCGAGTCAGCCAATCGGCATTAAAGGAACGATTCAACGCCGATGCATCAAAAGCGTGCCACTGCCTTTCTTCCACGCTCCACACTTCATTCCAAAAATGGTCATTGCCAAGCGTTGGCCAAAATGTCCAGGCCGGGCGCGCCGGCAACCCTACCGTCCGCGCCAGGCCGGTAAAAGCCACTGAAAAATTATAGCAACCGCCACGAATGCGGGAGAGGATTTCTTCTGGTCGTTCCATCCTGGACGTGGTTTTTTCCAATGCCCGCACTCGCATCCAACCCCATAAGGCATCACTGGCTTCGGCTGTCGTATGAGAGTATTTGACCACCCTTGACAAGGTTGGCCCATAAGGATCCGACCAATCTTCCAACGGCTCCTCGTAAATGCGCGGATTGGCAACAAACCGCTCGAATATCTCCATGGGGGTGTCGCGACACCACGGATATTTTCGCCGCGCTCGCCAAGCGCAATAAACGGACTCCTTCAATTGTGCCGCCGAAATATGCGCCAGATCATAATCCTCAAGTCCCCCGATGACGTTCATCATCGTGTCTCGTTCCGGTTCTCGCGCTGCGGCCACGGCACGCCAAAGTTCGCCCCGCCGTTGCCCTGCTCGCTGCATCGCCCGATTAAAACGTTCCCGATCCGCCACATTTAGCTGGCATCCGATCAGGTGATCGGTGTAATCCGGCAGCGCTAATCTCGCGGCGCAGTATTCCGCCACCGCCCGCGTCACGACTCCGCGATCTTCTCCAAAATCGTGCGATAATTTCGGCAGGATGTGTGTTTCCACGACCGCGCCTTGGGAGCGCAACCACCCGGCAAGACGCTGAACATCCGCCGCCGGGAACGCCTCATCCTGTTCCCCGTTTACCAATAAAACCGGGCACTGGATGGAATTTGAGAGTTGGAGGTTGAGAGTCGAAAGTCCTACGTGGGTCGACATTGGATGTTCAGCCTTGGATATTGGATGTTCCATGTCTTCCAATTCTTCGACCCACCCCCCGCCCAAGCGCACCAGCAATTGCGGCTGCATTTCCGGATGTCGCAGCGCAAAACTGAGAGTTCGTTGCGCTCCCAATCCAAACCCGACCCACGCCATGGCGTTGCTCTGCGCCCAGGACTGCTGTTGGAGATATTGACGCAGCGCGATGAATTGCTGATCAAACACGCTTTGATTGGTCTGGTCATACTCCAGACCGACGGCCGCCAGCCCCAGTTCGGCGATTTGCCGCAACTCATTCCCGCTGCCCAGCAAGCTCCCGCCGGCATCTTGAAGATAGATGACCACGGGATGTTTTCCCGTCGGCTTGGGCAAGACCACAAGAAAATTCACTGCTCTACCGTCAGCGGTCTTGAGCGACAATTCGATCTGTTTGAATGTATCGCCTCCTTTGGGCCACACCATGACGGCGATAACACCCACCACCAAGAGCAAGGGTATGCAAAATCTGAGTGGCCGCGAAAGAACGAAGGAAAGGTAAAAAGAAAGATCTATGTCTCTGGGCTGTGGGCGTTCGGTTGAGGTTGTGATAAATCCAAAGGCGAATTTGAGGGAGTTGATAAAAGGTTTTCCGAAACCACGTTGAAAAGTTGATGCACTCCTTCCTCGCCAGCTCTTGCATACATCCCCACGAGCCAACCCACTGCAAAACCATTTGCCTTTTAGCGAAATACCCATCTTGCCCTTTGTGTAGCTATGGTATAATCGGTGTCCCTTTTGGCCATGTCAACAAAAACTTATTAACGCCGATATAAGGAGTGCGATTTAACGTTTTTTTGATTGGGCAACTTTCCAGAATCGTAGTAGGGCACGGGAGTACCCAGATCCCTCCCGGAAGGGGGGAATTGAATGAAACCATACCAACTCCAGCAGGCGCTGCAATTCCGCTTTCATGATGTAAAAATGAGACGAGAGTAGGACATCGTTTTGTCCTTTGCGGTCCACGCGCAATGACGCCACGATGCCGGGGTCCATCACTTTTTTGTGTAGTGTTGCAAGGTCTTTGCTTGCATGATGAAAGGAAATAATACCGCTCGCGTTTTCAATTTTCGCATCAGCGTTCAAAACCGTAAACCTTTTGCCTGCAAGGCGGTCACCATAGCCACCGTGTTTCTTAGATAATTCAATCTTTCCTCCCGTGACAGTTTCCCAGCGCGCAAATCCTACGGGCTAGCCCTGGAGCCGGGCGGCGGGTCAAGGTGGAAATTCAGGGCGGCGGGGAATTCGACCTTGATGCGACGACCGGCGACACATAATCAAATCTGGATTCGCGCGCAGTTTTATCTGGGCTGCTGCGCCCGCGGCTGATGTTAATTGTCCAGCAAAAGTGGCCGAGGAGAAGGCCCAAGGTGATCGCCAGTGAAAACCAAAACACTTTCCGAAGTATCTCCTGCCACACGAACCGGTCGTCCAAGTCTTTGGCCACCTGCTCCAGCCGCTGGCATTGAGCCTTCGTATTGGCCTTGATTCCCGTCCATTCGGACACCGCGCTTTCCATCAAGGATTTGATTCGTCTGGCGACTGTTTCTGCGTCGGCAAGCTGCACGTTGATTTGTTCCACAGTCTGTTCAGTTGTTTTGGCATGGCTCTCCAAAGCAGCCTTTAATCCTACCGTTTGTTGTTCAGCGGTGCTGGAGAAAATGTCCACCATTGCTCTGGTTTGCCGCTGATATTCGGCCAGATGCAGTTCCATCAATTTTCGTGAATCATTCATCAAGCGCGGCAAATTGGCCGCGATGCGCCATTGCGCCTTGGTCAGCAACGCCAGTTGCACCGGGAAGCTGTTGTCAGGCCCGACATTCCATTCGTGCAACAGCCGGTGAATCCGGTCCACTTCCTCCGCCGGTGCGTCCATCAACAATGCTGCCAAGTCGTTTTTGTCCATAACCTCACTCGCCCAAGTTGAACATCGGTTGTTTGGGGCGGACTGGCTTTGCTGCTGGTTCCGGCTGTGGTTCAACCTCCGGCACTTGTTGTTCTGGCACGAGCAAATCAGCAACAACGTCGTATTGCCGGAACATCTGTTGCATTGCCCATTGCATCTCACCGGCCAACATAGTTTCCAAGTACAGCGCTTCGGGATACGCCACTTCCGCAAAGCTCAACTTGCGTCCTGCCTTGACCTCGGCGCGTTTAATGGCCAGCAACGTGATGGAAGTCACCACAGGCAATATCAGCTCCTTCGACCCAAACTTTTTCAACTCGGCTTCGATGTTGGATTTTCGGAACAGGTTGGTTCTGACCTTGGCCGGATTGTGGACCACGACGTAATCCACGCGGTCGCCGGCGAAATAAAACAGGTCGAGCAGATTGTTCATGCTCTCCGTGTCCTCGCTGGGAAACAGGAAAAACGTGAAGCGGATGCCCTGGGTGGCGAGCGATTCCAGCAGTTGCAATGACTCCAGCGCTTGCACGATGAGGCCATCAGCCTGCGCCCGGCAATCAATGACGTGAACCGGCGCGTCACTGCGCGACACGTTGCGAAACAATCCGAGCAGGGTGGATTTGCTGTCGTCGTCATTGCCCAAAACATAGGACTGCACCTGTTCGGGATGGCGGTCGGCAAACGAATGGTGCCGGTCGTCAAGGTCGGAGCCGTTCCAGTGGATATCGTGATAGTCGAGCCAGGCGGTGCGGAACTCGGCCTCGAAACTTTTGCCGAGGCTGCCTTTGGATTGGGGATTGATGTGGATGCGTTTGGTGATTTTGGTATTCATGTGAATTCGTCAGTGTTGATTTTTGAGCGGTCGGGACGTTGGAAACGGGGTGGTGGCGGCAACGGTCCCGGACGAGGTTGCAGCTGGCTGGCCGCCGTGTCAGGGTGGGCGGACTGGGAATCGGTTATTGAATCTTCCCAATGTGGTTTGGTCGCCCGCTTCAATCTGCGCCGGTAAAATAGATACGGAGCATGAAACGTGACGCGGATGCCCTTTTCACTCAACAGCAAGTCGGCGATTTCCTGCCAGGTCTTGCGCCGTTGGCGCAGCTCGCGGATGAAATCGTAGTGCGGTTCCAAAATGCTGTGGAACGGTTTTCCGCCGCGTTTTTGATGTGCCGTTTCAGTCATCGCCGGACAGAATATCCCGGTGATGAAAAACCGTGGTAGAGAGCAGGTGAAAGTTAAAGTGAGATGAAATCACGCCGCATGTAGCGGCAAAGGGCGACGAATGGCGACATATTCAAGTGACGAAAAGCGGCGAGTGCCGACGAAATGTCAGGAGTGGATGCGACGAAAAGTGACAAATACGTTGTCGCTTTTCGTCGCTTTTAGTTACCTGGTTCTGGTTGCGTTTTTCACTACCGATTTTGGTAGGGGATGGTGTCTCGCAAAAATCAAGGCTTTCAAGTTTCAGAAAGCCGTCAGAATCACGTTCAAGTGAACGTATCAAATCGGATGACGACGGGCGCAGTGAACGTCCGTTTCTGAAATCGGAGCGGACGTAGCGGCTGTGGAGTCGCGGAGATTTTGGAAACGGATGATGACTGCGCTGCCGTCTAGGTTTCACTTGAGGCGATGGGTCTGGCCGGTTTTCGAGTGCCGCAGAAAAGCCGGCCAGTCCAAGCGCCGGGTATTGTATCAGATGAGTGGAACCGCACCGTGCGACATCATCTTTGAATTCGATGAAGCGCGTGTGTCGGTTTTGTGAACACCCGCTGGCCGCTTCCGTTTGGTGCGCTGTCCTGGCGGTTTATTCCTTGATTCCCAATTTCTGGAGGATCAATTTGTGCTTGCTGATGTAATCGTATCGTGCCGCCAAATCGTCCCAGTGAGCCGGATCAGGTTTTAATGCCTCGTCCGGGTGGTCCCTGTTGGCGGCACCAACGGCACTCCTGATGTCCATGCCCTTTGCCATGAACGCAACGACCGTGTTGTCATACTCAATTTCCGTGTCAGTTCGATCGCCAATAATTTCCCGTGCCCGCGCGAGGTAGTCGTTGGTCAGATGCGCATCCATAAGCTCTCGTCTGCCATTTCAATTTCACGAGCCATGTTGTTCATGCGAAAGCCTTCATACTGTTCTGAAGGGTTGTGGGTTCATTTGCATCGCATCCGAGCCTCCGGTTTTTTACGTGGATGCCGATCGCTGGGCATGGTGGTGATCTCAATGGAAAGAATCAGGGTCGAATCCCGTGATTGGGCCGGAGCTTTGAAACAACCACGGCGAGTCTTTCGGTTACCAAGTGCTTTATTTCTGCTGTTTGCTCCTGTTCGATCAGGAGATTAATTCGCGTTTGCCGGGCCAGATTGTGGCGCAGGAGATTCATGACAAATTCAACGTCCTTTGGCCGGCCAGCAGCGAGTTTGCTAAACGCCAGGTCATGCACATCCAAACACCAACCAACAGCACCGCCCGTGTTTTCACTGCTGATGCGAACCAGTCGGTTTTCCCATCCGGCAGGCAGACGTGCGGTTTCTGGAGCAACGCCGTGCGCATAATATCCATGCGTCTCGTGAAATAAAGAGCGTTCCCCAATCGCCCCATCAATCAGGTCTGACTTTTCGGGATGATGCCTGGGGTAAATATCCAGTTCGATGGACCGTCGCAAAGCCAATGGGGCGTCAGGAAAGGCACCCAGGACTGACTGGCTGCCAAGCAGGATGAATTCGTTTTCTCCTGCGATTTCCTTAGCGGCTCGCAAGATATGCTCGACCTCGGTGCGTTTCATACTTTCGGAAAATCGCCTGACGTTCCCCCGGCGTGAGGATGCCACAAAATGGACTGGATTGACGAAGACGACGCGCTTCCTCGGAGCTGCTTTCCAACAAGGTCACCAGCGCCGCGACGGTGGTGGTCTCTATAATTCTTTTCCATTCCAGGATTGCCTGCCGATTGCTATCGGAGTAATCGGGATTTGCCAGCCAGCGTTTGATATTGGACAGGGCGATTTGGACCAGCTTTGGGTTGGCACGGATTTTTTCCGCGATGACGCGATCCATTTCGAGGCTTCGGTCATCCAGAAGCTCATGCCAGGTCTTGTTGCTGTTTCCTAAACTCATTCCACCCTAAATATAACAGTTTGCGTTGTTCGGGGCAATCAGCATTCGTTTGGTTTGCCACTGGTTGATTGCACCAACTGTCGTGCAACTCCGGGACGCGGCAGGTTACCATTTCAATCCAGGCCATCATCCGGCGGGTGATATTCGTGGATGATGATTGTTGGTGGCGGTGGTGTGTGTGGCTGAATGACAATGCCGATGCCGGCGCTGACGTGCGGTTGATTGGGGAATTTCCGGCGCAACCCGCCGCTGAATATCCAGGCCAGCACCAACACCGACAGCCAGACGAACGCGAGAAACAGATAAACTCCCCATTCTGTGATGATCCAATCGAGAAAATGGAACACGGGGTCAAGCACGGTGGCAGGATTCAAGTTCATGTGATTTCCTCCGGTTATGCTTTGGCCATCACTGGCTCAAGGGTTTTGGACATTTCCGCGAACTTGCTGCGCATCCGTTCAAATTCACTCAACGGCGGCAGTTCCACCTGTGCATTACGCGCGTAGGAGCGGTGAATGGCCTTGCTGTTATGACCAAGCGCCTCCTGTGCGAACCGTTCGGGATACCCGGCTTTTTTGGCACGTTCCGCCCACGCATACCGATACGAATGCAAGCTGACACCTTTGATGCCCAAGCCCGCGATGCGCTGATGAAATTCCGTCGCCCGGTCGCCGGAACGAACCGAGCGCAGATACGGAAACAACGGGCCGCTCCCCGGCAAGTCCCGGAGAATATCCGCCACTTCATCATCGAAGCGCATGATGGCAATGGAGCCGGTCTTTTTGCGCGCGAAACTGATGACGTTGTGTTCCCAATCAATGTTTTCAGCTTCGAGGCTCGCAAGATCGGACTGCGACGCGCCCAGGTGCCACGCCAGTTTATAGAACGCCTTGCGTTCGGGATTCAGTTCGCGGGCGACGATGGCCTGATGTTCCTCCCAGGTGATGGCGCGCTTGTCCTTGAACTCAACTTTCGGCCACTGCCGCTTTACGATGACCGGCCACGGCAGCCATGTCATGTCCAGGGCGAAGTTGTGGATGCGCCGCAAATATACGTTGGTCGAAACTTTTCCGGTTTCGAGCACGCGCAAAAAGTTTTCCGGCCGGGTTTCCAAAACCGGCAGGTGACGAATCAAGTCAAACGCCTTGTCCTTGATGGCGGTCTGCCAGCGGTGATGGGTCTCGCCTTTTTTGAGTTTGACCATTTCTTCCATGACGAACTGCCAGTCGCGGGTGGCAATCTGCGGGTCGCTGGCGGCGAGATAGGCGCGGGCGATTTGCAGGTTCACGGCTGGCTGCTGCTGCGCTTCGCCGCGCGAATGCAACAACCGCAACGCCGTGGCGCGGTCGGTGGTGTGCAAGCTGTCCTGCTTGCCGGTCACGTCATCGTGAATGTAGTAGCGTCCGCCTTTGTTGCGGCGGTAGAGCCGGTATCGTTGTCTCATAACTGTATTCACAGCGATGAGTTTACGACAATTGATCTCGGCTCCGGCAGGGAGCAGGTGGGAGTTACGCAGGGCAGGCCAGGGTTAAATCCTGCTGGCACTTCCGCTGGCACTCGTCTGTGGAAGTTGACCAAACCCTACAGTTCCAACTGGTTAGGTTTGGAGGCGGAGGTCGGAATCGGCCAGATTTCCCCGCCGTTGCACCTCAAATATGCCTGATTTCATTGGGTATTCAAGCAAAATCGGTTTTATCCGAACGTATCTTTTTTAATCCGTTTGGTGTCCGTTTTGGTGTCCGCTCCGCGAACCTGTCCTGATAGGGATATTATGACTTGTCCGATCTCTTGTCCGGCGACTTGTCCGGCAGCCCGCTCTGCTTTGCCTGTTCCAGCAGCGTGTCTAGGTGGTTCTTTGGCCGCAGCCATTTTACAAAATGTATCCAGATGGCAACAAGTGAATACGTTTAGTAAAAGAGCAGTTGGTTGGGTTTCGCCAGTGTTGGACGGTGCTCGAAGAACCGGAGAAACTGCGTGTTGCGACTTGGCCGGTGACTTGGCCGGTGACTTGGCCGGTGACTTGGCCGGTGACTTGGCCATTTTATCAAAACAAATTCTTTGCGACTCTGATTTTTTGAAAAATATGCTCAAAAATGCAAACATCGTTGGACAAAACGTGGTCATATTTCGGCATCAAGCCGGTTGGACACAAGACATGCTCGCCGCCAAAATACAATTGCTTGGGTGCTACATGACTCGCGACATCATCGCCAATATTGAAACGCGGCGTTCCCCTGTCACTGACAAGCGAATTGCAATTCTTGCTGAAGTCTTCGGCGTGGCAGTAGGCAATCTCTTTCCACCAACCCCTTCGGCGTTCAAAGACAAACTCTCGCTGGAAAGCCGACTGATGGCTTTGTTTAGAATTGGGCGCGCAGATAAAGCCATGCTTGAACTATTGCGCCGAACCCAAGCACAAGCTGAAGCGATTGTCGGCACGGATGGTGCCGAGTTCCAGTCGGGCTGAAAAGGATTTACACTCGGTCACCGCAGTTGGAAGTTGGAGGGATGTTGCAAAGTTAGTTTCAAGTCGGTGCCGCAATCTGGCGCATGATGTCCGCCACCCACGCGGGCGCATGGCAGAGGTCTTTCATGAGTTGCGCTTTGTGATTGGCGTTCAGGTTCCGGCGCAGTTTGGCGATAATGCGATCATCCACATAGCGGCGGCCGATCCAGCGCAACGCCTGAATCACATGGCCGCTGACTTTGCCAGCGGTGGCCATGGTGCGGGATGAGGCGTGTTTCAAGGTGATCTGACTTTTGCCGACTTGAATGCGGCGGCTTCGTCCATTGGTAAGATACACTGCCTTGGCTGGCACTTGGTCAGAAATGCCAAGGTCATTGGCACAACGTCCGCCGGCGGCTTGCAGGACAATGCCATCCCGGCGGGTGATGGCTTTGATGACGGCATCGGGGGAAGAAGACAGCGGACCGATCAATGGATGATTGTGCGGCACGTCGTAAAGTCCACGTGACGCTTTGCGGATGATCCCGGCGCGGCAGTTGCGGGAAAGAGCCTGATCCACAGCGGCACGGCTGCCGAGATCAAGGAAATCGGTCGGCGCAAAGACATCCCCCGGCGATCCAGATTGAATGCGATCCAGAATCGCGGCATCAATAGAATCGGCGTGCTTCTTCATATTTAGTCAGATATTATATCACGTTTTTCTGACGAAATAAAGACCTATTTCTCTGTTTCAAGTCCTACCTGCCGTTGGCCGGCAAATTCTGCCACGGATTGTGGCAGAATTGGGCCAGCCAATTCTCTCACAAGCTGTGAGATATTGAAGAAGGTCAGCGGGACTGCATGTTGCGGAAAATCCCCCAATTAACCAGACATGCAGACTCCGAGCGTGATTCCTAAGTGCCAATCCGTGGCGTAGCGAACGCGGTCAATGGTCAGGCCAAGCGCGCTGGCGAGTTCTTGTAATGATTGTTTTTTGAGCAAGTTACGGCCGGAATCAACTTGCGGGGTGACTTGCGGGGTGACTGCCGGGTTGGGTCTCCATAGCCTCTGAACAAACTGTCCACCTTCCTGGCGGAACTCAGGTGCGGGCAAGCCAGCTTGTTTGTCCCGGGTGATCATGTCGAGAATACCGCTGCCGGCTTGGGTAAATCGTCCAACAAATTCAAAGCAACGCTCGGTGAATTCGTCGAATGATCCGTTTTTCGCTTTTATGCCAAAGCTCGTGCTCCCAAATTCGCAACACGCGCCATCCGCAATCTCGATGCTTACCGGGACCATGTGCCCGATTGCTTTGCTCCCAACACCGAAACCATCAACTCCATAACACCATGAATACCGCCAGCCTCGAAACCACACTAAAGCAACTCCGTCTTTCCGGCCTCTGCCAGACCCTGGGCGTCCGGCTCCAGGAAGCCACCGCCAATCGTCTCGGTCACGCCGAGTTTTTGGAACTCATCCTCCAAGACGAACTCAACGTCCGCCAGCAACGCCAAATGGAACGCCGCACCAAGGCCGCCGACTTCCACACCCTCAAACCGCTGGAGGACTTTGACTGGAGCTTCAATCCCTCCGTTCATAAAAAGGAGATTTTTGACCTGGCCAGCGGCAAGTTCATCCGCGAAGCCAAGGATGTGCTGTTCCTGGGCCCGCCCGGCGTGGGCAAAACCCATCTGGCCCAGGCCATCGGCTACGAGGCCATCAAGATGAACTTTCAGGTGCTCTACCGCTCCATCTTCGACCTTGTCCGCGACTTCCTCAAAGACGAGGCGTTCAACCAGCAAGAGCGCACCGTGCGCAAATACCTCAAGCCCGACTTGGTCATCATTGACGACATGGGCCTCAAACAACTGCCCAAACACTCTGGCGAATACCTGCTGGAGGTCATCATGCGCCGCTACGAAAACCGCTCCACCATCATGACCAGCAACCGCCCGCTCGAAGAATGGGGCAAGCTCCTTTCCGACGTGCCCACCGCCGGAGCCATCATTGACCGGTTCCTGCATCATGCCCAGGTCATCGCCATCACCGGCAAAAGTTATCGGGTCAAGGAAGCGACGGGCATCAGCCCGGAAAACAAGAAAAACCGGAAATCAAACGAACCGGCGACCGCCGGGGCCGCGAGCTAATGGCTCAGAGCCCGGCCCCGGCTCGTTCTAACTCGCTGCGGAAATCCCTTGATTGGAAAACCAGAAATGATATGAATCTCTCACCTCGAAGTGGCCGGTTTTGAAGTGCCCGCTACTGGCCGCTTTTCAACTGCCCGGTGACATCGAAAAGGACAATCCTCACATTGCCAATGAATTCTGAAACCGAAAATGCACACTCCGAGCGTGATTCCTAAGCGCAATCCGTTTTGGCGAAGGGAGCGCAGTCAAGGTGGAGACGCGGGGTGGAGGGGCGTTCTACCTTGACGGCGCGAGCGAGCCATATAATTAAAGCGCGAGGCACGCTCCGGTTCTGCTCGTATTTATTTAATTTTCTCCGGCGTCTGCCCACGCGCCAAGATGCGCTGCGCCTGATACCAGAAATGAAATGCCGGTGCGTTGCCGCCTTTGAGCCGGGTCAGCGGCGTCCACGGCGCTTCGATTTGAAGATCACGCAACTCGGCGACACGGTCAGGCTGAAAACGCAATTGTTCAATGCTCACACCAGCCGGACGGCGCTGAATCCACGCAGCGAGACAGGCGGCTTTGCCGGTGGCGATGCGGGCTTCGTCCCGGCGGAACGGCTGGTTCACCAGATGATTTTGCAGCGCGTTCACGCCGTCCTGCAAGAAAAGTCCCTGCTCGGTTTTTGCGCCGCCTCGCAATTCAAGCTGGCAGTAAAGAAATCCAGCTTCAATGGAATCGTTCAACGTGTCGGCGAGGCTGAACTCGGCCTGACGATAGACAAGCTGCCGGGCGTGGGCTGGCGGCATAGGCTTCAGCGGTCACGCTCAAATCGGTGGCGGCGTCAAAAAGCACACCCACGTCGAAAAGCTGTTTCACAATGTCCGTCCGGCGGAGCGGATGATAGAGGATGCCGATGGTGCGCGGGGCAAACGCCGTCAGTTTGTCGCCGAGCAAACTGTTCACCGTCGGCACGGCCACGCGAACTTCACGTTCCAGCGTGATGAAAGGCGTGTTGATGACGACGGGTTCACAATGTGGCGCGACCTGCCGCTCAAAAAGCACATCGAGCAGCACATGGTCGGTTTTTGCCTCTATTGCCGACGGGTAAAAGAACCGGAAATGTTTCTTCGGCGGCAGTTCCCGGTCACGTTGGGCGTCGTGTTCGTATCCGGTGAATGGTGAGTGTGTGCCCGCCTGTTTGAGCACGGCCAAAAGTTCTTCCGGCTTCGCCTGCGTGACAATGTCCACGTCAATGGACAGCCGCCGGATGGGATTCAGCCGCAAGAGCAGGCTGGTGCCGCCCTTGAATTGAATCGGCAGCCCGCTTTCGGCCAGACTGCCGAGCAGTTTCAGGGCGACGATGCTTTTCTCCAGCATCACCGGGTTGCGGCAGCCGATTTCGGACGCTTTTTCCAAAACCCACTGTCTTTCAAAGCATTTGGGCGAAATCATGGTGCGTCATTTGAACCAATCAATGCGGACTTTTTCAAAAACTCCGCTTTGATATGTCGAGCCAATTCCAGCCCGGCAGGGCGTCGCTCGTGGGCGTAATCCAGCAACCCGGCCAGCGAAATCCGGGAATAGCCCGCAAGGTTGGCAAACAGGCGGAAATACTCGCCCTCGTCCAGCAAGCTCAAAGCCCGGCTTTCCATGAACAACTCCACCAGCAGACCCTCCATCGTTACCAGATGCTTTTCATGCGGCTGCGTGGTCGGTTTGGGACGGATCACCACGGTGCGCTCGCGAATGACAAACTGCCGGGCCGCCGCCCCGCGCGGGTTCAAATGAACGTCGTGGCCGGCGTCGCGAAGCCGCTCGGCCACGCTCGACATCGCATCGCGTTCGGTGTGGACAAAGGTGGCGAACCGGGCGAGCAGATGATGCCCGTAGCTGCGAATCTGTTCCGTGGACCAGCAGGTGAAATCCAGCAGCGGAAACGCCTTTTCAACCTCCCGCGCCAGACGGGCGACGGGTTTTGTGTCGAGCACGCATGGTTGCGCCAGGCGGGAATACCAGCCACGCCCCGCATCGTGGATGACGCCCTTGCGCATGAATTCAGACAGATACTCACGGAGCAACGCGGGCGGACAGACGATTTTGCGGTGTCGCAGCCAATCCCGAACATCCGTCATGCTGAAATAGGCCGCGCGCGCCGTCAGCGCGGGCAGGCACTCATCGCGCAGAACTTGTTTTAGAATAGTTTTGTTGCCGGTGGACATTTTAGTGCGCGGTTGGCGTTTCTTCAACGATTTTGATTTTCTCCGTTCCGAAGATTTCATAATTCTCCTTTGAAGGCGCGGTCAAATGCCGGCATGAGACTGTCAAGTTGACGGCGGACGAAGGATTCAACTTCGATTGGTTGGCCGTTTTTCTCAAAATAATCCTGCAAATCGTAAGCCATGACTTCGAGCGGGTTGGCGCGATAGCCGCCGCCCTGTAGATAACCGAGTGCGTAGGCCATCACGAACCGTTCCGCGCCCAAGTGCTGCCACTGCACGACATGCACCAGTTCGTGAAAATGAAGGGATTCCCGGAGTGCCTCACCCGATTGGACAAAATAAGTGTCGAGAAAAGTGATCCCGACGTAATTCCCAGTCTCGAATTCTCCGAACCCTGTGAGTCCGAGTGCGGATAACGGCGGCATGGGCACACGCTCGACTTCAACCACCTTCGCCGTTTTCAAAAGTTCGCTGGAATAATAACCGCCAAGCCGGGGAAAGCGATAAGATGCTACTGGCTGCGCTCGATTGCTATGCTCGGCCAGCGTGCGATCAATCCAACTCCGCACCAAAGGCAATTTTTCCAAAAGTTCTTTTGGATTCATAATTCCCCTTTGTAAGCACGGTCGAGGATGGACGGAAGCAAGGCATCCAATTCGGCGGCGGTCTCGGCTTGCAGGCGCTTCAGCGCGTCCACCTCCGACTGCAACGCGTCCAACTCGGCCACGATCCGGCGCTGCTCGGCGAGCGGCGCAATTGGGACTTTAATCTTCGCAAGCTTTGAACCGTTGAGATTCGGCTGTCCCGTTCCTTTTTTCTCGTCGGCAATTTGACCCCAATAACTCGGACTCTGAAAATATCGGTAGAGATAATCCACGGAAATCGTGTCACGCACCCGAAGACGAATCAAGTATGACGCGAACACTGCTTCAGGACAATCTCGAATCACAAAACTTTTGCCCGTTGTTGCCCCTGTCCGAGCGAAAACAAGATCGTTTGGCTTGAGAAGATATTTGTCTGGTTCAGCACAACGACAATACGGCACGGAATCCCAATTCACTCGACCATCTTGAATGTCTGTTATGCGGAGAAAACGCGGCCCGACTGGTTCCCGGCTGGCAGATTCCGTGTATCCATATTGCGGTGACTCGCAGAAGTCGCCAACTTGCTTCACCTGCCAACCGGCTTTCGGCTCGAACCATTTCGCACTAGCCGAGGTCGTGAGCGCCTGGGCTTCTTCGGCGGCTTGGTGGCGGAGGGTGTTGGCCTCGTGGATTTGGGCGGCCAATTCCTCGACCCGCGTTACTATCCGCCGCTGCTCTGCCAACGGCGGCAACGGCACCAGCACTTCTGGAATTCGCTTTACGCTCAGGACGCGATTGCGTCCAGCCGAGCCGGGACAAATCTTCACCAACTGCTGAAGTCCTTGTTCGGTCTTGAAATAGTTCAACAGGAACTGCGGCACGCAGCGGCTTTCATCAACTCGAAAGGTTGGATAACGCGTCGAACCATACATTCCATCTTCAGCCGCCGACACGATGGCGATTGCACCCTCCCACGCGAAGGTGACTTGCAGAATAAAGTCGCCCTGCTTCATTAAGAACAGGTCTTTCTCGCCGACCTCAAAACCAGTGCGCGGTGCTTTATGAAAGATGCCGCGCCCGAAACAGTAGATGCCGATTTCTTGGTAGAGCTTTTCCGGTTCAACCTGCACCCGGCGGCGTTCAAGCCGGAGCAATTCACCGAGACTGACTGTTGGCCATGCCTTGCTCATTTTGTTGCCAGCAATTTCTGAATGTTGCCCATAATCTCCGCGATGCGTTGCTCCTTTTTCAGGATGTCAGCAGCGAGTTGGGTTGGCGGCAGGTGCGTGATGTCATCCTTGGCGCTTGGATTTTTCCGGTCGAGATTGCAACCAGTGGCCAGCAGTTCGGCAACCGGCACTTTCCACGCGAGGTCGTTTTCTTCGCGCTTGTTCCACCATGAAATGAGTGGCGCGAATTCCTCAAACTGGATCGGCGCGGTTTTGGTGTAATTCTTCCGGCCGTCCGGCAGCGGTTGCTCGTAATACCATACTTCGCGCGTCGGCCCGGAGCGGTCAAAGAACAGGAGGTTCGTCGGAATGCCGGTGTAGGGCGCAAACACGCCATTCGGCAGCCGGACGATGGTGTGCAGGTTGAATTCCTTGAGCATTTCTTCCTTGATACGGGCGCACACGCCATCGCCGAACAACGTGCCGTTCGGCACGACCACGGCGGCGCGAGACATGCCGCCCTGCCGCCGCAATTTCCGCATGATGAGTTGCAGGAAGAGCATCGCTGTCTCAGCCGTCTGCTTGTCTTCCGGGAAATTGCCCTGGATGCCCTTTTCCTCTTCGCCGCCGAAAGGTGGATTCGTCAGAATCACATCCACGCGATCCCGCTCGCCGATGTCCGTCAGCTTGAAGCGGAGTGAGTTGCCTGGGTCAATCTGCGGCGCGTCGAGGCCATGCAGCAGCAAATTCATCTGGCAGAGCAGATACGGCAGTGTCTTTGGCTCGCACCCGAACAGGGATTTTTCCTGCAAGACTTTGCGGTCGGCCACGGTTTTGACCTGCTTGGAAAGGTGGTTGAAGGTTTCGACGATGAAGCCGCCCGTGCCGCTGGCCGGATCAAGCATGGTTTCGCCGAGACGCGGATCGGTGACAGTAACCATGAGGCGCACCACGGGGCGCGGCGTGTAAAACTCGCCGGAGTCGCCCGCCGCGTCGCGCATTTCGCGGAGCATGGCTTCGTAAAGTGCGCTGAGAGTATGGAGTTCGTCACTGGCATTGAAGTGGATGCCGGCAATTTTGTTGATGATGTCGCGCAGCAGATAGCCGCTCGCCATTCGATTTTGCACGCCGCGAAACACGGTGGCGATGACATCGCGCCTGTCGTCACCGTTTGAACTGGTCAGCGTGCGCAGGTAACGGAACAGGCCAGCGCCCTTCTTGCCGTTGGGCAGCGTGGTTTCTTCGTTGTTGATGAAGGCGAGCAGTTCGTCGCCGGTGATGCCATCAGACTTCGCGGCCCAATCACGCCAGCGATAGGGCGGTTCAATGGCGGGCTTGAATTTCTTCGCGGCGAGCTTGGCCTCGCCCTCGCGCTGTAGTTCCAGGTCGTCCAGAAATTTCAGGAACATGATCCAGGTGAGCATCGGCAGCCGGTCAAGGTCGCCATTCAGCCCCTTGTCCTTGCGCATGATGTCACGCGCAGATTTCAGGAGCGCACCAAGCGATTGAGCGGTAGTGGGTGTGGAAATGAGTTTGGTCATCTTAAAAATCAAAACGGAATATCGTCGTCGTCTGCCTTGGCCGCCTGCGCCTTGGCTGGTGCGGGTTTGGCGCGCGGTGGAGGGACAGATGCAACCGAGGCCGCCGCTTTTGGCGTCGCTTTCTTCTTCAGCCATCTCGTGAATCTTGGGCCTTCGGAAGTCGGTCGAAGATTTTCCGGTGGTTGTTCAATTTGAATTGTGAGCGGAATTGGAAAATCCACGCCGATAATTGCGGCTTCTCCCGGGCCAAGACTAGGCAGAAACTTTGCCGCAGCCGCATCGAGTTGGCCACATGCCATTTCCACAACCTTTCTGTCCGCGTCGTTAATCAGGCGATGAACAACCAATGTTCCCATCTGACTCAAGATGCCAGGCGGAATGTCTCGCGGCTGCTGCGTGGCCAACACAAGGTTCAGCCAAAATTTCCGACCTTCCTTCGCAATCTTCTCGAACGCATCTAACGGCTGTTTGTAGTCCTCTTCACCAAGATGTTGATTCAGAAAATTGTGAGCCTCATCTAGCACAACAAGAACCGGCCTATCCGCTCTTAATTTGTAGTCTCGAACATGCTCACGAAGCCAGCGACCAATCAAATTGACCGCAATTTCTCGCAAGCGGAAATCGAAGCTCAGGTCACTAAGATTGATTCGCAGTAGGCGGTCATCATTGGACAAAAAATTCTCCAGCTCTGTGAAGATTGAATTCGGATTTGTGTCTCCAAAGATTGGAGACCAAGCTGCGGAAAACCGTCGCACATTGATTTTTGAGAACAGCGGTTGACACCATTCCAGAGAATTCGGATGTGGTGTCCATGTGTCATTGTTGCCTTCGCCGACACACTCATTCTTTATTTGCGCTGTCAGGTATTTGAAATCAAAAGGCGTAGTTGGGTTTTCGACAAGCTCCGCGACTCTGGCGCTGGTGCGCACGGTGTAAAATGCAGAACGAGTTTTCCCCAGTTTTGTGATTACACCTTGGACGCCCAAGTAATTGGCCAATTGGCCGCGCTCAGCCTCAAATCCTGTTCTGCTTAGAACCTCTACCAGTCTAAGACTTTGAATCGCTTCGATGAATTTTGTTCGTTGTGTGGGCGAAGGTGCAAGGATGCATAGATAATCACCGTCCTGAAGGTGTTCACACGGGATGCGGACTCGCGTTTCTCCGGGCGGAGTGTCGGTGGAGCCGAGAAAAAGTGACGGATGCCCATTGGCGACAGCCGCATATTCGCCAGTTGGGTCTATCAGGATGATTTTCGGGAACAAGTGACCTGCTAGACATTGCTCCAATAGCCGCGCTATGGTTGTGCTCTTGCCGCCGCCGGTTGCGCCAAGAATGGCGCAGTGCCGTGCGAACAAGTGGTCGGCTCTAATTTCTACCGGAGTGCCAACCCCATCCCGAACATGTCCGAGCTTCAAAGTCACCGGCTTGCCGTTTGCCTCATCCTTCAAGCTGAAGGACGAAGCAAAGTGGCTCACAAGCTCGGCGCTGGCTGCAAACACGGATGCTCCAAGAGCTGGATAATTGGGAATGCCACTGATGACTTTGTCTGTTCCTGTCTGGAGAGCACCTAGCAAATGCAGCTTCGCGACGGGATGCGGGTCAGGCGTGTGTCCAAGTTGCTGTTCAATATCCAATCGCTCCTTTTCCGGCAGCTTGACTTCGAGGATACGCCCCAGCAAGGCATGACTGTCACAATCCACGACAACAAAATCACCTACTTGACCGCCGCGCAATCGCATCCCAGACAACAGCCTTCCAGTTCGTTGCGTGACCGCATCGAGATTTACAAACACCGCATCAGGCATGACTTGCGTCACTGTGCCAATGCGACGTTCAGGATCGAATGGCGTGGTCTTCATGCTTTTGCCGAGAGCACTTTCAAAAGTTGCGCTGCGCGTTCCTGTGTGTTGCTTGCACGCGCTTGCGAATAGGTCGGCAGCAACGACGGAAACTCTTGGAAGTCCATTTGTATCACGTCGAGCGGAGCACCAGAATTTTGCAGCCGGTAAAGAGTGTCCCACGCTTGGCCGGAAGCGAGCTTTGCTTCGGGAGAGTAATCAACCACCAGCAGCTTGAAATTCGGATTGGTGGCCAGCGCGTGATAGATGGGCTGATTGAGGTGGTGGTCGTTGAAGCCGAATCCAATCAAAAGCAGAGCGGTGTCCTTTTCCCGCAATGCCATTTGGAAGCGCGACATCATTTCCAAGAACGGTTGCTCAAACGACTGAGCGAACTTCTCATCGCGCGGATAAATCAGGTAAGGTTTCTTTGTCTCTGGGTCGCGAACGATGCCGTCCGACGAGCGATGCCAGTCCACCGAGCCGTGCAGCTTGTAGAGATGGAATACGGATTCGAGATAATCGGGCGCGCCCTCGCGCGTGCTCCGACGGACGAAGTCGTAATCGAACCAACGACCGTCGAAAGTTCGCGGAGTTATCAGGTCAAACCCGTCCAGAATTGGCATTCTTTTTTCCTTGGCGGCAAGTTCGAGACACAAGTCATAATTGGTGGTGAAAACACGAGTCCGTGGAAGATCCTGTCGGCGCGGGACGACCCGTGATAACAGTGTCGAGTGAGGTGTTATGACCTCAAGCGTTGTCTGCTTTGTTCCCTTAACTTTTTCCCACGCCTCAATCTTCCGACACCTGTCTCGGATGATGCCCTCGACTGCTTCAACGAAAGCCTTGATTATAGCTGCTTTCGCTGGCGCAAATGCGAGCGCGCCTTGGCAACGGCTGAGCAATGCCTCAATGTCCTTCTTGTCTTTGGGATGGCCGACGGCATCGCATATTTCCGCAAAGACCGCCTTCTGCGACTCTGCTGCTTCATTCCACAACGCCGGCATTGATGGTCCACCCGCCGCTACGGACGCGCCTGATCCGACCAGCAGCAGCAAATTCTGAGAGAGTAACAAGCTGCCCAGCCGCTCTTTTAGCATCTGGTTTGTTTGCACGGCTGCTTTCTTTGACTCCTCACTCGCCTCGGGTTTAAGCGGTCGCCAGACACCCTCGTTTTGAAATAGACATTTCTGGACTGGAGGCGGCATTGTCGTCGTTCCTGCTGGTGGATTTGTGCTCATGCGATTTCAGTTTCTTTGAATGGTGAATGCACGTTTCGTGTCACGCCTCATACAGCAGCGTTTGCAGTTGGTTGACGGCGTTGCGGAGTTGGTCTGCGCCGCCGAACTTGCCGATGATTTCATTCACGTTGCCGTGATCGGAGATTGGCCGGACTTTCAGCACGTCGGGCAGCGTGAATTGCAGTTCGCCGTCGCTGGCGTATTTTTCCAGCAGGTCGTTCAGGATTTCGCGGGCTTCCGGGGCGAAGAATTTGAAGAAGGCAACGTGCTGCCGCTTCAGGCGGTCGGCGCGCTGGCGGCGGGTGAGCACCGGCGCGTCGAATGCCAGATGACACAGCAGGTCGAACGGGTCGGCCTCCGGTTTGCCCGCCTGCGCCGCGACGGTCTGGAAATCAATCCCGCGCTCCGCAAGTTGCTGGATGATGTCGGCACGCTGGCCGGCATCAGCCCAACGGACGCGCAGTTCATCCGGGCTTGTGCAAAGTGTCCGCACTTTTTCGGCGGTATAATCCGTGAGCTTGATGACACGGAGTTGCTTGCCATCGGCGTCGAGTTCATGGACAAGTTCGGCGGCGATTTCCACTTGCCCGCCGTCGTAATAGAATTTTCTCCGTTCAGGCGGTGGCGGGTCGCTGATAACCGTGCCGCCGGGCGGTTCATGGATTTCACCGCCTTCATCTTCCGGCACTTCGGGCGTGAGGACTTCGGTGCTTTTGATTTTGCCGTGTTCGTCAATTTCCTCCTGTGTGGCGAAGGCGGGATCGCCGTCGAAGGCCGGATCAGCAAAGTTGCGGGTGGCCGTGCCAGTGTAGTCGAGGATGTTGAACCAAAGCTTGCCGTAATCGTCCCGAACTCGCGTGCCGCGCCCGATGATTTGCTTGAATTCGACCATCGAATTGACCAACCGCAGGAGCACGATATTGCGGCAGGTAGGCGCATCAAGGCCGGTGGTGAGCAGTTGCGAGGTTGTCAGAATGACGGGCGTGCGCGTCTCCACGTCCTGAAACCGTTGCATGTGACCACGCCCAACGTCACCTTCATCGGCGGTGACACGGCAGACGTAATCAGGGAATTGTTGCACCAAATCGGCATTGAGATTGTTGAGCGCAGTCCGCATCTCGGAAGCGTGTTCCTGGTCAACGCAGAAAACGATGGTCTTGGCGAAACGGTCAGTTTTCTTGAGGAAATCCGTTAGATGCCGGGCGACCGCTTGCGTGCGGGCGCGCAAGGCGACCCGTTTTTCAAAATCGGCGGTGGTATAGACTTCGTCGGGAATTTCCCGGCCGTAGCGGTCGAGTTCGTTTTTGCTGGGCCGCCAACCGGCAGCATCCCATTGCGTAACGATGCGATGCACACGGTAAGGAGCTAGGAATCCGTCATCAATGCCCTGCTTGAGGCTGTAGGTATAAACGGGATTGCCAAAATAC
>CAWCRR010000025.1:0-51399 GCA_963797825.1 uncultured Verrucomicrobiae bacterium
CCGGCTTCCTTTGGCGCAGCGCGTTTGTGGCGGCGTTGTTCGCCATTCATCCGTTGCGGGTGGAATCGGTGGCCTGGGTAGCAGAGCGAAAGGATGTGTTGGGCGGGGTGGGGTTCATGCTGACGCTCTGGGCCTATATACGCTATGTCCGGGCTGCGCGTTCGACGATCCGCTACCTCGTGGTGGTGGTTTTTTTTGCCCTTGGCCTGATGTGCAAGCCCAGCTTTGTGACCTTGCCGTTTGTATTGTTGCTGTTGGATTATTGGCCGTTGCATCGGTTCGGAGGCGGGACGGTTGCCGACGGCAAATCAGCAGGTCAAGAGAGCCGCCTTTTGGTTTTTGCTCGTCTGATTATGGAAAAGGTTCCACTCTTCATGTTAAGCGCCGCTGCGTCTGTGATGGCGGTGATAGCGGAAGGAGAGGCAATCAATCCGCTTGCCGGGATGTCGTTCCCGGTGCGAATGGGTCATTCCATGATCTCCTACGCGACCTACTTGGGGCAGATGGTTTACCCTGCGGACCTGGCGCCCTTTTATCCATTCTCGGTCAAAGATTTGTCGGGATGGAAAATCATTCTGGCGCTTACTTTGCTGGTTGCGATTTCGGCGGTCGCCGTTGCTGCATGGCGGAAGCGTCCTTATTTGCTTGTCGGTTGGTTATGGTATCTGGGGATGCTGGTGCCAATGATTGGGATAATCCAATTGGGTAACTTTGCGCACGCGGATCGCTTCACTTACCTGCCGATGATTGGATTGTTTGTCGCCTTGACCTGGGCGGCAGTGGATTTGTGCGCCGGCTTCCGCCATCGTCGTTTGATCCTTGGTGGTTTCTCCGCGCTCATACTTGTCGCCTTGATTTTCTGTGCGCGCACCCAAACTTCCTATTGGCGGAATAATGAGTCGTTATGGACCCACACACTCGCCTGTACGTCGGATAATTATTTTGCACACAACAACCTCGGCTATGCTTTGCTCCAAAAGGGAAATGTGAACGAAGCGATCATTCAATGCCAGGAGGCAGTGCAAATCAACCCCAACGACGCTTTGGCTCACCTCAACCTCGGCGACGCCTTGCTCCAAAAGGGAAAAGTGGACGAAGCCATCGCGCATTACCAAAAGGCACTGGAAATTAGCCCCATGCTGGCAAAAGCCTGCTATGACCTCGGTATCGCTCTTTCCCAAAAGGGAAGTGTGGATGAAGCCATCATATATTACCAAAAGGCTTTGGCAATTGAACCTGACTACACGGAAGCCCACGTTAACCTCGGCGTCGCATTGTTCCAAAAGGGAAAAGTGGACGAAGCCATCTTGCATTACCAAAAGGCCCTGCAAATCAATCCCGACTACGCGGAAGCTCACATCAACTTCGGCATCGCGTTGCTCCAAAAGGGCGATGTGGACGAAGCCATCGTCCAATACCAGAAGGCTCTGCAAATCAATCCCGACTACGCGGAAGCCCATGTTAACCTCGGCAACGCTTTGTTTAAAAAGGGCAACGTGGATGAAGCCATGGCCCATTATCAAAGGGCGTTGAAAATAAATCCCAACCTTGCGGAAGCTCACAGTAATCTTGGCAATGCACTGCTCCAAAAGGGCGATGTGGACGGAGCCATCGCCCATTATCAAAGGGCCCTGCAGATCAACCCCGACTATCTACAAGTCCAAATTGTTCTGGCCTGGGTGTTGGCGACTACTTCGCAGTCGTCGCTGCGCAACGGGAATCAGGCCGTGCTGCTGGCCCAGCAGGCAAATCAGGTCACGGGCGGAGAGAACCCGACCATTCTCGGCACTCTCGCCGCCGCTTATGCCGAGGCCGGGCGGTTTAATGACGCTGTGCGAAGCGCCCAAAAAGCGATGGTATTGGAGCAGGCGGCGGGACGATCAGACCTGGCGAATCAAATCAAAGGCGAGTTGCAACTCTATGAAGCGGGGCACCCGTTATAAGAAAGCAAATGAGCGGAAGTTTTAAGGAATGGGATTATGCTTTTGACATCCGTTAAAGATACGACATGGTTCGGTTATTTGCGCCATCGGTCTGCCAGATCACGGCAAGGCTGGCATCTCAATTGCCCGATGACAGTGACGGCGGCAATTCTTCAGTTCCCCAATTCTCGTTCGGCTTCGGCCCCATCAAACATTCCAGCGTGCCGCCGGCGGCGATTTCACTGTGCCGAATCCATGCGCGGTTCAGCGGCTTGCCATTGAGCCTGGCCGACTGAATGTAAATGTTTTGCGGCGAACTGTTGCGCGTGATGATCCTGAACTCGCGACCTGGGTAATAATGTGGATTTAACCGAATGGTTACTTTTTTGAAGATTGGGCTGCCGATGATATACACATCGTCCACCGGACAAACTGGATAGATTCCGATGGCGCTCATGACATACCATGCTGAGGTCTGGCCCTCATCATCATTGCCAGGCAGGCCATAGGCGGTGGTGTTGTAGGCGTGATCCATGACGTACCGCGCCCATTTCTGTGTCAGCCACGGTTTGCCGGCATAGACAAAAAGATAGGACGTCTCGTGAGACGGCTCATTGGCCTGGTTGTCGTAGTTGTTCCACTTGAAGTCCGGCGGCGTCTTTTCGAAGAACTCATTTAAGTAACTCAAAAAATAATCCTTGCCCATGAGGTTGATCAATCCCTGCATGTCATGCGGCACCCACCAGTTTTCTTGATACGGAACGCTTTCGACGCAACCCTGGCCTTGCCACGGATTGTCGGGATCGTTCACCGCCGCGCCTTGCCAGGGCGTCATCCACATGCCATCGCTCTTTTTCGCCCGCATGTTGCCAACGGATGGATCGTAAATGTTCCGGTAATTCAGCGAACGTTTCAGCAGAATCGCCGCGTCATTGGTCCGGCCCAGTGCCTGGGCGAATCGTCCGGCGCAATAGTCATAGTAGGCGTATTGCAGCGTGTAGGAAATGTCGTTCGGGATGTAGCCGAGCTTGCTGTATGACTCCAAATCCGCGCGACTGGTATGCGGCCCCATCACACTTTCACGGCAAAGATGAAAAGCTTCCTGCGGGTCGTACCCGCGAATACCCTTCAAGTAAGCCCCGGTGATGATAGACACTGCCGGGTCGCCATCCATGCAACCGGATTCGTGGCCGAAAATTTCCCAACGCGCCAGATAATCGTCCCCGCTCCACACGGCTTGTTGCATCAGCGAATTGATCGTGTCGTTCACGACGTCGGGCCGGATGATGGTCAGCAGCGGATACTCCGTCCGGAAAACGTCCCAGCCGCTGAAAATGGTGCGATCGGCAAAATTACCGGTCTGATGAATCTGATGATCCGCTTCGGAGTAATAAAGGCCATTGACATCCGCAAATGCCCGCGGATCGATCATGGCGTGATAGAACGCCGTGGCGAAAATTTCTTTCTGCGTTTCCGTTCCGCCTTCGACTGCCACATCCGACAAGGCTTTCGCCCACAATTCACGCGCCTGTCGGCGGACGCCATTAAAATTCCAGCCGGAGATATCGTGGCCCAAATTCTCTCTCGCGCCTTCGATGCTGACAAACGAAATACCCCCCTTAAATAAAATCTGCTCACCGGCCTTCGTGGGAAATTCCGAAAAGAATCCCAAATGATCACCTTCCATTTCGCGGCAGCCGTTCAGAATTTTTGCGTGGATGGCGGCGTCGCGAAAAACCTGGCTTTCAATATTGGTACGCTCGTCCTGCGGCACATCTGCTGACCAGATACCGAATTGTTTCAGCGGCTGGCTTAACTGCGCGTAAAAATAAACTGTGTAATCCGCGCCACCGTCGCCGTGTCCCCAGCCGGCACCGCTAGGCGGACATTTCATCCACCCTTCAATCGAGTGGTCGTCCACCACCTTGACATATTGCCGGGTCGACGTCCCGCCGATCCGGCGCGCCAGGTCAATTTGAATCCGCGATTCGTCTGATTTTGGAAACGTGAACCGCAATATTCCCGCATGAGGCGCGGCAGTCGCTTCCACGCGGATTTTATAGTCGTCCAGGGTGACGGCATAATAACCAGCCTTCGCAATTTCCGTCTTATGGCGGAAGTGAGAGCGGTAACCCTCGCCGGTTATGTATGCCGGTGATGTTGATCTGCGATCCTTGAACGACTGGTCTTCCGAACTATTGTCACCGCACGCCGTTTTGAGCGGGCCGGTCGTTGGCATCACCAGAAAGTTGCCCAACTCACCATACCAGCCCACGCCGCTCATATGCGTGAAGCTGAATCCTTCGATCGAAGTGTGCTCGTAGGAATAACCCGGGCCATTGTCTCCGCCGGTGATGGTATCGGGACTCAATTGAACCAGGCCGTAGGGTGTGTCCGCGCCCGGAAAGGTCTTACCCGGCCACAATTGAATCTCGGTGCTGGCGCCGATGATCGGATTGATGTAATCCACCAGCGGTTTTGGCCCGTGCCATGGCGCTGCCAGGCTGCCAAACACAGACATTGCCAATATTGTGGCAATCAACAGATATTTCATTTGCTAATGGGTCTGGCCTCCATTTAGTGGACAATGTTGGGGCGACGCATGAGCGTTATTTTAGTTAAGTTAAGTTTCAAGGGGCATCCGTCAATTGACGGATTGTTAGGTGACGAATTTCAGATTAAATTACTTCATCAATGACTCAAACCGCACCTGACATCTTGTCTTGTCATTCGCGATGTTTGGATATGATGCGACGAGTCATTCTTATAACAGGCAACTGAAATAACTGAAAAGTTCGAAATAAACCCGAAAGAGAATCGATCCCATGAAAAAGAATCCACTCTTAAAATTAGTCCTGCCGGTGATGAAATATGCCATCGGCCTCATGGCCACCCTGACCATGATGTTAAGTGCCAGTCTGGCGTTCGCCGATGACTCCTTGTTCGTCACTTTACCGGGACAAACATGGGTCGAGACCGCCGGCGATGCCGGGAACCCCTCCCAACAAACCGTCGGCACCGCGTTCGTCGTCCAGATCCGCGCTTTGACTGACAGCGTTAATTACAATACTGACACAAGTTATTCGGGTACTACTAACATAGCCATCACCGGTCCGACTGGTGGGATCACTTACATCGCGAGTCTGGTTTTTACCAATGGCGTGGCCAAGAACCTGAACCTGACCGTGACCAATGCCCAAACGACAACCATTTCCGCCACCGCCACCGGGGCGATGACGCCAATCGCCAGTTCCAGCGTGGTCGTGGCGCCAAAACTGATTGTTACTTTGCCCGGTCAGACGTTTACCGCAGGCACTGGCAACAGCGGAACCGTGAGCAGCCAGACCGCCGGCGTTTCCTTCAACATCACCTCTCTGACCGCGATAAACGCCGATAACACCATTGACACTGGTTTTGCGGGAAGCCAGACCGTGTCCTATACCGGCCCGGCCAATGCTCCCGGTGGCGCAACACCCACTTACACCACGTCGGTGACCTTTGCCAGCGGGGTATCCACTACCCTGGCCACCACTTTGGTAGATGCCCAATCTACGACGATCACCGCGAGTTGTTCCGGGGTGGCGGCGGTAGCCAGCTCTTCCCTGAACGTGGGGATAAACCCGACGGCCGCGCAACTGGCGTTCGCCCTCAACACCACAGGCGGGCAACCCGGAGCGGTTTGGAACTATCAGCCAACGGTGGTGTTGCAGGATGCCTATGGCAACGGCCCGGTGACAAATGTTGCGCAGAACGTGACTTTGGCGATCCAGAATAACCCGGGCAGCGGGACATTGGGCGGCACCACGACCGTGGCGGTAAATGTAAATACGGGAGTGGCGACATTCAGCGGATTGAGCATCAATAATGTCGGCGCCGGCTACACGCTGACAGCGAGCGGCAACACTGTTGATACGTCTCCCGGCACGGTGATCGGCGCTCCGTTCAGCATCGCAGCACAGACGGCTTATGATACTCTTATCTTGAATGACCATCCAGTGGCTTACTGGCCCATGCAAGAAATCAACGGCACAACCATTTCCGATATCGCCGGTACCAACACCGGAACGATGTATGTTGCCAACGATGTTCAAGGAGTCAACGATGTCCACAAATCTTTTGATGTGAGCAACTCCAACTTCAAAATGGGCGATGCCGGCCTTTTGAATACGAGTGTTTTTCCGAACGACACCTCCATTTATTTCAATACCAACTTCAATTACGGCAGCGGAGAAATTGCATGCGGCTATGCCACCAATTGGGACACGACGATATACAGCGGAGAAGTTTGGTTGCGGATCCCCAACTTCCCGATCGGTTACACCGGAGACCTTTCAGGTTCGACCAACAACATGGGTAATATTTGTGTGTTTGGTCCCACGGCGGGTGGTGGTGACAGCACTCACAGTGGCTGGGATTTCTTATTGTGGATTGACCACAATAATAACTCGACAAACGAGCAGACAGACATGGGGCGACTGGATGCTAATATTGGGCAAGGAACTGCCGGATTTGCTGCGGTTAATGGCCTCACCAATTCCACTGGCACCACCAATATCTATGGCAACAACAGTTATTATAGCGGACAAGTGATCTATGCTGTCCAGACTTACGATGGAACAACCATGAGATACTATGTGAATGGTGCTCTGGTTGGAAGTATAGGTGCAGTACATAGCAGGATAGGGGCTCATGGCAGCGACAAATGGCCATTCGTCATGGGTTCTTACCAGGCAGACTATTTCACTGCAAGCACACCGGTCGCTGCTGGAGGCGAACGCTCTATTTTCTATACCGGCGGTATGTCGCACGGCGCAACTTATAACTATGCGCTGACAGCAGGGCAGATTCTAACCCACTATTTGACCGGCATTGGATCGAACACTCTCTCTATTATACCGCCGGTCGGCGGGACGAACTATATTGGTTACACCCGGACCCTCTCGGTGGCCGCTGCTGGGCCGCCGCCGCTGACTTATCAGTGGTATAAAGGGGCCTCGCCGATTGCCAATCAAACCAATGCCTCATTGGTCTTGGCCAATCTTCAATTATCTGATACCGCCGGCTACTACGTCCACGTTGCCGACATGTTGGGCGAAAACACCAACAGCCCCGTCGCATCGGTGGTGGTTCTGCCGCTGCCGTCAGACCCGTATCAATCAAGCATCATCAGCGGATTGCCTCAGGCCTTTTATCCGTTGCATGAAACCAACGGGCCCGTCGCCAATGACCTGATTGACCCCATTGACAATAATGGAACCTATGTCACTTATGATCCCACGAATTATCCGATTATCTTTGGCACCAATGGATTCACCAGCAACTTGGGAACTGCGGTAGCCTTTGACCCGCTCGGCACCAACGGCATTTCCATCGACAATCAAAACGTAATGGGCATTGTCGGACAGCTCACCATGGAAGCCTGGGTGCAGGTTCAGGACACTAACGATGAGCAACCGATTATCGTTCACGGGCCGGCGATTCAGGGCAATCCCAACCAATCAGCGGATCGTTTGGAGATTACTGGCGGTTATTATTATTTTGAACGTTATAAAGAGCAAGGCACCGTGAATGACTTTGGCGCTTCTTATGCCTGTCCCAATGGAGATCTGGGAAGCTGGGTGTATCTGGTGGGCACTGCGGATGGGACGAATTGGAACTTGTATGAAAATGGCGAGTTGGTTGCCAGTATTCCAGATACCAATTCACCGGCCGGCGCGCTTTCGGCCAACGGCGGATGGGCAATTGGAGCGCGGCCTAGTTACCCTGCAGCTCCTGGCGTGGAATCTCCAATCATAAATCCCGGAGCGCCGACAGGCACAACCCTGGATGGCTCAATCAATAACGTGGCGATTTATAACTATGCCTTGTCGCCCGCGACGATTCAACAGCACTGGCTGATTGGCTCGGGTACCGCACCGCCAACCATGTCAATCCAGTTATCAGGTCAAAACGCAACCATAAGCTGGACAGCCGGTTTCCTCCAGGAAGCGACGTCTCTGACGGGTACTTGGACGTATGATAACACGAACACGGTGACATCACCCTACACGGTTAAGGCCACCAATACGGCTAACTTCTACCGTGCAACGTTGACGCCTCCATAAAAAAGGCATCGAATGTTAGGCCGGATTCTGCGGTGCGGCCGGGAGATATCACTCTCCCGGCCTGCCCGCAATGAGGCAAGCGTCGGTCTTTTTTGAAGAATATAAAGTCAAGATTATGAACAGAGAAGACAAGTGCCACCGGGTGGCCTTCACCCTCATTGAGCTGCTGGTGGTTATCGGCATCATTGCCATTCTGGCCGCGATGCTGCTGCCCGTGCTCAGCAAAGCCAAGTTTAGGGCCTGGCAAATCGCTTGCGCCAGTAATGAGAAGCAAATTGGCCTGGCCAGTTCCATGTATATTACCGATAACAACAGCACGTACTACTATGACGGTGGCGGTCAGAATGAGGGTTTATGGATGACGCCTTTGAAGAAATATCAGGATATAGATAAGGTCCGTAATTGTCCAAGGACGACTCCATACGACCCGTCCCAACTACCCACACAAAGCATGAATGGAACAATAGACAAGCCTTTTTTCTATGATGGTGCTGGCAATCCTGAGTATGAATTTCAGGGAGGTTATGGACTTAGCAGTTTTTTTTATTACGATATAAACATCAGTGACGGTTTTGCAAAAGATAGTACGGTCCGTTTTCCATCGGATACGCCTGTTTTCGGGGATTGCGTCTGGTGTGATGATGGTGGCGGCGGGGAACAAACTCCTAACGATCCGGCGCCTACCTTTGGGTCAGGACCCGGAGTCAGCACCCGCGATTATTATCAGATGAATTCTTGTAGTACAGGTTCTGGTGAGCCTTTGGGCATCACGCGATTCTGTGTTGCGCGTCACGGCAGCATTCCCAGTATTAATGGTGTGAGCAACTGGAAGGCGCACACCCGGCCACCCGGTTCCATCAACATATCTTTTTTTGACACCCATGTTGAACAAGTCCCGATCGCAAACCTATGGAGTCTCTCCTGGTCAAGGAATTGGTTGGCACCCACGCGCGCGGCTACGATACTTAATAATTGGTAAAGGCTGGCTTGGATGGTGCTTGATCACCCACTCCCGGCTTGCCAGCAATGAGGCAAGCGTCGGTCTTTTTTGGAAATATAAAGTCAAGATTATGAAAAGAGAAGGCAAGTGCCATCGGGGGGCATTCACCCTCATTGAGTTGCTGGTGGTTATCGGCATCATCGCCATTTTGGCGGCGCTGCTGCTGCCCGTGCTCAGCAAAGCCAAGTTTAGGGCCTGGCAGATCTCTTGCGCCAGTAATGAAAGGCAGATTGGCGTGGCCGGTTCCATGTACATTACCGATAACAACACCACATACTACTATGGCGGTGGCGGTCAGGGTGGGGGTTTATGGATGACGCCTCTTAAAAAATATCAGGATATAGATAAAGTCCGTAATTGTCCAAGGACGACTCCATATACTGATGCGCAAGTCTTAAATGGATCTGACACCTATGGAACGATCGACTTGCCCTATATCTATCATGGTGGAACCTATACCGGCAATCCTGCGGATAATTTTCAGGGAGGTTATGGACTTAGCAGTTTTTTTTATTACGATATAAACATCAGTGATGGTTTCGCAAAGGAAAGTACTGTCCGTTTTCCATCGGATACGCCTGTTTTCGGAGATTCTGTCTGGGATGATGATGGTGGGGGCGGGCAACAGACTCCTGACGATCCGGGGCCCACCTTTTCGGCAGGACCCTTTGCAGGTACCACCCGCGATTACTATCAGCAAGATTCGACTTGTGTGGGTCTTACGCGATTCTGCGTTGCGCGTCACGGCAGCATTCCTAGTATTAATGGTGTGAGTAACTGGAAGATACACACCCGGCCGCCCGGTACCATCAATTTGTCTTTTTTTGACACCCACGTTGAACAAGTCCCGATCGCAAACCTATGGAATCTCAAGTGGTCAAGGGATTGGGTGCCACCCTCGAAAGCGCAACAGATACTTGATTGGTAAAGGCTGGCTTGGAGGGTGCTTTATCACCCTCTCCCGGTCTTTTTTGAAAAATAAATGTCAGGATTATGAAAAGAGAAGGCAAGTGCCACCGGGCGGCATTCACCCTCATTGAACTGCTGGTGGTCATAGCCATCATTGCCGTTCTGGCGGCGATGCTGTTGCCCGCGCTTAACAATGCCAAGATGCAGGCGAAACAGGCTGCTTGCATGAACAATGAGCGGCAGATTGGCATAGCCTGTCTCATGTATTTTGCAGATGCCAAATCCACATTCGATTATAATTATGGAGGTAAAGGTTACGGTTTATGGATGACACCGCTCAAAGCCTATCAGAATATAGACAAGGTCCGCAATTGTCCGCGAACTACGGAGTTTAGCCCCGACGAAATAAATTCCATGGCCGGTAACGCGAATGGGACGGTGGATACGCCCTTTGTCTATTATGGGCAAAATTTCACAGGAAGTTCTGCCTATAATTTTCAGGGTGGTTATGGACTGAACACCTATTTTTATTTCAATCCAAATGATCCCGCCCCGTCTCCGCTGTCTTTTGCAAATGATACCAGCGTCCGTCAACCAAGCCAAACGCCTGTTTTTGGTGATTGTGTGTGGGATGATGGTGGTATATCCTTGACTCCTAACGATCCGGCTCCCCACTATATGGGCTCGGTCAATCCTAATTACTACCAGCAAGATGTAACACAAGAACAATATCATCCAGGTATAGGTCGATACTGTATTGCGCGGCATGGGAGCGCTCCTCGAAATGTGAGTAATTGGAAGCAAGGCCAAAAGCCGCCGGGCGCTATTAACATAGACTTTTTTGACAGTCACGTCGAACTTGTTCCGCTTGCAAATCTTTGGAATCTACCTTGGCACACGGGTTGGGTGCCTCCCCCCCATCCACAACAAGTATTAGATTGGTACTGAGGGCCGCTGTTCCTGAATTGTATTTGCCATGTTTTGAATTATTCACGGCGGCGCAGCAACACCGCCCTACCACAAATGGTTAAATATTTCTATATCCGCTACAAACAGGGGCACTACTACTAACTATCAACAATCCATTTTTTGTTAAAATTATTTTTCACAGCCATTGGCCAAAGGTCGTCACGCAAAAACCGTTGCCGCCAGAGGGGAAGATCGTCGTGAGAAATGGAAGCTGGAAGGGATGACTTCGCAGAGACAGTCGGCTCAAGATTTTTATTCCACTTAATAAATGCACTGCTGAGTGCAGCGCGCAACCTTGGCCAATCCTTTTCCAATTCCAATTCATCAATCGTTTTGACCTCGCTAAATTCCTCGTGGGCGATGTGCAACAGTTCGGCCAGATTGACTTCTGCCGAATTTTCCCCTAAGAGATGGCCATCAAGAACAAGGCCGGCGGCATCGCCCTTCTCATGGATGTTGGCTTCGAGTTTGCGGTCGATGCTGCCTTCGCAAATGACAGACCAGACATTGACCGGCCAAGGCAAATTAAGCCGGTGAACGCGGTTAATGCCCTGCTCGAACTTGTCCCACGCCCAGGAATAGGCGGTAAGAATCACATTGTTGCACAGATGGAAACTGTGAAGCTCGGCCATGCACTCGGCGCCGGCGAGCATGACGGGAAACTCCGAGTGCGAGCCGCGCCTGCCATTGCTGATCTTTTCAAGGACGGCACGAGGCGGCCCAAGTTTGAATAAACGAGCCAATTGGCCGCGTTTCTTTTATGAAATCCGTCCATCGAGCAGTAGATGTCTGACACCAGCTTCGCGCAACCGCGCGCTGACGACATCGAGCGAATCGTTGAACGCGCCAAAGATAAGGACCTGCTCGCCGCGCTCCATGACCTGGCGCACATGGTTGTGAGTGTGAAACAGTCGGCACAGGTCGCGTTAGCGAGCAGTGGGCGAGCGTTGACCAAACAGTGGCTAGGCTTTGAACGAACTGCCAAACAGGTGAAGATTCCGGTGAAACTCTGACCCTTGGCTTGTCCTAACTTCTTGATGCTGAACCATCAAGAACTGGAGGCGAGGGTCGGAATCGAACCGACGAATGAGGCTTTTGCAGAGCCCTGCCTTACCACTTGGCTACCCCGCCTTTGGGGGAAAAACTAGAATAATTTCCTTTTCGTCCCGAAGCAAGTTGAAGTTTTGTCGTAACGGCAGGCGTCTGCTGCCTGAGAGGTCGGCATCCCGCCGCCCGGAAACCCCACCCGAGCCAAACGGAAAACACCCTTTGCAAAGCACGCATACGCAATTAACTTCTTAATCGAAATAAATATGCGGTCCATCTCCAAATCGGCAATCCGCGGACGGCCGCGCCTGATCCCGTTGCCGGAAGCTGAGGCGCACGCCTTCATGGTCAGCCGATACCGTGAGCCGACGGTGCATTTTCTTTGGCACTATCATCATGAAATGGAACTGGTGTGGATTCGCAAGGGGCGCGGATTGCGTTACGTTGGCGAGTCGGTGGAGCGATTTGAAGCGGGCGATTTGGTTTTGCTCGGAAGCCGTTTGCCGCATACCTGGGCTTCGGCGAATGACCAACCGACCGAAGCGGAATGGTCGGTGATCCAATTTTTGCCGGGGCATTGGAGTGAAAAATTCTGGCAATTGCCGGAGGTACGGAAATTGAACCATTTTCTGTCTCAGTCGGCACGCGGTGTGAAATTCACCGGCCCGGCGGTGTGGCCGATCGGGGAACAGATCGAGGAATTGGCCTCGCAGCCGTCGCATTCATTTGAGGGGTTGATTCAATTTCTCGCCCTGTTGCAAAGATTGCTGCATGCGCCGTTTCGTTTTTTGAATGGCGCACACGCGGCGGCGGATCTAACTGTTGCGGACCCCCGGGCGGAACGGCTGCTGGAGTGGATTCAAAGTCGTTTCACCGAACCCATCACGCAAGCCCAGGCGGCGGCGGAAATGAAAATGTCGCCGCCGGCCTTCAGCCGATGGTTCAAGGCGCGCGTCGGACGCGTCTTTCAGCGCTACTTAAACGAATTGCGCGTGGCGAAGGTTTGCGCGCGGTTGGCCGGCCACCAGGAACCCATCACGCAGGCGGCGTTCAAATGCGGATACAATAATCTGGCAAATTTCAACCGGCGCTTCCGCGAAATCACCCGGTTAACGCCGACGGAATTTCGCAGCCAGACACAGCAAAGGCAGGAACAGCATGCGCGCGAATTTCTCGTGCGGTTGGGAACCCACAGCGCCGTGCGCCTGCCCCCAAAGCCGGCGGTGCGATCGGGCGTTCATTGATTTTATTCGGATTAATTACGTGTTAATTCCGTATGCGTAATTTGCAAGCCGATAGTGGTATTTATCTCGCGCCGCCGCGATTTTGTCGGGCGCATGAAGCCCCGTTTGATTGAAAAGCTAAATCGCATCCGCGAGAATTTATCGACGCGCGAATTCGTCCTCGCGGACGCGCGGGACGCGGATATGGCGTGGGGCATTCCCAGCCCGGGGAGAATTTATCCACCGGCCGACGGCGCGCGCTGGCGCACCATGCCGGAATTTCGTGAACAGATGCGAGCCGTTGCGCGCCAGGAGATCGTGGATATCGTGCTCGGGTCGATCGCGACGATGAGTTTGCTGGCGCATCGCGAACGGCTGTTTGATTCACTCGAAGTGACGCCCGCGGCGCGCCTGAACGACACGAGCGATGTTTGGTGCCCGCGCGGTGGAAAATATCGCGAGCATCCTTCGCTGCCGTTCGCGAGCGGATTCATCGAGGAAGCGCAATTCGGCAGCCTCGCCGCCGGGCATCACGGCGAGCCGGTCGTGAATCTCGGCCTTTATTCGATCACCTTCAACAATCGGGCGCGCGAGGATTACGAATCGCTGCTGGCGTTCAAGGAATTTCGCGCCGAGGCGCAGCAAAAAAAATTTAATTATTTTCTCGAAGTGTTTCCGCCGAACGTGGATGCCGGATTGCGGCCCGACGAAATTCCGGCGTTTGTTCAGGATAATCTGTGCCGAGTACTGGCGGGCGTGCCCCTGGATGCCCGTCCCGTTTTTTTGAAAATTCCGTATTTTGGCCCGCGCGCATTGGAAGAGTTGGCGGCGTATGATCCATCGGTCATCCTTGGCGTGCTCGGCGGCGGCAGCGGCACGACTTACGACGCGTTCAAACTTTTGGCCGACGCCCAGAAGTATGGGGCGCGCGTCGCTTTTTTTGGCCGTAAAATCAAAGACGCCGAGGAGCCGCTGGCTTTTATCAAGTTTTTGCGCGCGATTGTGAATGGCGAAATTTCCGCCGAAGCAGCAGTCAGGGCCTATCACGGCGATTTGCAGGCGCAAAAGATTCCGCCGATGCGCTCGCTCGCCGACGATTTGAAAACCACCGATGCGGTTTTAAACTACTGAAAAGAAGATGCTATGCGCGCTGAACTCACAAAAGATGTCGCCGAATTCTTACGCCTGCCGGTTCAACACTTCATCGGCGGACAATTCAAGCCTGGAGCCAGCGGCGCGACCGCGCAAGTTTTGAATCCGTCCGATGGCTCGGCGCTGGCCACCGTCGCGATGGGCGGCGCGGCGGAAGTGGACGAAGCCATCGCCGCGGCATGGAAAGCATTTCCAACATGGTCGGAGCTTTCGCCAGGTGAGCGCGCGGCCAAATTGCATCGCTTTGCCGAGAAGTTGGAAAAGCATTCCGCTGACCTGGCGCTACTCGAATCGCTCGACGTGGGCAAGGCCATTACCACGGCGGAAGGGTTTGATATTCCGTTTGGCATTGAATGTCTGCGCTATTTCGCCGACTTATCGACGCGCGCCCATTCTGACGTTCCCCTGGCGATCAAGAATATCGAGGCGCGGATTCATCGCGCGCCGTATGGCGTCTGCGGATTTATTTTCCCATGGAATTTTCCGTTCACGTTGTTGTTGTGGGGAATCGCCCCGGCGCTGGCGGCGGGCAACACCGTGGTGGTCAAGCCGTCAGAAGTGACTCCCCTGAGTTCAATTTACACGGCGAAACTGGCGGCGGAAGCGGGGTTGCCTGACGGTGTAATCAATCTGGTCATTGGCGATGGGCGGTCAGCGGGCGCGACGCTCGCCGGCCATCCAAAAATCAAACGCATGTCGTTCACCGGTTCGCCGGAAGTGGGAAAAAAAATCGGCGAAATCTGCGGACGCAACCTGACGCCATGCAAATTGGAGCTTGGCGGCAAAGGCGCGGCGGTGATTTTTGATGATGTGGATGTGGATGACTCCGCGCAAAAGCTGGCGGGGGCAATCACGTTGAACACCGGCCAGGTTTGCTGCACGGCCACGCGCTGGCTCGTGCATGAAAAAATTTACGACCAGTTCGTTGACAAAGTGGTTGCGGTGCTGAAGGAAACGAAAACCGGTCCGGGGCCGGACCGCGAAACGCAAATGGGCCCCCTTGCCAGCGAGACCCACCGCCAACGGGTGGCGCGCTATCTGGAAAATGGCGTAAAAGAGGGCGCCGAGGCGATTTTGCCCGGCGGGACCGCGGCACCACGCGGATACGAAGGCGGATTTTATATTCAGCCGAGTTTACTGGCCGGCGCGCCGGAAAATATCTGCTGCCGCGAGGAAATTTTTGGCCCGAGCGCGTTCCTGCTGAAGTTCAAGGATGAAACCGCGGCGGTTTCATTGGTCAACCAGCTTGCCTACGGCCTGGCCAACAGCGTCTGGAGCGCCGATTTGAAACGCGCGGCGCGGGTTGCGGAAAAAATGATCGCGGGCAACAGTTGGATCAACGCGCACAATGTTTTTGCCTGCGGCCTGCCGTATGGCGGCGTCAATTTGAGCGGCTTCGGCGGCGGCGTGAACAGTCCTGAAACTTTTTCCGATTATCTGCGGCCGCAAACCGTTGCCCGACCCCTGGCTTGAAATGACCGATCCCGAAACGTTATTGGAATTGCTCCGGCGTGACGGCGTCGCCCGCGCGCCAGACACGCGGCTCACACCGTTGAGCGGCGGCGTGTCGTGCGAAATTTATCTCGTTGAAGACGGCGCGGAGCGGTTTGTGGTCAAACGCGCGCTGGCAAAATTGAAGGTGGAGGCCGATTGGTTTGCGGACGTGAATCGCAATCGGCACGAATGGGAATATATCCGCTACGTCGCGAAATTTTTGCCCGACGCGGTTCCGGCGCTGCGGCATTGCCCGGCGGCGGGCAATTATTTCACGATGGAATACTTGAACGGCAGCTTTGCTAATTGGAAACAATTGCTGCTTGCCGGACAGGCGGACGTTGAATTTGCGGGGCGCGCGGGAAATTTAATCGCGCAAATCCATAAACATTCCACCGGCGACCTGGTGGCGATGCGTTCGTTCGACACAATGCCGAATTTTTTTCAACTGCGCATCGAGCCGTACCTGCTGGCGACCGGCGCGAAACATCCGGCATTGCGCCCGTTGTTCGAGGCCGAAGCCGCGCGTCTGGCCGGCACCCGCGAGTGCCTGGTTCATGGCGATTTCAGCCCGAAAAATATCCTGGTCAGCCGCGGGCGCATGGTGCTCCTGGACTGCGAAGTGGCATGGTATGGCGACGCGGCGTTCGACCTGGCTTTTTTGCTGAATCACTTTTTTCTGAAGGCGCTGCTGCATGCGCCGCGCGATACAGGCATGAACGCAATGATCGGAACATTCTGGTCATCTTACCAAGCTGCTCGGCCGTCGCCGGACACGGAACCGCGCGTGACTCGGCTATTGTTGATGCTGATGCTCGCTCGAGTGGACGGCAAATCGCCGGTTGAATATCTGGATCCCGCCCGGCGGCAATTCATTCGTGAATTTGTCCAGGGGCAATTGTCCTGGGAAAATCTCTCGCTGCGTGGCATCACCAACTCATGGTTCAACCGGTTGTGCCGAATTGACAAATGAAGATCGCATCCATCTCCGCCTGCCAGATTTTTGATTCACGCGGCAATCCGACGATTGAATCAGAAATCGTTTTGGAAAACGGCGTTCGCGGACGCGGCGGCGTGCCCTCGGGCGCATCCACCGGGCAGTTTGAGGCATTGGAATTGCGCGACCGCGAACCGAAACTCTTTCGCGGCAAATCGGTTTTTAAGGCCATTGGCAATGTCCACGAGATCATCGCGCCTGCAATTCGCGGGCGTGACGCGTTCGACCAAAACGGATTGGATGAAATGATGATTGCATTGGACGGCACGCCGAATAAAGGCCGGCTGGGCGCGAACGCAATTCTGTCCGTCTCCATGGCGGCGGCCAACGCGGCAGCCGCCGCGCAAAACAAACCGCTTTTTGCCTATCTGGGCGACGAGACTGGAAATCTTCTGCCGTTGCCGGAAATTCAAATCTTTGGAGGGGGCGCCCATGCAAACTGGCGGACGGACGTGCAGGATTTTTTGGTGATCGCCACGGGAGCGCGCCATTTCGCGGAAGTCATGGAGATCACGCACAATATTTATCATGCCGCCGGCGATCTTTTGAAAGAACGCGGGAAATTTTTTGGCGTGGCGGACGAGGGGGGGTACTGGCCGGAATTTAAAACGAATGAGGAAGCGCTGCAACTGCTCGTGGAAGCCATTGAACGGGCCGGTTATCAACCGGGCCGGGACGCCGCGATTTCGCTGGATGTGGCGGCGAGCGATTTGTTCGACGAAAAAACCAGCACCTACCGTTTTGCGCTGGAACAAAGAAAATTTTCCACCGCCGAATTTGCCGCGTTACTGGCGGATTGGTGCGCGCGATACCCGATCATTTCCGTCGAAGACCCAATGGCGGACACAGATTGGGATGGCTGGCAAATGATTTATAAGAAGCTGGCCGCGCGGGTGCAAATCGTCGGAGACGACCTGTTCACGACAAACCTTCAGCGCATCCAGGCCGGCATCGAGAAGGGCGCCGCCAACGCCGTGCTCATCAAGCTCAATCAAATCGGAACGGTTACTGAGACCATTCGAGCGATCCGATTGACGCAGGAGGCTGGCTGGCTGCCGGTCATTTCCGCGCGCTCCGGCGAAACGGAGGACGCCTTCATCACTCATCTTGCGGTCGCTACCAATGCGGGACAACTCAAAGTCGGTTCGTTTTCCCGCAGCGAGCGGATGGCCAAGTGGAATGAGGCCATTCGCATCAAGCGCGAGCTGTCCGGTCGCGCGCGATTTATCGGCGGTGAAATTTTCCAGACAATTTTTTCGAATAAGTAATCTTTTTATGAAACGATCAGAAATCAATCAGGCGCTGAAAGATGCGATGCAGTGTTTCAAATCCGCCGGATGGTCGCTGCCGCCACTGCCACGCTGGGATGTTACCGATTGCGGGCTGGGAAAATTCGACAGGGTCGGACTGGTCCTGGTGAATCTCGCCGAACAGCGCGAATACTGTGAAAAACTCATGTACGCAAAATTCCACCAGGTTACGCCCCTGCACACGCACCGGCAAAAAAAAGAGGACATCATTTGCCGCTCTGGGCGGCTGGCGGTTGAACTTTGGAACGGCCATCCGGAAAATACCCGCAAGGGCGAAGCATTTTCGCTATTGCTCAACGGCGACCAAGTGGAAGCACGTTCCGGTGGGCTGATTGAATTGCAGGCCGGCGAACGCGTGACGATTACGCCCGGAATTTATCACGCTTTCTGGCCGGAAACCGCGGATGCGGTCATTGGCGAAGTGTCCACCGCGAACGACGACGCGAACGATAATTTTTTCGTGGACAAAAATATTGGGCGGTTTCCGAAAATTGACGAAGACGAGCCGCCGATCGCGCAGCTGTTGTGGGAGCGACGAGATGAATTTCAGGCCGCCAACGCGTGATTCGCGCCGGGGAATTCTCGCCGCCGGCCACTGGATCGTTGACCAGGTGAAGCGCATTGATCGCTGGCCGGAACCGGCCACGCTCGCCCGCATTGAAGATCAGCAAATGGCCAACGGCGGATTTGCGTTCAATTTGCTTTCCGATCTCGCAACGCTAGACCCTTTGTGTCCGCTTTTCGGCGCCGGTTTGATTGGTGACGATGTCAACGGACGCTTTATCCGCGAGCGTTGCGGCCAATTGAAAATTGATGACGCGATGTTGCGCGCGGTGTCTGAGTATCCCACGAGTTTCACTGACGTGATGACGGAAAAAAAATCCGGGCGGCGAACTTTTTTTTATTGCCCCGGCGCTAACGAGCATTTGGGCGAAAGCAATTTGTCACGGATTGGGTCGTCGTCCGCAAAATTTTTCTGTCTTGGTTATTTGGGATTTTTGCCGCAGTTGGACGCCGTTGCCGCCGATGGCGAAAACGCTTCCTCGCGCCTGTTGAAGGCGGCGCGCGAGGCGGAAATGACCACTGTCGCGGATTTGGTCAGTGCTCCAAATCCGCATTTGCGCGATCAAATCGTGCCATGTTTGCCGCATCTGGACATTCTATTCCTGAATGAATGGGAAGGCGCGCAATTGCTCAACCTGGATGCGGTCGAAGTGGTCACGGCCGGCACGGCAACAGTATTGGCGCGCGCCGTCCACGAGCTTGGTGTTCGGGGTGTAGTCGTGCTGCATTTTCGCGAAGGCGTGGTGGCGGCAATGGGCAATGGCGAATGTTTGTCGCAGGGTTCGGTGAATTTGCCGGATGGTGAAATTCAAGGGGCTGTCGGCGCCGGCGATGCGCTGGCGGCGGGAGTGTTATTGGCGCGTCATCACGAAATGCCGTGGCCGGTAGCGCTGGAACTCGGTGTTTGTGCTGCAGCCGCATGTTTGAAATCGCCGGCGGCCTCAGACGGCTTGTTGCCATGGAAAGAATGTTTGGAACTTGGGAAAAAGTTCGGCTTCAACAATTTTTAGATAACTTATTCGGCAGATTTCCAGCGGATGCGGTCGAGCATGGATCGCATCACAAAGTAAAGTATGGCGGCGGCGATGGTTTCAACGGACAGGAATTGCCAAAACCATGCGCGTTCCCAGGCAAAAGAAGCCAGGCCTGATAATGCAATGGAAATGAACATCACCAAAACCATTGTCAACCCGCGCCCGGCGGATTTTGCTTCTTCAATGGGCGACGATAGCGGCACCGCATGGCCGATGACCGCCGGCACCAGCGCATAAATCGGCAACGCAATAATTCCCGGAAGCAGCAGGCAAAATTGCGAAAGGTCTTTGTGCAACAGCCACACCAGCACCAGGAAAATTGCCAAAACAGGAAAAGTTAAAAAACAAAGAATTACCCGCCGGGCGCCATGGCATAACGGCGCTGGTCCGGGTATCGGCGCGGCGCGGAAAATATCCGATGCCTGCCATTGCTGTGAATATTGAAACATGTTCAGGCCAAGCAGGGGAATGAGTCCGAGATAGCCACCGGCAAAGGCCACGCCAAAACTGCCAGCGCCACCACGGCCTTGAAGCAAAAAAATGAACGGAAAGATAAGCATCGGCGCAATTCCCGGATAAATCCGCAACTTGACGTCACGGTCACGGAACAGATAAGCGGCACACAAACGAAAGGAAGCGCGCTCAATCGGAGTGCGTGACCACCAGGAAAGCGGGGGTGTTTTGATGATGAAATCCAGCCAGCGATGCCCGCGCTTTCCAGGTTTCTTCGCCGTTTCACCGAGAGTTTGCAGGCCCGTCTCATAATCGTGCGCCAGCTTCCCAAAGGCAGCCCATAATGTGGCCGTCGTGACGACCACAGCCAGCGCAGCCAGCAACCATGACGCCTGCCCGCTGCTGCCTGCCAGAGCATCGTCAAAACCCGCAAACCATGCCGGCGGCAACAACGCGATCCACCATGATGTTTCGCTGGCGGTCAAGACATGGTTCATCTGGAAAATGATTCGCGGCAGGATTTGCGAGCTGAAAACCGCCCCGATGGTAACGAGAACCTGTGCCAGGGTCATCAAACTCTCCAGCCGCTCGCGCCCAAACCAGCGAAGGCACAATTGATAAACCAATACCACACAGCCCGTGCAGAACACCGCTTCCATTATGGTGGAAATCACATGGACAATCGGAAAGCGCCAGCCGCCGTCCGGTGAACCCAGTCCGGCAAAAATTCCAGCCAGATTGAACGCGCCTGCGATCCAAAGGGAAACTTCGACGAGTACGCGGATTTTTGACCAAAGCATGGTCTTTGGATCAATGGGCCGGTGCAAGAGGATGTCGGCTTCCTCCTTGTTAAACAGGATTTCGCCCGCCGACGCGGCCACGAACATTCCCAGGAAAGCGAACGTCATTGCGTGAAGATAAATGGCGAGGGCGAAAACCGGCTGCCGCATCATCACCAGCGCGAAACAGCCGAAAAAAAGATAAAAGGCCAGAGTGAGCGCGAGTTTTTTGGCAATGGATTTCGGCGCCGTGCTTCGGTTCAATCCCCGCGCGCCGCGTCCGCGCAGAAACAGCGTCAGGAAAAGCCGTCGTAACGCCTGGTTCGGCGTCGGCGCGCTCATCGCTGAAGCAAGCAATGGTGGTTTGGAGGCGGGTGCGCTCATGCGCGAAAAGTTTTGGCGAAGTCTTCCGCACGACGTTCCAATTCGGCGCCGCCGGTCAATTGCGTGAACAATTTTTCGAGCGTCCCGCTGTTATGCGCCGCCACCAGTTCTTCGGGCTTGCCGTCCAAAAGCAATTTGCCCTTGTCAATAATGATGACGCGATGGCAAACGCGCTCCACCACGTCCAGGATATGCGAACTATAAACGATGGTTTTTCCCTCGCGTGCCAGCGTTTGGATCAAGGCCTTGAAGCCGACGGCGGCATTGGCGTCCAGGCCATCCAGCGGTTCGTCGAAAAAAACGACGGGCGGATTGTGCAGGAGCGCGGAGGTGATGACGACTTTTCGCCTCATGCCTTTTGAATAGGCGCCGAGCAATTTGTCCGTGAGGGTTTCAAAGCTCAGGTCGAAAAAGACGATGAATTGCTCGATGCGGTGGCGGGCGGCGTCCGGGGGAATGCCGTAGAGCGCCGCGACCATTTCGAGATATTCGAGGCCAGTCAGCGATTCAAACACCGCCCCCGATTCGGGCACAAATCCGATATGGCGTTTGACCTCAACGGTGTCGCGCTTCAAATCGAATCCGCAAATGGTGGCGCTGCCGCTGGTTGGCTCGATCATGCCGGTCAGCATTTTTAGTGTCGTGGATTTGCCCGCGCCGTTCGGCCCAAGAAAACCGACGATTTGCCCCGCCGGGATTTGAAGAGAAAGAGCGTCCACGGCCGTTTGTGTGCCGAAATGTTTCGTCAAATGATCAATGGCAATCATGCGGCTCGTGAAAATTGGCTGGTTTCTGGTTTTCTTAATTGGTATTTGCTACCGTGCCGCCGCATCCATTACCTCATTCGCAGTCAGGAATGGAGCCACGAGTCGGGATTGAACCGACGACCGACGGTTTACAAAACCGTTGCTCTACCACTGAGCTATCGTGGCACGAAAACGATTGATAACATATTGGGGCCTTCTCAAAGTTCAAGCCTTAGTTTCCCATCAAGGTATTTGCAAAAGCGGAATTCGCCGCGAAATGCCTTGCAATTACGATCTTCACATCGCCTTGGTTCAAAAACAACTGGAGACCAATGCGTCTGGCGCCAGCCCTGATTTCGCGGCGCCAAAAACAAATCTTCCATCACAACCTCAATAATTTCTGCGCAAGAGTTTTCGTCAGACAACGGATCGGTTTGCTAAATTGCGCCCCGCTCTGTCGAATTTCTCACGGTATTTCAATCAGATAAAAATTCTGTCCCGAAGTTGCCGGAATCGAATTGGTACTCGCAAAATTTCCGCTGCCATCGAAATAATTAGTCAAAATCGGCGTCCATAGCGCTATTGGAAGGCCGAGGTTCGTCGAAGTCAGGACGTAATAAGGCTGGCCTTGAGGCCCTCCGCCGCCGTACAAAACAAAATTTCCATTTAGCAACTGCACGGTGTTGATTTGAAGCGGAGCCGTCGTTGTCTCCACCGCGCTGACCGGCGGCGAGTTAGTGCTGCCGTTGGGATTGACGGAGGCGACAATGTAATAATTCGTCCCGACGGGCGCGGAGGTATCGAGGAACGTTCCATTCGTGACCCCGCTGCCGACCACCGGAGCGAAAAGGTTCGTGGCGATAGTGGTATAAGTTCCGTTCAGGCTGAACGCGCGCTCGACCGTATAACTCGTCGCGCCGCTCATCGCCGCCCAGTTCAAGGCGACCTGTGAATGGGTGACCGTGGCCGTCAAACTTGTCGGCGGGGGCGGGACATAACTGGACAGCTCCAGCCGCAAATAATCATACATCGCGCTTCTTTCGGTCGAGCCGGTCGAGTTCATGGTGAAGTCCATTTCATTTTGCCCGGCGTGCAGGTCGGCGATGGGAACATTTATGCGGGCATCGGAAAAGACGCCATGGATGCCCAACCGGATCATGGTGTCGTCAGAGCCGCTGGGCGGCGTGAGACCAGAGGTCAATGTGTTTCCGTTGGCGACCACCTCAACCGGACCCTGGTAATCAGCGGCGAAACCCATGTAAAGCGAAGCCGTTGCGCCATTGGCGGGAGCTTGCGGCAGGTTAAAAAATACTTTCCAAGTCTCCACGCTCGCCGCGTTGGTGCCCAGGGCGGAATGCGCAAAATTCCAACCGGTTGACCATTGGCTCCGGCCAACCGTATAGACCAGGCCGGTTGGAAAATCAGTCGCGAAATCAAAACTCCGCATCCAATTCGGGCTTGGTTGCGTCGGGCTGGGGCCGATGTCGCCATACCACCAGCCGTTCGTCTCGGTGCCGGTCCCATGCAAAAACTCGTGCGCGGAACGGTCCGGCACGCCGATTTCCCAAACCGTCGCGCCTACGCGCGCCGGCGTCCAGGTGATGGTGCCAAGATTCGTTGCGGCGTCGGCCGTGACCGTGACGTTGAACGGCGACGCGGGAATGCTTAACGAACTCATTGAAGTTCCGGTCAGGGGTTGCGATTGAAACTGTCCGGTCGCGCCCGGTCCGAAGGCGAAGAGCGTGTAATTCGTGCCGGCGATGACATTGGGGATTGAAAAATTCCCGTTTGAATCGCTTTTAATCCAGAATTGCAGGTTCTTTTCCCACAACTGAAAATCGGCGCTGTTCTCGCTTGAAGGCGGCGCCTGAGCGACGCCCACCCACAACCCGGCGGCCGACGCGTTTGGATTTTCGCTGTCCGCGATCTTGATTGTTCCGGTGATGGTCCCGCGGCCGGATTTAGGGACATAGGCGGCATTTGTCCACCAGGGGTAAGGCCAGACTTTTTGTTCGGCCTGGGCTTGTGCCTGGGCATCGGCAAAAAGCGCGGCGGGCGCATTACTCGTCCCCGCGGGGACACTGTTGGCATAGATCAGCCACGGCCCGAAGGTTTTTGAAAAGGTTTCGCCCGCCTTGATGTCAGTGTCGCTGCCCATGGTGTAATGGGTGCCGTTGACCATTTGCAACAAGACCGGGCCGACACCGCCCTGGTCGTCATGGCACATCAATTCGCGTTTCATCGGGCCGCCGTTGTAATACTCGCGGCTGGGGACGGTCATCCAGAGGCCGACGTTATTGGACGTGCTGCTCCAGCCCCACGCGTTCTCATCACACAGATCCGCGCTGTAGCCATATTTACAATCGTATTGTCCCTCTTGAATGCCCGCCGTCCAAAGCTGGAACTCCTTCGGAGCGCCAGTCACGGCCACCGAGGGTGTTGAGGCCAGCGGCATCAACCGGTTGCGCTGGTTGTCAACGCTCAGCCAGTTAAACGCAGGGCTTAAATATCCGACCATCCGAAATTCGCCGCCCGGATTGTCCGGATAACTCGCCGGATGCGAAATGATGGCGCTGGCGTAAAAACCGGACGAGCCTTGCACCAGAAAATAATGGATGTCCACGTCCAACGCCGCATCGCTCGAATTGCCATTCCACTGGCTGAACAGATCCACTTCCGCGACGGTTCCGCCGTTGCCGGCCGGGTCTTGCACCACCGAATATTGAGTGACGACCGGATTTTGATAATTCGGCTGGTTCCAACTCCAGTAAAACTCGCCGCCATCGCTCCCGCCGGCCAGCAGGTTCGTGCCCTGGTAGTTCATGGAGGAAATGTGCGCATCGGATTTCGAGATGACGATCGAGACAATCCCGTTGTTCAGCGTGACCGTGCTGCCATTGTCCGACACCGTGACCGCCGGACCGGTGCCGATGCCGGGGATATTGGTCACGATGAGATCAACTTGTCCCGGCGTGTTGGTATTGATGGAATAGATTTTCCCGAGCGATGGCGCTGTGCCGGGCGCGAGCGCGTCCGACAGGCTTCCGCCGTAAGTGAACAAAGGATAAGTGCCATTTCCCAAACCTCCGGCATTAGCGACATTCAATGTGCCGCTCAAGTCCAGATTGCCGCCGACCGCCGCCTGATCGTTATTGGTTCCCAGGGCGAAGTCCAGTATCGCCCCGGAATTTGCCGTAAAATTGCCATTGATGGTCAAAGTGCCAGCCCCGTTGCCCGGAGATAATATGCCGCCATGATTGATGGTAGCCGAACCAGCGATCGTTCCATTGCCGGCCAGAGTCCCGCCACTAAAAGCAATCACCCCGCCCGAACCGGTGCCGCTGCCTGCTGAATTATCCACCAGCAGAATGCCATTGCTAATTGAAGTGCCGCCGCTGTAAGTATTGTTGCCGCTCAACTCGACCGTTCCACCGCCAAGAATTGTCACACTGCCGCTGCCGCTGATGGCGCCGCTCACAACGTTGCTGGCCGGGTTGTTGAAGATCAACGTCGTGTTGTTGGTTACGTTGCCGCTACCGATCGCTCCGCCATTGCCGATCTGTAAAATCCCGGCGCTGATGGTCGTTGGGCCGGTGTACGTGTTGTTCGCCCCAAGCGTGAGCATGCCGGAACCGGCTTGGAGTAATGATCCGGCGCCGCTGATTACATTGCTCAACGTGCTGTTCCCCGGTTGTTGCATCAATAGCAATCCGTTGTCCACAATCAATCCTGTTCCCAACGCGCCGGAGGCGACGCCGTTGCCGACCTGGATCGTCCCCTGCGAAATCGTCGTCACGCCGTCGTAATCGTTCGTCGTCAAAACAATCAACGTGCCGGAATTGGTCTTGGTGAGCGTCACCGTGCCGGTGATTTTACCCGCCCCGGCAAAAGTGTAGGTGTTTGTCGCCGCGTTCACAGTCACGGCCACCGGTTGCAGGGCGTCCGTGAGATTCACCATGGGATTGGTCGAGGTGTCATCAAAAACTGCAAAGTCATTGTTCGCAAAAGTGCCCGGCGTGCCGGCGTCCAGCCAGTTGGTGGAAACCAAGTCCCAGAGATTTGCCGCGCCGTCGCCTGTCCAGACCAACACCTTGCTGCTTTGAGTCACGATAAGATCGACACCCGTTGCCGTGACCTTGATTGCGGTCTGCAAACCAGAGCCGGGCGTGGTGGCGATCTGAAAATTGCCCGCGTCGCCGCTGCCAGCCGAACTGCAGATGATCAAATGATATGTGCCTGTGGACAAGGTGCCGTTCAAAGGGTTTATCATTACCGTGTTCAGGCCGCTCAGATTTAATACGCCCCCGACGACGATCTGGCTGTTGCCGGCAGCGTTCGGGTCAAACAGCAAATCGAATTGATTGGTGACGTTGCCATTCAAGGCAAGATTGTTGCTGAGGGACAAAGCGCCGCCGCTGCCGTTTGAGCCGGGCGTGATCTGGCAATTTGCGGCCGTCACGTTGCCGGTGACAACGCCGAATCCCGACAAACTTTGGCCCGCACCCAAAGTGATTTCACCCATTCCCGACACATCCAATATGGAGTTGGCGTTGCTCAAGACGATTGACGAGCCGGTGAATGTCGAACCGGCCCCGCTCAACGCGAGGGTTCCGCTGTTGATGAAAATGTTGCCGGCGTAATTGTTTTGACCGCTCAAAGTCAAATTGCCGCCCAAAACATTCAAATTGATCGGCTTGCTTCCACCCGCGATGAGACCGCCAAAAGTGGAACTCACCGCGCTATTGCTGAAGATGAGTGTGGAGACGCTCGCCGCACTGCTGTTGGTTATGAGTTGATTCGCCGCCGTGCCAGCCGTTGCCAGGCTGCTGATCTGCGGACTGAAGCCCGCCAAATCCACCGTTCCAGCCGTGCCGCTTCCGCCGATAGTCAAAGTGGATCCTGCGGGCAACGCGCTCGCTTTTCCAAGGACCAGCGAACCCGCGCCGACCATGGTGCCGCCCAAATACGTGTTGGCGTTTCCGAGGACCAGTGTGCCGCCATTGGCCACTTGCAAACCACCAGGGCCGCTCAAGGCGCCGGTCAAGGTGATGATGTGTCCGGTTCCATTCAAGTCCACCGGACTGAAAGTGAATGTGCCGCCGGCGAGAATCATCGCCACCGAGCCCGTCCAGTTCGTGGTCGCGCCGAAGAGACCGCCATTGTTCAGTGAGGCCGAGAGGGTGACTGCTCCATTCGAGGCAATTCCCTGGCTGCCGACATAGATGACAGCCGCATTGGTAAAAAATGATGAGTTCGTGCTGGAACCAGTGCCAAAAAGGATTCCGCCCAGGATGTTCGTTCCCCCGGTGACGGACAAGATGTGAACGGCGCCGGGGGTCGTTCCATTTATATTGACGATTCCCGGGTCCGGCACCACGAACAAACCGCCGGTCTGGAGCAGTCGCGAACTGCGGCCCGCAGTGACCTGGTTGATGGACACATTGCCGGTATTAGTCACAACCCCTCCCTCAATCACTGCCGACAGGTATGAATTTCCGCTTCCGCCACCGACATTTAGACTGCTCATATTCACAACGCCGTTGTAGATGACCAAACCTTCAGTGCCGATCGGGCTGAATGACGCCGTGCCGCGTTTGATGCTCACCGATCCCAGATTATTCGTACCGCCGTTGATCACCAGCAGGGCGCTCGTGCTGACGCTGCCGTTGCCGGGGTTGATACCCGTGCTCGATGCATTGAGTGTGCCGCCATTGTTGGTCATGGTCCCATAACTTCCCGGCGTTGCGCCACTCGCACCGTTTGCCGCGCCGCATCCGACCCATAAGGCCCCGCTGATGTTCAAGGAACTTCCCGCCGATAATGAAACCAGTGAATTGGAGCAAAACCCGATATTGCCGGTCACATTTGCCGCCCCGCCTGAGTTCACATACAGTTTTCCGGTGCCGCCTGGATTCAACATGACGATGCCGGTGTTGTTGAAGCCGTTGGTGTTCACATTCACGACCCCATTGTTGGTCAGCATGCCAAAACCGGCCGCCGTCATCGGAAGGTTGTAGCTCACGTTGGTGCCGGGCCCGATGATGGCGTTGGTCGCCGCTCCGGGTACCTGGGGGTTCCAATCAGCCGCTGTGTTCCATTCGCCGCCGCTGCTTGGGCCGATCCAGGTGGAGATTGCCGCCCGCATTGTCGCCGCGCCCAAAGTCATCAGCGCGCAAATGAGCCATGCGTGTATTATCGTAAGTGGGGTTTTCACAATGAGCGTTTCGAAATTCGGGGGGATCGTGTTTAAATAAATGTACAACCCATGGCTGGCGTTTGCTGTTGGGCTGGGATAATCATACTAATACCAATAGTTTATAATGTCGAAGCTAAACATCGGATGTTTGTCTGATGGCAGACGATGGCACATCGTGCGCTTGCCAGGGTCAAGCGGGTTTGCGTCCGTTCCATACTGTTCTCACCAAAATGGCGGGTTTGCAGAGCAAAAAATGTTGAGCTTTTGGCATCAGATTATGTGACAAACCCTTGTGGTCACCTAATAATTTGTTTAGCTTAAACGCCCTTTAAATACACTTATGGCCAGAGAAATTTTAGAAATGCCCATCGAAGCAGCGACCATGGAGTTGCCCGATACCAAAACCATCCGCTTGAAATGGCCTGATGGCCATAGCCCCGATTTCAAAACGGGCCAGTTCATCACGCTTTATTGGCCGGACACGCCGGCGTATAAACGCGCTTATTCGCTCTCCTCCTGCTCCCTCGACCGCGGTTTTTATGAAGTGACCGTCAAGCGCGATGGCAAGATGGGAACGCGGATCGTCGATTGGGCGAAGCCGGGCGACAAATTTTTTGTAATCCCACCCGTGGGAAAATTCCTGCCGGTCTATGAGCCGAATAAGCATCTCGTTTGCGTCGCCGGCGGGTCGGGAGTGACCCCTTTCCGCGCCTTCGTGCGCGAGGCCACCCGGCGCAAGCTGGCGACCCGGATCACCATCCTTTACAGCGTGCGCACACCCAAGGACATCATTTTTAACAGCGAGTTCCGCGAGCTGGAAAAGGAAAATCCGAATTTCAAATTCCTTGTCACCTGCACGCGCTCCCTGCCGGAACACAACTGGACCGGTCGCACCGGACGTGTCACGCCCGAATGGATAAAAGACATCGCGCGCGACCTGCCTAATACGGTCTTTTATGCCTGCGGCCCGAATGCCCTCGTCGAATTTGCCGAAGTGCTGGTCTTCGAACTGGGTGTCCCCAAGGAACAGATGAAGACCGAGAAATGGGGTTGAGTTCACCTATTGCTATATGTTGAAGCGGACCGCGCTTTTTTCCGCGCACCAAAAACTCGGCGCCCGCCTCATTGATTTTGGCGGCTGGGAAATGCCCGTCCAATATACCGGCATCGTCGAGGAACACCTCGCCGTCCGGAATGCCGCCGGAATTTTTGACATCTCGCACATGGGCGAAGTCACCGTCAGCGGTGCGGCGGCGGAAGAATTCCTCAACCGCGTCCTGACCAACGACATCCGCAAACTCACCCCGGGCCTGGGCCAATACACCCTGCTTTGCAATGAACGCGGCGGCGCGATCGACGATTTGTATGCCTACAAACTTTGTCCCGGTCTCTATTTTCTCATCATCAATGCCTCGCGCATCCAGGAGGACGTTGCCTGGTTGAAGGCGCAGGCGGATAAATTTTCCGGACGCCACGAATTGATTCTTACGGATGCCTCGCATAATTATTCCGCGGTGGCGGTGCAGGGGCCGCGCGTGAAGGAATTCATCGCGGATTGCATTCCGGGGGCGTCCGTTGCGGCCATGCGCGTCGAGCGCGTGACCGGCCTGAAGAAAAACCAGATCGGCCAATTTCGTTTCGGGCACGAGGGAGTGCTTGTTTCCCGCACGGGGTATACGGGCGAAGATGGTTTTGAGATCGTTGGCGAGGAAGAATCCATTCGCCAGGTATGGGACAAGGTTCTGGCAGTAGGAGCGCCCTTCGGAATCAAACCGTGCGGCCTGGGTGCGCGTGATACGTTGCGGACGGAGGTTTGCTATCCGCTATACGGGCATGAGCTTGATGAAGAGACCACCCCGATCGAGGCGGGCTTGGGATTTTTTGTTTCCGAGGACAAGGGCGAATTCAACGGCCGGGAAACTTTGGCCAGACAAAAAGCAAGTGGCACCGGCAAAAAACTGGTCGCATTTAAAATGACTGATAAATCCGCGCCACCGCGTCCTCATTATCCGATTTGTGCGAATGGCGCGAGCGTGGGCATCGTCACCAGCGGCACCCAAAGCCCGTCATTGGGCATCGGTATCGGTATGGGATATGTGCCGCCTGCATTGGCCGTGCCACAGACGAAGATTGAGATCGAGATCCGCGGCAAACGATTTGCAGCGCTCATCGTCCCTAGGCCGATTTACAAGAGATAACTTGATTCTCCTCACGGTTTTTCGCCTGCATGGGACCATGAACCTGCCGTATTCTTCCGAACCTTAAAATGCCGGTAAGCCCTCTTGCTGTTCCCTCTCCTCTGGGGAGAGGGTCAGGGTGAGGGGAGGTCGGGGTAAACTCATACAGAAATTTTCTCTCTCTTTCCCTTGAGGTTAATGGCGAGGGGTGAGAAGAGAGAGAGGCTGACAAACAAAATTAAATTGAGAATCCGCGCAATCTGCGTAATCTGCGGATACGATTTTATGAGCAATGTTCCTTCTGATCTGAAATACACGAAGTCCCACGAATGGGTGCGCGTCAGTGGCGATATGGCGACCATCGGCATCACCGACCATGCGCAGCATGAGTTGACCGACATCGTCTTCGTTGAATTGCCTGATCCCGGCCGAAAGGTGAAGGCCGGTGAGGCCTGCGCCGTGGTGGAATCCGTCAAGACCGCGAGCGATATCTATTCACCCGTGAGCGGGGAGGTCGTGGAAGCCAATAAATCCGCGGTGGACGATCCGGCGTTGGTGAACAAGGAGCCTCATTCCGGCGGATGGTTTTTCAAGATCAAATTGAGCAACCCGGCAGAGTTGGGCGCGTTGTTGTCGCCGGAAGCTTACCAGAAACAGATCGGCAGTTAGGCTTATCTGATGGTAGGGCGCGTCACTCCGTGCGCGCCTCGTGAATAATCATAATCACTTCATTTCCCCAGCCCGGCGATGAATTCCTTGATGCCGTTCAGCATGAATTGCACGGCCACCGCCGCCAGAAGCAGGCCCATCACCCGGACCGCGATGCTCATGGCAATGGGACTCAACCAGTGCGCACTGCGGATGGCGATGCGAAAAACCAGGTAACTCGCCAGCGATACCCCAACGATACAGAGATAGAGCGCGATGCGTTCTGAAATGGTTTGCGCTTCGTTCTGGAGGAGAATCGTCGTGGAAATGGCGCCCGGCCCGGCCAGCATGGGGATGGCCAGCGGCGTGATGGCGATGTCGGTCTTTTCCACACCGGCCTGTTTTTCCTCATGGGTCTCCTGAACACGCGAGCGTTGCACGCGCAACATATCGAGCGCGATGATGAGCAGCACGATGCTCGCGGCGATCTGGAAGGCCGGCATGGTGATGCCGAAGATTTTGAAGATGAACGTACCGGCGGCTGCGAAACCCAACAACACCACCGCCACGGTGGAGCAGGCCATCCGCGCCGTGCGCAATCGTTGTTCCCGCGTGTCATTAGGTGTCATCGCCAGGAACGCCGGGATCACCGCCAGCGGATCCACGATCACGAACAGCGAGCTGATCGCCAGCAGAATGTATTCGGACAAAGTCACGCAGTTGGAATTAGGGGTTGATTGCGCCAAAAGTCAAATCGGGAAATTACGGTTTAAAAATCCGTGTGCATCCGTGTCCATCCGTGGTTAAACTCCCGCCGATGGAATACGAAGCCGTCATCGGATTGGAAACGCACGTCCAGCTTAAGACCAAATCGAAGATGTGGTGCGGCTGCGCCAATGCCTTTGGCGCGGAACCGAACACCCAGGTGTGCCCGGTCTGCCTGGGAATGCCCGGCGTTTTGCCGGTGGCCAATGAAGAAGCGCTTCGCTTGACCGTCCTCACGGGACTCCTGTTGAACTGCGAAATCCCGGCGCGGGCGAAGTTTGACAGGAAAAATTATTTTTACCCCGACGTCGCGAAAAACTACCAGGTCACCCAATACGACCAACCGTCCACGAAGAACGGCCATCTTGAATTTGAATTCAAAGGCGGCATCTCCCGTGTGCGAATTACCCGCGCGCACCTCGAGGAAGACGTCGGCAAAAATTTCCATTTTGACCGCAACAGCGGCGTGGATTTTAACCGCGCCGGCGTGCCGCTGCTGGAAATCGTTTCGGAGCCGGATTTGACGAGCGCCGATCAGGCGTATGATTATCTCAATGCGCTCAAAGACGTCTTGATGTATGGCGGCATCAGCGATTGCGACATGGAAAAGGGCATGGTGCGCTGCGATGTGAACGTGTCCGTCCGTCCCATCGGCTCCACGGAGTTGGGCGCAAAGATTGAGATCAAGAACATGAACAGCTTTTCCGGCGTGCGTCACGCGTTGGAGTATGAGATCCCGCGCCAGATCGCGGTTGTGAAGGGCGGGGGGAAACTCATCCAATCCACCCGCCGTTGGGATGACGCGGCCGGGGTGACCGAAGAAATGCGGACAAAAGAGCACGCGCACGATTACCGCTATTTTCCCGAGCCGGATCTGATGCCGTTTGAACCGACTCCCAATTGGCTCCAAGAAGTTTCGGCGCGTGTGGTTGAATTGCCGCTGGCCCGCAAGCAGCGCTTTATCCGCGATTATCAATTGCCGCCGGCGGACGCGGAAACTTTCGTCAACGACGTTCCGCTGGGAAATTATTTCGAACCCATCGCAAAGAAATCAAAGAATCCAAAAGCCGTCGCCAACTGGGTCATCAACAATCTGCGGGCGAAAATGGCTGAGTTTTCTATTGAGACAACATTATGCGATGACCCCAAAACAGGTGGTGCGGAATGGCGAGACAATCCAAACAACAAGATGCCGGTTAAATTCGAAAATCTGAAATTCCAACCGGACGCGATTTTGGAATTGGTCAACCTGGTGGATGCGAAAACTATCAGCAGTTCCGCCGCGCAGCAGGTGTTTGCGGAAATGTTCGCCACCGGCAAATCGCCTGCCGCGATTGTCCAGGAGAAAGGCCTGGCGCAGGTCAGCGATACCGGGGCGATCGAGAAATTCTGCGATGAGGCCATCACCGCCAATCCGAATTCCGTCGCCGATTACAAAGCCGGCAAAGTGGCCGCGCTGAATTTTTTGAAGGGCCAGGTAATGAAATTGAGCAAAGGTAAGGCGAACCCGAACCTGGCTGGTGAAATTCTCGAGCGAAAGTTGAAGGGCTAAAAAACGGCCACAATAAATACCTGCTTGCGAAAATGAACACACTGCGCAAACCATGGTTGATGGTTCTAATCATGGTGTCTTCTTTAATTGTTGTCCTGGTGATTCTGTGTGCAATCAAACTTAAACATCGATCCGCACCGGCTCCCAAATCAACGGTCGAGGTGTCCACCGATGTTCCTCCCCGGCTCCAAAACGACATGCTTTACGTCAGAATCCATGAAAGGACCGGCGGTTCTTTAGCCACTCTGAGTTTCGCTCAACCGTTTGCCAGCGCCTCGATCGAATCTGACACCAACATGGATACCGAGGAGGAGCGACTGGTGGCTATCCAGACAAACGGATTCGAAGTGCTCTTTACCAAAACGGTTTATTCTGTTTCGAAAACGAACAATTCGCTCACCATCCAAAAGGGAAAGGGTGTGGAGCAAAAAGGCGTTGTCCTCTTCCGCGATGGAGAAACGACGCAAACAAATGTTTTAGAATGGGAGATTGTCGGACAATTCAAGTCTGTGAACTCAGCCCCTCCACAATAGCAAAGCTTACAAAATTATTTAAACTGGTCAATTATCGGTGACGAAGCTGAACTTGGCGCGCCATTCGTGTCTGCGCGCGCCAGTTCGACGGCATAGACCTGGTTCACTCCGCTCATGTTGCTGCGGAAGATCAACCATTTCATATCTGGCGAGAACATCAGGTTCGGCTCCAGGGCATAATCGTGTTTGCTCATATTGACAAGTTTTTCGGAATGGAAAACGCCGGGCTTGATCAATTTGCTGGAATCGATGTTCGGGCCGGATTCGTCAGCCAACAATTCGGGCGTGAACAGATAAAGCCATTTTCCATCCGGAGCATGGGCAACCATCTGGTTATCGCCGCCGTCGCCGCAAAAAAGTGTTCCATCCGGGGAAACATTGAAATGCACCGACCATTCGTTCCGCTGCAAATGATATTGCGTGCGCGCGCCGGTGGCCACGTTGTAACCGGCCACCCAAAAATCTTCGCCGCGCGGCGTTTGCAGGTCGTACCAGATCGTCTTGCCGTCGCTGCTCCAGAATTCGTGCCCTGCAATCTCCATGGCCATCGTTCTTTTGTGGATAAGCGTCAGGTGGGAGCCGTCGGTGCGGATGGTCCAGATGCGGTTGACCTGGTGCCACGGTCCTTCATGGCAAAACATCAGCAGGGTCGGGTCGGTGGGCGAAAAGAGCAGGTGATTGAGCCAATCGGTGCAGCGATTGAATTTTTTCATTTTGCCGGTCGCAATATTATAAGTGAACAATTCCATTGGATAATGCGCGGCGAGGCGTTCCACCATCATCTGGCCTTTGCTGTCACGCTGCTGATCAGCGGTTTGAATCTCGGTCAGGCGATTCGGCCCCCCATCAAAATACGCGTTCGTCCAATTAGTCCGGTAGGTGATCGTGCCGGCGAGCAGCGTCTCATCGGCGTTGACTGCCGAGACGGAAACGCCCTGCGATAATTTGAAGATTTCCCGGGTCACTTTGGTGACGGGGTCGGTGGCGTACACAATCCGATTGGTCTGGCCGTCCGCGCGGACGACTTTGATGTAATAGATCTGTCCCGTCTTCCGCCCAACCTGGATGATGAACACGCGGCCCGGGACAATTTGCTCCACTGCGCGCGTTTGCAAATCAATCATGGAAATCCCATCCGGCGTGGTGATGACCATTTTTTTTCCGTCAGGAGTGAACGGGTTCAGGTTGAAATAAAGGCTTTCGCTTCCCGGCTCGGTGGAAAGCTGCACCACCCGGTGGCCCGTGTCGGGGTCGATCCATTGGTTTGGCGGATTGGATTGTGCGGAGAGTCGGAGCGCGACGGCTGAGAAAAGGATGGCGGCAAATAATTTCATGGGGTAACGGTGGGCCTTGGTTCGATCAAATAGGTCCGCAAGGGAGAATTGGTCAGACCCTGAATGCCCTCGACGACAGAGAGCGCGTTCAAGGCCGCGCCGGCAAAGCTGGAGTGTGTGTTGTCGGCGGTCGTAAAATACTTCGCCTTGATCTCCCGGGGCGTCATATCCGCATAATTGCTGATCACGAGCTCGTTCAAATTGATAAACGGGACATTCTCGTTCGTGGCCACCTGGCCGGCATCGCGCACGTACTCCCAATTTTCAGTGTCTCCAGGTTTCGTCTGTGCCTTGGGCACGTGCGGCACCGGCGAGCAAAGGACGGGCAACATGCCCTTGGCGCGCGCGTCAGAAACGTATTTGCGGAGATACCAGCCGTAAGTGTGGACGATCTCCTCTTTCTTCATGATGGGATTGTAAATCTCTTTTTGCTCATCGCCGATCCCGCGGATGGTGCCGCGCGCGCGGTTGGTATCATCCAGCGGTCCCCCATCGTTATGGCCCATTTGGACGATGACAAAATCGCCGGGCTTGGCCGCCGCCAACACTTTGTCCCACCAGCCTTGAGTGATGAACGTGCGGCTGCTGCGTCCGCCCAGGGCGTGATTTTCCACGCGGATCCGGTTGGTGTCGAAGTAACCACCGATGATGTCACCCCAACCCCGCTCGGTTTTCTGCGGATTATGGACCGTGGAATCCCCGACGATGAATAACATCGGGAAGGCGCGATTGGTATCGACGAGGAAATTGTGGTTGGTGGCGACATCGCGCTGAACGTCCATGTTGGCGGAATCCTGCGGCGAAATGGCGGCGCGACAAATTGAAATAAACCCGGCCAGTGCTATGATGGCAAGGACGCTTCCTTTCCTGCTGGGCAGTGAAATCATCGGATGATGTCTGTTTGTTGCCACATTTCTGGAAAGAACGCAATCCACACAATTGGTGATGGCGGGAGATAGCGCATTATTATCTTGCAATCCGGCCGGCCTGGGGTTTTATATTTAGCCAACACCTCGATAAATTATGAAAACACATGCATTACTCGGTCTTTTAACACTGCTCGCCACACCTGTCCTGGCGGCAGATTCACCCGACGTCACCGCTGCTGCCGCGGCGCTCGACAACCAGCCCAATTATAGCTGGAAACAGACGGTTGTCGTGCCGCCAGACAGCCAATTTCAACCCGGCCCAACGAACGGCAAGCTTGAAAAAGGCGGTTACGCCTTTGTCACCTCTAGTTTTGGAGACAATACTTTCAAATATGTGGTCAAGGGCACCAACGGCGCGGTGTACTCTGATGACAACGGCTGGCAGGCGTTGTCCGAAGTGGATTCCCAGGGGCCGGGGCGATTCATGACCGGGATGATCCGCAACTTCCGGACGCCCGCCCAGCAGGCGACCAATCTTTTGGCCGGAGCCAAAGAATTAACCAAGGCCGGCGATGTCTATTCGGGCGACCTGACCGATGACGGCGCCAAATCGTTGCTGATGTTTCGGCGCGGTGGCGGCGGCGGTAACGGCGGAGGTCCGACGGTGAGCAATGCCAAAGGGTCCGTGAAATTCTGGATCAGCAACGGCGTGCTTTCAAAATATGAATTCAAAGTCTCGGGCACCGTCAGTTTTAACGGGAATGATCGCGATGTGGACCGTGATACGACCGTCGAAATCACGGACGTCGGCACCACCAAAGTGGAAGTGCCTGACGATGCCAAAAAGAAATTGCAGTAAAAACGGCTGATTGGAATTCATTGGAATTCATTGGAATTCATGGGAAGACGGGGGATGGATTTTAATGGTTAAAGCTCTGAGGCGAAATCACTTGTGAGTTTTTGCGCCGACATTTGAGGACGGTTAAATTTGATTCAATCTTCGGCGGGGTGCGCCATGGTCCCGCCAATTTTTTGCACTGCGAACCTGCTGGAAAGCCTGAGCGAACCCTGATACTTTCATCAACGAAACCGCATGTATTCTGAAATCAAATCGGTCCACTTTGTGGGCATCGGCGGCACGGCGATGGCGTCCGCGGCGGCGGCGATGATGGACAAAGGTTTTGCGGTGACGGGTTCGGACCAGAATGTATATGAGCCGATGGGGTCGTTTCTTGCCGGGAAAAGGATTGAGGTGAAGAACGGGTACGACGAGAGGAACCTATCCCACAAGCCGGACCTGGTGGTGATCGGCAACGCGATTTCGCGCGGGAATCCGGAGGCGGAATTTGTGCTGGACCACAAGTTGCGGCATGGCTCGCTGCCGGAATTGCTGAAAGAATTTTTCATTCACGGCAAGCGCTCGATTGTGGTGGCGGGCACGCACGGAAAAACGACCACGACTTCGCTGCTGACCTGGGTGTTCGAGCACAACGGGTTGAACCCGAGTTATCTGATCGGTGGCATCCCGAACAATTTTTCACAGGGAGCGCGTTTTACTGACAGCGAATGGTTCATCATCGAGGGAGACGAGTATGACACCGCGTTTTTTGACAAGCGGAGCAAGTTCATCCATTACCTGCCGGAGATCGCGCTGATCAACAACCTGGAATTCGACCATGCCGACATTTTTGAAAATCTCGAGGCGGTAAAGAAGACGTTCTCGCATTTCATCCGGCTGGTGCCGCGAAACGGATTGTTGCTGGCCAATGGGGATGACCCAAACCTGGCATCGCTTTTGGAGGTCACGCATTGCCCGGTTAAAAGGTTTGGTTTGGGCGAACATAATGCGGTCCAGGCTTTCAACCTGCGTTTTGGGCCGACGGCGACGGAGTTTGAGATTCCGAGTTTCAAGTTTCACCTGAACATGGTTGGCGAATTAAACGCGCGCAACGCGCTGGCGGTGATCGGGGCGGCGAAGCACTGCGGTCTTTCGAACAAACAGGTCCAATCGGCGTTCGACACGTTCCGGGGCATCAAGCGCCGGATGGAAGTGCGGGGCATCGCCGGCGGGGTGACGGTGATCGATGATTTTGGGCATCATCCGACGGCGATCCGCGAGACGCTGAAGGCGTTGCGGTTGAGGTATCCGCGTGAAAAAATCTGGGCGATTTTCGAGCCGCGCAGCAATACGACGCGGAGGAAGGTTTTCCAGCAGGAATTGGCGGCCGCGTTTGCGGACGCGGATGTCGTGGTCATTTCGGAAGTGGCGCGGTTGGAACAGCTTCCGGCGGAGGAGCGGCTGAATCCGGAGCGATTGGTGAGTGATTTGAACGCCGCCAAAAAGAACGCGGCTTATCTGCCGGACGTGGATTCCATTTTGGCGCACGTTGCGAAGAGTGTCCAGGGCGGGGATGTGATTTGCATTTTCAGCAACGGCGGTTTTGGGGGAATACATGGGAAGCTTTTGCAGCGGTTGGGGAGGCGGTGAAATAAAAAACATCCAACATCCAAAGTCCAAAGTCCAATATCCAACGTTGAAGGCCAAAGGTGGCAAATAGGACGCAATGCAGTAAGACGGGAACCTGCGCTCATCACTCCTTAAATCTTTTTCGCTTTCGTGAAAAATTCCCCTGGGATAGGCTCATTTAATTGAGCGAGGCAACCCACATTCTGGACCGCGCATATCAAGGAGACCCCAAGGCCGCCGGGGAACTGTTGCCACTGGTTTATGACGAACTGCGGCGGCTGGCGGCGCACCGGCTGGCGGGCGAACAAAATAATCATACGCTCCAGCCCACCGCCCTGGTGCATGAAGCCTGGCTCAAACTTTCTGGCGCTGATCAGCAAAATTGGAACGGGCGGCAGCATTTTTTTGCCGCCGCCGCCGAAGCGATGCGGCGTATATTGGTGGATCGCGCGCGCCGCCGGATGGCCGTCAAACGCGGAGCGGGCGAAGCCTGTCTCGACGCGGATGAACTGGAGATTCCCGCGTCCGCGCCGGATGACCAGTTGCTGGCGGTGAATGAAGCGCTGGACAAATTCGCGGCATTAGACTTGCGCAAAGCCGAATTGGTGAAGTTGCGCTATTTCGTCGGAATGACGTTCGAGGAGGCGTCGGAAGTCCTGGGGATCGCGGTGCCGACGGCCAAGCAATGGTGGGCTTACAGCCGCGCCTGGTTGCGGGTGGAGATGGCCGGACTTGAAAAAACTTCAAGCTCCGACCACCAAATCCCAGAGAAGCTCCAATAACCAAACTTCAAAGCCGGTTGGATTTCGGAGCTGGGTGTTTCTCTGGAGCCTGGCGCTTGGATGTTGGAGGTTTCACTTGGGTGGAAACGTGTCCCACGTGCGGCCGGATTCGGGCTGTACCTGGGTGAAACCTATGCCGGCGGGCGGATTAGGGATGCGAATGAGGTGCTGGCAGGCGGGACATTGAATCTGGCGTCCGGCGAATTGGGGTTCGCACTTCAGGGGCTGGTCGCAATGGGCGCAGTAAAACTTGAATTCATTGGTGTTCATAATCTCCATCTCCATAAGCGCAAAATCCGGGGAAAAAGTATATCAAAAACTTGTCCATACTTTTTGGTGCAAAACCGCGCTTAATCTGGTAGATGAACGAGGCTAATCAAAAAATGAACCTGGCGCCGCAACGTGAGGAGGCCCTGTTTCAAGCCGCCGCCCAACTGGACGGCGCGGAGCGCGCCGCGTTTCTGGAGAGCGCCTGCCGGGGCGATGCGGCCTTGCGCGCCCGTCTCGACGCCCTGCTGGCTGCGCATGATGCGCCGGATGAATTGATCCCGGCCGCAGCATCCGCCGCCAAGGCCACGATGAAACTCGAACTTGAGGATGTTCCCGACGAATCCATCGGCCAGAAAATCGGGCGTTACAAGATTCTGGAAAAGGTTGGCGAAGGCGGATGCGGTGTGGTCTATGTGGCCGAGCAGACCGAACCGGTACGGCGGCGCGTGGCGCTCAAGGTGATCAAGCTGGGGATGGACACCAAGCAGGTGGTCGCGCGGTTCGAGGCGGAGCGGCAGGCGCTGGCGATGATGGACCATCCGAATATTGCGAAGGTGCTGGACGCGGGAACGACGGAGACGGGCCGGCCATACTTCGTCATGGAGTTGGTGCGCGGCATCCGCATCACCGATTACTGCGACCAGGAGAAGGTACCAACCCGCGAACGGCTGGAGTTGTTCATCCAGGTTTGCCATGCCATCCAGCACGCGCATCAAAAAGGCATCATTCATCGGGACATCAAGCCGTCGAACATCCTCGTGACGATGCATGATGGGGTGCCGGTGCCCAAGGTGATTGATTTCGGGATTGCCAAGGCGACGGAAGGGCGGCTGACCGACTCGACGGTCTATACGCAGTTGAATCAATTCATCGGCACGCCGGCCTACATGAGTCCGGAGCAGGCGGAGATGAGCGGGCTGGACATTGATACGCGCAGCGATATTTACAGTCTAGGTGTATTGCTCTATGAACTGCTGGCCGGGAGCACGCCGTTCGACGCGAACGAGTTGATGTCGCAGGGCATAGACGCGATGCGCAAGACGATCCGGGAGAAAGAACCGATGCGTCCGAGCACCAAACTCAGTCAAACTCTGGTAGCAGCCGACGTGAGGAGGCTCAAAACTCCTGCGACCGACACGCCAAGCTCTGAGGAAGAAGTTAGAGCCTCCTCACGTCGGCTGCTACGAGTTAAGGAGACCATCACGATGTTACGGGGCGATCTGGATTGGATCGTGATGAAGTGCCTGGAGAAAGATCGCACGCGGCGTTACGAATCGGCCAGCGGATTGGCCGCCGACCTCAAACGGCATCTCAACAACGAAACCGTGGTTGCCCGGCCGCCGAGCACGGCTTACAAATTTCAAAAGGCCTTTCGCCGAAACAAACTGGCGTTCGCCGCGGGAACTGCAATCGTAGTCGCGCTCATTCTGGGGGTCATTGGGACGAGTCTCGGGCTGGTCCGCGCTGAAAGACAACGCGAGGAGGCGGAAGCGGCGCGGAAACTGGCCGAGCAACGCTTTCTAAACGCCAGCCATTTTGTGGATGACATGTTCCAGCAGGTGGTGCCGAAATTCCAGGGACTCATCGGGGCAACCGCGGCCCAGCAGGCCCTGGCGCAAATCAGCCGCAACTTTCTGGAATCGCTTGGCGGAACCAATGGGGGCGACCAGGCCTACGAAGGCGAACTGGCAAAACTTGACCTGAAATTGGCGGCTGCCTTTGGCGATCCATATTCGCCGAACACGATCGGGGATTACAGCAACGCCTTGCTGTTCGCCAGCCAGTCTCTGGCCATCCAGCAGAACCTCGTGAAGGCGGATCCGGACAACCAGGAGTTGCTCAGGCAATTGGCCTCGGCCGAAGACCAGGTCGGCGGGATCATGGGAGAGCTCGAACGCTCAACCGAGGCGCAGGACCATTTCCAAAAGAGCCTCGACTTGTATCAACAGTTACTCGAGAAGAACCCGGATAACGCGGATTCCATAGATGGGGTAAGAGTCGAGAATTTCAGGATCGGAAACGTTTTGCTGGGCGAGGACCGGAACGAGGAGGCACTGGAGCAACATTACCTGCCTTACGGGAAGCAGTGGCTGGATCGCCCCCTGGATCCGACGCTCAGTTCCCGGGAGGCGCATATGAGTTTTGTGGCGCACGATAATGTGGGATGGTCCGAACTGCAACTGGGCCAACCCTCCAATGCCTTGCCGCAGTTCGAGGCAGCTCTTCAATGGAAGAAAATGCTGGTGGACCGGGATCCGAACAACGCCCGCTACGCGCGCGACTGGAGTGAAATCCACGCCGACCTCGGAACGGCACAGATTGCGTTGGGGCGCTTTGACGAGGGGCTCGCAAATCTCGACGAGGCGGTGCGACTGGCGGAACCGCTCGTGGAACGCGACCCCGCAAACGGTTCGTCTCTGGCCATGCTGGCAGAAGTTCTTCATGATGAGGCGGACGGTTGTGCGAAGGTTGCCGGTTCTTCCGGGATTTCGCCCGCCCGCCAGGCCGCGCTCTGGCAGCAGGCCATCACGGCGCTCACCCGTTACCAGGAAAATCTTGATTTGCCTCAAGTGGCACATATGCCTCAGTCGCGGATAACGCGAGATCGCAATCGGGTCGCGAGCGCCTTGAGCACGGCCCGCGACGCCTATGCGAAACTCGAGGTTGAAACCGAAACCAATTCTCCCGCCAAATGAATCCGAATCGCGAAGAACTGTTATTCCAACTGGCTTTGACGAAGCCGGCCACCGAACGCGCTGCCTTTCTGGACGCCATATGCGAGGGGGACGCGGCCTTGCGCGCCCGACTCGACGCTTTGCTCGCCGCGCATGACGCGCCGGATGATTTGATCCCCGCAGCAGCATCCGCCGCCAAGGCCACGATGAAGCTCGAACTTGAGGATGCTCCCGACGAAGTTATCGGCCAGAAGATTGGGCGTTACAAGATTCTGGAAAAGGTTGGCGAAGGCGGATGCGGTGTGGTCTATGTGGCCGAGCAGACCGAACCGGTACGGCGGCGCGTGGCGCTCAAGGTGATCAAGCTGGGGATGGACACCAAGCAGGTGGTCGCGCGGTTCGAGGCGGAGCGGCAGGCGCTGGCGATGATGGACCATCCGAATATTGCGAAGGTGCTGGACGCGGGAACGACGGAGACGGGCCGGCCATACTTCGTCATGGAGTTGGTGCGCGGCATCCGCATCACCGATTACTGCGACCAGGAGAAGGTACCAACCCGCGAACGGCTGGAGTTGTTCATCCAGGTTTGCCATGCCATCCAGCACGCGCATCAAAAAGGCATCATTCATCGGGACATCAAGCCGTCGAACATCCTCGTGACGATGCATGATGGGGTGCCGGTGCCCAAGGTGATTGATTTCGGGATTGCCAAGGCGACGGAAGGGCGGCTGACCGACTCGACGGTCTATACGCAGTTGAATCAATTCATCGGCACGCCGGCCTACATGAGTCCGGAGCAGGCGGAGATGAGCGGGCTGGACATTGATACGCGCAGCGATATTTACAGTCTAGGTGTATTGCTCTATGAACTGCTGGCCGGGAGCACGCCGTTCGACGCGAACGAGTTGATGTCGCAGGGCATAGACGCGATGCGCAAGACGATCCGGGAGAAAGAACCGATGCGTCCGAGCACCAAACTCAGTCAAACTCTGGTAGCAGCCGACGTGAGGAGGCTCAAAACTCCTGCGACCGACACGCCAAGCTCTGAGGAAGAAGTTAGAGCCTCCTCACGTCGGCTGCTACGAGTTAAGGAGACCATCACGATGTTACGGGGCGACCTGGATTGGATTGTGATGAAGTGCCTGGAGAAAGACCGGACACGACGTTACGAGACGGCCAACGGATTAGCGGTTGATCTCAAGCGGCATTTGAGCAACGAAACGGTGGTCGCGCGCCCGCCGAGTGCGGCTTACAAGTTCCAGAAAGCATTTCGCCGAAACAAGTTGGTTTTTGCCGCGGGAACTGCAATTGCCGCCGCAATGGTTCTGGGCATTATCGGGACCAGCATTGGGTTGGCTCGTGCGGAAAAGCAACGCCAGGAAGCTGAGGAACAGCGCCGCGCCGCACAAGCGGCTCAACGATTGGCCGAGCAACGGTTCAACAGTGCCCTTCAGTTCGTGACTGATGTTTCCCGGAAGGTGGCGCCTGAATTCCGGGATTTGATTGGCGCGACCGAAGCAAATGAAACCCTCGCGCAAATCAGTCTGACATTTCTGAAGTCATTGGGCGAAGCGAGCAGCACGGACGAGTCGTATCAAGCCAGCCTGGCCGACCTTTATGCGAAGCTTTCCGATGCCCTCGGCGGCATTTATAACCCCAATACGCTTGGTGATTACGACACGGCACTGCGTTTTGCCGATCAGTCCCTCGCGATTTCCCGAAGTCTGCTGGCGAAGCATCCGGCGGATAATGAGCGACTGCGAGTCGTTGCCAGCGCCGAACAGAGGGTTGGCACACTTCTGGATGTATTAGGCCAGAGTGACCAGGCGCTGATCCACATGCAGCGACTCGTGGAAGCATCGGAAGCGATATTGAAGGAAAACCCGAACGATGCCGGTGCCGTCGGACGAGTCCGAACCGCGCATCTTCACTTTGCAAGCGTGCTTTATGGTCAAGGGCACAAACAAGAGGCCTTGGAGCAGTATTTGCGCTATGGAAAGGACTGGTTGGACCATCCGGTGCCTGAGTCTGCCGATCCCCAGGACGAGGACGCGATGTGGTCTTATGTCGAGCAATGGGTGGTGGGCAGAAGCTATCTGGATCTCGAACGGCCTGCGGAGGCAGTGCCTCTTCTTAAGAAGGCGTTGGGTTGGAACAAGCTTTTCAGCGATCAGGAGCCGAACAATGCCCGCTGGCCGCGTGACTGGAGCGAATTGCATGGCAGCCTGGGACAGGCATTGGTGGCGCTGGGGCGCTTCGACGAAGGGATGACCAATCTACAATCAGCCGTGAGCCGGGCTGAAAGCCTGGTTGAACGCGATCCCGCCAATGGTCTTTCTCAGAAATTGTTGGCGGACCTGCTTCAGGAAACTGGCAATGCTTGGGCAAAGGCGGCGGATTCGCCGGGGATTTCCGGCACCCGGCAGGCTGAACTCTGGCAGCGCGCGATTGTGGATTTTACTGGTTGCCAGGAGAAGCTGGATTCCCCTCAACTGAAACAGATGCCGCAGTCGCAGTTGACGCAACAGCGCAATGAAATCGAGAGCGCGTTGAGCAAGGCTCGCCGCGCCTATGCGAAACTCAGTGTTGAAGCCGAAAGCAATTCACCCGGCAAATGAACCCGACCCGCGAAGAATTGTTGTTCCAACTGGCCTTGATGAAGCCGGCAGGCGAGCGCGCCGACTTTCTGGACCGCGAATGCGGCGAGGACAAGGCGTTGCGTGCGCGTCTCGAAGCCCTGCTGGCCGCGCATGACGAAACCGAAGGCGTCCTCGCTGAACCCGCACCCGCCGGCAGGGGAACGATGAAAATCGAATTCGCCGATATTCCCGACGAAGTTATCGGCCAGAAGATCGGGCGTTACAAGATTCTGGAAAAGGTTGGCGAAGGCGGATGCGGTGTGGTCTATGTGGCCGAGCAGACCGAACCGGTACGGCGGCGCGTGGCGCTCAAGGTGATCAAGCTGGGGATGGACACCAAGCAGGTGGTCGCACGGTTTGAGGCGGAGCGGCAGGCGCTGGCGATGATGGACCATCCCAACATCGCCAAGGTGCTGGATGCGGGAACGACCGACGTGGGCCGGCCATACTTTGTGATGGAACTGGTGCGGGGCATTCGCATCACTGACTACTGCGACCAGAACAATCTCTCCACGAAGGAACGGCTCGATCTGTTCATCAGGGTCTGCCAGGCCATCCAGCACGCGCATCAGAAAGGCATCATTCACCGGGACATCAAGCCCTCGAACATCCTGGTGACGATGCATGACGGGGTGCCGGTGCCCAAGGTGATTGATTTCGGGATTGCCAAGGCGACGGAAGGCCGGCTGACGGACGCGACGGTTTATACGCAGTTGAATCAGTTCATCGGCACGCCGGCTTACATGAGTCCGGAGCAGGCGGAGATGAGCGGGCTGGACATTGACACGCGCAGCGATATTTACAGCCTGGGTGTGTTGCTTTACGAATTATTGACAGGGAAGACGCCTTTCGATGCGCAGGAGCTGATGTCCATGGGCATTGATGCCATGCGCAAAGTCATCCGTGAAAAGGAACCGGCCCGGCCGAGCACGAAACTCAGCCAAACCCTCGAAGCAGCGAACGTCAGTTCGCTCAAACTTTCCAACCACAAGCCAACGACCGAAGAAGAAGTCAGAGCCTCCTCACGTCGGCTGCTACGAGTCAAGGAGACCATCACGATGTTACGGGGCGATCTGGATTGGATTGTGATGAAGTGCCTGGAGAAAGACCGGACGCGGCGTTACGAGACGGCCAACGGACTGGCGGTGGACCTCAAGCGGCATCTAAACAACGAAACGGTGGTCGCGCGCCCGCCGAGTTCGGCGTATCGCTTTCAGAAATTGGTTCGTCGAAACAAACTCGCGTTCACGGCCATGGGAGCGGTGGCGTCCGCGTTGTTGTTGGGCATCGTTGTGAGCACCTGGCAGGCGATTCGCGCGACCCACGCCAAGCAACAGGCTGTGACGGCGCAGGCCAGTGAAAAAGTCCAGCGGCAACAGGCTGTCGCCGACGAAAAAGAAGCCGTTGCCGCGCAAGAAGCTGAGGCGGCGGAAGAACTTGCCGCCCGCGAGCGCGCCTACGCCTCGGACATGAACGTCGCCCAGCAAGCGTTGGCGGGGAGCAATCTGGGCCGTGCGCTGGACTTGTTGAATCGTCAGCGTCCTCAATCCGGCCAGAAGGATTTGCGGGGGTGGGAATGGCGATATCTCTGGCAACAAACCCGCAGCGACGCCCTGTTCACGCTTTGCCAGAAAAGCGAAATTGAATCTCTCGCGGTTTCCGCTGACGGCCGATGGCTGGCGATCGGCCTGGTACACAGGGGGGGATTGTTCGTCTATGATCTTCAGACCCGCCAACAGGCGGCCAATTTAGAGCCGGATGAGAGAGATGTGCGCGCCGCCTTTTCACCTGCCGGATCTCTGCTGGCATTCGCCAGCTCTAAATACCCCGTTGTTGGCAAGACGCAAACCACGTTACACCTTTGGGATGCGGCGACGGAGCATATGGTGGCCGAAATCCCGATTGAAAACACCCAGTTGGATCCCGCCCAGATGGGATTGGCATTCTCTCAAGACGGCCGGACATTGGTGACGTTGACCGATCACATTACTCTCTGGCGTGTGTCCGACGACACCAGGCTGGCCAGTTATCCCTGTACGCAGCGGGATTATCCTTATGAGTCAACGGGTTTTGCCACAACCCCGGATTTGGGCCTGGCGGCTTATGCGTCGAGGGGAGGGCGGATTCGGGTCATTGATTTGCGTAGCGGCAAGGAGCTTTGGACGGCGGTGGTGACCAAAGAGCAGGTCCTGGCGCTGGCATTTTCACCGGATGGAAAAATTCTGGCGTCCGCGGACGGATACGCCGAGTCGAATATTTATTTGTGGGACGTGTCCACCGGCAAAGAAATCGAAAAACTGGAAGGCTACAGATCATGGGGTTCCCTGGTATTTTTGCCGGACGGAAAGAAATTGGTATCGGCCGGCGCCGATCAGACGATTCACATCTGGGATGTCGCCAGTCGAAAGTGCCTGGAGGTGTTGCAGGGCCATCGTCAGGAAGTGTGGCGGCTGGCCTTGCTGCCTGACGGAAAAACACTGGTCAGCGGCTGCAAGGACGGCACCGTTTGCTTTTGGGACACATCCGTAACGCACACGCGCCAGCCCTGCACCATCCTCTCCGACGCCATCGTTCGCTGGCGCTTTGCTTCCGACAGCCAATCGGTCCTGACCTTCAATACAGCAGGGCAATTATCGCGGTGGAGCGGCCCAGATTTCCAACAAAAGGAAACGATCCTGGAAACCGGTACGAATAACTACTACAGCTCCGGCGGGTATGGCTACGGCGGTCTGATTTCCCAAGACGGGCGATTTCTGGCGGTTGGTTCCACGAACGGTATCATCCAGGTTTGGGATGTGTCGCGACGGGTTTTGTCCCATCAGTTGACCACCGCCACAACGGGTGGGGTGTATCCGATCAAATTTCTGGCGGACGGAAACAAGCTGTTAACCGGCTCCGACAGTGACGAAGTGATACACGAATGGGATTTAACGACTGGCGTGGAAATCCAATCATGGCAAGTCCGGGCATATTCAACGGCGGAGGTCTCGCCCGACGGACAATACTGCGTGGCCGACGGTGATGATGGGGACTGCGTTCTCCGAAACCTTGCCGGCCAAAGCAGCACAAGTATCCAATCCGACATTCTGGAAGCAACCCAGATCTATTATTCACCGGACGGAAAGCTCATCGCGTTTGGCAGTGACCTGGGTTACGCGCGAATTCTTGATGCCGCAACCTGGCGATCGGTGGCGACCCTGGGTGGATTCCGGGCAGGCGTGCATGGGGTGGCGTTTTCCAGTGACGGCCAGCGGCTGTTGACGTGCAGTGCCGACGCCGAAGCCCTGAGAGTGTGGGCGACGGATAGCTGGCAGGATGTGTTTACCCTGGAGGGACAGGGAGACGGCCACTTTATGGGTGGTGGTGTAGGGTTCAGCCCTGACGGCAATGACGTGGGCTGGCAAAGCGCGGCCGGCGATCTTTACCTCTGGCGGGCGCCGTCGTGGGATGAGATCAACGCGACGGAAAAGGAGCAGGCAGCGAACGGTTTATAAAGTGGACCAACGGCCAACATCCAAAGTCCAACATCCAACGTCCAAAGTCCAACGTTGAAGGGCAAAGGTGACAATGGCTCTTGCGAGGGATTTCATTTTGGGTTAATTTCAAGTAAATCTGCCCTGACGACTGCTTGATTGGGCCGCCAGATTCGATGTCAGATGAAGAGATCATCGAGATGGAAAATCTAAAAAATTCGCCGAAACCGAACGGCGCACTGCAAACATTGGGCGACATGGATATGTTTGAGGCGTTGTTTGACGTCATTCCCGATCCGATATTGGTAAAAGATTGTGAGGGACGGTATGTTTGGGGTAATCGGGCCAAGATGAGAGAATTGGGGGCGCGCGATTTGGGGGAAATTGTCGGCAAAACCGCGTTTGATTTTTTTGAGGCTGCGATGGCGGACAGTTTCAAGGCGGATGAGGAGCAGGTCATGAAAACCGGCCAATCGATCATCAACCGGCGGGAAGAAGTGATGGAACCGGACGGGACCGTTCACTGGCATTTGACCACGAAGCTGCCCTGGCGCGACAGCAACGGGAAAATCCAGGGATTGATTTCGATCAGCCGCGATGTCACGGCCCGGGTCGAGGCGGAATCAAAACTGCAGAAAGAGCGCAATTTGCTCCGGACCTTGATAGATAATCTGCCGGATTGCATATATGCCAAGGACACTCAAGGGAAGAAAGTCATGGCCAATCCCGCCGATTTGAAAAATTTGGGATGCGCCACGGAATCCGACGCGATCGGCAAAACCGACTTCGAGTTTTTTCCAAAGGAGATCGCGGAACAATGCACGTCCGCGGAAAAGTCCGTGTTGGAAAACGGCGTCCCTTTGTTCAACCACGAGGAGACCATTATCCGGGCAAACGGGGAGAAGCGCTGGCTGTTGACTTCCAAAATTCCCTGGCGCGATGCCACCGGCAAGATCATAGGGCTGATTGGCATCGGGCGCGATATTCACGACCAAAAAGCGGCGGAGATGAAACTGCAGGACGAGCGAAATCTGCTGCGCACGTTGATCGATAATCTGCCGGACGGGATATATGCCAAGGACGCCGAGGCCCGCAAAGTTCTGACGAACCCGGCCAATTACCGACGAATCGGATTGGATTCTGAAGACGGGGTATTGGGCAAAACCGATTTCGATTTTTTTCCAAAAGAAATCGCCGAAGCATTTTTTGCGGACGATCAGGCGGTCCTCAAGGAGGGCAAGGCGATCATCAATCGCGAGGAAAGAGCAGAATCAAAAGATGGCAAGACCTACTGGTTGCTGACCTCAAAAATTCCCTGGCGCGACGCTTCGGGCAAGATCATCGGACTGATTGGCATCGGGCGGGACATTACGGAGCGAAAAAACATGGAGGCGCAAGTCGTCCAGGCGCAGCGGATGGAAAGCATCGGACGGCTGGCGACGGGGCTCGCGCATGACCTGAACAACATCCTGGCGCCGATTTTGATTTCGATAGAGATGTTGCGGAACAAGCTGCAAGACCCGGAATATGTACAGATGCTGACCAAAGCCGAGGCCAGCGCGCATCGTGGCGCGGAAATTATCAAACAGATGCTTTGGTTCAGCCGCGGCCTCACCGGCCAGCGCAGTCCGGTAAATCTCCAGCAACTCATCGGAGAGATCGCCCAATTCACTTCCGAGAGTTATGGAAGGTCCATCCATGTGGAAAAGAAGATCGCGACTGATCTGGGGACAGTCGTGGGAGATTTTGCGCAATTGCACCAGGTGCTGATGAACCTCTGCACCAATGCGCGCGAAGCCATGCCGAACGGCGGCACGTTGACCCTTGGAGCGCACGATACCACCGTTGACGGCCATCGTTACGTGGTCGTGGAGGTGTCCGATACCGGCGCGGGCTTTGCGCCGGAGCTGGCCACCCGGATTTTCGAGCCCTTTTTCACGACCAAATCCGTGGGCCATGGGCTGGGCCTTTCCACGGTGCATTCGATTGTCAAAAACCATGGCGGTTTTGTTAAAGCCGAAAGCCAGCCGGGTCGTGGGGCGACGTTCCTGGTGCATCTGCCGGTGCAGAACTAACGGGCGCCGGGCGGGGATTCCAAAGGGCGCATCCCTGCACTGTTCCTGGCAGGGACGGCGCGTCCACCCTCCGCAGTACCGCTACGGAGGACGGGCTGTGCCGTTCGCGCCGCGTCCAGCCTGCCGCGGCGGGCGGCGCAACGTGAGGTGTGATTCGCGCGACTCGCGACATTCGTTCCGCCCGCTCTGTGCGGGCGGGGACATCGCAGCACGATGTCCCTATCCAAAATCGGCCACCCGCGCCGTCATCCGCATCGACGGCCTCGTCGATGCCAATGGCCATCCGTTGCCGAATCCGCAGCCACATGCGGTGATTGAAAGTATTAACAGCCTCCCGCCCGACTGATTTATCGTAGGGCAGGCATTTTGCCTGCCGGTTCTGCGCGCGTCTCGCGCGCAGTTTGTGGGGAGCGCACGCGCCTTCGCGTGCCGTTTTCGGCGCCCTCGCCGAAAACACGGGGATGGCTGCAGCAGCTTTTTGAAAATTGTAGTAATGATTTAAAGCGGCAACCGAAATCCCGCGAGGTTTCGGAGTGCGTTCGTAGGAGACGAGGTAACGAGTCTCTGAAAAAACGGCGGCGAACCACCCGCAGTCCAGACGCTCCGCGAGTGTGGATGGCAGTCGGCGGACGCGAAGCGTTTGGAGTGCGATGCTTGAGCATCGCTTTCGAATGGTGCGGCACTTTTGAGAGTGTACGGGGATTAAAACCCCAAAGCCGTGTCGGCATGAATTTTGCAGGAGTCCGCACGAATTCGTGCGGACCTGGCAGGGCGGCGCGCTTCACGAGTTTGGAAGCGTGTGAAAAATCGCTTGCGTCCTGGAGTGCGGTGGCCGTGACACCGCTTTCGAACCGCAT
>CAWCRR010000026.1:0-36169 GCA_963797825.1 uncultured Verrucomicrobiae bacterium
ATTCACAAAATTTCCCTCATCGGTGCTGAGGATGCCGGCGACAGGCTCTCCCGGCACGTTGGACGTAAATGTCACGATCAATCCGCAGCCGGCGACCAGGTATTCGTCCGGGGCCAGCTCAATGATCACCCCGCCCATGCGCGGCCATTCATTGGTTTGGCCATAACCGGCCGAATACGCCCACGTGTAATCATGCGCCACTTTCAAAGTATAATTTCCCAGGGTAACCGTTTGCGTCCGGTTGGATTGATCCAGCCAAACGCCGGCCATGGCGCCGCTGCCTTGTTTTTCAAGAATGAGCGGCGAGAGTTCCGCAAGGACCTTGTAGGTTTCTCCAATGGTGGGAAAAATTCCCGAAGACGGCCTGGCATATTCATCGTCGATGCCAAAGGGCGATACGCCCATCGCATCGTATTGGCCGATGGCATATAAAAGATTGGCGGGGACGGGCCGTGTTTCAGGGATGAAGAGCGGATTTCCCAGGCGATGATATTTGTCGCACCAATAGGCAAAATTGGGGAAGTAAATGTCCGGCGACAAAAAATCGATGTGCGGCGCGCCGGCTTGCCAGATATCCATCAAATGCGGCAACGGCCCGGCGCTGGGATATTCGCCGGGTTTGCGGCGGGACGGATCAGCGCTGCGTTGACGTACATCGGCAATGGATATTCCACTTTGCCCGCCGCGGCGACGCGGTCGGCATAACGCGCATAATACCAGGCCATGAAAATCTCTTCCGTTCCGGTTCCCGGGCCAAAACATCCTGCCATGTGCCTGACGTCTTAAAACCGTTGGTTCCCCAGACGGCGGTCAGTTCGGAGGTCAACGCATCGCGGTGTTGCTGGAGGTAATCCATCAGTTCCTGTGGCACCGAATTGGAATACAACTGGTCGGCGATGGCGGAATGGTCCCTGGCTTCGGGAATCATCCCGATCTCATTCTCCACCTGGACCATGATGACGGTGTGTTTGCGCCCGTCGAACTCGCGGAGATGTTTCATGAGCGCGGCGAATGCCGTTGCATCGGCGGCGCAATTTGTATCGCTGAACGGCGAAAGGATTTCCAGCCCTTTGCCGTCCGAACTCTGCGCGAGCGGAAACCGTTGCTCGTCGGTTTTGACCCACGCGGGCGTGTAGCTGGACATGCTGTTCTTCCAACTGCCGAACCATAAGAACACCAGGCGAAGATCATTTTGGCGCGCGCCGCGAATGAGGCCGTCCACGATGGTGAAATCGAATTTGCCTTCTTGCGGCTCGATCAACTCCCATGAAACGGGCGTCACGACTGTGTTGAGGTTCATGGCGTGAAGTTGCGACCAAATTGGTTTCATATAATCCAGGCTGGAGGAGCTTGAATTATGCAGTTCGCCGCCGAGGATCAAAAAAAGTTTCCCATCCACGATCAATTGCGTGGCCGTCCCTTTTTTTTCGAGGTGGGGAATGGGCGAACCATTGGCCGCCCATAATGGAGTGGCTAGAAATAATATGACCGGGAAAATCCGAAGCTGTAGAGCGTATCCGAAAAATCGGGTTCGGTGTCCACCCTTCAGGGTGTCAGGCTGCCGCAACACGCTGAAGCGTGGACACCAAACGGCGGCAACCCTGCTGGAAGCAACTGTCAAACAATTTCTCAGCCATTCTCTTAGATAATTCTTCATGGCGGATTCGCCGAGAGCCAGAATTGTATGTCCGTCGCCTTGGGGTTGCGCGGGTCGAGGGCAAGCACTTTCAGATATTCCGTCCGCGCCGATGCGGGATTTCGCAATTGTTGCGCGTAAAGATTTCCCAACGCCAGATGCGCCTTCACGTCGTTTGGATCCGCGGCAATCACTTTTCTCAACTCAATCTCCGCGTCCGTCATGTAGCCGGCCGATTTTAGCGCCAGCGCGAAATTGTAACGGGCGCCGGTGGAACCCGGTTGAATGGCCAGCGCCATTTCATCCGCCGCCAATGCCTGTGAAAAATCGCCGAGGTCATAGGCCATCACGCCATAATTATACTGCGCCTCGAACCACGAGGGATCGAGCCGGGCGGCCTTTTGATAGGCATCCACCGCCGCCGGCCAATCATGTCTTTGCTGCGCATCCTCTGCCTGTACAAACGCGCGCTCGGCGGATTTGCGATCGCCCGCCCGGGGCTTGCGCGGCGACAAATAAAGATACCGCGGAAAGGCCGGCGGAGCGGGCGGTATGATTTTCGGCTTGGTCTCCGGCGTTGTCGGCGCGACATAACCTCCATTCTGTGGCGGCAACGGCGTGACGCCGCTGTTCGTATAATTTTGCCCGCTGGAAGTGTTGAACCAATTTCCCGGGTTAAGCCGGCGCCACGCGCCGCGGGAGGTTGAAGGTGTGGACGTGGCCGGCGCCGTCTCAGTGATCGTGACGGGTTGTTCCGTGGTGACGATCCCCTGCTCCGGCGCTACTCGCACCGTTTCGGGCGGCGGGTTGGAAAGATAATGGTTGTTTTGCTGCGGCCTCACATACGGATGCGGAGTCTCAGATTCGGTCCGTGCCTCATGGGATTCTTCGGGCGGTGGCGCTTGCCTCACGGTGGGCGCCGGTGTGGGAGCGGGCGCGGCGGCCACGGCGGCGGGCAACTGTTCCAAGTTTTGAACGAGCACGTTGACGGCGTCCCAGTCTGCCGGACGCGGCGTAAGCGCCAGGTACTTCCGATAATTGTCCAGCGCGGCCTTTTTGTCGTGGAGATCTTCCACCTCGACAGTCGCCAGATTTAAAATCGCCGGCGCAAAATCGGGATGATGCTGGACGGCGGCGGCGAAAAATTCCGCGGCATCCTGTGGTTTGTTACGCTGCACACGCGCCAGGCCCAGGCCGTTCAGCGCTTCGGCATTGTCCGGATTGAGCGAAAGCACGGTGCTGAAACTTCTTTCCGCCAGCACGGGTTCGCTTCCCCGCAACTGCGCGGCCCCCAGTTTGAGCCAGCCTTCCGGCGAATTGCCCCGGCGCAGGATGTAAGCCGTGAATTCAGTCTTGGCATCGCCCGGTTTGTTCTCGTCCAGGTAGAGGCAGCCCAGATTGTAATGCGCCTCGACCAGATCGCGGTCGAACCGGAGGGCGTTTTGATAAGCCGTGGAAGCGTCAGCCAACTGGCCATCGTGCTGCAACGCCACGCCGTAATAATTCCACGCCTCCGCGTTGGTGGCCAGGAGCGTGGTGGCGGTTTTCAGTTGCGCCACCGCGCCGTCATAATCGCCGCGATCCAGCAGTTTTCTGCCCTTAAGCAAGGCGCGCGGCCCGGCGGCGCGCAGCCTGCCACGACCATTGCCATCGCAAAAACCACCAGGGTATGGACGAAAATCCGATTTTTTTTGGCCAGCATCTGCGTTGGTGTTATCATTCACGCTTAAACGTGTCAAGAAACGCGCTGATTCGGTTCGTCTTTTTTGTCATCGGGCTGGCCGCCCTGCCGGCCCGCGCCGACTCCTTTTCCCTGCCCACCACCAACTCCATCTCCCGCGTGGTGACGGTCAGCAACCCCGATGCCCTCTTTGATTATCAACCGGAGGCCGGGGTGGTCCAGGACATGGTCAACCGCGGCCTCACCCGCCTGGCGGGCACGCCGGACGTTTCAACCGCCTGGCAATCTTTCGTTTCGACCAATGACATCGTCGGCATCAAGGTTTTTTCCGCCAGCGGCGAAATCTGCGGCACGCGCCCCGCGGTGACGGCGGCGGTCGTCCATGGATTGCTCGATGCGGGAATTCCGCCCGGCCACATCGTGATCTGGGACAAAGACGGGGACGACCTGCGCGCGGCGGGATATTTCAAATTGGGAAAAGAACTGGGAGTGCGCGTCGCCAGCGCGACCGAATCCGGTTATGACCCGACCAATTTTTACCTGCCGGACAGCCCCGTCATCGGCATTCTGCATTATGGCGACCTGGAATTTGGCCAGAAGGGAAAGGAAATCGGAAAAAAATCCTTCGTCTCCATGCTGGTCAGCCGGGAATTCACAAAGATCATCAGCATCGCGCCGTTGATGAACAACAATGACGTGGGCGTTTACGGGCATTTGTACAACGTGGCCATCGGCAGCGTTGACAACACGTTTCGTTTTGAAGAGGACGCCGGGCGCCTCGCCGTCGCCGTGCCGGAAATTTACGCGATGCCATCCGTCGGCGACAAAGTCGTCCTCAACATCACCGACGCCTTGCTTGGCCAGTACGAGGGAGGTCCCAACGGCCTGCTGCAATATTCCGACGTGTTGGATGAATTATGGTTCAGCCGCGACCCGGTGGCGCTGGACACGCTGGCGGCGAATAAATTGAAATCGGAACGCGTGGCGCACGACGCGGCAGAGTTCGAGTTTCACACCGACCTCTATACCAACGCGGCTTTGCTCGAGTTGGGTTTCAATGACCCCGCCAAGATCAGTGTGGAAAAGGTGAAGTAGAGCCATCCCGGATCGTAGGAGCCGACGGAAGGAGGCTCTTCGCTTTGTTGCACGACTTAATCAGTCCAGGGATTGACGGTTTTACAGCCCGGAAAATCTTTTTCGTTTCGAGTTACTATGGTCAAATCGTAACTTCGCGCGATGGCAGCGATTAATGAATCATCATAGGGAGGCAGGCGATTTTTATTTTCAGCCATGAATTTGCCCCATTCGACGGCGGCAGCCTCGTCAAAGACAAAAATTGCATCGTGATAATCTTCCAGAAGAAATCCATAGTCGCGCTCCAATTCGCGGCGGGATTTGCTGTCCGCCCTCAATTCTATGCCCCGCCTCAGTTCGGCCAGCGTGATAGTGGAAATGCCCGTTTCACCCCCGTGCCTTGAAAACCAATCTTTCACCGGAGCGATTTGCCGGAAAAAATCACTGACCGAATTGGTGTCAGCCAGGTATTTTAAAAGCGGCATGGCGGGACAGGCGCTTTGATCGGTTCCATGACCAGTCCATTTTCCGCCAGCGCCTTGAAATGTTCAGCTAGACTTTTTTTTGGTCCCCCCCATCGTCGTGGACGGCGTTTGGTCTCCGGAACAGGCTCAATCCACCAACCGGCGCCTTCTTTTTTGACTATATAACGCGCGCCATCCCGAACGCCGCGCACGGTCAGGCGGTTCTTGTCGGCAATGCTAATCGTCGTCACATGGGAAAATTCCCATAATGCGCCGCCCCCGTCAAGACACTTTACCCGGCATTTGCCGCAGACGCATCTTTACGCTGCCGCCGGAGCGCGGCTCTGCGAGCCGCAGCAAGCTCCAAACTTCAAAGTATTCCGAGGCAATTAGTCGGCGTGCTGCCTTGAGAATGTTGCTGCGGGTCACAGACCCCGCGCTCTGCTGGCCGGTGAACACAAAAAAGGGTGAGCCTTTGGCAAGACCGGGGAAGCTTGGACACGGCATAACTGGCACTTTCTTATACGCGCTGGAGCGTGGGTTAATCTCATAAATCCCCACGCCCCGGCAGCATAATTATGCCAATAAAGCCTGCCAGCATCGACGGTATTGAATCCGCGCACGATATCCTTCGGCAAACCCAACGCCCGCTCGATTTCATCTTTCATCCCAAGTCCATCGCCATCATCGGCGCGACGGAAACCCCCGGCAGCGTCGGCCGGATGCTGCTTGAAAATGTAAAAAACGGCGCTTTCGCAGGTGAAATTTTCCCGGTCAATCCCAAACGCCCCACCGTGCTGGGCATCCCGGCCTATCCCAATATCACCGCCGTTCCGCGTAAACCCGACCTCGCCGTCGTCATCACGCCACCGGCCACCGTACCGGGCATCATCCGCGATTGCGGCGCCAGGGGCATCCAGGGCACCATCATCATTTCCGCCGGCTTCAAGGAAATCGGCGCATCCGGCGTGGAACTCGAACGTCAAATCATGGCCGAAGCGCGCAAGACGGATATGCGCATTGTCGGGCCGAATTGCCTGGGGGTCATGGCGCCGCACACCCACTTGAATGCCACCTTTGCCGCCGGCATGGCCCGGCCCGGCTCCGTCGGATTCATCAGCCAGAGTGGCGCGCTGTGCACCGCCGTCCTGGATTGGAGCTTGCATGAAAATGTCGGCTTCAGCGCCTTCGTCTCGCTCGGCTCCATGCTCGACGTCGGTTGGGGCGATTTGATCTATCATCTCGGCGACGACCCGCAAACCAAGAGCATCGTCATTTATATGGAAACCATCGGCGATGCCCGGGCCTTTCTCTCCGCCGCGCGCGAAGTGGCGTTGACCAAGCCCATTATCGTCATCAAGCCCGGACGCACCGCCGCCGCCGCCAAAGCCGCCGCGTCCCACACCGGCTCGTTGACCGGCAGTGATGAAGTTCTCCAGGCGGCCTTTCAACGCGTCGGCGTCCTGCGCGTGGAAACCATTTCCGAACTCTTCGACATGGCCGAAGTCCTCAGCAAACAGCCGCGCCCCAAAGGCCCGCGCCTGACCATCGTCACCAATGCCGGCGGCCCCAGCGTCATCGCCACCGATGCCCTCATCACCAGCGGCGCGCAACTCGCCAACCTCACGCCGGAAACGATGGAGGCGTTCAACAAAATTTTGCCGCCGACCTGGAGCCATAATAATCCTGTGGACATCATCGGCGACGCCAAGGCCGATCTTTATGCGAAATCGGTTGAGATCGCGGCCAAAGACCCGAATACGGACGGCCTGCTCGTCATCCTCACGCCGCAATCAATGACTCAGCCGACCGAAACGGCGGAACAATTGAAGCCTTACGCCCACTTGGATGGAAAACCGATCATCGCCAGTTGGATGGGCGCTGACATCGTTGAAAAAGGCGAGGACATCCTCAATGCGGCCAGCATCCCGACCTTCAAATACCCTGATCGCGCCGCGCGGGCCTTTTATTACATGTGGCGCTACAGCGACAATCTCCGCTCTCTTTACGAAACCCCCGCCCTGCCCCCCGGCTCCGAGCACGGCCAAATCGATCGCGAAAAAACCGCCGAAATCCTGGCGGCTGTCCGCAAAGCCGGGCGGACGATCCTGACCGAATTCGAATCCAAGCAACTCCTGGCCAGTTACGGCATCCCGACAGTGGAGACGCACGTCGCCCGCTCCGAAATGGACGCCATCAAACTATCAGCACGGCTCGGATTTCCGGTCGTGCTGAAACTGTTTTCAGAGACCATCACCCACAAAACCGACGTCGGCGGCGTACACTTGAATCTGCGCACCGCCTCCGCCGTGCGCCGCGCCTGGCGCACCATCGAAGCTTCGGTGACAAAAAAAGTCGGCGCGGAACACTTTCTCGGCGTCACCGTGCAGCCGATGGTCAAATTGGAAGGCTACGAATTGATCGTCGGCAGCAGCATTGATTCTCAATTCGGCCCGGTGTTGCTGTTCGGTTCCGGCGGACAACTGGTCGAAGTCTTCAAGGACCGCGCCCTCGGCCTGCCGCCGCTGAATGCCACGCTGGCGCGGCGCATGATGGAACAGACGAAAATTTATACCGCCCTCAAGGGGGTGCGCGGGCGCAAGGCCGCGAACCTGGCCATCCTGGAACAATTGCTCGTGCGCTTCAGCCAGCTCGTCTCCGAGCAGCCGTGGATTTCCGAAATAGACATCAATCCCCTCTTCGTGTCCGCCGAAAGAATCCTCGCGCTCGATGCCCGGGTCGTCCTGCATGACCCGAAAACCTCCGAAGATCAATTGCCCAGAGCCGCCATCCGCCCCTATCCGCTGCAATACATCACGCGCGCAAAGCTGAAAGATAAAACCTCCGTGACCATCCGCCCCATCCGGCCCGAAGACGAGCCGCTGTTGGTGAAGTTTCATGAAACCCTCTCCGAAGAGAGCGTCTATCACCGCTATTTCATGACGCTGAAATTGTCCCAACGCATCGCCCACGAACGGCTCACCCGCATTTGCTTCAACGATTACGACCGCGAAATCGCGCTGGTCGCGGAAGCCAAAGCGGAGAAAAACGGGGACCAAAAAATCCTCGGCGTCGGGCGCTTGAGCAAATTGCACGGCGTGGACGAGGCGGAATTTGCCGTGCTCGTCAGCGATGCCTCCCATCGCCTCGGCTTGGGCACCGAATTGCTCAAACAATTGATCAAGGTCGGCGGCGCAGAAAAATTAAAGCGCATCACCGGCCAAATCCTTTCTGAAAACCATGCCATGCAGGCCATCTGCAAAAAAATCGGCTTCCAGGTGAATTACAATGTCGAAAACCACGATTATAACGCCGAATACATTTTTTAATTATGAGTTCTTCCAAAAAATCCGACGGGCGCCCGGGCGCCGTTTATAAAACGCTCGATGGCTGCGAAGCCGCCGCCCACGTGGCCTATCGTCTCAATGAAACGATGGCCATCTATCCCATCACGCCGTCATCCCCCATCGCCGAGTGGTGCGATCAATGGGCTTCCGAAGGCAAAAAAAATCTCTGGGGCACCACTCCCGCCATCGTCGAGATGCAAAGCGAAGGCGGCGCCGTCGGCGCCGTCCACGGAATGCTCCAGACCGGCTCCATTGCCACCACTTTCACAGCGTCGCAGGGATTGCTGCTGATGATCCCCAACATGTTCAAGTTCGCCGGCGAGTTGCTCCCGGCTGTTTTCCATGTCACCGCGCGCACCGTCGCCACCCACGCCCTTTCGATCTTCGGCGACCATAGCGATATCATGGCCTGCCGTTCGACCGGATGGGCAATGCTCGGCGCGGCGTCCGTCCAGGAAACGACGGATTTTGCCCTCATCTCCCAGGCGGCGTCGCTGCGTTCGCGCCTGCCCTTCATCCATTTCTTCGACGGCTTCCGCACCTCTCACGAGGTCTCCAAGATCGAGATGCTCGAGGAAGAAGTTTTGCGAGGATTGATCGACGACAAGCTGATCGCCGAACATCGCGCGCGCGGAATGACCCCCGAGCGGCCAGTCATCCGCGGCACGGCGCAAAATCCCGACGCCTTTTTCCAGGCGCGCGAGGCGGCCAATCCCATTTATGCCGCCTGCCCCGACATCGTCCAGAAGGTCATGGACGAATTTTACCAATCTACCGGACGCGAATATCATCTGTTCGATTACGTCGGCGCGCCGGACGCGGAGCGCGTCATCGTGCTGATGGGTTCGGGCTGTGAGACCGCCCATGAAGCCGTCGAGCGCCTCGTCGCCAGCGGCGAAAAGGTCGGCGTGGTCAAAGTGCGTCTCTACCGGCCTTTCGATGGCCGGCGGTTTGTGGAAGCTTTGCCCAAGACCATCCGGAAGATTGCCGTGCTCGACCGCACCAAGGAACCCGGCGCCACCGGCGAACCCCTGTACCAGGATTGCCTGACGGCCATCCTCGAGGAAATTTCCAACGGCCATAAACATTTGAAGCATCTGAAATTTTTGCCCAAGGTCGTCGCCGGCCGTTACGGTTTGTCCTCCAAAGAGTTCACCCCGGCCATGGTCAAGGCGGTCTTCGACAACCTCATCGACAGCGCCATTGACGGCCTTCCCAAAAATCATTTTACCGTCGGCATCAACGATGACGTCTCAAACACCAGCCTGCCGGTGGATGCAACTTATTCCACCGAACCGGACAACGTCGTGCGCGCGCTGTTCTATGGACTCGGCTCGGACGGCACCGTTGGCGCGAACAAGAACTCGATCAAGATCATCGGCGAAGAAACCGCCAATTACGCGCAAGGCTATTTCGTCTATGACTCGAAAAAATCCGGCAGCATGACCGTTTCGCACCTGCGTTTTGGCCCGCAGTTGATCCGTTCGGCCTATCTGATCTCCAGCGCCAATTTCATCGCCTGTCACCAGCCCGCCTTTCTCGAACGCTACGAGATGCTGCGCAGCCTCATTACCGGCGGGACCTTTTTGTTGAACACCCCGTTTTCACCGGAAGAAATCTGGTCAAAACTCCCCACCCCCGTCCAGAAGAGTTTGCGCAACAAAAAGGCGAAGTTTTTCGTCATCGACGCCACGCGCGTGGCCCGGGACAGCGGCATGGGCGGGCGCATCAACACCATCATGCAGGTCTGCTTTTTCGCATTGTCCGGCGTGCTCCCCAAGGACGAAGCGATCGACGCCATCAAAAATTCCATCAAGAAGACTTACGGCAAAAAAGGCGAGGAAGTGGTGCAGATGAATTTGAAAGCCGTGGACAACACCCTGGCGCATTTGCACGAGGTGCGCCTCGCCAACCACCGGCTCAACGGCGCGGGTGAACTCATCCCCGCCATCTCCAACGACGCGCCGGAATTCGTCCGCAATGTCCTGGGGAAGATCGCCGCCGGCAACGGCGACGAGCTGCCCGTCAGCGCCTTTCCCACCGACGGCACTTTCCCCACGGGGACCGCGCAATATGAGAAACGAAATCTCGCGCTCGACATCCCCGTCTGGGACGAGAAGACCTGCATTCAATGTCTGAAATGCGTCGCGATCTGTCCCCACGCGACGATCCGCGCCAAAGTTTACGAACCGGAAAAGCTGAATGGCGCGCCCAAGACGTTCAAATCCGTCGCCTCGCGTGTGCCCGAATTCAAAGGCCAGTCATTTTCGCTGCAAGTGGCGGCGGAGGATTGCACCGGCTGCGGCATTTGCGTGGAAGTTTGCCCCGCGAAAAACAAAACGGAAGCCAAACTCAAGGCGATCAATATGCGCCCCCAGGCGCCGTTGCGCCTGGCCGAGCGCGAAAACTGGAGCTATTTCCTGGACCTGCCGGAATTTGACCGGCGCAAGCTCAAGACCACCGTGCTGCGGCAACAACAGCTCCAGCAGCCGCTGTTTGAATTCAGCGGCGCGTGCGCGGGTTGCGGCGAGACTCCGTACATCAAGATGCTCACCCAGTTGTTTGGCGACCGCGCGGTCATCGCCAACGCCACCGGCTGTTCCTCCATCTATGGCGGCAATTTGCCCACCACCCCCTACACCAAAAATAAATGCGGCCGCGGGCCAACCTGGTGCAATTCGCTGTTCGAAGACAATGCGGAATTCGGACTGGGCTTCCGCGTCTCCATCGATAAACAGCGCGAATTTGCCGAGGAGTTGCTGAAAAAAATGTCCGCCAAACTCGGCGATGAATTCGTCACCCAACTGCTTCTAGCCTCCCAGGACGACGAAGCCGGCATTTTCGAGCAGCGCGAGCGCGTCGCCGCTTTGAAGGAACGGTTGCAGCACATGGATTCGCCCGACGCCAAATTGCTGCTGTCCCTGGCCGACCAATTGGTGAAGCGAAGCGTCTGGATCGTCGGCGGCGACGGCTGGGCTTACGACATCGGCTACGGCGGCTTGGACCATGTGCTCGCCAGCGGCCACAATATCAACCTGCTGGTCATGGACACCGAAGTGTATTCCAACACCGGCGGACAAATGTCCAAATCCACCCCGCGCGGCGCCATCGCCAAATTCGCCGCCGGCGGCAAGCCGGCCGGTAAAAAGGACCTCGGCCTCATCGCCATGAGTTACGGAAACATTTATGTCGCCAGCGTGGCCCTCGGCGCGAAAGACGAACAGACTCTCAAAGCTTTCATCGAAGCCGAATCGTATCCCGGCCCTTCGCTCATCATCGCGTACAGCCATTGCATCGCGCACGGCATCGCCATCGACGCGGGCGTCGGCGCGCGCCAGCAAAAAATGGCCGTGGATTCCGGCCAATGGCTGCTCTATCGCTTCGACCCGCGCCGCGCCGAACGCGGGGAAAATCCGCTGCAAGTGGACTCCTCCGCCGCCAGGTTCAAGGTGCAGGATTACATGATCACGGAAAACCGGTTCAAGATGCTCACCAAGAGCAAACCGGATGAGGCCAGGAAGCTGTTTGCCCTGGCCCAGGCCGACGCCGAGCGCCGCTGGAAATTCTATCAATTCATGCAGACGCGGGATTGCAAATTTAACAACGGCGAAATCCCCGGCGCGCAACCCGCCGCCGCCGCCACCGAACAACCCTGAAATCATTGATGATTTATGATTTTCAGCGCCACCCGCCGTACTGCCCGCAATCATAAATCGTAAATCATAAATCATAAATACCATGGACCTTTCCACCACCTATCTCGGCCTCAAACTCCGCACCCCCATCGTCGTCGCCGCCTCGCCGCTCTCGGAGGAAATTTACGGCATCAAAATGATGGAAGACCACGGCGCGGCGGCCGTCGTCCTCTATTCCCTCTTCGAGGAGCAATTGAGCCATGACCGTGTCGAAATCGTGCATTCCCTCGAACGCGGCACCGACAGCTTTGCCGAAGCCCTGTCGTATTTTCCCGAACCCGGCGAATTTCGCCTCGGCCCCGAGGAATATCTCGAACACGTCGCCGCCGCGAAAAAGGCCGTCCGCATCCCCATCATCGCCAGCCTCAACGGCTCGACCGCCGGTGGCTGGATAAAATACGCCCGGGATATTCAACAAGCCGGCGCCGACGCCCTCGAACTGAACATTTATAACATCCCGACGGACATGAATTTGTCCTCCGCAAAAATCGAAAAGAACTATTTGGAGATTGTGAAAGCGGTGAAAGAGATGATTTCCATTCCCGTCGCCGTAAAATTGAGTCCGTTTTTTACGAATTTTGCCAACATGGCCTTGCGTTTCGATGATGCGGGCGCCGACGGCCTGGTGCTGTTCAATCGCTTTTACCAGCCCGACATCGACCTCGAATCGCTCGAAGTGAAGCCGAACCTGTTGTTGAGCACCCCCATGGCCATGCGCCTGCCCTTGCGCTGGATCGCCATCCTTCATGGAAAAATCAAGGCCAGCCTCGCCGCCACCAGCGGCATCCATCGCGCCACCGACGCCTTGAAAATGCTCATGGCCGGCGCCGACGTCACGATGCTCTGCTCGGCCCTGATGCGCCACGGCATATCGCATCTCAAAACCGTCGAAGACGGGATGATTGAGTGGATGGCAGCGCACGAATACGAATCGGTGAAACAGCTTAAAGGCAGCTTGAGCCAGAAAAATTGCCCCGCCCCGACCGAATTCGAGCGCGCCCAATACATGCGGGCGATTTCCAACCACGTTTCGCCAACCGCTGATTGACGCTGTATTGGGGGAGCGCACGCGCCTGGCGTGCACATCAAAGCCCTGCAAGGGCGACCGATAATAGCCCAGGGCAAGCGAGTCTGCGAGCGCCGCCCTGGGTTTATCAGTCAATAATCCAACCGCTATTTGCGAAGCCGCGCGATAGCGCGAGTCTGATCTGCGGCATCCACTCCGCCCTGGTCCCGTCAGATACAAGGTTCATGGAAAGCCTCCTTTTGATTTTTTTGCCTGCATTGGCACCATGAACCTGCCGCATCGTGCTTGGCATTGAACAACAGTTGATGTCCTCTTTCTGTCCCCTCTCCGCTCCCATTCTGATGGGAGGGGAGAGGGTTAGGGTGAGGTGAGGGTTCGCCGGCCATCGTGGTTAACCCAATCGGTAGTGACACGGAGTTGTCGGTTATTGCGGCTGAAGGCAGCGGCGCGCTGGTGCAACGGATCGGCGCGGTTAAGAATCGCAAAGAAAAAGAACGTGTCGGCAAAGACCGGCTTCATTTGCGCGGGAGGCCATGCAGATAATGGTCATGATTACGCGCGAGGTCGGCGGGCAATCCTTCAATGCGCGCGGCGATTTTCAGCAGTCCTTCGGTGAACTGGTCAGCCTGCGCTTTGGAAATGCCCACGCCACCATTTCCACCGGGAATCCATTTAGAGCCGCGGCATTTGCCCGGGGATTTTGCTGTTACAGCGGACATTTTCACACCAGGAACATAGCATTTGGCACACGAAGTCCGCAATGTGGTTTTTTTGGGGATTTGGTCTTGAGCACTCTCACATTGGATCGGGTTTTGACCAATGCTGAACGCCTGCCCTCGGATGAACGGGAAATTTTGGAAGATTTGCTGCGCAAGCGCCGCATCGAAACGTGGCGCATGGAAACGGCCGCCGAATTCAAAAACGCCGCCGCCTTTCGTTCCGGCAAACTCAAAGCGCAATCGGCGGTAAACGTCATTGCCCGCTTGCGCAAACCCTTATAAAGCGTCTTTCTACGAAATCTGCGGATTCAAATGCCGTTCATGCCCTTCTCCGCGTCTTTGCATCCTTGCGCCTTTGCGTTAAATCTTTCGTTTCTGATCCGTGTTTATCCGTGTCCATCTGTGTTCAAGTTGTCAAAACCCGCATAAACAAAGGGTTTCTTGGAACGATGGACGGCCACTGTCAGCAAAAGTGTCAGTCACGGGGCGGATGGTAAAACAATTCGCCAAAACTGGCTAGAACTTGCTGAAACTTTGCCACCACTGGCGTTCACAAACGCCGTGGATACGGGACTGGAATATCGAAACAGATAATCCAGTTATGAAAACAAAATACACCTTGTTCCGGCGCGGCGAAATGTTCTACATGCAGGACAGCGCGACCGGCAAACAGACCAGCCTACACACCAAAGACGAAACCGAGGCCAAGAGCCTGCTAAATGCCCGCAACGAGGCGCGGCGCCAGCCAGTGTTAAACTTGCACCTTGCCCGCGCCTACTTGACGGCCAGTGACCCCGCCTTTGTGGAACGCACATGGCAGACCGTCATGGAGCAGTTGCAATCACGCGGCAAGGACAGCAGCCGCGAGCGTTACGCCACCGTGTTCAAATCATCCTGCTTTGACGCCTTGCGTCAAAAGAAATTGCTGGAAACCACCGCCGATGATTTCTTTGCCATATTTAAGGACGGCAAAGTGTCCATCGTTTATTTCCTGAAACGGCTTCACAACTTCGCCTTGAGCTTGGGCTGGATTGCCCTGCCCGTAGTTGCGCCTTACCTGTGGCCGAAATACGAGGCCAAGGAGCGACGCGGCATCACGCCAGCGGAACAGGAAAGCATTCTGGCCAAGGAGAAGAAAGCCGAGTGGAAACTTTTCTTGGAACTGCTTTGGGAAACCGGCGCGGCGCAGGGCGACGCCGCGAACATGACCGCCGAGGATGTTGACTGGCAGAGCCGGACAATCACCTATTTCCGGCAAAAGACCGGCTCGCGGGCGCAATTCACGATCAGCAAGAAATTGGAAACCGTGTTGAGCCACCTGCCGACGACCGGCGCCCTGTTTCCAAACCTGACTAAATTCACGGCCAACGACCGGGCAAGCCGGTTTCGCCGCCGCTGCGAACGGGCGGGCGTATCGGGCGTGACGTTGCACAGCTACCGCTACGCATGGGCGGAACGGGCAAAGGTTGTCGGGATGCCAGAACGGTTTGCCCAGGCTGCGCTTGGGCATAACAGCAAGGCGATTCACCGAGCCTATGCGAAGAAGGCGCAAATTATCGTGCCATCCCTTGAGGAATACGAAATGAAGGCGGCAGCGGCCACGCTGCAAAAGGCAGTCGCGGCTTGAACCCGCCAGAATAAACGAAGCGGTTGAGTCCCGGCGACTCAACCGCTTTTGGTGTTTTGGGGATTTACGCCATCCCCAAGCCCCGCGCCAGAGGCGTTGCCTCTGGACTCCATCATCCGCTCGCGCTGGCCTGATCGCTGACGCGCAGCTTTCCGCATGGGCGGAAAGAATAATGTTTTGGAAGAAACCAGCGGCTAAACCGCCGCCAAGGAAGCGTGACCATTCACCACGCCGTTAAAGGCATGGTCTTTTTTGCGGGCGTTCTGTTTTTGCCAGTGCTGGCAAATAGTATTGCTGACTTTGACCAGCCAACCACGGTCTTTCGTCATTTCCAGCACGTCCGCCGTGGCGAAATACTTGGTGGAATTTGGAGAAAAATTACCGAGCGGTTTGAGCAGCCGGGCATTGACCAGCGCGGGAATATCGTGCGGCTGGCAGTTCAGCACCCAGCCTGCTTGTTCCGCCGTGAGGCGGACGGGCAGTTGTCCCAAGAGCGACAGGAACCTTTGCTGTTCTTCTTTCATACAAAATCAGTCGCAGGCAGGACTTGAAACGCAACAGAGAATTTTATTAAGCTACGGTCAAGCAATGGGCGACCTCATTAAACTTGTCCGCACCTACCGTTTGACGGCGGGGTTGAACGAACGCAATCGTTTGACCGAGTCAATTTTCCGTATCATCGAACCAGATTTAAACCGCTTCGTTCGTCACCATGTTAAAAATGAGGCGGTATGGGATGATGTCTTGCAGGAAGTTTTAAAGTCCATAAACAATAGTTTGAAAAATTTTAAGAACGACACCGTGGAGGAATTTCGTTCTTGGTTTTACACCATTGCTCGACGCCGTATGAAAGATCAGTATCGCAAAGAATACAGTGATCGCCTGCTGCCGATGCCCCAAGACGAGATTAGGGAACTGATAGAGGCATCCGAGCAAGTTCAACCAATATCAGCAGGAGACCGGCACGATTTGGATTACGCGATGAAATTACTGATGACCGCGAAACCTGAATGTTATGATTACCTCTGGCAGCGGTTTGTCTTCCAGTCTAAAGTTACCGAAATTGCAGAGGAGCGAGATTTAACTCCTGCTGCCGCCGGAATGAAAATCAGCCGATGTTTGGAAACCGCTAAAGCCCTTGTCGCCTAACTATGCCAAACGAAAACACAGATGCGGAGGCTGCCCTTCAAAAACTTGGCCATCGTTTGCGCTTAGGCTGGGCTAAAAAACATCCCATATCTGACAGGAGCCTTGAATCTGTCAGGAATACGACTCGTGAGCAATGGGAGCAAGAGCAAGCCATGAAGCGGCCTACCAAACCCTCACCGAGTCCCACCAAAGACCGCCAGCCGAAGCCGCCGGAACCGGAATAGAGCGTTAGAACACTCAAGCATTGGGTGCGAAAAAAGTAAAAGACCGGGTCTGCTGGATGGTGTATGAAGAACCCTATGTGCAATCGTAAGGGATTGGTTCATTGGCAATAGCGATCACTAATCAGGAAAGACTCGGCTTCTTGGATTCAATACGGGGCGTTGCCGTTTTTGTTGTCGTTGTCGGACATTGCTGGTTATTGAACCCCGACGCCTTTAGGCTCGCGCATTATGGAATGGGACGCGTTGCATCCATTTCGGATGTTTTGCTCTATTTCCTTTCAAAAATCGAAACGTCTGGGCGTTCTGCTGTCATAGTGTTCTTCGTGTTAAGCGGCTTTGTGTTGGCTTATTCATTACAGAAACACCCGTTGCCATATTTGGGATATTTGATAAAGCGCGTTTTCAGAATTTATCCGGCATTTCTGTTTGCCGTTTTGGCTAGTTACATCCTGCATCAAATCATAGGCGTTCAGCACGAAGAAACGTCGGAATGGGTAAAATCCGTCATCATTGATCGTGACCTCACACCCGGCACATTAATGAAGCATCTTGCGCTGTGGGGGACGTTGCAGAGTCAGGGGCTTGACGCGGTGATATGGTCGCTTGTCCATGAAATGCGCATTTCATTGATTTTCCCTTTTATCTTTTTTGCGGTAAAACGATACACTTGGCGCGGCCTCCTAGTTTTTTGGCTGCTTTCCATTGTTTGCACAATATGGAGTCTCGATTTAACAGGAATGGTGATTTTAGGCTATCAGGAAGCCACTTTTATCAGGTCATTTTTAGACACGGGGTTTTTCATAGTTTTTTTTGCGGCGGGTGCCTACCTAGCCATAGAGCGCAAGACAGTGATGCTAAAAATTGCGATTTTGTCCAAATGGATGAAATCGCTTTTGTTTATAACCTTGACCTATTGCCTTCTAAAATCTGGTAATGATTTGTATTCGTTCATGGGAAGCGTCGCTGACTATGTGCGCGCAGTAGGAGCCCTCGGATTGATTGCCTTTGCGCTTATGCGGTATCTTCTAGTCGGAAATGGGGAATGTAAGAATGCGGCCGCTTTAGCCGCCGATGCAGACGTAATTGTTCAGATTAACAGTTGTCGTCATAACGCCGTTCTGCCAAAACGAACGCGTTATGTTTTTTTGATTAACTCTGGCGGCCAAATGTCCTCGGTTGTTGAGAAGATGCCACTTGGCGAGTTGAGTAGTGCAACTGTGATTTTGGCAAGAAATCCTATTTTGTATTCCATCAAACAACGGCTGTTAAGATTTAAAAAAATACCCGGATTTGACACGTTTGAAATATGCGGGCGACCATCCTTACCGATGCCGGTCAAAATGATTGGCTTCCTCGAAGGACTGCGGCTGGAATGCAAAATGCGAGGCTTGGGGATGCCTTTTAGATTCCACCCAAGCACAGGTATGGTAGCCTATTATTGGCTCTGCAATCGGCTTAAAGAAGGAGACAAGTTATCTTTAGCAGGTTTTTCTTTTGAAGGATGGCATGGCCACTCTTGGGCCATTGAACGACAAATAATAAAGCCTATACCATGATCCATTCTGATTCCGGCTCTGTCACCAGTCTGTATCCCAATATGTCGGGCGATTCCCAATTTATTGACTGCGCCTGCATGTCCCTCAAAAACTTATTGTGCCGCTTGAAGCGAACGTCAACGCGTGTCGTGGGCAGGATCACCTGAGTTGGATGCTGTGGATATTGCGTCATTCGGTTAAATCTCTTTCTGACCGATGAGTTTATTTGGGCCAGTAAGATTGTAAACCACCCTTGGGGCCATTTCCATAGAACTCTAGTTCTCGGAAAGCTTCTTGATAAGCTCCCGAATATCCTCTGCTTTCCAAGCCGTGCAGTGAGCGGACAATTTCACCGGCTTGGGGAAACGCCCCGACCGGACGCCGTTCCACCAGCTTGTCCTGCCAAGTGGTATGAGGTTCAACACTTGCGGCAATCGCAAAAAACCCGTCTCTGGCAAATCGTGCATAACCAACTCCTTTTCGTTTCCAACCGATTCAATGCAAACTCAAACCCGGCTCGTCTATGCCGTGGCCATCCGCTTCCGACGGACCCGGCCCGTTTTCTTTGACTGCAATCTTGATATTTTCAATCACCGTGGCTTTTGAGTCATCCGGCTTCGGCCATGTGGCCGGGTCGAATTCGCGGATGAAATCCGCCGTCCCCAATTCCAGCGCCGAGACAATCGGCTGCAAGTTTTTGCCCCGGATGAAGACCATGAGGAAAGTGAACACCAGGACGATTTGCGTCACGTTCTGGCCGCTATAAACCACATCCAGCAGGTAATGATACCCCGGCGTATGCGTCGGATAGTTCTTTTTGAAAATCTTCAAACGCGCCACCCGGTCTTTCGTGTCGAAGGCAACGTAACCGTCCGGGCCTTTGGGCGGCGGCGTTTGTCCCGTCGCCCCCGCCGTGCCTGCCGCCGTCGCTGGCGGTTTACGTCGAAATTGCGCGAGCGGGTCGTTCATACTTCCCTCCCGATGGCGTCGCGCACGATTTTCCGTTGGGGAGGCGGCGCTTGCCTGTCCATTTGGCGAATGTGCGCGGCATACAGGGCAATGCCGCCCGTCAGCTTAATCATGCCGACTTGCGCCACTGTTTCGGCGGAAGTGAAAGCGTCAACAGCTTGGTTTTTGATTTCGTTGGTTAGTTTCATAATTTTAGTTCACATGGAAATATCCGGTTCGTCTTTTCCGTTGCGTGGGTGATCCAAAAACCTGTGCCACGAATTCTTTACGACCTTTGCGGCCTGTTCGCGGATGCGGGACATAAAGGTGATGGATTTTTCCCACCACGTTGCGCCCATGCCGATTTGCGTCACTTCGCCGTTTTTCAAAATCGCCTTCATTAGCGGACGCATCTCGTTCATCATCCGCACATCTTGAACGACTTTGAACCGCTCCGGTTCCTCTTGGACGCCCTTGCGTTGCATTGCCGTTGCCGCCACGCCGATTTTCGGCTCCGGCTGCCGGTCTATGCCCCGGTCTTTGAGCGAACGGTGGTCAACCCGTTCAGGACGGCCAGCGCGTTCCAGCGCGGCGTTTTCCGCCTCACACCATGACTTGCGCCAGTTCAGCAGCATGGCCTTGTCGTTCCATGCCCGGAATTTCTTGGCGTCGAAACTGTCGCCGTCCAGTTTCCGCATGGTGCAGAGAATGTGAACGTGGGGATTCTTCCCCGCCTTGTCGTGATGAAGGGAGACTTCGGCAACCATCCCGGAAGTGACCAGCTCCTTTTTTGCCCAATCCACCGCCGTCTGGAATTGGGCATCGGCGGATAGTTCCTTGGGAACCGCCAGAATAAACTCGCGTGCAAGTTGTGCATCCTTGCGTTTCTCGCCCGCCTCAACTTTGTTCCAAAGCTGCCCCGAATCATGCACCCATCCGGGCGCACCTTCGGGGGCTAAAATGTCCGAATGGATGACCCCCTTCGTCCGGCGGGCGTAGTCGAAAATTTTGTCCCGAATCTCATCCTTGAGTTTCGTGCCTGCCCGGTAAGCGGCGGCGGCGATCACCGACCGCCCGCGTTTCTCGCGGCTGAAAACCTTCGCCTCTAGTCTGAATATTGCCATGCTCCTTACCAGTCGTTGGCTTGGCTCTATTCACAACAGTATATCATAATCCGTGGTGACTTGTCCCCGCAAACCGAGGGTGAGAGCCAGTTTGCGCCGTTTTGATACAGGCAGAAAAATCTGCCCAGTTCGCCCATAATGATACCGGCGCGGCTTGGCTGCGCCGCTCCTTCCGGTCAAACAGAAGCAAAAGGCAAAAAACCGGAATGGCGCGGTTATACATCGCAAGCGATGTTGACCGCGCAAGGGGCCTCCAAATCCGGCCCCTAGACCCCGCTTTCACCGCCTCCGCTCTGACGCTACGGCAGGGGCTTTGCCGCCCCTTAAACCCAGCACAAGGGCGTGCCGCCCTAGACCCTGCCCAAAGGTTGCCACCCTTGGAACCATGCCCAACCGTCCGCCGGTTGGATGCCGCCAGAGCCTTGCGCTCTGGCAGGGGCAAGCCCCTGACACCCCCAACGCCGGTTTTGCCTTGCCGGGGAAACCGGGTCTTGCCACGCTATTTAGCATGACCAACGGCAAGACGCAGTTGCCCGAATTCCACCCGCAAACGGTGTTGCGGGATTGGGGCAATGGGGAAGGCTTCCGCCTTTCCGACGCCCTCACGGGCGTCTGCGTTTTCGGTGCAACCGGAAGTGGTAAAACGTCCGGCCCCGCCAAGCACCTGGCCTACGGCTACCTAGCCGCCGGATTCGGCGGGCTGGTGCTTTGCGCCAAGAAGGAGGAGCGCCGGCAGTGGGAACAGTGGGCAGCCGAGACAGACCGAACGGATGACCTTGTCATCGTGGATGCCAGCGGTGCAAACCGCTTCAATTTCATGGACTGGGAGGCCAGCCGACCGGGGGAAGGCGGCGGCTTGAGCATCAATATCGTCAACCTGATTGACGAGATCGCCACGGCGATTTCCGGCAAAGGCGACGGCAAGGGCGGTGACAACAAGTTTTGGGAAGACAGCCTTCACCACATGAATACCAATCTGGTCGAACTGCCCCTGCTGGCAGGGCTGGACGTGACCCTGCCGCTGCTGCGGTCAATCCTGACCACCGCCGCCATGAGCCGGGAGCAGGTCAACGACCCCCAGTGGCAGAAGGACAGCACTTGCTGGGCAATGATTGCCGAGGCCGACAAGATGACCCTGAAAGGCGATGCGAAGGCGCGGGCGGATTTCGAGGAATGCCGCAATTACTGGCAACAGGAATTTCCCGACCTGCATGAAAAAACCCGCAGCCTCATCGTGCTGACGTTTTCAATGCTGGTAAAGCCGCTCCTCACGCGGCCATTGCGGGAAATCTTTTCCGCCGACACGAACATTCGGCCAGAGGATGCGTTTGAGGGCAAAATCATCATCGTGGACATCCCAGTTCAGGAATACCGGCTCGTTGGCCGGATTGCCAACCTTGCTTGGAAATACTGTTTCCAAGTGGCGGTGCTGCGCCGGATGCAGCCCGCCGACCGAAAGAGCTTTTTGCGCCCCGTATTTTTATGGGCGGACGAAGCCCAGAACTTCGTCACCAAGTTTGACGCCGAGTATCAGGCCGTAGCCCGCTCCGCTGGCGGATGCACGGTTTATCTCACCCAAAATCTTGCCAGCTACCTCCGGGTGCTTGATAGCTACCCGGCGGTCGAATCGTTGCTCGGAAATTTGCAGTGCAAATTTTTCTGCCAGAACAGCGGTGACACCAACGATTGGGCGACCAAACTTTTGGGCCAACGCTGGGTTATGAAGACGAGCACAAGCGCGGGGCATCAAAGGAACGAACCGTCACTCAAAAGCCCGGAAGAACAGCGCAGCCACAATTCCGGGGTGAACCGTAAAGAAGAACAAAGACTTTTTGTGGAGCCAGCGGTCTTCACGACGTTAAAGCGCGGCGGTGAAATGCACAATTTTCAGGTGGAGGCTATCGTCTATAATGGCGGCAACCTGTTTTACGAAGGCAGGCTGGCCTTGCCTTTCCGCCTGCTCACTTTCAACCAGCGATAAAATGCCACCCCAACCGCAACAACAGCAAGGGCCGAACATTTTTGAAAGTTACGCGAGAGCGAAATGGCTGATGCAGTTTCCAGCTTTGTCCGTGATGGTTTTCTTTCGACATGATTTGGGCTACCGGCTGCTAGACCCGTTCCGGATATTGGGCATCACCATTTTTTTAGTTTTCGTTGGCGTGCTGGCGCAACCCGGAAACGAAACCGCCGAACCCATTGCCTTGTTCTATTTCGGCATCTGTTTTCTTGTTTTGGCAATCGCCCAGCGTGTCAAACGCTGGTTTCAATTTAATCGCGCCGTGCGTCAGCACAGTTTTTATATTGGAACATCGCCCTTTGCGTTCCGCTGGCTTCCAGCTTTCATGCACCGCAACCGGCGTGTTGCCCGTTTCATTGACCCAATATTTTGCGCTCTCGTCGGTGCTGCTTGTTATCCCTTGTCGCACGCCCTCGCCTGTTGGCTGTTTTTTTCGGCATTCTGCTTGAGGGCTTTTGAGTTCATAATCTACGAGCGCGACCGTAATTTAGACATGGATACGATTGACGGCCTCATCAACGCCGAAAACCAAGGCCAGACCATCGAGCAATTTGAAAATGTCAATCAGCCCCGCCAGCACCAGCAGCCCACCGGAATTCCTACGGGCTTGGGGGATGATGTTCGGGAACACATAAACCGCCGACGCAGGAAATAAAAAACGTATGCAACCATCACTGTTACCAACCCAATTTTTAACCTCCGCCATTGGCGCAATCATGGGGCCATTGGCCGAAGTCGAGCAAGGGCGGACAAAACTGCGGGCGTTGGAAGTTCAGCTTTCCCATGACCGGGAAATGTATGGCATGAAAACGGATTTTCTGCGCGGCCTCATCCGCTCCCTCATAGACCGGCGCGTGGATGCGGTGCAAAAGGGTTTTCAAGAAGTTTTGGCAATGTATGCCGAGCAATGCCGCCATTACATGGCCCAACAGGACAAATATGCGGATGCGGAAATCAAGGCGGCGGCGCCGTTGGAACGGGCGAGCATAAAAACCAGACTTTCGGAAATTGACATTCAACTGACCAATATTCGCACCGATGCCGCAACGCTTTACCGCGAAATGTTGCGAGCCATTCTGTTGATCGGCGGCACGATGCCAACAATGGCCGCCCAAGATCAGCGCGCACTCGCCATTGCGGCGTGACAAATCATGAACTCATTCGACCCCGAAACTTACCTGAACAAGGCTCGCTGGATTTGGTTTATTGTGCTCACAGTTGTCTTGTGGGCAATCATCATCCATATCACGAATGAGCCGGGGGCCGGGATAGGCACGCAATTAAGATATGTCCCGCGCCTCGTGATTTCTCTCATAGCCAGCTATTTTGCCGCAAAATATATCGCGCCAATACAGTTGAAAATTCATGAAGGCATGAGAGAAAAGGCAGATGAAGACAAACGTCTATCCAGCCAGAAAGAAGCGCAAAAGGCCCACCAAAAACTGGTCGAGAGTTTTGACAAGGAGAGCCGGAATCAGCAAACACTTTCCAAAGAATCAAAATCAAAACATGAAATTGTCACCCGGCTGGGGAGCATAGATCAGTTTATCCGTGTGCTGGAAATGGAAGTCGAACAAGCCAGTCGCACGATGGCACTGCAAAAGGCGCATTCAGAAATGATGACTCTGGCGGCAAGGCTGGCATCCGGCGAAATCAGCCGGGATGCTCTTGAGACGCAGGAAATCCGAGAATTGGCATGGGAGACCTGTAATGATTTGGCCCGCATTGGCCTTTCGGAAGACCGCCTTAACCGTGACATCAAGCGGATGTTCAAATTGGACGGAAACTGAATCAGCTTTAACAATGACGGCGTTCAGCGCCTTCTTGCAAACGGGCATGAAAACTTTAGGCTGTTGGCATGAAAATAAAATGGTGCGTGGCTGGGTTTGCAATACTGGCTTTTTGCGCTGTTGTTCAGGCGCACGGCCAACAAGCCGATACGAACTCAATCGAGAGTGTCAAAATCAAAGCTGAAAACGGAGATGCACGCTCCCAAACAGTTCTGGCCCTTATTTATGAATACGGCTTGCGCGGGGCCACTAAGGATTCTGCCGGGGCGTTGAAATGGTTTAGGAAAGCCGCCGATCAAAATTTTGCTCCGGCTCAATACGGCATGGGCACTTGTTGCGCCAATGGTCAAGGAACAGCCAAAGATGGCATGAAAGCGGTGGAATGGTATCTCAAAGCAGCCAACCAAAATTTAGCCGTTGCACAATACAATTTGGGCGTGTGTTACCGTGATGGCCAAGGCGTTGCAAAGGACGAGGAGGAAGCTGCGATCTGGTTTCGCAAAGCCGCAGACCAGAATCTAGCGATAGCACAATATAATTTAGCTGTTTGCTACGACAACGGCCAAGGCGTGGTGAGGGATAGTTTGAAAGCGGTAAAGTGGTATCGCAAAGCGGCGGAGCAAAATTTAGCTTATGCTCAATCCAATCTAGGGGCACATTACGAGCATGGTGCGGGTGTGGCAAAGGATTCAGTTGAAGCAGTAAAGTGGTATCGGAAAGCCGCAGAACAAAATTATGCCACGGCTCAATTTAATTTGGGTGCGTGCTATGCTAATGGGCAAGGAGTGGCGAAAGACGATGCGGAAGCAGTAAAGTGGTATCGGAAGGCAGCAGACCAGAACCATGCTTTTGCCCAATGCAATTTGGGCGTCTGCTTCGCTAACGGCCAAGGTGTGCCAACGGATTCAGTAGAAGCCGTGAAGTGGTTACGCAAGGCCGCAGACCAGAATGATTCCACAGCTCAATACAGCCTTGGCTTTTGCTATCACAACGGACAGGGTGTGAAGCAAAACGACGTTGAGGCATATATTTGGTTTAGCCTTTCTGCCGCCCAGGGCGATGCTGACGCATCCCAAGCCCAAAAAAGCATCGAGCGGCTTTTATCAAACGCGGCGATTGCCGAAGCTCAACAACGAATAACTGCCTTTGTTCCACACATGGAGAACCCGGAACAAGAGGGGTTGAATCCAATAAATTCCCAAAATTTGCTTTATCAATTTGACACGCCGCCCACGTCGGAAGCAGGGCATCAGAACACCGCAATAAATTCGGCAAAAGATGAAACGCAAATGCCGAGCAATACAAGTAAACCTGATTACTTTACCGTTGGTTCAACAAGAGACGAAGTTCTGGCCATCCAAGGCGAGCCGACAACATTCAGCGATACCAGTTTGACCTACGGGTTTTCCATGGTGATGTTCCAAGATGGAAAGGTTGTCAATTGGAACAATTCAGACGTAAAGCTCAAGGCAAAATATCTGACGGCAACCAATCTAGTTCCAAAAGAATATTTTACTGTCGGTTCAACAAGAGACGAAGTTCTGGCCATCGAAGGCGAGCCGACAACATTCAGCGACACCAGTTTGACCTACGGGTTTTCCATGGTGATGTTCCAAGATGGAAAGGTTGTCAATTGGAACAATTCAGACGTAAAGCTCAAGGCAAAATATCTGACGGCAACCAATCTAGTTCCAAAAGAATATTTTACTGTCGGTTGCAGACGACGCCTTGAAACTTGGCAGACTCACGCTTTCCCATTTTAGTCTGACCTTTGGCCGTCGTGTTCAGCCGTCCGCCTTCCGACTTGCCCTGCACCCATCAAGCCACGGCTCCCTTGCTTCACACCGCCCGCCAAAAGTCAGAGCAGACCGGATTTGAGCCTTTGGCGACTCTGCGAGGCTAGAGGATTTTGTTTAGTGTTTTTGACATGGCGCGTTTTTTAAGGGGGAGCGCCTTCGAGGTCTCACCGTAGCTCGCTTGCCGCTACGCCATCTTTTTCAGGGTTTCCATTTCCCGCTCTCGCGGGGCGTTTTATTTCCGGCGACGAAGCGCATGGGTCACGCCAGCGACCCGGCTATCAGGTAACGCCGAATCTTTCGCTGTCATGCCCCATGCACGCCGGAAATAAAACTGATCTGGTTCAAAAAATGTCTCCGCCAATGGTGAAGCAAGCGGCATACGGCGAGACACGGACGGCGAACATCAAAAAAAAGCTTATGAAAAACAAATTATCAGGTGAAGCAGCAGCACCAGCAAACGCCGTCCAGCAATCATCAACCCGCGCCAAGCGGGTGAGTAAATACAACTACAACCGCGAACTGCCGACGCAAAAGGTTTTGGAGTTTTTGCGGGCGCAACTGCCGCAGCAATACGAGCTGGCGGAAATCGTTGGCAAATGGATATGGCTTGAGTTTCCCAAGGCCAGCAACCGCGCCGCCGCGAATGCGCTTCACCGTTTGGGCTTCCATTGGAATCAACGCCGTTGCGTGTGGCAGCACCCTTGCGGAGCGTGTGCGCCTTTTGCTTCGCACCCCCAAGACCCGCGCAGCAAATACGGCTCTTATTTTGCCGCCGATTTGAAAACCGCTTGATATTTGAAACCACCAACTGTCAGTAAAAGTGTCAGTGAAAGCAGTGAAAAGTAAGCAAAAATAGTGACGAGTTAGGGCGAATTTGCATTGTAAAACCAATGGTTTTCGCTAGTTTATTGAAATCTGAATTAGATATACAGACCGTGTCCATCCGTGGTTAAAATTTCTCAGCGCCTCTGCGTTGAATTTTTCTTCGGCGTTAAATAAAGGCCGTGCGCAGTCCCGGCCAGCGCGACGTCTACGGTTTCTTCAAAATTTTCCCAAAACCCGATTCATCCGGGTCGATCTCAATGCGATGCACGTCCCCTGCCCCGCCCGCCGATTTGGGTGCAGACGGCAAGACAGGCGGCGAAGCCCTTTCCGTTCGCGCCGCATGCCGATGTGCCGGATCAGGCGGCGAGAGCTGCGGTGCGGCCGGCAGATCGTCCGGTAATTTGTCTTCTGGTTCAGGGTTCTTGGCGGGAACATAAAAGTTCGTCCGGCCCTCCACCCACTTGGTGTAGCGTTGAAAAGTCCACATGCCGTGGTCCGCGCCGGTTTCAATGCAGGGCATGATCTTGAAAAATTCGCGCGTGCGAATGAAATTTTTCACCGCGTGCGTCGCCATCAGGATTTCGCATTCAGGCACCCGGATGTTGAGGTCCTCGCGAAAACGCAGGCGCTGGGAAATGACGGCCACCAGGCAATCGGCCAGTTGCGCGCAGACGGCGCTCTGGATTTCCGCCGGAAAGGCGGACGCCACGCGCTGGAGGGCCTCCGCGCAACTCGAGGAATGGACCGTCGCCAGCACGAGATGACCCGTCTCCGACGCGCTCAGCGTCAGGCGCATGCATTCCGGGTCGCGCATTTCGCCGACCATCAGCACGTCCGGGTCCTCGCGCAGGGCGTCCAACAGCGCCTGCTCGAAACTCGGCGTGTCCCGCCCCACTTCGCGCTGGCGAATGAACGCACGCCGCGGGCGGAACATATATTCAATGGGGCTTTCGACCGTGATGACGTGCCGCGCCTCGGTCAAATTGATTTCCTGGACCAGCGCGGCCAGCGTCGAGGATTTGCCGGAGCCGGTCGGCCCGCTCACGAGAATCAAGCCGTGCGGATTTTTGACGATCTTCTTGAGGTCGGGATGCAAATTCAATTTCTCAACGGTGGCCTGGAACGCGCTGAGGAACCGGACGGCGAACCCCACGCCGCGGGAGGTGTGGAAAATATTGATGCGGCAGCGCACGCCGCCCAGGGTCCGGGACAAATCAAAGGAACGACGCCCGGCGAATTCCGGCCAATGGTCCTCGCCCAGCAGCCGCCGGGCAAATTCCACAAGCAATCCCGGGGCGATTGGCTCGCCGGTCAGGCGCAAGACGCCGCGCACGCGCAGGGCGGCGGGCATGCCCGGTTCCAGGTGCAAATCGCTGGCGCCGGCGGCTGCCACCGATTCGATCAATGAATCAAAGTTCATAAATGCTCAACACCGCCAACCTGGAAAAGTCTTTAGAAAGAAGCAATTTCCACGCCTGAAGTTCGAATTGGTGGAAACCGCCAGGCCTCCCCGAATCAGTTAAGAATCCAAAGGAATTAATCAGCAAGGATTGGGGTGATGGTCCATCATGAGCAATTTAACCAATGAACTTAAATATAAATCGGTCAGAGGAGGGCGCATCGGCACACTGTTCTTGGTAGGAACGGCGCGATCCCTACCTGAGGGAACTAACCGGATGTTTTCGGGGTGCAAACGGCAATCCGTTTTTGGATCGCGCACGTATAATTGTGCTGTTCGCAAAGACTGATACAAAACGTTTCCTGCTCAGGCCGATACACATCTTGCACTTCAAAAGGCTGTTGGCCGGCCATGTGTTTGGTGCAATCGGTTTTCCAGTTCTGAAACTGCGTTGACGTCCAAAGAGGAAGGCTGCTCATGCTGAAAGTGGTTTCGTGGTTGGGGCAGCGTGAATGAGGACCGCTTTGCTCGATTTCAGGAATTTCTCCACGGCACGAATGCTGTTGACGGTAGTTGGCACCCGGATGGCGTTGGGTTTGCCAAACTTATAATGGACCAGCAGCTTTCCCACCAGAGTCACCTCCAGATTCCCCTTGCCCACACGCCAGAGTTGCCCGTTTTCAAGGGGTTTGAGTGCAGGTCGGGGTGCGCGCTTTTTACCAGCCATTACCGACTTTAGTCCAAATCTGAGGTTTAGACGAGATTAATCTGTATTAATTCGAGCTGTCTTTATTCATGTCCATTCCCGGTTAAAACTTCTCAGCGTCTCTGCGGTTAAAGTATGGCTTAAAATCAGCAATTTCCGTGTAGCCCTATCCCCCAGGAAGGTGAAAAGTGCTCTTATGGTAACAACCAATGACCGGGCCGCCTGGCTAAAGGGCGGAAATGCAACCTGTTCACTCCACCCCGGCAAACCGCCCGGGAAAGCCTGGCGACTGGTGCTCCTCGGCGCCCCAGGCGTCGGCAAAGGCACCCAGGCCGTTTTGCTCGCCGAAAAACTCGGCGCCTGCCACCTCTCCACCGGCGATGTCTTCCGCGCCGCCAAATGCCTCACCGATAGCGAGCGCACTCCCGCCATCGACCGCGCCCTCGATTTCATGCGCCGCGGCGATCTCGTCCCCGATATGACCGTGCTCGACATGGTCGCTGAACGGGTGCGTTGTCTGCACTGCCGGGGCGGATTTATCCTCGACGGGTTTCCCCGCACCGTCGCCCAGGCCGAGTCCCTCCAGGCATTGTTGAAAAAGGAAAATCTTCCCCTGATGGCAGTGCTGGATTACGAATTGCCCATCGACGAGATCATTGACCGCATCAGCGGACGCCGCACCTGCACCGGTTGCAAGGCGGTCTATCATGTCAAAGCTTTGCCCTCCCGCGTCCCCGGCGTTTGTGATAAATGCGGCGGCCAACTTGTTCAACGCGAAGACGACCGCCCCGAATCCGTCCGCGTGCGCATGGCTGCCTATGAAAAGAGCACCCGCCCGTTGATTGACTTTTACCAGGAACACGGCCTGTTGGTCTCCATCGCCGCCGAAGCCACCCCGCAGGAAACCTTTCGCCGCTCGTTGCGGATGCTCAACGAAGTCGTCGCCCCTTATCTAACAGATCCGCGGTAATTGTTCGCCGCTGGCCATGTCCAAAATCCGGCGCACCCCGATGGCGCTTTTCAACACCACTTTTGCCGCGCGCTCATCCAATGACTGCCCGATGACGCAGGCTCCGCTGGAAAACTTTTTCATGATGGCCAGCGCCTTGTCCGCGTCCCGTTCGGGAATGAATGCGGCAAACCGGCCTTCGCACGCCACCTGAAACGGGTCCAATCCCAGGATTTCGCAGGCCGCGTGGACGTCTTCGCGCACCGGGATCGCCTTTTCCTCCACCAGCAGGGACAGGTTGGCAGCTTCGGCAATCTCATTCAACGCGCTCGTCAACCCGCCACGCGTCAGGTCGCGCAGGCAATGGATTTCCACCCCCGCCCGCAGCAATTCCAACACGCATTCATGCACCGGCGCCGAATCGCTCTCGATGTTGCTCTCAAACTCCAGTCCTTCGCGCACCGCCATGACCGCCATGCCATGCCGTCCCACGTCACCGTTGGCCAGGATCATGTCCCCTGTTCGCACACTTTGCGGCGCAATCGTTTGTTCATGCTCGATGACACCAATGCCGGACGTGTTGATAAACACGCCATCGCCCTTCCCCTTGTCCACGACCTTCGTGTCCCCGGTGATGATTTGCACCCCGCACCTCTTCGCCGCGTCGCGCATCGAACAGACAATCCGCCAAAGAGTTTCCATGCCAAGCCCTTCCTCGATGATAAATGCGCTGCTCAAATAAACCGGCCGCGCGCCGGACATCGCCAGATCATTGACCGTCCCATGGACCGCCATCGAACCAATATCGCCGCCGGGAAAAAACAGCGGACGCACCACGTAAGAATCCGTCGTGAACGCGATCTTTTTTCCCACCAGGTCCACCACCGTGGAATCGTGCTGTGTATCCAGCAGCGGATTTTCGAACGCCGCCAGGAACATTTGTCCGATAAGCTGATGCATCAATTTTCCACCTCCGCCGTGCGCCAGTAGCACTTGCGGATATTGCGAAATCGGGATGGGACAATTGGGCGTCATCAGTTGAGAAGCACTACATGAATATCGGCTTTCAAATACTCGATCAGTCTGCCCCAACCACCCGCCGGTTACAAAAAAAAAGTGTTTGAAACCTGCGGAATGCTCCCATCGGTTTCCTTTCGATTGACTCCCCAAAATTCCCTGCTATGCTTTGCCGCTCGTTTTTAAGGACATTTCCAACAATTTATATGGCAACAAAAGCAAAAAAATACGTTTACTCATTTGGCAATAAAAAGGCCGACGGCGATGGCTCGATGAAGCCCCTGCTGGGCGGCAAAGGCGCTAACCTGGCAGAGATGACCCGCATCGGCCTGCCCGTGCCTCCCGGGTTCACCATCACCACCGAGGTCTGCACCTACTTCTACGCCAACAAACGCTCGTATCCCAAAGAACTCCAGGCGCAGGTCGAAGCCGGCATCGCCAACATGGAAAAAATCATGGGCACCAGGTTCGGCGATAAAAACGCCATGCCCCTCCTCGTCGCCGTCCGCTCCGGCGCGCGCGATTCCATGCCCGGCATGATGGATACCATCCTCAACCTCGGCCTCAACGACGAAACCGTCCTCGCCCTCGTCGCCGCCACCAAAAACGAACGCTTCGCCTGGGATTGTTACCGGCGCTTCATCCAGATGTATGGCGACGTCGTTATGGGCGTGCAAAAGGCCCCCGGCGAAGACCATGAACCTTTTGAAATGGTCATCCACGCCCTCAAACACGAGCGTTATCACGCCGATATCGAAGACACCAGGCTGACAGCGGCTGATCTGAAAGAACTCGTCGCGCGCTTCAAAGCCCTCGTCAAGGAACAGGCCGGTAAAGATTTTCCCACCAATCCCTGGGACCAGCTCAAAGGCGCCGTCGGCGCCGTGTTCAGCTCTTGGATGAATGACCGCGCCATCGTGTATCGCCGCAAATACAATATCCCCACCGAATGGGGAACGGCCGTGAACGTTCAGGCCATGGTTTTCGGCAATACCGGCGAAGACTCCGGCTCGGGCGTCGCCTTCACGCGCGATCCCGCCACCGGCGAAAAAGTATTCTATGGCGAATTCCTCATCAACGCGCAGGGCGAAGACGTCGTCGCCGGCGTTCGCACCCCGGAACCCGTCGCCGAACTGAAAAAGCATTTGCCCAAATCCTTCGCCGAATTGGAAAAAGTCCGCAAGACCCTCGAGACGCATTTCAAAGACGTCCAGGACTTCGAATTCACCATCCAGAAAGGTGATCTCTACATGCTCCAGACCCGCAACGGCAAACGTACCGGCGTGGCCGCCGTGCGTTTCGCCTGCGAAATGGTCGCGGAGAAACTGATCGACTGGAAGACCGCCATCAAACGCGTGCCTGCCGAGCAATTGGACCAGGTCCTCGCGCCCATTTTTGATCGCGCGGCCATCAAATCCGCCAAGGCCATCGCCTCCGGCCTCCCTGCCGGACCCGGCGCGGCCTCGGGCAAGATTTATTTTAATGCCGAACGCGCCGTCGAAGCCTCGAATGCCGGTGAAAAAGTCCTGCTCGTTCGTGTCGAGACCTCGCCGGAAGATTTGCGCGGCATGATTGCCGCCGAAGGCATCCTCACCGCGCGCGGCGGCGTCAGCTCGCACGCGGCCCTGGTCGCCCGACAGATGGGCAAAGTCTGCGTCTGCGGCGCCAGCGCGCTGCACGTCGATTACGGCGCCAAGACGATGACCGTGAACGGCGAAACGTTCCACGAAGGCGATTTCCTCTCCATCGACGGCACCAGCGGCACCGTTTATGCCGGCGAGGTCAAAACCGCGCACAGCGAAGTCATCCAGGGCCTGCTGGAAAACGACGCTACTGCCAAAGCGGGCCGCACCTACAAGAACTTCGTTCAATTGATGAAATGGTGCGCGCAGGTCACGCGCCTGCAAGTGCGCACGAACGCCGACAGCCCGGACCAGACCCGCAATGCCATCGCCTTCGGCGCCTGCGGCATCGGCCTTTGCCGCACCGAACACATGTTCTTTGAGGGCGACCGCATCGACGCCATGCGCGAGATGATCCTCGCTGACAAAACCAGCGACCGGAAAGAAGCTTTGAAGAAATTGCTGCCGTATCAACGCGAGGATTTCGCGGGCATATTCCGCGAACTAAAAGGCCTCCCGGCGACCATCCGTTTTCTCGATCCGCCGTTGCATGAATTCCTGCCGCACGACCATGCGCAGCAACATGCGCTGGCCAGCAAAATGGGAATAACCCAGGAAAAAATCGCCAAGCGCGTCCACGAATTGCACGAGTTCAATCCCATGCTCGGCCATCGCGGCTGCCGCCTGGGCATCGCCTATCCGGAAATCTCCGAGATGCAGGCGCGCGCCGTGTTTGAAGCCGCCGCCGAAGTGCACAAGGAAGGCATCAAATGCAAACCGGAGATTATGATTCCGCTCGTCGGGTTCAAGAAAGAACTCGATTTGCAGATCGAACTCGTCCATCGCGTGGCAAAAGAAGTCATGGCTGAGACCAAGACCAGGTTGAGCTATCTCGTCGGCACCATGATTGAGATCCCCCGCGGCGCCTTGACGGCGGATGAAATCGCGCAAACGGCGGAATTCTTCAGCTTTGGCACCAACGACCTGACCCAGACCTGCCTGGGCATGAGCCGCGATGATTCCGGCACCTTCCTGCCGCATTACGCCGAATTGGAGATCGTGAAAAAAAATCCCTTCGCGAGCATCGACCAGACCGGCGTCGGTTGAAATTCTGAAGGCCTGGGGTCATTGGCGCGCGGAAGTCGACGCCGAGGAGGCGCGAACGGGCATCGCCGAAGTGCATCGCGCTTTAGCCCAAGCGTCCGACGAAGGCGAACATCTCGCCGAGCAGATGACGCGTTTGCCGGCCTCGACGCTCGAAGGCCTCTTGGCGAAAGCGGCGGCGTTGCAGGAATACCTTCCATCGACCGAGAGCATATCCGACAATATTCGAGAGGATTTGCTCCTCTATGGGTTCGACCAGGAACCGCTGGCGCTTAGCCTGGCGCGGGACGTCCTTGCGCTGGCTCAAGGCACGGAGGCGCGCGCATGAACGCCGCCGCCAAAAGGACGATGCCCCTGGGTCTCTGCATCCGCGTGCTGGCGCGACTCTGGCTGGCCCACTTGCGGCTCCGGATTGCGCGCCTGCTAGTCTGGGTCGTGAAAACGCTGCGGGCTGTGACGGGCGCCATATGGTGACGACAGGGGCGGCTTTCGGGCCGCCTTTTTTGTTGGGGGGCTGCGAGAAGAACAACCAGCCCCGGACTAGGGGGCTAAGACCGACTGCCCCAAGCGGACAGGGTACTTGTCCCGAGGAAAAAATCCGACAACTCAATATGACCGCGCGGCGTTAGGCGTCGTCACGCCCCGCCAATTCGATGGCGAGTCCACGTGGTTCTACCATCAGACGTAGCTTGCGGACGTAGAAATTGCTCTCAGTTTGGTCATTGCCGATATTGATGAAGCCTACATGAGCAGCTTCACCCATGAAGAGCGCCCTGATCCGCGCGCGTGATTCCGGTTCGAGGGTCTCGAACGCGTCGTGGGCTACCACCCAGCGCGGCCTTTGCAGGGCCACGCGGGCAAACGCGACGCGTTGCTTTTCGTCGTCGGTCAACCGGCGATCCCATCGATCCTCCATGTCGAGTTCGAGATGTTCCAGTCCGACATACGCCAACGCCTCCGCGACAGCCGTAGCGTCATAGACATGCGTCGAGTGGGGATAGGCGACGGCCGCTCGCAGAGTGCCAGGCGGGATATAGGCGCGGACCGGCATGAATACGATGGATTGACGAGGCGGGTGCGTGATACGACCGCTGCCCCAAGGCCAAAGTCCGCTCACAGCGCGAAACAGCAAGGCTTTTTCTTCGCCACTTTCGCCAGTGATCAGGACACGCTCTCCGGGATTAAAGTTCACGTGCGGTTCGCTCAGCATGACGCAGCCCCCAGGCGAGGCGACGTGAAGGTCGTCGATCGTTATCGAGGTATCCTCCGCCTCGGCGACCTTGATTGACTCGTGGCTTGGCCGAGGTCGTCCATTCTTAGGATCGTTTTCCGGAGGAACGCCACACGCAGGAGCGTGGCGCGCCACTCGGCGATCTTTTCAAAATTGTCCACGAACCAGCGAAGTTCCTTTTGCACCTCGTTGAAGGCGCCAACAATCACCGTCAACTCGCCGAAGCTCATTTCACTCCGGAGGTAGGCTGGCGCCGCCACCAAAATCGCGGCTATCACAGTGAATCGGTCATAGCCGCTGGTAATCCAGGTCAACGACAAGTCGACACGACCAATTCGGTCCGAGATCTCCGCTATCGCGTCGAACATTCTGTCGAGCCGCCCCCTCTCATCCGCCTCGCCGCCATAGAGGGTTATGCCGTCGATTTCCTCGTTGACGCGAACGAGGGCGTAACGAAACTCCGCCTCGCGCGCGTAGCGCTCGGCATTGAGATTGATCAGCGGGCGGCCAACACGCCAGCTCAGATAAGAAGCAGCGCCGGCGTAGACCAGCGCACACCAGACGAGATAGCCGGGCGGAGCGAAGTCTCGGCCAGCGATCGGCAGAAAGGTGCCCTTCGAGAGTCCCCAGAGGACGCCGACGAAGCTCAGGACAAGGAGCATTGATTGTAAGAGATCGATACCCAGGTCCGCCGTGAGTTCGGAGAGATGTTTCGTGTCTTCTTGGATGCAATGGTCGGGATTGGCGCCGCGCTCGCCCGAATTTGACAGACGGAACGCACGCAAGGGCGAAAGCCACTCTGTCATGAGGTCGTCAACCAGGCTATTTCTCAAAATGTCCGCGGGATTAAGCCACGTCTTGCAAGCTTTGAGGGTGAGAAGAAAGAAGGCCAGCTCAGCGAAGACACCGAGCTGCTGAAGGAAGGCTGGCACATCCTTGTTCGTCAGTGCATTGTAGAACAACTCGTTCCAAGTTACGATCTTAACCTGCACATACGCCATCGCGCCGATGACCGCAGTAAGGGCTGAGGCCAACATTAGGAGTTTGTTACGCTCGCGCGAAGCCCAGAGCGCTGAGAGCATCTCTATGATTTGAGATGACACGCCGTCACTGGTCTGGCCGTCAGCGCTTCTCGCACGGTTTGATGGTTTGCTGGATTGTCCGGTCATTGAATTTGATCCGTTTGCCACCTCGCCTCTAACCTCACTCTACGCCCTTCCTCGGCTGCAGGCCGGGAGTCTCTTCGCAACCGCGATCGGCTCGGAGGGCGCGATTGCGGATCGGCTCGGGGCGACGCGCGGCCCGGGCGAGAGCTATAGCGACGTGATCATCCGCGTTGCGACGGGGTGAGGGCGCTACCGTCCGATAGCATCCGCCCGCTAATTGCACGTCAAGTTGTACTTAGGATCTCGTGTCGCAAAATATATCTAGTTAATTCAACTGGTTAGTTGGTGTTA
>CAWCRR010000027.1:0-48524 GCA_963797825.1 uncultured Verrucomicrobiae bacterium
CAGGTCATGGTAGCGTCCCTCCGGGTCTGAATTCGTCAGCCGGTAAAAGAGACAGTCGTGCTCTGGGTAATCAACCTGATGGTCCAGGTCGCGTTTTTCTTCATGGCAAAAAGTTTCACCGTCGGTGATGAGGAATTGAAAATCGCGCGTGTTCGGCTGGTCAACGCGCGGGTAATAGATTTCATTGATGATGCCGTGGCTGATGGTGAACCAGAGGCGGCAACTGGTATGATACGCGGTGCCAACACCTTCCTTGGCACTCGAGGTCCAGCGCGGTTCAATGCCTGGCTCGCCGAACGCGAAATGATTTTCGGAGTGGTTCATTTTCGGGGTCCTGATTTTGACTTGATGGGTGTTGGCCCAACCAACGGGCCGGGTGCCGCGGTTATCACCGTCGTTGCCCATTCTTCCACGGGGAAATTATTTTTCCGCCAGGCGTCAATTCCGCCCAACAATGGCCGGACCCGGGTAAAACCTTTGCGGTGTAATTGCAACGCCACTCGCGCGCTGGTCGCCTCGTTCGGGCAGGAACAATAGACAATAATGTCCCGGTCATGAGGAAACTCGTGATGGCGCCCGGTGAATTCTTCCAAGTCAAGATGAACTGCGCCGCTGATGACGGACGGATTTAATTCCAACTCGGTCCGGGAACGCAAATCCAGGATGACCGGGTTTTCGCCAGCTTCCAATTTCTGGCGCAGTTCCTCCACGGTAATCCGCGCCATGCGCAACTCATGCAGCAGGCGCCGCCGCCGCCAGTATTTGTAGGCGATGAAGAGCGCCGAGACTGCGAGCAAGAGCTTCAAGGCACTGCCTCCAATGTGGGCAATGGCCATGCCGATTTGGGTTATCTGATGGCTGAAGAAATAGCCTAAGAGAAGGAAGATGCCCCCGTAGAGCAGCGAACCCAGGGTGTCGAACAGGAGAAACCGGCTGGCGTTGATACCGGACATTCCGGCCAATGGCGGCGTGATCGTGTTCATGCCAGGCACAAATTTTGCCACCACCACGCCCGGCATTCCGTAACGCGTGAACACGTTTAACGTTCGGCGGACACACGAGTCCGGCTCCAGTGATATCCGGCAGAGAAAGCTGAGCACTTGGTTACCGCGAAGCCGCCCCAGATAAAACCAGAACCCGTCCGCGACGAGACAGGCAACGACTGTGGCTCCGATTCCCAGGCCCATATTGAATTGTCGGGTGGCCGAAAGCGCGCCGGCAGCCAGCAGCCAGGGGACTGCCGGGAGCGGCAGTCCCATCTGCTCCAGCAAGACGACCGCGAACACGATGGTCAGGCCGTGGCTAATAAGAAATTGGGTGGTTTCACTCATAGCTTGGAATGGCTATCTCCGCCGCCTGCAGAACGACCCCCTAGCATTGAGAGATTCGAGTTTGTTTGGTCCTGCCATCCACCACCCAAACCCTTGTAAAGTTGGACCAAATCCAGTGAGACACTCTGGTCGCTTTGGACGAGCGCATCCTGCGCCGCATAAAGTGAGCGCTCGGAATCCAGCACGCTTAGGAAGTCCGCCAAGCCGCTCTTGTAAAGTTGCGTGGACAATTCCAGCGCCTGCTGGTTGGCCTCCACGGATTGCGACAGCGATTGGCGCCGGACTTGTTCCTTGGCATAGGCGGTGAGCGCATTCTCGGCCTCTTCCAGCGCCGTCAGCACCGTTTGCTCGTAGGTGTTCAGCGCCTCCTCTTGTCGGGCGTTTTGGACGCGGATGTTGGCTCGGATGCTGCCCGCCTCAAAGATTTCCCATTGCACGGTCGGGCCGGCGGACCAGGCGTGGCTGGCGTAATCAAACCAATTATTCGCCGAAACGCTTTCCAGATTGGCAAAGCCCGTCAGCGAAAATTTCGGGAACAAATCCGACTTGGCCACGCCAATGCGCGCGGTGGCGGCGGCCAGTTCGCGTTCGGCGCGTTGAACGTCGGGGCGGCGCTGCAACAAATCGGACGGCAGTCCCACCGGCACCTCCGGCGGCGTCAGTGGAATGGGTTTTTTAACGGACATTCCGTTCAACAACGCTCCCGGCGGCCGGGCCAGCAGGACCGCGAGCGCATAAACATTTTGCCGAAAGCCGGTTTCCAGCGAAGGCACCTGCGCCTCGGTGGAAGTGAGAACCGCCGTGGCCTGTTGGACGTCAAGATCACTGTTGAGTCCGTTTTGGAAGCGATTGCTGGTCAGGTCGACGATTTCTTGTTGGACCCGGATGTTGTCGCGCGTGATGGCCAGGCGCTGTTGGTAACTTCGCGCCCCGATGTAATTCCGCGCGACTTCTGCCAGCAATGAAACCAGCACGTCGCGCTGGCTATATTCCGCAGCGCCAAGTTCGGCGTTGGCGGCTTCCACCGCCCGCCGGGTGCCGCCGAAAATATCCAATTCCCATGCGGCATCAAACCCAGCGTTGTAGAGATTATAATCCAGGGGCACGCCGAAGCTGGCCAAGGGCGGAAACGAATTGGCTCCGTAACGGTTCCGCGAATAGGATGCCGAGCTTCCAATCGAAGGCCACAAACCACCGGTGACAACGCCGCGTTCGGCGCGGGCTTCGCGCACATGGGCTTCGGCAATGCGCAAAGTCAGGTTCGATTCAACGGCCGTCGCCATGAGCGAATCCAGATTGGTGTCGCCAAAATACTTCCACCAAGCGGCAAGATTGGCAGGGCCGTTCGTTTCGCCACCGGCCAGAGGCGAGGCCCAGCTCGACGGCGCGCTTGTTTCAGGTTGCCGGTAGTTCGGCCCGACGGCGCAACCAGTCAGAAGCGCCAGACACGTTGCGGCTATGAACATTGTCGGTTTCATATTTCGGCCACTTGCTCGCTCCGGTTGATGGCGTTCAGCAAGTTCAGAATCGTCTCGATGGCGATGTCATCGCCGACACCGGTGTTGAGCATGACATGGAATAACTTGCGGTTGGGCCATTCATGACCGAAGTAGTGTTTCACGAACTTCCGGCGGTCCTCGTCCATGGTGTCCACCAGATCAACGGCCTCCTTTTCGTTGCCAACACGTTTGAGAACCCGACGATATTTAATCTCGCGCGAGGCGAATAAAAACACAGAAAAAATATCGGTGCGATTGCGGAGAAAATGTGGCGCGCCGCGGCCCACAATGACGCAGGGTTTCTTGTCCGCGGCTTGCTCGATCGTCTGCTGGACGATGGAGACCAGCCGGTCCGCATTCAAAACGGCCAGATCCGGCGAGGGCAGATTTTGATCAAACGTCCCTTTCCAAATCAGGTTGACCAGCCGTTGCAGCCAGGGATCCCTGCGTTCCTCGCGACGACGGCAAACATCAACCGGGATTTTTGCCTGCCGGGCGATTTCCCGCGTCAAGGTGTCATCGAACAATTGCCAGTGCAGGAGCGCGGCGAGCTTTTCGCCGATGGTGCTGCCGCCCGCGCCGAATTCCCGGTCAATGAGAAGGATTTGTTTCATAATTCCGCTGTCATTTACTCGGCCAACGACACGGCGTGGACATGCTTGGGTCGTTCAAAAATGAAAACGCACAAAAGGCATATCGCGCAGAGGCAGGCGACGACGTAGAACAAATTCATGAACGCCCAATAGGTGGATTGTTGGAGCAGCGTGTGATAAAGCAAATCGCGCGCCCGCGCCAGGGCGCCGGCCGGATCAAAGTGCAATTCCAATAACTTTTGGGCGAAACCCAGGTGTTGTTGGTATTCAGGATTCAGAGGCGACAATTGTCCGACCATCATGGCTTGGTGCGCCTGGGCGTAGCGTTGCAACATGGTGGAAACGAATGATAGGCCAACGCTGCCACCGATGTTGCGAACCAGATTCTGAAGGCCGGTGGCATTGCCGATTTGCTCGTTGCGCAACGTGCCGATGGACAACATCGTCAACGGGACAAAGATGGCGCTCGTTCCCAGACCGGCCATGAGGTTTGGCAGGATGAGGTTGTCCATGGACATTTGCAGGTTCAGCCGGCTTAAAAGAAAGCTTGAGAGTCCCAACGTGGCAAATCCGAATCCCACGATGATTTTTGGATTGACCCGGCTCGCGATCGCCCCAACCGCAAAGACCCCGATCAACGAACCGACGCCACGCGGCGTGACCGAGAGTCCCGCATCAAATGCGGTATAACCCAACAGCGATTGAAGGAACAATGGCTGTAATGCAATCAGTGCATATAGGACCAAACCAAATAATGCAAACAAGGCGCTGCTGATGGCGAAGTTGCGGTTCTTGAAAATGCGCAAATCCACGATGGGATGATCAGTCCAGAGTTCGCGCACAATGAATCCGATCAAGGACGAGGCGCAGATGACGGCAAACCAGCGTAACCAAACGGCGGAAAACCAGTCCGCATCCTGCCCCTTATCGAGGATGATTTGTAATGATCCGAGAAACAGCCCCATCAGGCCAAAGCCGATCCCATCAATCCGGCCCGGCCGGCTGGCGCGGATGTAAGGCGGGTCTTCGAGCACCAGCAGCATCAGGAAAACCGCAAGAATGCCGACGGGCAGATTGATGAAGAAAGTCCAGCGCCAGGAAAATTGGTCCGTCAACCAGCCGCCCAAGGTTGGCCCGACGACGGGAGCGACGACGATCCCCAGACCGAACAAGGCGGTGGCCGTGCCACGTTGGGTGGGCGGAAAACTTTCCAACAGGATGGCCTGGGCGAGCGGCTGCATGGCACCGCCACCCAAGCCTTGCATCACTCTTGAGATCACGAGCATCGGCATGGAGGTCGCGATTCCACAAGTCAGCGAAGACAAAGTGAACAAGATGGTGCAAGCAACCAGAAAGCGTTTGCGGCCGAAAAAGCTGGAGAACCAGGCGCTGGCCGGCAGGATGACCGCGTTGGCCACCAGATAGCTCGTCAGCACCCAGGTGGATTCGTCCTGCGTCGCGCCGAGATTTCCCGCGATATACGGCAGCGCCACCACGACGATGGAAGTGTCCAATATGACCATGAACGTCGCCAGCATCACCGGCACCGCAATCAGCCACGGATTGAAGCGCGGTCGCCATTCGGCTGTCGTGGAAACGGCATCGCTCATTTGACTTTGACTTTCGGCTCAACGGACATGCCCGGCGCGATGTCCAGGTTGGTCGGCAACATTTCGTCGAAAACGATTTTCACCGGCACGCGCTGGACCACCTTGACGTAATTTCCCACCGCATTTTCCGGCGGCAATAGACTGAATCTCGCGCCGCTGCCCGCTTGCAGACTGTTCACTGTGGCTTTGAAATCCTGATCTGGGTAGGCGTCAATATGCACTTCAACCGGATCTCCCGGTCGCATATTAGACAACTGTGTTTCCTTAAAATTGGCGGTCACCCAGACGTTGGTTGGAACCAGTGCCAGCAATGCCTGGCCGGGCTGCACGTAATTACCCACAGCCACTGTGCGAGCGGTGATCCGTCCGGCCACCGGGGCGATAATTTTCGTGTAGGATAAATTCAGTTCCGCTTGTCGGACTGTGGCTTCGGCCTGTTGCACCGCCGCCGCGGCAGTTTTAACCGCGGCCTCGCTCAAAGCTTCTTGCGCTCGCGCCGCTTTGACCTGGCTGTGTGCGGCTTCCAGATCGGCTCCGGCTGAACGTGCTTGGGCCTGGGCCAGATCAAACGCGGTTTTGGACACGGCTCGGCTTTCAACGGATTGATATCGCTTCAGGTCATCCGCCGTCCGTTGGTTTTCCGCGTCAGCAGCCGTCACCACCGCCTGAGCCTGCGCGACCTTGGCTTCATTGACTTTCACCTGGGCCTGGGCTTCATCCGACTGGCTCCGCGCCGTCGCCAAATCGGCCTTGGCATTGGCCAGGCTCGTCTCGTAATCGCGCGGATCCAATTCCACCAGCACCTCGCGATCGTTGACTCGTTGATTGTCCGTGACCATCAACCGCGTGACTTGTCCGGACACGCGTGAGCTGACAATGGTGATGTAACCGTCTATGAACGCGTCGTCGGTGGATTCGTAGGGCGCGATGAAATGGATATAATAGGCGACCACGGCGGCGAGAACCACCAAGCCCACCACACCAATGACAAGAAGTTTCCGTTTCCTCTTCTTTTTTGTCGGGGGCGGCACGGGAACCGGCGCCACGACGCCGGCAATTTCGTTTTTTTTAACTTGCTCCTCCATAACATTCTCCCAATGGCATTTCGCTAAATGCGTTCAATTGAACTGGCCCGACTTGGGCGACTCAACCTTGCGGATTCTTGGCGCCAAGCGGCCAGCGTTTCTCTCCATTCCTCGAAACTAGCACTGCGCTGACGGTGCATTCCATCATACCTTGGTGTGAATCCTCTAACCCAAAAGCAGCAACGGGGATTTGTGCGACCATTGGCAACTGTTGAAACTGGCGGAATATCCATGGAGGCAAAAAATACAAAGCGAATGACAATTTGCGGCTAACGGTGCTCGCTCGCCAGGATTAGGTTTGAGACGATGAATTGTGCCGTCAAATTTCGCCTGTTAAAAATCGGCCTCGGCCTGGCAGCCCCGCCGGCGGAAAAAACGCATTGGGTTCGATGCAGCGGCCACGGGTGTTTGGCGTTGGTGGACAGGAACGGAAAATGGAAATGCTTCGCCACCGGCAAGGAATTGATCGGCGTTGCCCCGGCACCCGCCGATTGAACAAGATACACTTTCCATCGCAAGAGCGAGATGTCGGAATTCCCCAATCGGGCCCAAGTTGATTCACATTTGAATTCTGCCGCCGCTTGAACCAATTTCCGCTGCCACATGGCAATTTTAGATAGCGGGATTCAAAAAGCGCGCCACGACGCCCGCCCTTGCATTATCGGGCATTTAGTGCAAAATAGGTAATGGCATTTAGTGCCTGCCAGTTTAGGTCAAGGAGTTTACATGAACGCCAGTCCAAGCACAGTTGAAAGCGCCGTCAGCGCGAATGAAGCTGCACAATTTGAGTTGGAATTGAGCCGGCGGAAATCCATCCGGTGCCAGGAACGACCGGAGCAGATGGAGAGCATCTTCGCCAACATGGCGGACGCCGTCTTTGTCGCCGAACTGGATGGACAGATCATTGATGTGAACCCCGCCGCCTACGCGCTGCTGGGGTATGAAAAGCCGGAATTGCTCCGAGCTCACGTTTGGGATTTTGTCAGCAGCGCTTCGCGCGAGGAAATCCTCAGATTGTTCAGCACCATGGCGCCCGGATGTCCGGTACCCGTCCAACGCACTTTTCGCTGCAAGAACGGCGAACAGAAAATCGTCGAGGTGAGACTGACCCGCGACAACCACGGCGGCCGCAATTTGATCGTCATCTCCAGCCGGGACGTTACCGAGACGGCGCGGACCAAGGCTTTGCTGGCCGGAGAAAGGCATTTGCTTGAGATGGTGGCGCGAGGGCAACCTCTTGGTGACATTCTTACCGCCTTGTGCCGGCTGTCGGAGGATCTGTGCAGCCGCTCCATCACTTCCATTTTGTTGTTGGATCCGGGCACCCGCCGGCTTTGGCATGGTGCGGCCCCAAGCTTGCCACGGGAATATCTCGAGGCCATCAATGGAGGTGTCATCGGTCCGGCGGCGGGTTCCTGCGGGACCGCCGCCCATCGCGGTGAGCCAGTCATCGTCTCGGACATCGCCTCGGATCCTCTGTGGCAGGATTATCGCAACATGGCTCTGCCCTTCGGCCTCCGGGCGTGCTGGTCAATGCCGATATTCTCGACGGAGCGACAGGTGCTGGGAACCTTCGCCAATTATTTCCGTGAGCCGTGGAGTCCCACCCGGCCGCTGCGTGAACTCATCGAACGCTTCGCCGATTTGGCCAGCATCGCCATCGAACGCACCCGCGCTCAAGAAGGCTTGCGACGCAACGAGGCCTATCTGGCGGAAGCCCAGAAAGCGAGCAGGACCGGCAGCTTCGGTTGGAACGTGTCCAGCGGCGAACTCTTCTGGACGGATGAAACCTTTCGCATCTTGGGATATGACCGCACGACAAAACCTTCGCTGGAGGCCGTGCTCGACCGGATTCCTCCCGACGACATCGTCGTGGTGAAACAAATTATGGAGCGGGCGACGCATCAAGGAACGAGCCTCGACTTTGAGCATCGTTTGCTGATGCCGGACGGATCGGTCAAATATATCCACGTCGTAGGGTCACGCCCTTAACGACGAACCGCACTGCAAGGAATTTGTCGGGGCGGTAACGGATGTCACGGATCATCACCAGGTCCAAGGCTGCTTTGGAGCAGGCGCTGTCCGAACTGAAAAAATCCGAAGAGGCGCGGGCTGAACTTGCCCGTGTCGCTCGCACGACCATCATGGGTGAGTTGGCCGCGTCCATCGCGCATGAAGTTAATCAGCCGCTCACCGCCGTCGTGACAAACGCCAACGCCTGCCTGCGCTGGCTGGATCGCGCCGCTCCCAATCTTGATAAGGCCCGGGAAGCGGCGCAACGCATCGTTCGCGACGGAAACCGGGGCAGCGAGGTGATCGGGCGGATTCGCGCGCTGCTGAAGAAGGAGCCGCCACAGAAAACGCCGGTGAACGTCAACGAACTCATTCGGGAAATCGCCCGATTGGCGCAGGCTGAATCACAGGGAGTGGCCCTGCAGTTGGAATTGGCTGGTGAATTGCCGCTCGTCTTTGGCGGACCGCGTGCAGTTGCAGCAGGTTTTGCTCAATCTGATGATGAATGCCCTTGACGCCTTGAACACGGTATTGGGACCGCCCGCGCCTCTGCGTATTGAGACCAAATCAAACGGAAACGACGCCGTGCTCGTCACGGTGCGGGATTCGGGAGTCGGCCTTCCGCCGGAGAAAATGGCACGAATCTTTGAAACATTTTTCACGACCAAACCGGAAGGCTCGGCATGGGGCTTTCCATCAGCCGCTCGATTGTCGAAGGCCACGGCGGACGTTTGTGGGCGGAACGCAATGACGGTCCGGGCGCAACTTTTCGGCTTCACTTTGCCGTCGGAAAGGGAGAGGCGCCACGTGAAGCGCGCGACACACGTGACGGAAAGACAAGTCCGATCCGACGGTGTTCGTTGTGGACGACGACGCTTCGGTGCGCGACGCGTTGGACAGTTTGATTCGATCGGTCGGATTGCAGCGTCGAAATGTTTGCCTCGGCGAAAGAATTTCTCCGCCGGGAAGCATCGGATGGCCCGGCCTGTCTGGTGTTGGACGTGCGTTTGCCAGGTTTGAGCGGGCTTGAGCTTCAGCGCGAAACTGGCGGCGGCAAACAGCCAGATTCCGATTATTTTTATCACCGCGCATGGCGATATTCCGATGAGCGTGTGCGCCATGAAAAGCGGTGCCGTCGAATTTCTTCCCAAACCGTTTCGCGACCAGGATTTGCTGGATGCCATTCATCAGGCCATCGAAGCGCGACGCCGAGACGCTGGCGCAGCGCGCCGTCGCCGCCGATTTGCGCAACCGCTATGAGACGCTCACGGTCCGTGAGCGCGAGGTGATGCGCCTGGTCATCGGCGGACTGCCGAACAAGCAAATCGCCAACGAGTTGGGCACGAGCGAGATCACCGTGAAAATCCAGCGCGGTCAGGTCATGCACAAGATGCGCGCCGAATCCCTGCCGGACCTCGTCCGAATGTCGGAGAAGCTGGAACCGGCGGAAAATGCTGGCTTGCCACTGCCAAGCCGGCAAAGCACACCCCGCCAGCGATCCGCGCTCTGATAAAAACCACCGACAAACGAAATGGGAATAACGCGGAGAATTCAATCCGCTGCTTTCGGGTTAAAGGCTTCACACCAAGGTATGATGGAACAAACCGCCCGCGAAGTGTTAGCGTCATCTCGTGCACAAAAGAGAAAAGCTTTTGGTTTCGATTGTGCGGAATGAGCATATTTCGCAAATGGCGCAAACCCGCCGGCGAACCGCGCAAACGTCCGGAAAGACGTCACTATAAAAAGGGGCTATTCGAACAAATCAAAACATCAAAACAAGGGAGCACATTTATCAATACTACCACAAAATATCAGGCATGGGTTGCCAAGGAGGCAAAACAGCCGATGACGCTCGAAACTGTTGATCCCGGACCGCTCGGTGACGAGGACGTTGAAGTGGCTGTCGAAAACTGCGGGTTGTGTCACTCCGATGTCTCCGTCTTGAACAATGAATGGGGCATCTCGCAATACCCCGCAATTCTCGGCCACGAGGTCATCGGCCGAGTCATAGCCCTGGGGCCGAATGCCAAAGGGCTCAAGGTTGGACAGCGTGTCGGCATCGGTTGGAACTCGGGCAGTTGCATGCACTGTCACCAGTGCATGTCGGGGAACCATCATCTTTGTCCGCAAGTGCAGGCGACCATCGTCGGTCATCGCGGTGGATTCGCGTCGCACATCCGAACTCATTGGGCCTGGGCGATTCCGTTTCCGGAGAAGTTGAACTTTGCCGAAGCCGGGCCGCTCCTGTGCGGCGGCGTGACGGTCTTCGCGCCGCTGGCTATGCATATCAAGCCAACCGGTCGGGTAGGCATCATTGGCATCGGTGGCTTGGGACACATGGCTGTGAAGTTCGCCGCTGCTTACGGCTGCGACGTAACCGCGTTCACTTCGAGTGAGAGCAAGTTCAATGAAGCAAAAGGTTTTGGCGCAAACCATGTCGTCTCAAGCAGGGATTCAGCGGCGATCAAAAAGCTTGCCGGCAGCTTCGACCTTCTGATCAGCACCGTCAACGTGCCGCTCGATTGGGACGCGATGATCGGCACACTTGCGCCGAACGGCCGGCTGCACGTTGTCGGTGCCGTGTTGGAACCGATCCCGGTAGCGGCATTCTCGCTCATCATGGGACAGCGCAACATCTCGGGTTCACCGACCGGTTCGCCGGTGGCGATTGAAACGATGCTCGACTTTGCTTCACGTCACAACATCGCGCCGCAGACCGAGCACTTCCCGATGAGCAGGATCCACGAAGCGTTTGCAAGACTCGAATCCGGCAAGGCCCGTTACCGCATCGTGCTCGACGCGGATTTTTGAACCGGCTAAAGCCAGGAACCAACGGAGGAGCAAGAATATGATGGAAGCCGACAATCTTCGCCACGCAAAGTTAACGCTTAACAACGGGTCCGGCGCGATCCCGGCGCTCGGTTTTGGAACGCTGATTCCCGACCCCATCGCGACCAAAACTGCGACCAAGGCGGCGCTGGAGGCAGGATTTCGTGCGCTCGACACTGCGGAACGTTATCGAACTGAAAAAGAGGTCGGCGAAGCGATGAAGGAGGTGTTCATGGCGGGGAAGATCAAACGGCAGGATGTGTTTGTCGCCACGAAACTTTGGAACACCAATCATCGCCCTGAGCGCGTCAAGCCGGCCTTCGAGGCAAGCCTTAAAAGACTCCAGCTCGACTACGTTGACCTCTATCTCATTCACACCCCTTTCGCCTTTCAACCTGGAGACGAGCAAGACCCGAGAGACGCAAACGGCAAGGTGATCTACGACACAGGCGTGAAGCTGTTGGACACATGGAGGGCGGTGGAGAAACTGGTTGACGAGGGCAAGTGCAAAGCAATTGGTTTATCCGACGTTGGCCTGGAAAAGGTGAAGGAGATCTGTGATGCCGCGACGATCAAGCCGGCGGTTGTTCACGTTGAATCCCATCCGTATCTCCCGGAATGGGAACTTTTAGATTATTGCCGAAAGAATGGAATCGTGCTGCAAGCTTTCGCCGCCCTGGGTCACAGTGGCGAGCCTAACGTGCTGGCGGATCCGGTTATCACCGCAGTCGCCGACCGGGTTGGCAAAACCCCGGCTCAAGTCGCGCTCGCGTGGGCGATCCAACGCGGGACCGCGCTCCTGACCACCTCAAAGAATCCCAGTCGAATCAAGGAAAACTTTGACATATCCACCCTTCCTGAAGACGCCATGCGGGAGATCAACGAAGGAATCAAGTTGCGGGTGAGGCTCAATCCCGTTGTGGAGACTGGAGTTCCCGGGTTCATTCCCCGAGGAAAATGAACGTAAAACCAAAAGTTGACCGTGAACGCGTGGCGATTGTCACCGGCGCGTCGAGCGGCATCGGATTGGGCATCACCCGGGCGCTGGTCGAACGCGGTTACCGTGTCGTCGCCAATTCCCGCAGCATCAGCAAATCGAAGGATTTGAAGCCCTCAGCCGGCCTTGTTCTGGTGGATGGCGACATCGGCAAGAAGGACACGGCGGTCAACGTTGCCGATGCCGCCGTCAATCATTTCGGCCGCATTGATCTGCTGGTCAACAACGCGGGCATCTATCTTCCGAAGTCGTTCACGGAATATACTCCAGAGGATTTTGAAACCGTGATCGGCACGAATGTCGCCGGGTATTTTTTCGTGACGCAGCAGGCAATTGCGCAAATGCACAAACAGAAGTCCGGCCACATTGTGAGCATCTCGACAGTTTTGGCGGACCAGCCGCTAGCCGGCGCGCCCATCTCGCTGGCCGTGATCACCAAGTCTACCATTCCAGCGTTCAGCCGCGCCTTGGCGATGGAATTCGTGGCGGACGGGCTCCGGGTCAACACCATTTCGCCTGGTGTTGTTGACACTCCGATGCATGCCAACGACAACCACGAGCAACTGAAGATGCTCAGCCCGGCTCGGCGACTGGTTCAAGTTTCGGAAATCGTGGACGCCTTGTTGTATTTGGAATCCGCGCCAATGGTAAATGGCGAAAACATTCGAATTGATGGTGGAGCACATGCTGGAGCCAAGTGGTAATAAACATATTGCAGGCCGTCCGATTTCGCGTCTGGGTGAACCGGGAACCGTCCTGCCAGTGCCGCCGCCAAAAGCTGAATTTGAATGGTGGTATCAATTCTATCCAAGGCAATTGGGCTTGGTGCTTTCGGGTTAGAGACTTCACACCAAGGTATGATGGAATGCAACGCCGATTGAGTGTTAGCGTCCTCTCATGCAGGAACCGGCGAAGCATCTGGTCGCGGTGGTGGACGATGATCCGTCAATCTGTGAGGCGACGATCAGCCTCTTGGAGGCGAATGGGTTCCGGACACAGAGCTTCCGCTCCGCGATGGAATTCCTCGATTCCCGGCAGCTCGACGAAACCGGCTGTCTCATTCTTGACTTGCAATTGACAGGCATGAGCGGTTTGGAATTGCAGCGTCACTTGGCCGGGAAAAATCGCCGGATTCCGATCGTTTTTATCACTGCCCACGGAACGCCGGAAGACCGTGAGGAAGTGATGCGTGCGGGTGCCGTCGCCTTTCTATCCAAACCTTTCAGCGAGGAAGCGCTGCTAAACTCAATCCGATTGGCGCTCGAAAAAAACAGAAACTGAAGAAAAGAGATAAACGCATAAACACCATTAAAGGAGACACAATATGAGCAACATACTTAACAACGAAGGACAAGAGATCATTTTCCGCAGCGCCCGTTCGCACAGCGTCTGGCTGGACAAGCCGGTGGACGACGCGCTTTTGCGGCAGGTTTACGATCTGACGAAATTCGGACCGACTTCAGCCAACATGTGCCCGTTGCGGATCGTCTTCGTTAGATCGCGGGCAGCCAAGGAACGGCTGAAGCCTGCCCTCGATGCCGGCAATGTGTCCAAGGTAATGACCGCTCCCGTCACCGCCATTCTCGGCATGGACGTCCACTTCTACGACAAACTGCCCCGCTTGTTCCCGCACGCGGACGCGCGGGCGTGGTTTAAAGACCTGCCCGAGGCCGTGCTCGAAACCATGGCGTTGCGGAATTCCTCCCTCCAGGGAGCTTACTTCATGCTGGCCGCCCGGGCGTTGGGGCTGGACTGCGGCCCGATGTCGGGCTTCGACAATTCCAAAGTGGACGCGGAGTTCTTCGCGGGAGCGACCGTCAAATCTAATTTCCTTTGCAGTCTCGGTTACGGCGATGCGAGCAAGCTTCATCCGCGCTCGCCGCGCCTTGCCTTTGAGGAGGCATGCACAGTGATTTAACCAACTGACATTTTGGAAAGGCCGACGAAACAAAACACGTCTTGAAAAGAAGTTTAACACAAAGAGAAATGCATATGAAAATGAAGGCCCGTGAAGAATTGAGAAAGCCAACCTTTGCCGTTCGCATTCATTTGACGGATGGCTCGATAGAGTCCTTCGCGCCTACGGATGAAGCCGAGGCGCAAAAGCTCTGGGACAAAATTGAACCATCACGTTTATTCACGCAATCACGATTGGTGTTGGCGGGAAAATACTCCAAGTCCGTTTTCGCCACCGCTCACGTTTTACGGGTCGATTTCATTCAGGACTCCTATGAGTGCTGGAAATTTCCCGGAGGCTATTCCGATGTTGTTGAACTGGCCGGGGCCGAATTCAGAAAACTCGCACATTTGGGTCAACCGAAATTGATGGCGAAACGGGATCAACTTACCCCGGTCGGCGACCTGCTGGTATCGTTTCTGAAACTGAACCTGGCCGGAGCCAGGCCTCTCTTTTTAATGGTCGAATTTCCGGTGGGGCTGCCGGCGGAGAACCAGTCGTTCATGCAGTTCATGTTGTCGAAGGCCGGATTTCATTTACGCCTGCGCGGCGGCGGGATCGGGGTGGTCAACCTTGCCCATCTGGCGGGATACACGGTCTATCCCGGCGTGGCCCAAGTTCCAGCGGACACCTGGTTTATCGAACCACTTTTGAACGACACGCCGCCGAAGAGCTAACGTATTGTTATGGCCAAACCCGTAATTTGGACAGTGGACGACGACCCGGACGTGTTCCGGGCGGTCGAGCGCGACCTGCGCCGGCGCTATGGCGACCGTTACCGGGTCATTTCGGCGGATTCGGGGGTTTCCGCACTTGACGCGACCAAGCGGTTAAAACTGCGCAACGAGCCCGTCGCGCTCTTCTTGGTTGACCAACGAATGCCTCACATGTCCGGCGTCGAATTTCTGGAAAAGGCCATCGAGTTTTACCCGGAATCCAAGCGCGCGTTGTTGACGGCTTACGCGGACACGGATGCAGCCATTCGCGCCATCAACAGCGTTCACATTGACCATTACCTGATGAAGCCGTGGGATCCGCCGGAGGAACGTCTTTACGGAGTGGTGGACGATCTGCTGGACGATTGGCAGGCGACTTACCATCCCGCCTTCGAAGGCGTGCGCGTGATCAGGCCATCGGTGGTCGCCGCGCTCAAATGAGATCCGCGATTTTCTCGGACGCAACTTCGTTCCGCACTTATGGCTGAACGTCGAGGGGGACGAGGCCGCAAAGCAAGCTCCTCGACTCCAGCGGCGCCGATGCCGCCTCGTTGCCGCTGGTCGTGTTTTCGGATGGCACTTTTCTTGGGAATCCGCCCATCGTGGAGATCGCCCGCAAGCTGGGTTTGAAAACCAAGGCGGAATTTCCTTTTTACGATCTCATCGTCGTTGGGGCGGGTCCGGCCGGTCTCGCGGCTGCCGTTTATGGCGCTGCGGATGGCTTGCACACGCTGCTCATCGAGCGGGAAGCTCCCGGCGGACAGGCGGGTCGAAGTTCGCGCATCGAAAATTATCTCGGCTTTCCCACCGGGTTAAGCGGCTCGGACCTGGCCCGGCGCGCGGTGGCCCAGGCGCGGCGTTTTGGCGCGGAAATTCTTGCGCCCGCAGGAGGTCAAGGGCGTTCGCGTCGAAGGACCGTCCCGCATCCTGACACTGGCGGACGGTTCGGAAGTGGGTTCCCGGGCGCTGGTCATCGCCACCGGCATCGCTTATCGAAAACTCGACGTGCCTGGATTGGCCCGGCTCACTGGCGCGGGTGTTTATTATTACGCGTCGATGACCGAGGCGTTTTCTTACCGGGATGGCGACATTTATATCGTGGGTGGAGCCAACTCCGCGGGACAGGCCGCCATGTATTTTTCCAAATTCGCCCGCCAAGTCACGATGCTGGTGCGCGGCGATGCGTTGTCCGATTCCATGTCGCAATATCTGGAAAAACAGATTGCCGCGACGAAGAACATTGAGGTGAAATTGAATTCCACCGTCATTAAAGTGGCAGGAGAGGACCATTGTGAAGGCATCACCGTTGAGAACGGCAAAACGCGTGCGACGGAATCTCTGTCCGCCAGCGCATTGTTGATTTATGCCGGCGCCGTTCCGCGCACGGACTGGCTCGCTGGAATCGTCGAGCGGGATGCCCAAGGCTACCTGATTTCCGGTCAGCACCTCATGCTTGATGGCAAGCGTCCCTCCGGTTGGACCGCGGAACGCGATCCGTTTTATCTCGAAACGAGTGTGCCGGGAATCTTTGTGGCCGGCGACGTCAGGCATCGGTCCGCCAAAGGCGTCACCTCCGGCGTCGGGGAGGGAGCCATGGCCGTAAAACTCGTCCACCAATACCTCGGTCTTTTATAGTTATGAGCCCGGACGAACTCCATCAAGTCCGCTCCACGCCGCTTTTCGCCGGACTGGCCGACGCGGATTTGGGCTGCCTGGAAGGTGGCGAAGTCATTGAAGCGCTTCCGGGCACCGTGCTGGCTTCCGAAGGAGAGCGAAACAATTTTTTCCATCTCCTGCTCGCAGGCGAAATTCGGGTCAGTCGCACCTACGACCGTCAGTCCATCCTTATGGGAGTTGTCAAACCTGGGAGCTATACCGGTGAGGTCATGCTCCTCCTGGACATTCCCTGGGTGGCGGCGGCTCGTGTGTCAAAGCCGGCTCGATTGTTCCGGCTCAATCCAGACCAGTTTTGGCACATGCTCGCCGGCTGTCCGTCAGTCGCGCGCGAAGTCTTTCGCTCTGCCGCCAGCCGGATGCGAAATATGGAAGGTTACTCGCAGCAACGGGAAAAACTCGTTTCTCTTGGCACCATGGCCGCCGGTTTGGCGCATGAACTGAACAATCCCGCGGCCGCCGCCCGTCGGGCTGCCGCCCACTTGCAAGAAACCGCCGACAAGATCCAGCCCCTTCTGTGCCGACTTAGCAAGGTTCTCGACGCCCAGGCATGGCAGCAACTTTTTGACGCCGCCCAAGCCGTCTGGGAAGGAATCGCTCAGGCGCCCGCATTAGAGCATATCGCGCGCAGCGACGCCGAAGATGCGGTCGCACGCTGGCTTGAAGCGCACGGGGTGGCTGACCCTTGGCACCTTGCGCCGACTTTTGTTGGCGCCGGATTGGATTCCGTCCGGCTGGGCGAGTTGACTGACAGACTTCCGCCGGCAGGCCGCACCGATGCGCTTGCCTGGTTGGAAGCCCGCTTGAGTCTCAAATCACTGGTCAGCCAGGTCGAACAGAGCACCAGCCGCATTGCGGAATTGGTCAAAGCCGTCAAATCCTATTCGTACATGAACCAGTCTCCGATGCAGGAAGTGGACATCCATGACGGCATTGAAAGCACCCTGACGATGCTGGGCCATAGGCTGAAGAATGTTCAGCTCGTCAAGGCCTATGATCGCTCCATCCCGCGAATTTTGGCGTATGGCAGCGAGCTGAATCAGGTTTGGACGAATTTGATTGATAACGCGATAGACGCCGTTCACGGCACCGGCAAAATTTGCATCGGCACGAGTTTGGAAGATAATCAGTTGGTCGTCGAAATCGTGGACGACGGCGCCGGTATTCCTCCCGAAATTCAGTCGCGCATTTTTGAGCCGTTTTTCACCACGAAATCGGTCGGCACCGGCACCGGCCTTGGCCTGGTTATCAGCAACCGTATTGTGGGTGACCGTCACGGAGGCGAAATCGAATTCGAATCCCGTCCCGGCGAAACCCGCTTTAAAGTGCGCCTGCCCGTCAGCCGCGATCCTTCTTCGCTTTTTAACCCAGCTTCATAAACGCCAACCTCACGAATGGGAGAATATGCTAAAGCTCCTTGAACGTTTGGGCATTAAATTGCCCGTGATTCAAGCCCCAATGACTGGCGTGCAAAACTGTGCACTGACGGTTGCTGTCTGCAATGCTGAAGGATTGGGCTCGCTGCCATGTGCCATGCTCGGTCCTGATGCCTTGGGTAGAGAAACCGCCTCGAAAAAAACGCAGAACTGCTATCCATTGCCAACACGCTCACCAGCCTTGAATATATTACCGATGGAACACTTTTGACCGCCTCGTTTTGAGCCTTTTCGGCCCCTTCAACCCAGCCCGATCTTGCTGGCATATTCGGAGATTTTGCATACAGTTGTCACGCTTCAGCTTGTTGGTTTCCGGCCAAGACTGTTGAGATTGGCGATGTGTTGAGCAAGCTGAACTGAAAGGCCAATTAAATTATGAATCGAAAAACCGTCATCCTCGTGGCTGTTTGCAGCCTGTTCATCCTCATCAATTCTGTCCTTGCCCAAGGCACGGCGTTTACTTATCAGGGCCAACTCCAAAGCGGCGGCAGCCCGGCCAATGGCAATTACGACTTCACTTTCGCGCTGTTTAATAACTCCGCCACCAACACCGGCCAGGTCGGCAGCACGCTGACGAATCTCGACGTGGGCGTGACCAACGGCCTGTTCACCATCACGCTCGATTTCGGACCGGAAGTGTTCACCGGCGGTTCCGCCTGGCTGGCCATCGGGGTAACGACCAATGGTGGATCGAACTTCAGCGCGCTCAATCCGTTGCAGGAACTGACGCCCACGCCGTATGCCATTTATGCGCCCAACTCCGGCACGGCGGCCAATGTCACAGGCGCGGTTACGCTTTCGCAATTGCCCGGCGCAGTCGTGACGAACACTGAAACGGGCGTTACCTTGAGTGGCACGTTCAGTGGCAACGGCGGGGGGTTGACCAACCTGCCGGCAGCCAAACTGACCGGCAACTTGCCCGCCATCAGCGGGGCCAATTTGACCGGCGTGGCCTTGATCGCGGGCGGCAACACCTTTAACGGCAATCAAACCTTCACCAACGGCAATATCGCCATCGGCACCAACGGTGCCAGCGCCTTGCTCCAAGTCGCTGGCCCGGTGGAAATGGGCTCCGGCACCGGAACGACCGAAGCCCCCAATCGCCCCGGCTTAATTGTCCGCCGCATCAACAGCACGTCCGACACGAGCAACTCGGTCGTTGCTGCGGTTTCAAGCAGTTTTTATTTGGCGCGAGATGGCACACCCGGCGGGTTTATCATCAAGATTTTGGCGGACGCCGGCGCCCCGGTGATTGCCGGAACCGCCCTCAACGCCTCCGGCGCTACCGCCAATTATTACAATGTTCTCTTCGGCGGCGGCGTAGGCACCTACCAGATTTGGACCGAAGCCCAGCAAATTGGATACTTCCGGCTCACTTTCGGCGACCCCTATAATTCTGGCGACATGACCGAGGTGGTTCTCACACGCTTCATCGGAAATGGCAATGACACTCCCGAATGGGCGGGAACCGTGACCTCCACCTTTAACCAGTAGGCATCCGCTTCCCCGATGAAACGCTTCACATCAGTGCCATCGGTGAGGTTGATAACTTCGCCGCTCACTTCACCAAACTCGGCGAGTTCGGCGACAGCCGTGTCCACCTTTTTTTGAGACTTGCTGGCAATAATTACCCTGGTCCCAGGGGACAGTAATAGTTTTGCAGTCGCCTCGCCAACCCATCCATGGCTTCCACCGATCCGGCGCTTGCCTTCTGCTTTGTCACACCAGCGTAAAGTTTCGTTCGTGGGCGACGGGGGGCAGTGGCAGATCACAAACCTGCGACAGGTGTCGGCCGCTATGGCAAAATGGGCCTGATCAGCATCGCTTTTAGCAACAATTGGGCGTTGTCGTAAGTGTCAGTAAACGGTAAGGAGTTTTTATTTTGAATAGTTACGGACCATGCTTGAATGCCGGAGAAATTCGTGTATTTTGGCTTCGAAAATAAGAGATTTCGGGCACGAATCCCACCCCTTCCGCCATTAAGCCGCTGGTACCAATTATTTGCGTAGCTTCTGAAAGGACTTTCTGGTTTCCCGCCGATCGGCAAAAAGCCACACATCACACCACCATCACGCCACAACGTCTTTGTGGGGGTGCCATGTGTTCAGTTGAAAGAAAACAAGAGCCGGAAAAGCTGCCATTCAACCATTTATCACCACTGCCCCGGTTGGCAATTCCGTCAACACGAATTTACGCAGCAATTCAGCGACTGATGATGAGACCGGTTTAAAGATTCCTTTTTGTTCCATCCGTAGGAGGCGGGCGCAAAGGGATGTTGGCATATTCTGCCACGGCCTGTCCCCGCGAACATACATGAAGTTTTTCGTAGATGCGACGAATGTGTGTATTTACGGTCCGATATGTGATTCCAAGCGAATCAGCAATTTCCTTGTAAAGCGCTCCACGGGCCAGTTGATCCAAAACCTCGAATTCGCGTGGGGAGAGTACTTTTGTCATTTGCGTTGTCGGCGGGGACTGTCGGAAAAACTGCACAACTTTGCGCGCAATTTTACTGGTCATGGGTGAACCGCCGGTATTAACTTCATTCAGTGCATCCATTAAACGTTCGGGCGGCATTCGCTTCAACAAATAACCACTGGCCCCAGCGGCAAGCGCTTCAAAAATATGGTTGGCATCCTCATAAACGGTCAACATGACGAATTGTGTTTCAGGAAGCAATACCTTGAGACTGCGCACACACTCGATGCCGCTTACCTGAGAGAAACAACAGACCCGACCGGCGTAATATCCATGTCCAGACGCACCACGATCCCATCGACGGGATTGTTGTTTTCACCGCTGCTCTGCCACGCGAAAAAGGCCTTGCCCGGCGCGTTATACGTAAAACCCCATGGTGTCGGCACGGTGATCGGGGGAGTGATGGTTGTCCAGGTAACGCCTCGGTCTGACGAAGCAGCGATGCAATTGGAACTGTTAATCATGCCGATCTTTCCATCGGGCAATAAAACGGGACGGCAGGACCAAAGCAGACCGGTGGCGGTCGCCACTGTCCAGGTTGCCCCATGATCATCGCTCCTCAATAGGCCACCGCTTATAGGAGTGGTATTGGTATTGCAAAATGTCCAATAAATGGTGTGATTCACCACGAGCGGCTCTTCAAAAACCGCTTTGTCCGAAACCCGGGTCCAGCTCGCGCCTTTGTTTGTGGTGCGATACAGGCCGGGGATTCCGCCGAATGACCAGTTGTAGGTTGGACCTGCCGAGATCATGAAGGAGCAGCCAGCTAAGAACGTCTGCGAGTCGATCACCAACTGATAATTGGCGCGCGCGGCGGTGGCCGGCAGACTGTTGCCGATGTTGGTCCAGGTATTTCCGCCATCACTCGAGCATCGTATGGTGCGACTGGCCTCATGCTGTCCAATGGTGATCGTTTTTCGCCGCGGGTCATTGAAATCGACGCCGAAGCCTTCGTCTTCACAAAAGCCGCCGCACCCGGGAGGGTCGGTTCCGAATTTATGGACCGTAGCTCCGCCATCCGTGGTCATCAGGGCCGCGCCATAGCTTCCGACGTAATTTCCATACAGCCAGAAAGTGTCCAAGTGCGACGGGTCAAAGAGGATGCCGAGTGGGAAAATTTGTATCGGGTCCGAGCCGGCTCCGACGCCGAATTGCTCCCAGGTCACGCCGTTGTTGGTCGTTGACCACATGGTATCAATGACACCGTTCGCCTTGATGCCGGTCAGCGCACAAACTTCATTTCTGCCGGGATAGGCTGAAACAATCACTACTCTGGCCGATCCGGGCGGCGTTACCGTTACCCACGTGTCTGCCGCTGATACGTGGAGGATACTTCCTGCAAAAATAAGGCCAAAAGTTATGACGTATGTTTTCATTATCCTTTCCTCCGAGAGTGGTTTTGCATTCGCGGAGTTTTCCGCGTCAATTGGAAATCTCCGTTCATCAGTTTATATCCATGGTTTTTTTGCAGCCGAGGCTGACCCGCTTCAATTGTTTGGGCTGCGCTCCTTCGCTGCCGCTGCGAGTTGGTCTTTTACAAACTGACCGAAAATCGTCGGTTCGTATTGCCAGTTTTTAATCAACGTCGGCCCGGCGGCAATATGCAAATCCCAGGCAGTCCAATTAAGATTATGCCGGTTGGCATAGTCCATCAGATTTTGCGCGTATTTCAAATGAGCCACGGTATTCGTCCCATACTTCCCGCGATTGCTAAAACCCCATTCGCCCATATAAACAGGAAATTTTTCACTGGCCGCGCCAAACTCACTGTCCCAATCTCTCTTCTTGAAGGGATAGGGATGCGTTTCATAAATCAGATTTGTGCCGCTGATCGCATAACCCTGCAACACGCCGCTCAAATCGTAGGCCCAATCCAATCCACCTGCGGTCACCACATTTTGCGCCCCAGTCGCCCGCACCGTATCGTAAAGCGTTTGCATGCCGGGGGTTTGGTAAATGATTGCGGTTTGGTCTGGATCCTGTCGGGCCGGTTTGTCGGTGACCATTCCGCCATTGCGCCAAACCTCAAACGAAACGTCATGCGGTTCGTTGTAGAGTCCGAAAATAACATTCGGCTGATTTTTGTAACGCACCGCCAGATCGTGCCAGAATTCAACCGAATGTTGGTCCGGCATATTATGTTGGCCGAGCCTGCCGCCTTCGCCGACCCATTTGCCGCACTCCGACCAATGCAAATCCAGGTCAATATACACGTGCCCTGCCGCGCAGGTGCCCACCAGCTTGTCCACGAGAGCGCGATAAGCGGCGCCGCCGTCGGATTGATTGGGCATTTTGCCAAACCAGCGGTCTTGCGCCAGCGGCAGGCGGATGAGGTTCACTTTCCAATCATTGATGGCGCGGTTCACGGATTCCTCGACATGATCACCACCGTTGGTCCATTCGAGCGAGGCGATGTTGACGCCGCAGAGCCGGACCGGTTTGCCGGCGGCATCGAGCACCTTGTTTCCTTCGGTGTGCAGACACATTGGGTCAAGCCCCGAATCAAATGTCCGGGTCTGGCTCATCATCAATCCGTCATTCACTTCAATGGTTTTTTGCAGCCGAATGTCGGCGGAAGAACTGCCGACCATGATTTGAATCTTGTCCGATTCAATTTCAAAGGCGTGTTTGTCCGTGTTCCAATACGCCAGCAAGTTCGCTGGTAATGGGATTTCAACTGTTTTTGCTCGCCCGGCTGCAAGGTGACCGTTTGAACCCTTTCAGTTCTTTCATTGGGCGCGACACGGCGGAATTCAGATGCCTCACATATAACTGCACCACTTCGTCACCCGCGCGCGCGCCCGTATTTTTCACGTCCACGCTTACGGTAAGCGTTCCGTCACGGCTCAAGGTCGGCGAACTGGTTTTCAAATTTGAATACTCAAACGTCGTGTAGCTCAAACCGTATCCGAAAGGATAAAGCGGACTGACCCTTGAAATACATGTAAGTCCGTCCGTCGCGGATGTTGTAGTCCATCATCGGCGGCAACTGGCGCAGTGATTTCGGCCAGGTTTCCACCAGCCGGCCCGCGGGGTTGTAGTCGCCGAACAAAACGTCGGCGAGCGCGTTGCCCAGTTCCTGGCTGCAATGAGTCAGGTGAACAATGGCGGGAACATGCTTTTGCGTCCAGTTAATCGCATAGGGAAAGCTGGAAATGAGCACGACCACCGTGTTGTGGTTGGCGGCGTAAACTTCTTTAACCAACTTTTCATCTTCCAGCGTGATCGATTGACGGTCAACGGCTTCGCGCCCGTAACTGGGCAACGCGACTTTTGCCCAGTTGGTGACATCACCCGTGGGATGATTGCCGACACACACGATGACCACGTCGGAGGAACGTGCGAGCTTTACGGCCTCGCCGTGATCATTGTTTGTCGCAAAATTCACGGTGACCTCGGGGCCGACTTTGTTTCTTATGCCTTCGAGCGGGGAGACTGTGTAAGGCGGCTGGCCACCATACCAATCCGGCAATACGACATTGGCGCGCGGCCCGATGACGGCGATGGATTTGATTTTGGTTTTGTCAAGCGGCAGAAGGTCGCCGGAATTTTTCAACAAGACAATGGATTCCTGAGTGACACGACGGGCCAGCGCGCGGTGTTCGGGCGACAACCACGGTTCGGGTTCGGAGGCCTGGCCGATTTTGGCGTACGGATTGTTATCCGGCGGGTCGAGCAAGCCCAATTTTATCATCACGCGCAAGTTGCCCTTCACGGAGTCGTCAATATCGGTTTCGGAGAGCAAATTATCCGCGAGCGCGTTGCTGATTGCGGTACTCAGGTTGGTCCGATCGTGATCCAGAAAAATGGTGATGCCGGCTTTGATGGCGGCAGCGGCGGCGGCCTCATAGTTTGTGGTGAAGTGGTGCGCGGTCATTAACAGCTTGAAAGCCCCGCCATCGGTGGTAATGATCCCATTTTCCCCCCATTCATTGACCGCCACATTTTTAAGCGCCGGATTGACCATCATTGGGATTCCGTTCCACGAATTGTAGGACGCCATAATCGCGCGCGCGCCGCCATCCATGATACCCATGCGGAAGGGGACGGAATAATACTCGCGAAACAGACGTTCATCGAAATCAGACGATGAAGAGTCACGCCCGTCCTCATTGCTGTTGGCCAGAAAATGTTTTAGCAACGAGGCAGTTTGCCAGTAGCGCGGGTTTTCGCCCTGCAATCCTTTGACAAAGGCAACCACCATGGTGCCGTTAAAAAACGGGTCTTCGCCGTAACATTCCTCGGTCCTGCCCCAGCGCGGGTCGCGGCCCAAATCCGCATTGGGCGAGAAAATCGACCAGGGCGTCCTGGTGATATTTTTTGTTCTGCGCGATGTAACGCGCCTCGTAGCCTTCGGCCGCGGCAGCTTGTTGCAAGATGTCCGGGTCCCAGGTTTCGCCCAAGCCGAAGGACTGTGGAAAAGTTGTCGTCGGAATCGGCGGACGCGGCGCCCAATTAGCCACGCCCCCCATGGCTTCGCCGTGAAGCCCTTCGGCGGAACCAAGAGGGGGAATCCCGAGACGAGGCACCCCTGCGTGAAAATGCAAAAAATTTATTTTTTCACCCAGGGTCATCAGAGACACGGCATTGCTGACGCGATTTTCGAGAGAAAGATCAGGATTTTGAAAGGGATATTGCTCTTGGGCAACAAGAGGCGAGACCGCGAAAACGACGAGCCAGCCAATCAAAAGAACACATGACACAGATTTCATTCGGTTGATTTTTGATGATTATCCCTCGTCGCTGAAATGTCATGTCGGGAAAATGCGCTACATCGAAGACGAAATTGTTGATCCATGGAACTGTTTAAGATTCGGTTTTGTCCACTCCTGATTTTATGGCAGAGCGGAGTGCCTTCAATCAGATCGACGAAATGTCATTTAACTTGATGCTAAATACCACTTTTGTTCCTTTGCCCGATTCGCTGCTGATATTAAAACGGCCGCCAATATCTGCTTGTCGCCGCCGCATACTTACCAGTCCGTTACCCGGGGAAAGGCGATCTGAATGAGGTGACGCTCCCGCCGCCAGGGGTCCGACATCGAGTCCTTTTCCGTTGTCCTCCACGATAAGTTCGAAGCCATCGTGTTTAACTGTAAGCGTAACGTCAACCTGGCTGGCCGCCGCATGCTTGGCGACATTATTTAAAGCTTCCTTAAAGGAAAGGAATAAATTGTGCCTGATTTCAGCCGTCAGTCGCCAGGGAGGAAGCTGCAAGGGAAAGTTCAAACGACAGCGGATGCCGGCAGATTGAAGGAATTCCTGCGCAAATCTGCCGAAATATAACGCCAAACTGTCCAACGTGTCATGATGGGGATTTACCGCCCAAACAATTTCATCCATCTCTCGGGTAACTTTGCGAACGGTGGTATGGAGGTGGTCCAGGCTCAACGTTGCCAAATCAGGCTCATTTATTTTCTTTCTTATGATCTGGCACAAATAGGTGATTTGTGTGAGCCGCGCGCCGAAATGGTCGTGGATATCCATGGCGATGCGGTTGCGTTCGCGTTCGATCGCGTGCAAATGCTCGGCGTGTTCAAGTTTGCGATGCAAGCGGCGCCGGGTGTCCAGCCAGACACCGCAACTTACGAGCAGCACTCCTCCAAACCAGACCAAAATCCTGAACCAAAGCGTTTGCCAATAATGCGGCAAAATGACAAAGGAAAACGATGCGCCTGTTTCATTCCAAATCCCGTCATTGTTGCAGGCGATGACATGGAAAATATAGCTGCCGGGAGGAACATCGTTGAACGCCGTGGAACGCATTGTTCCGGAACTTGTCCAATCTTTTTCCAGCCCCTCCAATTTAAATTTGAAGCGCACTTTTTCCGGAGCAATAAAACTCAAGCCGGCAAAGAAAAATTCCAACCGATGATACCCCGGGGGTATTCGCAATGGCTCCGGGCTTTCGGCAGGGTCAATTTGTGACCCATCCAGATTCACTTGTTCAATCGCCACAGGGGGTATGAGGAGATTTGTCTTAACGTCTTCCGGATCAATCACCACCACTCCGCGAATGGTTGGAAACCAAAGGTGGTGGTCGGCAGTTTGGCAGCCCGCCGGTTGAAATCCGCCAGAACATCCAATGCTGGGCATTCCATCACCCCTGCCGTAAATCCGGCAATCCAAAGAATTGACCCGGCCTTCGATACAATCCGTCAAAGATTCTTTGCTGACTCTCACAATTCCACCCCCCGTGCTTATCCAGAAAAAGCCATTGTTATCATCTTCAATGTCGCAAATTTCATTATTAGGCAAACCTTGTTGAGTTGTAACAGCGGAGAAATGGCCGTCTTTCAATCGGTCGATTCCGCCACTCGCTGTGCCAACCCAAAGTACGCCGTCGGAATCTTGATAGAGACAATTTATAGAATCGCTTGATAGACCGTCGCGTTTGCCGAATCGGCGCAAGTCACCGCTCTCAAGACACTCCAGCCCTGCGCCGGAAGTGCCAAACCAAACCCTGTTGGTATCCTCCTCCAGTATGGCTCTCACTTGCGGACCGCCTGATACATTTTTACCCGCAGGCCAGGTGACGAGGCCGTTATTTTGTAATTTCGCCAGGCCTGATCCTGTGCCCAGCCACAAGCCGCCGTCCGTATCAGGCAAAATTGCAGTAACTCGAGAATTCGTGGTGCCCACGACTGGATTGAAATAATTATTTTCCTTTGCGTACAAACCGAAACCCCAAGTACCCGCCCAAAGTTTGCCTTGCGGGTCTTCCAAGACCGACCAGACATACATGTTCGACAAACCATCTTGTTCGTCATAATGCTCCCATTTTCTATCTTGCAATCCATATATGCCGGCCCCCTCGGTGCCAAACCATAATTTGTCATTTTTCCCAAGACAAATGGATAATACCCCCCGTCCCTGCCAATTATCAGGCGGATTAACCGTGGTCATTTCAGTCTGCCGTATCATGGCTAAACCGCTGTTGCCAAAGCCCGCCCATAAATTCCCTTCACGGTCTTCATACAGACACCGAATCCAATCACTTGATAGCCTGTTGGTCCTGTTAAACAGGGTCACCTTTCCTTTGGGACTAATCAGGTAGAGGCCTTGGCCTGCTTGATCGAAGGTTGCCGCAGCCAAATACCCGTCTTTCATCTCCAACAAGGCGGCCAGAGTGCCATTTCCCCATGGAGATGGCCCCAAGTCTTCAACCCAATGCTTATTATTCCATCGCTTCAAACGTCCCTGGCAGGCGACCCATATTCCCCCTTGTTCGCTGCGAGCGATACCTTGAATAATTGTGTCTGAAGTGACTCCATCGAAATCCACCGGAGTCAATTCACCGTTCATTATCACGGAAACCTTGCCCGAATTCATGACCCACAAATGCCCTTGGTTGTCCCTAACCAGAGCGCCAAAATTGAACAGTCCTCCGCTGGGCGGTGTCAACACTTCGCCATCTTTTAATCGTGCCAGTTGTTGGTCTGCATTCTGCAGCCAAATATCCCCATGGTCGTCAGTGTTAATAGAAACGATCGCCCGATTCCTCCACGATGCATGAAAGTCCACTGGCTGAAATTTGCCATCGCTGTAACGAGTCAGGTTTCCGGTCTCATGCCCGATTAATAAATTTCCATCAGCATCTTCAAACAGGCAAGTCACGCTGCTGTTCGTCAGCCCGGGTGAATTAAGCTCGTTAAAAACGTCGAAATGTTGCCCATCAAAGCGCGCCAGCCCCCCATACGTGCAGATCCACAAAAAACCGTCGCGTGTTTGGCGAATCGCGGGAATGGCGCTTTGGGGCAGGCCATCCTCTGCCTGCCAAAGATGCACAAAAAAAGGCTGCGTTGCCGTTTGTGCCGTCGCCAAATTTATGCCGGCTGATAAAAGTGCGGCTGCCAATCCCCAACCATTCAGTAAAAACTTTCCCGTCGATTTTATTGCCTGCAGTGGGAACATATTAAAAGACTACGTTCTGAGACCGGCCAAATCAATGTCAGCTTGACGATCATTGCTGGTTTTCAATTTGCTGCAGCCGCCACCACTCTTTGTTTGGAAGAATCCCCATTTCCAGTTCTAATGTTCCACCGGCGGCGATCTCCTTATGAGTCACCCAGGGATGGTTCAAAGGCTGGCCATCCAGCGTTGCCGATTCGATGTAGCAATTTTGCTTCGAGACGTTATCCGCAAGGATTGTGAAGACACCGCCCCGCGCCCCGGGATAATATTTTGGATCCAGGCGAATCTCTGCTTTTTCCACCAACGGGCTGCCAATGACGTAAGTTCCACTCGCTGGATTCAACGGGTAAAGTCCCATCGCGCTCCAGACATACCATGCGGAAATCTGGCCGCAGTCGTCATTGCCGCAAATACCCGCCGGCGTATCGTCGTATTGCATCAATTGGATTTCGCGCACACGCCGCGCGGTTTTGTATTGTGCGCCGGCCAGCGCATAAAGATAGGGCACGTGCTCGTCGGGCTCATTTCCGTGGGCGTATTGGCCGACCAGTCCGGTCACGTCAATCCGCCAGTGGGTCATGTCCGAATCCTCGTTAAAAAACTGGTCCAACCGATTGATGAATTCGGTATCACCGCCGTACAGCCGGATCATGCCCGGCACATCTTGAAAGGCGGCAAACATATATTGCCAGGCGTCAGCCTCGGTGTAACTGCCGGAGGCATCGTCATCGCCGGTCGCCACCTCTTTGGGATCGAACGGTTTGTGAAATGTGCCGTCAGGATTTTTGGCGCGGAAAAATTTCGTCTTCGGATCCCAAACGTTCTTATAATTTTCCGCGCGCCGGGTGAACCTTCTTTCGTCGCCGGTTTTGCCGAGCGCCTTGGCCATTTGCGCGATACACCAATCGTCATAGGCAAATTCCAGCGTCCGCGAAACGGCTTCCGTGCGGCCTTTTACCCAGGGAACATAACCGAGTTTTTGATACTCATCCTGCCGGTTGCGGCTGTTCCAGACGGTGTTGGTCATCGCTTGAAATGCCAGTTCGGGGTCGAAGCCGCGAAAGCCCTTTTCATAAGCATCATAAATCACGGGCACGGAGTGCGAGCCGATCATGGTCCATGTTTCTGAACCGGCGAGCGGCCAGGATGGCAGCGCATGGTCCGGCGATTCCTGATATAAGGCGAGCATAGACCTCGCAAAATCATTGACCCGCTCCGGTTGTACCAACGTCAGCAAAGGGTGTTCGGCCCGAAAAGTATCCCATAAGGACATCGTGGAATAATACTGAAACCCTGAACCAGGGTATGTTTGCTTGTCCGGGCCGAGGTAAGAACCATCAGCATTATTGTATAGCTGGGGAGCTGTCATCGTATGGTATAATGCCGTGTAAAATATCCGGCGAATCGTTGGATCCGTGGTTTCAATTTGGATTCGGGAGAGAGTCTCGTTCCAATTTTTCCGGGCCACTTCGCGGACGGCGTCAAAATCCCACGTCGGAATCTCTTTCTGCAGATTCATTTTTGCCTCGGCAATGCTCGTAGGGGAAAGCCCCACTCGCAACAAAATGTGTTGTTGGGCGGAGGTTTGATAATCAACACAGGCACGTACATTTTTGCTTTGCGCGACACTTTGCCCCGGGGCCAATAAGTTTCCGTCCTGCTCCAGCTCAACGCTTGCAAATGGCCGGGAAAATTCGATGACAAAATAAATCGTCCGGTTCGTCGCCCACCCATCACTGTGGCGGAAGCCGGTGATAACATTGCTGCTCTCTACTTTGAGCATCGCTTCCGTACATTCGTTCCCGATGCCATGGACAAGATCAATCAAGAAATGGCTTTGTTCCGAGGCGGGGAAAGTATAGCGATGCATTCCCGCGTGGGCGGTGGCGGTCAGTTCAGCTTGAAGGTCATAATCATCAAGCCAGACACGATAATAGCCAGGGCTTGCGAATTCGTTGTCGTGGGAGAAATGTGAATGAAAGCGCCGGGTGTCAAACGGTGTGTTGACCCTGCCGGTGACTGGCATGACGAGCACGTCACCGAAATCGCCGCGGCCGGTGCCGGACAGATGCGTGTGACTGAAGCCCATTATAAAAGTATCCGAGTAGTGATAGCCGGAACAGCCGTCCCACCCCCAAAGGGTCCAGGGGTCCGTCGGCACACGTGTGTCGGGGCTTAATTGAACAAATCCAAACGGCACTGTTGCCCCCGGATAAGTATGGCCATGATCGCCGGTGCCGATAAATGGGGACACGCTGTCCACCGGCTCCGGGCCGGCAACGGCGTGAAAGCAAAGAAAGAAAACTCCCGCGGCAATCGCAAGGTGAATATGCTGAAACGGGATTCTCATTTTTCGCTCGCTTCGGCGGGTCAATCTTCCAGCACGGCTTCAACTTGAATAGGCTTTGACCGCGGCAGATCAACGCTCAACAAGTTGCCCGCGATTTTTTTTCCATCCACAAACAAATTTTTGACACCGCGTTGCTTTCCATCCGGATTTTTGACCTCAATAAAAAAAGTATTGCCCCGGAAATGGCGCGTCACGGTGAAGCCTTTCCATTTTGCCGGAATCACCGGGTCAATTCGCAGGCCATCGTATTCAGCGCGGATGCCAAGGATCCATTGGGTCACGGTAAAATAAGTCCACGCCGCTGTGCCGGTGAGCCATGAATTTTTTGCCTCCCCATGCGTCGGGGCGTCCTTGCCCGCGATCATTTGCGCGAAGACATATGGCTCACAACGATGGATGTCGCCTATTTTCTCACGCGCCGAAGGATTGATGCGGGTGTAATAATCAAAGGCGCGGTCGCCGTTGCCAACCATCGCCTCGGAAATAATGATCCACGGATTGTTGTGGCAGAAAATCCCGGCGTTTTCCTTATAGCCGGGTGGATAGGAAGAAATTTCACCCAGATGAAGGTAGTATTTCGAGAATGCCGGCTGCAGCAATACGATGCCATGTTTGGTGGCCAGATGTTTGTGAACGGAATCCAGCGCACGATTTGCCTTGCCGTCGTCGAGGCCGATGCCCGCCATGATGCACATGCCCTGTGATTCGATGAAAATTTTTCCCTCATCGCACGTTTTTGAGCCGATGGGTTTGCCAAAATCATCGTAAGCGCGCACGAACCATTCGCCGTCCCAGCCATGCTGATGCACGACACTCTCCATTCTCTTACGGTCGGCGAGGTATTGATGCGCGTCTTTTTCCAAGCCGCGCTTGCGAGCGATGGCAGCCAACTCCTTGGCCGCAAGGACAAACAATCCCGCGATAAAAACTGACTCAGCCGCTTTGCCGTCTTTGTGGGTGGTAGTTTGGAATGATTGTCCCGGTGTGTCGGAAAAACAATTGAGATTCAGGCAATCGTTCCAATCAGCGCGCCCAATGAGGGGCAAACCGTGCGGGCCAAGCCGTTCCAACGTGTAATTTAAGCTGCGGCGCAGGTGTTCATAGAGCGGTTGCTCGGAACCAGGTTCATTTTCAAATTGCACCTGCTCGTCGAGAATCTGCCAGTCACCCGTTTCTTTAAGATACGCGGCTACACCGAGAATAAGCCAGTGCGGGTCGTCGTTAAAACCGCTGCCGATGTCATTGTTCCCGCGCTTGGTCAACGGCTGATATTGGTGGAACGCCCCTCCGGATTTGAGTTGAGTGGCGGCGATATCCAAAATCCGCTCCCGCGCTCGAGCCGGAACCATGTGAACGAACCCCAACAAATCCTGGTTCGAATCACGGAAACCCAGGCCGCGTCCGATGCCGGATTCGTAGAAGGACGCCGAGCGCGACATATTGAACGTGGCCATGCACTGATAGGCGTTCCAAATATTGACCATGCGATTGACGTGAACATCGGGTGACCGCACCTGGTAAATGCCAAGCTTTTCACTCCAATAGTCGCGCAGACGTTCGAAGGCCGCCGCGACATTTTTGCCGTCGAGATTTCTGGCGATGACTTGCTTCACCGTCTTTTTGTTCAGTGTCTGCGAATTGGGCGGATCGAATTTCTGGTCAACGGGGTTTTCATGGTAGCCAAGGACGAAAATTACTTCCTTTGTCTCGCCCGGTTTCAAATTCAGTTTGACGTGATGTGAACCATGCGGCGCCCAGCCGTGGGCAATGGAATTGAACGATTTTCCCCGTTCCACCGCCGCGGGACTCTCCCAACCTCGATAGGCGCCAAGAAAAACATCGCGCTGCGTGTCAAATCCGGCGAGTTTTTCCGAACAGGCGAAGTAGGCGAAATGATTGCGCCGCTCGCGGTATTCCGTTTTATGATAAATCACCCCTTCGGCAACTTCGACCTGGCCGGTGCTGAAATTACGCTGGAAATTCGTGGCATCATCCTGCGCGTCCCAAAGGCAAAATTCGAGGCTGGAAAAAACCGAGAGTTTCGCCGGTGTATTGCGGCGGTTGGTGACTTGCAGCCTCCAAATCTCCAAGGTCTCGCCTAGTGGCACGAAATAAGTCGTTTGAGCTTCAATCCTCGCATGGCTCGATCCGATGATGGTGTAGCCCATGCCATGGCGGCATTCGTAATGGTCGAGCTTCGCGCGCGTCGGTTGCCATGAGGGCGACCAGAATTCCTCATTGCCATTGTCACGGAGGTAAAGATAACGTCCACCCAAATCGAACGGCGCATTATTGTATCGATAGCGCGTCAGTCGACGCAGGCGCGCATCCCGGTAAAAAGAATAGCCACCGGCGGTATTCGAAATAAGGCCGAAATAGGCCTCGCAGCCGAGGTAATTAATCCACGGCAACGGGGTGTCCGGCCGGGTGATGACATACTCGCGGCGTTGATCGTCGAAATGTCCGTAATCCATGATCTTATTATATTGGATTAAATTGCATCAGTGACGGGCACAGTTACCTTGGATTTCTCCGGAACTTTTGTAAGAGCTGTAGAATCAGGATGGTGAAACGGCGCCAGCCAGGTCACAACCAACGACGGCATGGCAGCAAAGAGAACAATGATGAAAAACCATTGGTAGCCCACCCAGCTTTGGATGAAACCGCTGATTCCGCCGGTGCCCAACATGCTCGCTCCCATAAGCCCGGTCGCGATGGTGTAGTGCGCTGTTTTATACGGACCGGGCGCTATTTGCTGCATCATGTAAATCATTTGCCCGACGCAACCGATGCCCCATCCAAGCTTTTCCAGCGTGACAATGCCCGCAATGAGATAATAATTCGTCGGAAGCATCTGGCTTAAGATAAGATAGGTGATGTTTGGAACATTCAGGCAGAGGCAGAGGAGGAACAGCGATTTTCTCAAACTTATGCGGGACACGAACCAGCCGCCGAACAATGAGCCGAGGATAAATGCGGCGGTGCCGAAGGTGCCGTTGATATCGCCGAGCGTTTGATTGGAGAGTCCCAATCCGCCCCTGGTGCGATCGTCGATCATGAACAAGGGTCCTATCGTGTTAATCAGGCCAAACCCGGACCGGTAAAAAAGGGCGAACGCCAGCAGTCGCCAGACGTCTCTTTTCTGAAAAAAAGTGGCAAAAATATGACCGAAATTTTGCGCGACATCTCCCAAATTCTTTGGAGCATCCAACGCGGCGGCTCCCGGTGGCAGCATTTTGATGTGATACACTCCCGCCACCATCAATAGTGCGGCAATAATCAGCATAATCACCATCCAGGACTCCCCCCAGGATCCGGTTCTTTCGTGCAGCACGCCGCTAAAATGGATCAGCGGGCCTGCGGCGAGCAAAAATCCGGCGTTCCAGCACATGCTTTGGAAGCCTGTAAATTTGGCCATTTCCTTCGGCGGCAACGTCGTCACATAAACGCCGTCCGATCCGATGTCCTGTGTCGCGCCGAACAGCGCGGTTATGGCCAGCAACGCCAGGGTCGGCGCCATCCATGCCTTGCCCGGAAGATTGATGGCAAACGCCACGCCTACGAGGCTCACCGCTAGACAGAATTGCATCAGCACCACGAAGAACCTTTTTGTCCGGTACATTTCCAATAAGGGCGCCCAGGCAAGTTTTAATATGTAGGGAACCCCTAGAAGGCTCGACCAAAGCGCCGCGTTCGCGTTGTTCATGCCCATATTTTTGAACATCACCGTGGCAACACTCGCGACGGTGACATAAATAAGTCCCATTGCCAGATAGCTGGAGGAAACCCACAAAAGAGGATGAACGTGGGAGGCTTTGTCGCTATTCATGGGCAGCGGCCAAATCCGAGGGTTTTTCAAAGACCGCCACCACCTCGACATTTTTGAACGGCACCAGGATGGTTGTTTTGGGCGATTTTGGGTTTTCCAACCATGTGGTATCACCAGCCCATCCTTTAAACACTTCGGCTTTGTCGTCAGGCACCGCTTCCACAGTGCTGACGGCGCAGGCTTGGTTGGTGCATGACCCCATGCCGTTGATAACAGATACCGAAAATTGCGGCACTTTCGCTCCTGGCAAATGAGGTTCCAGCCAGGCCATTTGCGGACGGTCTTTCCCATTTTCAGGCTCAATGGTGAACATATAATCGCCCCAACGCGCGCCCGCCGCCCACCACGACCAACCCAGCCAGACATCATTATCACGTTCCATGCTCGAAAGCATATCGTTTAGTGCCACCTCTCCATTGGTTGTCACCGGGACGCCAAACTCGCCTAAAAACGCATGCATCTTATTTTGCCGGCACCAGTCCACAAATGTCTTGAGCCGTTTAGAACCAATCGTTGGACTGGTGACTTCGTCATGAGTTCCGGAGGAATCGTCATCAAGGTATTGGTGAACTTCTATCGCCCAATAATTGAGCGGGTCTTTAATGGTCAAAATGCCCCTGGCATTGCTCTCGCCGCCATAATCTTCGGATCTCCACGAATGAGCGCCGGTCCAGGAGTTGCCTGGGACTAAAATCATATTTTTGGCGCCGGTGCTGCGGATGGCCGCGATGGCCACATTTGCATCATTAAACCATTGTTGTGTGGGCATGCTGTGCGGCTCATTCATCAAACCAAACCAGACATAGGGATTATCCGAAAATTCAACCGCTAGACGCCGCCAAAAATCGGCAAAATCAGCCGCGCTGACTTTCGTTCCGCCAATAATATCGGTTTCATAATAGCGGGCATAATCGTGCGGATCGAGAAGCACAACTAATTTTTTGGAGGTCGCGAATTCCACAGAGGTTTTTAGCCGGTCCAAATCCTCTTGATTGAGCGGCGTTCTTAACTTCGGCTGCAAGGTTTCCCATAGAAACTGGTAACGGAAGAAATTCATTCCTTTTCCGGCAAAATAGTCTATCTCGTTTCTGGTGGGGTAGGAGTAGTTTTTGCCGTAGCGGGGAGTCACCTCGTCCGTCTTTCGAGCCAGCCAGAATTCGCCACCGGCAATGTTAACGCCACATAATGGCAAAGGATCCGCAAAGCACGGAGTCGAGATTGCCAGAAGAAAAATCAATCCCCATGCCATGCCCCTGTTCACATCGAACTTTGACCGGGTTTTCACAAAAAAGTATGCCATTCAATTCGTTAAAACAGTTACAACAGTCCGGAGTCTGCGGACACCAGTTCCATCGCTGTCGTTACCAAATCAATTTGATGGCGTTACAAAATGCTAACCCACCTTCCAACTCTGTCATGTCGAGAAAACTCCCTACTTGTCGTTTGAAATATTCGTACCATTGTAAATCAATCAAATGAGCTATGACGACCAGCCTCGAGAAGGTACGCTCAGATGGAGATCAGGATTAGGATGAAAACAACATTCATGATCTTTTTAGGGATGCTTGTCTTGAGTTGGTGCTCGCGTGCTGGACCGCTGGACACCTGGACAATCCAAAATTCGGGAACAACGAACGACCTCAATGCCATCACCTATGGGGCATCCACCTTCGTGGTCGTTGGAGATGATGGCACGATTTTGACTTCCACCAATGGCGCCGACTGGGCGGCTCAAAGCTCCGGGACGGCAAACAATCTATACGGAATCACTTATGCCAACGGCATCTTCGTTGCAGTGGGTGGAAGTATTATTCTAAACTCTGCCGACGGCGACACCTGGACTGCCGTCACCACGGTAGGCCGGAACGGTGGTCAATTTCCCGTGGCCGACCTTATTCTTTACAGTGTTACATACGGCGACGGACTTTATGTAGCTGTGGGTGGAGGGGGCGCGGTGGGCCCCGAGATAGTGACTTCGACCAACGGCACAACGTGGAACTTGCTCTCCTCCCCCGGCGCGTCGGGATCTGCCATAACTTACGCGAACGGTATCTTCGCGGCAGTCGGAGCCAACGCTCTATTTACTTCCACCAATGGAACCAACTGGTCAAGCCCTGTTCACCTGCCTCTTTGGGGAATCACCTTTGGCGATAATCAATTTGTGGCTGTGGGCGGCGACTCTCCAGCCGCGCCTGGCGGCGTTTTCGTAACCTCGCCGAATGGGACAACATGGAGCGAGGGGTTGGCCGGAACCGGGGCTAATCTCTTTGGCATCGCGTGGGGCAACGGCTCGTTTGTAACCGTTGGCGGTTATGGCGGCCCATTTGGACAATTTGGCGGTGGCACTGTTGGCTTTATATTGAGTTCGGCAAATGCCATCACCTGGGTCAATCAGTTTGAAGAAACAAACTCGTCATTAAACGGAGTGGTTTATGGCAATGGCTCTTTTGTGGCTGTTGGCAATAACGGAACCATTTTGCAATCCGGCCCGATTTTTACTGTGACCGGAAGCAATCAATTCGCCAATGGCGGATTTGCATTGAATCTCGTCGGCCAAATCGGCCGCGGCTATCGCATCCAGACATCCACCAACCTGGCGGACTCCAACTGGACCGACTTGATTGACTTCACAAATACAACCGAAACGATGCAGTTTCTGGACACTTCCGCAACAAACTATTCCGAGCGTTTTTATCGTGTCGCTACACCTTGAGAACGGCCTGCCTCTCGCACCTGACACGCAGTTTTTTTTGCAAGAGATGTTACTATGGTGAGGTCGGGACTTTGGAGGGAATCGCTTCATTAAGATAAACCGCGAGTGACTCAATCTGTGCATCAGTCAGTGGGCCTCCTTCAGTTTGCGAAAAGGCCGGCATGAACGAACCGGCTTTACCATGGGCGATCCATATCTTCCAAAAATCAGGGCTGGTCGGCACCTTCAAATTGTGCAACTCAGGCACAAATGAAGCGCGATGCACAGCTTCGTGGCAAATTGCGCAATCGGCTTCAAAAAGGGTGGCGCCGTATTTGCCTTCGCCACGCCGGAAGTGACAGATGGCGCAATCATTGTGAAAAACCGCCTGGCGATCCGCCTTTGCGGTGGCTATTCCGCGCGCGCGTTCAGCCTCGGTCATCGTCATTGGCACTGGCGGCAGGACGTTGATTCGCAAAAGCAATTGTTTCATACCCTTGTCAGTCACGATGTTTAGGGATTTAAAAAAGGTGCCGTTTCTATCCTCAATATTGACGGTGACTGGAATCTGTCCCCTGCCACCGGCGGAAATCGTCCAGGGGAGTGGAGGCAATTGAACTGTAGTGCAGTTGCAGGATGTTTGAACATCCAGAATGTTCACTACTGCCTCTGAAATATTTGTGAACGAAAAGAGAAAATAAGTCTGACTGGCTTCCGATGATAGATTGGTGCTTTGCATGAGACTGTTCCATCCGAACACGCCATTTGGCATCGGATCGCTTTCGTGCGATGTATCCGGCCCATAGACCGGCGGTGAGGAGGCTGCGACATTTGAAGGCTGCGAGTTGAGAGTACCAGCGGATAAGAGGAGAGCCAGAAGAGGGGTGAAGAAAATGGGCTGTTTCAATGTCATGTCAGCGAAATTATGAATTCGCGCCATAATGGCCGGTAAGATCCACTATTGATAAATTCATACAATGGAAAATGTGGGCGGAACCGTTATGGCGGGGAAAAATTTAAACTGCTTATCGGCTTATTTTTTTTTATCCGCAAACCGCCCCGGAATGTTGGCATATTTTGCCACGGCCTGGCTGCGGGAACGAACGTGAAGTTTTTCGTAAATACGGTAAACATAGGTATTTACCGTGCGCAGCTTGATTCCCAGCGATTCTGCGATCTCTTTGTACAAAAACCCGCGTGCCAAAAGATTTAGCACTTCGCTCTCCCGCGAAGACAACTGTTCGTCTTCAGGGGTGTTGGGTCGGGATAGCTGGAAAAACTGCACGACCTTGCGCGCAATATTGGTGCTCATCGGCGCGCCTCCGTTAAAAACATTTTCTACCGCCAGGAGAACTTCATTAAGCGGAGTATCTTTAAGCAAATAACCGCTGGCCCCCGCGGCCAGTGATTGAAAAATGTGGTCCGAATCCTCATAGACAGTCAGCATGACGCATTGCGCCGTGGGAAGCAAATGCCGCAGACGACGCACGCATTCGGTGCCATTCATTTCAGGCAGGTTGATATCCACCAGGACAACATTCGGCTTGGCCGAAGGCAGATGTTTTAAAGCGGTTTCCGCATCGCCATAATCGCCGACGCAACGGAAGTTTTTCTCCTGTAAAATCCAGTCGGAAAGCATTTTTCGGGCGGGAGCGTCGTCTTCAATTATTCCAACATCGATCATCGCGACAATTATTTAGATAGTCATTATTACATGGGCAAAGTGCTGCGACAAGGTGAAAAATCAAATTGGTTCGAATGGCACTATCGATATGACTATGCGCGGCACAATGCAGTCTGCGCGGTGGGCCATGCAACGCCTTTGAAATAATTACCCATCAAAATTCGGCTGGCAGGGAATCTCGACTTATGTTTTTTTTATTCGAGTGTGTTAGGCCAATCGATTTGGGACTGCCGGGCGCGCAATTCGAGGATGGGCAAAGCGGATGATTTGCCGCTGTATAGCCGCCAGCGTCCGGGAAAAACAGCAGCAAAAGGCAGTAAATGAACCGACGGGAATTGCCATTTTCTGCACAATTTTTGCAGCATTTGCTTATTTTTAAGGGGATTAGCCCGCTTTTTCCTCGTAGAGGAATTTCCCGACAAGACATCCTCAAAAAGGATGATAAATTATTCAACAGTAATCCTGAAACAAAAGAAAACTACACAAATTATGTGCAATTCAAATCGCTTCTTCATGACCTTTCTTTTCTCGGCATGGGTCTCGTTACCCTTCATCAGCCGGGGGCAGACGAATTTAACAACCGAAGTCGCTCAAGGATCCGGCGCCAACTGGACTGCAGCGGCATGGGTCACCAACGCGCCGGGAACGTATTTGAATACAACGCCAAAAGTTTCGCCTGTCGCCGGTAATACTTATGAAGAAGTTTTTAACACCGTATATTTACAATATGGAACCATTAATAACACCCGGCTTCGCAATCCAACAGGAAGTGGATCGAGTCAAACCTTTCCCGGCGATTCCTTGACGATAGATACCAATTGTGAAATTCGATTTAAAGATGTCACCGGATTAACAAGCCCCTATCCCGCCAACTTTCCGGGGGTGAACGGGAATCCCGGGCTGATTCTGAATGGTGGCCTCTTGGATGATGGAGATAATGGGACATGGAACATACAAGGAAGCATTGAAATAGAGGGTCCGAGCATATCGGTACTGGCTCCCGCGGCCAATGTAGGCAATCCCGGTATTGGGCTGACAACGTTGCAACGTTCAATGATCATAGGTGGTGTGATGTCGGGAACCGGGCCAATCGCGCTGATCCTTACACCGACGAATACTCCTGTTTTGGTGACTAATGGGCTGAACACTTTCCAGGGAGACTGGATCATTCAAGAAGGCTGGTTGATCGGCACAACCCCTCAGTGTCTCGGCAGCGCCAACATCACCGTCAATCCGCTGCTGAACCAGATTCCAGATTATCCTCTGTTGACGCTTGAAAGTAATACTTCGCCCGCCAGCGCCGATCCTGGTGGCCTAACCAATGACGCCTATGCCATTCTTGATTTCGATTATGCCGCGATCTGCACTGGGCAGTTGATTTTGACCAATGGCGGCCTGATGAACCTGCACACGAACGTCATCTTTGGCAGCCTGACGATTGAAGGGACCACTCTGACAAATGGATATTACCCTTACACCAATCTCTTCGCCAATTTTCCCAACAACTTTCTGCCGGGCGGGTCGGGCAGCATAAGCATTCAGACTCCACAGCCTCCTCTTCCTCCGACGGGCCTCTCGGTGATTACTGGTACCAATAGCTTGACAATTTCATGGCAGCCGGCGCCGACGGCCCTGGGTTATATCATCAGTCGCTCGACCGTAAGTGGCGGGTCTTACACGCCGGTGGGAACCACCAACAGTCTGGCTTACATAGACCCCGGATTGATTCAATTTCAAACCTATTACTATGTGGTTCAGTCCACCAACGCGTTCGGGCCCAGCACCAATTATTCTCTCGAGATTTCAGGGACACCCAGCCCGGCAGTCGCTGGCCTGACGAATACAGTTAATCCGACTTCGGTCGCTTTGAGTTGGAACAGCTACCCTAACGCTACCAATTACGTGGTGGAACGGACCGCGCTGCAAGGCGGGGCTTTGACAATAATCGCCAATGTCACAAGCACCAACTACACGGATAGTTCTGTCACGAACGGAACGCTGTATTATTATCAGGTGGCGGCATCGTTGAACACAGGCGGCTTGAGCGCGCTCTCTCCTGCAGTGACCGCCCTGACCTATCCATCATTGCCTGCAATAAAAACGGATTTGTACGGCACCAGTGGCATCTTTCTTCAATTAAGCACACCCGATCCACAAACCCCATCGTATGTGGTGAATGCTTCGACCGATGGCATTCATTTTTCGCCCCTGGCAACGCTTTTGGATGGAACTAATAATGTTTTGGACACCGGGTTGAACGAGGCAACGGAATATTACTTTGATGTTCAGGCGACCAATAGTTCCGGCAGTTCGGCGGTTTCCGGTGTGGTAAGCAACTCGATTCCGAATGGCACGATTTCCTTCGCCTTTGGCACCGGATATGCAAATGCTGGCAACCCCGCTTCTCCAGCGCCTCCCGGCTATATTCAGGACATTGGATTTGCGTATGGAGATCAGGGGGATGGCACCTATGGATGGGTAACGAACACTGTTTCTGTTGCCGCGGGTTGGGACATGAGTGCGGTAGCGCAAGGCACTTATAATCCCAATAACCCTGCGGGGGATCTCCGGAGAGATTCATTCATCCACCAGACTCAAGATTCGGAAGCCACAAATTTCTATGGTTTGCCGGCGTCGTCATTTCCGTTCTGGGCCGTCTCAGGCATACCCAACGGAGTGTACCAGGTTCGCGTGGTCTCTGGGGATGCGACCGCCAATAACTCAATCTATCAGCAGACGGTCAATGGAGTGACCACGCCAGCCTTTACTCCGACGGCCGGAAATTACTTTGCCCAATGGATGGTGGTGTGCCAGGTCACGAACAATACGCTGACGGTGGCTCCCTCTGTCACCAATAACGACAAGCTAAGTTATTTGGACATTTATCCCGCCGTTTCGCCGGCTGCTTCATTCACATTCGGTCCTTCCAGTGGCGCGGCTCCGCTGGCTGTCAACTTCACGAACAACAGCACTGGCGCTTATACCGCGGATATCTGGACGTTCGACGCCAATGGCGACACTCTTGCCAGCACGAATCAAGTGGTGTCGTTCACCTATACCACTGCGGGTACGTTTACTGTAAGCCTTACGGTAAGCAACCTCTATGGGGGCGCCTCGACCTCCACCTTGGCCAATGCGGTGACGGTCACCAATAATGTCGTTCCAACACCAGGAACGGTGACAATCGGTTCCGCTGCCGGTGGGTCCTTGCAGGTGACATGGACCAACGGAACGGATCTGTTGCTCCAGGCAACCAACCTGGCAGGGCCGTGGACTACCAATGTCGGGGCCACCTCGCCGTTTACAGTCACACCAACCAACGGTCGGACATTTTACCGGGTGGAACAACCGTAATTGACGATTCCATAAATATATCGTTGCATACTTAAATCCATGTCACTAACGCATCGTAGAAAAATTGCTTTTACTCTGATTGAACTATTGGTGGTTATTGGTATTATCGCCGTTTTGGCGGCGCTGTTGTTGCCGGCGCTGGCCAACGCCAAGGAAAGGGCCAGGCGAATCCAATGTTTGGGCAACCTCAGGCAAATTGGCATGGGTGGCAATTTGTATGCCGGAGATAACAACGATTATGTCCCCCCGGGAAACACAGGACTCAATGCTCCAACTACCTTTATTCAAGACGCCTTTGATACGAACATTTTGAACGCAATGAATTCATATATGAAGGTGATAACCAATGCGGATAGTAGTTCGACAATACCCACGGTTTGGACCTGTCCCGAACGTTCCTTGGGACTGCCGTATTTTGATCCGAACCCTCTTCAGGTAATCATTGGTTATTCGTACATGGGTGGAATGACAAATTGGAATGGTTTTAGCCGGGCTTACAGTCCGGTAAAGCTGGCGACTTCTAAACAGTGGTGGGTATTGGGTGCCGACAGTATTATAAAAATGGGTGGCCAATGGGCAACAGCGGTTGCAAATGAAAAGCATCAGTATCAAACTGAATACGGTAATATTCCGCCACATACAGATTCAGGAGGGCGTGCTGCCGGAGCTAATGAAGTGTTTGTGGATGGCTCGGCACAATGGTGCAAGGCTTATGGCCCCATGTGGAATTTTAACAATTATGGAGCGGCATTGGGATATACGGCGGACATTTATTGGTATCAAAATCCGTCTGATTTTGTTAAGCTCGATGCGACTCATTTGAACAACTTCCTGTTACCATGAAATTATTTATGCTCAATTTCGATGCCGGCTTTCAACACTCCCGCAGCCTGTCAATGTTTAATTGAGTTGGATTATTTGTCATGTTGAAATTGTGATATTCTTGGGCAACTTGTTTCAAAACACTATGGATTCCGCCGCACGCACTGATATGAGATTTAATTTTGTGCTCAAACCACTTTGCTACCCGTCATTTTTTTGTCCGTTATTTGCCGCCATTGGCCTTCTCTGCTTTGGGGCGAGCCCGGCTGCCGCAGTGGAGCCGGCGGAAATGGTGAATCCATTTATAGGAACGGCAAACGGAGGCAACGTGTTTCCGGGGGCGGACATGCCCGCCGGGATGATGCAGTGGAGCCCGGATACGACGAAAGGTCCGGGAGGTTATCGCTGGACCAGCAAAGTAATCTCGCGGGGGTTCAGTTTAACGCATTTCAGCGGAAGAGGGTGCAGCGCATATCAGGATTTTCCATTTATGCCCGTGGTCGGGCCTTTGACAGTTTCTCCCGTGAATGCTTTGGATGCCTATGGCATGACCTTTTCGCACACAAATGAGAGCGCATCGGCCGGATATTACCGGGTGCTGTTGGACAACGGAGTGAATGTCGAGTTGAGCGTGGATCTGCACAGCGGGATGGGGCGCTTCACTTATCCGGCTTCCACCCAGGCAAACATGGTGATTAATTTAAACGGAAGCGCTAATGGGAACAGCGGATCACAAGTCATGATCATTGGCTCGGACGAAGTTGCCGGGCAAACGACGAGCGTCATCGGTTGTGGCAGCAGCCACTATACGATTTATTTCGCGGCGCAGTTTAACCGTCCGTTCACCGGATTTGGCGTCTGGAACGGAGACACGCTGGCTGCGGGAGCGCGGACCAACAGCGACGATGCGACGGCCGCTTACTTAAACTTTGACACGACAAAAAATCCGGTGGTGTTGGCGCGGGTGGCCATTTCTTATATCAGTCTGTCCAATGCATGGCTTAATTTGAATACGGAAATGAATGCGGAATCTCCCGGCTGGAATTTTGATATGGTTCGGGACAATGCCAGGAGCGCCTGGAATAAGGTATTGGGCCGGATACAGGTCACGGGCGGAACCGCCGATGAACAGCGCGTTTTTTACACGGCTTTGTATCATAGTTATATGCATCCGAACGTGTTCAGCGATGTCAACGGGCAGTACCTGGGATTTGACGGTGTGGTGCATACGGCGGCCAACTTTGTGCAATACGAAAATTTTCCGTGCTGGGACATGTACCGGTCGCTGATCCAATTAAAGTCGCTGCTTACCCCCGTTGAAACGGGAGACATGATGCAATCGCTGGTAAATGACGCGGAACAGGGTGGCGGAGCAATGCCCAGATGGGAGCAAATCAATTATAACTCAGCCGGAATGGTGGGCGACTCGCCCGACATTGTAACCGCCAATGCGTATGCATACGGGGCTGCAAACTTTGACGTGCAGGCGGCTTTCAAGGCGGCAGATTACGGGGCTTCATCGCCTGACGCGACCAGCACCAAATTGCATGCACGGGAGCATCTGCAGGATTACCTGGCCAGAGGGTATATTGGTGAGACCGAATCGCATACCGCGGATCATGGCCCCGGTGTGGGGGTGGCGGTGTCATTGGAATATTCTGGCGATGATTTCGCGTTGAGCCAACTGGCGCTGGCTTTGGGAGATACGAATAAATACCAGGAGTATCGCGCCCGGTCGGGCAATTGGCGGAAAGTTTAAACCCGACAAGCCAATGGGTGCAGGCGCGAAATGCCGATGGCAGTTGGGATCCGGAATTCAAACTGACCACGAGCATGGTGGAAAGTGATTCATACCAATACACCTGGTTGGTGCCCTACGATTTACAGGGCCTGTTCGATGCGATGGGAGGAAAAGCTGTGGCGGTGCAACGCCTGGACAAGCATCTCACAAAATTGAACGAGGGCCCGTCAAGCATCTATGCCTGGATCGGTAATGAACCGGAAGAGGAAGTGCCGTGGGAATATGATTTCGCGGGAACACCCTGGAGGACTCAGGATGCGACGCGGAGAATTAGCCTGGAATTGTCCTGATCTCCCGGCGGTTTGCCGGGCAACGATGACGGCGGGGCGATAAGAAGTTGGGGGTATGGGGGATGATAGGAATGTTTCCAGAAATTCCTGGCGTCGGCGGGTTTGTCATCGGCAGCCCGATTTTTACGTCAGTAACGATCACACCTGAAAGCGGGCACGTCATCCAAATCACCGCGCCCGCCGCGGCTGACACGAACCAATACGTTCAAAGCTTGTTGTTGAACGGCCAGCCATCATCGCAGCTCTGGCTGCCGATCGGAACCATTCTTGGAGAGCCGGACACGACCTTGGCATTTTCGCTGACAAACTCGCCGAACATGAATTGGGGCAGTGCGGATGCCGATGCGCCACCTTCGTTTCCAGACACTGGCCAATAAACCACTTGTCGTTCCAGCAATCTAGTAACTCTATCTTTATAGAGCAGGCTAAGCCTCCTTTGATTCTCTGGCAACGACCATGGCCATAAATGGCGTAGTTATAAATTTTTTCAATGTAGGGAGGTTTCTCGACATTACAGATAATAAAAATCTGGTATACTTCCAGCCACTTAGCCAATGAACTTATCACGACCATTGTGGCCTCTTTACATCTGGGATAATTAGCAAAACTATAAACACACATTTAAATACCTTATGAAGCAAACGATTCCAGACTCGAAGGGTTGCGCGCTCTTCAACATGACATTGATCCTCGGCTTGGTCTTGCTTATGCCGCAAATGGCTTTGCTGGCCGATACCCAGACGGCCACGGTGGACTTTACCACCGCTAAAATGACCAACAGTCCGCTCGCTTTTAGCATGGATGAAAGCGGATACGGGCAGGGAACACAGACATAACCCATGAGCCGCAACAGCAAACCAACATTGCCAACCTGCACGTTGTGATGATGCGGGCGATTTGGGCTATTCGACACCGGGCGACCCGAACAGCACCATCATTTGCGAGGCAGCCGGGGCTTCAACGAGCATCACCGGTGACCAATGGATCGACGCCATCAAGGCGGCTGGAGCGGTGCCGAATCAGTGTACAAATGAATCCGGCCAATTCACAATCCATTTGGGTGATAGACGCCTCAAACATGGTGAAGCATTTCAACGTCACCTCAACCACCAACCGTGTGGCTCGCTGGATCATCGGCAACGAGCCGAGCAACAACGGTCTGACCACCAACACTTATAGCGCGGGATTTGCGGCGATGTTTCCGGTCATCAAAGCGTTGATTCCACTATCAAAATCGGCGGTCCGGCCAGCGCCACGTACAAGACATCCCCCACCGGAGAAATGAAAATGATCCTCTCCATCCTCCACCATGATGGAATAACCCCGGATTTTGCAGACGTCCACATCTATGGCAGTCACAGCGATAGTGATGCCACATTGATGGCCAGCACCGAACAAATGTACCAAAGTAATGAGGCCAATCTCCGGAGTTTTCTGATCGGCTTGTGGGGAGCGGACGTGGGCGGGACAATGCCCATTGAGATCGGCGAGTGGAACCTCTCCGGCACGTCCGACTCGCGGATGCTTGAAAATTATGCTTCCGTATGGGGAGCCTCGGCGGTGGGGCATATGCTTAATGGCGGCGCCATGGAACGTCAGTACGCCGATAAGAACGGAGTTTTGGGCGCGATGTGTGAAACCGCAAATGAGAACGCCACTTCGCCGTCCAACGTGACCTACAATAGCAGTATTAACGATCCGTAGCCGGTTTATCATGGGATAGGAATGTTCACCGGTGAAAATCTTTTCCAATCCTTCGGCGCCAAGTGGTGAATAGCATCTCCAGCACCACCAACATCGAGATTTTCGCCTCGGCCAACCCGGAGAACATTGTGGCGGTGAACAAAACTCCAAGCACGACCTCTTCCGTTACATTTACCCTTACGGGATTATCAAGCGGCACGCTGACGGTGTGGCAGAAAAATTCGGGAGGCAACTTGGGAAATTATTCCACCAACGTTCCGGTGAAGTTGGGAACGGTCAGTGTTAGTGGCGGCTCGTTCAGTTACAGTCTTCCTCCTGACAGCGTCACGACGTTCGTCAACAGTAATAATGTAAACTGCGGCGGCGGTGCGCCGAACGTGTCGTTGAATTTCACACACCTAATCAATATCTGACGAATTTCGATAATCCCTCCACGGGCAGTCCCTGCGAGGAGACGAACGCGGGGGCGTTAAGCAATAGCGGCGCATTACTGCTCACCAACGGAGACAGCAACGCGACATACGACAATGGCGGATGGATTTCGCACCAATAAGGCTTGGATCAATGTCTCCTTCATGGCGTTAATCAAGCAGGCCACAAGCACAGCAAACAAAATCCAGTTAGGGGTGGTCAACAGCACCACCGCCGGATTTGCGTTGGCGGGGGCGGGTGACGGTTGGAATTTTGGAAGTTTCCGGTTGGTGCCGACGTCCACTACCGCGCTGACCTATCAACTGGCGTATACAGACGGCGACGAATGGGACGACCGCAACTGCGAATGTCGGCTCGGCGGCGACAAACGGCAGGACATTGGTATCAGTTCAATACCTTTTTCACGAATACTGGGCCGGGACATCGTACACGATGGCGTGCAGCCTGATTGATTACGGAACCAGCGGGACGACGCAGGGGGCGGATGTGTTCACGTTCAGCACGTTGGAGACGATCACCGGCACACAAGCGGTGCTTTCATCGGACAACCCGGTCTATCCGAGCTTCCGGGTGGCTGATGACACGGGCGTGTCCGTGCTGGATAATTTCAACGTCACCAGCAGCAATGCCGGCAGCACCTCAGGGCAGACCTTGTGGCTGAACTTTGACGCGGCTAACGAATATCTGACGAATTTCGACAATCCGGGCACGACCAGTCCCTGCACGGAGACCAACGCGGGTGGGGTGACCAACAGCGGAGCAATCCTTGTCACCGGTGCCGATGGCAAGCGACAACACCAACGCCTTGGGATTCCTCGGCCAACAACGCCGTAATCAGTGAATCCATGATGGCTAAAATCCAGCAGGCGACCAGCACGGCAGACAAAATCCAATTAGGATTGGTCAACAGCACCAGCGCAGGGTTCTCCCGGCGCGGCGACAGGCGACGGGTGGGTCTTCTCGGGCAGTTTCCGGTTGTTGCCGACGTCCACGACTGCGCTGACCTGGATCAACTGGCTTACCAGACGGCGACCAATGGAACGACTGCGGGTGCGAACATCGGCTCGGTGGTGACACTGACGGCGAGTCACTGGTATCAGTTCAACAGGCTATTTCACCAACACCGGTCCACGGCGCGTCGTATAATATGGCCTGCAGCCTGATTGATTACGGGACGACCGGCGCGACAGCGAGGCATCGAGTGTGTTCACCACGTCCAGCACGTTGGAAACGGTCGACCGGGACACAGGCGGCGCTTTCATCGGACAGCACGGTATGGCCGAGCTTCCGGGATGCTGATGACACCGGCGCCAATGTATTGGATGACTTTGCGGTGAACATCGGCAGCAGCGCGGGATTACCGGCGGTGATTGTCGGCCAGCCTTTGAGCAGCGCGCCGCAATTTGGCATGCAGAAGCTCTCGAATGGACAGTT
>CAWCRR010000028.1:0-276077 GCA_963797825.1 uncultured Verrucomicrobiae bacterium
ACGCCTTAAATCACACAAACGTAAGCAGCGGCCGCACCATCAGCAAGCTGCCGCCCACGTGACTAAGCCCGAATGTGCTCCGCTACTTGGATCCGGGCCAGGAGGTCAAAACCCTGACCTTCAAAAAGCCCATGACCAGCAGACGTTCTTTGTCCATCATTGGCGCTGATGCGGGCGAAACCTCCGGCCCTTGCCTGCTCGATTGCCCACTCCATCAGCCGCTTCCCCCATTCCTTGCCGCCGGTATGGTGGGCGAACCGCGATGCCGTTCACCAGGAAGCTCTCCCAATCCTGCGCCTGGTCGATGGGGCCGAGAATACTGGACTTTATCCTGGGGTAGGACGTCTTGTTCCTCATCCCGCAGCCACGCCGCTGATAGGCATTCGCCATCCCAACCACCCCCTTTTTGTCATCGGCCACAAAGCAGTGTCGCCGGCTCAAAGTTCACTGTTCCTGCTTCATGGTGCGCGCTATCAGCCCGGCCAGCATCTCTTTCGGCGCCATCTCTTCCAGGAGGAATTCGTAGAGGCCGTCGCCGGCCATGATCGATAGTTCTGCGAGCCCAAAGGCGTCGGCAGGCGCCGCTGGGCGAAAGACGGACCTTTGGGGTCATCATGCGTTCAAGGCCGCCCAATATTGGCCTGCATGTCTTCACCATACATCGGTTTGATGTGCATACTTGGAGGGATCATGTCGGTTGCGATGTTGCAGGAGTAAACATTGGGGGGAGCCAGAAGCTCAGTATGGCGGCGCTGAGAACTCTCTGCACGTCGCTCGGACTGCAGGACGTGCAGAGCTACATCCAGAGCGGCAACCTGGTTTTTCACGAGGCACTACCAGCAGTCCGCAAAGCTGGCACTGAGGTTAGAGGAGGCCGTCGAAGCCGGGCTTCGGCTTTTGGCGCCGCCGGCAGAATGATGGCTACGCAGCAGCTTCTGACTCACCAAGGTGAACGCGAAGAATCCCTTTGCTGGACGGGCAGGCATCGAACCCAATCGGCTGCTCGTCGTTTCATGGATCGTACCCCGACGAAACAAGCCCGTGACCAGCTATTGGGCCTGCCTTGCGAGCCAGAGGAACTGCGGATCAACGGGCGCGAGGTGTACATCTACTATCCCCAGGGAATGGCTCACCCGAAGGTTCCGCTAAGTCAAGATTGAGAAGACGCTGCAATGCGCCGTCTACCGGCCGGAACTGGAACACCGTCAACAAGTTGCTGGCTATGGCTGAGGCGCTGGAAGGCTCGAAGTGAGTTTGTGGCGGGCTGAGATTCCTTGTTTCCAGGAAAGGTCCACGAAACTGCAGATCCCTTCTTGGAAGTGTTTTTCGGCGGTTGCATTAGACTGGAGACGGCATGATACCTACCCTTGAATGGACAGCCGACGGCGTCCGCTTTCTCGAATCAGACACGCTTACCGCTGGAAGAAACCTATGTGCTTGCCACCACCAGCGACCAGGTGGCCACCATCATCACGACCATGGTTGTGCGCGGGGCACCGGCCATCGGTGTTGCTGCAGCGATGGGCGTTGCTCTTGGGAGTCAAGTCCAGCTCAGCGACAACGATCCCAGCATTAACCAGCGAGTTGGAATCCATTTCCAAGACACTGGCCGCGACACGCCCCACCGCAGTCAATCTGTTCTGGGCCATCGAACGCATCGCCGCCGTTTCTTCGCGCTTGCGGCCCGACCGGGCATCACCATTGCCGCCATTCAAGAAGGCCTGGTCGCTGAAGCCCGCACCATGTACGACGAGGACATCGCGAGCCTGCCGGACCATGGGCGCGCACAGGCGCCCCACTGATGCCGGTCTCGGGGGGAGTGCTGACCCACTGCAATGCGGGGGCACTTGCTTCCTGTGGCTACGGCATGGCTTTGGGCGTGATTCGCGCCGCCGTAGAACGCGGCCACCAACTCCATGTTTATGCCGATGAAACACGGCCTTTCCTGCAGGGCGCTCGCCTCACCGCCTGGGAGATGATGCACGACGGCATACCCACGACCGTGTTGTGCGACAACATGGCCGCCAGCCTCATGCGCCAGGGAAAGATCCAGGCGGTGGATGGTCGGCTCCGACCGGGTCGCCGCCAACGGTGACGTGGCCAATAAGATCGGCACTTACGGTGTTGCCATCCTGGCCAAAGAGCACGGCATCCCGGTTTATGTCGCCTGCCCCTGGTCAAACCGTGGGGTTGTCGCAAGTATGCCAGCGGTGACGCTATCCCCATTGAACAGCGGGCTGCGAGCGAAGTGACGCATCATGGCGGCAAGCAAATGACGCCCCATGGCGTGGGGATCGGAAACCCGGCTTTCGATGTAACCCCCAGCCAAGTATGTCACCGCCATCATTACCGAGCGTGGCGTTCTTTGAGCGCCTTACGGAGAGGCATTGCGAGGGTTGGAACCTGCAACCTCCTCGGCACGCTAAACGCAATCGGCTTCGTCAAAGTAAGGCGAAGACTGTCGCCCCATGGTCTTGAGCGCTCTGAACCTCCGCAATCGTTCACTCCCCCGAGGAATCGCGCTGGTCCTCGGCAGCCTGGTTCTCACGCCTTCAGGCTGGCTGGTTTCCCGGATGATCGCCCTTCTCTCAAGCTGCTCATTCCGACATTACGCCGCGGCGCTGGGAGCGTGGGACACGATACGCTGCCTTCGCCACCGCTGGAGCTTCTATCACGGCGCAGTGGTGGTGCTGATTTACATGGACATCATGGCCCTATGCATGATCCTGTTTCTGCTCTTGTACCCGTACGGCCGCTGGCTGTTGTAGTTCATTTCATCGCGCGCAAGTGGAATAAGCATAAAGAGTGTGAGGAGTGCCTCACGCTGAAGTAGAATCTTCGGGCAGACTCGGCCAAGTAAAAATCCCTAATCAGGAGAAGCAATGCTAAAAGGATTTCGCGATTTTATCCTGCGCGGCAACGTGGTCAATCTAGCCGGTCGCGGTTGTCATCGGCGTGGCATTCTCGGCCATTGTGAATGCACTGGTGGCCGATATCTTCAACCCGTTGATTGCAGCCATTGTGCACAAGCCGGACTTTTCTGCGCTTCTGCTCAACGTCAACGGCGGCATTATCAAGTACGGCGACTTTCTCAACGCCCTGATCTCTTTTCTTATCATCGCGTCGACCATCTACTTCCTGGTTGTGCTGCCGGTCAACACCTTGCTGAACAGATTTCGGCCCAAGGTCGTCGCGGCGCCCACCACCAAGCCGTGCCCGGAGTGCCTGAGCGACATCCCGATCGGCGCCAAGCGCTGCTCGCATTGCGCTCAGCTAGTGGCGTAGCCGGCCTACCGAGGGACTGCTTTCCAAGGGCGGCAGTCCCTTCGTATAAACTTTGATATCACCTGTTCATTTCCAAGACGGCTTTTGTGCTACTTGCTGGTCCTTGCTCCCTTCCCTGCCGGAGCCCAGGTTTCTCTTTTTCCCGATCACGTTTTGGGCTATCGCGACTTTAGCCCGCAGGCGAAGCTCGATCAGGAGTTCCTGGCAATTCCCGATCCCAAGTTGGCCCAGGAAGAGCTCAAGACCCTTTTTCTGCCGTCCCTCACGTGGCTGCGAGTAAGGAGGACTACGACACAGGCACATATGTGGCCGGCAAGTTCAAGGCTGCCGGCCTCGACACCCAGATTGTTCCTTATAAAGCCTGGCTGAATCTTCCTCAGGAGGTTTTCCTCGAGGCCACCAATGCTGAGGGGAAGATTCTGATGACCCGGACCCACTCGCGAGCATGTTGACAACGATCCGTATCAGGATGATCCGCGGGTGACTGCCTTCAACGGCTCTTCCCCGAGCTGCGATGTGACCGCCGAGACGGGTATGCGAATTACGGGCGGCCGGAGGATTCAAGCGGCTGGAAGACCTGCACGTCGGCGTCACGGGGACGGAGGTTCTCGTTCGGTACGGAATGAACTTTCGCGGAGTCAAGGTCTACCTGGCGCAACAGCGGGGAGCAGCCGGGGTCATCATCTACTCCGATCCTGCGGATGATGGGTACTTCCAGGGCAACAAGTATCCCGCACGGACCTTGGCACCGGATACCGGGGTGCAGCGCGGCTCAGTGCAGTACATGTTCAAGTATCCAGGTGACGCAACCACCCCGGATGTTGCGTCCACGCCAGGGCTGCCCGCGTCGAAGCGTTTGCCGCTTTCCAGATAACCAGCCTGCCTCCCATCCCGTCGATGCCGCTCTCATACCACGATGCGGTTCGCTCGCGAAGGGGTAAGGCTTCTTCTCTCTTAAACGGATTGAGATACATTTTGCCTCCTTTGTTGCAACAGTTCGTCGCGCCAGTTTTTGAGCTGCTCGGCGACAATTTGAATGCGGCTGGTTTGTTCAATGGCGTTCACTCCGATTCGTCCGGCATAATGTTCGCCCAGGCTCGATTCCGGCATCTGCATGACGGAATGGGTGGCGTCCGTGTTGATGCGCTCACCGAGTTTGTTTAGAACTTCGATGGCGTTCAGTAATTCAGCGGTGGTTGGTGTTAGCATAAGTCAGCAGGAAAGGCCGCGCGGACACCAGCCATTCACCCGGCTGCTTTCCAATGACGCGGACTGGTTCGTTATCATGCCGACCAGTGAAGCAGTTTGCCCCGGTCGTTTTGTGTAATCTTTACACAAAATGAAGGCCGGGATTTGGGAGGCTGTTTCCCGTGCTGACGGCCAAGACCCAATACAATTTGACGAACGCCAGGGAATACTTTGAGGAACACCTGTGCGTTGGCGATTACTACGATGAAGGACAGCGCGTGGCCGGCCAATGGATCGGGGCGGGCGCGGAACAACTTGGCTTGTCCGGCAAGGTTCGCGCGGATGATTTCCTGCGGCTCTGTGAAAACCAGCATCCAGCCACAGGCGAGACATTGACGCAACGGTTGAACACGGTGCGGATCGGAAGATGGCAAAGAGGCGGTCAACCGGCGGGTGTTTTATGATTTCACATTCTCGCCGCCCAAATCGGTTTCAGTCGCGGCCCTGGCTGGTGCAGATGAACGGATCATTGCGGCTCACGATCACGCTGTCTGGTCGGCAATGCGGGAACTTGAAACATTTGCCGCAACCCGTGTCCGGGCTGGTGGCGGGCATGGCGACCGTTCCACCGGCAATTTTGCGGCGGCGTTGTTCACCCATGACACCTCGCGCGCCCTCGACCCGCATTTGCACACGCATTGTGTCGTCTTCAACGCAACCTTTGATCCGGTGGAGCAACGCTGGAAGGCGCTGCAAAATTACGAGATTGTTGCGGGCGCGAAAATTTGCCGAGAACGTCTATTACCATGAACTTGCCCGCCAATTGCGGGGTTTTGGTTATCAGATTCGCAACCAGGCACGCGGGGATTTCCAGATCGAGGGCGTTTCCGAAGAGATTTGCGACCGTTTTTCCAAACGGGATGCGGAAGTTGACAAGGCACTGGCAAAGTTGCTGGCCGACAAACCGGAATTGGCCGGCGCAAACATCAAGGAGATACGCGGCCAAACTGGCACGTTAAAACTCGTGCGCGGAAACAAAAGGATTTGAGCCGGGCTGAATTGCGGACTTTATGGGACGCGCAATTGAGCGAATGCCGAGCGCGCTTCGTTGCGTCAACTTCCGAGCCGTTCGGAAAAGGTCGCCATTGCGGACAGAGCGTGTTGACATCGGTGAGGCGGTGCAATGGGCGGAAGAACATTTGTTCGACCGCAACTCGGTCGTGCTGGAATGCCAGTTGTGGCAACAGGCATTGGAACGGGCGCGCGGCGAAAGTTTCACGCTGGATGAACTCAAGGAATTCACCCGCCAGCGCAATTACATCCACAGTCCTGAACGTCCCAATGAAGTGACGTTGCGCGAAGTGTTGTTGCGCGAGTTGGAAATTGTCCAGAGCGTCAAGGATGGTGTGGGCGCTTGCCGTCCCTTCGTTGAGAATCCGCAGCCGGCGAATCCAAAATTGGATGACGAACAACGCAAGGCTCTGGACGCATTGCTGCGTTCAACCAACACCGTGTCACTTTTCCGGGGCGGTGCCGGCACGGGCAAAAGTTTTGTCCTGCGCGAGTTGGTTGAACAAATCCGGCAATCAGACCGGCGCGTCATTGTCCTCGCGCCGCAGCGTCAGCAGGTCGTGGACATGGAAAGCGCGGGATTCCCGTCGCCAACGACGATTGCCAATTTTCTGATCAAGGGCGAACTGGCCGCCGGTGCGGTCGTCGTGGTGGATGAGGCCGGCCAGATTGGTGGTCGCCAGATGCACCAGTTGTTGCAACTGGCACGCGAGCGGAATGCGCGGGTGATTCTTTCGGGTGATACACGCCAGCATGGCGCGGTCGAAGCCTCCGATGCGCTGCTGGCCATTGAACGGTATTCCGGCATCAAGCCGGTTGAATTGCACACCATCCGACGGCAAGACCCGGCGCTGGCCCGCAATCAAAGTGAACGGGCGCGCATCAAGCAGTATCGCAAAGCCGTCGAAGCGGCGGCGGCGGGCAAGCTGGTCGAATCATTCAAGCGGCTCGACCAGATGGGCGCGATTGTTGCCTGCGGTTTGGGTGAACAGGCTGACAAGCTGGCCGATGAATATCTCCGGCTGGCAGAGCAAAAATCGTCCGCCGTGGTCGTGTCGCAGACTTGGGCGGAAGTCCACCGCGTCAACTCGCGCGTGCGCGATGCGCTAAAATCCAAAGGATTGCTCGGCGCAAATGATGTCACCGTTCAAGTGCTGGAAAAATCTGACCTGACGAATGCCCAAAAGCGCGATCAGCGTTTTTATCCGAAAGACGGTGTGATTGTGTTCAATCAAAAGGTGCGTCAGGCCGCTCCCGGAGCGAGCGGAAAATTATTGGGCATCGTAAAGATTGGCGTGCTGGTCGAGGTGGATGGCAAATGCGTCACCGTCGCCAACAAGCTGCTCGACAAAATCACCGTCTGTCTCCCGCGTGAAATCCCGGTTGCGGATGGGCGAGCGGCTGCACCTCAAGGCCAATCGCACCCTGGCTGCCGGTGGGCGGACCTCCAACGGGGAACTGGTCACGGTCAAAACCGTCCGCGCCGATGGCGGAATTGAATTGGCCGACGGCCGGATTTTGGGAAAAAGTTTCCGGGAGTTCCTCCCCGGCTACGCGGTCACGTCCTATGGTTCACAGGGCAAGACCGTGGATCACGTTCTCTTTTCCGACTCCACAATCAAGGCGGCAACGAATGCCCAGCAATGGTATGTCACCATTTCACGCGGTCGGCGCGGCATCCGCATTTTCACGCCGGATAAAATTCAACTGCGTGAAAACCTGGTTCGCTCCGGCCACAGGCCGCTGGCGTTGGAACTGGCGCACGGTATTCGTCCGCGCCATGCCAACCGGCTTTGGGACCGGCTGCATGGTTATCTGCTCCGGTTTCGGCCAGCGGGCTGCCGACACGTTTTGCCGCCTGAAAATGTCACGTCACAAAAACATAAACACCAACAAAAACATGAGCACAAAATCACCCGAATGTTACACCACTGAACCGCAAGCGAGTTGCCTCCGCGTTGAAATGCCGACGGGCCGCATATTCCTGCTGCCGCTGGATCAATTCGCGTTTGCCGAAATGGACAGCGACGGCAAGGAGCAACTGCTCCATCTGTCGTTCGCAACGCATGAAATCATGGTTCGCGGCCACGCGCTCCGCCGGATTGAAACCGCCCTGCACCGGCTGGAATTGTCATTCATCACCCGTTGCCGGCGAAATATCACTCGCTCGTTGCCGATGGCCAGCCCCGGATTCGGGACATTGTGGTCACGGAAATCAAGCCCGGTGCTGAATCGAGATCAGCAAAATTAACCATCGGTTCATTGTCTCGTGGCTTCGGCCTGCGGTTCGGTGAACGGGTAAGTGGAGCGAAGGCGCAGAGACGCAGGAACGGAGCCGGAGCGAAACGACCGTCGCCGAACCGCAGGCGGAAAGCCCGCCGATTATTCGGCATCAGGAATGCCGCTCGTGACGAGCGCGCTTTGTTGCGGACGGAACCGGCGCGGTCGTGAGGGGCACAGGGCCGACCGGCAGCCGGTGATGGGAGCAAGAAAGCGCGTTGGTCACGGCGGTGATCAAATTTCGTTTTCCAGAGCAAAAGATTTCGGGAATTTGCATAACCGGCGTTGGTCGCCGATAAAAAAGTTAAACTTTTTTATCGCCTTGAAAACATTGAATGAAAACGGTGTCGAAACTGAAAAACAGCCAAGTCGCCCCGCGTAAAATCAGCGTGCTTTTGTGTCAAGTGCCGGCGGCAACAGTGGTTTTGTTCAATGTTTGCAAGGCTTCGGCCACTCAATTCGCCGTTCAACAAAAGCGCGCCTGATAAAATAGTGGTGTCGTTGAATGAATCAGCGACGCAACCAGGAAAGCAAATTATGGAAACAACTGAAATGACGGACACACTCAAAAGCATCAACACAACTCCACATCTTTGCCGGAGCAAGGTAAAACAAACCGCGCTGGAAATTGCCGCCGCGATCCGGCCAGCCAATAAATTCAGCCGGGTTGGCATGAGCTTCGTTGAACGCATCGAAGCGAAAGTCCGCGCGGCTATCCGCGAGGAGGTCAGGATTCATCCCAGCAAAGGCAAGACGCTTTTATGACACTTCGCCGAACCACCCACAGAACATTTTTTGCAATCATGTTGCAGGTAGCATCGTCACCGTCGCATCAAAACACTTGATAAAATCAGGCCGATTTTGTTTCAGCGCATCATAGACGGTTGAGTGAAGGCATAAAACGAAGCGTTGCTTTGCCCGGGAAACTGCTACGAATGCAATACGTCTTTCTTCGCCACCGTCATCGTCAGACCACCATTGAATTGAAGGACATTTGTTTTTTGCTGTTTTTGGAACGAAAAACACGACGGTATCAAATTCAGCACCCTTCACTTTGTGAATAGTGCTTATCGTATCCTTTAATTGCCATATCGGTTCCACCGCCACGTCTAAAAGGCCCATCCTGATTTCATTTCCAGTTTTGTTGCATGTCATATAGGAACGCAGGGCGGTGCCGTCATCTGTCCATCGCAGCGATTTGGCAGCAGAGTTGACTGCCTTTTTCACCCGACCAACCCACTCATTCCATGTTTCTCCTTTGACGGTCTGTGTGGCCGACGCCAATATGGCAAAAATCCCCGCTCGCCATTCCGGGAGGCTGATTCCCTTTTCGCTCAAAGCTTCGTTTCCGGCCCGTTCATTTCCGATGACGACACGACGAAGCTCGGTTTCGACAATTTGAAACGCCTCGCGTGGTTCCCCATTGACCAAGTATTGCACCGCAATGTTTATGTGACGCGCTGCTTTTGATTTTCCCTGGAACTCATCCCTGACGAGTAGGCCTCTCAATCCCCCGGTTGTAGTCCCTTTACGCGCAATCACCGCGAAGGAAGAACCTTGAAGCATACCACGGATGGCCTGGGCCTGTTTAACACTTAACCGAGAGTTATCGAGGGCGTGAACAATTAAACAGGCAGAGCCAACCGCCGCAGTGGGCAATGATTCTACGGGATTACCTGGTGCCGACAATGTGGTTGCGACTTTGGCTACAGCTTTTGGGCATCGCTGGCTCAAGGTAAGCTTGAGCGTTTTCGCGCCATTTAATTTTTCAAATTCATAAAAAATTCGCGGGCTTGCCCCACCAAACCCGTAAATAGCCTGATTCGGATCACCAACCACCAGGCCGGAAATTCCAGCATCTTCAAAAAGAGACAGAAACGTGCGTGCCAAAAAAAATCCAGTGTCCTGAAGTTCATCTATGAAAATGACGGGGAATCGATTGGCAATAATCTGCCGGATGCGGGGCCCGTGATCTTTCAAATGCAAGACAGACGACGCGAGAAAATGGCAATCGGAATGGGTTATGATGCCGCTTTTGTTCCAAAGAGCTTTTTTCAAATCCCACACTTTCCCAATCATTTTGGGAGCAACTGAAATGCGTCTTGGGGTGACGACTCCTTTTGATTTCATCGCGACACCAGCCGATAACACCGGCATTATGGGCGGACCTTTGGTAATGCCGCAAAAGTCAGCATTATAGATTGGGCAGCGAAGTTTACCATCTTCACTCAATACCGCCTCTGGCTTCTCTAATGTTTTGCAAACACTCGCCGGGAAAAGTCTCACCCCGCCTTGTGGTAAACCAACCAAATGGCCAAACGGCTTAACAATGAAGCGAAACACGAATGAATCAAGAGTTCCCACGAAGTGAGGAGCTGGAATTGTTCCACCAACCCGCGCTTCAATGGTTTGCCGGGCGATGTTGGTAAATGAAAGCGCGGCCAGTCCAAGTCCAGGCTCCTTCCAATCGTGAAGTCGCCTGCGTATGGCCTCGACAAAAACCTCCGTTTTCCCCGCGCCTGGGCACGCCCTGACCACGGTAATTCTGGCCGTCGATGCCAAAACTGCCTTTTGTTCATCAGTTGGCGGCTGTGGTTGCGACAGGGACGACATGTGCAATGGCCTTTAGGATATATTCTGGCAGTTTGAAATCATCGGGGGAGATTTTATATTTGCCAGCGGCGGTCTTCTCATCCAGCGCGGCGGCGAGCGCTTGAGCAAATTGCGCCTTGGAACAAGTTGCATCGGCAAGGCAAATTCCACGCCAGACAGCAAGGATCTCTTTCGCATGGTTTCCCTTGCAGGCGTCGAGCAACTTTTTGTTTAAGGTCCTGGGTGTTCCATCAAACTGTTGTTCCCAAACTTTGCACATGACGGCAGGGTTTTTTGGACCTGCTGCTGCCAAAGAGTATTCCAAGGTAACATCCGAATGGAATATCCCGACAAAGTCGTTTGCTTTGTAGTCGTCTATTGTTTTTACAACACGGGCACACACCGCAGGTTTTCCGGCGGCGTTTAGCTTTGGAAGGCGCGTTTGCCAGCTCGAATTGTCCGGTGATTCGGCCCTTTCCGTCCCCGCGTCACCGTCAGTCACGACTGACAAGCGGACATGAAGCCCCTTGCCGCCGAAAAGTTTGGAAACGCTCGAAAAATCCACCCCGCAAACCGGCACTACAGATATTCCGGCTTGCTCCAAGTTGTAGCCTGCCCGCTTGGCTAAAACCGGAAGTAAAATTGCTTCCGTAATTCCTTCGACGAGAATCACCCCTTTGGCGAATAAAAGTGTGGCCTTGGTCACATCAAACATTCGACGAAGCTGTTGAAGTTGCAGAGCATCAATGGAACATTCATTTAATGAAGCGAACCGCAATGTTCCATCTTTTGCATGATGCAAGACACGTAGGTTCGCTGGGGACACATGAGCCGCAATCGTGGGCGAATGCGTGGTAACTAGGGTTTGAACCTTGGCCGGATGAATCCCTTGAGGGTCGTTCAAAAAATCTGCCAGCAAGGTCTGCAACTGCGGATGCAGATGAGCTTCTGGTTCTTCTACCAGCAACAGCGGCAGCAATGCTGCCTTTGCTGCATTTAGCTCCAACATTACCGTCGCGATAAAAATAAGATTATTGTAACCAAGTCCATTGGTGCGAAGTTCGTCCAGCACGGCCTTTCCATCTACACCCATCCGGGAGATCACCAACCGCAAACTCTGAACGATCTTGTCAAATTCCGGTTCTGCCGTTTTGATTGCCGTCTTCTGCCCCATGACCGGTCCTGACGCACGTTCAAGCGTGGATGTTATCAGCCCCTGTGTCGTGGATACCAATTTGTTTTTTTCCAACGCGTCATTCGCCTCTTGAACAAATTTTTCCAATGCGGTTTTATCCGCCTGTGTGGCATGGGCGCGTAACAAATATGCCAGCCTGCTATTTCGACCCGGCAGCAACGCGGAACCAGCGTCCCGCAATGCCCCAAGCAGGGTGACCGGGATTGTCTGAAGCACATCTTCGGGAATGCTGCCTTCCGAATGAGTCGCCGCACCACCCCATCTGCTGATACTATAACGCTCTGCACTGTTATTCCACGTCCACAGGAAATTTATTTGAGCCGAAGAATTTGCTGGCACGGCTGGATCATAATTTAAGATGTCGATGAACTGCCCTTGTTCGCTGGCAGTCAGTCCAGCGAAAATTAGCGTCACCGAGATTGGAGCGTCAGTATATTTTCCATCGGCGGCCCTGTGACGATCATCTGGACCGAGCCGGATCGAGTCCCCCGTAGCCGCCGCCGGACCGAGAGCCGCCCGAATGGCGTCGAGGAACGCAGTTTTTCCAGAATTGTTCTCTCCCACGATTACGTTAAGTCCCGGTGCAAGCGTCGCTGACAACTCGCGTAGGCAGCGAAAATTTTGAATTATGACCTTTTGAAGATACATTGGTGAATCGCTATGGATGCTATGATTTAACCCTTGGATGCGCAATTAACATCCGAATCATTCCCCCCGAAAAATAAATTAGTTCTAGGCTTCGGCCTGCGGTTCGGCGAACGGGAAAGTGAAGCGGAGGCGAAGAGACGGAGGGAACGGAGCCGGAGCGAAACGACCGTCGCGGAACCGCAGGCGGAAAGCCCGCCGATCATTCGGCATTTGAAATGCAGCTCGTGACGAGCGCGCTTTTTTGCGGAACGGAACCGGCGCGGTCGTGAGGGGATTTGGCCGAACAGCGGCCGGTGAAGTGGAGCAGGAAAGCGCGTTGGTCACGGCGGTCTGCTTATGCATCAAATTATCTTCCGGTTATGCCATACAACATTTAACATTTTTCACATGGCACTTGCGAAGCAAATCAGCACAGGAAATCATCCGCCAATCATAACCCAGAATATTTATGCCTGATTTTTCCATCGGCTTGGATTACGCTTGGCGAAGCGCCGCCAATGAGGTAGCCACCACGCGCCATGAATTCATCGAGCCGGAACACCTGTTCATTGGCGTGTGCAAACTCGGCAATCTGCTGTCGGTGAAGGACTGGAGCGACACCGGAATGTCTCGTGATGCTGTGGCGACATTGAAAACCGAAGCCGAAGCAGTCGGCGCAATTTTTCAGCAGACAGGCTGCGACCGGATTGCAATATACCGGGAAGTTCGCAAAAATTTAGGTGACGGGAAACACACCGAAAAGGGACGGAAGAAAATCAGCCGGGCGTCGGCCAGCAGACTTATTTTTGAGAAGGCGGGCAAACTCGCGACGGATATGCCGGTAGTCACTTCGCTCCATCTTCTGCTTGCCCTCATCGAAACGCCGTCAACCGCGATTGCTACGGCATTGGCAGAAAAAACTCCGGGGGCAGAAACAATGAAGAAAGCGATTCAAACATGGATTGCCGCCTCTCCCTCACCACAACAGCCAGCGGCAGCCAGCTTCCTGCGACACTTCGGCAAAGACCTCACGCAACTGGCCCGCGATGGTAAAATTTCACCGTGCATCGGGCGCCGGGACGAGTTGCTGCAAATTATCCGCGCCCTCAGTCGCGAGACGAAAAGCAACCCGCTCCTTTTGGGCGACGCCGGCGTCGGCAAAACCGCCATCGTCGAGGGCCTAGCATGGCGAATCGCGCAAAACAAAGACGCCGCGCTCGCCGGCAAGCGCCTCGTGCAACTCAACGTCGCCGATCTGGTGGCGGGTGCATCATCACGCGGGGATTTCGAGGCTCGGATGCAAGGAATACTCCGCGAAGTCGCCGCGTCTCCGGATGTGATTTTATTCATTGATGAAATCCATTCCCTCGTGGGCGCAGGCGCGGGCAGCGGCCCATTGGACGCCGCAAACATCATGAAGCCGGCACTGGCGCGCGGCGAGTTGCGGTGCATCGGCGCGACCACACAGGCCGAGTATCGAAAATATATTGAGCGGGACGCAGCACTGGAGCGGCGATTTCAGCCCATCACTGTCAGCGAACCGACCGCCGACGAAGCGGTTGAAATCCTCACCAACGGCTATTTGAAGCGGTTCGAGGAAAAACACGGCGTCACGATTGCGCCAGAGGCGATTCAAGCCGCCGTTTCCTTGAGCATCCGCTTTATGCGTGACCGGCGACTGCCAGACAAAGCCGTGGACGTGCTCGATGAGGCGTGTGCGCGGATTGCCGTCCCCATCCTCAGCGCGCAGCCGGGGGACAAAATCGAGGCGGCAGTCGTGACGGTTGACGTCATCCGCCAGGCGGTCGCAGAGAAAACCGGGATTCCGCTCGCACAGATGAATGAAGGCGAGCGCGAGCGCCTTGTCGGCATGGCAGACCAGCTCAAACGCCGGGTTATCGGTCAGGACAAAGCCTGTGAATCAGTCGCGCAGGCCGTCCAGCGCGCCCGAGCCGGATTGAAAGCCCCCAATCGGCCGGTGGCCGTGCTCCTTTTCACTGGGCCAACCGGCACCGGCAAAACCGAGTTGGCCAAGGCGACGGCGTCATTTTTATTCGATAGCGAGCGCGCCATGCTGCGGATTGACATGAGCGAGTTCATGGAGAAACACACCGTCTCGCGGCTCATCGGATCGCCGCCGGGCTACGTTGGCCACGATGAAGAAGGGCAGTTGTCCGGGCCGCTGCGTCGCACTCCGTATTGCGTCGTGCTTCTGGATGAAGTTGAAAAGGCGCACCCGGATGTCCTCAATTTGTTCCTCCAGGTGTTCGAGGATGGCCGCCTGACGGATGCCAAAGGCCGCACCGCCGACGCATCCAATGCCCTTTTCATCCTCACGTCGAACTTGGGCCAGACTCGGTCTCGCCCGGCAATTGGATTTGGACAAGTCGCCGGCGACGAACCGCCGCCAAACCCGGAGCAGGCCGTCCGCAGCGCATTTCGCCCGGAATTTTTCAACCGGCTCGACGCGGTCGTGGCCTTCAATCCGCTGTCCAGCGGTGATATGGCAAAGATTGCTGTGTTGATGCTCGGCCAAGTCAAAGAACGGCTGGCCGCACAAGACATTGAGCTTACAATCACCCCGGAGGCGGTGGCATGGATTTGTGCCCAAGACCGCGACCCATTGCTCGGTGCCCGGCCCATGCGCCGCACGATTGAGCAGGCCGTGGAAAATCCACTCGCAGCCATGTTGGTGCGGGCAGAAATCAAATCAGGAAATCAAGTTGTTGTCGGCTTGAGCGCCGAGGCACTCACTTTTGAAATTAAACACAAGGGAGCGTCATGAACGCAGGCCGCTACAAGAAAGGCGATGTCGTCAACGGCAAGTATGAAATCCATGGCGTATTGGGGCAAGGCGGGTTCGGCATCGTTTACCTGATTCGGATGCTCAATACGGGCGAGGCGTTCGCGATGAAGACCTTTCTTGATGAGCGGATGGCCGATTTAGCAGCGCAAGAAGCATTCAAGAAAGAGGCGTTACTGTGGGTAAACTTAGAGAAACATCCTTGCATCGTGGCGGCGCAATGGGTCGAACAAGTTTCGGGACGTTTGTTCGTTTTGATGGAACACATCGCCGCCGATTCAAAAGGTCGGGTGACTTTGGCTGACCATTTGGTTCAGCCAGATCGTTCCTTGGACACGAATCAAGCACTGGAATGGGGAATCCAATTCTGTCTCGGCATGGAACACTCTCAATCGCGTGGCATCAAATGTCATCGGGACATCAAGCCCGGCAATATCCTGATCGCCCAAGGTGAGACGCTCAAAATAAGTGACTTCGGTTTAGCTGTGGCCGCACAGTCTGTTTGGGGTGCCTTGCATCGGCAAACCGATTCAGCATTACGGATTGGCGCGGACGTTGGATTTCATTTCAGCGTTATTGAAACCGAGGGCAAGATGACGTGCGGGACGCCTGGTTACATGGCCCCTGAAGTTTATCGAGGCGAGGGAGCAGATATTCGCAGTGACATTTACAGCTTTGGATTAGTCCTGTGGCAAATGGTCACGCGAAATCCAAAACCGCCTTTTGCAGTGCCATGGCGAGGAGATGTCGAAGCCTACTTGAGGGGCACATACGAGCAGCAGATGCGGGAACGCGCTCCTTTGGTTGACGGGCCGATAGCTACAGTGATCAATCGTTGTCTCAATCCGAAACCACAGAATCGACATGGTAGCTTCCAAGAATTGCGCGGTGATTTGCAGCCGCTATTCGAGCAAAGGGCAGGAAGAAGATTTCAAATTCCAAGCGTCGGAGAAAAGACGGCGATGTTTTGGAACAATAAAGGCGGATCACTTGCCGCGCTTGGCCGACATGATGAAGCGATTAGTTGTTACGACGCGGCACTCGCCATTGACCCGCGAGCGGCGCAAATTTGGAATAACAAAGGCAGCGCGCTAAGTGCTCTTGGTCGGAGCGCAGAGGCAATGCGTTGCTTTGATCAAGCGGTGGTCATCCATCCTCGATTCGCGATGGCCCTCGACAACAAAGCCCGCGAACTCATGGCTCGCGGTCGGCAACAGGACGCACTTCTGTGTTACGAACACGTCTTGGCAATCGAGCCACAATACGCTGAGGCATGGCAAGGCAAGGGCATTGTTCTTGCAAAATTGGAGCGACACGATGAGGCGCTCCGGTGCTACGACAAAGCGTTGGCACTTGATTCCAAATTGGCAGGCGCATGGCATAACCGCGGACTCGCACTCCTTTCGCTACAGCGAGACGCTGATGCCTTGAAGAGCTTCGATCAGGCGCTCGCTATCAATCCACGGCTTGCTGTGGCTTTGGACAGGAAAGCGGTGGCGCTCGCAGCTTTGGATCGTTTCGCCGAAGCAATCCCTTGTTTTGAGCAGGCGCTCGCACTTAACCCTGAGAACGCCAATTCGTGGCTCATTCTCGCCCAGTGCCGCTTGGCAACCGGAGACATTGCCGGACAAATAGACGCGCTGAATGAGGCACTCGAATGGGATTCAACCGACGAAAAGGCGTTGGTCTGCTTGGTGCAGACTTTGGTTGACCAAGGGCGGTATGAGGAAGCGATCGCAGCGTGCGACAAGTTGAATAAACTTCCGGCTGTCGAAGGCAGATTAGCTTGTGAGGAAATCTGGACCAACAAAGCGCACCAGCATTGGCAAAATAGAGAATTGGAAGAAGCGCTTCTGTGCTTTAACCGAGCCGTCACACTTAATCCAAAGAACATGAAATCTTGGTGCAACCGAGGTGTTGCACTAAAAGCGCTCGGCAGGCTGGACGAAGCGGTTGCATCCTACGACAAGGCGCTGGCGCTTGACCCGCACGATGTAAAGACATGGTTCAACAAAGCAAATGCGTTCGCCGCACAGGATCGTTATCAGGATGCACTCGTGTGTTTTCAGCAAGCGCAAGAACTCGGACACCCGGACGCCGCCAGTTCCGTCGAGCAATGCCGGAGACTTTTGAAAACCGACGGAGATCATCTTGGAGCGTCGGCAGCAAACGCGGATGGCGCACAGGAGTATTTTTCAAAAGGCGCAGGCTTGGCGAAGTTGGGCAAGCACGCAGAAGCGGTTTCATGTTACGAGACCGGTCTCAGACTCGATCCAAAAAACGCGGCGGCTTGGTTCAACATGGGCCACTCAATCGGGTTCCTTGGGCGTCATCAGGATGTCGTCAAATGTTGCGACCGTGCGCTGGAGATCAATCCGCATTTTCCCCCGCTCTGGATTCTGAAAGGACTTGGCCTCCTTTCAATGGAGCGTTTCCGGGACGCAATGGATTGCTTTCAACAGGCGGAGAAGTTGGGCGACGCAAGCGCCGCCGGCCACATGGCGCGTTGTCGAATGGCTCACGCAGAATGGTATTTCCGGCTTGGTTCACAGTATCAGCAGGAAGGCAATAACGCCGAGGCAATCAACTGCTACGAGAAGGGTCTCGCCCTCGACCCGGTCGGCAATGCAATCATTTGGAGTAACAAAGGCGCGGCTTTGCTTGCGTTGAAACGCGGGCAGGAGGCTGTCGTCTGCTTTGACCGGGCCATTGCACTCGATCCACGCGATGCCAGCGCATGGAATAACAAAGGCTGTGCCCTACTCGCCATCGGCAAACAATCCGAAGCGATGGCTTGCCTCCAAGAGGCTAAACGTTTGCGCACATGATTTGCAGAACGATGATCTCGATATACCGCGACAGAGTTGGGATAATTTGGCCAATCGCCACCGCGTATCGCCTATTCATGCCGAAAATCTATAACACTATTTTGGCTTAGCCGGTTTTGAGCGTCGCTCAAATTCCTCTGCGGTTCTAGTCGGGCCATACAGGTAGCGTAGTGCGGCAGCAGCAGTCCTGGCATTAATGAGTTGGATGGTCTCGACACCAACGGTCCTGTATAGAACTTTTGAAGACCGCCAAGCCCCCACCGCACATGTTGTCCTCGTCATTGGAAATGTAATCTCAATGTCTTTGTCGGCGAGGCCAGGTGGGAAAATGCTTCCAGGAACGCGGTCGGGGACGCAGTGAAAAACAGGATTGTCTCCAGTTATGAAATAATTTGCGCCAGATGATTGCACAAACTGCCATTGCATCTTGGAGAATAGTTCAATCGGTGTGTGCATGGCTTCTAGGCACATAAGGAGCGAAAAATCCCGGTCGGCGGAGGCCTTGATATTTGCCAGTGATTCCGGTGGAACACCTAATTCTTGGCTGCGCTTAATAAACTCATGGGTGGTCTTGGTAATCTCGAAACCATACTCCAATACTTCGGAAGCGAATTTATGAAATCTGTCAATGAATGCGGGGACCCGGACAGACATTGACCCGGCAAATACATGAAACGCCCTCCACTCGGCGGCGCTAAGAGGGCGTTGCATTCGGATTGCCTCGTAAACTGAGTCTATTTTGGTTTCAATTTGTCCGAGATCCAATTCGATAGAATCTGTATCTAGGGTTCCATCGTTTCTTTTGAAGGCGTGGTAGTAGTCCTCGCAGCCACAATTTTTTGGACTCGATTCAATTAAAGCGCCTGTAGATTTGTCAAATTCCCACAATAGCTTTCGGTTATCGCGCGGAGTAAACCGGCGAAGATAAACCTGTGGCAAGTAGTGATGGCTGATTGCAGGCACAAGATTAAATACTTCATGCCGGCATCCATGTCTATTGCGGTGACTTTGAGACGTATTTGTTACGCCGGAAATTTCACCGCATCGCCCGCACATGACACCAAATTATCACACGACCTGAACAACGCCTCTTCATCCGAAAATTATTTCCTTCGGATTTTCGTATTGTCCAGGCACCGACGGATTCAGTTTCGCTTTTCCCCTTGAGCATTTCCAGCACCCGCGCTTGATCCTGCTTCCACGTCTTGGCCGTGCTGCGTTCCAAAATCGCCAGAATCGCCTTGTCCTGCTTTTCCACTCCGGGTTTCAGCGTTTCAGGTTTCACCGTTTCCACACCTGACCCGCTCATCAGCAGTTTCGGCATGGCCGCATTGAGTGCCGAACGGAACGCCTCGCGGCCCGGCTGGAAATAATGTTTCAAAACAATGTCCGTCGTCTTGTGGCCGGTGACTTTTTGCACCAGTTCCAGCGGCACGCCGGCCGTCAGCGCCAGCGTTACCCAAGTCACGCGGAAGCTGTGGAAATCCCGCACGCTCGCCCGCCGCAAGCCGTGTTTCCGCTCCCGATACAGACCGGCATCCTTCATGCCGTCTTTGACGCTGTCGCCTTTGTTCGTGTGGCTGGAGCCGCGCACAATCCGGCAGCCAATCGCCGATTCAATTTCGTTCAGGTAGCCCGAAACGCTGCCCTTGCTCACCTTCGCGCCGGCCATCACCGCCGCGATGTTGCCCCCGTCCATGTAGAGCTTGAACACCGACGCCATGCGTGACCGTTTCTCGCCTTCCGGCAGCTTGGCGATAAAGGCTTCACCGCGCTTCCGCGCCTCGTCAGTTGAAACTTCCGGCAGCGCCTTCGAGTCGTCGCCATTGGCCACCGCCTCACCCAGCCCGACCGCCAGAACCTTTTTGACCCGCCAGGTGATCCCGTCGGGGTTTTCCAGATACATCCGCGCTTGCTCCGGGAAAACATAGCCGTCGCGTTTCGCCCCGACCTTTTTGGCTTGGGCTTTCAATTCGTCTTGCAGCATCGGGAAAATCGGGATGCTCACCGTCTGGCCGGTCTTGGATGTTTTCACCGTGATGAATCGTTTGCCGAGGTCCACGTCCTTCCATTCCAGCAGACAACAATCTCCGCGACGCATCGCCGTGCATATTCCCACGACGATGATTGGCCGGATGAATTCATCCGCCTTTGCCGCCTCATTGATTGCGCCCAATTCTTCCGGCGTGAACGGCTCGCGGAACACCGTTTCCGTCTCGCGGGTCGGCGTGTCGGCAAACGGGTTGATGCCACCCGCCGGCAGCAGATACCGGAATGTCGCCCGCAGCAACTTGAGCGTGTCATTCCAGGTCTTGCCCGTGACGCCGCGCTTGGCTTCCGCGTCCATGAAGGCTCGCGCCATCGTCCGCGTGATCTGCGCAATCTCCAGCACCTTGGGATTCTCCTGACGCACGAACGCCGCGAACCGGTTCAGCGTGGACTGACACTGTGCCGCGTAGCGTGCATTCGGTTCCCGCCGCCGCGCGATCTTCGCCCATTCATCAGCCAGCGAGCCGAGTTTCACCGACTTGATGGATTCGCCCGTCTTGATCTCATAAAGTTTTTCCACCAAATGTTCGGTGTGATTTTTTTTGCGGGCATCCTCGATGAAGTGCTCCAGCTTTGCCAGCGCCGCCGTGCGCGACACCTCATATTCGGTGTCGCCTTTGTCTCTGAGGGAGAGCGAGGCGGGCGGGGTGCCGGCGATTTTCACGCCTAGGTTAATCCCGTAACGCTTCCCGTTAATCTCGAAAGCCCCGAACCAAATATCGCGGAGGCGACCATCCCGCTGACGACGAAACTCAAGTGGCATAATTGTTCCTTTCAGTTTGCGGTTGTGATTTGGTGGCAGGCCTTGCAACATCCAGAACTCTGTGAAATGTCACGAACATCCGGCACGCCAAAACAAACACAACCACAAACACAATCGCCTAAAACGAGGAATAAATCAAGCAAATAAGGGCAATATGCAACAAATCGGTCAGGCTCATAATTTTATACAGAAAACGGGCTTCTGTTGGTTGATTTGTTGGTTTTCTCGCTTATCTTTATTCCAATCGTTTCAGCAAGTTTCAGGTAACAACATAGCAAACTCGAAAGAAAAATTATTATGTCACTTGAATTGCGTATCGAAAAAAAAGGTCGTGTTCGCCGCGTCCGTCCGTTTTGGTATGGACGCTTTGAAATCAATGGCGACCGTCAATGCCTTAATCTTGGCATCAAAATAAAAGGAACTCCGCCTCCATCGCTGTCTTTGAAAGATGAAGGCAATATGGATTTTGAGCGATCCCGCGTAGTTGCACAGGCGAAATTGGACAGTGTTATTGAAGAAGCGCGCACGAAACAAGGTTCCGTCCGGTTGGTGGAAAAGCTTTATGAGATTAAAACTGGCGAAGTAATTAGGACGGTATTGCTGGAAAATCTTTTCCAAGAATGGGCGAAAATTCCGCGCAGACGCAAACTGGATGAACGCTATTCATCGCAATGCCAGTCCACGCTTAAACGATTCGCGGCATTTGTCCGCAGCGAAAACACAAAGGCAACTGAAATCGCTCATGTAACCCGCACGGCGGCGCAGTCATTTCTGGATGCAGAGTCCAAGCGTGGTGTTACAGCCAAAACTTGGAATGAAACGCTCAAGCTATTGCGGACGACTTTCAAACATCTGCTTCCGATTGGCGCAATCAATCCATTTTCAACTGTGCCGACACGAGAAACAGAAACAATTTTTCGCAAGCCGTATTCGCCCGAAGAATTGGCGGCAATCTTGGAAGCCGCCCGCACGGACGAATTTATACGCCCGATTTTGATCACAGGAATTTGCTCGGCAATGCGGCGGGGCGATTGCTGTTTGCTTGAATGGACAAAATTGGATTTAGAAAATCGTTTTATTTCCGTCAAAACCGCCAAGACCGGGCAAACTGTGAGCATCCCCATTTTCCCGCTGCTTTATGATGAATTGGTTTTGCGGGTCAAAAAACGGAAGCCCAATGAAAAATATGTGTTTCCAGAACAAGCGGCAATGTATCAGGAAAATCCAGATGGCATTACATGGCGCGTTCAAAAAGTGCTGGCGGCGGCGGGTTTTCGAGACGATGAATTAGAAGCTGCCAATGAAAAAGGTGCGGAACATGAATTGGACATACCCAAAACATCATCTGACAAAAATGGTAAAAAGTCTGTCAGTCGTGGAGAAATTCATGTCGAGCGAAAAGAAGGATTGCGGCGGGCAAGCGTGCGAGACTTTCACAGTTTCCGCGTGACTTGGGTGACGCTGGCGTTGACCGCTGGCGTGCCGTTGGAACTGGTTCAAAAAGTCACCGGCCATAAAACAACGGAAGTCGTGTTGAAACATTATTTTCAGCCTGGGCGTGAGGCATTCCGACAGGCATTGCAAGTAGCCATGCCTAAATTGCTGACCAATGGACAAAAATCTCCGAAAGAGGAAATAAAAATCATTCTCGCCCGAATGACAGCGAAAACTTGGAAAAAAGACAAGGCGCGGATGAATAAATTGCTGGCGACATTGTAAAATGGCATCCGCTAGTTTTTTAGTTTAGAGATTCCGGCGATTGATGGCCGTCGGGTTTGTTTTCCGTCACGACAATTTTCAGAATCTTCGGCTGATTTTCGGCAATGAGCGGATGATATTTCGACGGCAAAATCGCAATGTTGGATAATTCCATGCGCTGCATGGCCGTTTCAATCCGCCGCAGGACGTGACCGGAAATCAAAACCTCATGCGTCGCAAAAACCAGCCGCAGTTTTTGCTCCTTGTCCTCGCTGGCGAGTTCGGCAAACGCGAATTGATCGAACGGCAGCATAAGCGAGAGCGTCGCCGAAATTTCAACGCGCAGACTGCGGGCTTGCGGATCAGTGGCGTAACATTCGGGTAATTTGTTGCTCATGTTTTTGTGATGGTTGAGGGTGACGACGGGATTGTTTTAACCGGCAAAACGTATCGGCGGCGCGCTGGCCGAACCGCAGAAGATAACCATGCAGCCGGTTCCACAGCAGATTGCCGTGGCGCGGGCGCAAGCCACCGGCAAATTCCAGTGCGAGCGGCCTGTGACCGGAACGGACGAGATTTTCACGCAATTGAATTTTATCCGGCGTGAAAATGCGGACGCCGCGCCGACCGCGCGAAATGGTGACATACCATTGTTGGGCGTTGGTAGCCGCCTTGACGGTGGAATCGGAAAAGAGAACGTAATCCACCGTCTTGCCCTGTGAACCGTAGGACGTGACGGCATAGCCAGGAAGAAATTCACGAAAACTTTTGTCGAGAACACGGCCATCGGTTAGCTCAATTTTTCCATCGGCCTTAACAGATTTGACGGCGACCAATTCGCCATTCGTGACCCGCGCACCGGAGGCAAGTTTGCGATTTGCTTTAAGGTGCAGCTTGTCACCTTGCGCGACGGAAATTTCGCGCGGCAGGCAGACGGTGATTTTGTTCAGCACCTTGTTTGAAACCGTGACGCACTTGCCGTCAATCTCGACAAGAATGTTCGCTTCGCGGATGCCCGCCAATTTTCCACGCATCCCCGGCCCGGTTTGCCGCACTTTCTGATTGAACACAATCACCGCATCTGGCGGATAAAATCGTTTGTCGCGTTTCTGTGCGTCGGTCAAATCCAATTTGTCCAATGCTTGAACCGTCACATCATTTGCGCCAAGCAACCCCTTTGATTTTAGCGCATCGCGCACCTTTGAATTGACGCGATGCACTTCCGCCCACGTCTGCGACACCACGACGGCGGAAGCCTTTTCTTCCGCCAGCCGGACATATTCATCGGCCAGCTTGTCCGCCTGTTCACCCAAGCCGCAGGAAACAACCGCGCCCATTTTGTCGAGGCGTTCAAACGATTCGGCGAGCTTGCCCGCCGCCGCGACTTCGACGGCCTTGCGATACTGTTTGATCTGTGTCCGCTCCTTTTTGTCACGCCCCCGCGCCGGGTCTTGCCGTCGAATCGTATGAAGCTGGACCGGCTTGACGCCGGAATGACGCTCAATCGCAAGGAGCGCGTCGGACGCCTCGACCGCTCCATGCTGGCGCGTGTCGCCCGACAAAATCACCCGCGCCTTTCGCTCCCGCGCCAGCCGGAGCAATTCAGACATCTGGCGACCGCCAATCTGCCCGGCCTCGTCCACGACGATCACCGCGCCCTCAACCAGTTCGCGCTTGATCAAAAAGTTTGCCACCGTTGTCGGCGACGGAAAATCCGCCTCTTCCATCGCCACGACTTGCTGGCGTTGCGGCGCGAGGACGGCCACGCTCTTGCCCGATTGCCGGACTTGCTCGACCAGCTCGCGCAGGACGAAACTTTTTCCAGTGCCAGCGCCGCCACGAAAAAGCGAAACCGCATTGGTGGAGCAAAGCAGCGCGTCCAAGGCTAAACGCTGTTCCTCATCCAGTTTTGGATTTGCCGTGTAGGAATTTTCCACCAGTGGCCGGTAATTTCCAACGCCGTCCTTGACGGTTTGAACAATTTCCAATTCGCGCAACAGCACTTCGCGCAACGTCACTTCGCTCGGCCGTTCAGGATTGCGAATGTAATCACGCTGGCGCGTGAACTCTTTGAGTTCAGTGACGGAAAGATTCTCGCCGCGCCCCCGTTCCAGTGCGTGTTGCCACAACTGGCATTCCAGCACGACCGAGTTGCGGTCAAACAGATGATCCTCGGCCCATTGCACGGCCTCACCCACATTCACTCGGTTGCTCGTGACTTTCGCTGGCCGTTTCTGAAGCTGGCGCAAGGCGGCGCGCTCGGTTTCACTCAACTGCGCGTCCCACAACGCCCGTTGTTCGTCCCGGCTCAATTCCTTTTGCTTCCGCGCCCGCTCCGCTGTCGCCAGCAACCGGCGCATGGCCATCATGTCACCGCCCGCGCACTCCGGCTTTTCGGCCAGCAGTTTTTTAATGGCCTCGTCAATCTGGATGCGCCGTTTGGAAAAGCGTTCGCAAATTTCATCCGAAATGCCCTCGATTTGAAAATCACCGCGCGCCTGGTTGCGAATCTCATAACCGAACCCGCGCAGTTTGCGGGCAAGCTCATGGTAATAGAGGTTCTCGGCGAATTTTCGCGCCTGCAACAGTTCATAATTTTGCAGAGCCTTCCAGCGATTTTCAACGGCGTCAAACGTCGCATTGAAAACGATGCAGTGCGTATGCAAATGCGGGTCTAAAGCGCGTGACGTATCATGCGTGAACAAGGCCGCTGCGAAATTGCCGGTGGAGCGGTCAATGTTTGCCTTGCCCACCCGAACGCGCGTTGTGGCAAACGTCTCAAATTCCCGCAACGCCGACCGGACAGCTTGGGCATGGGCTTCCAGAATCCGCGCATCCTCACCGACAAACGCCGCGACGGAAACCGATTTGGGCGGGGAGAAAGTGAAGTCATAAAAAATCCGGCGATTGGCGGCGTTGTCACCGGCTTCATCCATTCGCGTTGTGTTCAACCGTTGAGTCAATGTCTCGCCCGAAGCCGGATGCCGGTTTTCACAGAGGCGCAGAAACGCTTCCGTTCCGACCTTGCCGGACAAGCCAAGCCGATCCGCGCCGAGTCCCGCCCACTCACCGGCCACCCGCTGCCCTTCATCATAATAATCGCCGACGCAAAGGTGTTCCTCAAAGTATTCCTTTGCGTTCTTCAAATTGTATTGCGTCTTGGCCGTGACCACAGCGGACAGTCTGCCAAAGACCCGGTTTCATTTTGTTCGATTTCCAAACAAAGCGACCGGCAAAAACTGGTTCACTCGCAGCATGAAAACGAACCAGTCCATGTCCCTTGAACCAAAGCCGGGAAGTCGGCGCAACTCACCTTGATTTATGCTCACACCCACCACCGCCGAAATCCGCACCGCCATCGAAGTCTTGAAGATGCTCGACAAGCACATCAACGAACACGCCGCTCATTCCGTGATGCAACTGCCGAACACGGAATTGGGCGACAGGTATGCCGAACACATTGAAGCCCGAACCATTGAGCAAACCAGCCCCATCGAAAAGGTCTCCATGCAGTTAAAAAACTGGCGCGACGAACTGTTGCAAGCACGGAGACAGAATGTTTCGCAATCAGTATGAAAAAAGCATTTGAGACAAGGCACGCGTTACCCCTTAATAAATTAAGGATTCTGTGCTTCGCGCTTTGCGCTACGAACGCCAAGTCAGTTGACAACCATCGCGCACACATGGGTGCTTCGTCTGATGCCAACCGTGTTGCCAACTCAAATGCCACGCTATCCGCTTCGTTTGCTGCTTCGCTTGCCGCCAACCATTCCGCCACGCCAATGCTTCGTTGCGTATGAATAAAAGTGCCATCCCACTTGAGGCGTTGAATCGCTTCCGCGCTGCCGCGTCACAGCTACACGCCTACTGCCAAGTCGCGTGCTTCGCGGTTGCTGACACTGAAAGACGACATCGCGGCGCTTCGCAAGCGCGGCATTTCCTATCGCGCCATCAGTGAACTGCTCACGCAAACCGGCATCCCAACGTCCGACACCTGTGTCACCAACTTCTGCCACCGCGTTTTGAAAGAAAAGCTCGCGCACAAGTCATCCGCCAAGCGGCGTGCTTCGCGTCATGCCAACCGTCCTGCTTCGCCAAAAAGCGCGCCGGATGCTTCGCACAAAACCACGTTACCAACCGTGCCGGCCAACACCGGCAAGACAACATCTGTGCCAGCCGACGATGCTTCGTTCACGTCGCGCGGGCCGCATATCGCCAAAGTTGAACTCCTGAACCCTGATGAAAAATATGACTAAACGCCTCGTCTTAATCCTTAACGGCAAGGGCGGTGTCGGCAAAAGTTTCTTTGCCGTCAACTTCGTCCAATACCTCAAAGACAAAAAAATCCAGTTTCTCGCCTGTGACTGTGACAATGAAAATTCCACGTTGAAACGCTTTCATGGCGACGCCGCGTTTTTGGACTTGGCGCATCCGCGCGGCCTCGACTCCATGATTCGTGCGCTGGAAAAAACTGATCTCGTCGTCGTGGATTGCCGCGCGGCGTCAACCGAGGTGTTCTTCAATTATTTCGATGAAATTGATTTGCAGCCGACGCTCCAAAGCCTGTCCGCCGCACTCACGCTCGTCATGCCGGTCAATCAGGAGGCCGACAGCATTGACCAGCTTCAGCGCATCGTGAACAAACTGAAAAACACCTGCTCCTACCTCGTGTTGCGTAACAAGGTTCATAACGACAATTTCGCACTTTACGACCAATCGGTCATCCAAAAGAAGCTGCAAAAGGAACTCGGCGCGAAGGAAATCACCATGACAAAATTGCAGCCGTGGCTCGTCGAGGAATTGAGCCACAAGAATCTCACCATCACCGCCGCCATCGCCGCCGGGCAACTGCATTTGCTGGATCGCCAGCGTTTGCAAACATGGCAGCGGAAACTTTACGCTGAAATCGAATCGGCGGCGGAACTGTTACTCCCCACAAAATCATGAGCGCGCCTGACAAACCAACACCGCCCGATTTTGACGACGATTATTTGCAGGCCATCGCCGAATGGCGCAAAAAAAATAAAGTCGCGGACGACGACACGATTTTATTGTTGATGGATTTGTTTCGGATTCATCAAATCCATTGGGACGCAATGCGCGACCGCCAGATGCCCTCGCTCGATGAATTTCGCACGGACATCGCCGTGCTGGTGGAAGCGACGACGCTTTTGAAGGACCAAAGCATCGAAAGAAGCCCGCGCGGTTGATCTGCCAGCCGCCAGTTTCGCGGCGCTCGCCGCCGCGCTCGCCGGTTTTCTCATCGGAAAATTCTTATGAAACTCGATTTTGTCCCATTCCCCACGCTCCATTTTTCGGCGTTGTCCAAGTCGCTGCGCGCTTTCTGGCTTGGCTATGCCATTTTGCTGATAATCATCACCGTGCGGCTTTTGCTCCTACGCCAGCGCCATGTCGCGCAACTTGGCGGGCTGACTTGGAAACGCAATCAATTCTGTCGTGGCTGGCTCATCACCGGCGACACCGGCAGCGGCAAAACCAGTTCCGGCATCAATCAACTCGCCCATCAAGTTTTTCAAAACGAGGAGAAATGGGGCGGACTGTGCATTGATGAAAAAGGCGTTTATTGGGAAACGCTTTCGGCAATGGCGCATCATTATCACCGCGAACAGCATTTGATTCATCTGCAAATCCGCACCGACGACAAGGGCGAAGAATGGAAACCGCTCCATCGCTTCAATCTCACCGGCGACCGCAGCATCCCGTTCACGACCTACGCCAAATTTGTCGTGGACACGGCCACCAGTCTCGGCCAGGGCGGTGACAAGGGCTTTTTCAAGAGCCAGGCGCAGACGCATATCGCTCATGCGCTGGAATTGCTCGCCGAGTTGAGCGAGCCGGTGACGCTGTTGGGCGCGTTCAACATTCTTTCCAGCAAACCAAAGCTGGACGAGGAATTGGAATTTTTGGCCGCATTGGATTTGCAGACGCCGCGCCGCCGCGTGCTTCACGACCATTTCAAACATCGTTTCCTCGAACAACCGGCGGAGCAGCTTGGCGGCGTCCGCGAAACCATCGGCAATTATCTCCAATACTTTCTCACGCCCGAAGTGGCCGAGATTTTTTGCGTCAAGGAAAGCACGTTCAAATTTTCGGCGATTGACGAAGGCAAAATCATCCTCGTCACCATGCCGCAGAAGTTCCAGACCGAACGGCGCTATGTGAACACATTTTTGAAACTGCTTTATTACAATCATTGCTTGCGCCGGTTTGACGAGGCAAAGACGAAACGCGGCGAAAATAATCTGCTCATCCTGTGGGCGGACGAGGCGCAGCGGTTTATGACCGCCAGCGAGGACGGCACGAGCGATTACAATTGCGTGGACGTGATCCGCGAAGCGGGCGCAACCATCGTCGCCGCCGCGCAATCCACCACGTCGCTTATCCCGCCTTTGGGCGCTGACAAATCCAAAGTGCTGACCTTGAATCTTCGCAACCGGATGATTTTCCGTTCCGCCGATGAAGCCGACGCGATTCAAGCCGCCGATTTTCTCGGCAAGAAACTTGTGATGAAACGCTCATGGGGTTCAAGTGCCGGAAAACGCAATGTGAATTATTCCGAAACCGAGGAACACAAAATCAAATCCTACAAACTTCGCAAACTCCGCGACCATGAATGCGTGCTGGTGCATTGTGAAAAGGGATTTCGTCAAGTGACACTGCCGCCGCTTGAAGCCGACGGAAAAATTTCAAAATGGTTTTCTTGGTTGAGACGGTTAATGTAAACGCAAGAAAGGCATTGCCATCATTGGCATCAAAGGCTTTTTGCAAATTAAAAACGTGACCGCGACGTTTTGCTTCCTTATCCTCCTGCTCAAACTAATTTCAAAACCATGCACAATCCCAGAGGATCAATTTGGCGCAAGTGGGATTTGCACGTCCACACTCCCGATTCGCTTGTCAATTTGTATGGCGGCGCTGATGCGTGGGATAAATTCATCGAAGGAATCGAAAAACTTCCACCTGAATTTAAGGTTCTTGGAATCAATGACTACATATTTCTTGAAGGTTACAAGCGCGTGATTGCTGAAAAGGCAAAGGGCAGATTTCCAAACATTGATCTTTTTTTGCCGGTGATTGAACTTCGCCTTGATAAATTCGGAGGGAGCAAAAGCGGATTGAGCCGTGTCAATTATCATGTCGTGTTTTCAAATGAAATTCTCGTCGAAACAATTGAGAGCCAATTCTTGGCCGCGCTTAATTCAAAATACATTTTGTCGCCTGAATGCGAGCAGCTTCGTGTTGAAGGAAAGTGGTCGGGTGTCCCAACGCGCCAGAGTTTAACAGACTTGGGACAAAAAATCATAGACAGCGTTCCGCCCGAAGAAAAAGGAAATTATGGCTCGGCTTTAATTGAAGGTTTTAACAACCTGTGCGTCAGTCTGGAATCAATCGAAAACATCCTTGCGTCGCCATATTTTGACGGAAAAATTCTAACCGCAGTGGGCAAAACCGAATGGGCTGATATAAAATGGAACGACCATTCGATTGCCGACAAAAAGACAATTATCAATGGTGCTGACCTGGTGTTCATTTCATCCGAGACAGCGGCGCATTGCATCAAAGCACAAAAATCGCTTACCAGCGGCGGGGTTAATGACCGCTTATTGGATTGTAGTGACGCTCACCAATATGCTGACGCCAAAGAAAAGGACAGACTTGGAAAATGTTTCACTTGGATAAAGGCTGACCCGACGTTTGAAGGATTACGACAAGCGGTTTTCGAGTATCCCACTCGGATACTGATTTCAAACAATCCCCCGCTTGAACCGCTTCTCCAAATTAAAAAAGTAAAGCTGAACTTTCCCAAAATTGCAGAACTGCACAGAGGCGACCGCTCGGACGTTTTTTGTTGCCGTGGGACAGGTGAATTTGCGTTCAGTCCGTATCTGACGTGTATCATTGGCGGGCGAGGCACAGGGAAAAGCACTTTGTTGAATCTCATCCACGAAAAACTTGATCCGGGAAGCACCGAATTTTTTAGGCAGAACAAGATAACTCCCAATGGCACAACAATTGAAGCCGGAGTCACCATCGAAGGCATCTCGGAACAAAAAGTGGTCGAGTTTCTTCAACAAAACGAAATCGAACAATTTGCATCTGACCACAAACGACTAACGGCTGCAATTTTTGTGCGTCTCCGCAAACTAGACGCAAAGGGTCTTTTACAAGAAAAGGAGGCTGCCATTGATACGGCTATTGCGGCGACCGAGAAACAACTTATTCGGCTGAAAAATCACTACGAATTGTCAGTCAAATTGGAAGGTTCAGAAAAGGAATTAAAGACCCAAAAAGGTTTGGTTGAATCGTTTCAAAATACAGACTACAAACGCATCAATGACGAGCTTGGGACATTTAACAAAGAATTACAGGGAATAAAAACAAGCAAGACACGCTTGGATAAATTGGCCACTGATTTGGAAAATATAATCACAAATTATATGCCCAAGGATGCAGCTCTTAACGCCTATGAGCAGCGAATTCAGAATATAGTCAAGTCCATCCGCAAACAAATTGAAGATGCAGTTGCCGACCCAAACCTCCAAGTGGCCAATACGCGGGAGCAGGACATTAGCGAGAAAGTAAAAGTTCTTCGTGAGGAACTGGACAAGTTCCTAAAAGAACGCGGACTTTCTGCCGAAAATCTTTCTGATGTTGGCAAAGCGACCGAGCGAATTGCTCAACTGGACGAGGAAATTGCTGGATTGAAAGTCAAGATTGACACATTGCGAACTGAAATGGATCAGTTTGCCACTCAACGCGACACCGCTGGACATTATGCTAAAGCGGTGGAAGAATTACTTGCCCCGGTCAATACGGATTTGAAAACGCAAAGCACCGAAGTAAAACCAATTGAGCTTCGTTACAAATTTAATTTTAAGGCGTTCAGAGAATCAATGATTCAATATGTGACCGAAGCTTTAGGTCAAGTGGAGGCTAGGGCAGCGAGAGGCGATTATGTTGAAAGCAAGTTGAAAGAAATTGATTTTGTGGCGCTTGGCGACCGCAAGACAGCAATTGATAAAATCCCCGATGATTCAACCGTTTATGGGAAGACGTTGCGAGAATTCCTCGCTCTTGGTGTAAATTTTGAGATTTTGAAATTGCAGGTGGAGCTTCAACTTTTGGATGTCAAAAAACTAGGACAAATCCATGTTCTTTACGATGGCAAACCCGTTGAAAATTCCTCGTTCGGACAACGATGCACCGCCGTAATTGTAGTGCTTTTGTTATTGGGCAATATGCCGATTGTAATTGACGAGCCGGAGGCACATTTGGACAGCTCGCTAATCGCAAAATACCTGGTTGATTTGATTAAAGCCCGAAAGAATCACCGCCAGATTATTTTTGCCACGCATAACGCAAATTTTGTCATTAACGGAGACGCCGAGCTTATCCATTCTTTATCAATGGATGATAGTAAAGTCACAAAAGTTGTGACCACCACAATTGAAGATTTAGCTAACCGTGAACTTCTTCTCGCACTAGAGGGCGGCGAAAAGGCTTTTCATCAGCGTGAAAGACGTTACGGCATTGACTAGCAAATTGCGGATTATTTCTTCGCCTTAATTTTCGCCCAACGCGCTTTTGCAGCCGCAGAAATCTTCGCTCTGCCCGCCGCGCTCATTTTGCGTCTTTTCTTCGGAGCAGCAGCGGCCACAGGTTTTGTTGAAGAACCAAAAATCCGACCAAGCTCATTTTCGAGCGATTGAATTTGTTCCTTTATCGCGGCAGCGCGTCGCAATTGTTGTGCAGACAGATTGTTGATTGAATTCATGGCGCTCAATTTGGAGCCTGTGGAATCGGAATGTCAATAATCGGTTATTCACCCAAAGGGCATTGATTTCGCCGTATGAGCAGGCAAAAGCCAGACAGGATCGTCGGCAGACTGCGATTTTCAGCACCGGGCTTCGCCGCTGGTTTCTCCGAAACCTGCTGAAAACCGCAGACTGCCTCCGCCATTCATAATTAACAGCCTGAGTCCGTCCGGTTCGGGATCGCTTCACTTCTCTGCGCTTCGCAACCGCGCCCGACCTTCGCCCGTCCGCTGGTTGCTTGCGCTTCGTTTCGTTCCGCGACGCCGAATCCGGCGGACACAGGCAGCAACGTGAATTAAGGCAAAAAGCTAATGCCCTAACCGGCTCATCAGTGAGGACGGCGTAAAATCTATTTCCCTTTTGCTTTAACATTTGCCCATCTCGCTTTAACATTTTCTCCGTTGCAACCGCCGCACCAACTTCAATCGCTTGACGACCTGCTCGCACAGGCCGAGCATTACGCCGGGTTTTGTATGCGCAACAGCGGGAAGATGTCGCCCACACTTTTTCTGATTGGCGCAGACGGGCCGCTCATGTTCGTCCCGGCTTCGTTGGTGGACGCTAACGAGAAAGACGACTTCGCCACAACCGCCCGGCTGGTGTGCATCGCCCATGCCGCCACGGTTTCCGTCATGGCGCTTGAAGCCTGGATGAAGTCCGCCACACCCGGCGAGAAAATGGACATGACCGAACCGCCGTCCGAGGCGTTTGACCGGCAGGAAGTCATCGTCCTCATGGGCGAATCGCACAGCGGCCAGAAACAAAAATTCCTGCCCATCATCCGCAGCGGCAACGGAAAGTTTTTCAACCTCGGCGAAACCACTGTTCCCGGCATGGACAAGATGGAAGGCCGCTTCGCGCAAATTCTCCCGCCGAAAGTGGCCGATGACCAAATGCGGCTGCTCGCCCAAACCATGTTGAAAGTCAAAGGCGTCAAAACCTCAAAACCCGGCACAACCGTCAGGCTTCCGCGCTCCCGGCGCTGATTTTTTACTTGGACAGCGGATGTCCTACCCCGTCGCGTAACGTGGCGGGGTATGAAACTGAAAAACATCATTCCCCAACGCTACCGCAGCCAGGTCGTCCGCCAGTTCGGCGACGCCAAATTGATTCGCCAGCCGAACGGCCAGCACGAGCTTGTCGGCGGCACCGACACCGACCGCGCCAACGCCTTTGAATGGTCGTCGCTCTTCGCGCATGAAATCGTGTTCACGCACTTTCACCGCGAGGATCATGCCCGCAGCCGCCCGCGCAAGCCGTGGATTCGCGCCCCGGCTCCAGCCCGCGCTGTGAACAACTCGGAATGGACGGCGGCGGGCGATGCGGTAGCGTGTCTGCTGCCGATGAGCGCCCGCAACAACCGCATTTTGCACATTGACGGAGATTCCTTCTTCGCCAGTTGCGAAATCGCGCTTGATCCCAAATTGGAGGGGCGTCCGGTGTGGGTTGGCGGAGGGCGGCGCGGAGACGGCATCGTGATTGCGGCCAACCGGCAGGCGAAGAAATACGGCATCAAAACCGGCACGGCCTGTTTTGAGGCGAAGCGGCTTTGCCCGAACGGTGTCTTGTGCCGCCCGCATTATGACGCCTACCGCGAGTTGTCGCGCCAGATGTTTTTGATCTTGGAACAATACGCGCCGACGCTGGTGCCATATTCCATTGACGAGGGATTTCTGGATTTTTCCAGCATGGACACCCACGTCTGGCGCAACACGACGCCGACGGATTATGTCCAGGGCATCCGGCAAACGCATCCAAAAGGAAGTCCGCTTGCCGGTCACGGCGGGACTGGCAAACTCCGCCAAGCTCGCCAAGCTCGCGACCGACGCCGCCAAGGGTGTCGGCTTCATCGAAGTGCCGCCGGGCAGGGAAAAAGATTTTCTGAATGACCGCCCGGTGCAGGAATTGTCCGGCATCGCCAAAAACCGGCAGCGCTCGCTTGCCGCGCTCGGCGCGCTGACATTCGGCCATGTGGCAAAACTGCCGTCCATGCTGCTAAAGCAGAAGTTCGGAATTTGGGGGCAACAGCTATGGCTGTTTTCAAACGGGCAATGGAATGAGCCGCTGGTTTTGGAAATCAAAGACCGCACGACGATTTCCAGCAGCACCACGCTCCCGCAGGACGAACACGATTACGAGGCGGCGCTGACCTTCATGTTGAGCGAGTCCACGCGGTTGACCGGCCAGTTGCGCCGGGAAAAAATGCAGGCGCGGGAATTTAGCGTGGCCGTCCGGTTCACGAATTTTACCGAAGTCGGCACCAGCCACCGTTTCAAGCATCCGCAGTTTCTAAACTCCGTCATCAATGAGGTGATGGAGCAAATGTTTCGCGGCATCATGGCCGGCCAGCGGTTGCCGGTGCGGCAGATTCGGATTGCGATGTTCAACCTTGAAAAACTGGACACGCATCCGACACTTTGGGGGCGGACGCATGAAGAACGCTGGGGCGCGGTGGATGACGTGGCGCAAAAGCTGAATGAGCAGCTTGGCAAAACCGCGCTGATGACCGGCGCGCAATTCGCGCTCCAGCACATTGACGAATCGCAAAAGCAGCCGAAGGCGAAATGTCCCTTCACGCCGCAACGGGAAATGATTACAAAGTTGTGGGGCGCGGAGGGCCCTGCGAAACCAGCAAACCTTGTTTGATTAAACGGCCATGTGCGGACGATACACGGCGGCGAAAGATTTTAACGAGCTGATTAAACTTGTTGGCGTCATCATGGCGCGTGCGCCAATTCTTGCGCCGCGCTTCAACATCGCGCCGACGCAGATGGCTCCGGTAATTTTCATGGAAAACAAAAAGCCGGCGATGAAATTGATGCGTTGGGGTTTGATTCCGTCTTGGGCGAAAGATGAAACCACGGGGAATGCGCTCATCAATGCGCGCGCCGAAACGCTCAATACCCGGCAGGCATTTCAAAAAGCGTTTCAGCAACGGCGCTGTCTGGTTCCGGCTGACAGCTTTTTCGAGTGGCAGGAACGGGAGGGAAAACGACAGCCTTTTCGGATCATGCTCAAAAGTGGCGAACCGTTTTGTTTTGCCGGGTTGTGGGAACGGTGGATCAAGCCGCCATCAGCAGGACATCCAGACACCGATTTAGAGGAAGCACCGCCCAGCCAAACTGTCGAATCATTCACCATCATCACGACACAGGCGAATGAAAAGATTGCCCCGTTGCATCATCGAATGCCAGTAATGGTGCAACCGGCGCATTATCGTTGGTGGTTGGAAAACAAACCCGGCAGCGAATTGTTTCAATTAGCGTTAAACAGCCCGCTGCAAGAACCGTTGAAAATATATCCAGTCAGCAATCTCGTCAACAATCCAAAGACGGATGATCCGCGCTGCATTGAGCCATCACAGATTGACCGGGATATGTTTGAAAAGGCGTGGTGGGGCGATTGAAGCAAATGGACTTAACATGGAGAATATTCAGATGTTTAACTCCGCACCGGACGCTGAATGCCTAGCCAACAAAACCCAAGCATCGCATTCGCCGCGTGGTTTTCGGCAGAAATCCATTACCCGAACGACATTGAAGAATATTGGCATATCCAACGATGACATTTTCGTTCGCGCACGTTAAAATCTTGGCATGACATCGCAAGAAAAATTATTAGCCATTAGCTCATTGAACGAGCAGCAATTGCGCAGGGCTGTCCTGATTCCGCTTCTCTCAAAAATGGGCTATCTGGAACCTGTTGAACATCACCATTCAAACGAACGTGGCAAGGACATCGTATGCAAGGAACGAGATGACAAGTTTGAAATGTCATCCTTCATCGCCCTAGTGGTCAAAACGGGTGATATTAATGCGTCAGTTTCTAGTCCCGACTCTATTTTTGTGGTAATAAACCAAGTGAAACAGTGCTTCAATGAACCTTATCGCGACATCTATCAACTACGAGAGGTCCAAATCGACAAGTGTTTTGTTGTCACAAGCGGAAGAATCACTTCGCCAGTAATGGATGCCGCACTTGGGTCTTTGAAACAGGACAAGCTCGATAAATTGATAAAATTCATCGACGGAAATCTTCTCGTTACATGGATTGATAAACATTTTCAAGAGTATTGGCTTGAGCAGGAGAACGAGAAAGAGGCTCTTCTGAAATCTCGGAACGCTATGCTACAAAATCTGTCGAAGGTCGTTCACAAATTAATTGATGACCCTGAAAAGCGCATTCGGGCATTGAAAATGATGGACGACGCCAACTTCCAAATCGAATTTAATCATTTTGAAAGCATATCAAAATATGTCGCCGATATCGGGTATCAACGGATTGAGTTTGATGAGATTGACCCTTACTACTCTGAACTGCCAATTTACAACCAGAATGAACCGATCCAATCAACTCTCACCAAACTCCACAAGTCCGCGCGAAAGGTGCTTTACGAAATGGACGATGTAATCGAGATCCTTAAGAAACTCGCAGTTGAAAAAGACCCAATGAAAGCTTTTGAGTTAACCGAAGAACTTTCATCCCATGTGGGCGGATATGGATTCCAATTCAAAGCAGACGATGTGGGTGAAGATGACAACTTTTTCTTGGCGATCAAGGACTACCGCAAAAAAAGAGATTTCCTGGAGAAGGCGGGATTGTCTGAATTTTATAAAGAATTGTCTGCCAACCTTAAGGCCGCCGCGCAAAGTGGTTTGGCGGATTTTTTTCGGATGCAGCCAAAAGACAAACGTGACCTTTGGTTTTGTGTGAAAATTGAGTTTTCAATCTCGGAAAAACGAGCTGTTGAATTGAGACAATTTGTAATCAAGCAGACGCCGATGCTGGATGAGCGACATCCAGAGTGGAAAATTCCAAAGAATTTGTGTGTTGAATCGGAACCCAATAAAAGTATAACCATCAAAATAGCGCCGAACCTTTTCGGTTTCTTCAAGGAGGAAACCATGTCCCCGCAAAACAAAGCAGAACAGCTTCTGTGGAATTTCCAAACTTCCCTCGATGACTCCTTTTTCCCCATGACTGGATTTGTCGAAGATGATTCTTCCAGTTAATCCCAAACCCATCCGGCAGAGTGTTCCGCTGTTTGAAGCCGCTTTGCACACGATGGAACCTAATCGGTTTATGCCACCGCATTGCTAACCTTTTCGTCCAAATTTGTGATTTTCGCTTGGACAGCCAATGTCCAAGCGCGCCTGTCATGCTGTCCGCATGAAAATGAAAAAATCAATCCGGTTTCAGATTTCAAGTTTCAGCCTTTTCGGTGGTGCATATCGCCAGATCGTCGCCGTCTTCGGCACTTCCCGCCTCGTCAGAAATCAAAATGGCCGCCACGAACTCGTCGGCGGCACGGCGGACGATTACGCCGCCACCCGCGAATGGTGTTCACTGTTCGCCCACGAAGTCGTTTTCTCCGGCACGCCCCGGCGAAATTCCGTCAGGGCCTTCGCCGAATAAATTTCTCCGTGCAGTGCGGGTATTTTTTCTGCATCCTGCGCGGACACATGAGCGCGATGTTACATGAAAATTGAAGACATCAAACCGGGCGTCCCGCTTACGGGACTTGAGCCTGCCGTCATTGGCAGCGTAGTCGCCGTCGTGCCCATCGCCGAGGGAACGGTGCAGGTTCTTTACAAAACCCCCGACGGCACGCTCAAGGAACGCCTCATCAATCGCGCCGACGAACCGAATCTCACGGTTGCGACCACCGAACGCCCTTGGTCATTTGACGGCGACGGCGAAACTTTCAAGCTCGTTGTCGAGGCCAAGCGCATTGACCTCGCGTTTCTGTTCGACCCCATGATGGCGGTTCACACGTCAAACGTGGAAGCGTTGCCGCACCAAATCACGGCAGTCTATGAATCCATGCTCCCGCGACAGCCGTTGCGGTTCGTTCTCGCGGACGACCCCGGAGCGGGCAAGACGATCATGGCCGGCCTCTACATCCGCGAACTCATCATGCGCGCCGATGCCCGCCGCATCGTCATCGTCGCCCCCGGCAGCCTGGTTGAGCAGTGGCGTGATGAAATGTTTGAAAAATTCGGCCTCGAATTTCGCGTCTTCACAAAAGAATTGGAAGCCGCTACGCCTAGCGGCAACCCATTTGAAGATATTGACCATCTCATCGTTCGTCTTGACCAGATGGCGAGAGACAAAGAAGGAGACGGCTCCATGGGAGCAAGCCGGCCCACTCCAAAGCAAGCTACTGGCAGCCGGATGGGATTTAGTCATATTTGACGAGGCCCACAAGCTGGCCGCCCATTTTTATGGCTCGAAGTTGGATAAAACGGCCCGCTTCCGTTTCGCCGAGAGGTTGGGCGCACACACCCGCCATTTGCTGCTGATGACCGCCACGCCGCACAACGGCAAGGAGGAAGATTTCCAGTTGTTCCTGTCGCTCCTCGACTCCGACCGTTTTTACGGAAAATTCCGCGACGGCGTGCATAAGGTGGACACCAGCGACCTAATGCGGCGCATGGTCAAAGAGGAATTGGTGAAGTTCGACGGCACACCCCTGTTTCCCGAACGCCGCGCCTACACCGTCAATTACAAGCTGTCCAACATTGAAGCCGCGCTTTACGAAGCCGTCACGCACTACGTCAAAACCGAAATGGGCAAGGCCGACCAGCTTGGCGGACAGCGCAAAGGCTCCGTTGGCTTTGCGCTGACATCGCTCCAACGTCGGCTTGCATCCAGCCCGGAGGCGATTTTCCAATCTTTGAAACGCCGCCGCGAACGGCTCCAGCGTCGGCTGCGGGAAGAAAACATCGCCAATCGCGGCGGGCATATTCTCGCCGAAACGCTCGCACCCGCATCATCGCCGTCTGATTTTGCGGACGATGGCATTGCCGCCAACCAAGAACTCCCGGAAGTGCCGGATGATGACGACGACTTGACTGCCAACGAGCAGGAGCAGTTGGAAGAATCCCTCGTTGATCGCGCCACGACCGCCGAAACCATCGCCGAATTGGAGGACGAAATTGATATTTTGATTCGCCTTGAGAATCAGGCCAAGGAAGTTGTCGCGTCCGGTCAGGATCGCAAATGGGACGAACTTTCCCGCATCCTTCAGCGCGACTCGCATATGCAGGACGCCGGAGGCCGTCTGCGCAAAATAATCATTTTCAGCGAACACCGCGACACGCTCAATTATCTCCATGAGAAAATTGCCGGGGTGCTGGGCAGTCACGAGGCCATCGTCACCATTCATGGCGGCACGCACCGTGACAAACGCCTGGAAGCGCAGGCGCTTTTCCGTTCCGACCCCGAAATCCGCGTGCTGGTCGCCACCGACGCCGCCGGTGAAGGCGTCAATTTGCAGTGCGCGAATTTGATGGTGAACTACGATTTGCCGTGGAATCCCAACCGGCTTGAACAACGGTTTGGGCGCATCCACCGTATCGGCCAGCAGGAGGTCTGTCATCTTTGGAATCTGGTTGCCAATGAGACGCGCGAAGGCGATGTTTATTTTCGGTTGCTCGAAAAACTCCGCGTCGAAAGCGAGGCGTTGAACGGTCGCGTGTTCGACATTCTTGGCGAAGTGTTCGAGGGCAAGAGCCTCAAAGAATTGCTGATTGAAGCCATTCGTTACGGCGACCGCGACGACGTGAGAATCAAACTCCGCCAGAAGATTGACCACAATTTTGACCGCCAGAACTTGCTCGCGCTGCTGGATCGAAATGCGCTCGCCCAGGAAACACTCGGCCCGGAACGGCTCTTTGCCGTGAAGGAGGAAATGGAAAAAGCCGAAGCCCGCCGGTTGCAGCCCTATTTCGTCCGTTCCTTTTTTATGAAAGGGTTTGAATCGCTAGGCGGTTCAATTTATCCGCGCGAACTCAATCGCTTTGAAATCGCCCACGTCCCCGCCGTGTTGCGCGAACGCGACCGGCTCATCACCGGGCGCAACCGCCGCGACCTCGCGCCGGTGTTAAAACGCTACGAACGGGTTTGTTTCACCAAGGATGCCGTCCGCCCGATGGAACGCGCCGGACTCGCGTTCGCCAGCATGATTCATCCCGGCCATCCGGTCATGCTCGCGTTGAGTGACGTGCTGTTGGAACAGCACGCGAATTTGCTCCGGCAAGGCAGCATCCTCATTGACCCTTCCGACGACGGCGAAACGCCGTCGCTTTTGTTCCTGCTAACGCATGAAGTGAAATCCGGCGACGGCCAGGTCATTTCCAAACGCCTGCAATTCGTCCGGGTTTTACCGGACGGCAGCGCCACTTTTGCCGGATGGGCACCGCATCTTGATCTTGAACCGCTCGCAGTTGCCGAGCGCCCGTTGCTCGCCGGAACGCTCGCCGCGCCGTGGTTGACGGCTGGCTTGGAACAACGCGCCTTGGCGCTCGCCGCGTCCACGCTCGTGCCCGAACACTTCGGCGAAATTGCCGGACGCCGCATCGCCCATGTGGACAAAACGCTCGCGGCAGTCCACGAGCGTTTGACGACGGAAATAAATTTCTGGTCCGACCGCTACATCAAACTTTCGGACGATAAAGCCGCCGGTAAAGAAATCGGCCCCAATCTGGACAACGTCCGGCGCACGCTGACCGACCTCGAATCCCGGCTGGAAAGCCGCAAGCGCGAACTCCAATCCATGCGGCACGTCACGTCAGCCACGCCGGTTGTGATGAGTGGCGCACTGGTGATTCCCGCTGGCTTGCTCCGTAAATTGCGCGGCGATACGCCGCCAGCCGACGCGACGGCAGCCATGTTTTCCAGTGACCCCGCCGCCCGCGCCCGCATTGAAAAACTGTCGATGGATGCCGTTCGCCGCGTCGAGGAATCACGAGGCTGCCGCGTCGTGGATGTTTCCGCGCAGAAATGCGGCTGGGATATAACCTCCTACCCGCAGGCCGTGGACGGCAAGCAGCCGGAAGCCCGGCACATTGAAGTCAAAGGCCGCGTCAAAGGTGCGGGCACGGTGACGATCACGCGGAATGAAATGCTCTATGCCTTGAACCAGTCCGATAAATTTCTGCTCGCCATCGTGCTTGTCGGCGAAGGCGACGCCGTGGAAGGCCCGTTCTATTTGCGCAACCCGTTCGACACCGAACCCGGCTGGGGCGTGTCATCGGTCAACTACGAACTCAATGCGTTGCTTGAACGCGCGGAAAAACTTTAACCGATGTCCCATCCAATTAAATCTCCCCGCAAACTGATTGAAGTGGCGTTGCCACTTGACGCCATCAATGAAGCCTGCGTCAAAGAGAAAAACCCCTTCCTCAAGGGCCACCCACGCGCAATACATCTCTGGTGGGCTAGACGCCCGCTCGCGGCAGCAAGGGCAGTTTTGTTCGCACAACTCGTAAATGATCCCGGTTATCAGCAGGGTGGCGGATTCAAATATGGCAAAAATAAAAAAGAGGCAGCTATTGAACGAAAACGACTCTTTAAGATAATGGAGGATCTCGTATTGTGGGAAAACACCACAAACGAGCCAGTTTTAGAGCGAGCTCGTGTCGAAATTCGGCGGTCGTGGCGCGAGGTTTGCGAGTTAAATAGAGACCATCCAAAAGCTGCCGAATTATTTAACGCGGAAAAGCTGCCAGCCCTACACGACCCCTTTGCCGGCGGCGGAGCAATTCCACTGGAAGCACAGCGGTTGGGGTTGGAAGCTTACGCTTCAGACCTTAACCCAGTCGCCGTGCTAATAAACAAGGCACTAATCGAAATACCATCCAAATTTGCCGGAGAGCCTCCTGTTCATCCGTCTGACCACTCTCAACTTTCATCCCTTAACTCACAGCGAGATTGGCCTGGAGCCACCGGACTTGCCGAAGACATTCGATACTACGGTGCATGGATGTGCGAGGAAGCGCAAAAACGAATTGGACATCTTTATACACAAGTCGAAATTACGACAAGCATGGCGATGGATCGGCCAGACCTTAAACCTCTTGTCGGGCAGAAACTAACCATTGTCGCGTGGCTATGGGCGCGCACAGTTAAAAGTCCAAATCCGGCTTTTTCTCATGTGGATGTGCCATTGGCTTCCACATTTATTCTTGCGAACAAAGAGGGCAAAGAAGCGTATGTGCAACCGATAATTGAGGGAGATAAATACCGATTTATAGTTAAGCTTGGATCACTTCCAGAAGAAGCGACAAAAGGAACATCCGCAGGTAAACGGCAGGCGTTTCGTTGTATTATTTCTGATGTCCCCATAGATTATGCTTACATTCGCGAGCAAGGCAAAGCCGGGCGGATGGGGCAAACCCTTTTGGCTGTTGTCGCCGAAGGAAAGCGCGGTCGTGTTTATTTGGCTCCGAATGAAAATATCCAGGCAAATGCACGGATGGCGGTGGCGCGGTGGAAACCAGACGGCGAGATGCCAAAGAAACACCGCAATTTTCAGCCACCTGGTTACGGACTATACAATTTTGGAGACCTATTCACGCTAAGGCAGTTGGAAACGTTATCTACCTTCAGTGATTTGGCAATGGAGGTGCGGGAGAAAATCCGAGTGGATAGCATTGCCTCTGGTCTGCATGACGATGGCGAAAGCCTTGACTCTGGTGGAACATTAGTGACCGCATACGGTGATGCAATAAGCACTTTTCTGTCATGTGGCATCAATCAGCTTTTGCGATATTCTTGTTCAAGCTGCTCTTGGAACCGAACAAATGAAAATATCGTCCAAGCTTTTGGAAGGCAAGCCTTCCCGATGGTCTGGGATTTTGCCGAAGCCCACCTTTTAGCCGGTTCGTTATCTATTGAAATCGCTGTCGGGTGGGTAGCAAGTGCAGTCGAATCTCTTCCGTTCAATCCAGCAGGTTTTGCGGTTCAAGCTGATGCACAAAGCCAGAAAATCAGTTTGGGTAAAGTGGTTTCAACTGACCCGCCATATTACGACAATATTGCTTATGCCGATTTGTCAGATTTCTTCTATCTGTGGCTTCGCCGATCCTTGCGACCAGTATTCCCAACATTATTTTCAACTATAACTGTTCCAAAGACTGAAGAATTGACCGCCTCACCAACTCGACATGGCGGTAATGAAAATGCTGAAAAGTTTTTCCTAAACGGAATGACAAAGGCAATGCATAGCTTGGCTGAACAGGCACACCCTGCGCTTCCGGTTTCAATTTATTATGCCTTCAAACAATCTGAAACGGATACCGATTCTGGCACAGCATCTACAGGCTGGGAAACTTTCCTTGAGGCTGTTTTTAAGGCTGGGTTTCAATTGTCAGGCACCTGGCCGATGCGAACGGAAAAAGTAGATGCCCTCAAGAAAACATATAATGCTCTTGCGTCCTGTATCGTGCTTGTTTGTCGCAAACGGCCAACCGATGCGACCACCATTTCCCGGCGCGAGTTTCTTCGCGAGTTGAACGGAGTTTTGCCCGAAGCGCTCGATGAAATGACTAAAGGTGCTGGCGATGACCAATCACCAGTCGCGCCAGTTGACTTGTCGCAAGCAATCATTGGCCCCGGCATGGCCGTGTTTTCCAAATATGCCGCAGTCCTTGAAGCGGATGGTTCGCCTATGAGCGTTCGCACCGCGCTCCAGCTTATTAACCGATTCCTTGCCGAGGATGACTTCGACGCCGACACGCAATTTTGCCTGCATTGGTTTGAGCAGCACGGCTGGACGGAAGGAGTTTTTGGCGATGCGGACACACTGTCGCGCGGGAAAGGCACCAGTGTTGACGGCATGAAAGAGGCCGGAGTTCTACAAAGTGGCAGTGGCAAAGTCCGCCTGCTCAAATGGTCGGAATATCCCACCGATTGGGACCCAAGCACCGACAAACGCACGCCCATTTGGGAAGCGTTGCACCAACTCATTCGCGCCTTCCGTCAAGGCGGCGATTCCGCGTCCGGCGCGTTGCTGGCCGCGCTCGGCGGCAAGGCCGAGGCCGTGCGCCAGTTGGCTTATCGCCTTTACACGCTTTGCGAACGTCTCGGTCAGGCCGAAGACGCCCGCGCCTATAACGAACTCATCACCAGTTGGACGGGGATCGAATCCGCCGCCGCCGCCACACCCAAACCCGCCGCGCAGGAATTGCCCGGCTTTGAAAGATAAAGGAACGCCATGCTAAAATCATTACACATCAAAAACCTAACTGTTTTTTCAAAGGCCGATTTCATTTTCGGAAAAAACCTGAATATCATCATCGGGGAGAATGGCTCTGGTAAATCGCACATTCTAAAGGCGGCTTATTGCGCCATCGCGGTGAGCGCGAAGGGCGCGAAGGATTCCTCGTCCGAGGTTCCAACGAAAGCATTCCTTGCCAAAGCCATAGCAGACAAATTGCACAACGTATTTAAGCCAGACGAACTAGGCCGGTTGGCACGCCGTCGGCAAGGTCATGCCACCTGCAATATCAAATATGTTTTTAATCCCTCTAAATTAGGTCTGGAGTTCTCCTTTAAGACGCCGAGTAAAACGGAAGTCGTTGTTGCGAAAGTGCCAACTGATTGGGTGGAAAAGCGTCCAGTATTTTTGCCAACCCGGGAGTTGCTCACGATTTCACCTGGCTTTGTCTCACTCTATGAGACAACGCACCTTCCTTTTGAAGAAACATGGATGGACACCTGTATATTGCTTGGCGCGCCTCTGGCAAAAGGTCCGAGAGAGCACCGCATAAAAAAACTTCTCGTTCCTATTGAGGAGGCGATGGGAGGAAGCGTGGAATTAGACAAGTCAGGTCGGTTCTATCTCAATGTGGCTTCTGGCAGCATGGAAATGCACCTTGTCGCCGAGGGTCTCCGTAAGCTTGCCACTGTCGCCCGTCTTATAGCGACCGGCTCGTTGCTCGACAAAGGCTATCTATTCTGGGACGAACCCGAATCCAATCTTAATGCCAAGGTGATTAAAACCGTGGCCAGAACAATCCTCCAAATTGCGCAAAGCGGCATTCAAGTTTTTATCGCCACGCACAGCCTGTTTCTCTTACGAGAGCTTCACATCCTGCAACAGCGCGAATTTGCCAAACTAGACGCGCGCTGTTTTGGTCTTCATATCGGAGCGGATGGCGCCGTGGATGTCCAGCAAGGCAAGACCATGAATGATGTCGGCACCATTGCGGCGCTGGATGAAGACTTGCAGCAGTCCGAACGGTATATCGACACCGAGATGGGTGTTCCGGTCGTTAAAAACAATGACGCATCAACCAACGCATAAGGGACATGCCAACACTCCAAGTTGATACACTACAGTTTGTCTTTGACCCGACGGTCTCCGCTGGGAATTACGATCAATGGCAACATTACAACATTGTCTGGAATGCGGCTCCCGGTGGCCGGAAGGCGGTTGATGTAGTGGCCGTGGATGGAGCACCACCACCAAGCACGGCCTGGCTGATTGAGGCCAAGGATTTTCGCGTCATCACGAACCCGCCTAAACCGTCCAACATCGCAGGCCTGGCACAATTTGTGGCGGACAAGGCCACCGATACCCTCGCGGGGTTGACCCACGCACAGAACCGTGCCGCCGTGGTTGGCGAGAAACAACTGGCGACGGATGCCATGAATTCAAATGACAAACGGATTGTGCTGCACTTGGAGCCACATACCGGTGCACACACGGCGCTGTTTCCGGCTGGCTTTGCCGCCAGCGTATTGCAGAAACTCCAACAACTGGTGCAGGCAATTGACCCCAAGCCTCTGGTTCTCAATATCGCCAACACCCCGGCAGCGGGAGTTCCTTGGACCGTCATTTAATTGTCAATCGAGCATGAAAAATCACCCGCGAAATCCAGACCGAAACCTTGCGTCAGCCGCTTGGCAGGATGTTCTGGCGCGCGGCTTACAGGTATTCGCCTACTACCACTGGTGGTTACTCGTAAAATCAAATCCACCTTTTGCCAAAGACTCGAATTGTATCACCATAAAAAATGCAGCGTTGGAATCTTCCCTCATGTCCATTCGCGATTTGGATGATTTCTTCACATCGAGTCCCAGCGCACGCCCCGACGACTTGATTGCATCTGATTACGGATTTCCCGTCGGTAAGAATTTTCTAGCCGCCCCTGAGCGGGAAGCCATCAATAAGAAATTGGCCCACCTAACCTATCGGGCCACGCACGAACTCCATCGGGATCCACTGCGGCAGAATCCTCGCACTTGGAACAATGCGGAAATGGTTAACCGTTCCATTTGCCGCTTGTTGGAGTTCCTCGATCACCTCAAATCATCTTCTTTCGCAGAAGATGCCGAACAAATCGGGATGATTTGCTCGGCTCGTGATTTAATTCAAATCACGATGAAGAACATCAACGGAATCGCCCAAGAAGAGATGGATTTCACCGCCTGACACATTTATATTATGAGCCTGAAACCTTGGAGAGAAATCGCCGTGCCGCACTCGGACGTTTTGGAAGGCACGTTTCAACAGTCCGAGTTTGCCGCCGACATCACGGCGGTTCACACCGGCAAAGCCACGCGGGAATATCAGGATGCGGCAGCGTTTTTTGAGCGCACGTTCATTACGGAAGGAATGCGCCTGCTGCTCACGTCCGTTGCCCGCCGATTAAACAGTCAGGGCGGCGATCCGGTCATCCAACTGCAAACAGCTTTCGGCGGCGGCAAGACGCACACCATGCTGGCGGTCTATCACCTTGCCACGCGCAAATGCGCCTTGAAAGATTTGCCCGGCATTCCCGCGCTGCTGGATCAGGCCAAACTCATGGACATGCCCAAGGCGCGGGTCGTGGTGCTGGACGGCACGGCACTTTCGCCCGGCCAGCCGTGGAAACATGGCAAGCAGGCCATCCACACGCTTTGGGGCGAACTCGCATGGCAGCTTGGCGGCGAAGAAGCCTTCGCACTGCTAAAAGAGGCCGACGCCAACGGCACTTCCCCCGGCAAAGATGTTTTGCGGACGCTGTTGGAAAATCATTCGCCGTGCGTCGTGCTGGTGGATGAATTGGTTGCCTACATCCGGCAATTCTCGAATGGCCAAGTCATAAGCGGCGGCACTTACGACAGCAATTTGTCATTTGTGCAGGCAATCACGGAAGCGATGAAGCTGGTGCCGAACGCCGTCTTGCTCGGTTCATTGCCGGAATCCGATGTTGAGGCTGGCAGTCAGAAAGGTGTCGCCGCATTGCGCGCCTTGGAAAAGACTTTTGGCCGCGTGCAGGCGCTTTGGAAACCCGTCGCCACCGAGGAGGCATTTGAAATCGTGCGCCGCCGGTTGTTTGAACCCATCGTTGATTTGAAAAATCGCGACGCGGTTTGCCGCGCTTTTTCCGACGCCTACATTTCCGAAGGCTCAAAATTGCCGTCCGAAACGCAGGAGGCGCGATATTTTGACCGGCTTGTGCAGGCTTATCCCATCCACCCGGAAATTTTTGACCGGCTCTACGAAGATTGGTCCACGCTCGACGGCTTCCAGCGCACGCGCGGCGTGCTTAAACTCATGGCGAAAGTCATCTATCGCCTGTGGAAAGACCAGAATCAGGATTTGATGATTCTCCCCGGCAGCCTACCGCTTTACGACGGCGAGACGCGCAACGAACTCACCTACCATTTGCAAAACGGCTGGGATGCCGTCATTGAAGGCGACGTTGACGGCGAACGCGCCGAGACGACCGAACTGGAATCCAAAGAGCCGCGCTTCGGCGCAATCCAAGCCGCCCGGCGTGTCGCCCGCACCATCTTTCTCGGCACCGCGCCATCAGCCGTGGCGACCAAATCCGCTGGCACACGCGGCCAGGAACGCGCCCGCGTCCTGCTGGGCTGTTTCCAGCCGGGTCAGGTTTCGTCCACTTATTCCGACGCGCTAAACCGACTCGCCGACCGGTTGCATTACTTGAACACCACCGGCGACAAGGCGCAGGAGACGACGCGCTTCTGGTTCGACACCCGCGCCAATCTTCGCCGCGAAATGGAAGACCGCAAACGCCGGTTCAACGACACGCATGATGTTCGCCCCAAACTCGCCGAGGCGTTGCGGAAACTCACCGCCGGGGCGGCATTCTTTGAAGGCGTCCACATTTTCACCCCGCACGCCGACGTTCCCGATGACACCGGCTTGCGGCTGGTATGTTTGCCGCCGGAGAATTTTTTTAGCCGGGCAGAAACGCGGCTGGCGTTCGATGAAGTGTTGACGTTCACGCGCAGCAACGGCACCAAGCCGCGCTATCGTGGCAACCGTTTGATTTTTCTCGCGCCGGATCAGGCGTCATTAGCGCGGGTTACTGATTGTGTGCGGACGGCGCTGGCGTGGAAATCCATTGTGGATGATGTCGAGGCCAGCCGCTTGAACATAGACCTCGTCCAAAAGAAACAGGCCGAGAAGGAACTAAAAACCGCCGAAGATGTGGTGCCGAAAGCGGCACGCGAATGTTATCGCTGGCTGCTTTGCCCGTCGCAAGCGTCGTCCACGGCCACGCAAGTCAACGTCGAGTTTTTCCCGCTTGAACACCAGCGGCGCGGCGCTCGGCGCGGAAATTGAGCGCGTCAGCTTGGATCAAGAATTGGTCATCGGCACCTGGTCGCCAATCCACTTGCGCGACCGGCTCAAGGAACTTTATTGGAAAGAAAACAAGCCAGTCGCAACAGCGATGTCATTTTGGGAAGATACGCTTCGTTATTTATATTTGCCGCGCTTGAAAAATCGCAACGTGCTGGAGCAAGCCATCGTTAAAGGTGCAGGCACCCACGACTTTTTCGGCACAGCCTACGGCGAACACGAAGGCAAGTTTGACGGATTCAAATTCGGCGACGCCAACGTGCAACTCGACGACACGCTATTGCTCATCGAGCCGCAAGCTGCCGCCCACTACGCCGCAAGCATCCTGCCACCGACGGCCAAACCAACTACCGGCGGCACAACGCCGTATTTGCCGCCGACCATACCACCGAGCAAGGGAACAACCGGCTCGCCCGGACAGCTTCCCGGCATGGAAGGCATCGGCTCGCCAAAGGCGCAATCATTTCACGGCAACGTCACGGTCAACGCCGCAACTGCGAAAATGCGCCTCGTGCAAATCGCCGATGAAATCATCGCCGTCCTCGTCGCCGACCCCAACGCAGAGGTAAAAGCCAGCATCGAGATTCAGGCCACATTCCCGAATGGCGCGAAAGACCAGACTAAACGCGCCGTGTCAGAAAACGCCAAAACACTAGGATTCAAAAACGCCGATTGGGAATAATTCCAATGGATTTTTATTTCCCAGAAAAATGAGCAACGATTCTAAATCAAAAGCGTTTGGCAGTTCGGAAGTTTACTATTCCAGTAAACGTCCAAGTTCACATTTTGCCTCCACCGCGCGGGTCGAGCGACTAAAGTCGCTCTTGGACGAGATTGATTCGGCTTTCAAAACCAAAATTCACAGTGCGGCAAAAGAATGGAGCAGAACCGTCCGCGAGAGGCTTGGGTCTGAAACTGGTTTGCGAATGACAGGCGCGGGCGAGAAGCAACCGGTCAAGGTCACTGTCATTGATGGTCTTCCCGGTCCGGTTGACGAATTGATTGCCCAATTCCCCGATCCGGTCACATGGAAACTAATTTTGCACCAAAAAGAACTTGAGGCTGGCGGACGGAGCGTCGCACTGATGCAGCACGAGCTTGTTGGTATCGTGAATCTGCTTCAGCTTGAGCCGACGGAGGACAGAGAAAAAGCCTTGAAGGTGACAGAACATTTACTTGGAAAAATCATTCTCAAGATAGGAGAAATCCCGTTGCTCAAAAAACTTTATGCAATCGAAATGGATATTCTTGGCGCATATCACTTCAATGCACATTCGATAACTCTCCACTGGATGGTTATCGCTCTTGTTTCGGCCAATCTTGGAATCTCCGTGGAAGCTTTGACTGTCGTAACACTCACCCACGAACTTGCCCACGCATTTACGCACGTTGGCCTCGACATTGACGGCGTGCGATGGCCAACTACCGGCTTTTCCAAGAGTAACATTTCGGTGCTTGAGGGCTTGGCTCAATACTATACTGAAGCGACGCTTCGGAATTATGCTGCCAGTTTTCCTGAAGGACTCGCGGCTTTTGACTCTCTCCGTGAAAAGCAGTCACCACCCTATAACGAATATAAGAACTGGTGCGCTAAAGACGCACCGAACGGCGAAGTTATCCGCGCTTGTTTACTTGAATCACGACAAAAGGGTGAAGTCAGCTTGGTTGATTTTCAAGGATTCGTGACCAGCAACCGTGCCCGCATACGAGCGCGTGAAAAAAAACAGGAGCAGTCGCTTTTTCCCGGATGAATTACATAATAACACTTCGTCATTGACGCATGAGAATAAAAGAACTCGATTCAGAGAATCTTGGCCCAAAAGAAGATTGGGAGGGAAACAACATCGCGTTTTCTTGCCCCGCGTGTGGTGAAGTTTACATTGTAAGCGAACGCATCCACGGTGAGCGTAAATGCCCGTCATGCGGTAAAAGCGAGGCATTGTAAAAGGGGGGAGAAAAGGAGGCGGCAAGGCTTCAATAATTTGGGATGAAAAATGGGCATTCGTTGCCGGACGAAATTATTCCCGCAAGGAAATCAGCGCCGCCCTTGGCGGCAGCGAAATCGGATATCTTCCTACCGAAAATAAGCGCGTCGTGTGCGGATGTTTCACCCTCGAAAATAATCCCGAAGCGCCGGGGATCATTATCCCCGGCACAGGCAAGATAAGTGAGCGTGAAGCCAAACTTTTTTGCGAGCAGGATTATCCCGTTCCGATCTTCATCAAACTCCGTCCTAACGAGTGGGAATACGTTGGCGATTATAAGGCCGTGCGCTATTCAACCGACTCGACTGAAATTGCCGCGCACCACAAAGCTTCAATCACACCTTTGAATAAAATCACTCGTGTCATTTATTTACAGAGGGCAACGATATGATTCCTATCATGTTACCAAACGGTTTGACGCAAAAAAACCACAAACTGCCTGATTCAAGCAGTAATTCCGTTTGAGAAAAAGATAATCCTCAAAGCACTCAAAAAAAAGAACGCAGTATCCACACCGAAATCCTGCAATTATCTCAAATATGCTCATCAGGAAATATGTCGTTGGCTGGCATTGATAACTCCACATTGCACCCAAATTTGCCATGAAGAAAGATGGAACACTGTTTTATTCGCCAACCGATTTGATTCGGTTCATGGAGTCGCCATTTGCCACATGGATGGAACGGCTTCATTTGGAATTTCCGGGCAAATTTCCGCCTGACGAGGAAACCGAGGAACAGAAGTTGGTCGCAAAAACAGGCAACCAGCACGAGGAAAAATACCTTCAGAAACTTCACTCCGAAGGGCGCGACGTTTGTGTAATTCAGAAGACAGATCTTCCACTCGCAATCAAGCAAACTTTGAGCGCCATCAGTGAAGGGCGTGAGATAATTTACCAAGCACACCTCGCGTTACCGCCATTCCGAGGCTTTGCAGATTTTCTTGTCCGCGAGGGAAAACCGAGTCCAGGTTTGAACCGCTATGAAGTGTGGGATACCAAACTCGCCCGGAAAACAAAGCCATACTACCTGATTCAACTTTGCTGCTATGCCGAAATGTTGGAGAAAATTCAAGGAGTCAGACCGCAGAAGCTACGGGTGGTTTTAGGCGACAACTCAATTCCAGAATTCAGAACGGATGACTTTTTTTATTATTACCGCAATCTCAAGCAAGCGTTTCTCAAGCAGATGGACGAGTTTGATCCCGACCAACCGCCAGTCCCCGACCCAAGGGCTGATCACGGTCACTGGCGTTCGTATGCCGAGAAATATCTCATCGAAAAAGACCACCTAATTCAAGTCGCAGGAATCACGGTCGGCCAGATTAAGAAACTCAACAAAGCCGGTATCAATAAAGTTTCCGAACTTGTCGGTTCTCGCGACAAATCGGTTCCCAAATTGAGTCGTGACGTAATGATTCGATTGGCTGAACAGGCGTCGTTGCAAGTTGCAACACGCGAACTGCGAGCCAAGGCAAAATCAGATGAAATTGTGCGCCCAACATTCCGCATTTTGAAACCAGATGCCAATGATCCGAGGCGCGGACTGGCCACGCTACCTCCTTCATCCGTTGGAGATGTTTTTTTTGACATGGAGGGTTTCCCGCTGGTTGAAGGCGGTCTCGAATACCTTTTTGGCGCGTCGCACTTGGGCGACGACGGTAAATTGAGGTTTCAAGATTGGTGGGCGCATGACAACAATGAAGAAAAGGCGGCATTCGAGGGTTTCGTGGATTGGGCTTACGCCCGTTGGAAAGCTGACCCGACGATGCACATATATCATTATGCAAAGTATGAAGTCAGTGCTCTTCGCCGTCTGATGGGCCGATATGGAACGAGGGAAGATGAAGTGGACAATCTGTTGCGAAATGAAGTGATTGTTGACCTTTACCAAGTCGTTCGGCAGGGACTTCGCATCGGCGAACCAAGTTATTCAATTAAGGATGTCGAACATTTATACCGCGAGAAGCGTTCCGGCGATGTCACCGTTGCGGGTGAATCCATTGTTTATTATGCGAACTGGATCGAAAGCGGCCAACCGCGAAACTGGAACTCATCTGATATTCTCCGTAAAATTCGCGATTACAATAAGGACGACTGCGACTCACTCGTCTTGTTGATTGACTGGCTTCGCAACCAACAGAAAATTCAAGGGATTGTTTATATCCCAGCACGAACCAATGTGCCGGAATCAGAAACGAAAGTTGTTGATCCTTTAATTGCTGCAAGGATTGAACTGGCAAACCGGCTACAAACGCAGATTCCAGAAAATGTTGAGGAGCGTAAAAAAGAAGCTGACAAGTGGCTCGTTCAGGAAATGCTCGGCCATCTAATCGAATTTCATCGCCGCGAAAACAAACCTGTCTGGTGGCGGATGTTTGACCGACACGCTTTGACTGCGGATGAACTGAAGGAAGACATCAATTGTCTCGGCGACCTCGTGCTTGAATCCAATCCGCCGATTCAGGTGAAAAGGTCATGGGTCTTCACTTATTCGTTCGACCCGAATCAGGACAACAAAATGAGGGAAGATGACCATGTGATTTTGTCACACGACTTGAGCGTGAAACTGACTGTGGAGTCGTTTGACCCCGAAGGCCGCATCCAATTGAAGATAAGTGAAAAGATTCTCAATGATCGTTTGGGTGGTCGAATGCCAAAAACGATGTCGCTGATTCCCGACGAATTTGTAAATCCAAAACCTATACCGGAGGCCATTGCTGATGTCGCAGCCAAGTGGGAAAGCACAAAGACAGTTCCAGAGAATCTTCGCAGACTACTCTTGCGGTTGCCTCCAAATTTACTTGGGAAAAACTCATCAGATTCACTGGTCAATTCCAACGAAGACGTTGGCGCTGCGGCGGTGCGTATTGTGACCGATATGCAGAATTCGGTTCTCTGCATACAAGGCCCTCCCGGATGCGGGAAGACAACTACGGCTTCGGGAGTCATAGTTAATCTCCTAAAATCAGCCAAGAAAATCGGCATCACATCCAACAGCCACAAAGCCATCATCAATCTGTTGAGCGCGTGCAACGATAAGCTCGCAGGAAAACTCCAAGGAATCAAAGCTGGCGGTGATGGCAACGACCCGATTTTCACTAAATGTCTGGGATTGATTCATGTGGCGGTATCAGGCGATGCCGCGTCCCAATTTAGCACCGGATTGATTGCTGGAACAGCGTGGTTGTTCGCACGCGATGACATGGTGGACAAATTGGATTATCTCTTTGTTGACGAAGCCGGACAAGTTTCGTTGGCCAACCTTGCTGGAATGTCGCGCTGCGCCCGCAATGTCATTCTCATGGGAGATCAAATGCAACTTGAGCAGCCAATTCAAGGTTCACATCCGGGCGATAGCGGTATGTCCGTGTTGAATTATTATTTGATGGGTCACGCGACAATTCCTGAAAACCTCGGACTTTTTCTTGGAACATCATTCAGAATGCACCCTGATGTATGTCAATTCATATCCGAAATGGTGTATGAAAGTCGGCTTCAGGCTGCTCCCGAAAACAAAAATCGAGAGTTGATTGTTCCGCCCGCAGGTGGACGACACATTCGGAAGACAGCAGGAATTATATTTTCACCCATTGAACATGACGGCAACATGCAAGGAAGCGAGGAAGAAGTTAAGAGAATCAAAGAGATCGTGAATGAATTGTTGGGACGCACGCTCATCGACAAAAAGGGAAACCCAAAGCAGCTTGAGTTGGGTGATATTCTTTTCGTAGCTCCTTACAACCTGCAAGTTCGTATGCTGAAAGCTGGTTTGCCGCAAAATGCCAAAGTTGGTTCGGTTGATAAATTCCAAGGACAAGAAGCCCCAGTTGTGATTGTATCCATGTGTTCCAGCGCAGGTGAGGATGGACCACGAGGATTGGAATTTCTCTTGGATAAAAACCGAATAAATGTTGCCATCTCTCGCGCGCAGACGCTCGCCATCGTCGTCGGAGACCCTCGCATCGCGTCGGCCTCTTGCTCAAATATAGCCGACATGGAGCGATTGAATTTGTTTTGCCGTCTGCAAGCATTCAATGATTTTGTAGCTCATACAAAGTCAGCGAACTGACCAAACAATTCGGCGAGCAACTCGAACTCGCCGTGATCATTTTCAGGTTTTCTCATTTTTCTGGTGCCGGAGTTTCATTCAAACCAAAAATGGAAAGTCGCCAGAACTCGGCAGGCAATGGAGAGCGATGTTTCAAACACGCCAGCACAATCACTGAAGTTGGCAGTCCATTCGGGAATTGAGTTTTTCGCGTGGAGCGGCTTTGACGGACAAATGACTCAATCCGCTCTGCGATGGCACTTCCATCATTTCCAAGTGGACTTCTAAAAGATTCAACTGTCTGTGATTCACCTTCGTCGGCGAGGCTTTTGTTTAGCACCTTTTGTCCCCAATCTTCGGGCGGTAGCCATCCCATTAAATCAATTGGTATGCAGTTTTTCATTTGTTCGCCGAAAGAGTCTTGCCCCAGAACGATTTCTCGATAATAACGCGCAAGCAATTCGTTCCGCTTTTCTGTTTCAAGGCTGAAACAGAATTCCAAAATACAAAGAAGAAGCATTGAACTCTGGTCACAAAATTCGGGCGGCTTTTCGCCTGTGGCAGCTTGCTCAAAGACAAGTTCAAGAGAGTTTCTTCCTTCAATGAATGGCAATGTAATTGTTCCAGCACGTCTTACTAACAGACAACGTTGGAGACTTTGCAGCCACGCGTAAATGTCATTGGTGCGTTCCAATTGCCAAAGCGTCCGCCATATCAAAAAAAGTTCTATGTGGTTAAGGTCAACCAAAGGTCGGTTTGCCGCTGGATTGACATTAAGAAATGAAACTAACTGATTTGCATTGGTTCGGAGAGCATTGATTTTCGCCGCACGTTGCTCATCAGTTGAATCGGCCAACAATTCAGCACAGCTTAATGCCAGAATTCCGAGACGAGCAGTATGCCAGAACGCGATGACTGCTGCCGCGACAGCATCAATGTCGAAGCCCCCACCGTGTATTTCTATACTATGTTCAACAGCAAGTTCGCTGGCGTGCTGTTGATAAAACCGGTCAAGTTCCACAATGTAAAACCCAATCCACATTTGAAACACAGCCTGCTTTACGGAACTTTTTTCTGTCGTTTCATGCACTTGCCACACTGCAAGCATTGCCCATTCAGCGAGGTCAATCCATCCCGTCTCCGCGCTTGGATTATTTTTACCGTGCTCGCGAAGAATGATGAGAGCAACAGGAAGCAGGCGAATGCTCCGCTCGTCAGCGTTATCCTTCAAGAGGTCGTCAAGGAAACGCCGCCAATTAGGAACAAGTTGTTTTGTCCACTCGTCCGAACCGTGTCTAAAATCTCCGAATTGTGAGCAGATATAGCCGAAGTGACTAAAAAACTTTTGCGGTAAAAGTGATGGGGTTAATAGTTTTGCCCGCACCTTTTCAACGAGAATTGTAAGATTCCATCGTTCAAATGAAAGCTGGGCATTGTTGGCGAGTTCCTTTGGAAGATTTCGCGTCCGATTTAAGAAAAGTTTAATGCCGTCTTCATCTTCATCCTTGTTATAGGCTAAAATTATCTGGACATTCTTCACTTCACGAAATTCTGGAGCAGTCAAATCAGGCGCGGAGGCCCTAACCAAATCTCCGTCGAAATCATTTCGCGTCCAAGTGGCATTGCGAAGCTCTTCATCTTTGAGCACGAATATGAAAAGTGTTTGACGATCAGCCGAAAGAAACGAAAGATCAACGCCGAATTCTGTTTCTGTTTTAGGCGGAGAAATCTCATCTGCGGCACTACGACGGAATGGAAGCCGATATGGGGTCAGACCATCTGCAAGTCCTAAATTATAGATAATCCAATCGAACCCGAATTTCGTGGACGTTTTTTCAACCCTCGTCCGTTCCGCAAGGCTGCGGACGTAATAGGTAAGAAAAGAAGTGGTTACATCCGAACTCATGCTTCCTCCTGTTCAGTTTGCATTGGCTTGCTCAATTCGAGAATCTTTGCAGAAGCATAAAGCCGTCTAAGTGCCATGCCTTCAGGATCGATTATTTCCATCCGAGGAATTTCGGAAGAACTGGAAAATTGTTTAAGGCTGGATGTTTCGCCTAGTTTGCCGCCGTAAAATGAACTCCATGTCTTCCCATAAAGAAGCTGAACTTTCTTAACGAACTGCATGAAGACTGACGCCTGTTCGGCGCCCTTGGAAACCACATTTGAAAACCTTCGGGAATATAAGTGTGCAGCCCGGCGATACCCAGCTACCTCCATCGCATTTACACATGATTTCCGAACTTTCTGTAAAGCATTGAAATAGTTGTCAACCTCCTCGATGGCTTTGTTCAGTAAATGAAATTCATTTTTTCTTTTCTCAAAAATCTCACGACAGGCACCCGGATAATTTTTTAATTGCAAAACCAGCAGTTCATAAAATTCTGCCTGGAAGTCCAAGTTGGCGCGCTGAACACACGGAATCAGCATAATCAAATAACGAGCAATGGCATCACCATGCACAATGCCGCGTTGAAGTTCATAAAAAGCCACCCGCACTTGGTCTTCGCCAACCGTATCGAGCATCGTCACCGGTAACGAACTCATCCCCAATTCGTCAAAAAAGAAAAGGCCGAGCTTGCGACAGTTAGCCGATGGCGAAAGCACGAGTTGCCCAACCAATTTTCCAACATCTTTACCGTGCAATTCGGTCAAAAACCATTCGAAGCTCTGCGTTGCTTTTAAGGTTTCAAGCCAATTGCGCGCGTTCTTGTTAGCCAGCTCCAAACAGAAGTCGGTAAAACCAGTTAAATCAGTTTGAAGCCAACTTACGAGGAAATGCTCAAGGCGCTGCCAAATACCTTTATGCTCCGCTAGAATGGGCTGAACCAAAAGAACAAGTTCGCCTGCTTCCTTGCGGCGGGCAGCAGGAAGTTGCACCGCAAAGTCTATGATGTTGTATTTCGCGGGGGGAGCGATTGATCCTGATACATTCGAGCGCAACCAGATCAAACCATAATTCAAACAGTCTGCCGGAATGATCGGACTCAGCAATGACCGGGTTACAATCCAATAAACTTGCTCTCGTTCATCGGGCATTCCGGCGCACATACGATTGACAAGCAATTCCAAATCAGCCTGCCGCATTTTCCCTCGCCGCGAAGTTTCAATCCACGACCGATTGTAAGCCGAACGGGTGCCAATAGTTTCACTTTTTGAGAAAGCGAATTCTAATTCCTCAAATTGTAAAAGTGTCAATTTATCCAGTTCAAGACTTCGCACTGCACCAAGAATGAATGCCGCGACAGATATTTGATCTTCTCTCTGCGGGTTCGATAAGCATCGCAACACTTTTAATGCGTTATTGGGGTGATGCTCACAATAAATGCCAAATGCTTTCCAAAATCCACCCGAAGCTAAATCATTTCCTATTCGTCGAACAAGCGCCGGAAACCATTCAGCAACGAATTCAGGACGCAATTCCTTTTCAGCCGCCAGCACTGAAAGATTTTCTAAAGCCGTAAAAAAATACGGGTTCGCAATGCTTGGCATTTCCCGCAGTAGCGCTTCACCAGAGTCTGTGTGTAATTGCTCAACGCCGAGCAGGAGAAGCAATCCCGTTAGACGATGAGATATTTCGCCCCAGCCCAATCGCAAATGTAGTTCATTCAACCTATCGAAGAATCTGGCATTTACAGAAACACCTTCAGGGAAAAGAGCCTTTAACATTTCCAAAGCTAGTTCTCTTTGTGCAAACAACTCTTCGATTTCAGCGGCCAAACGCTTTTCATCATCACTGCCAGGCGCAACCGTTCTACCTCGCCCCCGCTTTTCAACTGTTTGCTGTATAATTTCCAGCAACTGCGATTTTGAGTTCTTGTCCTCACTTTTGGCAGAAGCAATTTCTCGCACGTTTATATTCACGACCCCGAAAGAAATACCATGATTATTGAATCCCTGCAAATCGCTTCATGAACAAATGTCATTCACGGTGAAATTATTAACTGACGAATTCAAAACCACTCGAAATCCGCCGTGACCAACGCGAGGATTGCTGCGCTCCACGGGCTGCACGTCGCCCCGTAACCCTCTCGACGACGCCCGTTCCTCTCCGCAAAACCGCGCGCTCGTCACAAGCGGCAATTGTATTGGCCGCAACAACGGCGGGCTTCCGTCTGCGGCTCGGTGGCGTCGTTGCGCTCCGACTCCGTTCCAGCCGTCTCTCCGTCTGCGCTCCACTGTTTCCGCTCGCCGACCGCAGACCGAAGCCTTGAGCTAAATAATTACCGTGGAAAATATAAAATCAGACGTTCTAGTTCGCTTCGCTTTTTAGCCAAGCGGCGGGGACGAGAAACTCGTCGTGCCCTTGTCGCCAGTTGCCAACCAAATGAATATTGGGAATTCCGTCCCATGTGATAGAACCAGCGTGCTCGGTCACAATTATTTGGAATTGGCCTGCTACCGCATCAAAAAAAGTTGAAAGCGCGCTGAAAATCCGCCGAACGCCATCAATATCGGGCGAGCCTTCAGTTTTGTTCGATTCACCCGGAGCTTTTTCCATCGTTGGCCATGCCTCTGGAAAATAGACTTGGCTGGGTTGATCAATGACAAGGAAGCGAGGCACAGGGTTTTGATTCAGACTGATAAAGTGTTCATGCAAAGCCAGCAAACCGGCGACGTGGTATCCAACCCAATTTTGACCGCTGCCAACTTCCCAAAGGAAATCAGTCCGTCCAGAAAGTGGCTTGAACTGAAGGGTAAGCTCGCGTGTATTGAGGCGAACATTTTCCGTCGCGTGCTCAAGATTCAAGAGACGAGCGTAGTCCGCTATTTTGGCTGACACCTTGTCAACAGCAGCATTGATCCGATCACGTTGTTTGAGCGGGTCAAGATGCTTTTTTAATTCGGCAATTTTATCCGACAATACCTTAACTTCTTCACGAAGTTTATCGACATTGCGGCTGGCGCTCACATTTTCTAAAGCCTGTTCCACACGACCAACAAAAAGATAAATTTGACGGACGCGCTGGCGTTGGGCTGCCAGTGCATTGGAACTGTTTTCAAGATATTTTCTTTTTTGACGCACCTTGGAGATGGCCCCTTCCAGGTCACGAAGTTCCTGACGCAACACGGCCAGTTCTTGATCCAACTTGGCGGGGGCTTGATGAACTGAAGCACTTAACGATTTTAATTCATGCGCCAATGTTTTGAGTTCAACCAAACGTGGGTTGGCTTCGGTGTGAACTGCTGCGCAAACAGGGCATTCATGTGTGTTGTTCAGTTTTTCCTCAAACCAACCGACGCCTTTCAATCTGTCTTCCTGACTGGTGAGGGTCGTATTATATTCGCCGACAGTTGAAGACAACTGGTCCAGCTTGCTCAAACGGCGACGAATCGAACCCATTTCCTGCCCTAACCGGTCTTCCTCATTGAGCAAACCCGTCAGCTCTTTGACGGCGGTTTCACCTGTGCCTTCTTTAATGTCAGGAAGATCCATCTTACGGACGGTTTCAGGAACTTTCTGCAATTCCAAAATATATTTGTCCAAAGGCCAGCCAGTTTCGGGCGGCAATGAATCGGGAAGCAGACCCAGCGTCCGAGCCTGCATATAGTAACTCTCCACTTCCGCTTCCCAAGCGCGCGCTGCACCAAGGCGTGCTTCTAATTCCCGTCGAAGTCGGTCAAACTCGCGTTCCGTATCTTTGAGTTCACGCTGTTTAACAAGCACGCTTGCATCAACAGCACCGAGCACGAGCGGGAATATAATGCGCAATTTCTCTCGGTGTTCCGTGGTATCCGCCTTGAAGAAAAAAGTGTAGGGATTGGCGACAATATGTTGAGGTTGGAAATTGAACGCTGCCATGTCTCGGCAACTTGCCCGTCCCCCAAATCCAACATTCTCATCCGTGGAAAAATCGAGATTGGGAAGATGCGAGATTTGGTTGAACCGATTTTTCAAATCTTCCACCCGTGCGTTCTTTTCAACGGTCGGCGGCACAACCAATGTCAATCCCTCTGACCAAAAAATATCGGTTGTCGTTTGCTGTCCCTCTGGATTCCGCCTGGCAATAATCATTTCGGTGTTGGCCAATTGCAAATGCAGGCCAAACCAGCCGGTTACTTCGCGAATTAGCCCGACGGGGATGGAGCATTTTTCACTTCCGAGACAATAATCAATGATCCATGTCAAAGTGGATTTGCCAGCGCCGCTCTCACCAGTGATGATGTTAATTTTGCCGGGCGCAAAATGGATGATGCGTGGGCTGTGATTCTGGTCTTTGGGCCAGAGAATTATTTTTAGAATCGCGAGTTTCATTAGAATCGAATGTTCAATTGGGTTGAAAGCTGCACCAGTGTCATTTCGGCAAAGGAGTGCCCAACTCTTTTGGCAGCGCCTAAAATTGTCTTTATCTCTTCCGTCGCATGAACCACGGGCGGGGATTTTCTGCCTGGAATCAAATGACGTTGATGGTCTGGATCGAGCAATAACAAGCCGGTGTGAAAACCTATGGAAAGTGACTGAAATGTTCGTTCAGACATGGCTTGCATCCGCATCTGAAGGCCAACGGTGATTTCGCGGTCTTCTGCAAGCGCTTTATAGAGAGCACCGGGTTGAGTTTTTGATGCCAAGATTTTCGCAGAACGCTGGTGAAATGTGAGCGGCAGGACAAGAAATGCCAATGGCAATGTTACGCCCTCGGTGCGACCGCTGGATTCATAGGCTTCATGCACGGCCTGCCAGATGGCCTCGGCTGCAAGCCCCGTGTTCTGGATTACCCGTTGTTCAAATAGAACGTCAATCATGACTCTTTGATAAGTTTCTGCATGAGTTCCTTAAAACGCGGATGCCAGCCGACGCGAATCATGTCAGCCAACCGGTGATAAGTCCCCGAAGTGAGGTAAACCTGTTCGGTGTCACTGCCAGCAAGTTTTTCCCGGTGTTCTTCAGTTGTGTCGGTAAAAATTTCAAAACCAATGTCCTGCTCTGGGTTGCTCTTTTTCATGCGCATCACCCGTGCGCGAATCTTATCCCACCGTGACAGCAACGCTGCCTCAAATGCGTTCCAATCGTCATCAGTGACATTTCCCTCTGCGGATAACCGGCTTTTCTCAATATTGCATCGGATAAATTCGCGGATCGAATTGTCCACAATTCCATCATCATCAGTGACCAAATGAAGCTGCTTCACAAAATGACTTCCTTTTTCATGACCGACCTTCTCGTCGGTTACAGGAATAAGGTGTTCCGCTCGCTCACGTGTGATTTGACGTTTTCGCAGACCGATGATCGCGTGAAGTTGATTAACAAAATGGTTCCGTTCAATCCATGCTGGCTGATTTTGCTGCCAAGCAGCCAACGCTGTCTTGTGCAACCATCCTAAAAGCTCATCGGTAATGGAGTCGGCAGCCGTTAAGCACGATTCTGGCAATTGTAATTGAGCAATAGTTTCCTTGCGCAATTGTGGCCCCGCGCTGGCTTGCGAGGCATCTATCAATTCGCATTTCGAGATGACGCCACGCAGCGTTTCACTCGATGCCGGACGCAAGACCCGCTCGACTTGATGCCGAATGTGATCTGCTGGTTTTTGGCCGGCTTTTTCCAATGCTGCAACACACTCATCAATTTGGATTTTCGTTTCGGCATGACCAATTTTCTTTGCGATGCAATCAGGCAGCAGTTTGTTGGTGACCATCAGAAAGCTGGCTGTATCACCCGCCACTTCTTTTGAATCCAAAGCTTCAATCCAAATTGCCAGGGTGTTCCATAAATCTTTAGACCGGTCAGCAAATGGCGTTGCCTCCGCCTGAATGGAATGTTTGTCCTGTTCCAAAAGTTGAGACTTATTTGCGCCACGCACAGCAACATCGTCATCTGTCTCAATCCCGATGGTCGAACCCGCCGGACTGCCTGCCAGCCAATACAATGCGCGCTCGAACTGATAATTAAATCCAGCGTTGGAACCCGCTGCCGAATGGATATTGAGACTCATTCAATTTTAAGGCCTGATATTTTTGCTAGATCAAATCAAAAATGGTTTGTTATTTGAAAAAATCCAGCCAAAACCGCCATTGTTTTGCCCGTTTTGAATCAGAAATTATATTAGAAACTGATTCTGCTCGATAGTTTGCATTCACTTTGCCGTGACCAACGCGCTTTCCTGCTCCACTGTCCCCCCTCGCCGACCACAGACCGAAGCCTGATCTCTTATCTTCCCCGCGCCATCCGGCGCTGTTCGGCATTCCGCTCCAACAATTCGCGTGTGCGGCCAACTTCCGCCGCCAGTGCAGCTTCCTTCGGCAAAGCGGTGAGGTATTCACGGACGAGCATTTTGTTGTGCAATCCTTCCATCGCATAGCGGGCCAGCGCATCGTCTTTGCCCGCGCATAGAATCAAACCCACCGGCGGATTCTCGCCGGGCTGCATCCAGTGTTCGCGCGCAAAGTTGCAATAAAGATTCATCTGGCCGATGTCGGTGTGAACCAGTTCGGCAATTTTCAGGTCAATGATGACGAGGCAGCGCAGCCGCCGATGGAAGAACACCAAGTCCACCCGAAACCACCTGTGGCCGATCCGCACCCGTTTTTGTCTGCCGACAAACGCAAATTCGTTGCCGAGTTCGAGCAGGAAAGTTTCGAGGTGTCGGATGAGTGCGTCTTCCAAATCGCTTTCGGAGTATTCGTCTTTAAGGCCAAGAAATTCGAGGACGAGCGGATTGCGGATTTCTTCGTCGGCGGAAACCGCATCACCCGCTATGGGCTTCTCACCTTTCACCAGCATCGCCGATTTATTTTTCGACAATGCCGTGCGCTCGTAAAACTGCGAGTTGATTTGCCGGTCAAGCTGCCGAACCGACCAGCCACCCGCCAGCGCCTCGCGAACGTAGAACTCGCGCGCGTGCGAATTCCGCACCCGCAGCAAACGGACATAATGCGTCCACGGCAGCGGGAGGGCTTGCGCAACCGGACTGAGCCGTTCAACCGCACCGGCTGATGATTTTCCGATCACCGATTGGAGAATTTCCGATTTTCCAATCACTGATTGGAAATTGTCCGGCAGAGGAAATGTCAGGTGAAATTGCCGCATGGCCGCGACTTGCGCGGGGCCGAAACCACGGCCAAAGCGTTGCGTTAAATCCTTGGAAAATTTAACTGACCACTTCTTCGCCGTAGCCCGCGCGTTTCTGACCCGCCTGCTCATGCTCCACAATTCGCCGGCCAATTTCCCAATACGTCGCCGTCATCAAAGTGTTGACGACCCGCGCCGAGGCGCGTCGCGCCATGTCCAGCAGTTCGACCACGCCGCTCAACACGCTGTCGTAATCAGCCGCTTTGTGCTGAATCGTTTTGCCGGTCTTCGATTTGTCGCTCGGTTTGCTCATAAAACATTTCTGCGCCCGCAGATTTTTACCGGATTGCTATTCGCTTGGCGAGCCAGACCGTCGGTCGCAATTCGCAAACTTGCCGCGACTCGTTAAGTCAACAAACGGTTGTTCATCCATGCGGCGTTGATTTCCGCCGTGTTCATCCGCCTGCTTCCCGCGCTTCTGGTTGCTCCGCGCAATTTCGCGCCACAAAAAATTGTGTCACTGCATTGCTCCTTGCTCCGCCGCCCGCCAGCGCGAAAAGCAGGCTTGAGTGCGTTTCGTTCGGAACCGGATTGCTCTCCCGACGTCGAGGCGAAGAGAGCAATCCCGTTCCTTCAAACACGAAACGCAAAAACATGAACACGACAGAAAACTTCGTCTCAACGCCTCAACCGCCGAACAACATCGTCATGCCGCTTAAATTCCCACCGCAACCGCAGGAATGGAAAATTGTTTCCTTGCGTGAATGTCCCACGCCTGCAAGAAATGCAATTGTGCGAAACACCGACGAAGCAGCCGCTTATTGGAGAACGCATATCACGCAACACCCGTATTTTAATCCTGAATGCGAATGTCTCGTGGTTTTGATTTTGAACACACGCCGTAAAATCAAAGGTCACTATTTCGTTTCAATCGGCACGCTGGACACCATTCTATGCCAGCCAAGAGAAGTCTTCCGCCTGGCAATCATGGCCAGCGCAGCCGCCATTATTATCATGCACCAGCATCCGAGCGGTGAATCCACTCCATCCGAAGCGGACATTAAAGTCACACGCGATCTCATTCGAGGCGGTCAATTGCTTAAAATTGATGTGGTTGACCATGTTGTCATTGGCAATGGCAATCATACTTCACTTCGCGAATTGGGTCACTTTTACCAATGAAGCGTCAGCTTCGCTATCGGTTAATTGCGCGAACTGCTCATTTTGTCAGTTCAAGGCATTCCTCTGGTATCCAATTGTCGAATGTTTCCGACTTGGCGGGGTCTTCCGATATGGAAATCTTGTAAATCCATCTGCCATCGCGAAATTGCGAGGCAATGACGTAACCCTCGTCATTGCCCAATCGCTCGCAAATCACGCGGACTTTGTTCATCTCCGAATATCGTGGCGACATTTCTGGGAGTATTCCGAAAAGTGAAGGGTTTTCAACGGAAATTCTACTGCAAAGGAGTCCAAATGTTCACAGGCATAAACGAGTCCAATTCGCCCGAACCAGCAGGCCGGAGATGCCGTGACCGGCCTTCGCTGATTCCGCTCCGTCCCACGTCACATCCGGCCTGCCCGTTCGTGCTTCGTCTGAAAGCGCCAAACGCGCGGGCTTCCGTCAGCAGTTGGCGGCGGCGTTGCGCTCCGACTCCGTTCCAGCCGTCACTCCGTCTGCACTTCACTTCTTCCGCTCGCCAACCGCCGACCGAAGCCAGTTCAAAATAAATTCTCTGACCTTTGGGAAATCTCTCAATCAAGTAACCCATTGATGGCTTATGCAGCGGGGACGCCCGGCGCGTCCGCAGCGCGATAATCAGGCGGGCAATTATATGGCGTCGGCGGAAACGTCAAGGATTCTACGGGTCGTGGCTTCCGTTCCTCCTGTGACCTTTCCGCCAACGCCAAGCCCTCGCCTCTATGTTTTCATCGCGCACACCTGTCGCTGCGCTACCAAGAAAACAACAGCAATTAAACGTATGAAACATGATGAAATTAACACGGATGTAGCCATGCCGTCGCCGGGGCGCATCGTCACCCACTGGCGGCGGTTCTCGCTTGGTTTGTGGCGTGTCCCACGAGGCGACATTGCCAACGCATATTCGGCCAGCTCGCTTCCAAAGGTCACAACCTTCACGCATGAAGGCCGTCTTTATACCAACGGCGGCTGCGAATTACTCAAAATGGCTTCATGCCGAAGTGAACGGCTACCCGTTGATTATCGCTGACCGAGTATCGCGGCGCAGAGTCCGTGCCTTATTCGTATGAAGGCCGTGAAGTCGCCTACCGGGGAAAAGTGTTCCGGCTTGGTGCGAAAGATTATCTTTGTCGCTTCCGACCCGACGATTGAAGAATGGCGGCAATCGGCTCGCGTGATTTACGGCGAAGGCGGAATGTTCGCGGCGGATTGCACCTACACGGAATTTCTCGGCAACCGATTTGATCCGCAGTCGGAGAATGGACGCGCCGCGCGATTCAAAGAACTGGCTGAATGTGGCGCACGACCGATGCCACGCACCCAGGATGAAATGCTCCGTTTGCTGGCACAGGAAACAGGCTTCACAAACCAACCGCAACAAATTGACTTCGCGTTATGACAACACTGACCAAAACCATCCGGCGCGTGACTATTGAGAAATATGGCTACGGACGAAACGCGCGCAAACTCGTTGCCGCGTTTGAGAAGGGAGACCTCATCACCATCCGCGAACATCGCCGCCGCACCACGGACACGGCCAGAATCTATGACGTGCTTTGCTGGATGAAGCGAAGCAAGGCGGCGAAAATCCACATGGAAAAATTGCGCGAGCGCAAAGCGGCGAAGGCGGCGCGGCTGGCCGCGCGGCGGCAGCGCGCCGCCACGAGGCGGTTGTTCAGCGAATGACAAGGCAGTCGCGCGGCTCGCTCACACAGAGCGAGCCGCCGACGCTTTGGCCGGCCAGCAAACATTCGGCGAGCGCATCGCCAAGCAATTTTTCAGTCGCGTCTCGCATTGGCCGCGCGCCGAGCTTGGGATGAAAACCCTTTCGCACGAGAAACGGCAGCACGGATTTATCCAGTTCCAGTCTGTGACCGCGTGAGGCGAGGAACTCGACTTCGCGCGCCAAGAACTTTCCGGCAATCTCCAACTGATGCTCATAGCTCAACCGATTGAACACGAGCTTCTCGCTGATGCGCGCGAAAATTTCAGGGCGCAGGGCTTGTTGTGCGCGCGAAAGAACATGGCGTTCCAGTGTCGCGTCATTGGAATGTTGCAGCCCCATCAATTCGGCAGAGCCGATGTTGGAAGTGAGCCAGACATAAAACCCGCTGAAATCCAATGTCTGTCCCGTCGCCACCGTGATGCGGGCCGCATCCAATAGTTGCAATAATATATCCAGCACGCGCGGGTGCGCCTTCTCCGCTTCATCAAACAGGATTGATCCTTCCGCCGCGCGTTCGCGCATCGCGCCCAAGTAACCCGTCTCGCCCAACTTTGCGCCGAGCAAAAGGCCGAGCGATTCCTGCGTTTGAAATTCCGACATATCGAAGCGGAATAATTTTTCTGCGCCGAAAATCTGCTTGGTGGTCACGATGACGGTTTCGGTTTTTCCCACGCCCGTCGGTCCGAGCAGGAGGAAACTTCCGCGCGGACGACCGGGCTTGGTAAGGCTGAACTCGCCGCGTTGCGCGACGGAGACGACGCGCGGAATCACCTGATTCTGGCCGCGAATCTCCGCGCGCAACACTCCGTCCAGATTGCGAAGGCGTTCAAGTTTGTGACCGTCAAGTGACGTTGTGTTCATGGCGGTCATCGTGCCAAAAAGATTTTTTCATTTTGTTCGGAAATCAAACAAAGCGCGTTTGAAAATTTGAAAGGATGACCCGCGTAACTCGGCGGATGAACCGCCGGAAGAAACGAAAACAACAACGCCATGAAAAAAATACTCGCTCCGAAAAAAATCCGCTCGCGGCTGCGTCCGCTCCTCACCGTCGCCGCGCTGTTCGCCCTCAACACCGTCCCCGCTTTTGCCCAAAGCACGACGTTCAGTTCCACCGATTTGAGAACCGGCATCAGCAACAGTCTCGCCGTAATCATGATGTTCGGGTTTGTCCTCGGCATCTCATCCGTCATCTACGGCGGCTTCGCCATCCGGCGCGGCGACGTTGACCAGGGCAAAATGTCCATCATCGGCGGCGCGATCATCGCCGCCGCGCCCGCCGTGGTTTATGCCTTCTACAAAATCTTCGGCCTCGATGCGAACAGCGCGGTTGGCGTCGGCAACTTCTAAACCATCAAACCAACTCCGCCCAACCCGCCCATGAGCGCCAAAAACGAACTTCGCTTCACCGACACCAACGCCGCGTCCGACTCCAAAGGCCGGACGTGGGGTTTGGAGGGCGGACTTTTTTGGTGGCTCATCGGCGGCATCGGCGCGGGCATCATTGTTTTTTTCGTCCTGCTCGTCGTGCTGAATGTGTCACTCCTCATGTCCTTCGTCGCCGCGCTTGTGCCGGTGTCGGTTTGTCTTGCCTACATCTTCGCGTTGCGGCAGGGCAAGCCGCCCGGCTACGACCGCGACTGTTTTGAATACCTGACGACCGGACGCGGTTTCAGTCCCGAAGCTCATCGTTCCTGCACCCATCCACTTTTATGAAATCTGAAAAATCACATCACACCAAGCACAAGCGCGAGTTCGGCGGTTGTGTCGAATTGATCCCGACGCTGCCGGATTACACCGAGTTCATAGATGCCCACCGGCTATGGTGTTTTCCGATAAACCACCTGACGCATTTTGTTTTGCAGGAAAATCCAGACAGCAACGGCCAGAAAAATTTGCCGCCCGACCAGCTCATCTTGCTTTATCCACCGGCGACCGTCGTTCTCAAAGGCTGGCGGCTGGAATTGCTCGTCGGCCCGCTGGTAAGCGGGCGCGTCGCGCGCGTTCACGCCGAAAAACATCTTGGCGCGCTGATTCTTGAGGAGGCGTGGGTTTCCGAAATCTACGTCCTTTTGCGCGAAGACCTCGTTCTCGATCAGGAAAGGCTGGAACAATTCATTTCACAACAATATGAACGCCGGTGAATTCAACGCGACGGAAGCCAGACGGCAGGAGTTGCTCGGCCAGTTAAAAACCGCCGAGTCTGCTTTGCGCGGCGGACTGCATATCCAGGGCTTCGGTAGCATCGCCCGCGCACACATGGAGCGGGCGATGGCTCACCTCTGTGAAGCCTACATCGCCATCAATGAAATGAACCGCGCCCGCACGGTGGAACAACTCGTGAATGACTTGGTTCGCATCCAGCAAGTGATGGACGACGCCAAGCAGGGCAAATCCCAACGCATCTGATTTATGTTTGAACGCCCACCCAACGGTTTTTTTGTCCGCGATTTGATTTTGTTTAATCATCTCCGGCGCGGCGGTTATGTTTCAAAGGGGTTTGTCTTTGAAGCACCCGACCTCACCAACAGCCCCATCGCCGACCTGAATGAATTTCAGGAACAGCTCTGTTTGTTGCTGGCTTCGCTCCACGAAAATCAGCGGTTGCAAGTTCAATATTTTTCCGACTCGGACTACAAAACTGAATTGCTCCGGTATCAGCAGGAAACGGAACGGTTTGAAAATATCTGGACGAAGCGTTCCCGCAATGAGCGGTTCGCCCGCTACTGGCAGGCGATGCTTGAACGAAAACTCCGGCGGCAGCGCGTGATCCTGTATGTGTCGCGCTCGCTGGACAATGTTCCCAAGACGCTCACCAGCAACGCCGCCTTGCGCGAGTATTATCTGACGCTGTTAGACCAGTTGGAAGTCGAGTTCACCCACGTTCATCATCTGCTCAAGGAAATTTTTGCCAGCGCCGGAACGCGCGTGCTGCCGATGAGCGACCTCGACCATTTCAAACACTACAAAACTTTTCTCAATCCATCGCTCGCCGACCGCTTTGATTTTGATGCCACCCAGGATTTTCAGCCGGAACTTTCGATTCAGGAAAATTGCTGGCACTCCGAAGGCAACGGCCAGAGCGATTTTGGCTTCTACATGGACGGCCATTATCATTCCGTCATCGCGCTCACGCGCTGGCCGCGCTCGACGTATCCGGGCATCATCCAACGACTCACCAATCTGCGGCTGCTCGACTACTCCATCACCGTCAATGTTGACCCGCTGCCCATCACGCAGGAAATCAACAAGGAGGAAAAAGAACATGACCGCGTTGCTGGCGACTACGCCAGCGAGAAAAAAATCTCGCTGCTCACCGTCATGGAGAAGAAGCAGAAGAAGATTCACGCACTCATGCAGGGACAGACCATCCCGTTCAAAGCCCTTTTTGTCATCCGCGTTTGGGACAAGTCAAAGGACGGTTTGAACGCAAAGGCCAGCGCCATCAAGAACGCCATCAATTCGATGAATTCGGCGCAGTATTTCGAGAGCAACCTGCCAAGCACTTCCAAAAACCTTTTCTTCCAGACGTGGCCGGGTTGGACGTGGGGACGTTACGAGCATCGCAAACTTTATTCCGAACACCGTTATCTCGCCGATATGCTGCCCGTCGCCAGCACGTTCACCGGCCATCTGAAAACCGCCGAGGCCATCTACGACGGCCCGAACAACAATTTGATCGGCGTCGAAACTTTCTCCGGCTCGAAAGATAATCAGTCGCCGCAGCACGCCGTGCTTTTGGGAATGTCGGGTGCGGGCAAATCCGTGACGGTTTGTGATTTGCTTTCGCAGACCGAAGGGTATTTCGCCTACACCGTCATCATCGAGGAGGGATTAAGTTACGGCATCTACACGCAGACGGTTGAACACAACGCCCGTCCCATCATCATTCATCCCGACGGCGACCTGACCATAAATTATTTGGACACGAAAGGATTGCCGCTGACACCCGACCATCTTTCCGCCGCGACCGCGCTGGTTGCGCGGATGATCGGCACGTCGAGTCAGGAGGACAAGCAGATGCTCCGGCAGGCGCAAATCGCCAAGTATCTGAATTTGCTTTACGAGGATTCGTTTCAAGACTGGCAGAAAAAACGGCACGACCAGCTATTGAACATCGCGCGGCACGCGCTGGCGTTGCAGAAATTCCGCGCCGAGAAAATGCCGCCGGGCGCGACGAGCCTCGAAACTTTTGCGGACTTCCGAGACCAGGCGGGGTCAGGACTCATTCAGTCCAACACAGAACGACGCTTCAACGAATGGGGACAGGATTATGTCGCCCAATTCGACGAAGGCACGGCTCTGAAATTCCTAAAAGACCCCAAGACCAGCCGCGAAGTCCGCAATCTCGCTTTCGCCTATTTCACGCCGGAGGAATTTCCGACGCACCGGATGTTGCAGGAATTGATGATGCTCGACCCCGTTGGTTCGGAGCGCGACCAGATCATCGAAATCGCCACGCTGATTCTGCCGTGGTGTCGGGACGGCAACTACGGCTGTCTGTTCGACGGCACGAGCAATCTTTCGCTCACCGGAAAAATCGCCCACTTTGAACTCGGTTACATTCCCGAATCAGCCAAGGAGTTGAAGGCGGCGGCGGGCTTCCTCATCACAAATCATGCGCGCAAGCATATCATCACGCTCCCGCGCGCCTTGCGGAAACGCAACGTGTATGAGGAAGTCGCCCGCTTCCTCGACATCCCCGGCGGGCAGGAAATTGTCCAAGAGAGCTTACGCCCAATTGCGAAAGTTCAATTGTTGGAACATTTCCATCGTCCAGCAATATGCCCGGTTCAAACAGTCGCGCATCCGCTCCGCCGTGTTCGGCAACTCCCGCCAGTTTTTCATCATGCGCCAGAACGACCGCGCCGACTTGGAGGACATGGCGCAGGACATCGCGCTGCCCGAAGTCACCAAGCACGCGATAATGAATTATCCGCTGCCCGACCATCAATCGGGACAGAAGTATTCGCCGTTCACTTATTTTCACACTGACTCCGGCAGAAATCTTTGCGGCACGGCTCACAACATCTCATCGCCCGAAATGCTCTATTGCAGTTCATCCAGCGGCGAGCATTTCGACAAGCGCGCCCGCGAGCTTCGCAAAAGCGCAAACATCGTCGAGGGCATCATCGCCCACGCCAATTCATCCGACTAAACCAAAATCAAAATGCCTATGAAAAAATCATTCATCCAATTCATCCCGCTTGCCTGTGCCGCGTGTCTGTTCACGGGCTGCGCCGCCGTGACCCGAACTGCCACTGACGTGGGCTTGGGCGCGGGCGGCGCGGCTCTTGGCGGCGAACTGACCCACAACAATCCCGTCGCCATCGTCGGCGGCGCGGCGGGCGGCGCTTTGCTTGGCGAAGGACTTCATGCCGCCAACAGCAAACTGAACGACCAGTCCTATCAGACCGGCTACGACAAAGGCCGCAGCGATGCGGTGAAGCAACAGTATTGGCTTTACGTCTCCATGCAGCAGGCCAAGGCGGGCGACGAAGGCCGGGTCCGGCTCTACGAAGTGCATCTGCCCGAACAAGTCATTGACGGCGTGATTTTCAAACCCACGACCCAAAACCTCCGCGTTGAAGAATAGGAGGAAAATAATTGCCCGCTAAACCACAAACCAAGAAAGGAAAACAAACATGAAAAAGTTAATCGCAATAATCGCAGTCGCGTTGCCGCTGGCGTTCTCCGCCCGCGCGCAATGGATCGTCTATGACCCCATCTCGAACGTGCAGCAAATTCTGGATCAGGCCGAGAACATCGCCGAATACGTTGACATGGTTGAGAACCAGGTGTCGCAAATCGAGACGCTCGACAACCAGTTGAGCGAGTTCAAGAACTACGAATCACTGTTCGGCAATCCATCCCAAGTGGTGCTTTCGATGGTTCCCAACCTTGACTCGGATTTGCAGAGCCTCGAACCGGAGGTGAACCTCGAAAACCTCGTGGCCAGTGCCGACGGTAATTATGCGCTGACCTACAACGACAATGGCATCTATGCCACCGTTGGCGTGAATTTCCAAACGCCGCGCGGCCAGACCATTCAGCGACCCGCCGACCAATACAAACCGTTTGCGGCAATCAATGACACGGCGAACAATTTTGTCACCGTGGCCGATAACGCGGCGCAACGGCGCAAGTCCATCAAGGACGAAATAGCGCAGACGACCGAGCAGCTTCAGAACGCGACGACCGACGCCGAAGTTCAAAAATTGCACGGTGTCCTTACGAGTCTGAACGGCGACCTAGCCAGCACGGACGACGAAGTGAATCAGGCCGCGTCGTCCGCAATGGTGCAGGACATCCAGAACCGCAACGACCAGCAGAAACAGATTCAGGCGTTGACCGAACAGCAGAACGCGGAATTTGAAGAATCCGTCAGCAACTACACGGCGAAGTTCCAGTTGCTCGACGCGCCGACGACCTTCCCAACGCCATAACTGCCACCCCATAACCTCCCAACGCTTCATTCATCATGGCCACGTTCGACAGCATCTTCCCCACGTTTCTCGCCAAATGTGGCGAACTCCACACGTTGCTGTTGAGCGTGGCCTTCGCGCTTTTCATCGTCGGCATCATCGTCACGGTGTTTCGCAAGTTCACCCACCGCGCCGCGTTGGATCTGCTCCTGCGCTTATTGTTGCTCACATCGCTCTTGGTATTCCTGCCCGCGTGGGGCAACACGCTGCAAAATTTGCTGCAAACTTCAATCCTCTCCGGCTTGGGTGTTGATCCGGCCAACGTCTATCAGCAGTTCAATCAACTGCTCATCATTAAACGTGACCCGGCTACGACTTCATCCTGGTGGAATGTCATGTCGCAGCTTCACAATTTCACCACTGATTTAATTATCTCCGCCGTCCTCTGGCTCGTCGGCCAGTTCGCTTCGCTGATGATGTTTTGGGCTTACATCTTCCAGACCATCATCCTGAATCTCGGCTACGCGCTTTCGCCGTTGCTCATCGGATTCATGGCGATCCCGGCGTTGAAGCACACCGGCAACCGCTACCTCATGAATCTTGTCGGCGTGCTGCTCTGGCCGCTGGGCTGGGCGCTCGCCGCGCTCGTGACACAGGGCATCCTCGATTTCATGACCGACCCAAGTTTTGAATATATTGACCCGACTTCCACGCTGCCCGATCTGCAAAAAACCATCGGCGTCGCCGTCGTCGGCTTCTGGATTATTTTCAGCACCGTCGCCGCGCCCGTCATCATTCAAAATGTCATCGCGCACGGCATCCAGCCCGGCGGCGCGTTGCTCGCGGGCGGCGTCAGCAGTTTTCTCCAGACCGCCGCCACGACTGCGGGCGCTGCCGCGACCGCTTCCAGCACCGGCATTCCCGCCGTCACCGCTGGCGCGGCGGGCGTGGCCGCATTGTTAAGCACCATGTCGTCCGCCGCCAATATGGGCAGCGCGGGTGCAATCATCATCGCCGGTTCCGGCCTGCCGCCGCGCTCCGCTCGCGGTCGGCCCGGCGACGACATCACCGGCAACAAGGCCGTCCGCGACCTCATCTCCAAATCCAAACCAAATTATTACTGACCTATGGACACTCCCGAATTACGAACCACCGAAACTAAAAGTGCGGACGCCGCCAAGGCCGCGCCGCGCCGCTTTGATCCCACCCGTCTTTTGGTGCAACGCGACCGGCTGCCGTGGTTCTGGTTTTTCTTCACCGTCGCCGTGTTGCTGCTCTCGGCGATTGACCGTTACCACATCGTCTCACTGTTCAAGCAGCGCGAGCGCGTCGTCATCATTGACCCCGCTGGCACTTACTACTTGAGTCCGTTGCTTCAATTTTCGGAAGCCAAAGACTTGCACGTTCAACAGGCCGAGCTTGCGACCCTTGCGTTCCTCGAACGCAACCCAAAAGACTTCGACAATGCCGATTTGCTCAAATTGATGTTTTTGAAACCCGCGCTGGCAAAGGCGCAGGATGAAAAAACTAAAGAGTCAGTCGAGTTTCGTTCCAAACAACTTCACCAGAAAGTTGAGATTGGACAGATTGAAATTCTCGCCACGCGTGACAACGAAGTGCTGGCCGCTGTCACCGGCCAGATCATCCGCAGCGGCATTTTCCAAGACAAGGCGTTCACCGAGGCGTTTCCGTTCACGCTCCGGCTGCGCCTCATCCGCAACCCCAACATGGCGTTGAACGGACGCTTCCCAACCGCAGTAGGAGACTTCAAATATGAAATCAATCGCTAAAATCCTGTCATTAACCGCCGCCTTGTTCATCGCCACGGTTGCGCCCGCGCAACAATCCAAAGAAATTTTGAAAGATTTTCTGGATTCCAACGTATCCATAGTAGTGCCGGTTGCAACCAACCGCGTCACCACTATCAGTTTTCCAAGCGCCATCACCGCTATTGACGGTGCGGGCGTCACTGTGGACGGAAAAACGCCGGGCCTGTTTCAATTAGCCCACACTAAAGGCACGGCGTTTCTTTCCGTTCGCGCCCTTTTCCCCAAAGCGTCCGCCAATCTCAACATCCGCTGGAATGATCAGACGTATGTTTTTGAACTGACCGAAAGCGACCAGCCGGTGCTTTCACTCAACCTGGATGCGCCGCCAACGCCGGAGGAGGAAGGCGTCGGCCATGCGCCCGAAGTCAGTCCGTTAAAACTTCTCGCCTTGCTCGACAAGGCCAAGGCATTCCCGTTGCTCAAAGCACAGCAGCCCGAAAGTGTGGCCGACGTGGACTTCACCACTTACGACGGCAAGCCATTGGTAAGCGACTTTAACGACTATGAAATTCGGATTGAAGAAACTTTCCGATTCAACGCGGATGACACGCTGGTCTTTCGTCTCGCCATCACCAACAAGATTGACGCACCCCTGATTTATCAGCCCGACAGTTTCACGTTGCGCGCGGGCGACCGGCTCTATCCCGCAATCCATCAGTGACGCGGACGGCACTGTGCCGCCCAAAGGCCAAAGCATTGTTTATTTCGCCGTCTCCGGCACGCCGGACGGCGGGCGCAACGAACTGTCCCTGAAAAACGCCTTCACTGTTTTGGTGACGCGCCTTTCACCGCTGCCGCCCGTCGTCACTGTCACCAATGTTCCGAGCGTCCATCCCATCCGTCCACCCAAAGGCTGATATGAAACCGCGCGACTTCCTCAATTTTTTCAAAACCAAGAGCGGTAAAATCGTTGCCTTTGCCGCCCTGTTCGCCGCCGCGCTGACAATTTTCAGCGTCCTTCGCAAACACCATAGTTCTGGTGAAGATGGCATTTCTGTTGCTGCAATTTCAACGAATGCCACCGACAAACCGCAGGTGGTGCAAACCATCGTGCGGCCAATGCAGGTCTATAATCCTCCATCACCAAAGGAGCAGACGACGACTTCACCATCGTCGTCCACTTCATCGTTTCCAAACCCGTCCCCGCTGCCGGTAGTTCCCGGAAACCAAGCCCCAACGCTCTCGCCCATCAGCCTGTTTGCCGACAGTTCGGCGGGAAATCCGCCAGCCAAAAAGTTGAGCGGGGTGTTTGCACCGTTCGGACGGTTGATTCCATGCGAGACAGTCATCACGGTGGATTCGTCCTCCATCCAGACTCCCATCGTCGGCCTCGTCACGGAGAATGTCTATTTCAAGGGCAGACTGGTGATTCCCGCTGGCACGGAGATTCATGGGACGGCGCAGACCGACCATCAACGTGAACGCATCGCCAGCGGCAATAATTGGACGTTCATCTGGCAGAACGGAATGGAAATGCAGATCAAGGCCATCGCCCTTGACCGCGAGTTTGATGACGAAACCAACCAGTCCGGCTGGGCCATCACCGACGGCAGCGCCGGGTCTGCGCGGCGAGGTCATCAAGTCCGACAATTTCGCCGACATCAAACTGTTTGCCGCGACGTTCCTGTCCGGCGCGGCGGGCGCGCTGACGGAAAAACAGCAGACCATTTTCGGCCCCGTCAACAGTCCCACGCTCAACAACGCGCCCTTTGCAGGCGCGCAGGCCGTGCTTCAGACCTACGCCCAGCAAATTCTCGATTCGATTCAAAAGGATGGTTTCTATGTCCGCGTTCCAAGCGGCAAACAATTTTATCTTTACGTTTTGCAGACGATTGACGCCGCCGATGCCTCACTCGGCGGCACTGCAATTCCCGTTACCGAGGAAAAAGACGAACAACCCCCAACCAAATCAAGACCATGAAAATGTTTTATCTCGTTCCACTGTTGTTTCTCTCCGCGTGTTCCACCGCACCGAAGCTGGCGTTGCATCCGCAACAGTCGCCGCCGATGGACACCGCCGCCGTGCGTTATCCCGAAGTTGTCCGCGCCTATCACATCGGACGCTACACCGATCCGAATGATGATTTAATTATGCACGAGCAGCACGTCGTCTATCGCGTCGAGGAAAACACGCGCTGGAATTTTCATCCCGGCTTGGCCGACGATTATCTTCCTGCTTTGCCGTCGCGCGATGCGGCGTTCGCCCCGGCTCCGGTCAACGATGCAATCCTGGCCGAGGTCAATTCGCAGAGGCTCGCCACCACTCAAATCATGATGCAGGCGCGAACCCTGTCGGCGGCATTGTCACAATTTCAAACCGCGTTGCAGCAGACCAAAACCAATTTTCAGCAAACGGTGATTTTGCGCGCGACGGTGAACGACATGAAGCAGCGGCTCGACGCGCTCGAAACCGCGCAGGGACAACCGCTGACACCGCCAATTTCCACGACCAATGAACCGCTCGATTCGTTGAGTCCGTGAAACACTTTGTCGGCGCATCAAAGCCGGCAATTCCAAAACAAAAAATAAAAAACATACTCATTATGAGCACAACAAAAACCAAACCGACGCCAAATGGCGCAACTGACGCTGCTGCGTCCAAACAAACACCTGAATACCGGATCAACCCGGAGATGGAGGCAAAGATTGATAAACACATCGCCGACAACCCAAAAAATTGGGCTTACATCCAAGCCATGCCCCGCGACCGGCTTGAACGCACCGTTGTCTTGAACGAAGTCCGCCAAGTTGACCGGCGCCAACGCATCCAGGAAGGCGTGATGCAGGACATCAAAAACGACCCCAAAATCAAAGCGGCGTATGACGTTATTTTGAAGGACGTGCCGGAAGACCAGCGCGCGGAAACCATCATGGGAATGGAGCGGGAAAAGTGGCTCGCAAAACAACCCAAGACCCAGACTCAAACCCAAAGCAGAAAGGAGGCAGTCGGAGTTGGTGTCTAAACAGACCCTAACCCCCAACTGCACATGAATGGAGGCAGGATATGCGCCGCCGGAATATCATCATTGGCCGCGCTGTGGCTCAATTGCGCTCGGAGCAAAATTGGACACAGGAAATTCTGGCGGCGCGCCTGCAATGTGAAGGATTCGACATCAGCCGTCAGGCCGTGGCTCGAATCGAATTGGGACATACCAAAGTCAACGAGGACTGCATCCTCGGACTGCAAATAGTTTTTCGCGTTCAAATCATCCAGCTTTTCCCAAAAAACATTCAGGAGCTGGACGCGAAATTTGCCCGGCGTGCTGCCGACCAACCGCTGAAATCCCGTTCACGCCATGCCAAAGGTTGACAACACAGCATTGGATTTGGAAAATCAGTTGGAACTGTTCAGTCCCAACCGCACACGTTATGAACACACTGACTCAATACGGCAGACAGGCGGAGAAACACTGGCGCGAACACCGTCCCCAAATGGTGCGCGAACTGGAGGCCAGCGGCCAACTGCAAACGATGCTGCTCGAAGCGGAACTCAAGACCAAAGAAGAAATGGCCACGCTGCGAACGCAACTGATGAAGCAGGGCAAAACGGCAGAGCAGGCGCACCGGCAGGCTTGGGAGATCGTGCGCGAGCGTTACATCCTGCTGCCGGAAGAAACGGCGAGTCGGTAGTCCCCAATCAAAACGGCTACCGGATTTCCGACGACGACCGCTTGGGCGCGGGCGGGCCGAAGCAAAAGTTTTTACAAAACGTCAGAGCCATCCAGACGCTTCGCAAGCTGGAGGCGGAAAAGCGGCCAGCCAGCCCGGACGAAAAAGCGATGCTGGTCAAGTATGTCGGTTGGGGCGCAATGCCCCAGGTCTTCGACGACAACAATCAGGAATGGACGAAAGAGCGTGCGACGCTTCGCGGCGAAATCCATAAGGAAGAATTTGAAGACGCCCGCAAAACGACCCTCAACGCCCATTACACATCACCCGCCATCATCCGCGCCATGTATCAGGCGGCGCAACGGTTTGGATTTTCGGGCGGGCGCATGGTTGAACCGGCTTGCGGCATCGGCCATTTCATCGGCCTCATTCCCGAAGAAATGCTCCGCCGCTCGACCGTCACCGGCGTCGAAATTGATCCGTTGACGGCGCGCATCGCCAAGGCGTTATATCCCGACGCCGACATCCGCGAGCAGCCGTTTGAAAAATCCAAACTCGCCGATGAATCTTTCGACCTCGCCATTTCCAATGTTCCGTTTCGGCGATTATCCCGTCCACGACCCGCGCTGGAATAAATATAAATTTCCCATCCACGATTATTTTTTCCCCGCCGCACTGGACAAGGTGCGACCGGACGGACTGCTCATGTTCATCACTTCACGTCACACGATGGACAAGCTCGATTCGACCATGCGCGAATTGCTTGCGACCAAAGCGGAATTGCTCGGCGCAATCCGGTTGCCCAACGACGCCTTCAAGAAAAATGCCGGAACGGAAGTCACCACCGACATTCTGATGTTCCGCAAACTCCGCGCCGGAGAAAAGCCGTGCGGTCCGGCGTGGAAAGGCTCGTTCAATTATACGAACGACACGAAGGAGGATTTTGCGCTCAACGAATACTTTGTCGCCCATCCCGAAATGATGTTGGGCAAAATGCGGCTCGCCAGAGGAATGTATCGGGACGGCGAGCCGGTGCTGTTGCCGGACGGCCGCGACTTGGAAAAGGCATTGGCGGAGGCCGTCGAGCGTCTTCCCAAAAACATTTACCAAGCGGAAAATCAGAAGCCCGCGCCGCGAGTTTCGGAGGTGAACATTCCCGCGCCCGATTACATCAAGCCCAACGCCTTTTGCGTCCATGAAGATGGCCGCGTTTGCATCCGTGAAGATGACAAGCTGCGCCCGCTGGACGATATGGCCGTTGAAACGCGCTCGCGCATCCGGCGATTGATTGAAGTCCGCGACGCGGTGCGCGTTTGTCTGCGCTCACAGCTCGACGGCAGCACCGAGGAGCAGGTTGTCGAAGCGCGCGACCGGCTCAATCTCGCCTACGACCGCTTCCTTTCCCGTTTCGGCCCGATTAACGCACACGTCAATCAATGCGCCTTCGACGGCGATCCTGATTTGCCGCTCCTTTTGTCTTTGGAGCATTACGACGATGAAAAGAGCATCGCAACCAAAGCCTCGATTTTCCACGAGCGAACCATTCACGATAAAAAGCCCATCGAATCCGTTGGCACACCGAAAGAGGCGTTGCTCGTCTCGCTCAATGAAAAAGGCCGTGTTGATTTGAAGCACATGGCTGGTCTGCTCGATCAGTCCGTTGAGGAATTCATGCCCGACTTGAAGGGAATGATTTTTCTTAACCCGGAGGGCAAGCAATGGGAAACCGAAGACCAGTATCTTTCCGGCAATGTCCGCGAGAAACTTATCGCCGCCGATGCCGCCAGCGTCGGCGACCCGCGCTTCCGCGAAAACGTCGCGGCGTTGAAATCGGTGCAGCCGCAGGATTTGCCCGCGACAGAAATTGACGTGCGCTTGGGCGCAACCTGGTTGCCGGAGCAGGACGTTGAAAGGTTCGTCCACGAGTTGCTCGCCGTCTCGTCCGGCGTTCAAGTCAGCCACATTCACGCGCTTGGCTCGTGGCACATCACGGCGGATTGGGACGTGAAACGCCAGACGGCCAACGTCACCGATTGGGGAACGAGCCGCTACACCGGACTCGAATTGATCCATGACGCGCTCAATCTCAAAACGCCGACCGTGTATGACATGGTGGACAAAAAGCCCGTCGTCAATCCAACGGCGACCGAAGCCGCGAGGGAAAAGCAGGAACGCATCAAGGAAAAGTTCAAGGAATGGGTTTGGACGGACGACGACCGCCGTGGACGGCTGGCGCGGCTTTACAACGACACCTTCAATCATTCCCGCGTCCGCACTTTCAACGGCGAACATCTGACGCTGCCGGGTGCAAGCACGGCGGTTCAACTGCAATTGCATCAAAAGGCGGGCGTCTGGCGCATCCTGCAAACCGACAACACGCTGCTCGGCCATGTTGTCGGCGCGGGCAAGACCTACACGATGGTTGCCGCCGCGATGGAATTGAAGCGGCTTGGGTTCGCGCACAAGCCGATGTTCGCCGTGCCCAACCACATGCTCGGCCAGTTCTCGACCGAGTTGCTCACGTTGTATCCGGGCGCAAACATCCTCGTCGCCGGCAGGGAGGATTTTGAAGCGCAGAACCGCAAGAAACTTTTCAGCCGCATCGCCACCGGAAATTGGGACGCCATCATCGTGACCCATTCCGGTTTTGAACGCATCCCGCTCTCGGAAGAAACCCAGGTGCGATTTTTCAAACAGCAACTCGACGAATTGGAGGACGTGAAGCGCAAACACGCTGGCACGGACAACCGGCGCTTGGTCAAAGAAATCGAAAAGGCCAAGAAAAGATTGGAAGCCAAACTGGAATCACTCGCCGCCAGTCACAAGAAAGACAACACGCTGACATTTGAAGAACTTGGCGTGGATCGCCTGTTCGTGGACGAGGCGCATTATTTCAAAAATCTTTTTTACATTTCCAAGATGACGCGCATCGCCGGATTGCCGCAGACGGCCAGCGAACGCGCCTTCGATATGTTTCTGAAAGTCCGGCACATTCAGTCCAAGAATGACGGCGGGGGAGTTGTCTTTGCCACCGGCACGCCCATCGCCAACAGCATGGCCGAAATGTTCACCATGCAGCGGTATTTGCAGCCGGACGATTTGCAGAAGCACGGCTTGCATCATTTTGACGGCTGGGCGGCGACGTTCGGCGAGCCGGTGACGGCGATGGAACTTGCGCCGGACGGCGCGGGCTACCGGCTCAACACGCGCTTCGCGCGTTTCATCAACGTGCCGGAATTGATGCAGATGTTCCGGCAGACGGCGGACGTGCAGACCGCCGCGATGCTCAATTTGGCGCGTCCGAAACTGGAAGGTGAGAAACCGGCCATTCGCAGCGCGCCCGCCACGCCGGAATTGAAAAAGTTTGTCCAATCGCTTGTCGAGCGCGCCCACAAGTTGAAAACGGAGCGCGTTGATCCTTCGGAAGACAATATGCTCAAAATCACGAGCGAGGGCCGCAAGGCCGCGCTCGATTTGCGGCTGATGATTCCGACCGCGAAGGACGACCCGCAAAGCAAAGTCAATCTGGCCGTCGAAAACATTTATCGGATTTGGGAGGCGACGAAAGATGATCGTCTGGCACAACTGGTTTTCTGCGACCTTTCCACGCCAAAGGACAATGGCTTCTCCGTTTATGAGGACATGGAACAAAAATTGGTGAAACTCGGCGTGCCGCAGGAGGACATTGCCTTCATCCAAGATTACGATGCCGACAACGCAAAGCTCGCGCTGTTCCGTTCGGTGCGCGCGGGCAAGACGCGCATCCTTTTCGGCAGCACGCAGAAAATGGGTTCAGGAACGAATGTGCAGGAGCGGCTGATTGCGCTTGCATCACCTCGATGCTCCGTGGCGTCCTTCGGACGTGGAGCAGCGCGAAGGACGCATCTTGCGGCAGGGCAACAAGAATTCCGTCGTGCAGATTTATCGTTACGTCACCGAAGGCAGCGTTTGACGCCTATATGTGGCAGACGTTGGAAACCAAGGCGAAGTTCATTTCCCAAGTGATGAGCGGCGACATGACCGTTCGCCGCATTGAAGACCTCGACTCGACGGCGTTGACTTATGCGGAAGTCAAAGCCATCGCGTCCGGCAATCCGCTCGTCATTGAAAAGGCACAGGTGGACGCCGAATTGATGAAACTCAATCGGCTGCGTTCCGCCCATGCCGAGGAACAATACCGCATCCGCACCAGCCTTCGACACTTGCAGGAAGACGCCCAGCGATCCACCGAGAGGCGCGCGAATTTGCAACAAGACCTGGCCGTGCGGCAGGACACTTCCGGCGACAAGTTCCGCATCGAACTGGACGGGCAGACGCTCGACAATCGCGGCGTCGCCGGTGAATTGCTTTTGCGGCGGGCGGGCAAAATCAAAAACAACTTCGGAGCAAACGCGCGCGTCGGGAAATTTGCCGGTTTTGATTTGTCGCTGCACGCCACGTTCAACGGCGGCGTTGAATTGGTCTTGCACGGCAAGAACAGTTACAGCGCCCGCGTCACGGACACGGCGCTTGGCACAATTCGCTCGCTCGAATCCATCGTGCAGGGATTTGAGGAACGCGCCACTGGACTTGAACGCGACATCCGCGATTCGCAAAAGCGGGCGAAGGAATTTGAATCCAAAGTCAACGCGCCCTTCGAGCATGACAAGCGTTATCACCAGCTTGCCGGGCGTCAGTCCGAAATTGAGGAGAAACTTGATCTCACCAAGAACCAAGCACCGAGCCAGATTGAAAACGCCGCCGATGATGAGACCGAGGAAAAGGTTGCGCCGCGACAGACCCAAAAGAAGTCAAAGCAGCCCGCAAAGAAAACGGCTGCGATTCGCGTATGAATACCGAAGAACGATTAAAGCGATTGTTCGAGGCTTCGCCGGAGCAAATCGGAGCGATTGACGGCATCCTCGAAGGCAAAATTCAGAAACCTCCGACGCAAACAGTTGGCCCTCTTTTAATGGGAATGACAGCATCGGCAAAATTTCTCGGTGTCAGTCGCACAACCATTTGGAGATTAGTTGGTCAAGGTCGGCTGCAAAAAGTAGAAGTGTTGCCCGGCAGTTTCTGGCTTCGACGGACTGATCTCGAAGCGATTGCAAACGCTGGCTAGTATCTTTCGTTCGTTCCTTTTCAAGTTTTTCCATCACACATTTTTGTGGACATATTCAAATAACATCGTAGATTTTTGCTTGGAACTTGTTGGTGGTTTTGTTGGTTTTGGGGCTGAAAGTTTCGTTATGTTTCGTCAGGTAGCAAATTCTGGCAATAATTAAAAAAACATAATAAACATCGCATCAAAAGCGACAAATAGAGACATTGAGAAACAGTCGAAACGGGGTGGCCTTCACACTCATAACCTGAAGGCCGCAGGTTCAAATCCTGCCCCCGCAACCAATTTCCCCATCGATCCGGTGTGCCGTATCAAAACGGACTCACTCCATAGCGCACCCAATAACCCGGCAACTTCAAATACTCCAGGTAAACACGCTTTAACTCCACTTTATGCACCCATTGCCAATGCGCCGATTCAAACATCGCCGGCCTCGAGAAAAATTGCAGGTCAGGCGCATAATGTTCAAAACAATTCAACGCCCGTCGCGAATGATACCACGAGGTGACAATGATCGCGCTGTGAAGATTCTCCTGCCGCATCATTTGGATCGAATAACGCGCGTTTTCACTGGTCGTGCGCGAATTTGATTCCAATTTGATCACCTTTCGTGGAACCCCGTCCCGAATCAAGATCTCCCGGTCAATCACATCATCCCCCGCCCCGCTCACGATGATCTCCGGCGCGGCACCCTCCTTGAAAAGTTCCGCCGCATGTTCCGGCCGCTCCCGGGCCGCGCCACCCAAAACGATGATGACCTCGGCCTTCGCCGGCCCGTTATCGACACATAAAAATGTCTTCGGAAATACAATCGCCGCTGCCGCCAGGACCACCAGCAGGAGTGCCACCGCCAGCACCATCCGCAAAATCCATTTTCGCTTCAGAGTCACTCGATGAACATGGCAACTGGAACAAATTCTGTCATGCTCAATCGTGCGGGGAGCCCACGCGCCCTCGCGTGCGGGGGGAGCGCACGTCCCGATGAATCGGGATGCAGCGGTTGACGCCCCGTCAACCGCTTGGGCGCGCCACCGCGCTCGTTTCAACGCACGAGGGCGCGCGCCTTCCCTCCAGCGGCGCAACCGTATGTGTAAATATCAAGAACAGGGTCAAGATGCACCCGGTTGCCTAACGCCACGACCAGTGGCATTGATTAATTAACCGCGCCAGAGCATCCTTGCGCCATGACTCGTCTTGACCAGGCCCTGGTGGAGCGCGGGCTGTGCCAGAGCCGCGAACGCGCCAAACGCTCCATCCTCGCCGGACAGGTCCGCGTCAACGGCCAGGTGGCGCAAAAAGCCAGCGACAGCGTGGCCTCAGAAGACGAAATCATCTTGGCCGCGCCGGAAAAATATGTCAGCCGCGGCGGCCACAAGCTCGAGCACGCGCTGAAACACTTTCACCTGGACGTCACCGGCCTGGCCACCATCGACCTCGGCGCCTCCACCGGCGGATTCACCGATTGCCTGTTGCAATCCGGCGCCGCCACGGTCTTTGCCGTGGACGTTGGCCAGGGACAATTTGCCTGGAAATTGCGGAACGACCCGCGCGTCGTGGTCATGGAAAAGACCAATGCGCGGCACCTCACCCCTGCGCAGTTCCCCGGCCTGTTCGACCTGGCGGTCATCGATTGCTCCTTCATTTCCTTGCGCCAAATCCTCCCGGCCGCCGCCCGTCTGTTGAAGCCGCACGCCAAAATCGTCGCCCTCATCAAGCCGCAGTTCGAAGCCGGCAAGGCCGAGGCCGACAAGGGCCGCGGCGTCATCCGCGACCCCGCCATCCACCAAAGGATTTTGCGCGAACTGCGCGATTTTGTTTCCGCGCAGGCTGGCCTTTGCTGGCGCGATGTGGTTGAATCCCCTTTGCTCGGCCCTGCCGGCAATAAAGAATTTTTGACACTCATTGAAAAAATCGGCTGACAAAATCAAAAAAGTCGGGCTTATCGGCAATCTGGATAAACCCGATTGCGCGAGCATCATCCGCAAAGCAACGCGTTTGATCCAGCGGGCCGGGCGCCAGGCCGTCCTGGACGGCGATCCCGCCGCCCTGGCGCGCAATTCAGACCTGCTCCTGGTCATCGGCGGCGATGGCACCATGCTCCGCGCCGCGCGCGACATCGCCGGCTCCACCACCCCATTGCTCGGCGTGAACATCGGCGGCCTCGGCTTTCTTACTGCCGTCCCCTCCCGCGACCTGGCCCGGGCGCTCACTTACGTCTGGCGCGGCGAATTCGCCTACGAATCCCGCGCCATGATCGAAGTCAGCGGCCTCTGCCATGGCAAGCGCATCCAGGAATCCGCCCTCAACGACATCGTCATCAGCCGTGGCGCCCTGGCCCGGCTCATCGCCCTGGATGTCAGCGCCGACGGCGAGATCATCACCCATTATCGCTGCGACGGATTGATCATCAGTTCGCCGACCGGTTCCACCGCGTACTCGCTCGCCGCGGGTGGCGCGGTGGTTTTGCCATCCGCCGAGGTTTTCGCCCTCACGCCCATCTGCCCGCACGCGCTCTCCAATCGCTCCATCATTTTGCCGCTGGATTCCACCATCACCGTCAAGGCCGCCAGCCCCTTGCCTTCCACCCTTTTGAGCGTGGATGGCCTGGTCGTCGCCGATTTGGACGCGGGCGACGAAGTGACCATCCGCCGCAGCCGCCGCTCCATCCGGCTCGTCCATTTGGCCAACAGCTCTTTCCTCGAAGCCCTTCGCCGTAAATTACAATGGCGCGGCGCGTATTTTTGACCTTTAATCGTTAATCATGAGAATCACCAAAATTCAGCACGCGCGGCCTTTGAAAAATTACCTTCGTCTCGGAGATCGCACACCCCATTCCCCACTCCGCACTCCGCACTCCGCACTCCGCACTCCCCATTCCCCACTCCCCACTCCCCACTCCGCACTCTAACATGGTCCGCCTTAAAGACATCGCCCGGCACGCCGGCGTTTCCGTGATGACAATCTCCAAAGCGTTGCGCGACGCCCCCGACGTGTCCGCGGCGACGAAGGCCCGCATCAAAAGCCTGGCGTTCCAAATGGGCTACGTCCCCGATTCCAGCGCCCAGGGCTTGCGGACCAAGACGACCAAGCTCTTCGGCCTCGTCATTCCCTCCATCACCAATCCTGTTTTTGCCCGCATCGTTTTTGCCATCGAGGACCGGGCGCATGAACTCGGATACGATATCCTGATCGCGCACACCCACAATAAACCCGAGCGCGAGGAGCATTGCCTCCGGCGTTTCCTCTCCCGCCGCGTGGACGGCCTTTTCATTTCACCGGTCTATCGTTTCGAAGCCGAGGCCCGGATTTACCAGGAAATTCTCAACCGCAAAATACCTTCCGTCTTGCTCGGCCCGCCCGCGCCTTTTTGCAAGACTTTCCCCGCCGTTGAGATTGAAGAGCTGGTCGCCAGTTACAACGCCACCCAGTACCTCTTGAAGCTGGGCCACAAACGCATCGCTTATCTCACCGGACCGCCGGTCGCCCCCTGGGCGCATGACCGCTTCGAGGGCTATCGCCGCGCCTTGCGCGAAGCCAACCTCGAACCCGATGATAAGCTCGTCTTCCAGGCCGGCAGCACCATCGAAGATGGAATCAAGGCCACCTTGCAAATGCTCAATGAAGGCTGCAACGCCACCGCGGTGCAGGCGGTGAACGACCTCGTGGCCGTAGGTTCCGCCGAAACCTTTTTTGCGCAAGGCATGAAAATCCCCGATGACATCTCCATCATCGGGTTCGGCAACGTGCTGGCCGGGGAATTTTATCGTGTGCCGCTGACCACCATGCGCCAGCCGAAATTCCGCCTCGGCATCGCCGCCGTGGACGCCATGTTGAAGCTCATCCGTGGCGAACCCGTGCAGATGCCCCGCTTGTCCGCCGAACTGATCGAGCGCAGAAGCACCGCGCCGCCCAGGATTGCAAAATGACCCCCTCCATTAAATCCAAACTATCCCTTCTTAAAAAACGATTGCCCGGCGAAATTTCCCTCGAGCCGGCCAAACTCGCCGGGTACGCCGGGGATAAATGGTTCGCCTCCCATCAACCGGACGCCGTCGCCCTGCCCCGTTCCGTCGAATCCGTTTCCAAAATCCTTCGGTTCGCCAGTGAGAACAAAATCCCCGTCACCGCCCGTGGCGCCGGACACGGCTACGTTGGCGGTTGCGTTCCCATCCGCGGCGGCATCGCGCTTTCGACCGAACGCATGAATCGCATCCTCGAAATCAACCGGGACGATTTCGTGGCCGTCGTCCAGCCGGCCGTCATCACCGCCCAATTTCAGGCCGCCGTGGAAAAGCTCAAACTCTTCTACCCGCCCGATCCCGCCAGCCGCGCCGACAATTTTATCGGCGGCAACATCGCCACCAATGCCGGCGGTCCGCGCTGCCTGAAATACGGCGTCACCCGCGACTACGTCCTGGGCCTGCAAATCGTCCTGGCCGATGGCGCCGTCATTCGCACCGGCGGACGGACCCATAAAAACAAAACCGGCTTCGACCTGACAAAATTATTTGTCGGCTCGGAGGGCCTGCTCGGGGTCATCACCGAAGCCACCTTGAAACTGATCCCGCTGCCGCCCTATCGGGTGACGATGGCCATCGGCTTCAACTCCATGCGCCATGCCGTCGGCGCGCTCCAGGCCATCCTCGGCGCGGGATTCCTGCCGTGCGCCCTCGAATTGGCCGATGAATTCACCCTCGCCGCCGCCGCTAAATTCACCGGCGACAATCGCCTGGGCGTCTGCAAAGCGCACCTCATCCTCGAACTCGACGGACAGGAAAAATCCGTCCGCGGCGAACTGCCGGCGGTGGAACGCGTGGCCAGGAAATTCCAGCCGCTCTTCGTCCAGCACGGCTACGGCGATGCTCAATGCGAGAAAATCTGGGAAATCCGCCGCGTCTTCTCCACCTCGCTGAAATCCACCGGACTTAAAAAACTGAACGAAGACATTGTCGTCCCCCGCGGACGATTGGAGGATTTGTTCCGCTTCACCGCGCGCCTGCAAAAAAAAATCAAACTCCCCATCGCCTGTTTTGGCCATGCCGGCGACGGCAATATCCATGTCAATATCATGCTCGATAAAAGCGATGCCGCCGCCGTCCAACGCGGCGAGGCGGCCCTGGACGATCTCTTCAAGCAAATCATCAAATGGAACGGCGCCATCACCGGCGAGCACGGAATCGGCCTGGCAAAAAAGCGCTGGTGGCCGCTGGCCGTCTCCCCCGAAGTCCGCCAGCTTCACAGCGACTTGAAACATCTGCTCGATCCCCATGGCATTCTGAACCCGGGGAAGTTTGTTGATTAACAGTAAACAAGAAACCTCCACCTGCTGTTCCCTCTCCGCGTCGCGAGTCCGCGAGCGATGGGGAGAGGGTCAGGGTGAGGTGTCTGCTTTTTCCCATCACGGCGCTTATTGTGAGAAGATCGGCTGACCGGCGCGGAAACATTCAGTAATCGAGAAACATCCGCCTGCTCTTCCCTCTCCGCGTCGCGAGTCCGCGAGCGATGGGGAGAGGGTCAGGGTGAGGTGTCTGCTTCTTCCCATCACGGCGCTTATTGTGAGAAGATCGGCTAACCGGCGCGGAAACATTTAGTAAACGAGAAACATCCGCCTGCTGTTCCCTCTCCGCGTCGCGAGTCTGCGAGCGATGGGGAGAGGGTCAGGGTGAGGTGTCTGCTTAGCCTTCCCTTCCTAAATCTTGTCCAAATTTTCGCGAATGGCGTTGGCCAGCTTCAGCGCCTGAAACGGTTTGGTCAGAAAATTGTCGCCTTCCCGCAGCGGAAAATCTTTTCCCACCACTTCCGAGCTGTAACCGCTCGAGTAAATCACTTTCAGTTCGGGCTTTTCTTTCAAAAGCCGCGTCCCCAGTTCTTTTCCGTTCATGCCGCCGGGCATTACTAAATCGGTGAGCAGCAATTGGATTTCATCCCGCTTTTGCTTCCAAATTAATATCGCTTCCAGCCCGTTCCCCGCGTCCAGCACCTGATACCCCAGTTGCCACAACATCTTGCACAACGCCGCGCGCAACGTCGCGTCGTCCTCCACGATCAGAATCGTTTCCTTGCCGCCGCGCGCGGTATTGAAGACCGGACGTTCCTTCTGCAGTTCAGCCGCTTTGGCGATCCGCGGAAGATAAATCCGGAAAACCGTTCCCTGCCCGACCTCGCTATAGACATTCACCCAGCCCTGGTGTTGCTGAACGATGCCGAAAACCGTCGCCAGTCCCAGCCCGGTGCCTTTGCCGACTTCCTTGGTGGTGAAGAACGGCTCAAAAATTTTTGGCAGGATTTCCGGCGGAATTCCCGTGCCGGTGTCGCTCACGCACAGGCAAACAAATGAACCCGTTCGCGCCTGGGGAGAATTGGCAACGGACAATTCATCAAATTCCATGCCGGAAGTTTCGATGATGACCTTCCCGCCGCCGGGCATCGCGTCGCGGGCATTGACCACCAGGTTCATCAACACCTGGTCCAGCATGCCGGCATCGGCATTAACGAACAGGGTTTCCATGGCGAATTTAAACTGCACTTGGACCTCCGCGCCAATGACGCGCCTCAACATCTTCGTCATGTTGTTGACCGTATTGTTCATGTCCAAATCCTGCATCTGCGCGGTTTCTTTGCGGCTGAACAGCAGCAATTGGCGCGTGAGCGCCGCGGCCCGTTGCGTGGAGTTGCCGATTTCATCCGCCAGCTCGGATTGTTCTTCGGAAAGATTCCCCCTGCTTCTCAACAAATCGGCTTGCATTTGAATCACGGCCAGGATGTTGTTGAAATCGTGCGCCACCCCGCCGGCCAACTGGCCGATGCCTTCCATCTTTTGCGACTGCCGCAACTGCGTTTCCAGTTTCCGGCCTTCGGTCATGTCACGCGAATTGACGACAATGAACCCGTCCGGCGATTGATTGGGAATGCTCCGGCCGATGGATTCAATGATACGCCACGAGCCGTCCTTGTGTTTGGAACGGTATTCCACGCTCACGGTCGCGGTGGGATCGGACAAGGCTTGCTTCATCGCTGCCCCCACTTTTTCAATATCCTGCGGCTCCATCCGCTCAAAAATGCTGCCGTCCAATAATTCTTCAGGCTCGTAACCGAGGCTGCGTTTGACCGACGGACTCACAAAACGCGGAACGCCCTTTTCATTCAAAACGGTGATGATGTCGGAGGCATTTTCAATCAGCAAACGGAAGCGCTCCTCGTTGGCGCGCAATTCGTTTTCCATCCGCTTTCGCTCCGTGATGTCCTGCATCTGGGTTACGAGATGCCGCGGAGACCCGTCCGGATTCCCGGACCAGTTTGACATTCAATTGGACCCACACCGGATGCCCGTCCTTGTGGAGATAGCGCTTTTCCAGGTGGTAGGCGTCTATTTCCCCGGACAACGTCCGGCGAAGCGCCGTCAGGGACGCCGCCCGGTCGTCCGGGTGGGTGATTTCTTCAAAGTTTGAGCCTAGTAATTCCTCGCGCGTATAACCGACAATCCTGCATAAGGCGGGATTCGCCTCGGTGCATCGGCCGTCAAACGTGGTCATCGTCATGCCAATGACCGCGTCGTTCACCAGCGAACGAAACTGGCCCTCCAGCCGTTCCCGTTCCTTTTCCATCTGCTTGCGTTCCGTAATGTCACGGACCACGGCGAGGATATAATCGCGTTCCAGCCGGACATAATTGGCATTTACTTCCACTGGAAAAATCGTGCCGTCTTTGCGCCGGTGCTGAGTTTCGAAAACCGAAAAACCGAACTGCTTTAAAGTTTCCAAATGCGCCTGCCACGATTTTTCGCCGGCGGCGGCAAACAACGGGTCGATTTCCGGAATGCTCAGCGCCATATACTCTTCACGGCTGTATCCGTGAAGCCGGAGCGCCCGTTCGTTCACGTCCAAAATCCGGCCCGTCTTCGGATCAATCACTTCAATGGAATCGTTGGAATGGTCAAGCAGCGCGCGAAACAGTTTGAGCGATTGCTCGGTGCGTTGGCGCTCGGTGATGTCGTTGATGAAAACGAGGGTCGCCTTGCCGTCAGGCAATTCCACTGAAGTCACGGCCACGTGCGCGGGAAATTGTGAGCCGTCTTTGCGCTGGGCCATCCCTTCATATTCATTCGGCGCCGGCTCACCGCGAGCCCGCCGCCGGACGTATTCAGCCAGGGGCGCCCGGAATTCCGGTGCCCAGTTGGCAGTGATCGGACGTCCGATAAGCTCATCAATATTGGAATAACCATACCAATCCAGAAATTTCCGGTTCACATAAATGGTCTTCCCCTCGCGGCTGATCCTGATGGCGGTTGGCGCCTGTTCGATCAATGCCTGCAAACGCATTTCGTTGGTGTTCGCATCGGCTAGTTTCTGCTGTCGCCACAACAAGCCGATGCCCAGCATCGATGCCACCAATAGCAAGGCGGTGATGGTTCCAACTTCCCACGCCTCCTGGTGAAGCGGCGCCAGAACTTCTTCCCGGTCTATCTTCGTGAGCATGAGCCACGGCATTCCTTCAATCTTGCGCGCGGTCCAAAAAACCGGCTTGCCCCGATAGTCCACTGCTTCGACGACACCCTGAACGCCTTGACCTTGAATTGCCTTTACCGCTGGCCTGTCGGGATATGCCGCGATTGGCAAGCTCATGTTTATCGCCGTATTTGTGCGAAAGCGCAGGTCGTTCAACATAACCACCTCGTCGCCATCGCGTCGAATGATTACCGTCTCCGCGCTTGCGCTGGGAGTCGGCCATTTTTTTATGGAGGGATAAAGGAAGGTGTGCGGATCAATGACCAGAATCACCGCGCCAGCGATGGCGCTGTTCGTCGGGAAATCGCTGAAGATGGGACATTCCAGCCACATCAGAATCGGGCCGTTCGTTGTGTCCCGGTTCAAATCCGAAATCTGAACGCTCTGCGAATGAAGCGCCGCTTGGATATGTTTGTCCAGGGAAGCCTCCGGCAACGGATAATCCGCGGGCACTTCCAATTGAATCCGCCCTTGCGCGCCGGCAAACACCACCGCCGCGTAACCATACACCTGCCGGAAAATTTCCGCCCGCGCCCGCGCCGCTTCCCGCGCCCCCAGGTTGTCGGGATTGCTCACAACTCCCCTGGCAATCACGCTCGTCCTGGCCACTTCGGCATCGCCCCGTCGCTCTGTCAACCAATTCGCGATTTCCTCGGCCTTCAGGTCGGCGATGGTGGAGAGGGAATCCCGCGCTACTTTGCGCGCTTGGGTGGATTGGTATTGATAGAAAAACCAGCCGCCCGCGCAGATAAGCACCGTCAGAATCAAACCCAACCCCAACAACCGTTTCTCAAATCGCGACTGCGACAGCGTTTCATCCCTGGACGAAATGCTCTCTTTTAAGATTAGAGTCGTGTCGCTCATCGCCTGTTGCTTTTGACTCACTGACTGTCTGCTAGATACGCCCGCCCTCAAACTTTGTCCAGCCATTTATGCTCCTTCCAACCTTCCAAAAATCCCGCGAAATAACTCTTGCACAGAAATCCCATTTTGATATGCTTTGTGTTCCGTTTTTTTCGTCCCCTTGGGCGGTTAAGACAATTTTAATACATGAAAGTCCGAGCATCAGTTAAGAAAATGTGTGAGCACTGCAAAGTGGTGCGCCGCCGTGGCGTCATCCGCGTCATCTGCTCGAATAAACGTCACAAACAACGGCAAGGTTAATATCTAATTTATGGCACGCATCATTGGTGTTGAAGTCCCGCCCAACAAGCGCATTGATATCGCCCTCCGCTATATCTATGGCATCGGCCCCGTCAACTCAAAAGAAGTCCTCGAACGCGCGAATATCGATCCCGCCATCCGCGCCAAGGACCTCACCGAACAACAACTCGCCCAGATCGTCCACGCCATCCAGGAAGGCAAATACGTCATCGAAGGCGATTTGCGCCGCGAAATCGGCATGGACCTCAAACGCCTCCAGGGCATCAAATGTTACCGCGGCATCCGCCACATGCGCGGTCTCCCCGTGCGCGGCCAGCGTACCCAGACCAACGCCCGCACCCGCAAAGGCCCCCGCAAAACCGTCGGCGTCCAGCGCAATCCCAACGCCAAAACCGGCATCCACTAACATTTCTGATTTGCAATTTACGATTTACGATTGAATTGAATTATGGCTGACGAAACTAATAAGAAAGCGCCTGAGAAGGAAACCAAGCCCGAAGCGGCTCCAAAGGCTGAGAAAACCGAGAAAAAAACTCACGAGCCTAAGAAAAAGGAAAAGGCCCCTGCCGGCGCCGCGGCTCCCGCAGCCGGCGCCCCCGCCGAAGCCGTTGTCCCCGTCGCCCCCACCGCCGCCGAGCTTTTGGGCGAAGACGCCAATGCCAAGAAAATCGTCAAAGCCAAGCACGCCAAAAACATCCTCGCCGGCGTTGCCAATATCCTGGCCACCTTCAACAACACTCTCGTCAGCATCACCGATATGCACGGCAATATCATCGGATGGTCGAGCGCCGGGCGCGTCGGTTTCAAAGGCTCGCGCAAGAGCACCGCTTACGCCGCCCAACAAGTCGCCCAGGACGCCGCCCGCCAGGCCATGGCCCACGGCATGAAAGAAGTCGAGATCCGCGTCAAAGGCCCCGGCTCCGGCCGTGAATCCGCCATCCGCGCCCTCCAGGCCATCGGCTTGGAAATCTCCGCCATCAAAGACGTCACCCCCGTCCCCCACAACGGCTGCCGCCCCCGCAAAAAACGCCGCGTGTAAAATCGTAAATCATAAATCGTAAATCATAAATTTCTATGGCTCGTTATACTGGTCCCCGCGTTCGCATCAGCCGCCGCTTCGGCTTGCCAATCTTTGGCCCCTCGAAATATCTGGAGCGCCGCGCCTACGGCCCCGGCGTTCATGGCCCCAAATCACGCCGCAAACACACCGATTACGGCCTGGGCTTGATCGAGAAGCAAAAACTCAAGTATTTCTACGGCCTGCTCGAACGCCAGTTCCGCGGCGTTTATGAAAAAGCCTTGCGCCGCCGCGGCGTCACCGGCGAACAGATGCTGCAAATTTTGGAGACGCGCCTGGACAACGTCGTCTATCACCTCGGCTTTGCCAATACCCGCGCCGCCGCCCGCCAAATGGTCTCTCACGGACACGTTTTGGTCAACGGCCGCAAAGTCAACGTCCCTTCCTTCGCGTTGAAAGTCAACAACGTCATCGAAATCAAAAACAACAACGTCTCGCGCCAGCTCGCCACCAAAAATTTGGAAGTCGCCACCAACCGCTCCGTGCCCGACTGGCTCATGATGAACAAGGAAGTGTTCAAGGGCACAGTCATGCGCGTTCCGACCCGCGACGAAATCCAGCCGATTGCCAATGAACAGGCCGTCGTCGAATTTTATTCCCGCTAAACAGTTAACCAACATAAAACAATTATACGGGTTGCCGCGGCCGCGGGAATAAACCGCCGCGGCAGCCAGATTAAAATTGTTGAAAGGAAAATATGCCAGTTCGATTAGGACGTTTCGAGATGCCCAAACGCTTGCAGAAAGAAGACTCAAGCGCGACACCCACTTACGCAAAATTCGTCGCCGACCCGTTTGAAACCGGTTACGGCCATACCATCGGGAACTCCCTCCGCCGGGTCCTCCTCTCCTCCCTCGAAGGCGCGGCCATCACCTCCATCAAGGTGGACGGCGCCATGCATGAGTTCACCACCATCGAAGGCGTCGTCGAAGACGTCACCGACATCGTTTTGAATCTCAAGCGCATCAAGTTCAAAGCCCACACCCGCGATGAGCAAACCCTCCTGCTTTCCGTGAATAAAGACGGCGCGGTCACCGCCGCCGACATCCAGGCCAACCAGAACGTGGAATTGGTCAATCCCGAACAGCACATCTGCACCCTCGACAAGAAGAAAAAATTTGAGATGGAATTGACCGTGAAAATCGGCCGCGGCTTTTGCCCGGGTGATGAAAATAAAAAACCCGGCCAAGCCATCGGCGTCATCGCCATCGACTCGATCTTCTCCCCCGTCACCCGCGTCCGCTACGCCGTGGAAGCCGCCCGCGTCGGCAACCGCACGGATTACGACAAGCTGATCCTCGAGATTTGGACCGACGGACGCATCACCCCTGATGACGCCCTCACCCAGTCCTCGGTCGTCCTCCAAAAACATCTGGACGTCTTTGCCCTTTACGACAAGAACGCGATCGAGTTCGAGGAAGCCGCCGACAAGCAGGACGAAGAGAAGACCAAGATGAAGAAGCTTCTCAACATGAGCGTCAACGAGATCGAGTTGAGCGTCCGCGCGGCGAACTGCCTGAACAACGCGAACATCACCACCGTGGGCCAGTTGGCGATGAAAACCGAGCAGGAAATGCTCAAGTATCGCAACTTCGGCAAAAAATCGTTGAACGAAATCAAAGACAAGCTCCAGGCGCTGGGCCTCTCCCTCGGAATGAATTTCGAGCCGGGCTTGCTCGAAGCGCCCAAAGAAGAACTGAAACCGGAATAATTTATGCGACATTTAAAACGCACGGCCAAGCTCGGCCGCACCTCGGAGCATCGCAACGCGATGCTCGCCAACCTGGTTTGCAGCCTCATCATGCACAAGCGCGTGACCACGACCCTGGCCAAAGCCAAGGCCGCCCGCTCCGTCGCCGAGAAAATGGTGACGCTGGGCAAGAAAGGCTCCCTCCATCATCGCCGCCTGGCTGCCGCGCGCTTGCACCAGGAAGATGCCGCGAAAACCCTTTTCAAGGAAATCGCCCCGGCCTACAAGGACCGCAACGGCGGTTACACGCGCATCATCAGGTTGAACCAGCGCAACGGCGATGCCGCCCAGAGGGCTATTTTGGAATGGGTTGATTTCACGGCGGAAACCCCCGCTGCGCCCGAAGCCGCTCCCGCCGCTGAAACCAAGCCGGAAGAAAAGAAGTCCTAATCCGGTTTAAAAAAATTCAAGCCCGCTCTCTCCCTGTTCCCTCTCCCCAGGGGAGAGGGTTAGGGTGAGGGGCGGTCGGGGCAAACTCATACTGGAGATTTTTTCTCTCTTTCCCTTGAGGTTCATGGAAAGCCTCCTCTCGATTTTCTCGCCTGCAATTGGGACCATGAACCTGCCGCATCGACTTGGCATTGAACAGTTGATGTCCTCTTCCTGTCCCCTCTCCGCTCCCATTCTGATGGGAGGGGAGAGGGTCAGGGTGAGGTGAGGGTTCCCCAAGGTTCATGGAGAGGTTTGAATCAATCTGTGAACTTGGCCCCTTGGATGTTGGATGTTGATGTTTTTCTTTGAGTTCTTTGTGTTCTTTTGCGGCTAAATTTTTTGTTTTTGTCCTGCCGTTCGTAATAAATTCATCTTCGTTCCCTTCGTTATCTTGGTGTTGAATCCATCTTCCCACCGAATGTGCCTTTTGCGGCCATGATTCAAATTCCCCTCCTCTAGCGCGCGATCCAGAACAAAAAAACCAAAAGCACCGCCAGCGCAACCACCCACCAAAACCAACTGATTCCCCGCGGCTTCCGTTCCCTTCCAAACTCCTCCTTCACAAATTCCTCATAGTCGAACTTTTCCTCCGGCAGGCTCAGCCGGTCGCTCTCGGCAGCCTCCGACCAGCCCGTGCTTTCGTCGGCGCCGCATTCCGGACAGGCTTTGGCGTTGGACGGCACATCAGCGCCGCAATGGGGACAAGATTCCGGGGTCATCTCAAAAGTCTGGATCCTTTGCGCGATTAATTAATCCGCGATTGGCCGGCAACGCCATCGGACTTTTTGAACGAGCGGATGCGCGCCGGGTCAAGGCTCCAGCGCGTCGCCAGCAGCGAAACCTTGTTGTAATTCTCTTCAATGGCTTTCGCCGAAAAAGATTCCTGCCCGTACGGAAAGCATTTCATCTTTAACTCCATTTCCCCGGCGGTCTTGATGCCCTGGTTCCAGATCGTTTCACCCGCCCAGGCGTACGCCCGCGTCACGCAGCCATCGTCCATCCGCATCCATGCGTGATGAAAGGAAAATTTCTCCGCATGAAAAAATTGCACGTGCCCCAGCTTGCGGCTCAGCGAAATCAAAAAATAAAAACATTCATCGATATCATCGTCAGGGCTGGGAATGGCGATGCCCGTGACGATCACCCATCCGTTGATGCGGGAACTGATGAAGAACTCATGATCGCCCGCCATCCCTTCCGACCAGGAACACGGAGTGGAACGGTCCAGGCCGAGCGCTTGGATCACCGCTTCCGGAGTGGCGGCGCGGATCGCCAGCCAGGTCACCGGACGCTGTGGCCCCGTGTTGAATAAAGCGGACGGCGGAGGGGGAAAAGAGAGATGCGTCGCCCGCGCCCGCCGCTGCAGAAATATAATCGTTACCAGAACCGCGCAGGCTATTGCCAACGCGAGCAAATTCAAAAGAAAAAATGCTATGTCCGTGTCCGTGGTCACCTGGAGCAAATTTACGCCTGCGCCGCTCCGGTTCAACCACTTTTTTGTTAAATCGATTCAGGTGGGGACATCGCGCTGCGTCGTCCCTGCCAAAATCAACACGCTGCGCACGTATCGGCAAGCCATCCCAGGTATTTTCGGGTGCCCGCCTTGATCGGTAGAACTAGGAATTCCGGCGTATCATAGGGATGTTCGGCCAAAATCAGCTTTTCCAGCCTCGCCAATCGTGATTTGGCCGTCTTTAAAACCATCAAAACCTCCGGTGCTTTCTCGATTTTCCCCTGCCACCGGTAATGCGATTCCACTTTGGGAATAAGGTTCGCGCAGGCAATCAACCTTGCGTTTAGAGCAGCTTTGGCCAATAACCGCCCCGTTTTCATGTCCGGCGCAGTCACGAGAACAATGGCGAAAGAATTGGCGGAGTTCATGATTTGAGAATAGCTGATTTTGTAGTTAAAAACAATTCGTTGGATTTGATGGGCTTGTCTCTTATTAACACCGCGGTTTTCTGAGAAGATTTTTGACACGCCGTGCGCATCCACACTCGCTTGCGTTTTGGACTGCGGCAGCCCTTCCGCGGCGCGCCAAAGCGCGCCAGCGCGACGGCGGCTGCCGCTTTCTCATTGTATCAAGATGACCCTCCGTGAGTGCTAAATCCTGTACTTCTCGTCAATGCTATCTCCCCATTATTCTTTTTAGCGTCTTCGCTTCGTTGCGCCTGTGAGTTGAATCTCTTTATCCAGAATACCCGCGGCATTGATTCAAATATTCACTGCATTTCTTCGATTCTTTTGTTAGCGTTTTCGTAGATGCGAATCCTCATTGCGACTGTGACTGCCGGTGGAGGCCATCTTGCCGCTGCCGCTGCCCTGGAAGAGGCCTGGCGCGCGGCCCGTCCTGACGATATCGTCGAGCAAATCGACTTGCTCAAGTTGTTCTCCCCCTTGCACCGGAAGATTTACTCTGAAGGTTATGTAAAATTGGTGGAACGCGCCCCGGATCTTTGGGGAATGATGTTTGCCAAGACCGACGACCCAAAACTCCTTCAGAAACTCAAGCGCATCCAACGCAAATTTCCTAGCGGCTCCAAAAAGCGGTTTGCCCGCCATGTGATGCAATTCAAGCCGGAGCTGGTCCTGTGCACGCATTATCTGCCACTCGAAACACTCACGCCATTGCGTGAAGAAAAAGATGGCATCCGCCCTTTTGTGGCCTGCATCGTCACGGACTTCGAAGCGCATGCGCTTTGGATGGAGTCGTGCGTGGATTTGTACTGTGTGGCGGCGGAAGAAACGAAGGCGCGCCTCGTCGCGCGCGGAGCGAAGGAGAAGGACATTATTGCCACAGGCATTCCCATTGCTTCCAAGTTTTCCTCCAAACCAGATGCCAAAGCCATTCGCAAACAATACGGTCTCCGCGACGATTTGCCGGTTTTGCTCGTCTTGAGCGGTGGATTTGGCATGGGTCCCGTCGCGGAAATCCTCTTTGAATTGGATAAAGCGCAGGCATCGTTCCAAATGCTCATCGTAGCGGGGCGTAATGAGGAATTACGCCAAAAATTGGCCGTGGCTGATTACAAGCATCCGGCCCATGTGTTGGGGTTTTCGACGAACATGCACGAATTGATGGCAATAGCCGATCTCATCATCACTAAACCCGGCGGCCTGACGACTTCCGAAGCGCTGGCGATGGGCAAGCCGTTGTTTATTTTGAATCCAATTCCCGGACAGGAAGCGGCTAATAGCGATTTTCTCCTGGAACGCGGCGCCGCCGCAAAAGCCAACCGCGTGGAAGACCTGCCATATCGAGTCGAGCAACTGCTTGGATCGAAAAAGTTGTCGGAAATGGCCAAAGCCGCCAAAGCTTTGGGCCAGCCTCAAGCGGCTACAACGATTTGTCGCGAGGTGTTAAAGCGGTTCAACTAATTCTGAAGCCACCCCGCCGGCTGGGTTGCCGAATTGCGCGCCAGCGTCCTGGAGTGCGGTGGGTAGGGTTGGGGGCTTCACACCGCTTTTTCGTCCGCACGCGCCGAACCATTCGAGTCTTTTTAGTATGGTTTTATTGCGTAACTTCGCTCCTCTTAAGCGCCGCAATAATCCGCTCGCTGTCATAAACACAACCCCGCCACGTGCCGCCGCTGGCCGATTGCAAATGTGCCCACAACCGCGTGTCCTCCGGCAGCGCCGGGTCCGCCGCCAAATCTTTCCGCGTCCGGCGTCGCGACAAAATTTTTGACCCTTCCTCCGGTGAGAATTTCCTTTTACCCTCCCCGACCAGATCAACCTTTCCGTGGATTTCTTTCAGATCAAGCTCGATGCGTATGATGTCGCCCTCCAAAATCTTCCCAATTGGCCCTCCCGCAAGCCCCTCCGGCCCGATATGCCCAATGCACGCGCCGGTGGACACGCCGGAAAAGCGCGCATCCGTCAGCAAAGCGATATGCTTCCCCTCCGGCAGATATTTCAATGCCCCCGTGACTTGATAGGTCTCCTCCATCCCGGTCCCCAGAGGGCCGATGCCGGCAAGAACCAATATGTCACCCGCCTTGATCTGCCCGCTTTTGATGGCAGCCATGGCGGCCCTTTCACTCGCGAAAACACGGGCCGGCCCTTCTTTGCGATAAACCCCATCCGAATCGACGACCGACGGATCAATTGCGGTGGCCTTGCACACCGCCCCTTCGGGCGCAAGATTGCCGCGCGGGAAAACAAGGGTGCCCGTGAGGCCGCGCTTTTTGGCGGCGTCCGGCGAAAAAATCACTTCATCGGGATTTACGCCGTCAAGTTCTTGCAGCAACTTCCGGAACCTTGCGCGCCGCTCGGATTTTTCCCACCCATCCAGATTTTCCCCGAGAGTCTTGCCGGTGATGGTGAGCGCATCGGTGTCGAGCAAATTTAGCCGGCGCAAATGCAGCATCACCTCCGGCACGCCGCCGGCCAGAAAAACGCGGACCGTTGGGTGATGCACCGGGCCGTTGGGCAGGACGCTGACCAGGCGCGGCGCCCGGCGATTGACGGAGATCCAATCCTCCACCGCCGGCAATCTCAATCCCGCGGCATGGGCAATCGCCGGAATGTGAAGGAGCAAATTAGTCGAGCCTCCAAAGGCAGCGTGAACCACCATCGCATTATGGATGGCGGCGTCGGTCAAAACATCGCGAAGGGCGATCCCGTTATTGCTCATCTCATGCAATGCCCGCGCTGAACGCCGCGCCATGTCCAGCCACACCGGCTGTCCCGAAGGCGCGAGCGCCGAGTGCGGCAGCGAAAGCCCCAGCGCCTCGCCGACAACCTGCGACGTCGCCGCCGTGCCAAGAAATTGGCAGCCGCCGCCGGGTGAAGCGCAGGCCCGGCATCCGAGGTCCGCCGCTTCGGACAACGAAATCTGCCCATGCGCAAAACGCGTCCCCAAAGTTTGGACCGAGCTTGCGTCTTCCCCATCGGTGGCGGGCAAAGTTACGCCGCCGGGAACAATCACGCACGGAAGCTCTCGCAAACCTGCCACCGCCATCATCATCGCCGGCAACCCCTTGTCGCAAGTGGCGATGCCCAGGACCCCTGCCCGTTGCGGAAGTGAACGGGCGAGCCGGCGAAAAACAATCGCAGCATCATTTCGATACGGCAGGCTGTCGAACATCCCCGTGGTGCCCTGAGTCCGGCCATCGCACGGATCGGAGCAAAATCCGGCGAAGGGAATTGTTTTCAGCGCGCGAAATTCCTCGGCAGCCGCCTGGACGAGCAATCCGATTTCCCAATGGCCGGTGTGATATCCCAGCGCGATGGGTTTTCCGTCCGGCGCGCGCAATCCCCCTTGCGTGCTCAAGATGAGGAATTGCTTTTGCCCGGCGTCCTCGGCCTTCCAGCCCATCCCGACGTTTAGCGTAAGGCCGAATAAGTCACCGCTTGGGCTTTTCAAAAGCATTTCCTCGGTGAGCGGCAACTTACCCGCCGGGCCGGTCGTTTTCGTCTGGACCTGGTAGATTTCCTCCTCCTCTCGTTTTTTCGCCTGCATTGGTACCATGAACCGGTTCGGTGTCCCGCCTTCAGGCGGTCGCGTAAACGCGGGACTCCAAACGGTCGGTTCATGGAGAGCCTCCTTTCGCTTTTTCGCCTGCATTGGCACCATGAACCTGCCGCATCGACTTGGCATTGAACAACAGTTGATGTCCTCTTCCTGTCCCCTCTCCGCTCCCATTCTGATGGGAGGGGAGAGGGTTAGGGTGAGGTGAGGGTTCCCCCAAGGTTCATGGAGAGACGAGCCAATCAGATCTTTGTCGGACATGTAGCCATTGAAGCATTTTCGGTGGGATTGGAAAACTGAATTTAGCGTGTGGATGTTGAATGTTGAATGTTGGGCGTCGATACGGCCTCCCTCTCCCCCACCCGCCGTGCCAAGCGCCCGTCGCGGCAGGTCGGGGGAGAGGGATTGAGGGTGAGGGGGCGGCGCTAATAACGGCATGGCCAACGTACTTGCGAGACGCCCGCAATTTCCAACTTCCGCTTTTCTTCATTCCACCTTCTTTGAATGTTGGATGTTGGATGTTGGATGTTTCATTTCTGCTGGTACGAAACCTGTCGTCCGCCGTCTGGCCTTCAAACGACTATAAACCGTCCTCTCGCTTTTCCCTCTCCCCGGGGGAGAGGGCCAGGGTGAGGGGAGGTCGGGGCAAACTCAAACCAGAAACCACCCCTCTCTTTCCCTTGAAGTTCATGGAGAGCCTCCACGATTCTCGAATCCTGCATTGGTACCATGAACCGGTTCGGTGTCCCGCCTTCAGGCGGTCGCGTAAACGCGGGACTCCAAACGGTCGGTTCATGGAGAGCCTCCTTTCGCTTTTTCGCCTGCATTGGCACCATGAACCTGCCGCATCGACTTGGCATTGAACAACAGTTGATGTCCTCTTCCTGTCCCCTCTCCGCTCCCATCTTGCCGCGCCGAAGCCGGGCGAAGGCGGGTCTGATGGGAGGGGAGAGGGTTAGGGTGAGGTGAGGGTTCTCCCAAGGTTCATGGAAAGACGAGCCAATCAGATCTTTGTCGGACATGTAACCATTGAAGCATTTTCGGTGGGATTGGAAAACTGAATTTAAGGTAATGTCCTATTTGAGTTTCGGTTGGAAGCGGATGTCAGTCTGCAGGCTGATGCACGCGCTAATGCAATAATGGCAACCTTTTTGACCAATCACATCGCGTTGGCAAAAGTGATGCGGGCACAATGTACCTTGTAATTGCCAATGGCCGTGATTAGCATTCTGATGCCAGATGGGAATCACCAAGATATGAAAAAAATAATATTTACGCTACTGGCAACCGTAATGCTGGCGGGGATTATTCAAGGGCAACCGACTCTGTATAGTCTGGTGAGTTTTGTAGCATGGGAAACAGACGAAATGAATCCTTACGCAGGGCTAACGCTTGGCAACGACGGTAATTTCTATGGCACGACTTCTGACGGCAACAACAATGTCGGAACGGTGTTTGAGGTCACCACCAGCGGCACACTGAAAACACTTGCAACTTTTAACTACACAAATGGTGTGAATCCAATCGCAGGATTAACCCTCGGTAAAGACGGCAATTTCTACGGAACGACTTACGGTTATAATTCAGTTAGCACAGTGTTTCAAGTTACCACAAACGGCGTGTTGACTACACTGGTCTATTTCAATGGCACGAACGGAGCGAGTCCATGGGCAGGTTTGACCATTGGCCATGACGATAATTTTTATGGAACAACTGAATACGGCGGCAACAATGGCTACGGCACGGTATTTCGAGTTACGACCAATGGCACCTTGACCACTTTGGCAAACTTTTCTGAAACCAATGGAGCTTATCCAATGGGGGCGCTGGCACTTGGCAATGATGGTAATTTTTATGGGACCACTTCCGAAGGCGGGAACTACAATGATGGAACAATATTCCAAGTGACCACCAATGGTACATTAACCATGCTGGTGAGCTTTAACGGCACCAACGGAGGTTACCTGCCGGCAGGGCTAACTGCTGGAAATGACGGAAATTTCTATGGAACAACTCAAAATGGCGGCATTTATACCAATGAATTTGGCAGCGGCTTTGGCACTGTATTCCAAGTAACCACCAATGGCGGATTGACTACCTTGGCAAATTTTAATGGAGCAAATGGAGCGTATCCCCAAGCAGCATTGACATTGGGCAGTGATGGTAATTTCTACGGCACGGCTCAAGAGGGCGGTTTCAATAATGGGTGCATTTTTCAAGTGACCACCAACGGCGTGTTAACCCCACTGGTGAACTTTAGCGGGACGAATGGAAACTGGCCCATGTCATCACTGGCATTTGGTAACGATGGCAATTTATATGGCACGACAGAAGAGGGTGGTGCTAGTTATAACGGCGAAGATGTTGGAGTTGGCACAATATTTAAGCTTGTAGTGCCCCCAACTATCAACTTTCTTTCAGTTACCAACGGCGTACCGGTAGCAACCATCTTTGGGCTAGCCCGCCCAACAGTGCAAATCCAAACCACCACAAATTTATTGTCATCTTGGTGGGCACTAACCAATCTCGTTTTTTCCAGCGGCATCAGCCAATTGAACGATTCCACCGCTACTAATTCGTCAATACGTTTTTACCGCGTTATGGTGCAATAACATCTGATAAGGCGTACGCATCATTAAGGCGCTCGCAGCATGTAAAACATGCCCGCGTTCGTGGAAGAAATCACAATGGTAAAGTTTCCCCTGCTGTCAAAATTGCTCATCGTCAACACCGTCCAGTTGGTAAGGGGGAGCAGCAGGTTCGTTGACTCCACCACCTGATACCTCCCCCCGGACCTGCTATCGTTTGTCCCGCTGATCCTGAAGCTTCCACCTCCCGCGGAGACGCTTTTTCAATGAGCGGGCAAATTTTGATTGAATCGGCGCCGCCGGTAAATTACAAATCGCGCCATGAATAACTTGCCCATAGAAAAGCTGACCCTGGAAATATTTTCGCCGCTGGTCAACTCGAAGTTCAAATTGTCGGTGGACGACGGGCACGCTGTGGAGGTGGAATTAACCGAGGCCAAGGCTCTCGGCGGCCCGCACACCGTCAAGCCGGATCGAGACGGCATGGTGCAGGAAGTTTTTTCACTGTTGTTCGATGGACCGGTGAATCCGATCCTCCCGCAGCGGATCTATTTGTTTGAACACGAAAAAATCGGTCGCTTCGAAATATTCATCGTGCCGGTGGAAAAAATTCCAGCCGGCATCCGCTACCAGGCGCTTTTTAACCGGCAGGTCACGCCAAAATAGCCGGTGGATGCCATTCCATTTTATCGTAAGGCCCGGCCTCGCCGGTTTTGATAAATCCCAACCGCGCATAAAAACGAATGGCGCGGTTCATTTTTTTAAAAATTGACGTTTTTTCTGACAACTTTTCGCGGAACATTAGAGCACAAATAATTGCATTGACGCCAGCCAATCAGTTGGATTATAGTCGTTATTAGTTTCACTGAAAGGATTAACAACAACAAAAACCGGTCAATTCAGATGGACCTTTTCAATCCAATTTTGATGACCATCGGAAGAATGGAGTTGAATTATGGCACAACCTTATGTCGGTGAAATTCGACAGGTCGGTTTCAGTTTTGCTCCGCCTGATTGGGCGCTGTGCGATGGCTCGTTGCAGCCGATTGCCCAAAACCAGGAGCTTTTCTCGCTGATTGGCACCACTTACGGCGGCGACGGCATGAATACTTTTGCGCTCCCTGATCTCCGAAGCCGTTCACCCATACACACTGGCCCGCTGAATGGAGTCACCTATCCCGTCGGGCAATCGGCCGGTGAAGAACAAGTCGTTTTGACGCCGGCGCACCTTCCGCCGCACACTCATTTGTTGGCAGCCGTATCAACTGCGGGAACCCAAAGCTCGCCCTCGGGAAATATTTGGGCCTCGTCGTCCGAGCTGCCGTATTCTAACAAGACACCAACGGCGACGATGTCTTCGGCGGCAGTTGGAAACGCTGGAGGCGGTCAGCCTCACAACAACATTTCGCCGTACCTCGCCATCAATTTTGTGATCGCCCTCCACGGCATTTATCCATCGCTGGATTAAGGAAAAATATGGCAACACCTTATCTCGGAGAAATCAGATTGTTCAGTTATAGCAAAGTGCCCAGGGGTTGGGCGCAGTGCAACGGCCAGTTGATGTCAGTCAACCAGAACAAACCCCTCTTTACGCTTCTGGGCACTGCCTATGGCGGAGATGGAGTGAACAGTTTTGCGCTGCCTGATCTGCGAGGCCGCGCGCCCATTCACTTTGGGAAAGGCTATAATTTGGCCAATAGCGGGGGCGAAGCAACGCATGCGCTTACGAACGGTGAAATGCCGTCACACACGCATTCGCTGACCGCCAGTTCGAGCGGCGCGAGCTTGCCCGGTCCCGGCGGAAATCTCTGGGCGGTGCTGCCGGACAACGCTTACGCACCACAAACAAGCCAAAACACGAGTCTCTCCCCGGCCAGCCTTGCCAATACCGGCAACAATCAGGGGCACGACAACATGGCGCCCTATCTGACTGTCAACTTTTGCATCGCAATTTCGGGGATTTTTCCATCACGAACCTGATTTAAATTTATGTCAGACCAATACCTTGGCGAAATTCGCATCTTTGGATTCAACTTCGAGCCGTTCGGCTGGGCGTTTTGTAACGGGCAACTGATGCCCGTTAGCCAGAACCGGCCCCTGGCTTTGCTTCTGGGCAAAACCTACGGCGGCGACGGGACCACCACTTTTGGCCTGCCCAACCTTCAAGGTGTCCGACCGGTCATGTTTGGACAAGGAACCGGCCTGTCATCCTATCCCATCGGCCAGACGGGCGGCGTTCCAACGGTACAATTAACCGCCAACCAACTTGCCACGCATTCTCACGCGGCGGCGGCTTATGCTGGAGCAGGTGGACAAACCCCGGGGAACCAGACCGGTTGGTCGGAAGGATCGCAACGCAATCAAAAGGTCTATGCGCCCAGCAGTACCAGTTCAAATGTCGGGATGAGCACCGGTATCGCTACCAATGTCGGCGGCGGCGGCTCTCACAACAATTTGCAGCCGTATTTGACGCTGAATTTTTGCATCGCCTTGTCCGGCATTTTCCCGGTGAATAGCTAAGGGATGAATTGACCATGGGAAAAATTCTAACAATCGTTTTGCTGTTCGCGGCTTTGCCGCTCGGAGTGTTGCATGCCGGAACCTACACCGTCAATACCACCACCGACGCGCACAGCAACGGGTACAACGGTTCGCCGGGTTCGCCGGGTACGACTGCCACAGCCCAGAACAGCAGCGGTCAATACACCCTCCGCTCCGTGCTCGAATATGCGTCCTCGGTCGGCGGCACCACCACGATTAATCTTCCCGCCGGCACTTACAATCTCTCGCTGGGCGATTTGATTGCCGGCGCAACGGTAAACACAACAATTAATATTAACGGTGCCGGCGCGACGAGCACGATTATCCGTCAAACTGTATCAGGCGACCTGATTTTCAACGCAAATTACTTTGCGGATGTCGTCGTCACTCTCAACGTGAACAACGTGACCGTCACTGGCGGCAGCGAAAATCCAAATGACCTGGACGGTTTTGGAGGCAACGGCGGCGCCATCCTGGCGGGCGGCACGAACAATGTCTTAAGTTTGACGAACGTCGTTTTCACCAACAATTTTTGCGACCCGAGTTTAGGCGGCAACGCGGGCGCCAGCGGCGGCGCCATTGATATGACCGGCGGCGGCAACCTCAACGTCGTCAATTGCACGTTCATTAATAACAATGCGTCAAAAGGTGGTGGTCTGGGTTACGGTGGCGCGATTGATTTCGACAACAGCGGCGTTCCCGGCGATTCCGGCAATGCCGTCATCAGTGGCAGCTATTTCTCCAATAACATTGCACCCGGGGCGGGGGGTGGCGCGTTGGATCTGGCCGGAGGCTCGTCGGGCAGTTTCACCGTCACTGGTTGCACATTTGTGAACAATTCCTGCGTCAGCGGCACGACTTACGGCGGCGCGATTTATCTCGAGACCGGCAAGCTCACCGGCTCTTACAATCGCTTCAGGGGCAACTCCGCGGCCAATGGCGGCGCGGTCTATGTCAGCAATAACGCCGGCACGACGGGTAATTTGACCGACAATTGGTGGGGTGCCAATAACGGCCCAAACGCGGCCGGGGCTGACACAACGGTTCCGACGACGAGCAGTTCCGGGACGTTAAGCGCGGGGCAAATAGCGTTCAGTCCCTGGCTCGAATTGAAATCCTCGATCAACGAAAATCCTTTGACCGTTGGCAACTCGGCGACGGTTACGGCGAGCTTCCTGACCAATTCGTCGGGGCAAACTGTTTCCGCCGCCAATGTCGCGCCATTGGTGGGTTTGCCTGTCACGTGGACGAGCTCAGGCGGCACTTTGCAATCATCTCAATTAACAATTCAAACCGGCGCCACGGCAACGACAACATTTGACGCAACGACTGCGGGGACCGGGAAGGTTGAGGCCCAGGTGGATGGCGTTGTGGCAAACGACGCCAATGCCACGGTAAGTTTTACCATCAATAGTCCGCCGCCGCCGGTATTTTCAAGCCCGAACAGCACCAACTTCCTCGTTGGCAGCTTCGGCTCCTTTCAGGTCCAGGCGTCCGGATTGCCGGCATGGGGTGAAAGCGGAGCGCTGCCCGGGGGGGTCACGTTCAATACTGCCAATGGCCTTTTGAGCGGCATTCCCGCGATTGGTTCAGGCGGTGTCTATCCGGTTACATTTTCCGCGCAAAATTCCGGAGGAACCACCCCGCAAACTTTTACCTTAACAGTGGATCAGCAACCCTCCATCACGCCGCCGGCAAACGTCGTCACCAACGCGGCCAACGGGGTTTGTACGTTGCCGGTCATTTCGTTCGCTGCCAGCGCCACCGGTTATCCAGCGCCGGTGATCAACTGCCAGTTGGGTTCATCCGCGATAACTTCGCCCACGGCCTTTCCGCTGGGAACAAACATCGTGACCTGTACCGCGACAAATTCCGTCGGTACGAATTCAGGCAATTTCACCGTCACGGTTTTGCCCGGCACGGCGCCACAATTGACTGTGGTCAATTCCGGCGGAAATGTGTTGGTATTGTGGCCGACGAATTTCAACTGCTATTCCCTGCAAACCGCCCCGGTGTTGGCCAGTAATCAATGGCAGGATTTCAGCGGAATTGTCGGCATCATCGGGACCAATTTTGTCGCGACCAACGCCGTGTCCGGATCAAATGCCTTCTTCCAGTTGGCCCATTGAGTCATCATTGATTTGTCGAAACCTTGGGAACTCGCGGAAGTGAAAATAATTACGGCGCTCGCAGCATGTAAAACATGCCCGCGTTGGTGGAAGAAATGACATTCGTAAACGAGAAATTTCCCATGCTGTCAAAACTGTTGCTCGTTAACACCGTCCAGTTTGTCAGCGGGAACAACAGGTTCGTTGATTCCAGCACCTGATAACTTCCCCCCGACCCGCTATTGTTGGTCCCGCTCATGATGAAATTTCCACCCGCCGCCGAGACGCGGAGGATTTTCGGCGTCGCGACATAGGTGAAGTCGTCCGCTGCATTCGTCGGCGATGTTCCGTAACCAAAAATCGGCGCGTTTACGTTGGCGCCCGGGCCGTCATCCGTGTCCGGCTCATAAAGGCCCGACTGAACAGTGACATTCACCGTCCCGGAACCGGCGGGAACAGTCACCGAAATCTGGGAGTCGCCGAGCACCTCGGGCGCGGGTGCGGCCGTGCCTCCAAAGAACACGGAAATATGCCCGGCCGCCCCGGAGAAATTGTACCCATTGATCGTCACCGGGGTGCCAGGAGAGCCGGCACTCTGGCTCAGATTGGTGACTGCGGGCGTGAGGTTCACCACGTCGAAGTTGCTGGCCGCAAGCTGCTCGAGGCCGCCCAGAATGTCGTCCATGTTCCAGACCAGACTGATGCCGTTGCTGGCATTCTCCGCGGCGGACGTGCCGGTGACATACATCGAACTGCCGATGTCCGCGAGGATCAACCCGTACTGTTGCATCGCGTGGGCCACTACCTGTGACTCGGGGCCCATGGTGGCGATAAGCGAATTGACGGTGCTGTTGTTCTTCAGACGCAACCGCGAGCCGAAGGGCAGGTTGCCCGTTGCGGTCACGATATGCGAGGCGGGATAAATATACTGGTCGCTGACGATGCTCTTGGGCAGGGTCATCCGCAATGCGTGGTAGATGCCGCCCTGCCCTCCCTGGGACGCCGGCAACCCTTCATCGGGCCGCGCAAGGCCGGCCAGGATGGACAGCCCCGCGGCATCGGCAGACGTATAACCGAGTGGGCGAAAATCGTTTGTGTTATAATTCCACACCGTTTCCTGCGCCGCATGCCACATGCCATCGGTGTGGCTGGTCTCATCAAGTAAGTTCGTGTCGGATGGCCGCGCCGCCCCATAAAACTCATACCCCACATTATTATCCTCGTCCCATATCAGCAGGTGAGAGTCGCCGCGCTGGCCCGTGTTATAGCCCGGGCCGTTCGTATTCGGCCCGTTCTGCAAATCGCCCTCGATGACCGCGTTCGTGGGAATGGGCGCCGGGACGATGTCGCTCTCGCTCGGGTAATCGTCGATGATGACGTTCACCTTCGCGATACTGTTACCGTGCACAACGTTGTATGGAATTCCGTATAAGGGGCTGGTTCCGTTTGCGGGACTGTCCGTTCCCCAATCAGGATGAATCTTTATCGAACCTCCGATGGCGGAGATGATGCTCGCAGAGTTCGTCGCCACCGGCGCGTTGCTGATGTTTTGGTTCCACGGACTATTCGAGGGAAAAAGATTCTGCCCCAACAACTGCCCCATTGCAGGTGCCGCGACTAGTGCAACTGCCGCTGTTCCCACGATCCATCGCGTCACGCGGCATTTAAATTGGGCGTTTCCACGCATTGTTCTTAAAATGGTAGGAACATCGCCCTCCAATGTCCTTTTTGCAACAAGTTACAGCCCGCCCCTCTCGCCTCGTCGTAGCATTGATGTTCGATGTTGAATGTTGGCTGTTCACTGGATGTTGAATGTTGGCTGTTCACTGGATGTTGGATGTTGGATGTTCACTGGATGTTGGATGTTTGATGTTCACTGGATGTTGAATGTTTGATGTTCACTGGATGTTGAATGTTGGATGTTCACTGGATGTTGAATGTTGGATGTTCACTGGATGTTGAATGTTGGATGTTCACTGGATGTTGGATGTTGGATGTTGGATGTTGAATGTTCCCCCGTCTTATCGGAAAATCCCGCACCCGCTATGACGCAACAACGCTGGCTGCGACTCCTCCCCGTCGCCCTCCTCATGTACACCATCTCATACGTGGACCGCACCAACATCTCCCTCGCGCTCGAACCGAAAATCTCCTCGCTGATGCATGACCTTTTGATGGACGACAAAATGAAAGGCGAATTGGCCGGGATCTTTTTCATCGGCTATGTCCTGATGCAGGTCCCCGGCGGTCATCTCGCCTCGCGCTGGAGCGCCCGCAAACTCGTCAGCCTCTGCCTCATCAGCTGGGGACTTTTCGCCATCGGTTGTGGCTTTTCCAGGACCTTTCGGCAATTCGAAATCATGCGGTTTTTTCTCGGTGTCGCGGAAAGCGCGGTTTTCCCGGCCACCTACGTGCTGATGATGAATTGGTTTTCACGCGCCGAACGCGCGCGCGCCAATGCCTATTGGCTTCTCTGTCAGCCCCTCGCCGTTGCCGGCTCCGCGCCCCTCACGGGATGGTTGCTCGGAAAATACGGCTGGCAAACCATGCTGGTTCTCGAAGGGATTTTGCCCTTTATCTGGCTGCCCATCTGGTGGTTTGGCATCCGCGACCACCCCCGCGAGGTAAATTGGCTGTCGGCCGGAGAAAAAGCCCAGGTCGAGATGATTCTAAAGAAAGAAGCCGATGAACTGGAGTCTCCCCAGAAAATTTCCTGGGTGCAAAGGCTGGCCCATCCATCGGTTTTTATCATGATTGCGCTCTATTTTTTACACAACTGCGCCGCCTACGGTTGCATGACCTTTTTTACCGACAGCCTGAAGGGCCGGAATTTTGACGGGCTCCAATACGGCATCCTTTTCGCCATTCCTTACGCCGTGACGATGGTCGTGATGCTCGTGAATTCCTGGCACTCCGATAGGACGCACGAGCGCCGCGGTCATGTCGCCGCCGTTTACGCAATGAGCGGCGTGAGCCTCATTTTGAGTGTTGTCTTGAGCACCCATTTTTGGCTCTCCTATGCCTTCATGTGTTTGGCGATCCCCGGCCCCTTCGCGGCGATGGCTCCCTTTTGGGCAATCCCCGCCGAAACTTTGCCGCGCTCCGTGATGGCCATTGTCATCGGGCTGGTCAATGCCTTTGGAAATCTTGGCGGCTTTGCCGGACCTTACATTACCGGGTGGCTGAAAAACCAGTACCACAGCATCACCCTGCCCTTCATCGTCCTCGGCGTTGGCATGCTTGCCTGTGTCGTCCTGGCATTTTTGCTGCCCAAAACCGCGCCACCAATTCCATTAATTACAGCAGAATAACACATTTGCAGCTTGTGATTGCACTTTTCGCCATTGGATGGTTTCCCTCTCCTCGGGGAAAGCCCGGCAGGGCGAAAGACCATAGCCCACCGATTCATCGGTGGGTTTGCGATCCCATACCGACGAAGTCCCGCAGGGACGGCAGAATTTCCCGCGTCCCTTTCGTCCTTTTTGTCCCTTTTGTCCCTTTCCCCAAAATTGCATGACCTATGAAACTCTGCCGGTTTACAATTAATACCGCCGCCATTCACATCGGTCTGGTCATGGACGGACCCACCGTGCTCGACCTGGCCCCCGCCGGCATCACGCGCATGTTCCCGCTCCTCGAAAGCGCCGATGCCACCGCACAATTAAATCAGATTGCCAAATCAAATCTCCCGCGCATTCCCCTGTCGCAGGTAAAATTGCTCACCCCCGTCGAAGGACAGGAAGTTTGGGCCGCCGGCGTCACCTATCTGCGCAGCAAAACCGCCCGCATGGAAGAATCCGATTTCAGCGCCAACGCTTACGACAAAGTTTACGCCGCCGAACGTCCGGAAATCTTCTTCAAATCGTTGCCCGAAAAAGTTGCCGGCAGCGGCGAATCCGTCGGCATCCGGCGCGATGCGAAATGGAACGTCCCCGAGCCTGAACTTGCGCTGGTGATGAATTCCACCGGCAAAATTGTCGGCCATGCCATCGGCAACGACATGAGTTCACGCGACATCGAAGGTGAAAACCTCTTGTATCTGCCCCAGGCCAAAATCTATGAGCGCTCCTGCGCCCTCGGCCCCTGGATCCTTCTCGGCGCTTCCGAAACCCAGGCGCGCCAATGGAAAATCAGGATCGAGATTCAACGCGATGGGAAAAGTGTCTTTGCCGGGGAAACCTCCGTGGACCAAATCAAACGCAACTTCGTGAGCCTGGCCGAATACCTGTTCCGCAGCCAAAAATTTCCACAGGGCGCGATTCTCCTGACCGGAACCGGCGTCGTCCCCCCCGACACCTTCACTTTGCGGGAAAAAGATTTCATTCAGATCGAAATCGACGAAATCGGTTTGCTCAAAAATTCGGTCGTAGTAGTTTAAAGGAATGAATCTGCACGGCAAAAATTTTATTGGTGACCAGTTGAGTTCCGGCTCCGCGGAAACCTTTCACGCGACCAACCCCGCCGACAGTTTGCGATTGCAGCCAGATTTCCATGCCGCCAACGAATCGGATATCAATGAGGCGATGCATCTCGCCGAATCCGCCTTTGGCATTTTCCGGGAAACAACTGGCGAACAGCGCGCCGCCTTTCTTGAGCGCGTCGGTGATGAAATCATGGCCCTGGGCGATGAGCTTATCTTGCGCGCGCGACAGGAAACCGGACTGCCCGATGCGCGGCTGGCTGGCGAGCGGGCGCGCACGGTCAACCAGCTCAAAATGTTTGCGCAGGTCATTCGCGAAGGATCATGGGTGGACGCGCGGATTGATACCGCCATTCCCGATCGTCAACCGCTCCCCAAGCCGGATTTGCGCCGGATGCTCATTCCCATCGGCCCGGTGGTTGTCTTTGGTTCGAGCAACTTTCCCTTCGCCTACTCGGTCGCCGGTGGCGATACCGCGTCGGCGCTGGCAGCTGGAAATCCTGTCGTCGTCAAGGCGCACGAGCGGCATCCGGGCACGTCGGAAATGACCGCCGTGGCCATTCGCCGCGCCGTGACTGCCTGCGGTTTGCCGCCCGGGGTGTTTCCATGTTGCACGGGTTTGGCAAAACTGTCGGTATCGGCCTCGTCAAACACAAGTCTGCCCAGGCGGTCGGCTTTACCGGTTCGCGAATTGCCGGGCGCGCGCTCTTTGATGCCGCCTCGGCCCGGCCCGAACCCATCCCGGTCTTTGCGGAGATGAGCAGTCTAAATCCCGTTTTCATTTTGCCCGGCGCATTGCGGGAGCGCGGCAATCAAATCGCTGAAGGCCTGAAAAACTCCGTCACCAATGGCGCCGGCCAATTCTGCACCAAACCCGGTCTCGTCTTTGGCCTGCAGGATGCCGCCTTCGAGCAATTCCATCAAGATCTCGGGCACTGCTGGAAAATGTCCCTCCCGCGACGATGTTGCATGGCGGGATTTGTGAATCATATCACAAGGGACTTGCGCGCCTCTCCGGTGCCTGCGGCGTGGAACTCCTTGCGCGTTCCAAGACCGCGCCTGAACCGGCCAGGACCCAGGCTGAAGCAGTCTTGATCCGCACCGATGCCCAAAATTTTCAAACTAATCCCGAACTCGCCGCCGAAGTGTTTGGGCCGTTCTCAATTTTAATCTCCGCGCAAACAATTTCCGAATTGGAAGACATCGCCAGAAACCTCGAAGGCCAGCTCACCGCCGCGGTTCACGGCACTCCCGATGATATGAAAAACGCGAAGCCTCTCTTGCGGATTTTGGAGCGCAAAGCCGGCCGGCTTATCATCAACGGCTTCCCGACCGGTGTCGAAGTCTGTCCTTCGATGAATCATGGCGGGCCATATCCGGCCACCACCGATGTGCGTTTCACCTCCGTCGGCACCGCCGCCCTTCAGAGATTTGTCCGTCCCATCTGCTATCAAAGCTTTCCCGAATCGCTCCTGCCCCCCCCGCTCCAAACGGCGAACCCATTGAACCTTTTGCGGCTCGTAAACGGAAAATTGACAAAAGACGCCTCGCCTGCATTGGAACCATGAACCGTTTTATGAAAATCACACCCGCCAGCTTCCTCCCTCTCCCCCTTGCCCCGTCGTAGCGTCTGCGAAGACGGGTCACGGGGAGAGAATTCCCCGATTCGTTTCGCGCATTGAACCCCCTTGTCGCGTCGACTTGTCTCGCCATCACGTCCCTCGTAGCTTTAGCGAAGATGGAAGCTTTAGCGGCGGCGGAAGCGCAGCGAAGACGGATGAACCAGCCGCTTGCTGCCGTGTATTAGAACTACAACGAGCATCCGCCTGCTGTTCCCTCTCCGCTCCCATTCTGATGGGAGGGGAGAGGGTCAGGGTGAGGTGAGGGTCCGCAGGGTTTGGGGAGGGACCGAGGGTGTGGGTGAGAAAAAGGGTCAGAAAAAGGGTCAGTCCTAGAATTGTGACAGTTTGCGCTTGCCACAATGTCCCGTCTGGGGCATGCTCGTGGTTGAAATGGCCAGGCCTTTGCGCATTGAATATCCCGGAGCGGCGTATCACGTGATGGCGCGCGGCAACCAGGGTCAGGCGATTTTCCGGGATGATAAGGATCGCCAACGGTTTCTGGAGACGCTGGGGGAAGCCGGCGAAAAGACCGGCTGGCGGATTCACGCCTACGTGCTGATGTCCAATCATTATCATTTGCTGGTCGAGACGCCGGAAGGCAACCTGGTGGCCGGGATGAAGTGGTTGCAGGGGACTTATACGCAGCGCTACAACGGGCGGCACAAGGTTTTTGGTCATCTCTTTCAGGGACGGTATAAGGCGGTGAATGTCGATGCGGACGACGCTCAGTATTTTCAAGTGGTGAGCACCTACATTCATTTGAATCCGGTGCGGGCAGGATTGATCCGGTATCGGGCGGGAAAAGCTCAAACGTTATCGCTGGAGCAGTTACCCGTGGTACTTGAGCCGGCAAAGTCCGTTTTGGCTGGACCGCGGGCGGGTGATGGGCAGTCTGGGTTTGCCGGAGAGTGATCGGCGGGGATACGAAGCGTATCTGGAAGCGCGGGTCCTGGAGTTGGGGATGCAGGCGGGCCGCAAGGAATGGGAAGAGCGTTGGAAGACATTGCGGCGGGGATGGTATTTGGGGCAGGAGAACTTTTTGAAAAAGCTGGAGGTTTGGCTGGACAAGGCCCTGAGCGGAAAGAGGCGGGAATCGCACAGCGGCGAAGCGCGGGAAGCGCACGACGAGGCGGCGGCGGAGCGGTTGACGAAGAAGGGGATGAGCGCGTTGGGATTGACCCCAGCGCGGCTGGAGCGTTTGCCCAGAAGTGCGCCCCAGAAGGTGGCCCTGGCCTGGTGGCTGCGCCGGCGAACCACCGTATCGTTGGCCTGGGTCAGCGAGCGGTTGCAGATGGGGCATTATACGCGGGTCACGCAGGCGGTGAGCCGGATGAACCGAAAAACCGGGCGCGTGTATCGGCCACTGCGCGAAACCTTGCTCGCACTGGACAAAAAAGACGGAGCAAAATGAACAACTGTCACAATTCTAGGACTGACCCTTTCAGACCCTTTCACGACTGCCTCCAAAAGCCGCTTCTTCGGCGCAAATCCGTGCGCGTTTGAGCCACCCTTAAATGCCTCAATTTGGCCCTGCACTTGCATGGTTTGTGGCCGCATGTTGCTCCACAATCAACCAACGTTGCTGGTCGCCAGGTGTCGGTTGCGAAGTGTCATATTTGAACGGATGCCGATCCATCGTGGCATCAGCAACCAATTGCGACAGATCGTGCGAAGAGTCAAACACGTCACTGGCTTTGAAGATGGCACCAACTTTATGCGCCTGTTCAAATGTACTCGCGCCGTTCCATCCTGCGCGGTTGATAATAATAACGGCAATCCATTGGAGCCGAGGAAACTTCTCTGGTCCTGATTCACGGACCTGTTCAAGCGCTGTCTTGAACCATCCAGCCTCGTCGGATTGATTATAATTTTTTTCGTCAACGTCGTATTCGCACAAAAGATATGTGGAATATCGGTCGTTCATGCTGTAAAAATTTACATTAGGTGGTAAGGGCCGCCCCGGACCAGTCTCATAATTTGGAAATGGCCACTCACTCGGTGGGGGATTGGTAAATAATTCAGGGTGACTCAATTTTTGTTCATCCCCTTTCTCTGCATCCGCCATTTCTTTTGCCAATGTTTCTCTCCTCGTTTGCTCATACTGCGAATCTGGCGCATTTGTGTTCTGATCCGATGCCACAGCCTGCACTGAATTGGTAGTCAATACGTTATCTTGTGACGTTTGATACTGATTCCCGCATCCCATAATTAAAAGAGAGCTTGTAATCGGGATAAGCCATACAAACCATCTTGCTCGTTTCATAAATTAATTATCAAAATCCGTCCATATTGCTAATGGGAATGTTTATATCAGCTCCTTCGAGATATATTCCAGACGGATTGTAGGACACGTAAAGGGGTCAGTTAATGGTATTGTCATATTTTTAGAAAACTTCGCAATTCTTTTCCGGCCCGTGAACGTGAACGCGTGAACGGGTCGCCCATTAGTATTGACAACACAATCATCCCACAGGGAATTTAAAAAATGTGTTGGCTTGACCGTTTAACCCTGCCACAAGGCAGGGATGAAAAAAAGAACAACCAAACCAACACGCAGCCGGTTTAACATTTTGCGCCAGATTTGCAATCTCATTCCTGACGGTTAAAAATTCACTCAAATCCAATTTATTTCATCCCGATTTTTTGTTTAACTCATCGCATGGACGCGCCTTTGCCCCCGCTTACGCCCGGCACCCTTTATCTCGTCGCCACCCCTATCGGCAACCTGGAAGACATCACCCTGCGCGCCTTGCGCGTGCTGCGCGAATGCGATGTCGTCGCCGCCGAGGATACGCGGCGCTCCGGACAATTGCTCAAGCATTTCGGCATATCCAAACCGCTGCTCAGTTATTTCCAATTTAACGAGGCCAGGCGCAGCGAGGAGATCATCGCGCGTCTCGGACGCGGCGAGAAAGTCGCCCTGGTCACCGATGCCGGAAGCCCGGGCATCAGCGATCCGGGCGAGCGCGTGGTTAAAGCCGCCATCGCCGCCGGGTTCCGCGTCGAGTCCGTTCCGGGCGCCTGCGCGCTGGTGGCCGGCCTTACGGCGAGCGGACTGCCTGCGGATGAATTTCACTTCGTCGGCTTTCTCCCGCACAAATCAGGACAACGCCGGAAAAAATTGGAATCGCTCAAAGCCGTTGAAGCCACGCTGGTCCTTTACGAATCGCCGTATCGGATTGAAAAATTGCTGGGCGAACTAAATGAAGTGTTTCCGGAGCGAAACGTCGTCCTGGCCCGTGAATTGACCAAGAAATTTGAGGAGTTCTTGCGCGGCAAGCCGTTGGCACTGTTAGAGATAGCGAAGAAACGGAGCTTGAAAGGCGAGTTCGTGGTCGTGATCGGTCCGGCCAGCCAATTCCAATGAATTCCAATGAATTCCAATCAGGCCCCAACCTTTGCCGATGAATTTTGCCGCTGTTTTTTTTTGAATTTGCCCGCTTTTCAGGCCACATTTCGCCCTGTGAAACTTTATTGGGTTCTGATTGGACTGCTCGCAGGGTTTGCCGCGGAGGCTGCGGCCCCCACTTCGATTTATCATGATGGATGGATTGATTTGAACAAGGACGGGAAAAAGGAGATTTACGAGGACCCCTCCCAGCCGATCCCCAAACGGGTCAACGATCTGCTCAAGCGGATGACCTTGGCCGAAAAGGTCGGCCAGCTTTGGCAAACGGACACGCAGACAAATTCCGATGTGGTGATGCGCGACCGATTGAGCCGCGGCGAGATCGGTTCGTTTCTTTGCGGTTCCGTGCTGGTGGAAACTCCGGTCATGCGCAATAAATTGCAGCATATCGCCGTCGAGCAAAGCCGGCTGGGCATCCCCTTGATCTTCGGACATGACGTCATTCACGGCTTTCGCACCATCTTTCCAATTCCCCTGGCGGAGGCGTGCGCCTGGGAGCCGGAATTGTTCGAGCGCACCGATACTATTGCGGCGCGCGAGGCGGCGGCGGCGGGCGTTGACTGGGCATTTTCGCCAATGCTGGACACGGCGCGCGACCCGCGCTGGGGCCGCATCGCCGAAGGATTTGGAGAAGACCCGTGGCTGGGTTCGCTTGATGCCGCGGCCTGCGTGCGCGGCCTCCAGGGCGCCAACGTGGCGGACACCAACCGCGTGGTTGCCTGCTTGAAACATTACGTCGGCTACGGAGCGGCGGAAGGCGGACGGGATTATAACACGACTGAGATTTCGGAATTTACCCTGCGCAATTTTTATTTGCCGCAGTTCAAGGCCGGCGTGGACGCCGGGGCGCTGACGGTGATGAGCGCGTTCAACGATCTGGACGGCATCCCGGCGAGCGCCAATCATCAAACCCTCACGGATATTCTCCGCACCGAATGGGGGTTCAAGGGATTTGTCGTCAGCGATTACAATTCCGTGGGCGAATTGATCGACCATGGATTGGCCGCGGATGAAACCCAGGCCGCGCGGTTCGCGCTTACCGCCGGGGTGGACATGGAGATGGTATCAACGACGTATCAGGACACGGTTATGCAACAGGTTAAATCCGGCCAAATTCCGAAATCGGTGCTGGATGAAGCGGTGCGGCGCGTGCTGACCGTGAAATTTGAAAAGGGACTATTCGACCAGCCTTACGTGGACGAATCGCGATGGCAAACGGCCAATCTTCAGCCGGACGCCGTGGCGCTGGCCCGCGAGGCGGCCACGAAATCTTGCGTGCTGCTGAAAAATGACAACGGCATCCTGCCGCTTTCAAAACAGGCGACCCATGTCGCTTTGATCGGACCACTGGGTGACGACGCGGAGGAAATGGTGGGGCCGTGGTATTCCCGCGGGCATCTCGCGGACATGGTGTCATTGGCTTCCGGCATCCGGGCGAAACTCGCGTCGGCGAATGCCCTCACCCTGTCGCGCGGCTGTTCCATCATCGAGACCGGCAAAGAGCGGTTGCACGTTGAAACCTATTCCAAAATCACCGAGCAACCGACGGGAAGCAATGAGATTGCGGATGCCGTCTCTGCTGCGAAAGCAGCCGACGTGGTGGTGATGGCGCTGGGCGAGCCGAGGGATTGGAGCGGAGAAGACGGCAGCCGCAGCACGTTGGATTTGCCGGGCCGGCAGTTGGAATTGCTGAACGCCGTTGCCGCGACGGGAAAGCCGATCGTGGTTGTTTTGTTCAATGGCCGTCCGCTGGCGCTGCCGGCGGTCTTTGACAAGGCCGCGGCGGTTTTGGAGGCGTGGTTCCCGGGCGTTCAGGGAGGCAATGGCGTCGCTGACATTTTATTTGGGGACGCCGATCCGTCAGGCCGGTTGACAACCACGTTTCCGTACAGCGTCGGGCAGGTCCCGATGTATTACAACCATTACAGCACCGGGCGTCCGGGCTTTGGACATTGGAAGGGCAATTATGTGGATGGACCGAGTGTGCCGTTTCTGCCGTTCGGGTTTGGGCTGGCTTATACGACCTTTGCGTATAGTCCGGTGCAACTCGATTCGCCGGTCCTGAAAGACGGCGGCGCGTTGACAGCGAGCGCGACGGTGACGAACACCGGCAGTCGCGCGGGGACCGAGGTGGCGCAACTCTACATCCGGGCGATGGCCTTTGCGGCTGGCACACCGCCGGTCCGCCAATTGAAAGGGTTCCAAAAAGTTTTCCTGCAGCCGGGAGAATCGCGGGAAGTGACTTTTAAGATACCCAGCCAGGAACTTGGCCTTTATGACACGAAAGGAAATTGGGTGGTGCAGCCCGGGCAATTCGAGATTTGGATTTGCAAAGACAGCGCCTCGGGCGATCCGGCGGATTTTGGGTTGAAGTGAAAAGCGGGAAATGAATGGACGCGAAACATTGAAGCGTGCGCGAATCAATACGCTTTAACGCTTCATCCCTTGATCGCTTCAACGTCAGCAATCATCCGCCCGGTGCTCAAATCGTAAGGGGTCAATTGCAATCGTACCCGGTCGCCGGCTTTTAGCCCGGCGAAATTCTTCCGCGTCCGGCCCGGCGCGAACGCGGTCAAACGGTGGCCATTGGCCAGTTCCGCGAGCCAGGTGCCGTTGGGCAAAACCTCAATCACGCGACCTTCAACCTGGAAAGCTTCGTTGCCTGGCATGTCAAAATCTCCGGGTCCCCGCCGGTCACAAGGACGGTATGCTCAAAATGAGCGGACAATGAACCGTCTTGAGTCACCACGGTCCAGCCGTCTCTTAGGATTTTTACGGCAGGCTGGCCGGCATTCACCATCGGCTCGATGGCGATGGTCATGCCCGGCCGCAACAGGTCATTCATTTTGCGGTCCACAAAATTGGGCACTTGCGGCTCCTCATGCATGGCCCGGCCCACGCCGTGGCCCACAAACTCGCGCACCACGCTAAATCCGTTGTTTTCCACAAAATTCTGGACTGCCCGCGAAATATCGGTGACGCGGTTTCCGGACCGGGCCGCCGCAATCCCCAGGTATAGCGCCTGTTCCGTCACGTCCAAAAGCCGCTGCGCATGGACACCGCAGCCGCCGACGGGGAAGGTGCGGGCGTTATCGCCGATAAATCCCTTGTAGCTCACGCCCACGTCCACGCTGACAATGTCGCCGAAATGCAATTCGCGTTCGCTGCCCAGTCCATGAACGACTTCTTCATTGACGGAAAGGCAGACATTACGGGGATATTTCCGATAACCCAAAAACGCGCTTTTGGCGCCGTGCCGCTTGATCTGGGCCGCCGCAAATTCGTCCACCTGCATCGTGGTCGATCCCGGTTTGAGGAAAGCGCCGATCTCGTCCAACACTTCCGCCGCCACCGCGCATGACAAACGCATCAATTTCAGTTCGTCTTCGCTTTTGATCTTTATTCCGGCCACAAATCAAAACCGTCCGCGCAGACGGCCTTTCTTCAGGAAGCCGTCGTAATGCCGCATCATCAGATGCGATTCGACCTGCCTCATGGTGTCGAGCAAAACGCCCACGCTGATCAAAATGCTTGTGCCGCCCAGGAAGCTGGCCACGTTCTGGTTGATATCCAGTTGTTTGGACAAAATCATCGGGATGGTGGCGATGATGGTCAAAAAGATCGCGCCCGCCAGGGTGATACGGCTCATGGCCTTGTGGAGGTAATCGCTGGTCTGCTGTCCAGGGCGCACACCAGGGATGTAGCCACCGTTTTTCTTCAGGTCATCGGCAATCTGAATCTCGTTGAACTGGGTCGCAACCCAGAAATAGGAGAAAAAGATGACCATCAGCGCATAAATAGTCAGATAAAGAGGGTCGCCATAACCGAGCTGAATCGACATCCATTGCGCCTTATCATGAATGAACGGCTGTTGGACATTGCGGGTAATCCAGCCGAAAATTGGGCCGGGAATCATCAAAATCGACGAGGCGAAAATGATCGGCATAACACCGGAATAATTGACCCGCAAGGGCATGTAATTGGTCCCGCCCTGGTACATTTTTTGGCCGACCATGCGGCTGGCGTATTGGACGGGGATTTTCCGCTGCGCCTGGGTCACCGCAATGACCCCGCCTATCACGATCACGGACGTAATCAAAAGCATCAACCCCGTACCCAGCAAATTAAACTGGTGGCCGGCGCTAAAAAACATGTCCTTGATACCCTGCGCCGCGACCGGCAGACGGGCCAGGATGCCGATGGTGATGACGAGGGAAACACCGTTGCCAACGCCACGCTCGGTGATCTGTTCGCCGAGCCACATCAGGAGCATCGTGCCCGTGGTCATCACCAGGATCGCCAGCAGATAATAGAACCAGACGGGTTGAATCAGCACCAATTGTCCCTGGAAACCTTGAAAAACTTTTTCAGGATTTTCATAGCTGCTGGCAAAAAAAGCTCCCTGCCCAAGGCAAATCAGGACCGTGAGATAGCGGCCCAGTTGGATGATTTTCGTGCGCCCACCCTCTTCCCGGGCCAGCTTGCTCAAACGCGGAACCACGGCGGTCATCAATTGCAAAATGATCGTGGCGCTGATGTAGGGCATGATGCCCAGCGCCCCGATGGCGCAATTCCCAAACGCGCCGCCGGCAAAAGTGTTATACATGCCGACCAGCCCGCCGAAACCCTGTTCATTCTTATTGAAATACGCCGAAAGACCCGCCCCGTCCACGCCGGGAATGACGATGAAGGCCATCAGGCGGCAGACGGCGAGCACGCCGAAAGTAAACAGAATACGGGACTTAAGCTCCGGAATCTTGAAGCAGTTGGCGAAGGTGTTGAATATGTTACGGAACATGATATGTCCCGCTTAAGCTTTCGCGGGTTCGGCGGCTTTGCGCGCAATGACTTCGCAGGTGCCGCCTTTCGCTTCGATTTTTGCCCTGGCCGATGCGCTGAACGCGCTGGCGCTCACGGCAAGTTTCTTGGAAAGCTCCCCTTCCCCGAGGATCTTGACGCCTTCCTTGCCATTGGCCAGGCCAATCGCGCGCAAGGCTGTTTCATCCACTTTGGCGCCATCATCAAACTTGTTCAAATCGCTCACGTTGACGCCAATATACCGGATGGTGAACCGGGCGTTGTTGAACCCGCGCTTGGGAATGCGCCGGATGAGCGGCATCTGGCCGCCTTCGAATCCGATACGGATGCTGCTGCCGGAACGGGCAGTCTGGCCTTTGCCACCGCGGCCGGAAGTTTTGCCGTGACCGCTGGATTCACCCTGGCCGAGACGCTTGCGGCGGTGTTTGGAGCCGGGACGGGGTTTTAAATCGTGTAATCGCATAAAAATCTTCAGGCGGCAGGAATCACTTCAGGAGGCTTCGGGGTAGCCACTTTTTTGATCTCCAAACCGCGTGCCTTGTAAATCTCTTCGCGGGTCCGCAAGCTCAACAACGCCTGCAACGTCGCCTTGACGACGTTGGCCGCGTTCTTGGAGCCGAGCGACTTGCTCAAAATATCACGGATGCCGGCGGATTCCAAAACCGAGCGGACCGTTTTGCCGGCGATGATCCCCGTGCCAGGCGAGGCGGGGCGCAGCAAAATTTTCGCGCCGCCGTACTCTGAATAAACTTCATGCGGAATGGTGGCGTCTTTCAGCGAAACGGGCAGCATTTGTTTGCGGGCCAATTCGCCGCCGCGACGGATGGCGTCCGCCACTTCGCCCGCTTTGCCGAGGGCATAACCGACACGCCCTTTTTTGTCTCCGACGACAATGAGCGCGGAGAAATTAAAACGGCGGCCGCCCTTGACGACTTTCGCCGAGCGGTTGATATAAACGACCTTTTCGACCAATTCCTCGCCGCCTTCGAACGCGTTTTCAGGCACGTCCAGCCTGCGCCGGCGGCGCGGGCCGCGAGGCTCTTCTCCTGGTACTTTTTCGATCTCAGCCACAATAATTCTTTGGTTATGGGTTAAAATTGCAATCCGGCTTCACGCGCCGCATCGGCCAGGGCCTTGACCTTGCCATGAAACAGCTTGCCGCCGCGGTCAAACACCACTTGTTTGATGCCCTTGTCCAAAGCGTTCTTTGCCGCCAGCGTGCCAATGGCTTTGGCCCCGCTCACATTTGCCGACAGGTCTTTGGCCGTGGAAGATTTTCCAACGGTGGAGATGGCGGCGAGCGTCTTGCCGGCCTCATCGTCGATGAATTGGACGTGGATGTTCTCGCTGCTAAAGCAAACCGCCATGCGCGGGCGGACCGCTGTGCCGGAGACTTTTTTCCGGATGCGCCAGCGCCGCAGTTGCTGTAATCGATGTTTCTTTTCCGTTTTCATTTACTTATTCGTTGAAGCGTTAACCAGGTTGAAGGGTTGAAGCGAAACCGCTCCAACGCTGTAACTCTTCAACTCTTCAACGCATTTCATGATTATTGAACCGTCTTGCCTTCCTTGCGCTGGACGTGTTCGCCCACGTAACGCACGCCTTTGCCTTTGTAGGGCTCCGGCGGATAGAAGCCGCGGATCTCCGCCGCGACCTGGCCGACGACTTTCTTGTCCGGCCCCTCGATGGTCAGCTTGGTGTTTTCCTCGACGGTCACTTTGATCTGGTCGGGGATGTTGTAATTGATCGGGTGCGAAAAGCCGAGGGCGAGATTCACCACCTTGCCCTGGACGGCGGCCTTGAAACCGACGCCCTGGATTTCGAGTTTCTTAACAAAACCTTCGCTAACGCCCTTGACCATGTTGTTCACCAGCGCGCGGCTGGTGCCATGCAAGGATCTGGCGTGCGCGTCTTCGCCATCGCGGCTGACGACGATCACGCCGTCGGCCACTTTGAGGCTGGTGCGCTTGGGCAATTCCCAATCGAGCTTGCCCTTCGGGCCTTCGACGAGGATTTTCTGCCCCTTCACTTCCACCTTCACTTTGGGCGGAATGGCAATCGGTTGTTTTCCAATTCGCGACATAATCTAAATATTCTGTTTACCAAATGTAACAAAGAAGTTCTCCGCCCAGATTCTTTTTGCGCGCCTGCACGTCGGTCATCAGGCCTTCCGACGTGGAGACGACGGCGACACCCAGGCCGCCGCGCACGCGCGGAATTTCCGTGGCGCCAACGTATTTGCGCAGACCGGGCTTGCTGACGCGTTTCAGACCTTCGATCACGTTCTTCTTGCCGTTGTATTTCAAACGGATTTTGAGTTTTTTGATCTGCGTCGTCCCCTCGACCGCCACTTCGCTCACGTACCCTTCGGTCTTGAGGATTTTCGCGACGCTTTCCTTGATGCGCGAATGCGGCAGTTCAATCACGGGCAACAGGGCGCGTCCGCCGTTGCGGATGCGCGTCAACATGTCAGAAATCGGATCGCTCATATTTTTAATTCATTCTCATTCTCTTCCTCATGCTCATCCCCGATTTATGAGAAGGAGGATGACGTTGAGAAGGATCAATCATCACCAGCTCGCCTTGACCACGCCGGGGATCAACCCGTTCAGCGCGGCTTCACGGAACGTCAAACGCGACACCCCGAATTTGCGGAGATAGGCATGGCGGCGGCCGCTCATCGCGCACCGGTTCACCAGGCGCGTTGGGCTGGCGTCGCGCGGCAATTTCGCCAGGCCGGCGTAATCGCGTTTCGCCCTCAATTCGGCGCGAATCGCGGCGTATTTCTTCACCGTGTTCGCTTTGCGCTTGTTGCGCTCTATCCATGCTGTCTTAGCCATACTTTGATTCTTTTTATTTTCCTCGTCCTTCTCGTCCTTCATTCACTCGATTGATGAGGATGAGGAAGAGAACGAGGATGATATTAACTTACTTCTCTGCAAACGGAAAACCCAACAGTTTCAACAAATCCAGCGCCTCGTTATTGGTCGGCGCGCTGGTGACAATCGTCACATCCATGCCCTGGGTGCGCTTGATCTTGTCCAATTCAATCTCCGGAAAAATCGTCTGGTCGCCGATGCCGAACGTGTAATTGCCCCGGCCGTCAAATTTGCGCGGCGAGAGGCCGCGAAAATCACGGATACGCGGCAGCGCCGTCGCCACCAGGCGGTCAAAAAATTCATACATCGCGTCCTTGCGCAAAGTTACGCGGCAGCCGATGGGCTGGTTTTCGCGCAATTTAAATTGGGCGATGCTGTGGCGCGATTTGCTGATGGCCGGCTTGCGGCCCGTGATCATCGACAAATCCTTGGCGGCGTCTTCGATGGCGCCTTTTTCCAATGACGCGCTGACGCCCATGTTCACGACGATCTTCTCCAGCTTGGGGATCTGGTGGAGGTTCGCGTACTTGTGCTTTTCCTTGAGGGCCGGCACCACGTCGTTCTTATATTTTTCGTAAAGTCTCGATTTCATATTCTCGTTTCACGGAATTTGCCGTAAAAATCATCAGGCATTCGCCGCGTGCGGCGTCTCCACCTCGGCCAGTTTCAGGTTCGAGATGTGTACGGTGCCTTCGCGCTCGACGATGGCGCCGTTGGGATGCTGCTGGCTCTTGCGCGTATGGCGCTTGATCATTTGCACGCCCTCGACGATGGCGCGCTGTTTCTTGGGCAGCACGGCGATGATCTTGCCGTGCTTGCCTTTTTCTTTTCCGGCCAGCACGACCACTTGATCGCCTTTCTTGATATGACACTTCATAAAATTCTCAAATAACTTCGGGCGCGAGCGAGATGATCTTCATGAACTTCTTCTCGCGCAATTCGCGCGCCACCGGCCCGAAAATGCGGGTCCCTTTCGGGTTCAGTTCCTTGTCAATGATCACGCAGGCATTCCGGTCAAAGCGCAGATACGAGCCGTCCGAGCGGCGGATGATCTGCCGGGTGCGCACGATCACGGCGTCGTGGACTTCGCCCTTCTTGACGGTGCCGTCCGGCGCGGCGTCCTTGATATGGACCTTGATGACGTCGCCGATGCCGGCATACCTCTGGTTGCGGCCCAACACGCCAATGTTCCAGGCGATTTTGGCGCCTGTATTATCCGCAACATCCAAACTCGAACGAACTTGCAACATAAATTGATTAAGCCGCGACTGGCGTTTCTTCCGGCGCGCGCTCGACGACTTCGACGAGCTTCCAGCGCTTCAACTTTGACAGCGGCCGGGTTTCCTCGATGCGCACGGTATCGCCGACTTTTGCCTCGGTCTTTTCGTCGTGCGCGTAAAATTTCTTGTAGCCCGTGACGATCTTCTTGAACTTGGGGTGCGAAAAACGGCGCTGGACGCGGACGACGATGGTCTTGGTCATCTTGTTCGAGATCACTTCGCCGACGCGTTCCTTGCGGTTGCCGCGAGCGGTTGCCGTTGCCGTTAAATTCTTTGTTTCTTCAGCCATATTATTTTACCGCTTTGTTTCGCAATTCCGAAATACGGGTTTCGAGCCGCGCAATGTCTTTGCGCAAGATTCGCAGGCGCGCCGGTTTCTCCAACTGGGCGCTCGCCTGCTGCAATCGCAGGTTGAACATCTCATGGCGCAGGTCCCGGCTCTTGGCCGACAACTCCACCAGCGTCATGTCTTTTAATTCCGTAAATTTCATATCAATTGGCCGCAACGTGATGCCGCGAAATAAACTTGGTCTTGATCGGCAGCTTGGTCGCCGCCAGGCGCAACGATTCGCGCGCTTCCGCTTCCGTCACCCCATCCACCTCGAATAAAACGTTCGCCGGGCGGATGACCGCCACCCAGGATTCGAGTGGCGCCTTGCCCTTGCCCATTCGGGTTTCCAGCGGCTTTTTGGTGAACGATTTTTGCGGGAAAATGCGGATCCACATCTTGCCTTTGCGCTTCATGTGCCGCGCAATGGCCACACGGGCCGCTTCCACCTGCTTCGTGTCCATCCAGCAGCGCTCGAGCGCCATCAATCCGTATTCGCCAAAGGCGACCGTATGGCCGCTGCGCGCGGTGCCTTTGCGGCTGCCACGGTGCATCTTGCGGAATTTAACTCTTGCCGGTTGTAATGGCATAAAATCTTAATTAGCTTTGCATCGGCGCGGCTTCCGCCGCGGCCTGCTGCTCTTTTTTCTGCGGTTTGTTTTCCCCGCGGCAAATCCAGCACTTGATGCCGAGCTTGCCATAGACGGTCAACGCCTCGGCGAATCCGTAATCGATGTTCGCGCGCAGCGTATGCAACGGCACGCGGCCCCAGTGATATTGCTCGACGCGCGCCAGTTCAGCGCCGCCCAAACGCCCCGCGGCGCGCAATTTGATGCCTTCGGCGCCAAAATCCTTGGCCGTCTGCAACGCCTTTTTCATCGCGCGCCGGAACGAAACACGGCGTTCAAGCTGCAACGCGATGTTTTCCGCCACGAGCTGGGCGTCCAATTCCGGCGTCTTGACCTCGACGATGTCCACGTACACTTCCTTGCCGGTCTTGCGGCTCAATTCTTCCTTAAGCTTGTCGATCTCGGCGCCTTTGCGGCCGATCACCACGCCCGGACGGGCGGTCAAAATGGTCACACGGCAACGGTTGGTGGCGCGTTCAATCAAAATCCTCGGCACCGAGGCCGTTTCGAGTTTCTTCTTCAGCAATTCGCGGATCTCGCGGTCTTCGTTCAGGAGCTGGCCGAACTCTTTTTTGCCGGCGTACCACTTCGAGCGCCAGTCTTTGTTGACCGCGACGCGCAGACCGATTGGATTTGTTTTTTGGCCCATGGCTAAAATTGGATTAATGGATTGATGGATAAATGGATGGATGCGTGGAAACGCGGAGGACATGGATTTTCAAAAATCCAACTATCCAATAATCCAATAATCCTGTTCATTTCGTTATTCATCGCTCAAGGTGATTTTGATGTGGCAACGGCGCTTGATGATCGGACCGGCGGAACCGCGCGCCTTGGGAGTGAAACGTTTGATGCTGGTGGCCGTGCCGGCAACGGCTTCCTTGATACGCAGAGACTCGGGCTTCAGCTTGTTGTTGTTCTCGGCGTTGGCGATGGCCGATTTCAACGTCTTCGACACTGCCCGCGCGCCTTTTCGAGGCACCACCGCCAGGACGGCTTGTGCCTGCAGCGCGGGCAAACCCTGAATCTGCCGGACGACCTCGCGCATCTTCTGCGCGGACATCGGGATATTTTTCGTGATGGCAAAAACTTCCATATTACTTGGCCTCTGCTTTCGCGGTATGCGCGCCGTGCTTCTTGAAGACGCGCGTGGTTGAAAATTCCCCGAGTTTGTGACCGACCATGTTTTCCGTGATGAAGACTGCGCTAAAAATCTTTCCGTTGTGGACGTTGAAGGTGAGACCTACGAAATCCGGCGTGATCGTCGAGCGGCGCGACCACGTCTTAATCGGGGTCTTGGATTTTGTGTCCTTCGCCTTTTGGATCTTGTCCAGGAGCGGGAAATCGACAAACGGGCCTTTTTTAATGGAGCGTCCCATAATTATTTCGTCTTGATAGGTAATCCGTTGCGGCGCACAACGATGAAACGGTTTGAGTATTTGTATTTCGGACGGGTTTTGCCGCCTTTGGCGATCTTGCCCCAGGGCGAGGTCAATTGCTGCCAGCCACCGCCGGACTTGGATTTACCCGCGCCACCGCCGTTCGGATGGTCCACCGGATTGCGCGACACGCCACGGTTGATCGGGCGGATGCCGCGATGGCGTGAACGTCCGGCTTTTCCTAAAATGACATTCTCATGCTCGGTGTTCCCGACCTGGCCGATCGTCGCATAACACTCTTCGTTCACGCGCCGGATTTCGCCGGAAGGCAGCCGGATTTGCGCGTATCCCTGGTCGCGCGACATCAAAGTGGCCGAGCCGCCAGCCGAACGGACCATCTGTCCGCCGCGGCCGGGGGTCAATTCGATGTTGTGGATGGCAATGCCAACGGGGATCGATTTGAGAGGGAGAGCATTGCCGATTTCGGGGACTGCGGCCGGGCCGCTGGAGATTTTTCCGCCAACCTGGATGCCAACGGGCGCGATGATATAGCGCTTTTCGCCATCAATATATTGCAACAGCGCTAGGCGGGCTGAACGCATCGGGTCATATTCAATGGCCGCGACGGTGGCTTCCACGCCGTGTTTGTTGCGCTTGAAATCGACGAGGCGGATCTTCTGCTTATGGCCGCCGCCGATGCCGCGCGCAGTCATCCGGCCGTAGGCGTTGCGGCCACCGGTCTTCTTGCGAATCTCGACGAGCGATTTCTCGGGCTTCGATTTCGTGATGTCGCTAAAGTCCGCGATCGTAATGTATCGCGTGGACGGCGTTAGCGGTCTAAATGTTTTAACTGGCATAAAATTGCAATTAATTGCAAATGGTTTCAGCATTTTGAAGTTGGCAAGCCATCATTCCTGTTCCTGTGAGAAACGAGTTATCGGTTTGCAAACCTGCTGTCCTGGCGCCCCTTTGGACGACGAGGAGCGGTTAAACTATCATGTGACGAATTGATTGCAAGCCCTTTTTAAAACTTTTTTGGTGCCTCAAGTCCGGTGGAAACCCCAACAAACCATTATTACAATGCTGTAAGGGATGACAAACTTTGATCACTGGATACCAAGAACCGAGTAAATTAACCACGCAAACGGATTGAGCAACATAGTCCGTGGACTGATAATCCTCATTATGGGCATCATTCCCTCCTGTGCAACGCAAGCCAAACGTGCTCAAAGTTCTCGGGGAACGAATCCGCGAAATGCGGAAGGCCAAGAACCTTACGCAGGAAGCCCTGGCATACGAGAGTGATATAGACCGCAGTTATATCGGCGGAGTGGAACGTGGCGAGCGAAACCTTTCATTTGATAAGTTGTGCCAAATTGCCCATTCGCTGGGTTGCGATGTAGCGGCGCTCACTAAAAACCTTCCCGAGGAGCCACGAAAATGAAAGTTATTCGCACTCTGGTGGTTTTGGATCGCGGAAAAATAATTGATTCCGCCGAATGGGGAAAAATTCATTCGGAATATACTGACGCGATTAAGGCGATGGTTCACCCCCCAGGCAGCAAGATTTTTACGATACGAGCAAAATCTCGTAAATTGAATAAAGCTGGCAAACCTACGACTCAATGGAATCGCAACGGTGTGACCGCCATCAAAGAACAGTTTTTAGGCGAGATGCTCAAACGTCATTGGAAATTGGAACATCCCCTTAATATTTCGGCTTTCATGGAAAGCTACAAACCCTTGAAAGAGGCCGAAGAATTATTTTTGGAGTATCCCAGCAAACAAGCGATTGCTGAACCACTTCACAACATGGTTGGAGACTTTGACTGCAGTTTCAAAATTGCAGAAAAATGGCGAGCAGTCATCGAATGGGAGACTGGCAACATCTCCTCGTCCCATCGAAGCATGAATAAACTTTGCCTTGCTTTGATGGCATCACAGATTGAAGTTGGCGTGTTGATTGTCCCCAGCCGGGCTCTCTATCCACATTTAACAGATCGTATCGGGAATTGGATGGAACTGTCTCCGTATCTGCATTTTTGGAAAAAGGCAGGTGAATTTGTCAAGAATGGCCTGTTGGCCGTTACCGTGGTCGAGCATGATGCGCTCACCGAAGACTCTTCGGTTCCGTATATCAGCCAGGGAAAAGACGGACGCAGTGCAGAAGGATATGCTAAATCAAAATAGGCTGTAGTTTGTGTTCCGAGTTTTGAACAGTACCATTCAAACGGTATTTGCTGGTGTCGTGACCAAATTTCTTGCGAAGTTTCAAGCTCTCTGGCGTAAAAAGTAAATTTTTGCCTGCCGTCAACTTTTTAAGATAATCTGAATCAGCATTGATGTTCTCAAATCGCTCAACGATAGCAGAAGCTTCCAGTTCTATCCCAATCCAATTTCGACCCAGAAGTTCTGAGGCCACAAAAGTCGTCCCTGATCCTCCAAACGGATCAAGGACTATAGAACCAGGGTCGCTTGCCATGGAAACAACCCGATCCAGAAGCTTCAACGAAAGCTCGTTCGCTTTCCGTTTTTTGTATTTTGTATGCCGCACAGGTGGAATGTCATACCAAACATCCGTCAAATTGACGCCAGCAGGATTCATCTTGTCTTTGTATCCTCCGTAATCATTCGCTTCTTTTCCGCAATGTGAGCACGTTTTGATCGGGAGTCGATCAGGATGAAAAATCGCCGGCTTTTCACCTTTAATAAAATAGAGAAGTGAATAATGCGAGGGATAAAGTCGCTTTGGAATTGGCAACGAATATTTAATATCTACCGAAACCCAATGCCTGAAAGTCAAACTTCTGGCGAGATAGGCTCCAAGTGGTAAATTCCATTTTGGCATATTAAAAAGAAATAAGGCTCCGCCTGGACGCATAATCCGAACCAGTTCATCCAACCAACTTTCACACCATAGAATATATTTTTCTTCCGGAACAGCATCGTTAAATTTTGAATTGTAATCCTTACCAAGATTGAAGGGTGGGTCCGCAAATATTAAATCTACAGTACCGGAAGAAATGTGCGGCAGCACGGAGAGGCAATCCGCCTCGTACAGTTTCCCGAACTCTGTCTCCATTTTTGGAATGGGTAACATAGTCATCATTTTATCTTGGATATTGAGAACATCAAGCACATTTAAAAAATATCGGAATATTTGGCCAGCATTTGATGCCTTATGTCCCGCGGAAACCAGCTAATTTAACGATTAAACCGCGATTTCTTACTGGCCCTGGCGAGCTTTATTTTTCCGGAAAATCATAAATGGTCACGCTATAGGAGCAAATGTAGGCGTAGTTGGGATCGAATCGACGGTTTGCTCTTCGACTTGAACACCCGGTTTCTGTCCGACAACGATCGTCGCGTTCAGATCCGGGGGACCAATCAATTCGCCGCCGTGGGCGGCGCCGGTTTCGCAATCGGCCGGTTCACATTCTTCAACCGTTCCCGAACCATGTCCGCGCGAATCAAATCCCGCTCCTCGGTGGTCAACTTGTCTGAATATTGCTTCTGCAAATGCGCCGGCTGCGTCGTCAAAAACAATTCCTCCACCAGCGCCCGGTCCACTCCCGGAAATAATCCCAGATCCAAACCGAGCCGCATCAGCGAGAGCAGGTTCATCGCTTCCTTTGATGAAATGCTGTGGGCGTTTGCCAAAATTCCGTATGCGCGCCCGATATGATTATAAACCGTCTTGGGCTTCTTTTCCAAAAGCGCCTGGCGCGCATTGTCTTCGTGCTCGATGATCTGCAACAGCACCTTGTCCAGCCGTTCCACGATCATCGGCTCGTTTTCGCCAAGCGTCATCTGGTTCGATACCTGGAAGACGTTCCCGAGCGCCTCGGTGCCTTCCCCGTAAAGGCCGCGCACCGCCAACCCGAGTTTGTTGACCGATTGAATGATGGGATTGATTTGCTCCGCCAGCACCAGGCCGGGCAGATGCAGCATCGCGCTCACCCGGATGCCCGTCCCGAGATTCGTCGGGCAGGCCGTCAAATAGCCCAGGTCCCCGTCAAACGCAAAATCCAGTTTCTTCTCCAGCGCTGAATCAAAACCGTCGATTGCCGCCCACGCCTGTTTCAATTGCAGTCCCGGCCGCAACGCCTGCATCCGCAAATGATCCTCCTCATTGATCATCACGGAAAAAGTTTCTTCCCGGTTCAATACCAGTCCACTGCCCACGCTTTTCGCCGCATGTTCCCGGCTGATCAGATGGCGTTCCACCAGCACTTGTTTGTCCAGCGCGCCGAGATTGTCCATCGCCTCGGAAAATGAGTCCTTCATTTCCGGCAGGCTCTCGACGGCGGGACGGATCGTCTCCAGAATCTTCACCCGCTCGGGCTTCTTTGCCCATCCCGGAAACGCCGCGTCCCTCAAATTGCGGGCCAGGCGCACCCGGCTGGACATCACGATCCGGTCATGCGGGCCGTGGCGGCGCGCGGTTTCCGCCGGGGGCGAAAGAAATGCATGCAGGTCTTTCATCTTTATCTCGTTAAATTCTTCGGCGCCGCCGGACGCTCGCCTGCCTGCTTGATCTCGTCCCGCAACTGGGCCGCCTCTTCAAAATTTTCCGATTCAATCGCTTTCATCAGTTTCTTTTGCAACGCCTTCAACTTATCGGCATTGTCGCGCGTCGCGCGCAAAGCTTCCGGCGCCTTGCCCACGTGCCGCGTCCCCTTGTGCATCGTCTTCAGCAGGCTGCTCAATCCTTCGGAAAATGTCTTGTAACAATCCGGGCAGCCCAGCCGGCCGGATTTTTTCAAGTCCGCCTGGGTGAATCCGCACCGCGGACATTTCAATTCCACCCCGCCCGCCGCCTGCTCGATTTCCTGCGCCGCGCCCAAACCCAGCATCAGGTCGGCGCTGGCCACCAAAAAAGCCGACGAATCGTCGATCCCTTTCGCTTTGGCGCAGGCATCGCAAAGGTCCAAATCCACCTTCTTGTTGTCGGATGAAATATTGGAAAGAAAGATCGTTGCCGGCTTTTCTTTGCAGACGGAACACATTTTGGGGGCGCTCATATCTTATTTATATCGGCTCGCCGGACACTTTCGTCAAGGAATGATAATCCTCCACGGGCATTCGAATGATCGCCGCCGCCGATTTTTCATTGCAAATGATATTTTGCATAAATTTATTTTGTAACTGCGTCAGTCTTCTCTTTTGTTCCTTTCCTTATTTTTGTTTTCCCGGCGGCAGTTCACGGATAAATGCCCACGAAACTTCCGCCCTCTGGCCGTTGTTGTAATGAACAAAGAAACCGGAATGGCACCAATCTTCCAATTCAACTTTTTCAACTTCGGCTTTCGTGGAAATTTTATTTGCCTTGCGAATCGTCGAGTGTGGTTCGAGAAAAGTAAGGCCGTCCGCAAAATCCACTTCAAAGGCGTCTTCCCACGCGAGATAACGCACAGCGATCAGGTCAACCATTTTGGCCGTGCCAAACGGTTTTTTCATTCGCGCCAATGTCTGCGTCTGCGTCATAAACGGCCCTTTTCTTTCAACTCTATGATTATCTTAACCAAATCTTTGGGTGGTGTCCAATTTTCCAATCCCACCAACGTGTTAATGTTCACACGACCGAGCTTTTTGCCCTTTTCCGTTCTCACGTGAACGTGGCGCGGCCCATGGTCGCCAATCCACCAGAATATAACATAACCGCCACGCCGAACGCGCCCCATAAATTTGTTATCTATATCGGCTCGCCGGACACTTTCGTCAAGGAATGATAATCCGCGACCAGCCTTCCGGTGATCTTTCCCGGCTTGCCGTTGCCGATCACCCGGCCGTCGATTTTTATCACCGGCATGATTTCCGCCCCCGTTCCCGTCAAAAAGCATTCATCCGCGTTGAACAGGTCGTATCGCGTCAGGTTCGGTTCGGACACTTTTAGTCCCGCTTCACGCCCCAACTCGATCACCGTTTGCCGCGTGATGCCATAAAGCGCGCCCGCCGAAAGCGGCGGCGTCAGCAATTCGCCGCGCTTGACGATGAACAGATTGTCCCCGGTGCATTCCGCCACAAATCCGTCGGCATTCAACATCACCGCCTCCTCCACTCCGGCATTGTTCGCCTCGATTTTGGCGAGGATGTTGTTCAAATAGTTCAGCGATTTCACCGCCGGATTCACCGCGCTATGCAGATTGCGCACCGTCGGCACCGTCACAATTTCCATGCCGCTTTGATACAGTTCCTGCGGATAAAGCTGTATCTTGTCCGCGATGATGATCACTGACGGCTTTTTGCAATTGCGCGGATTCAGCCCCAGATTTCCCACCCCCCGCGTCACCACCAGGCGGACGTAGCCGTCGCGTATCTTATTTGCCCGGCACGATTCGAGCACCGCCTCGGAGATTTTTGCCGGTGATAACGGTATTTGCAGCAGGATGGCTTTGGCGGAATAAAACAGCCGTTCGACGTGCTCCTTCAGTTTGAAAACGCGGCCATTATAAGCCCGGATTCCCTCAAACACACCATCGCCATACAGTAATCCGTGGTCAAACACCGAGATCTTTGCGCTTCGCTCATCGTAAAACTTGCCATCTATAAAAATTTTCATGAAATCAGCCACAGCGTAAGAAAAATAAGCAGCCGACGCAAAGTTAATCTCTGGTTGGATGTTGGATGTTCGATGTTTCCCTTTGCGTTCATCGGCAATTTTCGGTCATTCGTGCTTCGTCATTAATTAGTCATTATGGTTTAGGCATTAGTCATTCCCCATAATCCGCCCTATTGCACCGGCCCCTGCGAACTCATGATGAACGGACCCGCCAGGCTGATCGCGTCCAGCAACCCTCCTTGGCCGCGAAGTTTCACCAGCCAATCCCGTTGCACCTCCGCCAACGCCTGCGGCGGATTGTTGTCCTCGTGCAGTTTGGCATAAAATTCCCTGATGATCTGGCTGCCGGCGTTGTCATAGACCGGCCAGAGCGTCATCAAGAGATTTTGAGCGCCCGCCTGAACAAATCCCCGCCGCAATCCCATCACCCCCTCGCCATATCTCGGCGTGCCCACTCCCGTGTCGCACGCCGACAGCACCACCAGCCACGTGCCTTGCAAATCCATCCCTCCAACTTCTTCCGCCGTCAGGATGCCGTCGTTTTCCGTCGCCGGCACTTCCCCACGTTCCCATGCGTCCATGGTCACCTGCGCCCCGGCCAGCGCCACCCCGCTGCGGGACATCGGATTCTGCAAAATCACGCGCACCGGAGTCTCCGAGTCCTCGGGAAACCCAAATAGCGAATACTTTTCCGGCCCGCGTATGACCGTCGGCAAAACAAATCCATGCGTCGCAAATTCCAGGATGTGCGGCGATTGGATGGCCCGTGCTTGCGCTTCGGTGGCAGCGTCCCCGGCATAAATTCGCGTGTTCCAACCCCAGGCCTTGGCCATGTTCCCCACCTCGAGCGCTTCCGTTTCCGTCGTCGGCAACGGGTCCAGTTGCATTCCCGTCTGCGGCCAATTCACCTGTCCGCCCGCGTAATAATCCGGCGCGGCAAAAATGACCAGGTCCTGGTTGGCCGCCGGGGTCATTTGACGCAGCAGGTCCCGCCCGCTGGCGACATACCGAAAGGAATATTTCTCCGCCAAAAAATGGTTGTCATCCGCCAATAACGTCGCAAACGATACAAAATTCAATGTCCCATCCGGGCTGATGATGGCGATCTTTGTGCCCGGCGGAAACGTGGCTTCGACCGGATGCCAGACAGTTTTATACAGTTTGTGGATCGCCCGCGAAAGCTTCCCCTCCTGGTCCGAGCGCACCGCTATCTGGTAATCGATCACCGCCTTGTCGATCTCGTCCGCCGCCCCCAGGCAAACCCACGCCGGGCCGCCGGCCGGGGAAAAGACCACCGCCCCATATCGCCGCTCCCATTTGGAGCGCCCGAGGTAATGATTGTAATAGATGAACTCCACCAGCGCGGCCTGCGACGGAATCGCCTGCTGCACCTGCCCGGACGTCACCGTCAAAGCCTGGCGCGCCTGGCCGAACCCGGACATGTCCCGCGCCAGTGTGCCCTCCAGTTCATCCACCCGGCTGGATAGCTTCTCATACTCGCTGAATCGGTTCGTCAACGTCGCCACCGAGAAATCCTTCGGCACCGTCATCGACAATTGCGTCAACTGCCGTTTGGCCGGTTCCAGTTCCTCGATCAGCTTCTGGTAATCCGGGTCGCTGCTGGCCAGCGCCACCACGTGGTCTTCCAGCAGGGAATCCAGCACCACCCCCTTATGCCGCAACACTGTCTGCGCCAGGTCCGCCGTGTCACCCAGGCTCGCAAACAAATCGCACGGTTCATTTTGCGCCTGATAATTGAGCCGTTGCTGTTCCGACGTAAACGACAAAATATTGTTCAACTCCGCCAGCCGCGATTCCTCGGTCTTTTGCGCGAATTCCACCGCCTCGTTCGTCTTCTGCAGGTCGATGTCTGTCAACGCCAACCCCTCGAGGACATTCGCCGTGGCCGGGTTTTCCATGCCAAGCATCTTTTCATCGATCTCCAGCGCCCGCTCCTTCAACGATTCGGATTTTGAAAAATCACCCGTCTTCTCATAGATCTGGGATAAATTATACAGCGCCGTCGCCAGGTCGGGATGCTCCGGACCCAGGGCTTTTTCCTGTATCCCAATCGCCTGCTCAAAATAAGAGCCGGCCCTGGACAAGTTCCCCTTCGATTCATAGACCGTCCCCAGGTCGATGAGCGCCACGGCCGTTTGAGGACTTTCCATCCCCAGCGCCTTCTCATCAATCGCCACCACCCGCTCGTCCAATTTTTGCGCCGCTGAAAAATTATTCGCCCGCGCATACATCCGCGCTATTTGATCCAGCGTGCTGGCCACCGCCGGGTGGTCCGGCCCCAGCGTTTTTTCATCGATCTCCAGTGTGCGCTGGATCAAGGGCAATGCCTTCTCATAATCGCCCATCGCCATGTAAAGCATCGCCAACCCGCTGAGCGTTCCCGCCGTATTGAGACTGTCCTCTCCGAAATTATTTTCCAGGATGGTCCTTGACCGGTCGTAATACGATTCCGCCTTCGAATAATCGCCCATCCGGTAATACAACGTTCCCAACGATTGTAACACCGCGCCCACGTTTGGATGGTTACTCCCCAGCACCTTTTCGTCCGTGGCCAGCACCGCCTCCAGCAACGGCTTGGCCTCCCCATAATTTCCCATCGCCATCTCGATGTTGGCCAGGTCATTCATCTTCACCGCCGTCCGCCGGTCATCCATGCCCAACGACCCCTTCGAGATGTCATACGATTGCTGGTAACAACTCTCCGCCCGGGTGTACTCACCCAGCGATTGGTATAACCTGCCGAGATCCGTCAACGAATCTGCCGTCTGCAGGCTGCCGATGCCGTGCAATTTTTCATTGATGCCCAATGCCTGTTGCAGCATCGGTTCCGCCTTGCTGTATCGGCCCATGAGCGTGTAGAGCGAACCCAAATCGTTCAGCGCGCTGGCCGTATCCGGATTCTCCAGGCCCTGGACGGTCTCGCGGATTTGCAGGCTTTGCCCGTACATGGACTCCGCATTTGTGAAATCACCCAGACTCTGGTACGCCTGCCCCATATATCCCAGGCAATCTGCCGTGGACGCTGTCTCAGGGCCGGGCGATTGGCGGGATAGTGCCAGCGCCTTCGCCTCCACCTGCAAACCCTGTGCATACTGGCCCTTGGCGTACAGCCCCTGAAACTGGTTATTCAACTGCTGCACCGTCTGCCCCTGCGCGAACACCGGCAACAAGGCCAGGAAAATTGCGACGCCCATCATCATTCTCCTGGAGAAAGCCCCGCAGGGCGAAAGACCATAGCCCACCGATTCATCGGTGGGTTCATGATTCATTTCAGGCGGAGTCCCGTAGGGACGGCAGAACTGCCTGCGTCCTATCTGTCCCATCCTTCCTCTGAGATTCATAGAAAATTGTTCTGCCATCAGAAACGCCTGTGAAAAAACCCGCATTGCTCGATGGTGCGCCCGGCAAACAGCAGCGTCAATCCGCTTCGGGGAGCGCACGCGCCCTCGCGTGCTGCAGTTGACGCCCTCGTCAACCGCTTCAATTCGCTTCAATTCGCGCCGCGTGGTTTTGTTGTTGCGTTTAAGTAAATGTAAATTCGCGTTAATTCGCGTTAATTCGCGTAACAAGCTAACTGTTGGATGACATGGGCCATAGGCATCCCGAAGGGATGCAGGCAGGTAGCCACGGGTGGAGCGTAGCGGAACCCGTGGAGAGGTATTCAGAAAGAGTAATCCGCCCCGGCGGGGCGGCGGGCTTGGGAAAGAGCAACGGCCCGCGATGGTAGTTGCGTTCATGGGATAAGGTTTACCATAAAGGCGCGAAATCGTAATGTTGCCCGGAAACAAAATCGGAAGGGGGGTTTAACCGCAAATTCACGCGAATAAACGCCAATTTTTAAATTCCAACTTCAGAATTTTCCACCCAATCCACACAGAGCAATTTTGCCTGTTCCAAAACCGTTTGCGTTGCCTTCTCCTGCTTGTCAGGCGGATAGCCTACGGCAAGGATGGCTTCCAGGTTGTAATGCTCGATTTCGCGCATCACCTGCCTTGCCCCTTCCAAACGAACTATTCGGAATTTCCGAATAGTTGCCGCCGGCGGCAGTTCTCCTTCCCCATAAATGCCTTTCAAATGTTCATTGACCGTTGGCACCGTCACTTGAAAAAGCTCCGCCATCAGCGCCTGCGTCATCCAGACATTCTCGTTCTCAAAACGGCATTGGATTCGCGTCCGCCCGTCCTCCGTCTGGTAAAGGATGATTTCAGATTTTGGCATCCTCTCGTCACTCATGCGTTTGCCTCCATTCTTCAGCCCCAAAGGGGCGCGCCAAGCCAGCCCAGGGCAACGCCCTGGGAACAATATCCGTAAACATATCCAAGCCCTGAAAGGGCGGACTAATCCCAAACATACCGTTCGTCGTAGGCCACACCGTGTCGTTCCAGAAACGCGCGGTATTCTTCCTGAAAGCTTTTCCGGCGATGATGTTCAGGTTGCCCGGCAATGTATTCGCGCACGGCAGGCACATTGGATTCGCTGACGGCGAACGCCCCATAACCCGACTGCCACGCGAACCGGGCAAACTCTTTCCCCTGCGTCTTGATCCATTTGGAGGATGATTTTTTGACATCTTCCACGGCCTGGCTGACGGAAATGGTTCGGGCGAGGTCAAAAAGAATGTGGACATGGTCTTCAACGGAATTGATGAGCACTGGTGGACAGCCGAGGTTTTGCAGGACCGTTGCCATGTAAGCATGAAGCGTTGGCCGGATGGAGTCCGAAAGGAAGCGTTCACGGTTCTTTGTGCTGAAAATGAGGTGGACATGCAAACGGGCGAGAGATTGAGGCATAGATTAGGCCGCCCTTTCAGGGCTGGGTTAATTTTGGGTTCGGGTTTCCCAGGGCGTTGCCCTGGGCTGTGCTTAAAACGCGCCGTTGGCGCTGCAAAAAATGCGCTCATGCTTTGCTCTCCCTTCTGGATAAGTCCACACGCAACTCGCCCGTCAGCAGCTTGGGCAGCAGCCGGTTGAAAAGAAAAACCTGCTTGTAATCCGTGCGCTCCGCCGCCGGTTCGCCCGGCGCGATGGCAAGGCCAGATGAGACCTCGTAGCCCAATCCACGCAGCCAGTCGAGCGCCACTTGCTCAACAACCGATTCAGTTATCCCTGATAAATTTAGTGCCATGATTCAGTGCCAAATCCCGCCATTTTGGCGGGATTTTTGGCGGGATTCTTCAGCCCTAAAAGGGCGCGCCACGCCAGCCCAGGGCAACGCCCTGGGAACAATATCCGTAAACCTCGTCAATCAGCTTGCCGATTTCCGGCGATTTGGCTTTGGCATTGAGTTTGTGCCAGCGGGCTTCCGGCGGCAGCCAGAAAACATTTGCCGCCAGATATTCATCGCGATTCTCGGCGGCCTTGCTGCGTTCGGGTTCTTCCTTGATAAACCAATCGCTCTTGGGATCGGAAAAACCAAAAAGCAATTGTTCGCGTTTTTCCTCGAAGGCATCGGAAATGTATTTCAGGAAGATGAGGCCCAGGCAGACGTGCTTGTACTCCGAGGCGTCCATGTGACCGCGCATTTTATCGGCGGCCGCCCAGAGTTGTGCTTCAAATTCGAGCGCGGAGCCGTTTGCCTGTTTTTGACTGTTTCCCTTTGCCATACGGATTACTCAGCATCGTAGGACAATTGACCGTTGAGGCAATGAAAAATGCGTTCTCCATCCTGCATCCCCCTTTTTCCAGCTTCGTTTCCTTCGTTCCCTTGGTGTTAAATCCCTTTCCCGCATCGAGGGCAATACCCGCTTCGATGTCTAAAAAATGTCAAAAGTGAGGACCGACACGTTTTGGACAAATCCTAAGAATCGTTGCAGTTCTCAAGCTGCGCGTTTTGCATTGCCTGATAACCGGATTTATCCAAATATCCTCCCCAGGCAACGTCGGATTATATGGAAACGGAAACTTAGAAAATAGATGTCCACACGCTTCTTCACCAACCACGGCGAACAGACACTGTTTAAGAAATTTCAGGGTGTCTTTGAAAGCAATCCCGATATCGAATGGTTTGACGCACTGGTCGGCTATCTTCGCCAAAGGAAAGCGAAAGAAACAAATACAAAGCAGTGACCCGATATGAAAATCAAACAACTTGACCCGCAAAAACTAGGACCAAAAGAAGATTGGTTCGGCAACAACGCTGCGTTGGAATGTCCCGTATGCGGCAAGGTTTATATTGTCAGCAGTTTTATGAAGTTTGAGCGCCCTTGCCCAAATTGCGGAATATCACATGCGCTGGTGACAGGTTCCCACAAAAAAGGAGGCAAGGCCATAATCACATGGGATGATTTCACATTAGGGCAAAAATATTCCCGGAAAGAAATTCATAGCGTCCTTGGCGGCAGCGAAATTGAATATCTTCCGACCGAAAAAGATCGCGTCGTTTGTGGCTGTTTCACAATAAACCACAACCCCGAAGCCCCTAATATCGTCATTCCTGGCACCGGTAAGGTAATTGAGCGCGAAGCCAAGATTTTCTGCGAGCAGGATTATCCCATTCCCGTCTTCATCAAGCACCGCCCCAACGAATGGGAGTACGTTGGCCACTACAAGGCGGACCGGTTTACAACCGACCCGGCGGATATTGCCGCGCATCACAAAGGCTCGATCACCCCATTAAATCAAATCACTCGCGTAATTTTTTTGAAACGATCCAACAAATGATTTTATACCAACTATGAGCGCGCCCGGCCAGTTTCTCCTCTACACCGCGCCGGACGGGGCGGTGAAGGTGGACGTGTTTTTCCGGGAGGAAACGGTCTGGCTCACCCAGAAGGCGCTGGCGGAATTGTTCGGCGTCAAAGTGCCGGCCATCAATAAACACCTGAAAAACATCTTTGAATCCGCGGAATTGCTGGAGAATTCAGTTGTTTCCATTTTGGAAACAACTGCCGCCGACGGAAAAAGCTACTCCACGCGCTACTATAATTTAGACGCCATCATCGCCGTGGGCTACCGGGTGAACAGCTTCCAGGCCACGCAGTTCCGCATCTGGGCCACCAGGACGCTGCGGGAGTTTATCATCAAGGGCTTCGTGATGGATGATGAACGGCTCAAGCAGGGCAAGCAGGTGTTCGACATTGGGGAATCCTACATCCCCCTTTTTCCAGCTTCGTTTCCTTCGTTCCCTTGGTGTTAAATCCGTATTCCGCCCTCCCCAATTACCCCCCCCTTCGTTTTCTTCTGTAAAAACAGCCTTGTCGCACCCTCCGCTACTGCCTACGAACTGCTTGCCCGCCGTAGCGTTGGCCGTTCTCCCAGAACCTAAATCCCAGTACCTGGACCCCATCACATTTTGTTTCCGGGCAACATTACGATTTCGCGCCTTTATGGTAAACCTTATCCCATGAACGCAACCACCATCGCGGGCCGTTGCTCTTTCCCAAGCCCGCCGCCCCGCCGGGGCGGATTACTCTTTCTGAATACCTCTCCACGGGTTCCGCTGCGCTCCACCCGTGGCTACTTGCCTGCATCCCTTCGGGATGCCTATGGCCCATGTCATCCAACAGTTAGCTTGTTACGCGAAGTAACGCGAAGTAACGCGAAGTTACGTTTACTTAAACGCAACAACAAAACCACGCGGCGCGAATTGACGCGAATTGACGCGAATTGACGCAATTTGACGTTTAACGCCGAAAACGAATTGAAGCGAATTGAAGCGAATTGAAGTTTAGCTCTCAACCCTCAACTCAAGCCTCTCTCAACTAATTCTCATGCTCTCAACCCTCAACTCAAACTCCTCTCAACTAATTCTCATGCCCTCAACCCTCAACTCAAGCCTCTCTCAACTAATTCTCATGCTCTCAACCCTCAACTCAAACTCCTCTCAACTAATTTCCCCTCTGCATTCTTTTTTGTTTCTCCCATTTGACAACCCGTCATTTCACCGGAATAGTGTAACTGTTACAAAGGAGCGACCGTTGCAAAAAGGAGTTATGGAAAAATTTATCTGTGTTCACGGGCACTTTTACCAGCCCCCCCGTGAAAACCCATGGTTGGAAACCGTGGAACTTCAATCTTCCGCCTTTCCCTATCACGATTGGAACGAGCGCATCTGTTTCGAGTGTTACGCGCCCAACGCGCGCGCCCGGTTGCTCGATGGCAATGGCCGCATCGAGAAGATCGTCAGCAATTATTCGCGCATGAGCTTCAATTTCGGCCCCACCCTCCTCTCCTGGATGAAGGACAAGCAGCCGGAGATTCACCACGCGATCACCGAGGCGGACAAGAAAAGCCGCGAGCGTTTTTCCGGCCACGGCTCGGCCATCGCCCAGGGCTATAATCACATCATCCTGCCCCTCGCCAACACGCGCGATAAACATACCCAGGTCATTTGGGGCATCCGCGATTTCGAGGCGCGCTTTGCCCGCAAGCCCGAAGGCATGTGGCTGCCGGAAACCGCGGCGGACAACGAGTCGCTCGACGTTCTCGCGCAGCACGGCATCAAATTCACCATCCTCTCACCCTATCAAGCCAGCCGCATCAAACCGCTGGACGACGAGGGCGATTGGCAGGATGTCAACGGCGCAAAAATCGACCCAAAGAATCCTTATCTCGTAAAATTGCCCGAAGGCCGCTCGATCGTGGTTTTCTTTTATGATGCGCCTGTTTCGCAGGCGGTTGCCTTTGAGAAATTGCTCGTCAACGGCGAGGCCTTTGCCAATCGCTTGCGCGGCGCCTTTGATGGCGGACGCGAGAGCGCCCAATTCGTCCATATCGCCACGGATGGGGAATCCTACGGTCACCATTTCCAATACGGCGACATGGCCCTGGCCTTCGCGCTGCACCAGATTGAGACCAGCGACGACACCAAATTGACGATCTATGCGGAATATCTTGAGAAGCATCCCCCGACACATGAGGTGGAGATACACCAGGGCAGCGCATGGAGCTGCCCGCACGGGGTCGGCCGCTGGAAAGAGGATTGCGGTTGCAACTCGGGCGGGCACGGCGATTGGAACCAAAAATGGCGCGCGCCGCTGCGCAACGCCATGGACTGGCTCCGCGATAAACTCGCGCCCTTGTACGAAACCCAGGCCAAGGAATTCTTGAAAGACCCCTGGAAGGCCAGGGATGATTATATCTCGGTGATCCTTGACCGTTCCCCCGAAAAGATCCGTGAATTCTTTGCCGTCCATTCCACCCGCACGTTGAGCGATGCCGAGCAGGTCATCGTGCTTCGCCTGTTGGAAGTGCAACGGCATGCGATGTTGATGTACACGAGTTGCGGCTGGTTCTTCGACGAAATCTCCGGCATCGAAACCACCCAGGTCATCCAGTACGCCGCCAGGGCACTCCAGTTGGCCGATGAACTCAGCGGCGAAAAACTGGAGCCGCATTTCATGGAAAGGCTCGAAGCCGCCCCAAGCAATATTCCCGAAAACCAGAACGGACGCGTCGTCTATGAGAAATTCGTCAAGCCGGCCATTATGACCCGCGAAACGGTCGCGGCCCACTACGCCATCAGCTCCCTGTTCGAATCGTATCCGGAGGAAGCAAAAGTCTATGCTTACACCATCAAGCAGGAAGACCGCCAAATTTGGAGCGCCGGCAGCGCGCGCCTCGCCGTCGGACGCATCAAAGTCACCTTCGATATCACGCGCAATTCGGACAACATCACTTATGGAGTGCTGTACATGGGCGAACACCATCTGAACTGCGGCGTGCGCATCTTTGAGTCGCAGGAAAGATATGAGGCCCTCGTCAATGTAGCCCATGCCGCCTTTGAACGCGCCGATTTTCCCGAGACCATCCGCGCGCTCGACCGTCACTTCGGCGAGACGCATTACTCGCTGAAAAATCTCTTCCGCGACGAACAATTCAAGGTGCTCAACCAGATTCTCAGCGCCACGCGCGACGATATCTACAACACGTACAAGTCCTTGACGGACCGTTACGGCCCGCTGACCCGGTTCCTCAGCGACATCCACGTGCCGCCGCTCAATGCGCTCGCTCCCGCGGCGGAATTTGTTATCAATGCCGAGCTGCGCAGACAGTTTGAAAACGGCTCGCTCGACCCCGAACGCGTGCGCTCGCTCATTACCCTGGCCAGGAACAATAATGCGACCCTGGAGAAAGACGCGCTGAGTTTCGTCGTCAAAAGACACTTCGATCACTTAAGCGATACCCTCCTAAAAACGCCCGATGACCTGGACGTTCTGCAACGGCTTTCAACCTCCGCCGCCTTGTTGCCCGCATTGCCGTTGCAAGTGAACCTGTGGAAGGCACAGAACATCTACGACCAACTGCACGCCAATGTCTTGCCGGAAATGAAGAAGCATAAGGACGAGAAATCCAGACAATGGACGGAAAAATTCCTGGCCCTGGGCGAGCAACTCGGATTTCACATCGAGCGGAATTAGACCATGGAAATCCCGCGGGCGACCTACCGGCTGCAGTTCAATGAGCACTTCCGGCTCACCGACGCGCTGGCGCTTGTCCCCTATCTGGCCGGGTTGGGCATATCTCATCTGTACGCCTCGCCCTTGTTCAAGGCGTGCCCCCACAGCGCACACGGCTATGACGTCTGCGACTTCAGCCGCTTGAACACCGAGATCGGCGCCGAGGGGGAACTGAAACAACTGGCTGCCGCATTGCAAGCGCATGGAATGGGCCTGGTGTTGGACATCGTGCCCAACCACATGGGCATCAACACGCCGGAAAATACCTGGTGGTGGGACGTGTTGAAAAATGGCCGCGCCAGCCGGTACGCAGATTATTTTGACATCGATTGGGAACCCGCCGATCTCCAATTGCGCGGTAAAATTCTCCTTCCCGTCCTTGGTGATCAATACGAAAAGGTCTTGGAACGCGGAGATCTGAAAATTGAGGAGAACCGGGGCGAGCCGGTCCTGACATATTTTGAAAATACATTTCCGCTGGCCGCGGATACTCGTCCGAGGGCGGCAATAGAAAAAATGGAGTCCGCCGCGCTGCATGATCTGATCTCAAAACAACATTATCGCCTGGCGTTTTGGGGCGAGGGCGACCGGCGCTTGAATTACCGCCGGTTTTTTGCCGTCAGCACGCTGGCGGGAATCCGGGTGGAAGAAGAACAGGTCTTCAATGATTCGCACGCGCTGCTTGGGCAATGGCTGAAAAATAAATGGCTGGACGGCGTGCGCGTGGACCATCCCGATGGCTTGCGTGACCCCAAAGAGTATTTGGAGCGGCTGCGGGCGCTCACAGGCGATCAATGGATCATCGTCGAAAAAATTTTGCAGCCGCATGAGGCCCTGCCGCGGGATTGGCCCATCCAGGGCACCGTCGGGTATGATTTTTTGAATCAGGCAAACGGCGTGTTCATCCAGTCGAAAAATGAAAAGGCCGTGACTGATTTTTATGCGGAATTCACCTGCGAGCGGGTGGACGCAAAAAAAATGGTGCTGGAAAAGAAGCGACTGGTGCTGGAAACATTATTCACGACGGAAGTGAACCGGCTCGTGGACATGCTGTTGAAACTCGCGCCCAGGCATTCGTGCCGGGAATTTCCACGCCAACAATGGCGCGAGGCGTTGATCGAATTTGTCGCGATATTTCCCGTCTATCGGACCTATATCCGTGGAGGCGACAACGCGGCCGGGGAAAGCAATTTTCACTTTGTTGGAGAAGCAGCAGCCAGGGCGATGGTGTCGCGGCCCGATCTTTCGCCGAACCAGTTTGATTTCATCAGCGGCCTTATGCTCCTGCTCTATCGCGGAGACGTGGAAAGCGATTTCGTCGCGCGCGCGCAGCAATTATGCGGTCCGGCCATGGCCAAGGGCGTCGAGGACACGGCGTTCTATTGCCTCAACCGGCTGGCGTCCATCAATGAGGTTGGCGGCGACCCGGGCCGGTTCGGCGTGAGCATCGATGAGTTCCACGAATTCTGCCGGATGCGTCAGGCCCGCTGGCCGCACACCATGCTCGCTTCCTCCACGCACGACACCAAGCGCAGCGAAGATGTCCGCGCGCGCATCAATGTCCTTTCAGAAATCCCCGGCGCATGGCGGGAGGCGGTGTTGCGCTGGTCGCGGATGAACGAGCGCCATCGCAACAACGATTTCCCGGATCGCCACGCGGAATATCTTCTCTACCAGACTCTCGCAGGCGCCTGGCCCCTGCCCCTGCCTCGAGTCCTGGCGTACATGGATAAAGCGTCCTGCGAAGCCAAGCAGCATACCGACTGGAACCATCGCAACAAGAATTACGATCAGGCCCTGAAAAATTTCATCACCTCTGTCCTGGCAGACGAAAATTTTATCCAGGACCTGGAACAATTCGTCTCGTCAATCGCCGATGCCGCGATGATCAATTCGTTGTCGCAGACGCTGCTCAAACTCACCGCGCCGGGTGTCCCGGACATTTACCAGGGAAACGAACTTCTGGATTTCAGCCTCGTTGACCCGGACAACCGCCGTCCGGTGGATTTTGAGCTGCGAAAAAAATCGCTCGATCAGGTCAAGACTCTGGCGGCGGAAGAAGTCTGGGGATGCGGTGAAAGGGGCCTGTCAAAACTCTGGCTGATCTATAAAACACTCAGTGTTCGCGCCAGGAACGAAAAACTTTTCAAGGGAGGCTACCAGCCCCTGGTCGCGCAGGGAGAAACAGCAGACCATCTCGTCGCGTTCAGCCGTGGTGGCGACTCCATCACCATCGTCCCGCGATTCACGATGGAATTGAAGAGTGATTGGAAGGATTTGGCGATGCAATTGCCGCCCGGAGATTGGCGCAATGAATTCACCGGCGAAACAGTTTCCGGAAAGATTTTCATAGCCGGGCTGCTCCAAAAATTTCCCGCGGCCCTGCTGATCAAAGGAGAATAAATCATGCACACGTTTCGCGTTTGGGCGCCGTTCCCTAAAAAAGTCGATCTTCACTTTAAAGGAAAGAGTTGGCCGATGTCCCGCGACGAACAAGGCTGGTGGTCCCGGGCGGTCAAACCGGCCGGGGCCGGCGACGATTACGGCTTCATCCTCGATGGCGAGGGGCCTTTTCCCGACCCGCGCTCGGCGTCCCAACCCAACGGAGTCTATAAGCTGTCGCGTCTCGTCGATCAAACCGCCTATCGATGGAAGGACAAAAACTTCCAGGCGAAGCCGCTCTCTTCCGCCATCATTTACGAATTGCATCCGGGAACCTTCACGCCGGCGGGCACTTTCATTTCGGCCATCGGGAAATTGGACCGGCTCGCCGCCCTCGGCGTCACCCACGTGGAATTAATGCCCGTCATCGAATTTTCCGGCGATCATGGCTGGGGTTACGACGGCGTGGACCTATTCGCCCCACACCATTGCTATGGCACTGTGGAAGATTTGAAAAAACTCGTGGATGTCTGCCATGCGCGCGGCCTGGCAGCCGTTCTGGACGTGGTTTATAACCACGTCGGGCCGGCGGGAAACTTTCTCGGAAAATTCGGGCCTTACTTCACTAAGAAGCATCGCACGTTCTGGGGCGAAGGCATCAACTACGACGACGCCGACAGCGGTGAAGTCCGCCGTTTCTTCTGCGATAACGCCCTGATGTGGCTGCGCGATTTCCATTTCGACGGCCTGCGCCTCGATGCGGTGCATGGCATTGTGGACACTTCGGCCACGCATATTTGGGAGCAGCTCAAGCTGGAAGTCGAAGCGCTCTCCACCCGGCTCGGCCGCCATCTCGTCCTGATCCCTGAAAGCGACCTGAATGATCCCCGCCTCCTCTGGTCCCGTGAACGCGGCGGGTTCCAACTCGATGCCCAATGGAGCGACGATTTTCATCACGCCCTCCACACCGTCTTGACCGGCGAACGCACCGGATATTATTCTGATTTCGGAAAGATCGCTGATCTGGCGAAAGCTTTGCGACAGGTCTTCGTCTATGACGGCAAATATTCAAAACACCGCCGCCGTCTCCATGGGCGTCCGGTCGATGGCCTGAGCGGCCATCGTTTTCTCGGCTATCTGCAAAACCACGATCAGGTCGGCAATCGCGCCCGCGGCGAACGCAGCAACCGGTTGATGAGCGTCGAAAAATTGAAAATCGCCGCCGCCCTGGTCTTGACCGCGCCGTTCGTGCCCCTGCTCTTTCAGGGCGAGGAATGGGGCGCCGGCACGCCCTTCTATTATTTCACCGATTTCCAGGAACCGGACCTCGCCGGGCCGTCCGCGAAGGCCGCTGCCGGGAATTCGCCGCCTTTGGATGGAAACCGGAGGACACCGCCGACCCCCAGGCGCGCGAAACATTCGAACAATCCAAATTAAACTGGCCGGAAGCTTCACGCCCGCCTCACGCCGAAATCCTGGCCTGGCATAAAAAATTGATCCGGCTGCGATTTGCCGAACCCGACCTCTCGGATGGCCGGATCGAATGTGTCCGTGTGAATTTTGATGAAAAAATGCGCTGGCTCGTTGTCGAACGCAACTCGATCGTCACCGTGTGCAATTTCTCCAACGAACTCCAAACGCTCTTTCATTGCGACGGCGCTTGCCATCCCTTGTTGCTCTCGAACAACGACACGAGGATTTCCGGCGGCAAAATCACCCTGCCCCCGGAATCCGTCGCCATTTTGAAGCGATGAAAAAGCCGATCAAGGAGGCGTATTGGTCGAACCATTTGCCGGCATATTGGTGCCCATCATGGGCGGCGCCATGTTGGTGTCCACATTTGTGGCCATCGGCGCTCCACCCGGCGCGGGCGTATTGGTCATCTCGCTCGAAGCCGGCGCATTCGTATCGGCCCCGGTATTATTATTTCCGCACCCTGCCAGAAATAACGGCAAGGCTAACAATGGAATCAACTTTTTCATAATATCTCCTTTGGTTGTGAATGAACTCAGACTTTGCGCGCTGGCAAAAAGACCATCACGGCGCCCACAATGGACGCGGCGATTCCGCCCAGCAACATCCAAAGCGCCTTGTTCGTGGGGGATCCCGTGAAAAAATTCGACACGTGCGACGCGGTCGAATCAGTTGAATGCGCGCCATAGACGATCAGCGCGATTCCCACCGCCAAACATGCCACTCCTATTCCTTTATTCATAATGCTCCTTTATCATGGTTGATTTTCTCCGCCTCCAATTTTCGGTCACGTTGTCTCCCAATTTGAAAAGCGGGCTGGTCAAGGCCCATGCCACCAGCAGGATCATCGCCAAAAAGAGTGTCGCCACGTTTCCCACGGCCTGCACACAAAACTGGCCGGCCTTTCGCTTCCACCAATTCTGTTCGATGGCGTTCATTTTCGTTCACGCCAGCCCCGGCATGATGTTGGCGGTCTCGAATGGATGATAGTGGGCCGGCCGCCCCTCTCCGCGGGCCTTCTTCACCGGTTTCACGGCCCGCTCCATCGGCCGTTTTGCCACAGGTTCCACCTGCACTGTCATGCCGGGCTTTTTGATGCCGGCGATCCGCGCCTTTAACGCGTTCTCGAGCCGTTCGCGGCTGAACGTCCAATCATCCAACGGCAGTGGCGCGGATGTCAGCCTGGGCCGTGGCGAAGATGAAGGCTCATCGTAGCTTGCCGCGATGTGGAAAAGTGAGGGATTTAATGGTTTATCCTGGTCTGGATTTTTCATTTCATTAGTGATTTGGAGTTGTCTTGGCGGCGCATCAATGAACTGGACATTGATGCGATCTGGCTTGGGAACGGGGGGCTGATTCATTGAAAACATAAAGTTAATCGTCAACGTGTCATTTGCTTGTTCGGGGACAACTTCCCAGATCGGCCCTGTTTTTTTTCACGTGCCTCGCCGCGCGTTTTTGGATGCGGCCGGTCAGTTCATCTTTCATCCCGGCCACGAATCGCGTGTTATTGTTGGTGAGCCGCGCATACCGTTGCTTGAACCGCCCCTTGGCGATATTCCAATTTCCTATGATGGTCTGCTTATCCATTGTTTCTCGGCGATTTTTAATTTCAGCGCCACGTCCGCGCCCGGTCAGCCTTTTGCAAGCGCCGTGCCGCGTCCGCAACGGGAAGTCTTCCTGCTCAAAATTCGTCAAAAACCATGGAAGGCTGCGAAAACCAACTTCCGCAATCTCTCATCCCAGCTTGCAAACTGCATAACGCTCGAAAAAGATTTTTGCAGTTTGCACAGTGAAGGATGTCTTCATGACAAATAAATTCCCGAATTTATGGGCCGCAAACCCAATTCCCTTGCGGCACAATTCCCGCTTAAAGAAACGAACAAATTTATGTCAGTATTCCGGACAAATAAAAAAAACAATTAACCGCAAAAATTTATGAAGAAAAACAGCACAACTGGAAGCATAGCGAACGAACTGGCCGAACCGGCCCAGGCGCTCGTGGATGACGCAAAAGATCTGATGAACGCCACCGCGAATGTCGCGGAAGAAAAGGTTGTCGAGGCCCGCCGCCGGCTGGCGGCAGCTCTCGACCGTTGCCGGGAGGCAGGCCTGGAAACCTGGAACAACCTCCAGGACAAAGCCATTGACGGCGCGCGCGCCGCCGACGCCACCATCCGGGATTACCCCTATCAATCCATCGGCATCGCCTTTGGTTTGGGCGCGGTCATCGGGTTTCTGTTACGGCGCCGCTCCTAAACCTTTATGGAAACGCCGCAGGATTCCAGCCTGCATTTGGCGGAAACATCAAAGCGTGTCGCCCAAAGGCTGCTGGTCATCTGTGAAAATCGCTTTCACCTCTTGATGGTGGAAGTGCAGGAGGAGCGCGAACGGGTCTTGCGCACCCTCTTGCTGGCCATCGGCGCCATGATTTTGGGCGTCCTGGCGATGTTCACCTTGACGGCCATCATCGTGCTCGTGTTTTGGAACCGGTCGCCGTTGCTCGTCCTGGGGATCCTGACCGTGGTCTATGCGGGCGCCTCGGCATTCCTGTGCGTGCGATTGGTCCGGCTGCAGCGCGATTGGCAACTCCTGGCCGGGACCCTGGAACAATTAAAGAAAGACCGCGAATGCCTGGCCAAAAATCTAAACTAGAATCTCTTCGCGCCCAGAGGCAAATCCTTCTCGCCGAAAGCGAGTTGAACCGCATTCATTTGCTCCAGGATTTGCAGAATCTGCGGATTGAATATCACCGCGTGGCCGACACCGTCAAAACCGCCGGCGCCGTCGCTTCCTCCATCGCCAAAGCCGGCAGTTTCCTCCTGCTCTTCCGTCGTGCTTTCCGCCGGCTTAAATCAACTCCCCAAAAAACCTCCACCGGAAACAGCACTCTCGTTTCTCAAATGTTTAACGGTGTAAAGACTGGATTTTCCATATGGCAGGCATTTCGTGCGCGCCGTTAAATTATACCCTCCCGCTGGACATTCTATTTCAATGCATTAAAATTAATCTATCTGATGAAACGAGCCTTCAAGGTTCGGCACGAAAAGGATGCATGAAACGGCAGCTTGGTCAGCAATTTTATATTATTGTCCTCACCGCCTGGCTCGTACTCTCGTTGAGCAGCATGGCGTTCGCCCTCGTTTCATGGTCCCGGCTTTCCCAGCGCATGGTTGCCGGCAGGCAAATCAGTGACCTTCGCGAGGAACTCAATGAAACCCTCGGCCTGGTCCTGGACGCGGAAACCGGCGAGCGGGGTTATCTCCTCACCGGCGACCGCAATATGCTCGGGCCGTATTATTTCGCCCAGAGGGACCTCCCTTCCCATTTTGACCGGCTGAATGATTTGGCTCATGCCGACCCGGCGATCTTGAAACAAACCGCCCAAATACAGACGGATTCCAATCTGTTGCTGGCCTGGCTGAATCAGGTCATTGTCACTTACAATACCAATCCGGGCAAGGGCCAGAAAATGGTCGCGTCCGGCCAGGGCAAGGAGAGGATGGATAAAATCCGCGGTGAAGTTGCGCCCTTGAGCGAAAGCTGCCAGGAACAGGTGCTGCAAACCCGCGCGGACATTTATCGGCGGGTCCGGATTTCCAACGCGGCCACCGTGGCTGCGGGAGTTTTCGGGATCGGCGCCGCTCTTCTCGGCCTTTGGCTGTCTCACGTCACCGCGATCCATCAGAAACGGGAACGCGAATTGACCGAGGCCAAACTCAGGGCCGAACACAGCAGCCAGGAAAAAACCCTCTTCCTCGCCAACATGAGCCACGAAATCCGCACCCCCATGAACGCCATCCTCGGCTTCAGCGAATTGCTGGGCAATGAACTGCCGGACTCCAGGCATCGCCAATATCTCCACTCGATCCGTTCCAGCGCCAATTCACTCCTCCAACTCATCAACGACATCCTCGATATCTCCAAGATCGAAACCGGCATGATCGAATTGCGCCCGGAGCCGACCGACCTGAGGGAAATTTGCGAATTTATCCGCACCCTGTTTTCCGAGCCGGCTGCGAAAAAAAATATCAAGTTGGAATGCCACTTGCGACAGGACTTTCCCATGGCCATTTTTATCGACCGCCTGCGCTTGCGCCAGATTCTGGTCAACCTGGTCGGCAATGCCATAAAATTTACCGACCAGGGCGGCGTGGAAGTGCGCATTTCCCGGGAGAAACAGGCCAACCACCAGATCACTCTTATCCTCGAGGTTCAAGACACCGGCGTGGGGATTCCCCGCGATAAATTGGATGCCATATTCAAGCCGTTCGTCCAGTCCGGCGCGCACCAGGACAAGGAGAAACTAGGGAGCGGCCTCGGATTGGCCATCGTGAAGCGGCTCACCGAAACCCTGGGCGGCACGGTCACCGTCGCCAGCGTCCTGGGGCAAGGCTCGGCCTTTCATCTGCGCTTTTTGAACGTGCCCGTCGCCGCGCCGCCGGCGCCTTCGAAAAAAACCTCCGAGGTCCCGGCGCCCGATTTCAACGAATTGCGCCCGTCCACTTTGCTCATCGTGGACGACAACCAGATCAACCGCGATTTGCTTTCCGGCATGTTGGCCAACACTCATCACCGCCTTTCCTATGCCAATAGCGGCGACCAGGCCGTCATCAAAGCCCGCGAACTTCTGCCCGACTTGATCCTCATGGATATCCGGATGCCGGGAATGAACGGCGACGAAGCGCTCTCCATCATCCATCAGATCCCGGGCCTCGAAATGCTCCCCTGCATCGCCGTGACGGCCTCGATGTTTCGGGACGAGGAAATTTCCTGGCGGCAAACCTTCAGCGGCTTTGTCCGCAAGCCATTCTCCCGGCAGCAACTTTTCTCCGAACTGTCGCGGTTCCTTCCCCCGATCCCCCGCGAGGGACCGGCTGCGGCCACCAATGGCGCCGCTCATCCTGCTCCCGCCGCCCCGCCGGCGTCCCCCGCGCTTTTGGCCGAACTCCACCAAATGCTGGCCGACCCCTGGCCTGTCATCCGGGACAGTGTCGCCGTCAACGAAAGCAAAGTGTTCGCGAAACGGCTTAATGAAATCGGCCGGCGCTGGCATTCCCAGCCGTTGATGGATTATTCGCAGACGTTGCTGCGCGATGCCGAAAATTACAGCGTGATGGATTTGGAAAAACATCTCGGCGAATTTTCGACGTTCGTTGAGCAATTAAAGCAAGGGAAAAACTGAATGTCTGATACCAAAAAAATAATCCGGGCAGAAAACGATCGCGCTCCCTCCGCGGCGGTCAACGCCTCCCCCGCTCCCGCTTCTTCTGATCTGGCCCCCGCTTGCATCCTTGTCGTGGATGACCAGCCGGCCAACATTCAAATGATTGGCGCCGTCCTGGGCGGCCTGGGGCACGAGATCGTTCCCGCTTCCAACGGCGCCATCGCCTTGAAACGAATGATGGTCCGCCCGCCGGACATCATTTTGCTCGACGTCCTCATGCCCGGGATGGACGGCTACGAAGTTTGCCGCCAGGTCAAGGAAAACCCCGAATGGAAAGACATCCCCATCATCTTTCTCTCCGCGGCCGATGATAAAGACCTGATCGTTCGCGCCCTGAATGCCGGGGGGGTTGATTATATCACCAAACCGTTCAACCATGCCGAATTGATTTCCCGCGTCCACACCCAGCTCTCGCTCAAGGCCGCGCGCGACCGCCTCAAGCAGCTCGCCGAAGACAAGGATGAACTCCTCGGCATCCTGGCCCATGACCTCAAAAACCATCTCGGCGGAATGAGCATGAGCGCTGAATTGATGCGCAGCCAGATCGAACAACTCCACGACGAACGCCTGACCCGCTTGTCCGAAAATATCTCGCGCTCCAGCTCCCAATTGCTCTCCTTCGTCAAGGAATTCCTCGCCAACACCGCGTCCGACAACTCTTTCGTGGCCAAATGCACCGTGGTCGATTTTGCCGACACCGCCGCCAACATCGTCAAACAATACCAGGAAGCCGCCCGCTCCAAAAATTTGAAGATCCAGACCTTCTTCCCGCCGGAGGAAACCATGGTTGTCGCCGACGCCTCCGCTTTGAACCAGGTGATCGACAATCTGCTTTCCAACGCCGTCAAATTTTCTCCCTCGGGGAAAAAAATCCATGTTTCCGTGCGCCCCGATGACGACCACGTGGCGTGCGCCATCCGGGATGAAGGCCCGGGATTCACGGCCGGGGACAAGGCCAAAATGTTCCGGCGTTATGGCCGGCTTTCCGCGCGTCCCACCGGCGGAGAACCCTCCACCGGTCTGGGGTTGAGCATTGTCCGCAAATTGACGAATGCGATGAATGGCGAGCTGTCCTGCGAAAGCGAACCGGGACAAGGAGCGACCTTTACGATAAAATTACCGAAAGCAAAATAATCTATGGATTTCCTGGTCATTGATGATGCCAAAACGTTTCGGGACGCCACTTGCTTCCTGATTGAAGAATCCGGCCATTACGCCGAGGGCGTTGAAACCGGACGCCTCGGCCTTGAATGGCTTCAGGACGAAAAATGGGACGCCGTGCTGCTCGACCTGAATCTCGGCGCGGAAAACGGCCTGGACGTGCTGACAGAAATACTAAAGAAATATCCCCGCCTCCCTGTCGTCATGTTCACCGCCCAGGGAAACGTCAAGGTCGCCGTGGAAGCCATGCGCCGGGGCGCGGTGGATTTCCTCGAAAAACCCTTCCAACGCGATCAGTTCATGACTGTCCTGGCGCGCCTCCAGCGGTTGCGGCAGATGAGCCAGCGCATCGAGCGCCTCGAGCAGGAAGTCGTTGAAACCAAATCCCAGTCCCTGGAACCTATCTTTGACTTCACCACCCCCATCATGCGCGAAGTCATGGACACCCTCATTCGCGCCGCCAAAACCCCGGCTTCCATCCTGGTCTCCGGCGAAACCGGCACCGGCAAGAGCGTCGCCGCCCGCGCCGTCCACGAAAAGAGCCACCTGGCCGACAAGCCCTTTGTCACCGTGAGTTGTCCGAGCCTCTCCAAAGAACTCCTCGAAAGTGAATTGTTCGGCCACGTCAAAGGCTCCTTCACCGGCGCCATCAAGGACCATTGGGGCAAAGTCAGGGCCGCCGAAGGCGGGACCCTGTTCCTCGACGAAATCGGCGACCTGCCCCTGGAAATCCAGCCCAAACTCTTGCGGTTGTTACAGGAACACGAATACGAGCGCCTCGGCGAAAATATCACCCGCCTCGCCACCGTCCGCGTCATCGCCGCCACCAATCGCGACCTGAAAAAACGCGTCGCCGAGGGCTTGTTTCGCGAAGACCTCTATTTCCGCCTCAATGTCATCGCCGTCGAAATGCCCCCGCTCCGAAACCGTGACGGTGATTTGGTGCGTTTTGCCGTGCATTACGAAAAATTTTTCTCCGACCAGTGCGGCCGCCAGATGGAGGGGCTGTCACCCGAAGCCCTCTCCCTCATCCGCAATTACTCCTGGCCCGGCAACCTCCGCGAATTGCGCAACGCCATCGAGCGCGCCGTCATCCTCGCCAAAGGCGGCCAATTGGTCGTCGCCGATTTTCCCGCCGAATTGCGCGAACAAACCGCAACCACCAGCCCCAACGCCGTTTCCGACGTTCCGCAGGTCGGCTCCCGGGTTTCCCTCGAAAAACTCGAAGAAGCCCATCTCCGAAAAATTTTGGAGCAGACGAAAAGCCTGACTGAAGCCGCCGACGTTCTCGGCATCGATCAGGCCACTCTTTACCGAAAGCGAAAAAAAATCGGATTGGAATAAAATGGCGCCACACCAGAGCCAGAAGCCAAATCTCGAAATGCTTGCGAAGGAAAATGCACAACTGCGCGGCGATTTGCTCACCATTGGCCGGCGGGTCAGCCATGACTTGCGCACGCCGCTGGGCGGCATTTCCATGTCCATCGAACTGCTCAGGGAATTGCTCGCAAAAAATGATGCCGCGTCCGATGCCCTCCAGTCGCTGGAATGTTCCGCGGATGAACTCAGCCGGCTGATCAAATCCTTGAGCGTCCTCGCCAAGGCCACCGCCCATCCCCAGCCGATGGAAAATGTGGCGATGGGTGAAATCGTTTGGGGCGTCGTCCAGCAACTCGAACGCCGCGCGTTGAAGCGCGGCGCCACCGTAAAGGCGCCCGAAGTCTGGCCGCGCGCAACGGGTCATCCCGGCTGGCTGGAATTTATCTGGTGGAATCTTTTGGCCAACGCCCTCCAGTACGGCGGATTGGTGATTCAGCTCGACTGGGCGAAGGAAAAAGAACGCCTCCGCTTTTGGATCCGTGACAACGGCCCGGCGTCTCCCCTGACGCGCGCGCGCTTCTCTTCCAGCCCTTTGATTCGTTGCATCAAACCAACAGCGGCCGCGGACTTGGCTTGTCCATCGTTCGCCGGCTGGTGGATTTGCAGGACGGCCGTTGTGGCTATGAAGTGACTGCCGATGGCTCATGTTTTTACTTCACGCTGCCGGGCGGGAAAAAATGAGGCTCCCCGCCCGGGAGAGCTTTGACGATTCTCGAATCGCGCAGCGTGACCGTGAACTGTGGCAGGGACGGCGCAATGTCCCTGCCGGAGTCTGATTCACGGGGCAGGCGTGAACGATTGAATCAACAGAATTGTCAATAATTCGGGCTGGGGAGATTCGTCTCCGGCAGCCCGGCATCCATGCAATTTGGAAACTTAACGCTCAAGCGCAAACTGACAGGCATCATCTTCCTGACGAGCCTCTTGGTTCTCCTTCTGACTTGCTTGATGCTCTTGTATTACGAAATACATACTTATCGGCAAACCGTCGCCCGCAATCTCTCCACCCTGGCGGACATCATCGCCGCCAACAGCTCTGAAATTTTGATCTTCAACGACCAAAAACTCGCCCGGCAAATCCTTTCCGATCTCCAGGTCGAGCCGGAGATCACCGCCGCCGCCTTGTACGACAATACCGGTAAATTATTCGCGATGTATCCGGCCCATGCGCCAATGGAAGATTTTCCCGCGTCAGTTCCCTCCGACGGCATCCATTTCCAGGGCGCATTTTTGACTCTCTATACTCCCATCATCCAGGACCAGAGCCGCGTGGGGACTCTCTACCTGAAAAGCAATCTGAACCTGAAGCAACACCTGAAAGTCTATGCTCTCGCCCTGCTGGCCATCCTGGCCGGCTCGGGCGCCGTGGCATGGCTCCTCTCCATTTTTTTCCAGCGCCAGATTTCCCAGCCTTTGCTCCAGTTGGCCAACGTCGCCAAGGCCATTTCCCACCGAAAGGATTATTCCGTGCGCGCCCCCAAAACCAGCGAAGACGAACTGGGCGATTTGACGGACGCCTTCAATTCGATGCTCGGTCAGATCCAGGCCAGCCATGAGGAAACCCTCGCCGCCTCGCGCGCCAAAGACGATTTCCTGGCCGCCCTCTCGCATGAATTGCGCACTCCCTTAAATCCCATCCTGCTCCTGGCCAGCGATGCCGCCGTCAAGGCCGGGCTGCCGCCCGGGATTCGCGCCGACTTCGAAATGATTCGCCGCAACGTGGAATTGGAAGCCCGGTTGATCGATGATTTGCTCGACCTCACCCGCATTACCCGCGGCAAACTGGCCCTCGAACTCCAACTCGTTGACGTCCATGAAGTGTTGCGCGAAGCCGTCGCCACCGTGAGCGCCGATGCCGAAAAAAAACGCATCGAAGTGATCGTGGACCTTCGCGCCGACAAGCACGTGGTCCGGGCCGATGCCGTGCGGTTGCAGCAAATCTTTTGGAACGTCATTAAAAACGCCGTCAAGTTCACGCCGGAAGAAGGAAGGATCACCGTCAAGACCTTTGGCAAAAATACCATGGTGGCCGTTAAGGTCATTGATACCGGCATCGGCATCAAGGCGGCCGAGCTGGCGGGCGTCTTCGATGCCTTCTCGCAGGGTGAACATGCCAACGGCGGCGGCTCGCACCGTTTCGGGGGTCTCGGCCTCGGACTCGCCATCTCACGCATGCTCGTCGAGATGCACCACGGCTCGATCCATGCCGGGAGCGCCGGCGCCGGCAAAGGCGCCACCTTTATTATTGAGCTGCCCCTGGTTCAATTGCCCATCGGCGCCGTAGCGCCGTCAAAAACCCCGTCCACTCCGCCTCCGCCTTTGCCGGGAAAAAACGCCGCCCAACCTCTCTCAATCCTCCTCGTCGAAGACCACGGCCCCACGCGCACCACGCTTGCGCAACTGCTTCGCCACCGGAATTATGTAGTGGCCACTGCCGCTTCCCTGGCTGAAGCCCGCTCGATCGCCTGCGCCAACCATAAAAAATTTGATCTGCTGATCTCTGATATCGGCTTGCCCGACGGCAATGGTTACGACTTGATGGTGGAGATACGCCGCTCTCATCCGCAAATTCACGGTATCGCTCTTACCGGTTATGGCATGGAACAGGACCTCGCCCGAAGCCAGTCTGCCGGTTTTGCCATCCATTTGACCAAACCGGTCGGGATGGAATCGCTGGAGAAAGCGCTAAAGGTCGTCCGTTAAATATACGGGCGGACTCGCTGATTTTATTCAGCTTTATCCGCCCGCTGTCCACGGAGGAACCATGGGACAATCGCCTACGCCAATCGCGCTATGAGCGAAACGATGAATAATACCAGAAAGATCACAAAGAGAACTCTGGCAATTCCCACCGCCGCTCCTGCTATTCCGGTAAACCCCAGCAGCCCCGCGATCAGCGCCACAATCAGAAACATTACGGTCCAGGCTAACATAATTTTTTTACGGTTTTTCCAACTAAGAATCAATCGCAAGGCTTATGCCAATGTTTCAAACCTCAAAAAATCAACATTAAACCATCCGAACTGCCAAACGGATTGCACAATGCCAAACTCAGCCATTCCCCAATTGCAATTTGCAATTTCAATGCAATCAGCAGGCCCATTGAACCCCTGAACCAGCCGCTTGCTGCCGTGTATTAGAGCTACAACGAGCATCCGCCTGCTGTTCCCTCTCCGCTCCCATCGGATGGGAGGGGAGAGGGTCAGGGTGAGGTGAGGGTCCGCAGGGTTCATGGGGAGGGCAGACCAAAGACCAACTTTTGGCTTGCCCTTACAGGGCAATAGAAATCTCACTATTCCATCCGAGGGCGCTGCCCTCGGCTACCATGGTGTGGCGCTTTCAGCGCAATCAATTCGTCTTGGAAGAATGCCCATTAAAAACGCCGGGAAACCCTCGCTCTATATGGCAGGTGGTTAGGCACTACCCCGCATTTCCGGTTGACTTGATTTCTCCCATTTTTTCGCTAACTTTCTCCCCGTGGATTTGCCAATCTATGACGCCATAGTCATCGGCTGTGGCCCGGGAGGTAGCAGCGCTTCGACCTTTCTGGCCCGTGCCGGAAAAAAAGTGCTCGTTCTCGAAAAGGAAACTTTCCCGCGCTTTCACATCGGTGAATCGCTGTTGCCCTGCAATATGACCATCTTTCGCGATATGGGCGTATTGCCGAAATTGCAGGAAGCCGGCTTCCCTCTCAAGTATGGCGCGCAATTTGAGCTGGGCAACGCATCCATCGGCACCCGTTTCGCCTTTCGCGATGGCAAATTCAACAAGGAGCCTCAAGCCATCCAGGTCGAACGCGCTAAATTTGACCATATCCTGCTCCAGCACGCCCGCGAATCCGGCGCGGACATCCGCGAAGGCTGGACCGTCACCAAAACTACCACCGACCACGACGCCATCAACGTCGAAGCCCGCGGCCCCGATGGAACCCTGCACAATTTCCGCGCGGCCTATCTTATCGACGCCAGCGGCCGCGGAAATCTCACCGGCAACCAGGAGAACATCCGCGACCTGCATCCCACCTGGAAAAAACTCGCCGTGTTCGCCCACTTCGAAAATGTCATACTCGACGACGGCGAACTGCGGACCGACACCATCATCATCCGGCTCGAGAACAAATGGTTTTGGATCATTCCCGTGAGTGAAAAAAAGACCAGCGTTGGCCTCGTCATCGACACGGACGAATTCATGAAATCCGAGGGCACCCCCGGAGAAATTTTCCAGCGCTGGGTCGATTCCTCCGTAGCCGTCAAAGATCGGATGAAAAACGCCCGCCGGGTCAACCCGATTCAGACCACCACCGATTTCAGCTACTCCAACCGCACCTTCGTCGGCAACCGCCTCCTCCGCGTCGGTGATGCCGCCGGTTTCATGGACCCCATCTTTTCTGCCGGCATTTTCCTCGCCATGTGGTCCGGCCGTCTGGCCGCTGAAGTCGTCGAACAATGCCTCGCCAGCGGCCGTCACGATATCCGCCTGTTCGCCAGGTACAATAAGCGCGTTTATAACGGCATTCATTTTTATTGGCACCTCGTCGAGAACTATTACACCACGCCATTCATGGAAATTTTTCTGCGCCCGAACAATCAATATCAGTTGGGGTCGGCGGTCATCGCCATCCTTGCCGGCGAAGTCGAAGGCTCCTGGGCTTTGCGCTGGCGGCTGATGTGTTTCTGGCTCATCGTCAAAATCCAAAAACATTGGCCTATCGTGCCGCGCATCTCCTTCACCAAAGGCGTCCCCAGAAAAGTCCGCCGATTTGAACTCGCGGAAAAAGCCTGAATCCCGGATGATTCACCGCATGGAAATTCTTCGCCATTCCCTCCTCCGCCTCCTCTCGATTTTTCGCCTGTATAAGCCTGCCGCATTCTTTCAGGTATTTTCTTCTTTGGATGTTGGATGTTGGATGTTGGATGTTGAACGTTTTCCCTGTCCCGCCGCAGTCAGGCGAAGGCGGATCCATTTTCTATCCTCCATCCTCGTTTTGGCTTTATGCGGCTGTTCCACCGCCCCCCTGCCGCCGGCCAACCTCTCCGCCCCCGGCTGGACCGTTCAGCAAGGACAGGCCCTTTGGAAACCCACGGCAACCCGCCCCGAGATCGCCGGTGATCTCATCATGGCCACCAACACCGATGGCGATTGCTTCATCCAGTTCACCAAAACACCGTTCACGATCGCGACGGCCCAAATTTCCGGCAGCCATTGGCAACTCACCTTCGGCAATGACCAGCATTCCTGGCGCGGCAGCGGCACACCCATTTCGCGCTTTGTCTGGCTGCAATTACCCCGAGCTTTTGCCGGCGCGCCCATCGCGCCAAACTGGCAGTTCCACCCGGGCGCCAACGGCTGGCAGTTTCAAAATCCGCACACCGGCGAAAGCCTGGAAGGTGAATTTTTCCAATGAGACGCCAATGGTTTCGCTGGTGGTGGCTCCTCTTTCTCATCCCCGTCGCGCTCGGGATCACCCGTCTGCATTTCGATACCGAGGTCCTCGATCTCCTCCCCGCCAATAACGCTTCCGTGCAGGGCCTCAAGATCTATCAGCAATACTTCGCCAACGCCCGGCAACTCGTCATCACCGTCAAATCCCAAAACCCGGACGATTCCGAAAACGCCGCCCGCGCCATCGCCGAAAATCTGCGCGCCGCCACCAATCTCGTCGCCGACGCCACCTGGCAGGCGCCCTGGCAGGAGCATCCCGACCAGACCGCCGAGCTGATCGCCTTTCTCTGGCTAAACCAGCCGCCGCAAACTTTTGCCCAACTCGCCGCCAAACTCACTGAAACCAATCTCTCGGGTATTTTTTCCGATACCCGCGACCAGCTCCAAAACAGTCTTTCGCCCAATGATATCGCCCGTCTCAGCTACGACCCGCTCGGCTTCACCCAACTCCCGAGGAATTCCGCCGCGCCCAGTTTGACTTCGGGCCGCCAACTCTTTTCCTCCAGCGACGGGACCTTCCACATTGTCTTTGTCGAGGCCCGCGGCTCGCTGAAAAGTTACCTCCAATGCGCCTCCTGGATGGCCTCCGTCGGCCAGATCGTCACTAACAGCCTGCCGCCAAATTCAAATATCACTCTCGGCTACACCGGCCGCCCCGTCTTCGTCAATGAGATGGCCGGGGCCATGAAGCATGATATCGGCACCTCCGTCGTCGGCACGTCCATCATCATCGCCATTCTCTTCTGGCTCGCGCACCGCCGCCTCAAGCCGATGATTTGGCTGCTGACCCTGCTCGCGTTGATCCTCGCGTGTACCCTCGCCCTCGGCGGCCTCATCTTCGGCGCCGTCAACGTCCTGAGCATGGGCTTCGCCGCCATCCTCCTCGGCCTCGCCGTCGATTATGCCGTCGTCCATTACCAGGAAGCCCTCGCCCATCCCGATTACACCATCCCCGAAGTGCGCCGCGAAATCGCCCCCGCAATCTTTTGGGCCGCCCTCACCACCATCTCCTCGTTCCTGGTCTTGAACCTCGGCGGCCTCCCCGGCCTGGCCCAACTCGGCACCCTCGTCGCCGTTGGCGTTGCCCTTGCCGCCCTCGTCATGATTTTTGCCTATCTGCCCCCGCTCTTTCCCCACCGGATGCAACCGCCCCCCAATCGCGTCTTCAAAAAATTTGTGCCGTCCAATGCTCCCCTGAATCCCGCGCGCAAAACCATTGCTTTCGCCATTACCACCGCCCTCATCCTTTTTTGCATCGTTGTCCTTTGCGGCGGCTTGCCCAAAATGGACGCTACCGCCAACGCCCTCCAGCCGCGGCATAGCCCCGCTTACGATACCATGCAGGCGATTTCCACCAATCTCAACCAGCCCCGCCAGCCCCTTTGGATCATCATCAGCGCGCCGTCTGAAAATGAGATCGCCCGGAGCCTCGATGCCCTCCAACCCATCCTCGAAAATTCCGTTTCCAATCACACCCTCACCGGCTTCGATTCCCCTGCGTCCCTCTGGCCGCGCCAAAACTTGCAGCAACAAAATCTCGTCACCGCCAAACAGATCATCGCCGGGCGCAACGCCCTTCACGCCGCCGCCGCCGCCAACGGCTTCGCCCCCGCTTCCCTCGGCCTCGCCGACGGCATCCTCGACACCTGGCAACGTGCCTCCACTTCGACCAATGTTTTTTGGCCCACCAATTATTTGAGCACCTGGATCTTCAGCAAACTCATCGCCCGCACCCCCGCCAGCCTCGTCGCGCACGCCACCACCAATTTCTTCGCTGTCACCCTCCTGTATCCGTCCCCCAACGTAAACGCCGCCGCGCTCGCCCGGCTCGATTCAGCCGTCACCCGCCCCGGCGTCCTGCTCTCCAGTTGGGAATTGCTCGGCGGCACCGTCCTGGCCGAGGTGAAACGCAACATGTGGAAATTGCTCGTGCCCATGGTCACCCTCGTGTTGCTCACGCTCTACCTGGCCTTCCGCCGCTTCTCCGAGATTGCTTTTAGCATCGGCGTCCTCCTCTTGAGCGGCGCGTGCCTGCTCTCGGCCATGAAGCTTGCCGGCTGGTCGTGGAATCTCCTGAACCTCATGGCCCTCCCGCTCATCCTCGGCACCGGCGTGGATTACAGCATCTTCATGCAACTCGCCCTGCGCCGTTATGGCGGCGATTTGTCAATGGCTTACCGCAGCGTCGGCCGCGCGCTGCTCCTGTGCGGCGGCACCGCCACCGCCGGCTTCGGCTCCCTCGGCTTCTCCAGCAACGCCGGCATGGCCAGCCTCGGACGCATCTGCGCCATCGGCATCGCCTCCAACATGCTCATCTCCATCCTGCTCCTCCCCATCTGGTGGAAGGTCATCAGTCCCAAAACAACAATTCCGGGGTCGCCCTCCCGGTTTTATTCCGCGCCTGTTTGGCAGATGGCCCTGGCCCTCGCCAAATTCCTGCCCGCGCCCGTCCTCGAGGCCTTCGCCAAAATCGTTGCCGCCATTTACTGGCGGGTCGCCACTCGTCGCCGTGAAATCGTCATCCAAAATCTCTTGCCCGTCCTGGACAACAACCCTGCCGCCGCCAAACGCGCCGCGCGCCGGCTCTTCTCCCGTTTCGCCATCAAGCTCACCGACCTTTGGCGTTACGAATGCGGTGTGCCCGTCGAGGAGATGCTTGTGCATTGGAACGGTTGGGAAAATTTCACCTCCGCCTATGCCCGCGGCCGCGGCGTCCTCCTCGTCACCCCTCACCTCGGCAATTGGGAACTCGGCGGCCCGTTCCTCATCCGGCACAACCTCAAACTCCTCGTCATCACCCAGCCGGAACCCGACGACCGCCTCACCGCCATCCGCCGCCAATCCCGCGCGCGTTGGGGCATCGAAACCCTCGTCATCGGCGATAAGGACGCCTTCGCCTTCGTCGAAATCATCAAGCGTCTGCAGGAAGGCGCCACCGTGGCCCTCCTCATCGACCGCCCGCCCCCGCCCACGGGAGTCGAGGTCGAATTGTTTGGCCGGAAATTTCTCGCGTCCATCGCCGCCGCCGAGCTTGCCCGCGCCTCCGGCTGCGCCATCCTGCCCTCCTACATCGTCCGCACCGATAACGGCTATCGCGCCGAAATTTTTCCCGCGATAAAATATGACCGCGCCACTATTGGAAATCGCGAAGAACGGATTAAATTAACCCGGCAGATTGCCGGCACCCTGGAACCCGGCATCCGCAAATATGTCACGCAATGGTACCATTTCGTCCCGATTTGGCCTGATAAAGATACGAAAGATAAATGAGGAATAACTGTGGCAGCGGACATCAGTCCGCTCTAATTTTGCCCATTAAAAAAAATAACACTTAATTTTATGAAACATCTAATCCGCGATTTCCAACAGAACCCATCCATCCTCGCGCCAGCGTCTGGACTGCGGTCGCTTCAGCGCCGCTTTTGCCTGCTTCATTCTGCATTCTTCCTTCACAAAATCCCGGAGGGATGCAGGCAGGTAGCCACGGGTGCAGCGCAGCGGAACCCGTGGAAACGAATTCAAAAAAATGGAACCCGCCCCATCGGGGCGGAGGATACATCTCGCGCCGCGCATTCTTTTCTTTTCGCACTCCGCACTCCGCACTCCGCACTCCGCACTCTTTCCGGCCTCCTCCTCCTTTTGGCAATGCTCCTCCCCCTCCCATCCCTCCGCGCTGCCGATACCGGTTCCGTCCTCAACTCCTGGTTCGCCGCCCAACAAAAAGTCCAGACCTGGTCCGCCGATTTCACCCAGACGCGCGCACTCAAGTCCCTTACCCAACCTCTCATCGGCCACGGCCACGTCTCGTTCGCCATGCCCGACGATTTCCGCTGGGAACTTGGCAACCCGCCGCAAACCATCGCCATACGCCACGGCGACCAGATGTACGTCATTTATCCCCATCTCAAACGCGCCGAACTGTATCCGATGGGCGCCAACGCCCCCGCCCAATTGCGCGCCGCCCTCTCGCTCCTGCAGGCCGGCTTCCCGCGCAGCCGCGATGAATTCGATTCCGAATACAATATCCTGTCCCTCACCGAAACCAACGGCGCTTACAACCTTGCCTTGCAACCAAAAAGTCCCGCCGCCCGCCAGATGATGTCCCAACTCCAGATCGGCCTCTCGACCACGGACTACACCCTCACCAGCACCGAGCTTACGTTCGCCGACGGCTCGACCCTCCGCAACGACTTCACCAACACCGCCCTGAACCCGGCCCTCGATAAAACCATGTTCAATTGGACCCCTCCCGCCGACTACACCGTCGTCAATCCTCTGTCCCAATGAGTCCCGAAGAATTGCAACGCGCCCTCGACAGCCTGCCCCACGGCCCGGAATTCCGGTTCCTCGACCGCTTGACAAAATTAGTCCCCGGCCAAAGTGGTGAAGGCGAATATAAAGTCCGCGGCGATGAACCCTTTCTGCGCGGACACTTCCCCGGCGCGCCGATTTTCCCCGGCGTCCTCCTCGCCGAAGCCGCCGCGCAACTCGCCGGCGTCGTTGCCCAAAGCGATCCGCAGATTCCCCCGTTGAAAGACCTCAAACTGGCGGCGATGCGAAATGTAAAAATCCTTGGCGCCGCCCGGCCCGGCGACACCATCTTGCTCGAAGCCAAAATTTCCGGTCGCATGGGCAACCTCATCCAGGCCCAGGCCACCGCCCGCGTCGGAACCGGAACCATCCTCACCGCCGAGTTGACATTGAGCGGGAAATGATTTTACCTTGGTCAGGATGAAAAATCTCTTTACAAGTTGGGCTTTGGGTTCCTGTGGAACTGTCTTTCTTGTTTTGAGTTCTGGCTGCTCTTCCACGTCACCCGCTTCGAGTAACACCCCACAAACAAATGCTCCGGCCTTTGTCGTTGATAAAATCCCTCCAATGCCTGAAGGCGTCGTTTTGACAAAAGATAAAGATCTCCAGTGGGTCTGGTTATCGCCCGGGTTCAATTTCAAGGGATATGACACCCTTTTCATATCCAACACCGTTTTTTGCGCGATTGAACGAACTAACGAGGTGAAAATGCGCGCCATGGCCATGGCTTCACTGCAAGACCAGTTGGCGAGTACAGCGCGCGCCACGAACCTCTTCAAAACAGTTGTCACGGCTACTAATGACATTCCAGCCAGTGGCCGCACTCTGACTTTGTATAACACAATCATTGAATATCAGAAAGGCGGCGGTGCCGCGCGATATTGGGCGGGTATCTACGGCGCTGGCCAGCCTGTCATAAAAGTCCGCGGCCTGATGTATGATGGCGACAAGCTGGTATTCGTTTATGAAGCTAGACGCAGTGGCGACTCCGGCGTGTCTCGCATGTTCGGGGGTTTTTTGGGCGATGACACTATCCAACACGATGATATCCGCGACCTGACTTCTGACCTGGTTGCTTTCATGGGGCGAACCGCCAACCCGCCAAGCCAGAATAAATAATTCCATCCTCACCGCCGACCTGACCCTGAGCGGCACTCAATAAAATTTGGGGGGAACGGGCAACCTGCCCGTTTCAGTCGGCAACTTGCCGACTGCTTCAATCCATCTTCAATCCTCCATCATCTATCCTCCAACCTTCTCCTCCATTCCGCCCTCGAAACCTTCCCCCGCGCATTCGTCATCAGCGATTCCACAAAATGCCATTCGCGCGGCGCCTGCCATGCCGGCAGTTTCTCCAACAGAAATCTCTTCAGCTCCGATTCCCCCGCATCGGACACGACCACGGCGGCGATGATTTCCGTACGCTCCGCATCCCGGCTCGGCAGCCCTAACACGACACATTCGCGGACCTTTGGATGCGTCACCAATTCGCGCTCAATCGTTTCGGGCGAAACCTTCCGCCCCGCAACATTGATGACGTCACCCATGCGGCCCGTTAAGAAAAGCTGTCCCTCCTTCAACTCCGCCAAATCGTTGGAATGAAAAATCCCGTCGCCCAACCGGGGCGATTTCTTCGGCCAATATGTCTCGCCGACCGCGCGGCTGCGCACGACCACGCAACGATCTTCGTCGAGCGACAGCTCTACGTTCTGCATCGGGCCGCCCGCCATGGCCACGTCCTCGCGCGGGCTGGTCGTGGCGTCATACGCAATGCCTCCGCACTCGGATGCTCCGAGGAAATTGTGAATCTTCACGCCGCTGGTTTCATGCACGTCCCGTTCCAATTTCAAAGGCAGCGGCGCGCCCGCCGAGATCGCCAGCCGGACATTCTTCGGAATGGCACCCGCCTCATGCCACGCCCGCCACATCGCGGGAACAGCGGGAATGGTGAGCGCCTCTTCGCTCTCACCGGCGCGCCGGACAATTTCCGGCAGTGGCGCGGGCGCCAGGATCAGCGGAATCCCACGCAGCAACAGCGGCAAAACGAGGTTCGAGAATCCATAAGAATGCGCGAGCGAAATGACCCCCAGGTTCGGCCAATCCGGCCGCAGGCCCATCGTCGCAACGATATTCTCCGCATCGGCAGCCAGTTGTTCCCCTTTGAAGGCCACCCGTTGCGCCAGGCCCGCCGTGGCCGAAGTGCATTTGAAGTGAACGATGCCCGCGGGAACATCCGTGATCCGCGGTGGCGATTGTCCCGGTTCCAGCGGGCAAACCGTCTTCCTTTCCCGCCATGCGGCGAGAGTTCGATGATGAACTCTGCCGAATTGCCTGTCGGATATGCGATGTCCCCTTTCGCCTCGTGCTTTTCACCTTCCGCGAACAATTGTCCAAACGTCCAGCGCCTGCCCGAGGCGAGATCACGCAGCGCCGTTTCCTGCCGGTGCTCCCGGGAAATTAGTGTCCAGCGTTCGTAAAGCATTGTCAGTTCATCGCCACAATCTTAAAGTTGCACCAGTCTATTTGCATGACCCGCAAAACTCCACGACGTTTTGATTTCTCGCGCGACACGTTTGCCTTCGCCAACGAATTGCTGTGGGAATATCAATTCGACGCCGCGACGCAAAAAATGCGCTTCCGCAAGCGCGAACCCGCTCCCGCCTACGCGCATCGCTGCTTCGTTATCACCCGCGCCGCCCGGCAATTCCTTTATCACGCCCATTTCGATCAGGCCCAAAAGATTGCCGATGACGATGCCTATCGCCGCTTGATCCAGGAAGTCCTTTCGCGAAACCCACGCCTGCCGTCGGAAACTCCCGTTGTCCTCCCGGGTTCCCGGGCTTGCGCGGCTTCAGCGCCGCCAAAGAAAAATTGTTGAAAGCCAAATGCGGCGGCGCCTGGCGCTCCTATGTCTTGCGCAGCCATTGGCGGATGATCTTCCCCATCTCACGCGCGCATCAAAACAACACCGCGACAACTTTGCTCGACCGGATCAAAGATAATTTCTCGCCCATCGTTCATCTCGTCACCTTTCCGGCGTTGACCATCAATCACGGGATGATTCTGTTCGATGCCGCGGAAACGAAGGACGGGATTGAATTTGCCGCCTACGACCCGAACCTCCCGGAGAAGCCCGCGGCCTTGATTTTCCATCGTGCCGCCAAACAATTTTCCCTGCCGGCAAATTCCTATTGGGCCGGCGGCAACCTGAACGTCATCGAGATTTTTCGGAACTGGATTTTTTAGGGCTTCCCCCGCGCCAGAAAATCGGCCCGAAAAACGCGATGCCGCACAGGTTGATGCCGCAGATGTAACCGATCTTGTAAAAACGCCCCACGTTGTCCGTGTCATAGATCGACACGTCGCGGCCGATCACCAGGCTCGGGAGCGCGATGGGCATTAGCGCGCCATGCAACATCCCGTACCCGAACCCCGCCGTCCGCTTTTCGGGGAACGCCCACGGCGAAGCCTTGCCATAAACATAGCCGAACACCACGGTGACGATGGCCAGGACGATGATTTTGCGCGCGAGTTTTTTCACTCCCCGCAGAGAGTATTTGAAGCAACGACGATTTACAATGTGGTCGTTGTACAAAGTGATGACGCCATGAACTGGGTCATGTTCTTCGCTCCCGGAGTGCGACCGCCCCCGGTCGCAGCAACGTCCGCACGCGCGAGAACGCCCGAATTTTCCATAGCCGCGCGCTCCCGGAGTGCGACCGCCCCCGGTCGCAGCAACGTCCGCTCGCGCGAGGACGTCCGAATTTTCCATAGCCGCGTGGGCGCTCCCGGAGTGCGAACGCCCTCGGTCGCAGCAACGTCCGCACGCGCGAGGACGTCCGAATTTTCCATAGCCGCGTGGGCGCTCCACGCCGCTGCGCCCGCCATCGCCATCGCATCCAGCGAACCGTGTCCCTCAGCGGACGAATCTTGCTCGTGCCATTTTTGTAAAGGGTCTGGATTGGAACAAATCCAACCCTCCTCCCTGCCCTCGCAAAAGTAAGCAGCATGTCTGATTCAATCTCAAAGCGGTTTGCCGCCAGCGGCAGTTTCATCAGCGTTTCCAGTTCCCCCAGCCGGAAACCACATTGCGAATCCGGCAGTTCTGTGCCCGCCAATAATCGAACCGTCATCTATGACGATGACCGTGGGCAGGATTTTTTTACCGTAGCGACAACACACCCGATGTCCGCGGCCTCATTGAAGCATGGGATCACTGCGGCGCATTTCTATGGCCAATCCGTCCTCGATGCTAGGGCGAACGCGAAAGAAAATCAATTCAGGCTGTTGGGATGCAGATTGTTCGCAATCACCGAGCCATCAGTGGCCGACAGCACCACATCGCCGATATCGACATCCGTTTTGTTGTTTGCGGGCTGAGACGCCCACAGTTTCACCCGCCACACCGGCCCCAATTCGCCATGGGCCAGCCAGAGTTGCATACCCGTGATGTCTAATCCCTTCACCACCGGCTGCGAGGTGGCGATCTGGATGGCGCGGTCCGAATCCACCTTCAACAACGACATGTCAAAAGGTTTGTGCTGGTCCGAGGCCATTTCCAGGATGCGGCCCGGATGCGAGACATCCATCTTGGCGCCGCCCCCAAACTTCACCTCCACCGCTTTGAAGGTGGTATCGGGATCGTAATAATCCACATACCAAATGTTCGGCGCGGTGTCGCCGATCGATTTTTCCGACCGGATTTCCACGACCTTGTCCTTGGACTGGTCGCCGACAAATTGGTCGCCGGTTTTCATGAGGGTAAACGCCGTGGGATCATCCGCCAGCGCTGTTCCAGTGACGGCCAATGAGATGGCCATGGTTATAAACACTCCTTTTAGCTTCATAATATCTCCTTTGTAACTCCTTTGATAAAATCTACTTCCACTTGGGAAAAACGCAAAAAATAAAAACACGTTGCGCAAGGCCGGTTTGCGAATTAAGCTTTCTTGTGCCGGTTAAAGGATTTTTCCCTACAGAAACTGACCTAAACGCCCGTGGCGCCAAACAGGCGGCCTTTCACGACCTCGCCGCCGCCGATACCCGCAGGCGCTTCGGCAAAAACGTCTATGTGCGCGCCGTCGTCGAGATCTCCAATTTTTGCCGCGAAAACTGCCGCTACTGCGGCATGCGCCGCGACAACCGCGACCTCGCCCGCTTCCGCGCTCGCTACGAATCACTGGCCGAATTGCTCGTCCACCACCGCCCCGCCAGCGTCACCGACGTGAACATCCAGGCCGGAGAAGACCCCGTGGCCGTCCGCGAAATCGCCCTGCCGCTCATCAAGACCCTGCGCCGCGAAACCAATCTCGGCATCAGCGTCTGCCTCGGCACCCTGGCCCCGCAATTGGACAACGAACTGCAAACCGCCGGCGCGGGCATTTTTATCCTGAAATTCGAATGCGCCGATGCCACGCAATACGAACTCCTCGAAGCGCCCGGGACCCTCGATGAGCGCGTCACCCATATCCGGCAACTCGTGAAAAAAGGCTGGAGCGTCAGCTCCGGTTTCATCGCCGGCTTGCCGGGACAGACGACGGCCCAGCTCCTGAAAAATTTTAAATTGGCCCGCTCCCTGCCCTTGCGCGGCTGCAGCGTCAGCCCCTTCATTCCCGGCGCCGACACGCCGCTCGCGAAAAATCCGACCGCCGACGCCAACCAGACTTTTAATTGCGTCGCCGCCCTGCGCCTGATGCGCCCGGACTGGGTGATCCCCGCCGTCAGCGCCTTCAATCTCGCCGCCCGGGACGGTTACCGCCGCGGTTTGCGCGCCGGGGCGAATCTGGTGACCATCAACCTCACGCCCGCCGAATTTCGCCGCGATTACATCATCTATAAACGCGACCGCTTCATCATGACCGAAGAGCGCGTGCTCAACGCTATCGCCGCCGAGAATCTCGTCCCTTCCGAATCATCGCTCGCCGCTCTCTATCGGGACCACAAAACCAATGGCGCTCCGGTGGCGCTCCCCGAAACCGTCCCCGCTTAATACCATTTCCAGCGTGTGATTGCACTTTTCACCATTGGACCGTTTCCCTCTTCCACATTGGGGGAAGACGGTCAGGGTGAAAATTCCCCAAAGAAAATTTTGCGCATTGAACCATGAACCTGTCGTACGCCATCTGGCCTTCAAACCACGGCAAAACGTCCTCTCCCTGTTCCCTCTCCCCAGGGGAGAGGGTTAGGGTGAGGGGCGGTCGGGGCAAACTTATACGGAAGATTGGCTCTCTTCTCCTCACCTCCAATCAAAGTTGATTACAAACTAGAAATGGCTTAAGTGCTCTTCCCCCAAAAAAAATCCGCCCAGCCGTGCCGTGTCGTCGTCACCGGCGCGGGCATCGTCACCGCGCTGGGCATCGGCTGGCGCGCCAATGCGGATGGATTTCGCTCGGGCCGCACCGCGTTTCGTCCCGTCTCGCTTTTCGACGTTTCCCGACAACGCACAAAGATCGCCGCTGAAGTTGACCTGCCGGAAAAATTCCCCTCCACGCGGCTCACCCCAAATCATTTCCGCCGCCTGGGCCGCGCCTCAAAGATGCTCTTGCTCGCCGCCCACGAGGCCCTGCGTAGGGCAGGCATCTTGCCTGCCGGTGACGCGGGCATCCTGCCCGCAGTTGCAACCGCAGGCGTTCCCCGCGCAGTTTCAACAACCATTCATGGCTGCGCCCCTTCCGGTGAAGAACTACCCATCGTGCTCGGCACCACCAGCGGCGAAATGGCCCTCGGCGAAATTTTTCTTCGCCAGGCACTCGAGTCCCCACGCACAGACAGAAACCAACCGTCGCGCATCGTCCATTACCAGGTGCAACAGCAAGGACTGGACCTTTGCGACGCCTTTGGCATTCACGGGGCGGTCACCACCATCTCCAACGCCTGTGCCTCCGGCGCAAATGCCATCGGCCATGCCTTCGAACTGCTCCGCAGCGGCGGCGCGGAAAGGGTTTTGACCGGCGGCTACGATGCGCTCTGCCATTTGACCTTCGCCGGATTTGATTCGCTCCAGGCCCTCTCAGCCGCTCCCTGCCGCCCGTTCGATGCCCAACGCGATGGCCTCTCGCTCGGCGAAGGCGCAGCCGTTCTTGCGCTCGAAACCCTGGAATGTGCCGAAAATCGCGGTGCGGAAATTCTCGCCGAGATCATCGGTTACGGCGCGGCTACAGACACGCACCACCTCACCCAACCGCACCCCGAAGGCAACGCCGCTCTCGCCGCGATGAACGCCGCCTGCGCCCTCGCCGGCCTGACGCCATCCCAGATCGATTACGTCAATGCCCACGGCACCGCCACGCCTCAAAACGACGCCACGGAAGCGGCCGCCATCAATCGCTGGGCCGGCGCGGATGCGGATAAAATTTGTGTCAGCTCCACCAAAGCCGGCATCGGCCATCTGCTCGGCGCGGCGGGCGCCGTCGAAGCCGTCGTCTGCCTCATGGCCTTGCGCGAACAGTTCCTGCCCCCGGAAATCGCGATACAGCAGGTTGACCCGGCAGTTCGTTTTCAGATTGTTCGCCAGCCAACCGAGCGGGCGATTGAAACTGCTCTCTCCAATTCCTTCGGCTTTGGCGGCGCGAACGCATCCCTCATCTTCCGGAGGCGGAAATGAGTCCCGTCTTTTCGCATGGATGTAGGGCAGGCATCTTGCCTGCCGGTGACGCGGGCATCCCTGCCCGCAGTTTCCAATCGGGACCAAGTCGGATCGCCGATTTATCCCGTAGGGATAAAATCACTCAGCCTGGGGTTGCGAGGAACGAGCTACCCCAGGTCACCTTCCCATCCGACATCAACTCTGAAAGAGTTGAAGCAACCTCTTATTTTTATTGGCTTTCCATCGACGCAAATCACCCTCTGATAGCGACAGAGTCGCGTCAGAAAATAGCCCGCAGTTTTAACTGCGGGTATACATCCAAAAACCGACAAAGCCCCGGAGGGGCGAAGGAAACCCATACTTTTGGTAAAACTTCCCCACCTTCGTGTCCTTCGCGCAACAACAATGTCTTCCGGAGGTGCAAATGAGCGCCATTTTCATTCATGGCGTAGGCGCCGTCTCCCCGGCCGGCTGGACCGTCGCCGACCTTCGCGCTGCCCTTGAACAACATGCTCCCCTGGTAGGGACGGCGCGCTGCGCCGTCCGCGCCGCGTCCAGCGGCGCAACTTCCCGCACAAGCTTGCCCATTCAAAACGTCGCCCGCCCTGGCCGTGATAAACCTCTCCGCGAACTGATTGTTCCCCCGCCCGCCCCGCGTCCGGCGTTCTTCGCCCATCCCCGCCTCCGACGCGCCACCGCCATCGCCCAATATAGCGTCGCCGCCGCCCTCGAAGCCATCGGCGGCGACCTTACTCAAATCCAGTCCGGGTCATTGCGTCTGGGAATCATCGTCTGCAACCTAAGCGGTTGCGTGAACTATTCGCGCCGGTTTTACGAGGAAGTCTTGCGTGAACCCGCCACCGCCAGCCCGTTGATTTTTCCCGAAACCGTCTTCAACTCACCCGCCAGCCACCTCGGCGCTTTTCTGGCAAGCAACACCATCAATTACACTCTCATCGGCGATAACGGGACCTTTTTGCAAGGCCTGGCCCTCGCCGCGCAATGGCTCACTGCCAATAAAACCGATGCCTGCGTCGTCGTCGGCATGGAAGAGAGCGACTGGATCATCGCCGAGGCCATGAGACTGTTTCAACCAGACGGTGTCCATAGTGCAGGCGCCGGCGCGCTCTATCTAAAACGGGAATCGGCGGGCGCGCTGGCCGAACTCTCGGCCATCACTGATTCATATTCGTTCACGTACCAACAAGGCCGTGCCGACGCCGCCAAAAAAATGCGCTCCGAACTCCCGCCCGCGGGCCAGGACGAACTCCTCTGCGACAGCACCGCCGGCATTTCACGACTCGATGCTGCGGAAAACCTCGCCTGGCAGGACTGGCCCGGCGCGCGGCTCTCGCCCAAGACCATTTTGGGCGAGGCCTTCGCCGCCTCTGCCGCCTGGCAATGCGTCGCCGCGTGCGACGCGTTGGCGCGGGGAACTTTCCCTGCCGCGCAAGTCAGCGTCGTCGGCGTCAACCAGCAAGCCATCGCCGCCCGTTTCACCAAACCCTCGCTTGCCGCGCCATAGCGCCAGCGACGGCGGGTACAGGTGGGGTCGCAATCAATTCCCGCAAGGATTTTGACGCCGGAACGGGCAAGGCCGTAGCTCATTCCACCAGCGCCGCAGAAAAAATCGATTGCCCTCAGAGACATACAAAATAAATACAGTTTCCGAAAGTAAATAGCAACAGGGCATTTTTTTTGCATATCATGCTAAAATATAATCACTTATCAATATCCATATGTCATAAAGCTTGCTATTCTGGACACTCGGACGGCACCTTGGGTGCGCCCAAACCATGCCGGACGACTGGTCACAGGAAGAAGTTGAAGCAACGATTTCGGATTATTTCGAAATGTTGGCATTGGAACTTCGCGGCGAGCCGTTTAACAAGGCGGAACATAACCGCAACTTACAAAATCTGCTGAATGGTCGAAGCAACGGCGCGATTGAAAAAAAGCATCAGAACATCAGTTCAGTGCTGATTGACCTCGGCTACCCTTACATTGATGGGTATAAACCATTGGGAAATTATCAGCAACTGCTTTACACAGTCGTTGAAGAACGCCTCCTCCTAACTCACAAATTGCATGACGCCGCCGCAAACGCTGTCCAAAAGCCTATTGAACAGGCCCCCCTTGCTGCGGACATAATCTTGGTTGATCCGCCGCGGAAAGACGAAGACAAGCCCAAACTTTATGACCGGCCAATACAGATTCGCAAACCGGTCAGGAGAAATTATTTGGAAATCGAGTCGCGAAATCAGACTTTAGGATTGGCCGGGGAAAAACTAATCCTGGATTTCGAGCACAAACGGCTTTGGCAAGCCGGCAAAAAAGATTTGGCCAATCGAATTGAACATGCCTCTGAAAAAGAAGGCGATGGCCTCGGTTTCGATATTAAGTCATTTGAAACCGATGGACGGAATCGGCTGATTGAAGTCAAGACGACACAATTCGGAGAATTGACGCCATTTTTTGCATCGAAAAACGAGGTGAACGTTTCGGAGGCAAAAGAGAATGAATATCAGCTTTATCGCTTATTCAAATTCACCAAACAGCCCAAGCTCTATATTTTGCCCGGCTCGCTTCGCAACACCTGTTCGCTTGACCCGATGCAATTTGCGGCATTGCCCCGCTAAATTCCCCGTTCCCGTTTCCGGTCCTGCATCATCGCCTTCAATACTCCTTTGCCTTTCAGCGAACCACGCAGGCTTTTGAATCCGTTTCCTTCGCGTTTCATTTCCTTGAGCGTTTCCATCAACGGCAAATGTTTATATTTCCCACGCAGTCCTTTGATTTGGTCGCGGGTGATGGGTTTTCTACCTGTTTTGGCCGGTCTGACCATGCAAAATGATTTAACAGGAATAAAAACGCATGTCAAATGGAACAAATCTCTGCTTTCTCTGTTCACTCCTGCTCAAACTCCGCCTTTCACTTTTTGTTCCCGGGCAACATGACGATTCCGCCCTTTCCTGCCATACTCACCCCATGAATGCGAGTCCACAGTCCAAGCCAGTCCAGGCCAGTCCAGGCCAGTCCAAGCCAGTCCGACCTGGTCAAACCACTCAGGTGAATATTTTCCCTTTGCGGCCTTCGCGTCCTTTGCGTGAGACCAAAATATTCAGATCACGCTCGCGCAATGAACGCAACGGTCCCAACCGGAGCGCGGACTTTCCAGTCCGCAGCAGCTTCCGAATTTTCCCGGAGCCGTAATTTACGAACGGCAGCACGGTTTTCTCTCGGAGCGCGGACTTTCCAGTCCGCAGCAGCTCCCGAGTATTCCCGGAGCCGTAATTTACGAACGGCAGCACGGATTGGATTGGCGCCCATTTCGCGGGAGTTCCGTTGCTGCGGACAGGAATGTCCGCGCTCCGGCCGCTTTCTCTGTTCCACTCCTGTTCAAATTCCGATTTTCCCCACGCGTAGGTCCTAAACACGAGAAGGAGAGCCTGTTAGGCAGGTTGAAGTTTTTCCTTTCGGGGCACGAAACGGATTTCCAGCCGTTTATTCACTGCTTCGGCGACACGCCTCAGCATAGTCAGCGAATGTCCCGAGTAATCCGAGTCTTCCAGTCGGCTAATGACCGATTCCGAAGTTCCGATCAGTTTGGCCAGCCGCGCTTGCGTTAACCCCGCTTGCTCCCTAAGCTCATAGATCCTTCGCGCCAGATCGTCCTCCGCTCGGGCTTCCTCAAGCTGTGCCAGCCGCTCCGGCTTGCCCCGATAATACCGCCGATGCAGAATTTGCACCGCGTCAGACGTCGTTGTTTTCTTCTTTGGCATATTCATTTCTGCTCAAGAATCGGCACGGAGCCGTCCTCTTCCTTGTAAAAGACCACGTTAGTCTTCGGCATTCGCGCCCTTTGTCATAGTATTAATCTTCGCAAAATTGCGAAGCTTGTCAACCCCTTGCTTTCGTTGCCGCGTCAAAGCTTTTAGCGAAGATGGTAGCCAGACGAGGCGGAGCCGCTTTCTCTGTTCACTCCTGCCTGTCCGCCATAGCCTTGGCGTAGGCGGATCCCTCTTCGTTTTTCTTGCGATCTTTAAATACCATCTTCCATCCTCCATCCTCGCCTTTCACTTTTTGTTCCCGGGCAACATTACGATTTTGCTCCTTTCTGCCATACTCACCCCATGAATGCGAGTCCACAGTCCACAGTCGTCAGTCCTCAGTCCACAGTCCAAGCCAGTCCAGGCCAGTCCAAGCCAGTCCAGGCCAGTCCAAGCCAGTCCGACCTGGTCAAACCACTCAGGAGAATATTTTCCCTTTGCGGCCTTCGCGTCCTTTGCGTGAGACCAAAATATTCAGATCACGCTCACGCATGATGCCACGAAAATGAGAAACAACGGTCCCAACCGGAGCGCGGACTTTCCAGTCCGCAGCAGCTCCCCGAGTGTTCCCGGAGCCGCAATTTACGAACGGCAGCACGGACTGGTTTGGATTGGCGCCCATTTCGCGGGAGTTCCGTTGCTGCGGACAGGAATGTCCGCGCTCCGGCCGCTTTCTCTGCTACGAAAATGAAAAACAGCGAAAGTGAATTGAAGCGAATTGAAGCGAATTGAAGTTTAACAAAAAATGCGAAAAAGGTCTGCATCAATCCAAAAACTCAAAATTGAAAACTAAATATTCAAATTCCTCGTCCACCATTTCCGGCTGTCAAAACTTAATAGAAATGTCCCCTTGATAACTTAGGAGAAAATGTCCCCTTTTGTTGGTTGATGTTGTTTGTTTGTTTCCCGGTTTGGGTTGGGGGATGGAGGGAGGCCGGAGCGTAGCGGAGGCCGACCGGAATCCCCCAACCCAAACCGCACTGCCCGCCCGCCCGCCAACAGCGGACGCCGCCACGGGTGGCCTGCCCCTGGCGGTTGATTCGCGGGTCTGGCGGTTAGGGGCTTGACTGGCTTGAGATGCGCGGGCCGTTGCGGCAGTTGGCGCCACTTGAGTTTCTGCCCGCGATAGACCAGTTGCACCCGCCCGTCCCGCAGCGTCCGCACCACCACTTTGCGTCCAACCAGGCTCAACGCCTCATGTTGCTGGTCCAGTTGATACCATTTTCCTTCACAGCCCACGGTCCAATCCCGTTGCACCACCCGTTCTTCTTCCCAACTCAAAACTTCGTTCAAGTTCCGGGGCAGCCCTCGATGCGCGTCCATCGGGCTGGCCGCCTTCCGCGCAAACCGCTGGTTGAACTCTCCCAGATAGGTTTCTTCCAGAAACCGGTTCGCACTTTCCAGGTCGTTGATCTTGGCCAGTCGCAATGCCTTGACCAGTCGGTCTTGCAACACTCCGTTCATCCGTTCCACCCGGCCTTTGGCCTGCGGACTATTGGCCAAAATTAGTTCCACCCCCAACGTCGCCATCGCCCGGCCAAACTGCGTTTGCCGTTCTTTGCCGGCCAGTTGATCGGCTACGCTGGCCGCCCCTTCGCAGCGGTAGATGCTGTCCCGATCCACGTACAAGCTCCCAGGCAAACGGTGCTTGCGTCCCCAGCTTTCCAACACATCGTAGCTGGCCCGCGTCGTTTCTTCCTCGGAAAAACGCGCCCGCATCCGGTTGGTCGCGTCATCCACCATCACCATCAGTACACACTTCTCCCGCCGTCCTTCAAACCAGTCGTGATGCGAGCCGTCCAGTTGCACCATCGCCCCGAAACAGGGCTTGCGCTCCCGCCATTGCCGATGCACTTGCTTGCGTCGGCGCACCGTGAGCTTCCCCTCGGCCAGCAACCACCGCCGGACCGTGTCGTGATCCACCACGATCCCTTCCTTGGCCAACTCCTCGGCCAGCAGCGTGGGTCCGAAATCCGCGTAGCGTTCCTCAGCGTAACGCGCCAGCACTAGCGTGCGCACGGCGGGGGCCTTGCGCCGCAGCCCCGGTTTGCCGCGCAGCCCATGCACCAAACCAGCATCCCCTTGCGCTTGATACCGCCGCCAGATCCGCTTGGCTTGCCGATAGCCCACCCCCATCAGTCCCGCTGCCTCCACCTGGCTCAGCGCTTTGCTTTTGATCCCCGCCATGATCGTGATCCGATTCCGTTCTTTCCGATTCATTGTCAATGTCTCCATGTCCGGGACAGGATGGCTGCCGCCATCCTCTCCCAATAGGGACATTTCCATTAAGTTCAAATAGGGACATTCTCATTAAGTTCCGACATCCACCATTTCCGGCTTGCGCCAATCGCCCCGCCGATTCAGTCTTTGCCGTCAAAATGTCCGAATTAAATTTCAATGAGTGATTCAACCGGCCTGAACAAAGAAATCAAACAGATGTTGGTGGACAACCTGATGCTGAAGATCACCCCCGACGAAATCGGCGATGACCAGCCTCTCTTCGGCCAGGACAGCCTGGGCCTCGACTCCGTGGACGCCCTGCAAATCGTCGTGGCCCTGGACAAGAACTACGGCCTAAAGCTCGCCGACGCCGACACCACCCGAAAAATCCTCCACACGGTCAACACCATCGCCGCCGCTGTCGCCACGGCCAAACAGCCCTGAACCTGATCTGATGTCCTTCACCCAATTTTCCAAACACGCGCAAGGCGTCGAGCTTCTCAAGCGTTCCCTCGCCCGTGGGCGGCTGGGCCACGCTTATCTGTTCGCCGGCGACCGCCTGGATGAACTCGAATTTCTGGCGCGCACATTGGCCAAAACATTGAATTGCCAGGACCCCGTCCGTCAAAACGGCATGGCCGTGGATTGCTGCGATAAATGCGCCAACTGCCTCAAGACCGAAAACGAGACCCATGCGGACGTCCATTGGGTGCGGCCTGAATCCAAATCGCGGGTCATCACCGTGGAGCAAACACGCGAACTCATGCGCGAGATCCAGCTCAAACCCGCCGAGGCCGGATTCAAAGTGGCGGTCATCGCCGGCGCGGACCGGATGAATCCGCAGGGCGCCAATGCCTTCCTGAAAACGCTCGAAGAGCCTCCGCAAAAATCCATCCTGATTTTGCTGTCCACGACTCCGCAACGGATTTTGGAGACCATCCTTTCCCGCTGCCTGCGCCTGAATTTTTTCAGCAACCGGCACGAGCTTGACGCCGCCCAAAACGAGTGGCTGCAAAAATTCAGCGGTCTTGCCGCCGGCGGCCAAAAAAGTCTGATGAGCCGCTACTTGCTTCTCGACGTGTTGCTTCAAAAGCTCGCCGAACTCCGCGCGCTCGTCGGAGAAGGGCTTGCCGCCCGTTCGCCTCTCGAAAAATACGAGGACATCGAGAAGGACCTGCGCGAAAAATGGGAGGACGAACTCGCCGCCGCCGTGGAATCCGAATACCGCCGCCAGCGCGCCGACCTGCTTCTGCTCGTCCAATGCTGGCTGCGGGACATCTGGCTGCTCACGCTTGCCACGGGGAATGAGCTTTTGAATTATCCGAAGATTGCCGGGACGCAAGAGATCGCCAAACGGATTTCCACGCGCGATGCGCAGGAAAATTTGCGGACGTTCGAGCGCGCCCAACGGCTTCTTCACACCAATGTCCAGGAAGCCCTGGCCCTGGAAGTGGGCCTGCTGAAATTGCATTTGTAGAGCGTTTCAAAAAAACATGGCCGATTTTTTAAAAGTGCAAACCGAAATCCGCGAGGTCTTGGAGTGCGGTGGCCGTGACACCGCTTTAGGTCCGCCTGCCTGCCGACGTTTTTTTAACGCAAAGGCGCAAAGGCGCAAAGAATTTTTATCGGCTCCTTGCGGCTTTGCATCTTTGCGTCTTTGCGTTAATTCTTTGACAACGGTGAATCGATTCTGCCAAAAGCGGCGTCGCGCTTCGCTTGCCGCCGCACTCCAGGACGCTGGCGCGCTTTTCGGCCATCCCCAGGCTGCGTGGTGAAACCGGAAAAAACATCCGCCCTCCAGTATTTCGCTGTGGCTTTCGGATTGTTTCTCGGCCTATGCATCTGGAAATTCGGCAACCCGGTCATCCTCGACACCAAGATCATTCCGCCGGAATCGTTTTCCGGGTATTGGCACGACCCCTGGCCGACACATTGGGCCAATTGGTTTTTTGTCCCCTTCGCCATCATCGGCGGAATTCTTGCGCTTAAAAACTATTCTGGAAAATCGCCAATAAATAAATGGCTTTGGCTGCTGCCGCTGGCGTGGCTGGGATGGCAGTTCCTTTCCGCGACGCAAACGGTAGATACTGATTTGACCAATACGACGCTTTGGCAATTTTTCGGGTGTGTCGCGTGTTATTTTTTGGGCGCGTTTCTTTTTGCGAATCCGCGGATGCTGAATTTTTTGCTGATCGGCATCCTCGCCGGGTTCACCTGGTGCCTCATCCGCGCGGTGGATGAGCGCCTCCTTGATTTTCCCCAGACGCGCCAGGTCCTCATGGAAGGACAGCAAGCCGGCTGGACCAACATTCCCCCCGACGCGGTTCTGGAAATGAAACGGGAACAGATGATCATCACCACCAACGGCGTGGACGTGGCGAATCCGATGTGGCTTGATAAATTTTCAAAAGGCCGCGTCATGGGCACCCTCGTCTATCCCAACGCGCTGGCCGGAATCGTCCTGCTCCTCCTGCCCGTGGCGTTGACACTGGCGTTCGGCGCAAAAAATTTGCGGCCCGCCGTCCGGGCGGCTGTCATCGCGCTCGCCGTCCTGCTCGGGAGCGCGGGATTGATTTTCAGCGGCTCGAAATTCGGATGGCTCCTGGCCATGGGCGTCGGCGGCCTGTACCTCTTGCGGCTGGATTGGCCCATGAAAATGAAAATCACCGCGATCGCCGTTGTCGCTGTCCTGGGCCTGGGAATCTTCGCCGTGCGCTTCCATCATTATTTTGCCAACGGCGCCACCAGCGTGGGCGCCCGGTTTGATTACTGGCGCGCGGCGGTACAAACCACCGGCGACCGGCCACTGTTTGGCACCGGACCGGGAACATTCCAACGTCCTTACGCCCGGCTCAAGGCGCCGGATGCGGAAATGGCGCGGCTGGCGCATAACGATTATCTCGAACAATTCTCGGATTCAGGCATTTGCGGCGGCGCCCTTTATGCCGCGTGGATTTTCATGGCATTGACTGCCCTGGGCCGGCGCATTCGAAATTCATCCGACCCGATGGCCTTCGCCATTTTTGCCGGCCTGCTCGCCTGGTTTATCCAGGGGTTCGTTGAATTCAGTCTTTATATTCCCGCCCTGGCCTGGATGGCCTTTACGTTTCTGGGTTTGATGGTGGGGCAACGTACGGTAAATCCACTCGACAAAAGGCGTGGCCCGGCTAAATATCATGACGTTAAATGAAAACCCTCTTCCTCAACGGGCCTAACCTGAACCTGCTTGGCCAGCGCGAGCCTGAAGTCTATGGCCGCGCCACCCTGGCGGACATTGAGGCCAGCGTCCGCGAACGCGCCGCCCAATTGAAGGTGGAAATCGAGTTCCGCCAGTCCAATCTGGAAGGCGAATTGGTGGATTGGATACAGCAGGCCAAGGGCAAATTCGACGTCATCGTCATCAATGCCGCCGCTTATACCCATACCAGCATTGCCCTGCGCGACGCCATTGCGGCAGTGGGCATCCCCACCATTGAAATCCACCTTTCGAATGTCCATGCGCGAGAGGAGTTCCGTCAAAAATCACTCATTGCCCCCGTATGCGCCGGTCAAATCTGCGGGTTCGGTCCAAAATCCTACGTTTTGGCTGTGGAAGCCTCCGTTTTCGTTAAAGATACCAAAAACAAGCACTAAATTGACTGTTTGTAGCCTTTTTTGGCCTGTTTTGTGGCGCAAGAAAAGAGACTTGACTCTGTTACAATTCAAAGATACTGTCACGGGAATTTAACAATTGAAAAAATGGGTTCATTGGGAAGCTGCATTTTTTTGGTAACAGACTGAATAATTTATTTCTTTAACGAGAACGATTTGTGGATTTAAAAGATATCAAAGCAATCATCGATTTGATGAAAAAAAACTCCATCACGGAGTTTGAATTGGAGCGCCAGGACTCAAAAATCCGGCTCAAGCGCGGGTTGAACGGCGGCGCGCCGGCTGGCCAGCCGGACGAACAGATGCCGGTCATGCCCCTGGCGTCAGCTCAGGCCCCGATTTCATCTTCACCAGCCGCTGTCCCTCTCCCGGCGTCAAACGGAGAGATTGAAGTCAAATCCCCCATGATTGGCACATTTTACCGTTCGCCGTCCCCGGAAGCGGCGCCCTATATCGAGGTCGGGGCCGAAGTCGGTATAGAAACGGTGGTCTGTATTATTGAAGCGATGAAGGTCATGAATGAGATCAAATCCGAGGTAAAGGGCATCGTCACCCAAGTGCTCGTTGAAAACGGCAAGCCGGTTGAATTCGGCCAGCCGCTGTTCAAAGTGCGCCCGAACTGACTGGTTAGCAGTTCAACGATTCAATTCGCGGTCAACGCTTAAATAACAATGTTTGAAAAAATCCTGGTGGCCAATCGCGGGGAAATCGCGGTTCGGATCATCCGCGCCTGCAAAGAATTAAATATCCGCACCGTCGCGGTCTATTCGGAAATCGACGCCAATTCCATGCACGTGCAAATCGCCGACGAGGCGATTTGTATCGGCAAAGCCGCCGCCTCGGAAAGTTATCTGCGCATCGATCGCATCATCAGCGCCGCCGAAGTCACCGACGTGGACGCCATTCATCCGGGCTACGGATTCCTTTCCGAGGACCCCCATTTCGCCGAAGTCTGCGAGAGCTGCAACATCCGCTTTATCGGGCCGAGTCCGCGGGCGATGCAGTCGTTGAGCGACAAGGCCGTCAGCCGCCTGCTCGCCAAAAAAGCCGGCGTCGCCATTCCCCCGGGCTCCGATGGCGCGGTGGAAAATGAAAAGGACGCGCGCGAGGTGGCCAAACGCATCGGCTATCCCGTCATGATCAAGGCCATCTGCGGCGGCGGCGGACGCGGAATGCGCGTGGCGCACAATGACCCCTCGCTGGTCAAAGGCTATCACACCGCCCGGACCGAGGCCGAAAAGGCCTTCGGCAATTCCGGTGTGTACATCGAGAAATTCATCGAGAATCCCCATCACATTGAGATCCAGATTCTTGGCGATAACAAGGGCCATATCATCCATTTGGGCGAGCGCGACTGTTCCGTGCAACGCCGCAATCAAAAACTCATTGAAGAAGCGCCCTCTCCCCTGCTCGAAAACAAATTCCGCAAACTTCGCGATAAGATTGGCCGCGATGCCGTCAGGATTGCCGAAGCCGCGCGCTATGTGAATGCCGGCACGGTGGAGTTCATCGTGGACAACAACGGCGAATATTATTTCCTGGAGGTCAACAAGCGGATCCAGGTCGAACATCCGGTGACCGAGGAGGTCACGGGCATTGATTTGGTGAAGTACCAAATCCTGATCGCGGCGGGTGAACCGCTGCAGCATTCACAGCGCAATATTGAGATGAAGGGCCACGCCATCGAGTGCCGCATCAACGCCGAAAATCCCTTCGACGATTTTCGGCCCAGCCCCGGACGCATCGAAATGTACTACCAGCCCGGCGGACGCGGCGTGCGCGTGGATACGCATGCTTATGCCGGCTATAGCGTTCCTCCGACGTACGATTCCATGATCGGCAAGCTCATCGTCACTGGCAAAGACCGGCGCGAAGCCATCGATCGCATGAACCGCGCGCTGTCGGAATTCATGATCACGGGCGTGAAGACGACCATATCGTTTCAGCAAGCCATCATGCAGGACCCCAACTTCCGCCGCGGGGTTTATTCCACGGCGTTTGTCGAGCAACTCCTTGGAGGCGCGCGGATGGAGTTGATTGAGGAGAAGGTGTAGGGAGCAGTTGAGAGGGATTTTGAGTTGAGGGTTGAGAGAAATGAAGAAAATAGGAGGCCAATAGTAGATTTTGCGTAGCAGCCGACATTAGTCGGCTCCATCTTTTCTTCCGTTGTTGAATGAAATCAGAGCGGACTCATGTCCTCTGCTACACTTTCGCAGAGGTCTCCGTTGGGATTCACTTGCAACGCAAAACCGAATTGATTCTTTCGGCAAAATTCTTCATCCTTTGTTGTCTTGAGCATTCCCGAACATCGCAAGGCCATTGATAAATTGGATGAGCAGCTCGTGCGCCTTTTGAACAAGCGCACGCGACACGTCCTGGCCATCGGCGAGATCAAGCGCAAGGCCGGCGAAGAAATCTATGCGCCGCACCGCGAACGCGCGGTCCTCGACCGCATTACTCATCTCAATCCCGGCCCGATCACCGGCGAACAGCTCCGCGCCATTTACCGCGAAATCATGTCCAGCGCGCTGGCCCTCGAAAAGGCCATGAGCATCGCCTATCTCGGCCCCGAGGCCACCTTCGCCCATCAGGCCGCCATCCGCCGCTTCGGGTCCAGCCTGACTTATACCTCGCAAAAGACCATCGCCGACGTTTTCAACGAGGTCAGAAAAGGCCGCGCCGATTACGGCGTCGTCCCCGTGGAAAACTCGACCGAAGGCGTCGTCACCCACACGCTCGACATGTTCGTGGACAGCGATCTGAAAATCGTTTCGCAGATCGTCCTGCCGGTGCAGCAATGTCTATTGTCCAATTCGCCGCGCGCCAAAATCAGTAAACTTTACGGGCATCCGCAATCGCTTGCGCAATGCCGTGGTTGGATCCAAAACAACCTGCCGCGCGTGGAGATTGTTGAGACCTCTTCCAATGCCCGTTCGGCGGAACTGGCCGTGAAGGAGAAAAACACCGCCGCCATCGCCGGAGTCATCGCCGCTGAAAAATACGGATTGGAGATTTTGGAAGAGGACATCCAGGACAATGCGGCCAACGCCACGCGCTTCCTGGTGCTGGGCCGCCAATGCAGCCCCCCGACCGGCCATGACCGCACCAGTTTGATGATCAGCGTCACCGACAAAGTCGGCGCGCTCCATCAAGCGTTGGCGGCTTTCCGCCGATATAAATTGAACATGACGAAAATTGAGTCGCGTCCGAGCAAGCGCAAGGCGTGGGAATATTTCTTTTTCATCGATTGCGACGGGCACGCGCAGGACAAGAAAGTCGCCAGCGCCATCCAGCATCTCGGCGACCATTGTAATTTTGTGAAAATTCTCGGGTCATATCCGAACGCGGAATAGCTTTTCTGGTCAAAACCCCCTGTTGAGATTTGGACGCAACGTAGTATCTATAATTATATCAGTAAATATGCCTGATTTGCCGCACCATTTTGGAAAAGTCTTCCTGCCGCCGCCAAAAGCCGGGACGCCCAAGACCGGGTCACACGCCCATGCCCACCCTCACGCGCAAAAGCCAGCCGAGCGCAAGCTAACTTACAGCAAAACCTTCCGCTGGATGCTTCCCGGAGAACAAGCTCAAATCCCGCATAAAGTCGAAGTGGCCGGCACCTTTACGGAGTGGAAAAAGCTTCCCATGAGCCGCGACGTCTCCGGCGCCTGGAACCTTGCCCTCCAACATATCCCCGGGCATCGCACCCATCATTATATGTTTTTTGCCGACGGCAAGCCGGTGGATGACAAAAATTGCGATGGCCTGGCCAAACCGCACGGCGCGGAAGAGGAAAAATTCGCCATCGCCACCCCTCGCGGCCCCCGCGTGTTCATGCTCTTTGCGCAGTCGAAGTAGAGGTGTCGAAGTAGGGGTGTCACAAAATCACGCTTGCCGTTTTCCGCGCTGAAGCGCAGCCTTGAATTGTCCGGCCACATTATGCACGCAGCCATCCAACTCGCAGCGTATTGGGCAATCGCTTTTTTGACGCTAAGCGTGGCGGTCGTGTTATTAAACATTTTCTGCAACGCGATTGAGAGCGATATGGAACTGCTCAGCGCTGGCACAGAGGCCATCATCAGCGGTTTTGCTTCCCTGATTGAGGCGGTGGGTGTTTGGTTGATCGTTTTATTCGTACCGGTCGAGTTTCGCGCCTTGGGATTGCGGGCAATGATTGTTCCGCTCATCATCGTGGCCTTGATTTACAAGATAGCGCATCTTGAAAGCTGGAGTATTTTGGAGATCGGATTGCTTTTGGCTTTCCAAATCGCTGTCGGTTGCTTGGTGGCAACATTGATTTCCGGACATTTCGGGACCGCCATCATGGTTGTGGTGTTTTTCGGCTTTGCATTGGCGATCATCGCCAGTTTTGCGAAAAGTTTGTGACGATATGAAGATAATCCTTAGCTCTCCAATTCCGGGCGAGATAGCCCAACTCAAGGCCATGCTGGAGAGCGCCGGAATTCTCTGCTTCATGCGCAATGAATTTACCGCCGGCCTCGCCCCGGAGATTCCCATCAGCGAGAGCACGCCGGAATTGTGGATACAGGATGATTCCAGGCTGGCAGAAGCGCTCCAGATCAAGCAGGCCTGGCGGGCATCGGCGAAGGTTGTCGGAAGCGCCTGGGTCTGCCCTGCTTGCGGCGAGAAGTTGGAACCGCAATTCACCTCCTGTTGGAAATGTGGAGCGGTTAGAACGTTAGAAGAAAAACGGTAGCCATGCAAACCACGCAAGCATCCAAACCACTGAATCGAAAGATTGCCTGATAGGAGTCAGCGTATTTGTGGCATGGTTTCAACCAAAATTTCACAAGGCCTTCCAGAATTTTTCGCGCATTGAATTATCCTAATCAATCCTGCTTGTCCCTTTATTCTTCTTTGCGTCTTGGCGTCTTTGCGTTTAATTCCCCGCTATTTCGCGGGAGCAGCTTTGGACTGAAGCGCTTTCAGCGCAGCGTCCGGCACAGTCACTTTGGTGGTCCCCACATTCTGGATCACGACGGTGCGGATGACTTCAAAATCCTGCGGGCCTTGGTCGCCAAACGCGACCTGAGCGGTGAGATGCGTTTCGAACTTGGCAAGGGTCCCGTCGGAATTCAGCCAGAATTTAAGCGAACCTTTCGCGTTCTTGGGGGGAGGAGGAGGGTTGCCGTTCCTGCCCCGGAAAGTCATCTGGTCGGTGGCGCCGGCATCGGTAAAATCGCCGCTGATCACGCCATTGGTGCCGGCGGAGAGGTCACCGGCATCCTTAAGAATTTTTGCAGACTCGGTCGCGGCCGTTCCGGGATTGACCAAAAAACCGCCCATCATCGCGGTTTGATCGTCCGCCTCAGCCATGGATTGCCAGTCGTCCTGCCCTTTGATGGCCGCTTTGTCGCCTTTGAACACGGCTTGCATCGTATCGCCGTTGATGTCTTCCGACACCATTGAATATCCGTCCTTTTCCGTCACGCCGGTGACGGGCGAGGGCGTGAACTGCGAATTGGGAAGCTGGACGTTGACGGTCCAACCATAATTGGGTGCGGCCGCAAGTTTGGCCACCGCCGCGTTGACGCTGGCCACAGTGTTGGTGTCGGCAAAAACCGTGCTGGCGCAACCGATGGCAAACAGTCCGAGGGCGGAGATGAGAGCATGTTTCATAAGATTATTGGGTTAAAGATTGACGATTAACTTCAGTACCGCGCTTTGGGAACATGATCGGACACTGGCACAATGGCATGAAAAGATCAACCATAGAAAAAATGTTGACGGCTGCCTCTTGTCATCCACATGATGCTGGTTTAGAGTCACGACCATGGGATGGTTTTTGCAATTGATTCTGGAGACTTCGTTTATCGCCCGCCCTTTCGGTTCAAACCAACAACCAATCGATAGGAGTAAAATAGCCAATAGATATGAATGCCGTTAGAACAACCAAAAGTATTATTGTGCTCTCTCTCTTCGCCGCAGCCATTTCCGCACGGGCGCAAATGGCCACTAACGCGCCGCCACCTATGCCCAGGTGGCAGAACGCGGTCTCGGCGGGACTAACCGTGACTCGCGGCAACAGCGACACCACGCTGGCCACCCTGGCCGCGACCGCCGATCGCAAAACCATCGACGACGAATGGAATCTCGGTGTGAATGCAACTTACGGCAAAAGTAAGATCACCGTAAACGGCGTTTCCTCCAGCAGTACCACCGCGCAAAACGTTGATGGACACGTTCAATATAACCATAATATCACTCGCCGCTTCTACGCTTATGGACGCGTCGAGGCCTTGCATGACGATGTGGCCGATATACACTACGAAGTGACCCCGGGCGTCGGCCTTGGTTACTACTTCATCAAGAACAACCGGACGGATCTAAGCGCTGAAGCGGGTCCCGGCTATGTCTTTGAGCGCCTTGATAGCGAAACCCGGGACTACGTTACGGTGCGCGTGGCCGAGAAATTCGATCAGAAGCTGACCGATCGCGCCCGCCTGTGGGAAACTGCTGAGTGGTTGCCGCAGTTGGACAATGTGAACAATTATAATATAAACGCCGAGGTCGGCGTCGAAGCCGATATCACCAAAGACAAAAGCCTGACCCTGCAATGCTACTTGGACGACCAGTATTACAACCAGCCTGCTCCCGGACATTTGAAAAACGATGCTAAACTGGTTATGGCCATCGCTTATAAATTCTGACAATAATTCAAAGGAGAGAATCAGCATTCCAGGCAGGGCGCGTCACTCCGCGCGCCGTCAGAACCCCCGCAAATCAGTGCTGCTCCGCATGGGCAGTCCGGCGGCGGGCACGCGCTTAAGCACAATGTATGCGATCCCCATTTTCTGGCAGTATTCGCGTTTGCCACCCTTGTCGCCATCTTCATTCACCACATAAATGTCCGGCCTCAATCGCTTGATTTCCGGATCTGCATCCAGCCAGCCGGTGCCCGTGGAAATCAACGCCTGCCGCACGAACTTTATGGACCCGACCATATACCGCCGCTCGTCCTGCGGAATCATCGGATGCCCCTCGCCTTTGAGCAGCCGGATGTTCGCATCGTGCCCGACCACTACATGCAAGTCGCCGTAAGTGCTGGCTTCCTCAAGAAACCGGACGTGCCCGGAGTGAAACCAATCGTAACTGCCCGTGACGATGACATTTTTCCGTCCGGGCGCGGAGGGTGGTGACGGCGATTCGGGAAAACCCTGCAACTCGCTTGCCTTGAAGGCGCGATAGGCAATTTGGTTATCGGCCGCAAATTTTGCACGGGCCGAATTGGCCGTGGCCTCAACGTCCGCCCAGAGGTCAGCCTGTAAATTTTTTGGCAGCGCATCGAATCCTGCATGGCCGTCGGCCTCAATCACACGGCTGACATAACGGACCGCATTCAGAAAATATAATCGTTCTGTGAAGGGAAATTTCGGCGCCTGGCCATTCAGCTTTTTCAGCGTTTCATCCCGCCAAAGCACGACGGTGAGTTCACCGAGCATTGCAGCTTCCTGGAGAAATCGCAGGTCGCGCGACTTGATGTCGTCAAACGCGCCCGAGACGACAATTTGTTTTTTTACGCTCATTTTCGAGCCACGCGAACACTCACCTGAAACGCGCCGGGAACGGGCTTCGTTGAAACCACGATGAGATAGCCACCGCCGCAGCCGGAGTACATCGCGCCGGGGTATTGCCGCTGATACGCCGCAAGTAGCGGCATCAAATCCACGCGCAAGAGCGGATGGCGCACGACGCGCGGGAGAAGCGTCTCCCAGCATTTCATGTTCAGATTGAACGACGCGCCGAGCGCCTTGGCATCCATCCGGACAATCGCATCGTAGCAGTCGCGGCCGGATTGGCTGAGCCGGGCGATCCATTTGGGGTCGAGGTTTTTAATTCCCAGCGGATGGTACCTCTCCGGACGCGGCTCAATGGGAACCAGATGCAAAATTTTGCTTAACCATCGCGCCACCCTATCACTGTTGCAGGATTCGATGTGGGCCGGAAAAACGCCGCCATGAATCCGGTAGTCGTAGTCCAGCCGGTTCACGCCCGGATAAATCAGGCCGATCATGTCCTGCGAACCACTCGGCTCGGGTCGGCCCTTGTTCTCAGCCTCGTAAAGTTCGCGCACCAACTCATCGAGTGGACGTTTCGGTAATCTGCCCTTCCACAATTTCATGGCAGTGGTACGGGTGCCACTGGCGAGGCCCGAGCGGTCCATGGGACGGAATTCAGGCTCAATCTGCACTACCACCATTGAGCCGGGCGGCTTGGGATTGCGGCGCGAGACAAATGGCTGATCAATCCATCCGCCCGCCAGTTGCAACCGATGGGGAATCTCACCGATCAATTTGGTAATCAGAGAATTATTCATCAAGATTTACTGGCTTTGCGCGCGTAATATTGTTCACTGTTTCACTTGAACACAATCTTTAAAGCCGCTGACGTAGAAATTGGATGAATCGAACCATGAGAAAACAAATCCTGGCACTGGCCATTCCCCTCGCAATGGGAACGCTGGCTATCAACGCCCAGGCCCAGGGCCATTACCAGAGTTTTATCGTCTCCACTTACGCGACTGAGGGCACGGTGTCGAACCTCATGAACGGCAACCTCGACCCAGCCGAGTCCTGGTCAAACCTCACCCGCAATCTTAAAATCGACAAAATCTATCTCGAGGTCATGCGCAACCACACCCTCGTGGATGAAGCGGGCCTTGAAAAATTAAAAAAGTTCTACCAGGACCAGGGCGTGCAGGTCTGCGGCGGCCTGGCCTTCAGCATCACCGAAACCCATGGCTACCAGGGCTTCGATTACGCTGATCCGGAAAACCGCGCGTTCGCAAAAAAAGCCGTCGAGATGGCCGCGCGCCATTTCGACGAAATCCTCCTCGATGATTATTTCTTCTTTGACCGCAAGACGGACTACGATATCAAAGCCAAAGGCAATCGCACCTGGACCCAATACCGCCTGGACACCATGCGTGAAGTCGTCAAGGACCTCATCGTCGGCCCCGCCAAAGCGGTCAATCCCAGGTGCAAAGTCGTCATCAAGATGGCCAACTGGTATGACCAATATGCCGGTATGGGCGATGATACCGAAAAAGTTCCCCTCCTCGCCGACGGCATCTTTTCCGGCACGGAATCACGGCTTTGGGTCGGCCAGGAGCAACATCTTCAGCCTTATTTGAGCTACGACATCATGCGGTTCATGGACAATCTCAAGCCGGGGGTGAACAAAGGCGGTTGGGTGGATCAGGGTGGCGCCTTTCCGATTGACCGCTACTCCGAAGAACTTCTCGACACCGTATTCGCGCGATGCCCGGAGATGTGCTGCTTCAATTACGCGGGCATGCTCTTCAACATCCGGTTCGGCAACGGCACGAATCGCCCCTGGGCTGATTTGCCGACCAGTCTTAACCTGGCCGATGTTCAAAAGACCATTGATGCCAACAGTGACAACATCATCTTTGCCGACGTGGCCGGCTATACCCTAAAACAGGTTGACCCGGTGCTGGCCCAGGTTGGCAGGCCCGCAGGCATCAAGACATACACGCCTTACCACGCCACGGGCGAGGAGTTCCTCCATGATTACCTGGGCATGATTGGCTTGCCGATGGATATCGTTCCGCATTTTCCCGCCGACGCCGATATGGTGCTGCTCACCGAACAGGCCAAATTTGATCCGGACATCATCCATAAGATCAAGAAACAACTCGAAGCCGGCAAATCAGTCTGCGTGACTTCCGGTTTTCTGCGCGCCATGCAAGGCAAAGGCCTGGAAGACATCTGCGAACTCGAAACGACCGGCACTACCGTCCCCGTGGATCGATTTAGCTTTGCCAGCGGCCCCGGCTCGCCGTTCCGCGGACGGAACATGATTCCTCCACTCGCCGAACCGGGCCCGTATGGAGACCAGCATGAAATCCTTATTCCCGAAATCAAATATTTCAACATCCTGACCCACGACGCCTGGGGCGATGTTCTGGGCATTTCTCCCGCCGGCACCACCTACCCCATCCTGCTTTCCTGCGATTACTCCAAGGGCAAACTGTATGTGCTGACGGTCCCCAACGATCCGGCTGATCTTTATTGCCTGCCGACCAACGTTCTGAGTTCCATCCGCGCTGCGATCGGTTCGGCTGAGCCTGTTCGCATTGACAACGCCCCTGCCCAGATGGCCTTGTTCCGTTACGACAACAACACGTTCATTGTGCAAAATTACCTGCCGTCAACGGCGGAGATCACAGTTTCCGTGGCCGGCAAAGTGGCCGGTATCCGCAACCTATCGACCGGCGAGGAGATTTCACCCGCGCCAGTGAGCGATCGCGGCTTTGGTCGCTTCGGCGGATTCGGCCCGCCGCCTCCGGTCATGCCGCCGCGCACCTCGTTCAAGATCACCGTCCTACCGCATTCATATATGGCTTTCGGTTATAAATGAAGCACAAAGGAAATATCGAACATTCAACATTCAAAATTCAACATTCAATGAATCAAAACGATGGCGTTACTGCAGGTCGCAGACCCGCGCTCCAAAAATACATGAAGATTCCAAGACCAAACCTCAGCTTTTGCCTCGGCTTGCTCGCCGTTGCGGCGATGTTGTCCAGTTGCACCACCGGCCCTGGTTCCCGCCCCACGACCCTGAAAGATGCCTACAAACATCATTTCTATGTCGGGGCGGCCATCAATCGCGATGTTGCCACTGATTCCACCGTCCAGGGCAACCTCAACCGCACCCAGGCGCAGGTTGACCAGGACGTTGCTCTCGTCAAGCAACAGTTCAACCAAATCTCACCGGAAAATGACATGAAGTGGGAGGTCATCCAGCCGCATCCGGGCCAGGACGGCTACGATTTCACCGGGGCCGACGCCTATGTGAACTTCGGGGTGAGCAACCACATGTATATCGTGGGACACAACCTCGTCTGGCACAACCAGACGCCCGACTGGGTTTTCGCAGGAACCAACCCGCCGCCCGTGATGACCGCGCCCGAAGGCCCCGGACCGGGCTTTATCCGCCGTAGTTACAAAGGGCCGCGCTGCTCTCGTGACGAGTTGCTCCAGCGCATGCACGATCACATCTTCGCCGTTGTCGGCCGTTACAAAGGCAAGATCCAAGTCTGGGACGTTGTGAATGAGGCCGTCGCCGATCGTGGCACCAACATCCTTCGCAGCTCGCTTTGGTACCAAATCATCGGGCCGGACTTCATCGCCAAGGCCTTTGAGTACGCCCATGAAGCCGACCCAAATGCGATTCTCCGCTACAACGACTACGGATTGGAGAACAAGCCAAAACGCGAAAAATTCATCGCCCTGATCAAGTCGCTGCAGGCGCAACACGTCCCGGTCATGGCCATCGGCACCCAAACCCATATCAGCGCCAGTTCCGCCACCTTTGACAGCATCGACCTGGAACTGACCGACCTGGATACGCTCGGCCTGCCGATTCACGTCACCGAGCTGGACGTCAATGGCGCTCGCGGCGGCCAGCGCGGCACCATTGGTGATGTTGCCACCAGCACTTCAGCCACCGAGGGCGGATTGATCAGCGGCGCTGATCAGGCACAATCCGAGGCTTATTCGAATCTTTTTAGGGCGTTCATAAAACATAAATCCGTGAAAGTGGTAACCTTCTGGGGTGTGAACGACGGAGTCTCGTGGCTCGCCCGCGGCCATCCCCTGCTCTTCGACGCCAACGACCAACCCAAGCCAGCTTTCAACGCCGTGATGAATGTGGTTACGGGTCGTTGAAAGAAATAAGGCAGAAAATTGGGTCAGCGGAATGTACCGTAGAGCGTTTGCACAATCGAAGACGCCTCTCGCTGTTCCTTCTCCTGGGGAGAGAAGGTAAGGATGGGAAGTCTAAAAACACAATTCAGTGAAACAACCTCCTCACCCCTGCCCTATCCTCCAGGAGAGGGGGAAACGCTCGGCGCCTTTGTTTGAAATATGAACGGTCCATCCCTTGCCCTTCGACGCCGACGATCTGATACTAAATTTTTCACTGGTCGGATTAGGTCGGATTGAATCGGATTTTGAGGGTTTTACGGCGGGGAGTTTATTGAGCCATTCGACCAACACGTTGCCGGGTTCGCCGTCTTGAAGGCGGCGATTTAACTGGTTGCGGATCTTGTCCGGCAACCGGGCGATTTTTCCATTGCGCGTCATAACAACCTCATCAGGGGATTTAAGCACAAGACGGGGAAAACGTAATGTTGCCCAGAAACAAAATCGGAAAGGCGTATTTAACGGCAAATTGACGCGAATGAACACGATTTTAACGACCGGGACACGGGAGCGGAATTAACGCAAAGACGCAAAGAGCAGACGGGATGAATGGGATCAAGTTACATTCGTCATCGCGCCAGCGGTCTCAAATCAACTAATCCAAAGCCGTGCGGGTGGTGTCAGATTTGCAACCGGCATTGCGCGTGCCTCACGACCGTAGAACGGGTTTCAAATCTGACGCCGCCAGGAAAAGTTAGCTTGTCTGACACTCCTTACGACGAAGAAAAGGGTCTGAGGGTAATCCTTTCAGACAAAAATTCATTGGGGGATCTTGAATAGTTTTGCAAAGTATTAGGGATTAAATAATTTTCGTATAGCCCCGTCGGCCCTTACCACCGGGGACGTTGAGAGTTTTATGGGCAATTTTCAAATCACCGAACCACGCGGCAGCTTCATCGTCAGCCAGGCTGGTTTTGGCCAGTGCCCTGGCCAAATCACGGCCTGTGCAAATCTTTTCATTGTCTGGTTCCACGCGGGCAACGGACGAGCTGTTCTTGAATGTTTTTCGCATAAAAAACAGATTACGAAATTTTTCACAGAAGTCGACCGCCGGGAATGTCCTAATTTGAAATTTGGGAACATTTTGAAGGGCGAAGCTGATTCACGCGAGGGCGCGTGAAACTGCACGCGAGGCGCGCGCGCTCCCCCATCACGGGACAAGAGTGTCCCGCCAACCCGCAGACAGGAATGTCTGCGTTATATGAAAAATCGGACTTCACTAATTGGCGTTGGAAACGGCGAGCGGGGCGCTCTGATTTTCGTCAACCTCCAAACGCAGGTAGTCATAAACCACGCCGGTGGTCAATTCTCCAGCGGGCACGGTGAGCTGCATTTCATTGTCACCCTGCTTCAGCATGGCGGCATCGAACGGCAGATCGCACTCCTGCCAAAGGCTCTTGTCGGTGTTATACCGCAGAGCTTCGGTGGAGATGGGCCGGAGGGTTCCCGCGCTTTGGCCATTCACCGCCACGGCCAATCCGCCAAAACCATCGGCGCCCGCGAGCGCCACGCGCAGGGTTGCCCTGCCCTTCTCCGCCTTGGGCATGTTGAACTTGATGGTCCAGGTCGTCGCGCGGCCATGACCGATGGATTCCCACATGTCTTCGCCAGGCGTGCCGGCTTTGATCCAGCCGAAGCGCTGGTTGGCGGGGTCCTTCGCATCTGGATTTATGAAGGAGTAATTGGTCCCGTGCGGCACTTCTTCAAAGAACCAGTCCTTGTGATAATCGCTCTGGCCGATGGTGTAGGTAATGTCATTCGGGAACAGGAGCGGGTACCGCAAGGGCCAGCCCCAGAGCCAGTAGTCCGCGCCGTCGCCCTTGAAGAATTTGCCGCCGGTGCGGTCGGGATAGCCGATCTCCCAGATTTGCCTGCCGTAGCGCACGGGTTTCCAGTCCAGCCTGCCCAGGTCCAGCGTTTTGCCCGCTTCCACCACAATGTTGGTCGCCTCATATTCGCCGAGCACGCCGTCGGCAAATGCATGGAGCGTGTAGGCGCCGGGTCGGACGTTCGGGATGGTGAACTTGCCGTTTTTGCCGCCCTCGTCCCAAAACTCGTAGAACTTCGCGTCATGCTCCCAATCCACCATCCGGTTAAACCCAAAGCGGCCAAATCCATTGGTACCGCCAAACCTTCCAAACCCATTCGTGCCGCCAAATCCAAAACGTCCGCCGCCAAATCCGTTTGTCCCGCCAAACCTGCCGCGTCTGCCGCCAAATCCGTTTGTGCCGCCAAAACGAAACCCGCCGCCCCGAACGAAGGTATTGGTGTAATCGGCATGGGCCAGGCCAACGGTCAGGTTGGGCAGCCTGGTTGTTTCCGCCTGCGGATCATCGAGCACGAACTTCCCGGTCACGGTGCCGCGCCCGTCTTTATGCGGGTAATCCACGCCGTTCACCCAATCATAGGGCCATTTGGCTGTTTCCACTTTTGCCTGGCGGAGCGCGTCCTGCCACAACGCGGTTGCGTTGTCCTTCCAGGCGGGCGGAACCGTCGGATTGCCGGCCGTGGCGGCCAGCGTCTCCAGGTCGTTCGTGCCTGGAGATTCGAAGCGGGACAACGAATTGACATAAACGAAAATCGGGCCGATGACCTTGCTCCAGTTTTCGCCCGCGGCGATGTTGCATTGCGCGCCGCCAAAATGCGTGCTGCGCCAGTAATCGAGGATGATCGGGTCGGGATCGTCGTTGGCGTCAAAATGGCAGACCAGTTCCTGCTTGGAGGCGCCGCCGCTCAAATACTCGATCGTCGGGTTGATGAACCAGACGCCGACGTGCTCCCGGGTACTCGACCATCCGAACGCCGGCACTTTGAACTGCACCGCCGTGTAACTGTATTTGTGCTCGACCGAATTTTTGTAATAGCCGGTGCTCAAGATGCGCTGCTCCTTCGCGTGGATGACCACTCCATTGCCCCAGTCCTCCGGCGTGCATTCGAGCATGTTCCGGTCCGCGTCCACCGAAATCCAATCAAACGTGTGGTTGAGCCTGGTGATGTATCTGCTCTCGCTCACGCCCATCGCGGCGTAATTGGTCGGGTGTGAAAAAATCGCGTAGGTATAGATGCCGCTCTCGCCCCGGCCCAGCGCGTAGCGGATTTCGATATTACAATAGGTGCCGCCGCCTGGCGCGCTCGGCGTGAGCATCACCGTGCCGCCGGTGACGCCCTTGATGGCCACTTCGGCTCGTTCGCCGCCATTTGATGCCGGGTCGATGGTTACCGTGTCGGTCAATTGCGGCGCATCCTGCGGAGTTTCCTCCCAGTCACCGCCTCCGCCCATGGTATTCATGCCGTGGTAATCGAGCGAAGTCAATCGGCCGCTGGACTTGTTGATCGTCGCCCTGACGATGCCGTTATCGAGCGTCCAGAAATCGCCATTGTCGGTGACGGTCACGGGCGTTTCGGTCCTGGTTTTGGCAACTACCGGTGCAGCGCCGGCGTCTAAAACTGTTCCCAGCGCAATGGCGGCGACGATCAGCGCAGGAAAGATGTAGTGCTTTTTGTTATTCATATGGAACGATGTTGTTAAAAGTACTTCGTTTGATAAGTGAATGATAGTAGCCAAAACTGGCGAAGAGAGAGATTGGAAGAATGGCGTCCAGATGCGCCAGCGGCTGATTGACAAGGTGATTGCCGCAAAAATTAAAACTGGCGGAGAGAGGGGGATTCGAACCCCCGATACCTTTAGGGTATTCACGCTTTCCAGGCGTGCGCGTTAAACCACTCTGCCATCTCTCCGCCCAAAGTCGTTGGAATGTAAATTTTCCCGGTTATTTGCACCCAGGGCAAGGGAAAACTGGGGATTCAAGTCCGCATGCGCGCATCCTGGCATCGCCCCCGGAGCGCGGCTCTGTGGAGCCGCAGCAATTACCAAATTTCAACCCGCTTTAATTTTTCCATGAGCGTCCGCTTTGTCGAAGCTGCTGCGGGTCACAGACCCGCGCTCCGCTACTAACCAGTCCCTCCCTGATTGGAAGTTTTTTTGGATTCAATTATTCAGAGACTCCTTGCTTGTCTCTCTTTTTCAGCGGATAGGCGGCGCACACGTCCGCCGTTCACCTTAACTCGTGACCGGATGGCAGTTGTCCGGGCTGCAAAAAAGTTTTGATGAGTTCGCCTTCGCCGCAAACGGTCAAGCCGGGAAATTTCTTGAACCATTTTCCCTCCGGCACTTCGGGGTCGGTGCGCAACCATTCTGCCAAGAGTTCAAATTGTTCGCCGGAAATTTTTCGTTCATAGGCACGGTCAAGCAAATGGTCGAGCAGTTGCGTCGGAAGACTTTTTCGGCGAATGCGCGGCATGGGCTATTCACCGTAAAAACCGCGATGAATTTCTTCGCGCAATCTTTTAATTTCAGCGGGGTCTTTGGAATCCACCATTTCCTCGACCAACACACGCAATTCTTCTCCAGAAAGCTGGCGCTGGTGCTCGAGTTCGCGGACAAAATCGATAACGCGCAATTGTTCAGTGCGCGGCAATTGTTTGATTTCTTCAATGACGGCAGTGGCAGTCATAACCAAATTATCGCCGGGAATTGGGTTTGCCACAAGTGACAAAATTGCTCTTGTCGTCCATCCCAAAAGAACCCCCTACAATCCGTAGGAGTCGAGGTCACGAGACTCTGATTGGAAGCTTTTTGGATTCAATTATTCAGACTCCTTGCGTCGTCTCCTACAAGCTTTCCCCAATAAAATGCGTCGCCACCCGCCGCGAATGCCCGCGCTTGCGGTGTTCCCACAAGTAAATCCCCTGCCACGTGCCCAGCGCCATCTGGCCGCAATGCAATGGAATGCTCAAATTCACCGTGGTCAACGCGGTGCGCACGTGGGCGGGCATGTCATCGTCGCCTTCGGCGGTATGGATGAACAGCGGATCGCCGTCAGGAACGAGCCGTTTGAAAAATGCCTCCAAATCGCGCTGCACGTCGGGGTCGGCATTTTCCTGGATGAGCAACGACGCCGACGTGTGCCGGAGATGCAAGGTGATCAGCCCATTTAGAAACCGGTTGGCGCTGATCCACTTTTCCACCTCGAGCGTGAAATCATGCAGCGCGCGTCCGCGCGTGGAAATCGTCAGTTCATGAAAAGCCTGAATCATTTGTGATTTACGATTTACGATTGATGATTTTAAAATAAATACGACCCCCGCGCCGGATTTCAATCATAAATCGCCAAACCTAAATCATAAATCACTGTGACACCGGCGCGCCTTTTTGGGCGAGTATCTTTTCCAGGTCGGGATTGCGCGGTTCGCCCTCATCGAGCGCCTTTTGGTAGTCATACCGCGCCAGCTCAACCAGGGGCGGATTTTCGGTTAGATAGATCACAGCCAGATTGTTGTGGGCCGCGCCGTAATTCGGGTCCAGCTCGATCGCCTTGCGCAGGGCCGCCTCCGCCTGGGTGCGCAGGCCCTTATGGCTGTACGTGACGCCGAGATAATTCTCGACCTGCGCATTTTGCGGATCGAGTTTCGCGGCGCGGCTCAGGGCATCGAGCGCTTCGTCGAATTTTTGCTCACGGAACTCCAGGTAACCATAGGTCGAAAGTGTGTAAGCATCCTGCGGATTGATGGCGAGGGCCTCCTTGAGGAGCGACTCGGCGTCATCCAGCTTGTTTTCCTGCAACTCGATGGCCGCCAGGTTCGCCATGGCGCCGGCGTTGTTTTTGTCCTGTGCCAGAATTTTCCGGTAATCCGTCTCGGCCTTCACATAGTCGTGGTTGTCAAAATAGTTCTGCGCCTCGGCCACCAGCAGCGAAACGTCGTTGGCGGTCCCCGCGGCGTTATCGGTGGAAGGAGCCGGAGCTGGCGCGGTTGTGTTGTCGATCGCCGCGATGGCAACCTCATTGGTTTGGGGCGCCGGCGACGGGGAGTTAATCAACGCGAGTTCCTCCGCGGTATAAGGCACCGGCTTCGCCTCATCCGTCGCCAATCGCGCGCGCAATTTGCTGATCTCCTCGCTGTTGATGGCCGACATGGTATTGGCCGGAGCGGATTGGGCCGCGGCCTCATACCGTTGGAGCCGTTCTTCCAGCGCCTGTTTCTCCAGCACGTTGATGTCGGCGTCCGATTGCAGTTCTGCGATCTGTGCCCGCGCCTGCGCCAACTCCGCGCTGTCACTCGTGGCCGGGGCGCCGGATTGCAATTGCGCCAACTGTTTCTTGAGCAACACATTTTCCTCGCGCAATGCCTTCATCGAATCCGGACCGACCAGCAGCGATTGCAACTGCGCGTCGAGCGATTTATTTGCCGTTGCCAGCGCATTGGCGCGGTCTTTTTCCTGCGCGAGATTCAGGTTTGCATCGGCCAATTCCTGTTGGACGGTGAGCAATTCAGCCTGCGCATTGGGATTATTCGTATGGCCGGCCATGCTGGCGCGCAGCAAGTCATTTTCCTTCATCAGCGACCGCACCTGGTCCTGCACTTGGGCCAATTGCTGCGCATCAGTCGGCGCGGGCTGGGCGCTGAGCGCTTCCTTCAATTTGTCCTGCAACAACTGGTTGGCCGTCTGCAGTTGCTGGACTTGCAATTTCAATGAATCCACTTGCGCCTGCAAATCGGATTCGGACGGCGTGGCCGCCGCCGCGGCGCCGGGCGCCTGGTTGGTGGGCATCATCGCGGGCGCATTGGTGGGGGTGGCGGGTAATCGCGCGGTAAGGCCGGTGATTTTGTCCGTGAGGTATTTGATGCGGTAGTTGACGATGGTGGGGTTCCAGTCGGGATAAATGGTCTGGAATTTCTTCAAGTCGGCCAGTGACTGTTCAAATTCAGTCAACGCCTGGCTAGGCTGGCCGGCCGCTGCAAGCGAATCCGCCTGCTGCATCATGCTGTAAATGATGATGTATTGGTCATCGGGGTCTGACTGCGCGCGGGCCGAAAGAGTCACCGCAAAGATCAAAGCTGCCAGGCAGGCGAAATGTTTCATCCCCGCAAAATAGCCAAAATGTTTTCGCTTGGCAAACGGGTTTGCGTGGGGGAGTGGGGGAGCGTACGCGCCCTCGCGTGCGTCCGACCGCGCCTCGCGGCCAGAATGACGCGCGCCAACGCGTGTAGAAACGAGCGCGGAGGCGCGCCCATGCGGTTGACGAGGGCGTCAACCGCTGCACGCGAGGGCGCGTGCGCTCCCCGTCGCCCCTGTTTCGCTTGCATTTTTGTCACTTGATTTTGCTCCCATCAGGGAGCAAGTTAGTGGCATTACTCCATTATGAAGACGCTGAAATTCTTTACGTGGCAGGAGGGTTTGGATTTGGCGTTGGTTTTTCTTTGGCTGAGCATCTCGATTGTCTCCGGTTTCATTTTGCCGTCGTCACTGAATGACGCACTGATGCCTACTAACCAGACATTCTTGCTGCCGCTCACCCTATTGATCGTCGCCGCGTCAGGGGCAATTGTTTGGTGTTTGATCCGTTTGTTCGAGCCAAAACAGTACGGGAACATATGGAGTATGGCCCGATTTGTCGTCATGCTGGCGGTTTGGCTGTCCCTCATCACCGTTTTACATCTCCACTTCAGTTATCTGGGGCAACAAGGCCTTCCAATATTTGACCAACTATTCCGATCGAAGGTAAATTAGCAAACCATCAGCAGACCCTCAACTCTCAACTCAAGTCCCTCTCAACTCTCCCGTCACCCAACCGCCACATTTCCGTCACCGGGATGGCATTGACCGCCAGCATCAGTTCTGATAATTTTCGCCTGTCAGTATGAACACTGCACTTAACCAGCATGTTCTCGTGTTGAACCGGCTCTGGCAGGCCGTAAATGTCTGCACCGCGCGGCGCGCGCTCACCCTGCTCTTCCAGGGCCAGGCCCAGGTTGTCGTCGCCGCCGATGACGGCTCCTTCCGCACCCTCAATTTCAGCCAGTGGCGCGATATCTCCACCGACGCGCCCCATGAGGAATCTGTCCATGCCATCTCCTTCCGCATCCGTGTCCCGCGCATCATTCTGCTGATGATCTACGACCGGTTGCCCAAGAAAGAAGTGAAATTCACCCGCCACAATATCTTTGAGCGCGATAAGAACACCTGCCAATACTGCGGACGGGTCTGCGAACGAAAGGATTTGAACCTCGACCACGTCATTCCGCGCGATCGCGGCGGACCGACCACGTGGGAGAACATCGTTTGTTCGTGCATCGAGTGCAATACGCAGAAGGCCAATCGCACTCCGCAGGAGGCCAGCCTGCATCTTATCCGAAAGCCCAAGCGGCCGAAATGGCGTCCGTTCGTGCAGATCAACTTCACCCTCAATCGCCACGATAGCTGGAAGCATTTCATCGACCTCGCCTACTGGAACGTCGAGCTCGGCGAAGACGTCTGATGTAGGGCGGGCTTCCAGCCTGCGGTTTTTCGGGCATCCTGCCCGAAATTGCAACGATGCCAGAGTGAACACTCCTATTCCTTCCGGCGATAGATCAAGACGTCGTCGTTGGTAAAACTTGAATGACCGGCTAATTGTTCGTCCCAAAAATATTGAGACGGTTTGTTCGTGAAGATATCGACCGCTCCGACCACCGCATAATTTGTTGAATAATTGTACCACCATGCCTGGATGGAATTGATGAGTTGCGATGAATCGCCGGGAACAATCACCTGGTACCATGACGACACCACGCTCACAAAAACGACATATTTTGGATGGGCCGCCTCGATCTCTCCGATGAATTCCTTTCGCATTTGCGGGGCAAACGGTTGCGGCTCCGTCAGGGGATAAAGGTAAATATGCCCGGAAGCCGAATGCCGGTGGGACAGAAAAAAGATTTGCGGTTCAGAACCTAAAATTCCGATGGTATCGTTTGTGGACGTGTGTTTCTGCAAATACTCCGCAATCGGAACTGATTCAGGAAACGGACTGATGTCGTAAAGTTCCCTGGAAATCTCCACGGGTGATTGTTCGAACCAAGTCTTCCCATTATCGGCCATCAGGTTCCCGACGATCAATCCCGTCAGGCAGAGCGGCAACCACTTTGCCCATCGGGCGGCATGGATATCCTTCAAAGCTTCGGCGAGGGTCATGACCGCGACGGCATTGAGCAGGGCAAGCCCGGGCATGACCATTAAAAAGTAATGGTTGCGGAAATAAAATCCCGGACACGTGGCCAGCATCCCCGCCAAAAAAAGCAAACCGGCCAATTCCACCGGCGTGTTCCATACCCGTCTTCGCAGGATAAAAATCAATCCGGCGATCCCTAAAAACCAAACCCACCTGCCGGACTCAAAAATCGGATCAAATCCGTCGGCAAATTGGCCGGGCGCGGCACGCGGCGGAAAAATGGAAACGTATTGGCGCGCATAATCAAAAGTCCAAAAAATAAAATTATGCCAAAGTCCCGCGGAGGCGAATCCGGCCGCCATGAGGAGGAAGGGAATGGCGCAACCAGCGCAGAAGATGAGCACAAAAAGCCCCGCCCTTTTCCGGTTGTCCCGAAATTCGCTCCAGAGCAGCCAGGCCAGAAAAACCGCCGGGAAAAAAATGGCCTGCTGGACCATCAAAACGGCCAGCCCAAAAGCCGCCCCCGAGGCAAACCACCACAGGGAGGATTTTTTCCTTCGGGCAATCAACAAGGCGAGGACGCCCGCACAGACAAAAAGTGAAACGAAATGCGTGGCGTGCCCCGCCAACCCGAGGGCTTGCGGCAATGCTGAGAGGCAGACAAAGACCGCAGCGGCAATCAATCCGCCTGCCGCCGGCATCAATTCGCATCCGATCAGAAAAACGAGGATGGTGGTGATGGACGTGACCAAAATCATCCCGATATGGATGCCCGATGCCGATTGGCCGAAGATCGCCATGAGCAGTCCGTAGGCATAATAGACGCCGGGGAATTTCATGTTATAGACCAGTTGATACGGGGGAATGCCCTGAAGAATCAATTGTCCCGCGTAGGCATATTCGCCTTCATCGCGTTCCAACGGCATGTCACGAAGCCGCCAGCGGATGGCGAAATTGAAAGCAAGAACCAGCAGCAATAGCAGGCAAACCAGAAGACGAGTGCGGGAAAATCCGAAGCGGTGCCTGTTCATGCTAAGGCGATATAACCATGAAAAGCCAGAAGCGAAAAGACGCTTTCTTAGTCATTATGGTTTAGTCATTAGTCATTCCAGCATAAGGATCTGGCTATTTCCCCTTGGCCGATTCAATCAATTCCCAAAACTTGGGGTTTTCCTGGAGCGCTTCATCCTCGGGAGTTTTCAGGCCGGACCGAAAAAGAAAATCCTTGAGCGTGTTCTTGCTCAGAATGCGATGCACGAGAATGCCCAGTTCGTGCCGTTCAAAATAAACCCGATAATCCCCGATCCGGAACCGGTGCAACGTGCGGCCTTCCTGGATGAGCTTCCCGAATTGCTCCAGTTCCGTCCCAACGACCTGTTGCGGCAGCCCGCGAAAATCGCCGAGAATCTGCAATTGCAATTCCTTGGGCATCCGCCCCAATTCAGCCGCGGCCGTGGGAGTGAAAATGATTTGGAATGTGTTCAACATTTAGCTCGATAATCGTAACCCAATGGATTGGTGGCGCAAGTGAAACTGGAAAGGTTGAAGTCAGTAGCAAAGACCGTTAATTGGAACAGGGATTGCACCACTGAATCTTGCATTACCGGTATGCTTGGTAGAAAGCCTCGGCGACGAATTTGGTGAATTCTTCGGTTTTGTTGTCGCTGCGGGCGATCACCTGAAATGGCTCCAACTTCGCAATTTCCGACTGCAAATCCTTGCCGGTTTTGTTGCTGCAACCGAGGATTGACTGGATCGCCGCCGGCAAGACGCCTTCGCATTGGAAAATAAAGGCAAATTCCAGAAGTTCTTGGAAATTGAAAAACGCTTGCTGGTAGTCGTTTGGCGATTGCGAGGCGAAAAATACTACAATGCCCTTGGAACGGCCCTCGCGAATGATACGTTGTAGGAAAATATTTTTCTGTGGCAGGTAATTATGAGCTTCGTCAATCACCAGAACGCAACGCACTGTACGCCGGCTATTTTCGACCGGGCTATCCGGCAAGGCGGCCATTTCCTTGTAAAGCCTTTCGATCGCCAGATACGCCACTAATTCCTTGAGAACCGGCATCTTGTGCAAATCGATGACCATGGTCCGGTTGGATAGCCGCTCTAGCGGGTCGCGTTCATCGCCATGTTTCCAGAATAGATTGAACGTGGCAAGGTCGCGGAGCACCTCGATGAGGGAATCGTCATTCTTGCCTTGTGTCGTATAATCCACTCGAACTATTTCAAATACATCCTGAAAATCTGGATACGGTTTTGGCGAACCAGCACGCTTTCCGTAGGCAACGCGAATTGCATCGGTGAGCGCGCCTTTTTGAACCACTCCCAGCTTTGGTGACACGGCTTAGTGCTGGCTGTTTTTTATCGATATCCCCCCGCAATACCTCCAATTCACCTCTCAAAGATTCCAGTGCTTCGCTAATTTCCTCTTCAGTGCTTAATTCGGCAATCAACGTCGTTTTCAGATTGCGAAGTTCAGCAGGAACCGACACACGAGACGATTCCAACCGCTCAATGGTCCGAGAAACTTCGCGAAGTTGATTGGTTCTTTCTCTGGACTCCGCACTTGGTTCCAACGCCAACATCTCGCCGGTAATTTCCCGCAATTCTCGAGTCAATGCCTCAGCCCGTTCTACGAGATGACGAGGATTAGCGGATGTAGCCATAAATTATTTGTTTAAGTATTCAGACCGCCAGTAACGATCTCTTTCAGGGCGTCATAGATGCCGTGGCGGCGGTCCTTGAATTCGTATTCTTTGACGGTGTCGAGTAATTTCAACACCTTGTCATAGCTGACTTTGTGCTCGTCGCAGAGCTGCTGCAACAGCCGTTGATCTTCGACTGAAAGCTTCATAAAGAGATACCTGAACGTGTCACAAGATAATTTAGCGGATGCAAATCAAAACCCAAGCATTTTAGATTAGGTTTTTTTTGGAAAAAACACTGGGCGAATTGCTCAGGGCCGAAATAAGAAGTATAAATGGTGGTTTCAAAAAAGAAAGTGAAAGCTGCATCCACCAATTTCAAATTAGGATACTACCGCCCCTTTGCCCAAATCAAAACTGCCTCAAAAATCGCACGTCGTTCTCGTAAAAAAGGCGGATGTCATTGATGCCGTAACGCAGCATGGCGATGCGTTCGATGCCAAAACCGAACGCCCAGCCCGTCCAAGTCTCCGGATCGTACCCGACGTTTTCGAACACCTGCGGATGCACCATGCCGCAGCCGGCGATCTCCAACCAGTCTTTGCCCATCTTCTTAACGAGCGCATTCGTGAAATCGATCTCGTAGCTCGGTTCGGTGTAGCTGAAATAATGCGGACGGAACCGGATCTTCACGTCTTTGCCCATGATTTCCTGGAACACGAATTCGACGGTGCCTTTGAGGTCGCCCACCGTCACGCCTTTGTCCACATAAAGCCCTTCGATCTGGTGAAAGGTGGGATTGTGCGTGGCGTCGGCGTTGTCCCGGCGATAGACCCGGCCCGGCACGATGATGCGTACCGGCGGCTGTTGCTTCTCCATCACGCGGATCTGCACAGATGAAGTATGCGTGCGGAGCAGAAGTGGTTTTTCACCCGGCGCAAGATTCAGTTTTTCCCCACGACCCTCATCCGTCCTTCGGACACCTTCTCCCGCTCCTGCGGGAGAAGGAACTGCGCCGGGCGACGGACTGCGTTTGGCCGCCAGATAAAATGTGTCCTGCGAGTCGCGCGCGGGATGGTCGGCGGGAGTGTTGAGTGCGTCGAAACAATGATATTCATCCTCGATCTCCGGGCCGTCGGCCACCGCGAAACCGATCTTGCGGAACGCGCACACAATATCGTTGGTGACCTGGGTCAGCGGATGCAATTTGCCCAGGGCGCGGCGGCGTCCCGGCAAAGTAAAATCCGTCGGCTCCTTGGGCAGCGCGGCTTTCATCTCCAATTCTTCGCGGCGCGCGGCGAGTGCTGCTTCCAATTCCACCTTGGCCGCATTGATCAACTTCCCGGCGGCGGGACGTTCCTCTTTGGAAAGCGAGCCGAGTTGTTTCATCAACCCGGTAAATTTCCCATTAGGCCCGATCCACGCGCCCTTCGTCTGCTCCAGGGCGGCAAGGTCCGGCGCGCTTTTCAGGTCTGCCAGCGCGGCCTGTTTCAGCGGTTCAATTTCGTCAAGGATTGTGGCCATGAAGGCAAGAGTCTATGAAATCACCAGGGCAATCGCAAATCCATCGTAACCCTTGTTGCCTACGGTCTGGACAGCGGTGGCCGTGACGCGCGGTTCCGCGGCGAGGGCATTCATGAACGTGCGCACACCCTGAACCCTCGGGTCGGCATGCCCGGCATCAATCACCTCACCCTGCCGGACGATGTTATCGGCTACAATGCAGGTCCCCGCGCGGGAAAGCTTCATGGACAATTTGAAATAGTCGGCGTAGCTCTCTTTGTCGGCATCGATAAAAATGAAATCGAACGGCGCATGTATTTGCTGGATGAATTGTTGCAAGATCTGGACCGCCGGCCCGATGTGCTGATTGACCACGTCTGAGAGTCCGGCATGGGAAATATTTTGGCGCGCGATCTCTGCATGTTTTGGGTCCAACTCCAATGTGTCCAGTCGGCCGCCGGGCGGCAAAGCGCGTGCGAGCCAAATGCTGCTGTACCCTCCGAGTGAGCCGATTTCCAAAATATTTTGGGCGCGGCACATTCTGGCGAGCAAGTGCAAGAATTTTCCCTGGTTGGGAGCCACGTTGATGGGCGGGAGCCCGGCTTCGGCACTGGCCCTCAGGGCATTTTCCAGCGCGGGGTCCGCCGGAATCAGCAAATCACAGATGTAGCGGTCAACGTCGGTCCATTGCGCCAGATTCATAATGAAAAATTCTAGCGATAAAAGCAAAACGGGCGAACCTTTTCAGTCCGCCCGTTTTCGGGATTCAAATCTTTTATCAGGCTTTGGCCAATGCGGCGCCGGGTTTGTTCTTCAGCGCGGTCTTGGCAAGATTTACCAACTCGGCAAAACCAGCAGCGTCCTGCGCGGCGATGTCAGCGAGGACCTTGCGGTCCAGCGAGCACTTGGCGGCTTTCAAGCCTTCCATGAAACGGCTGTACGTCAGGCCGGCAGTACGGACGGCGGCATTGATGCGGATTTGCCAGAGATAACGGAAATTACGTTTCTTGGTGCGGCGATCGCGATAGGCATAGACGCGGCCATGGTCAACGGCGTCGGAGGCGTAGCGATAAAGTTTGCCGCGCTTGAGGCGGAAACCTTTGGCCGCGCGGATCATCCGCGTGCGGCGTTTGCGGGAGGCAGGTGAATTGGTTACTCGCATAATTGGTTCTGGGGTCTAGCGTCTGGGGTCTGGGGTCAATGGCTAAACGGGAGATTTTGGGTGATGCGGTACGCATCCGTTGCATCCACCACGGAGGCCTTGCCGAGACGGCGGCGGCGCTTGGCGTTTTTGGAGTGGGCCAGATGGCGGCGGCCGGCGGGAAAGCACACCGCTTTGCCGGTGGCGGTGATTTTGAACCGTTTCGCCACAGATTTCTTCGTTTTGATGCCTTTAGGACGTCGCATAAATTTAATTCAATCGCAAAAGAGCGCGGACTATATCCTGCTCCTGGCCAGGAGGCAAGCACGATTTTCAGTAAACAATTGAGGTGCGCTGGAGAATCCTCCAACCTTTCGCCTGTGGATGAGACGAACCTCAACGACGCGGTGCTGGTCGTGCTCGGTCATGGCACGGTGGAAAATGAAAATTCCGCCGCGCCCGTCCGCCAACATGCCGCCGAATTGCGCCGCCGGAAAATATTTCGAGAAGTGCGCGAGGCATTTTGGAAGCAGGAACCGCGGATCAAGGACGTTATCGCCGGGATTTCCGCCGCGCGCGTTTTCATCGTGCCGCTCTTTGTCAGCGAGGGCTATTTTGCGGGCCGGGTGATACCGAAAGAATTGGGATTTGGAGAACATTCGACCCGCCATCGCCCGGAAGCTGCGGCGCGGCAGGCATCTAACAACCAACATCCAACATCCAACATCCAACATCCATTCAACATCCAACAGCCAACATCCAACCCGCCTTCGCCCGGATACGGCGTGGCAGGCGGCGCGGCAGGTGTACAACCGGCCTTCGCAGCGCTACCCGCCTCCGCCAAACTCCGGCGCGGCAGGCGGCGTGGCGGGCACCCAACTCTCATTTACTGTAAGCCCGTGGGTACGCATGAGAGCATGACCCGGGTCATTCTCTCGCGCGCGGATGAAGTCGTGAAAAAATTTCCCTTCCCGCGAGCGCCAAAAAATTCGGAGACGACGTTGTTCATCGCGGGTCATGGCACGGAGAAAGATCAGAATTCACGCCAGCCCATTGAACGCCAGGCTGAGTTGCTGCGGGCGATGAAAATTTACGCCGAGGTGCGGGCCATTTTTCTGGAGGAATCGCCGCGGATTCCCGATTGTTATTTGCTCGCGCAAACAAAAAATATTATCATCGTTCCGTTTTTCATCAGTGACGGATTGCATACGCAGGAAGACATTCCGGTCTTGCTCGGTGAAACGAAAAAAAACGTGAAACAACGCCTTGCCGCCGGGCAGCCAGCGTGGCGAAACCCGACGGAGAAGAACGGAAAGCTGGTGTGGTATTCGCCGGCGGTTGGGTCGGCGCCGGAAATGGCGGAGGTGATTCTGGAACGAGTCCGCGATTGGAATACATTGGAATTCATTGGAATTTAGGGAAATTTAGCGGAATTGATTTTGGATTGTTCGGAAACGTTGTATGCTACTAATAATGAACATGTTATGATTAACATGTAATGAAATGCTGAATGTGCGTCATTGTGGCGCATCGGCTGATTTGAATGCGGAAATTTATGAAAAAGTTACGAATCGGTTTTTTGAGCACGGCCAATATTGGGCGGACGAATTGGAAGGCTATTGCCGCCACGCGAAATTGTGTCGTGGCCGCGATCGCGAGCCGGGACCTGGAGCGCAGCCGGAAATTCATCTCCGAATGCGAGCGCGAGACGCCGCTTGGTTATGAGCCGGAAGCCTTTGGCAGTTACGAGGAATTGATCGCGTCAAAAGATGTTGACGCCGTGTATGTTCCGCTGCCGACGGGGTTGCGGAAGTCGCTGGTGATCCGCGCGGCGAACGCCGGCAAGCACGTGCTGTGTGAAAAGCCTTGCGCGGTGGGCGTGTCCGCGCTGGAGGCGATGACATCCGCCTGCAAAAAGAACCGGGTGCAATTCATGGATGGCGTCATGTTCATGCATCATCCGCGCCTGACGCAGGTCCGTAAAATATTGGATGACGGCAAGGCGCTGGGACGGCTCAAGCGCATCGCGACGCATTTCAGCTTTTGCGGCACCGGCAATTTTCACCAGGCAAACATCCGGGTGAACAGCGCGTTGGAGCCGCACGGCTGCCTCGGCGACCTGGGCTGGTATAACATCCGCATGGCGCTGTGGACGATGAACTGGCAGATGCCGCACCGCGTCGAGGGCCGCATTATCACGAGTCCGAAGAAGGACCCGCGCCTGCCGCTGGAATTTTCCGGTGAACTGTTCTTTGACGGCGGGGTGTCTTCGGGTTTTTATTGTTCGTTTCTCACGACGTTCCATCAATGGGTGGATATCAGCGGCACGAACGGCCATTTATATATGCCTGGTTTTGTAAGGCCGCTCGCGGGCGACATCGGGTTCAAGGTGAACGGTCGGGTGGTCAAGACCGATGTCCCCCCCTACCGGCAGGAGGTAAATATGTTCGAGAATTTTGCGAAACAGATATTGTCGGGCAAACTGAACCGGGACTGGCCGGAGTGGTCGTTGAAGACGCAGACGGTGGTGGATGCGTGTTTTAAGTCTGCTCTCAGCAAGCTGAGATAAAAAGTTAATGCGGACAAGAATGTCTGCGCGCCGAGAACGTTGCTGCGGACAGGAATGTCCGCGCGCCGAGAACGTTGCTGCGGACAGGAATGTCCGCGCGCCGCGAAGACGGCTCGCGGGGACGATCGACCCACCGGTGCAGCTTGACGGTTTAGCCTTTAATGCTTCGAACCATCACATTATTCTCTTTGCGTGCAATTTCGAAAGATCACCCTTGTTGGCGTTGGGCTGCTGGGCGGCTCCCTAGGACTGGCCGCCCGGACGTCACGACTGGCCCGTGAGGTCGCCGGGTTTGCCCGTCGCGCCAAGACCATCGCTGAATGTGAAATGATCGGCGCCACGGATTTCACGACGACGGACCTGCTGGCCGCCGTTTCCAATGCCGATCTGGTCATCCTCTGCACGCCGCTCGCGCAGATGCGCGCACTGACAAAACAATTTCTGCCCGCGCTCAAACGCGGCGCCATTGTCACGGATGTGGGGAGCGTGAAGGCCGGGGTGGTGCGAGAGCTTGAATCGCTCATCGCCAAGGCGGGTGGGCACTTTGTCGGCAGCCATCCGATGGCCGGCGGCGAAAAATCCGGTGTGCTGGCCGCCAAGGCGGACCTGTTCAAGAACGCGATTTGTGTCCTCACGCCGACGAAAAAATCGAATGTCGGCGCGGTGCGCAAACTGGAGACGTTTTGGAGATCGCTCGGTTCGCGGATGGTAAAGATGCCGCCGGAAGAACATGATGAGTTAGTCAGCCGCACAAGCCATTTGCCGCATGTCGCCGCTTCGGCGCTTGCCAACTTTGTGCTGGACCCGTCGAATCCCAGGGGACAATCGCAGCTTTGCGCCGGGGGCTTCCGCGACACCACGCGCATCGCCTCCAGTTCGCCGGAGATGTGGCGCGATATCGCGCTGGCGAACCGGAAAAACCTCGTGAAAGCCCTTGCTGCTTTTGCTTCTGACCTTAAAAAATTCCGGAAGGCCTTGAAAAGAGAGGATGCAAAAGCGGTGCTGGAATTTTTTGAGACGGCAAAATCCCGGCGCGATTCCTGGTGCGTCGATGGGCCTTCAACCCAGTCGGTATAATGGCGCTTCCTGATTTAATCGAAATTTTGCCGCTCGAAAAGCCGGTGCGCGCGGAGATCACCGTGCCAGGGTCCAAGAGTATCACGAATCGCGCGCTCATCCTGGCCGCGTTGGCCGACGGCGAGGCACGGTTGACAGGGGCGCTTTGGAGCGAAGACACGCAGATCATGGTCGAGTGCCTCCAGAAACTCGGTTTTGAAATTCGCGTGGAGAATGACCCGGACGAATTTTGCAATCGGACCATCACCGTCGAGGGCCGTGGCGGAAAGATTCCGAAGAGCGGCACGGCGGAAAAACCGTTGGAATTGTTTGTCGGCAACGCCGGGACTGCGGCGCGCTTTCTCTCGGCATTCGTTTGCCTGGGAGACGGCGTGTACCGGTTGAGCGGGGCGCCGCGGATGCATGAGCGTCCGCAGGCGGCTCTCTTCAAGGCACTGCGAGAGTTGGGGTATCGCGTTGAGGCGGAAAAGGGGAATGAGAAGTTGCCGGTGCGGATATGGGGTCTGGGGTCTGGGGTCTGGGGTCTGGGACGGGCATGCAAAGCGAGCATTGAGGAGAGTTCGCAGTTTGCGTCGGCGTTGTTGCTGTGCGCGGAAGTTGGGGGATGGAAGATTGAGGTGGTGGGGGAAAATGCCGAGGAATCGCCTTACGTGGCGATGACTTTGAAATTGATTGAGGCGTTTCCTCACAAGGGCGGGACATTTCAGATTGAGCCGGATGCGAGCAGTGGGAGTTATTTTTGGGGGGCTGCATGGATTTTTGAAAGAACGGGGATGAAGAGTGATATTCGCGTTTATGATTGGGCAATAACACTATCACAATGGCAGCTGGATTCTGATTTTCGGGTTATGGTGGGATATAGCACCAATCTTACCATGAAAACGGAAATCTCCCGATTGCGTGATTTAGCCGATAGTATTATGACTGCAATTGTGATTTCGCCTTTCGCAGGCCTTCCAATAAAATTTGTCGATCTCGGGCGTCTTCGTCTCCAGGAAACTGAGAGAGTTAGAGCGTTGAAAGAAGAATTGAAAAGGTGCGGAGCAACAGTGATTGAGGAAGGGGATACGTTAACAGTTTATCCAACAGGAGTTAAGTTGACGCGTTATCCGTATGAGCTTCACGGGGCGGAGATAGAGACGTATAATGACCATCGGATGGCGATGTGTTTTGCGGTTTTGGGATTGAAGGTGCCGGGGATCAAAATCAAGAATCCGGCCTGTGTGAAGAAGACGTTTCCGAATTTTTTCCAAAAATTGGCGGCTGCGCCGCCGAAGGGGCTTGGGGCGACGATTCTGGAGGGGCGAACGGGGCGGAAGTTGAAGGAAGATGAGTTGTTTGCGGAATAAGGCCGATTCGACGCGGGGGAGAAAGGGACTTAAAGGACAGAAGGGACGAAAGAGACGGAAAGATAAACCGTTGAAACGGTTTTTTGTCGTCCTTGTGTGTGATCACCGGGCTAAAGCCCGGTGTTAATGAGATGTAATTTGAGACGCTGGTCCGGGCGGAAAGCGCGGTTGCGCCGCTGAACGCGGCGCGGAGGGCGCAACCCGTCCTCCGTAGCAGCGCTGCGGAGGGTGGACGCGCCGTCCCTACCATGAAATCCGTTTTCATTTTTGCGTGAACGGGTAGTATTGAATTTTAAACTGAACATATATTGAAAAATCCAACTGTAATCGCCATTGATGGGACGAGCGCGAGCGGCAAGAGCACGAACGCCAAGCTGGTAGCCAAGGCCCTGGGCTATGTTTATGTGGACACGGGCGCGATGTATCGTACGCTCGCGTGGCATTGTCTTCAAAAGCGAATTGATGCGCATGACGCCAAGGCGGTGGCGATGGCCTGCCGCAAATGGAAGACGAGATTGGAATGCGTCGAGAAGAATGGCTTGCGCACGGTACACCTGCTGGTGGATGGATATTATCCCGAGAAAGAGATTCGCACCGCCGAAACCAGCGCCGCGGTGCCGCACGTGGCGGCGGTGCCGAAGGTCCGCGAATGGATGGTCAAACGCCAACGCGAATGCACGCAGTTCGGCGATCTCGTGATGGAAGGGCGCGATATCGGCACGAATGTTTTCCCCGAAACGGACTTCAAATTTTACCTCGACGCGCAGTTGGAAGAGCGCTCGCGCCGCCGCGCGGCCGATGGCATCCAGGAAAATCTGGCGGCGCGCGACCAGCGGGACAGCCAGCGGGCGGTGGCGCCGTTGATGATTCCGCTGGGAGCCAAGGTGATCAATAATTCAAAGATGAGTTCCGAGCAGACGAGTGGGTTGATTTTGGAAGAGATACAGAGGCGGTTGAAGAACTGAATGAATCTATCCTATCGACTGGGCTGGATATTTTTTCGCACTGTATATGCGACGTATTTTCGGTGGCGCGTTTACAATCCGGAGCGGGTGCCGAAAACGGGCGGGGTGATCCTGGCCTCAAACCACGCCAGCTACATTGACCCGCCGCTAGTCGGCTCGGGATTGACCCGGGGCATCAATTATATGGCGCGGGAAAGTTTGTTTCGCTTTGTCGGCATCGGCGCGTTATTGCGCTCCTGGCAGGCGGTGCCCGTGGACCGCGATGGCGGCGGGGCGCGCGGATTGAAAAATATCATGGACCGTTTGCGGGCGGGCGGCGGGATCATTCTGTTTCCCGAGGGCACGCGCTCGCCCGATGGCAAATTGCAACCGGCGCGTTCGGGCATCGGATTGGTCGTGGCCAAGTCAGACGCGCCGGTGGTGCCGGTGCGGGTGTTCGGAACTTTCGAGGCGTGGGGACGAAATCAAAAGATTCCACACCCGAAAAGGATCGCGGTGAAATACGGGATGCCGATGCGATTTGAAAAATTGCGCGTGGAGGCAAAGTCGTGTGACAAGGCGCGGTTGAAACAGATTTACCAGGAGATTGCGGATGAGATCATGGGGGAGATTGGGAGGTTGGAGGCGAGGAAGGACTGAGGATTGGCGATTGCCGATTCAAAGCGGCGTCGCGCTCCGCTTGCCGCCACACTCCAAAACCTCGCGGAATTTCGATTCGCGCTCTAAATCCCGCTTTTCACTTGAAACAACGGCTAATATGAACGATAAGTGATAGCGTTCAGTTGGCCGGTCTGCCCAAGGAAATCTGGGGCGGGCTTTGAAAGAGAAATACACCAATATCAAAGGAATATTAGTTATGAAAAACCATGTCCGAATTCTGCCGGCCGCGCTGGCCCTGCTCTTAATCCTCAACTCTCAATTCTCCACTGTCTTTGCCCAGGGCACGACCTTCACATATCAAGGCCAGCTCAACGTCAATGGCGCGGCCGCGAACGGTCTTTATGATTTCCGGTTCAAACTGGCAATCGATCCCCTAGCCGACAATTACGTTGGCGGCGACTCTCTCACCAATGGCGTACTTGTGACGAACGGCCTGTTCATGACCACGATTAATTTTGGCGCGGGTATTTTCACCGGCAGCAATTACTGGCTGGAAGTGGATGTGCGGACGAATAATCCGGGCAACACGTTGAGTTACACCATGCTGAATCCATTGCAAGGGGTGACATCTACGCCGTATGCGACGTATGCCGAAAGCGGGAACGCGGCGGGGCTGACCGGCACCATTCCGGCGGCAAGCTTGTCCAACGACTTTTCAGCAGCGCTCAATTTGACCAATACCGGCAACACTTTCAGCGGCAACGGCAGCGGGCTGACGAATGTCAACGCATTGACATTGGGCGGACTGGGTGCGGGGAGCTTCTGGCAACTGACCGGCAACGCGGGCACGACGCCGGGCACGGACTTTGTGGGGACGACGGATGACCAACCGCTGGAACTGCACGTGGACGGCGAGCGGGCCATGAGTTTGGCGCCCGACACGACGAGCGGCCTCGACGCGCCAAGTGTTATTGGGGGCTCGATTGCCAACGTTCTTTCAAACGGGGTTTATGGTGCGACGATCGGCGGCGGGGGCGCGACTGGTTTTGGCAACACAGTTACAAATGAATTCGGAACGATTGCCGGGGGCGTGCAAAATATCAGCGGCCAACAGGCCTTTGTGGGCGGCGGTTATATCAATACGGCTGGCGGCATTAATGCGGTGGTGGGCGGCGGCTATGACAACAATGCCGGCGGTACCGGGGCAACCGTGCCGGGCGGACAAAGAAACGTGGCCTCTGGCCTTAACAGCTTTGCCGCCGGGAACGGCGCCGATGCGACGAATAACAATACATTTGTCTGGTCGGATGGGTCCGCTCCCTTCGCCTCCACTGCGGCGAACCAGTTTCTCATCCTCGCCAGTGGCGGGGTGGGCATTGGCACCAGCGCGCCTGGGTCGGCGCTGGAAGTGGCCAGCGGAAATGTTCAATTGGATAACCATGAATTATTTCTGACCTATGACACCGACACCAATTCTGGCAACGGACTGGGTTCTCGAAACTTTCAAAGCGGCACGACGGGCACAAACTATTACGGCATTTGCCAGGACGGCCCGTTTCTTTACGGGTTTTATGGGGGATGTCTCGGGGCGGTCGATCCCACCACCATTGCCCTCAGTTGGGACTATTCCGGCGACATCTGGATCAGCAACAACTGTTCGGCGGGTTCGTTTGTTAGTCGCGGCGGAATGAGTGTAGACCCGAACAACTATAATGCAGGTTTCCTCAATAACGGCAATACCAACGGCTACGGTCTGACATTCGGACTTAACAGCGGTGAAGGAATTGCTTCCGAGCGGACCGGTGGCACGACCGCGAATGGCGTCGATGGTCTTGAATTTTACACCTCCTTTAACCGGCGGATGACCATTTTGCAAAATGGTAATGTAGGAATTGGCAGCACCAATCCCGCCAATCTGCTGGTGGTTGGCAGTTCCGCCAGCCCCGCTTATTGCAACGGCACTACTTGGGTCAACGGATCCGACCGCAATTCGAAGGAAGCCTTTGCGAGGGTCAACCCACTGGACGTGTTGGAGAAGGTTTCGACCATGCCCATCACCGAATGGCAATACAAAGTGGATCCGGCTGAAGTCAAACACGTTGGCCCGATGGCGCAGGATTTTCACGCCGCCTTTGGGTTGAACGGCGGGGACGACAAGCATATTTCCACGGTGGATGAAGGCGGCATTGCGCTGGCCGCCATCCAGGGATTGAACCAGAAAGTTGAAGACGAGTTGAAAGCCAAGGATGCGGAGATTCAAAAGCTCAAACAGCAAAATGATTCTATGGCCGGGCAATTGAATGAATTGGAAGCGACGGTGAAGCAGCTTGTGGTGCAGAAATGAGGCGTTGGATTTAGCCACAAAAGAACGCACAGAACGCAAAAGAAAGGGATTATGGGGTCTCTGGTTTGAGTTTAACCCGACCTCCCCTCACCATGAACCGAAGGTGAATCCGCCTAAGAGCGTGTCTGAAAAATCGCGTTCGGGGTCCACCCTTCAGGGTGCCAGGCCACCGCAACACGCTAAAGCGTGGACACCAAACGGTTGCAGCCCTGCGGGAAGTGATTCTCAAACGATTTTTCAGACACGTTCTAAGCACTCCATTCTACTGACTGCTGACTTTTCCGCTAGATCCCAATATTCGAGAGGGTGTTGCTGATGGTGTTGATGGCCTGGACGAGTTTGGGATGGGATTGCTCGAAGCCGGAAAGGGACGAGCGGAGTTCCTCGGTGGGTTCTTTGAGGGCCTCGCGTGTCTGGACCATGGCCGCCTGGCTGTCTTCCAAAGCGGCGGTTTCAGTTTTCAAGGCCGCCAACAATTTGAGCAACTCATTCTTGCGGTCCGCGCCGAGGGATTCCGCGCGGATTTTCGCTTCAAGGTCGTCGATGATATCTTTGATCATACTTTAAAATGATTCACCAGCGGCCGACCTTTGGCAATAGCGGGTTCACAATTTCCCAAATCTTTTCGCAGACCACTTCCACCGACTCGGCGCCATCCACCACCCGCACGCGTTTAGGCTCGGTGGCGGCGATGACCTCGTATCCCCTGGCGACGCGCTGGAAAAATTGTTTATCGGCTTCCTCGATGCGGTCGCGGATGAAAGGCATGGTGGATTGCCGGAAGAGCCGGCGCAGCTCGCTGACTTCCGGCGGGACGGTCAACAGCAAGGTCAGGCCGGGCCTAATTTCGCCGACCGCCATGTTCACGACGGCTTCGACCATCTTGAGGTCCAATTGGCGTCCATAGCCCTGGTAGGCGGTGGTGGAATCGTAAAAGCGGTCGCACAAAACGATGTCGCCGCCGTCGAGGGCGGGGCGGATGACTTCGCGCACGAGTTGGGCGCGGCTGGCGTTCATCAACAGCAATTCGGCCTCGGAGGTCATGGCTTCGTTCGCTTTGCTATGTTTGAGGGTGTGGCGAATCTCCTCGCCGATGGGAGTGCCGCCCGGCTCGCGCAAGGTGCGGACGCGGTGGCCAATGCTGCGAATCCGGCGCGCCAGCAATTCCAATTGGGTGGATTTGCCGCAGCCTTCGGTGCCTTCGAATGTGATGAACAAGCCTTTAGTCATGGGTCTCAGTGGGGAGTCGAGGGCCAAAGCGGTGCTAAAGCCACCGCAGTCCAGACGCTAGCGCGAGTACGCACGCCTGAACTGACGCGAAGCATCTTCGTGTTTTTCGATTTCATTTGTAGGGTTAAATTTGACATTAAATTTTTTTTAATTTCGGGCCTTTGGACGTATCTTCGATGGTCCAGCCTTTCGCTTTGAGTTCATCGCGAATGGCGTCGGCTCTCATAAAATCTTTTGCTTTGCGGGCGGCTTGCCTGGCTTCGAGCAAGGAATTCATTTCCGGGGGGGTCTCCGCATCCGGTCGTGTTCCGATGCCAAGAACTGAATCAATTTTTTCCCAAGTCGTCAATGCCATAGCGGCGTCGCTTGCGCCCAGGGAATTTTCGGCGATGCGCCGGTTGGTCCCGGTCACCCATTTAAAAACCTCGCCCCAGGCGGCGGAGATGTTCAGGTCCCCGTCGAGAGCACTGGTAAATTCGTTCAAAACTGCCTCTGACTCACCCCTCACCCTGACTGTATCCGCGTTAAGGGGATAAGGAACAGATTGGGACAGGTTTTTGCCGGATGATGAAGGGGCAAGCTCGCGCAATTTGCCGATGCACTCGTCGATGCGCGCCAGGGCGGCTTTGGCGCTTTGCAAGCCGTCCATGGTGAAATTGAAGGTTTCCCGATAATGCGCCTGCAGCAGCAGGTAGCGGATCTCGCGTCCCGTGAAACCTTTCGCCAGCAAATCGCGCAGGGTGAAATAATTGCCGAGGCTCTTGCTCATCTTTTTTCCTTCGACAAGGAGGTGCGCCCCGTGCAGCCAATACTTCACGAACGGTTTTCCGGTGGCGCCTTCGCTCTGGGCGATCTCATCCTCGTGATGGGGAAAAACCAGGTCCTCGCCGCCGAGGTGGAGGTCAAAGCTGTCGCCGAGGATTTTCATGCTCATGGCGGAACATTCGATGTGCCAGCCGGGACGGCCCTCGCCGAATGGGCTGGGCCAGAAGACGCCGCCATCCTCCGGCGTTCGCGATTTCCAGAGCGCGAAATCGGCGATGGATTCCTTGGCGTATTCATCATTTTTGACGCGCTCGCCTGTGCGCAGTTCTTCGAGATTCAATTTCAACAGTTGGCCGTATTGGCAGCCGCAGCCGCGGTATTTCTCGATGGAGAAATAGACCGAGCCGTCGGCGGCTTTGTACGCGAGGCCGCGGGCGATGAGCTTTTCGATCAGCGCGATGATTTCGGGGATATGTTCGGTGGCGCGCGGTTTGGCCTGCGGTTCGAGGCAGTTGAGGGCTTTCATGTCCGAGAGGAAGGCCGTCTGGTAGATGCCGGTGAATTCGTTGAGCGCCGTTTTCTTTTCCCGGACGGCCTTGATGATTTTGTCCTCGACGTCGGTGATATTCATCACGTGCAAGACCTGGAAGCCTTTGAATTCGAGCCAGCGCCGGACGAGGTCGGCGAAGACGAAGGTGCGCCAGTTGCCGATGTGGGCGAAATCATAGACAGTTGGGCCGCAGCAATACATTCCCACCTGGGGTGGGGTGATCGGCGAGAAATCCTGGATCGAGCGCGAAAGCGTGTTAAAAAATTTCAATCCCATCGGCGGGACAGGTTAAGGAGATTTGGGTGAAAGCAAAAGCTGAATTGCATCCCGAACCTTTAAGAAGACAGAATTAACAGAATGGGTAGAATTAAAAAAAGGAAGGCAAAGGACGCAAGGGACGTGAGGGACATAAGTAAGGGCGAAAAGAGCCATAAAGTTGTGGACACAATTTATTTACGGGCTAAAATCGCACCACTAATCGCCCGTAGTCCGTACCCAAACCCGAATAGATGTTATGGAACTCAAAGTCGTCTGTGGTTGCGGCCAGAAATATGCGTTTGACGTGGAACCGGTCGGCGGCCGGATGCCGGCGCCGGTGAATTGTCCCGTCTGCGGCACGGATGGCACCGAGACGGCCAACGGCCTTCTCGCGCAACATATTCCCAATCAACCGCCCCCGCTTCCGATGGCGACTCTGGCCGCTCCGTCCACGGGCGCGCTGCGGGTGAATATTCCGCCGGCACCCCTCGCATCCAGGGCCACTACGCCGCCGCCATTGAATGCGCCCCGGCCGATAGCGCCGATTTCGTCCCTGGCCAAACCAAAGGTCCAGTCCAAGGATTTCAGCATGGGCCTCGGCGTATTGGGGGCTTTGATCGGAGCAATTGTCGGCGGCGCGCTGGTCTATGCCTTTTACGAATGGGCAGGCTTCCGATTTCCCTTGTCGGGGGTGGGCATCGGCGCCTTGACGGGTTACGGGGCGCGATTGCTTGGGCGCGGGACACACACCACGCTGGGTGTCATTGCGGGCGCCATAGCGCTGGCCACCATCGTGGGGGTGTTTTATCTGATATATGGGGGATTTTTCTTTTTTGGGATCATCTCGATTGTCATTTGTGTGGGGGTGGCTTACCGGATCGCGTCGGAATGACATTGAAGGGAACAAAACGAAAAACGCGAACACGGATTTTTAGCCGCGAAGGAACACAGAGATCGCAAAGATGACGGTTTGCTTTGAGTCCCCGCGTTTACGCGACCGCTTGAGGATGAGGATGAGGATGAGAATGAGGATGATCGCAAAGAAAGCATTCAACCTCCAACATCAGTCGCGTTTGGATTAGGCCCGGGCGCTTTGGGTTTTAAGCGGTTGCATCGCTCGACGAAGAGGAAATAGACGCCCGGGCCGAAACAGAGCAACATCACGGAAATACCGGTGGCAATGCCCCAGAAAGTGCCGGCGGGCGCGCAGCAGTCGTCGCGGCGGCGGACGATGACGTGGCTGGGGACGGCGACGATGAGTTCCAGGATGCTGCCGCGCAAGAGCCAGCGGAGGGCGCGTTTGAGGAGGGCATCGGGCGAGTCGGATCTGGCATAGTTGCGGAAAATGATTCCCCAAATGAGCCAGAACGCCAGCGTGATGAAAATGAGGCCCGCAAATGAACCCCAACCATAATTAAACACATTAAAGGCATGATCAGTAAAAATGGCGCATAGGATGGAAAAGACGCCGGCGAAAAAGAGGTTGGTGAGAAAAAATGAAGTGACAATGACCGGGATTTTTAATTTGCGGCGCGACGGGAGCCGCTTTTGGGAGATGTCAATGGGCAGGAGCAGGAGGAGAGCCTGTCCGGCCAAGAGCACCGCCAGCCAAATCCAATAGAATAAGCTTTGATAAACGTCCAGGACATCCGACCAGGTGATGCCGCCGGGTTTCAAACCCCAATCAGCGAAGGCGATATATATAACCGGCGCGGTCAGGTAACAAAGCGCGAGCGCATAAAGGAGGACGGTGTAGATGGCCCAGCGTTTCATGGATTTTTGGATTGAGCCAGAGGGAGGGAGGGCGCGCCAGTAAAATCGGGGCAAAGCAAAGAAAATTGTAGCGACAAAAGAACACAAAGAAAAACAGCCAACATCCAACATTCAACATCGAACATCCAACATCCAGTGAACCTCCAACATCCAACATCCAACATCCAGTGAACCTCCAACGTCCAACATTCAACATTCAAAGAAGGCAGAATGAAGAAGGGCGGAAGTCGGAAATTGCGGACGTCTCGCAAACACGCTGGCCATACTGCTATTAACGCCGCCCCCTCACCCTCAATCCCTCTCCCCCGACCTGCCGCGACGGGCGCTTGGCACGGCGGGTGGGGGAGAGGGAAGCCGCATCAATGCCCAACATTCAACATTCAACCCGCCGAACCGGCGGAGGGCTCGTATGCGCGAAACTTCCGGGGAAATCTCACAGGGTGGACTTTCATTTCTTTGTACTTTTGACGAATCCCGCTTGCCATTTTTTCTTTTCACCTGCAAATTCTTTAAAACGAATGTCACGAATAAAATGAACAAAGAGGCAAAACTAGAACTGGACGGAAAAAGCTACACGTTTCCAACGGTGGAGGGGAGCGAGGGCGAGAAGGCCGTGGACATTTCCGCGCTGCGCGCGAACACCGGCTACATCACCCTGGACGAGAGCTACGGCAACACGGGTTCCTGCAACAGCAAGATTACTTTCATCGACGGTGAAAAAGGAATTCTCCGTTACCGGGGCATTCCCATCGAGGAACTGGCCGAGAAATCCTCGTTCGTGGAAGCGGCGTATCTCATCATCTACGGCCGGCTGCCGAACCGCGCGGAACTCCGGAGATTTTCCGATCTTTTCACGGAGCACCAGTTTCTGCACGAGGACATGAAGTATCATTTCGAGAGTTTCCCGATGGGGGCGCACCCGATGGCGATCCTCTCGGCGATGATCAACGCGGCGAGCTGTTTTGACGAGGGGCTGATGCATTGGCAATGGGGGCGGGCCAATGGGCAATTTGAAAGTTACGCGGCGAAGTTGATGTCGCAGGTGCGGACGATCGCGGCCTATTCCTATCGCAAATCGCGGGGGCTTCCGTTGATTTATCCCAAGAAGTCTTTTAAATATACCGCGAATTTTTTGCACATGATGTACTCCTCGCCCTATGAGGATTATGAGATCAAATTGGAGATCGTCCGCGCCCTGGACCTGATTTTCCTGTTGCATGCGGACCACGAGCAGAATTGTTCCACCTCGACGGTGCGGATGGTGGCGTCGAGCCAGGCGAACCTGTTTGCCAGTTGTTCGGCGGGCGTGTGCGCGTTGTGGGGTCCGTTGCACGGGGGCGCCAACCAGGCGGTCCTGGAAATGCTCGACGAGATCCATCGCACGGGGGACGACGGGTCGAAATTCATTGCGGCGGCCAAAGACAAGAACAGCGGCAAGAAATTGATGGGCTTCGGCCATCGCGTTTATAAGAACTACGATCCGCGGGCGAAGATCATCAAAAAATCCTGCGACGAAGTTTTGGAAAAATTGCACATCAATGACCCGTTACTGGACATTGCCAAACATCTGGAAGAAGCGGCGTTGAGGGATTCATATTTCGTGGAGCGAAAGTTGTATCCCAACGTGGATTTTTACAGCGGGATCATCATGCGTGCGATCGGGATACCGGTGCAGATGTTTCCGGTGATATTTGCGATTGGCCGCATGCCGGGCTGGATCGCGAATTACAAGGAGATCATGGAGGATCCCAAGAGCCGCATCTGCCGTCCGCGCCAGGTTTACACGGGGCCGACGCTGAACCATTACCTTCCGATGGAGGAGAGAAAATAAATTTGCGACGGCTTTTTAGTGTCGGGCGGATGATTACATTCGCGGCATTGATTTACGTTTTACGACAGGGTATAAATTGTGTATTAACAGGAAATTCCCGGCATGAAAAAAATTCTGGTCATTGACGACGAAGAGTGGTTGCGAGAAATGATTCAACTGGCCCTGCGTCAAAAGGGTTTCGACGTGATCGAAGCCTCGAATGGCACGGACGGGATAGAAACCGCGCGGAAAGAACTGCCGGATTTGATTCTTTGCGACATCAACATGGGGAAAGTGGACGGGTACCTGACGCTTTCGGCGTTGCGCAACGAGGCCCCGACCGCGGCGATTCCGTTTATTCTGATGACAGGACTGGCGGACAGCGCGAGCATGAGGCACGGGATGGAATTGGGGGCGGATGATTACCTGCCCAAGCCATTTACGACGGACGCCTTGTATGCGGCGGTGGACGCGCGTTTAAAAAAAGCGCAAACCATCCGCGACGAAGCGGAGCGCAAACTGGCGCATCTGCGGGACAACATCAGCCTGATGATGCCGCACGAGATGCGGACGCCGCTGAACGGCATCCTGTCCAACGCCGAGCTGCTGGCACATTCGGCCGGCACACTCAAGCCGGCGGAGGTTGCCGAGATGGGGGAGGAAATCCATAAATCAAGCCAGCGTCTCGAACGGCTGATCGAGAACTTTCTGATCTACGCGCAACTGGAATTGATCGCGGCGGACCCCAAAAACGTCAATGCGTTGCGGGTGGGGCAGACGGTGCATCCGGTGGAGTTGATAAAAAAGCAGGCGATGATGCAGGCGGCCCATTTTGAACGGGCGCGCGATTTGTCGTTTGAATTGGCGGACGCAGCGGTGCCGTTGGCTGAGGAATATGTGGGCAAGATTGTGGATGAACTGACGCTGAACGCCTTCAAATTTTCCAATGCGGGCACGCCGGTGCGGGTGACCCTCGCCGAAGCGTTCAACGCGGTCACCTTGTCGGTGAGCGATCAGGGCCACGGATTTTCGCCCGAGCAAACCACGCGCATCGGCGCCTACATGCAGTTCGACCGGAAGATGCACGAGCAGCAGGGGCTTGGGCTGGGATTGACCATCGCCAAACGACTGATTGAATTGCATGGCGGCACGATTTCCATCACGAGCGAAAAGGACGTTGGCTCGGTGATTTCGGCAAAATTTCCGAAGAACAAGGCCGATTAGGCCGGAACCAGTCAGTTTAATCTCACGCTTTTCAACTGAATCGTTCCCACTCAGCTCACATGGTCGCCCGCGCGTAGAGAAAGATCAAAAGGCGTTGGGCCATTTCCGCCAGCAGGAAGACGAGCACGATGCCAACGAGCGGCGCAAAGTCCACTTTGCCGGCGCGCAAGGGGATGGGTTTGAGCGGTGAGAGCAGCGTTTGCGCCTCCGCATTCACGTAACTCCAGAACGGTTGTTTGCCAAAATAAATATAGCTGTTCAGCAGATAGAGCACCAGAAGGAGCACGGCGATAAATTCCCAGACCAGGTAAGCGGCCAATCCCATTACCAATGATTCCCCGAGACGGTGCCAGGCGGAAATGGGTTTGGGAAGGACGTTCAACCGAAACAACAAGCCACTGGCCGCCCACCACAAAACAGCCGTGGCGATGAACGGCAAAAGGATTTTCGTTCCGCGTCCCCAACGATCCAGGGCGCCCAATTGGGTGCGGACAAAATCATGGAGGGGCGGCGGCCCGCCCAAAATGGAAAGAAACAAGAGCCAAAGATAGAAAACCCAAAGGGTCTCGATAAAACTAACAACCGAAAAGGAAAACATCTGCCAAAAGTGCGCGCTACGAAAGAAAAGTTCGGTGACGCCCAGGTCCAGCCTGGCCGACCACCAGTTGGCCGCCGAGCCGATCTGCCAATAGAGCAGCGCCCGGAACAGGATCAATCCGGCGATGACCGCGGGGATTTGCCAACGTCGGGAGCTGCTATCCGCGCGGCGAAGCGTGCCGATGAGGGTGGCCGGCCTGCGTTTGCCGACGGGATCGGCTTTTTCCGCGCGCCAATTCAGCCACAGCAAGAGCATGGCGAGGTTCAGGATGAAATCAACAATGCCCATGTGCGGAGTGATGAGTGATGAGCTGGTTGAAGGGTTAAAGGGTTAAAGGGTTGAAGGGTTGAAGAGTTAAAGGGTTAAAGGGTTGAAGGGGTTCAACTAGAACACTTCAAGGCGTTTACCATCATCACACATCACATTCACAGAGTTCACACCATTCTCAAAAGTGTTTCGGCCATTTCGCTGGGGGTGGGGGCGACACCGATGCCCGCGTCTTTGAACGCGGCGATTTTGGCGGCGGCGGTACCTTTGCCGCCGCTAACGATTGCGCCGGCATGACCCATGCGCCTTCCGGCAGGGGCGGTGGCGCCGGCGATGAATCCGGCGATGGGTTTGCGGCAATTCTTCTTGATCCATTCGGCCGCTTCCTCTTCCGCACTGCCGCCAATTTCGCCGATCATGATGATTGCGTGGGTGTCCGGGTCGTCATTGAAAAGCTTTATCACGTCGAGATGCGACATTCCGGGGACGGGGTCGCCGCCGATGCCGACGCAGGTGCTCTGGCCGACGCCACGGGAGGTGAGTTGCCAGACGGCTTCATAGGTCAAGGTGCCGCTGCGCGAGACGACGCCGACGTGGCCTTTTTTGTGGATGTAACCGGGAGAGATGCCGATGCGGCAGCCGCCGTGGGAGTCCTTGCCATTGCCCGGGGTGACGATGCCGGGACAGTTGGGGCCGATCAGGCGCGTCCGGGTGTTGCCGGACATGGCGCGCTTCACCTGGATCATGTCGCGCGCGGGAATTCCTTCGGTGATGCAGACGACGACTTCGAGGCCGGCATCCACGCCTTCGAGAACGGCATCGGCGGCGAAGGGGGCGGGAACAAAAATGGCGCTGGCGGTGGCGCCGGTCTCTTTTACGGCATCGGCCACAGTGTCAAAGACCGGGACGCGCTTTCCGCCGTGTTCAAAAAACTGGCCGCCTTTGCCGGGGGTGACGCCGGCGACGATGTGGGAGCCGTAATCGATGGAAAGCTGGGCGTGGCGGGCGCCGAAACTTCCGGTGATGCCCTGGACGAGGATTTTGGTGTTTTGTTTTACGAGAATGGACATGTGAAAATTTTAGGATTTATGTTTTATGATGCCATTCAACTGCGCCAATGTCTCTTCATCGATCATGAAAACAATTTAAACGGTTTCACTGTTTGAATCAATGCGCTTGGCGCTTGTGGATGACACTGTCTCAGAAATCACGCGAAGGGTTTAAGTTTAATTTGACGAAAACTCAACACTTTTCGGAACGTTGGGAGGGGGATTTAACGCAAAGTCGCAATCCACCCTCCGCAGTACCGTCCACCCTCCGCAGTACTGCTACGGAGGACGGGAGATGCCAGGACGCAAAGAAGAACAATGAGGAGGCAGGCTTTATTCAACGCGCTTCGATTTTTTCCAATTCAACAAGAGCGAAAACAGGTAAACCGGCGCAAGAAACGGAAACGTTCCCAGGCAAATCAAAAGATAGCCGATGAAAATCCACGGGCGATTTCGGAATTCTCCCCTCATTCCGTTTCGGAACACTTCGCCCTCGGAAAAAATCTGGACGTAAGGCATCAAATTATTGTATGGGCCAACGGCGCTGCCGCAGCGTTTGCAAAACCAAGCCGTCGGCGGCTGTTCGGTGAGGCAATGCGGGCAAACTTCTTTTGCTTCGGACAATTGCTGCTCCACATCGGCATCCCATGGATCGGGTTTGACAGGCGCGTCGCGAATCCAGACAATCAACCGCCAGAAAAGCGCCACTGCCAGACCACCCAGCGCAATCCCGCCGATGATAAGATTTGGATCGCCTGCCATGAGCAAAACCTGCCACGCGATGGCGCGCCGGTCAAGCGGCACATAAGATGCCAGGACGCAAAGAAGAACAATGAGGAGGCAGGATTGACGGGCAGGCACAGGATTTTCGGCGGAAGGTCTTCCTGACACGATGAGAAAGGGTCTTTAAAACGAACTTCATTTCGAATCAATTTTTTTCATTCGTGAGGGGTACTAAAAGCTGAATTCAGTGAAACGACCTCCTCACCCCGGCCCTCTCCTCCGAGGAGAGGGGGAAACGTTCGGCGCTTTTGTTTGAAGTACGATGGGTAGAATCCGTCAGAGAGCCTATCGAAGAGCCGAAAGGCGGCAGGCTTAACGGAGCAGTTTATAGAATCAAAAATTGGATCGTTTTGGGGTTGTCATGCGGGCATTGGAGGATTCAGGGTTCAATTTCAATCTCACCCCTCACCTTTAATTCCTCTCCCTGTTGAGGGGAGAGGATTGGCAGGCGAAAGGGCTGGGTTATTTGGACGGTGCGCCGCCGTACACACTCAGGCCATTTTGGAATCAGTTTGTGGAAATGACGTGGAAGGTGCCGTCGGAATTTATCTCGACGCCCAGGCCGGCGTAGATGCTGTCGGCGGAAACCGTCCGGGAGGGATTGGTTTTTAGATTTTCGATTTGCTGCTTCAAGTCCAAGGGGTTGTCGAATTTCCGTTCGACCACCACCCGCTCGGCCACGTCCCGGCGAAAGCGATTCTCCAGGAGAGTATAATTGGTGTTTGCCTGATTAAGGCTGGCCTGCGTCGAAGCCAGTTGGCTGTTGAGGCCGGCCACTTGATTGGTCAAACCGGCAATCTGCTGTCCCAGGTTTTGGCTCAAGGTTTCATTTTCCGATTTCACCGCGGCGACCTGGCCGGTGAGGTTGGTGATTTGTTCCGCGTCAATAGCGAGGGTGGATTGCGCGTCGTTCAATTGATTGGAAAACGCGGCTGCCGCCGATTGGGTTTGGGTGAGATTGTTGGAGAAGACGACGAGGGACCCCTCGTCAATGGCGATTTGAGTTTGTGCCGAATCCAATCGATTGGAGAAGTCGGTGATGGAGCCGGAGTCGGTTTGATGCTGCGCGTTGTCCTGCGATTTTATCACGACCAGGGCGATCACGAGCACCAGGCAGACCAATCCGAGGGCGACGGAGATGTTCTGTTTCATCCGTTTAGGATTTTTGAACAGTGCCAATTTATCAAGCACTTGTCTGTTACGAATTGATGACGGGATTGGGAAAAGACAATGAAACGACCTCCTCACCCCGGCCCTCTCCTCCGAGGAGAGGGGGAAACGTTCGGCGCTTTTGTTTGAAATATTGATGCCAGAATTTCGAGATTTGTGAAGAACCTGTCAGCAAGAATTAACAATTCCAAATTGATAGGGGAACCACATTTAGGATTTCATTCCGCCATGATCGATTCAGTTTCCGATGTTTCCGGCGCCAGCCCCGACCTGAAAAAGGCTCCGCCATCGCCAAGGCTACGGCGCGACAAGGCTAACAGAGCGGCAGTGGTTGACCGACTGCCGCCGCACGCGCCCGAGGCAGAACAGGGAGTGCTGGGGTGTTGCCTGGTGTCGCCCAATGACTGCGTCGGCCTATGCATCGAGAAATTAAAGGACGATGGCCGGGAAGCATTTTACGACCTGCGGCACCAGACGATTTACGAAACGCTCGCGGACATGTTCAACGCTCGCGACGCGATCGACGTCATCACCGTCCAACAGCGGCTCAAAGACAAGCAACTTCTGGAGCAGGTGGGCGGCATCGCCTATCTGTCGCAACTCCAGGACGCCGTTCCGAGCGCCGCGAACCTTTCGTATTACCTCGAAATCGTCCGCGAGAAATTTTTGCTGCGCAAAATGATCCAGACCTGCACGGAGGTGGTGGGGCGCGTTTACGATTATGAGGGGGAAGTGGATGCGCTGCTGGATGAGGTTGAACGCGACGTGCTGCGCATCTCGGAATCGCGGGCGCAGGACGCCGCGATGACGACCAAGGACCTGGTCAACAAAGCGATCAGCACCATCGAAAATTTTTTCAGCCGGAAGGGAATGCTGACGGGGCTGGCCACGGGTTACACGGACCTGGACCGGATGACGGACGGGTTGCATCCGTCGGAGATGATCGTGATTGCGGCCAGGCCGAGCATGGGAAAAACCAGTTTGGCCATGAATATTGTCGAGCACGTGGTGCTGGAGGACAAATTGCCGGTGGGGGTGTTCAGCCTGGAAATGTCCGCGGAATCGCTGGTGCTGCGCTTGATGTGCTCGATCGCCCGCGTGAATCTGCGGTCGATCCGGGAGGGATTCATGAGCGAATCGGATTTTCCGAAATTGACGAGCGCCGCGGGAAAGCTCGCCAACGCCAGGCTATTCATCGATGACTCCCCTGCCCTTTCCATCCTGCAATTGCGGGCGCGGGCGCGGCGTTTGTCGCAACAACATGACATCAAACTTTTTGTGATTGATTATTTGCAGCTTTTGCATTCTACTGCCCGCCGAGCACAGGAAAACCGGCAGCAGGAAATCTCGGATATTTCCAGCGGGATCAAGGCGCTGGCGAAGGAATTGAAGGTGCCGGTGCTGGTGCTCTCGCAGTTGAACCGCGAGTTGGAACGGGACAAGAGCCGAAAACCGCGGTTGAGTGATTTGCGCGAGTCAGGCGCAATTGAACAGGATGCCGACCTCGTGGGTCTGCTTTATAAACCAAGTTCAGGGGACGACGACGACGTTAACGTGGAAGAAGCCGACGGTGTGCCGGTGAATCTGTTGATCGCCAAACAACGCAACGGTCCCACGGGTGATGTTAGTTTGACGTTCTTAAAATCTTATACTCGATTTGAAAGCGCAGCCAAAGTCAGCGACGAAGACATACCGGAAAGCCGATAGACGATGAAAGTTCTGTGTCGTCTTTTCGGTTTATGGCTGCTGCTCGGCTTCGCGCAGGCGGCCTGGTCGCAGGAAGCCGGACCCAAAATTGACCGGGTCGATATCCAGTATGTGGGGCCGGCCTCCGTCAGCGAGCAGTTCATCCGTTCCAACATCCGGGCCAAGGCCGGCGACACTTACACACCCAATCTGACCCAGGAGGACATCCATACACTTTACGCCACGGAACAATTTTACAACATTCGCGCCTCGATCGAGGGCCAGGACGATGGCGGCGTGGTCCTGACTTACACGGTGCAGGCGCGGTTGCGGATCACGGACGTGAAGATCGCGGGCAACAAGGCCGTCAGCGCATCGAAGATCAAGAAAAAGATCACGGTAAAAGCCGGCGAACCGCTCGATGAGGAAAAATTGTTCACGGACACCCAGGAGATCAAGAAGCTTTACGAAAAGTACGGCTACCCCGGCACGACCGTAAAATATGTCATTGATTCCATGGACGAGTCGGCCGGGACGGCGTCGGTGACCTTCCAGATAGTTGAGGCGCAAAAAATCCGCATCGTGGAGGTGGACTTCGACGGGGCGACGGCGTTTCCGCAGAAAGTGTTGCGCAAACAGATCAAGACCCGGGCGCACTGGATGTTTTCATGGATCACCGGCAGCGGCGTGTTCAAACAGGACCAGTTTGACGACGACAAGGATGCCCTCGTCGATTTCTACCACAATCACGGGTACCTTGATTTTGAGATCAACGACGTGAAGTTCGACCGTCCCACTCCCAAGACGATGATCGTTCGCTTTGAGGTTTTTGAAGGCAAGCAGTACCGCGTCGGCTCGATCAAATTGACCGGCAACAAGATTTTCACCGACGCGCAAATCCGCGCGGGCCTGATCCAGGTGCATGACTACGAGCATATCAAAGGGAACCTGGGCACGAACGGTTTGCCGATGGACGTCGGCAATGTATTTACTCCCGAGGGTCTGAGCAGCAACCTGACGCTGCTGGAAGATTTTTATGGCAGCAAGGGGTATATTGATTATCTGGACGACCAGCTAAATCCGCCGATGTTTCGGATCATCCGCATTCCCAACGTGGACAAGGGCACGATGGACGTGGAGTTCCAGATCAACGCCAGCCAGAAGACGTACGTCGAGCGGATCGACATCCGGGGCAACGTGAAGACGAAGGACAAAGTGATTCGCCGGGAACTGGCGATTTCGCCCGGAGAAGTCTTCGACATGGTGCGCGTGAAAATCAGCCAGCAACGGCTTGAAGGGCTGGATTATTTCGACAAGGTTGATATGGATCCCGAGCCGACCGACCCGCCCATAGCGGGACGAAAGAACCTTGATGTAAACGTCGAGGAGCAGGACACCGGCAAGTTTACGCTTGGGGCGGGATTCAGTTCGGTCAATGCGCTGGTTGGCTTTGCGGAGATTGACCAGCAGAATTTCGATCTGTTTAATCCGCCGTATTTCACCGGCGGCGGTGAGCGGTTTCGCCTCTTTGTCCAATTAGGCACTGAGGAGCAGGACTACGAGGCGGAGTTTGTGCAGCCCTGGCTCTTCAACCGGCAACTCACCCTGGACGTGGACATCTACCGCCACCAATGGAATTTTGACAGTCCCAATAATATCTACGACGAAACCCGCACGGGTTTTCGAGTGGGAATCACGCGGGCGCTGCCCCGCCCCGTATGGATGGACAACCTCTTTGGCCCGGGCGATTTGACCGCGGGTGTTGGTTACACCTTGGAGGATGTGGGCATTAGTTTGAACAGCGGGTGGAATGATGGCACAGAAGCGTTGGTTCCTTTCTCGAAGCCACCGGAGTATACGCAGACTCAGCCCAATGTACCGTCGGCCATTCTATCACAAACGGGTGACCATGTGTTTCAACGTTTCGACACCTCCCTGGCTTACGACACGCGCAATAACACGAAGTTGCCCAATCACGGCCAGCGCACGGAATTCGATCCTTCATTGAGCATGGGTGACGCTGTTACCTTCTACAAACTGGAAGCCAAAACCGCGTGGTTTTTCCCCGGCTTTTTCAAAGGCCACATCCTGGAGGTTGACGGGCGGATCGGCGTGGCCCAAGGCATCAACGGGGGTGATGTTCCCTTCTACGACCGATATTATCTGGGCGGTCTTTATTCCTTGCGCGGCTTCAAATACCGGAACATTGGCCCACGTGATCCGACTTATGGCTTAAATCCTATAATGCCCAACGAACCGATTGGCGGAGACAGTTACTGGTATGGTTCTTTGAACTACAGCATTCCCATCATTGACACGGGGAGCGGCCCGAGCATCCGCTTTGAAGTGTTTTACGATGTCGGCGACGTTGGCGTCGGCTCCTATTCGTTCTCGGGGAATTTTGATGACAATTGGGGCGCCGGTTTGCTGCTGGATATTCCCCATCTGGGACCCTTGCGTCTTGAATACGGCGTACCCATCAGCCATGATCAATACAACAGCGGCTCCGGCCAGTTCCAGTTCGGTGTCGGCTACCAAAGAGAGTTTTAAGATGTTATCCGGCACGAAAATGTTTCGATTTTTAAAAGACGTCCTGGGGAGCCTCCCCTCGATTTTTCGCCTGCACTGGAATCCCGAACCGAAAGGGGTTGATGCTTGCGCGGCAGCGTCTTGGACTGCGGCAGTCCTCTGCCGCTTTTGCACTGCCTACCGCGTCGAAAGCGCCAGAGGGCTGGCGCAGTCCAAAACCTCGCGGCATTTTGTTTGGATCATGAAAAGCGTACACGCTCTGTGTGCAGTTTCGCGTGCCCCGCGCGAAGCATTTCCATCTTCCCTCCTCGTCTTTTTAGTAGTGGCCTTATTGGGCCTCAACGCCGTTGCTTCGCCCGCGCCCGCATCCCCGGCGACGATATCCCCGGCGACCTTGCCGCTTTATTTCGAGGCGAATCAAGGCCAGGCCGGCACTTCCGCGCAATTCATCGCTCATGGCAATCGCTCGGAATTTTTGGTTTCGCCGGATAGCGCCGAACTGGTGCTTTCCAAATCCGGCCGCTCGCCGGCCCGCGCCGTGCAGATGCGATTTGTTGACGCCAATCCGCTGGCGGAAATTTCCGGTCTCGATGAATTGTCCGGCAAAATCAATTATTTCATCGGCAACGATTCGTCCAAATGGCAGACCGGCGTCCCCATTTTCTCCAAAGTCGGTGTCACTGGCATTTATCCCGGCGTCAATCTGGTTTACTACGGCAACGGCCGGCAGCTTGAATACGACTTTGCCGTCGCTCCCAAGGCTGACCCAAATTCCATTGTGATTCATTTCGATGGGGTGGACAAAATTTCCATCCAGTCCAACGGCGATCTGATTTTGAATCTTGGCGATGATCGGATTGTCCAACCCGGCCCGGTCATTTATCAAGTGGTCCGGGGTATGAGGAAAGAGATCAGTGGCGGCTATAAATTGGCGGATGCCCAAACCATCGCCTTTTCCGTCGGCGAATACGATCACACCCTGCCGCTGGTGATTGATCCTATTTTGAGCTATTCCACATATTTTGGCGGGACCGGAAATGATACGGCCTGGGACGTGGCGGTGGACACCAACGGTTTCGTATATGTCGCGGGCGATACTACTTCCTCCACGTTTGCTTCCGGCAAGTCGTTCTCCACCCCCGGCGCTTTCCAGACCAGTTACCATGGCGGTTCGCTCACTGGGGACGCCTTCATCGCCAAATTTAATAATTCAGGAACAAATTTGATTTACCTTACCTATCTCGGTGGCAGTGCTGACGATGTAGCCGCTTCGATTGCGGTGGATGGTTCGGGCAACGCTTATTTGACCGGCTGGACTGCTTCGCCTGATTTTCCAGTCACCGTGAACGCCCTTTATCCGCATATCGGTGGGACCCCCACTCGGGTCGGCTATTCGAGTGACGCCTTTGTCGCAGAGTTGAATCCCGGTGGTTCAAACCTGGTATTTTCAACATATCTCGGTGGGACCACGTCCGATGGGGGTAATAGCATCGCTTTGGATTCCGCAAATAATATTTATGTGACCGGTTACGCATCTTCGACGAATTTTCCCGTGACCGCCAATGCCTACCAATTTCATTCAGCCGTCACCAATTGGTACTATCAGGCCAACTACAATCAAAACGCTTTTGTGGCCGAAATTGGCGCGGATGGCACGAACCTGCTCTATTCATCGTATTTTGGTGGAATTAATTATGACACCGGCCAAAGTATTGCGGTGGACAGATCCAATTATGTTTATCTCACTGGTTTCACCGCCTCGACAAATTTCCCGGTCACCAACGCGATCATGCAAACGATCGGCGCCAATATATACAATGGCAAATTGTTCAACGGTTCCACTAATCAGGTCGTCGGCCTTGGCTTGGGCCTGGGCATCAACGTGTTCGTCGCCAAATTTACCCCTGGCTTCAGCAATCTGGTTTATTCCACTTATCTGGGCGGTGCGAACGATGACATCGCTTACAAGGTGGCGCCGGATGGCCTCGGCAACGCGTATGTCACCGGCTGGACCGTCTCGACTAATTTTCCAATCACAGTGACGAATCAACCCGCCGACCAGAACGGCTTGACGAATAATTTGATTTACGGCTATGCCATCACCACCAACGCTTTCCTCACGAAGATCATTTGGACCGGTACCAACGCCGTGATTGGCCCTTCGGTGGTTTTCGGTGGCACGAATGCTCTTGATACCGACATCGGGTATGATTTAGCGCTCGATTCCGCTGGAAATATCTACGTGACCGGCACTTCCATCTCGACTAATTTTCCCGTCGGGAGCAATCAAGGTTCTTTGGCGGCCACTAATTTTTCCGGCGCCGCCGATGCGTTTATCATCGCCTTCAGCAACAATATCTCCGGTGTGATGTACTCGGCTTTTCTTGGCGGCGCCGCCAACAGTGCGGCTTATGGCATTGCCGTGGATCCGATGGGTAATGCCTACATTGCCGGCCAGACTTATGCCGCGAATTTCCCGACCAACAATGCCAGGCAGACGACGTTGAGCGGGGCGGCCAATACATTCCTGGCCAAAATCATTTCCGACCCCACCCCCCCGCCGCTCTCGGTGTCGCTGGAGGGCAGCCAGGGGCAGGTCGCGTGGCCTTCGGGCTTGCCGTATGAGCCGGAATCTTCGTACTTGTATGAACTGCAAACCGTCACGAACCTGGCTTCCACGAATTGGATGATGGTTCCCGGCGCGCCAATTTTGAGCAATAATGAGTATTCGGTTGTCTTTATCCCGACGAACGGTTCGGGTTTTTACCGTCTGGAACTGGTCAATCCCTGATTTTTGATTTGGTTATTAAAATAGATTCTGATTTTTATGCCCATGAAAATGATGTTACGAACGATGATGCCGGCGATCGCGGCGCTAATGCTGTTGGGAAATACCGCGGCGGCGCAAACCAAGATTGCCACGGTGGACGTGGCCAAGCTGTTCAAGGGATATTATAAGACGAAGTACGCGCAGGCGGAGTTGGACAAGCGCAAACAGGAGATCGACAAGGATGAAAGCGGGATGCTCGACGACTTGAAAACTGCCAACACGGAATATCAGCAGCTTTTGAATGAGTCGGATGACCAGGCGCTCTCCAGCGATGAACGCAGCCAAAAGAAGCAGGCGGCTGACGCGAAATTCAAGGAAATCCAGGATTCCAAGGCGGCTTTGGACCAGTACGACCGTTCCGCCAAGGCAAACTTATCCGAGCAGTTCCAGCGGAGGCACGATCAGATTGTTGCGGACATTCAGCAATACGTGACAACAGCCGCAAAAGCCGGCGGCTATACGCTCATCCTGGATTCCTCCGCCCAGAGCGCTGCCAATACGCCAACGCTCATTTATGGCAGCCCTGAGATTGATATCACCGCCCAGGTGCTCAAGCAATTGAACGCCGGCGCTCCGATCGATGCCACAGCGCCGAGCACGCCGGATTCGACGTTGACCTCTCCGCCGCCGCTTACGGGCGCCGGGGGGCCGTAGTCTGCCTTTTTTCAAAAAATTTGCTCAATTTTTTACTTGAAACCTTTCGCCAATTCAGGCGTCCTATATCCGAACACAGGAATTGTCCGTAAATCCCAAAATATGCTCAAAACGATTGTCTTCATTCTGCTTGGATCGGCAGCCGTAGCGCTGGCTGATAATCCATTGCCGCCCGCCTCGACCCAGGCCGGGGTGACCTTTGACACCAACATCAAACCCATTTTTGCAGCGTCGTGCATGCCTTGCCATGATGGCACCAAGAAGCCCAAAGCGCATCTGGGGCTGGATACACTCGCGGGCGTCCTGAAAGGCAGCAGGGACGGCGCGGTCGTCGTCCCCGGCAACAGCGCCAAGAGCGCGCTGGTGCTGGCGGTGGCGCATATCGGCGACCCCGACACCTTTATGCCCAAGGGCAAAAAGCCGGTCAAATTGACCGATGACCAGATCGGTTTGATCCGCGCGTGGATTGACCAGGGTGCGAAGTGATACTGGTAGTTGGCCATGCGGGGGACTATGCCGCTCCTGACGAAGCTTGGGAATTTTATTTGCGTTGGGTTCTACAGATTCCGCACCTACGACGCTGGAGGGCCGGCAACAGGAACACGGATCATGGCGTCATTGGAGTGCGCCCGTCCCCGGGCGCAGCAATGTTCGAACATTCGAGCAGCATGATTTTTTCCTAATCCCCTCGCGCGGCCGGGCGTTGCTGCGACCGAAGACGGTCGCACTCCGGGACTTCCAAATCCCCTCGCGCGGGCGGACGTTGCTGCGACCGAAGACGGTCGCACTCCGGGACTTCCAAATCCCCTCGCGCGGGCGGACGTTGCTGCGACCGAAGACGGTCGCACTCCGGGACTTCCAATCCCCTCGCGCGGCCGGACGTTGCTGCGACCGAAGACGGTCGCACTCCGGGACTTCCAAATCCCCTCGCGCGGCCGGGCGTTGCTGCGACCGAAGACGGTCGCACTCCGGGACTTCCAAATCCCCTCGCGCGGCCGGACGTTGCTGCGACCGAAGACGGTCGCACTCCGGGACTTCCAAATCCCCTCGCGCGGGCGGACGTTGCTGCGACCGAAGACGGTCGCACTCCGGGACTTCCAAATCCCCTCGCGCGGGCGGACGTTGCTGCGACCGAAGACGGTCGCACTCCGGGACTTCCAAATCCCTTCGCGCGGCCGGACGTTGCTGCGACCGAGGACGGTCGCACTCCGGGACTTCCAAATCCCCTCGCGCGGGCGGACGTTGCTGCGACCCAAGACGGTCGCACTCCGGGGACGCTGGCGCGATTCGGCCACACACCCCCGGCGCGGTGGCTACGGAATTTTTTAAACTGCTCTAGTTGGCGCGCGCTTTTGCGCGCGCAAAGTTTGCTGTTCGCGAAGCAATTCGAGTTTCATCTCGTCGGAAATCTCCGGCTGCGCGGCTTTTTGAACCAGCGCCGCGATTTGCCGGTCGAGAGCCTGGTTGCGCAATTTCAAGATCACATCCGCCAATTGCGTTTCGGGATTTGGAATGGGGCGGTCTTCGGCAGCGGCTTCGGTGACCAGATTCCGCATTTCCGCTGAATCACATTCGTCGAGGAAGGCCGCCAGATTTTTCCAGGTTTCATTCTTTTGGGCCGCCAAGCGGCGCTCGACGATTTGCCGCGCCACAGCATGCAAGAGCCAATTCGCATCCAGATGCAACGCCGCCCAGGGCGCCAACTCATCGTGGAGCAACAGCAGTTTGAGCAGGTGAAATTCAAGCGTTGAGGGACGCGGCGTGTCCGGCGTGTTCGCGGTCTCAAATGATTCGTCTTCTGCCGTTTCCGCCAAGGGGGGGGTTGGAGACGGGATTTTTTTGAATTCCGCCCGGACGGCCTCCGTGGAAACGCCCAGGCGCAAGGCGGTTTTCTGCGCGTAGGTATCGATCAATACCGCGCTGCCGGTCTTATGGACCGCATCGGCCATGGCGCGGGAAATGGCGGCGCGGCCTTTGTCACTCTTCACGTCATTCTGCCGGCACAGCCGGTTCAAATAGTAATCAAAATAGGCTTCGGCCTTTTGGACAAGCTCGCGGAATTTTTCGCCGCCAAAATTTTTGATAAAACTGTCCGGGTCATGCGGCGCGGGGACGAGAGCGACGCGCACGGCCAGGCCCGAAGCCAGCAAATGGTCGAGCGAGCGCACGGCGGCGTTCTGCCCGGCTTCGTCGGAATCAAAGCAGAGGACCACCTCATTGACGTAACGTTTCAAGATCCGCGCATGTTGATCGGTGAAAGCGGTGCCCTGCGGCGCGACAATATTCCGGACGCCCGCCATGAAGCACGCGATCAAATCGAGCTGCCCTTCGCAAATGATGGCGCAGCCCGCGTCCAGAATGGCGCGCTTGGATTTATCGAGGCCGAAGAAAATTTTGCTCTTGGTAAAGATGAGCGTTTCGGGCGAATTGACATACTTCGCGGTTTTTTCGTCCCCGGACAAAACCCGTCCGCTGAAGCCCACCACCCTGCCCTGCTCATCGCAAATCGGAAACATAAGGCGTCCGCGAAACCGGTCATAATAATGGGCGGTGTTTTCCTTGCGCAGAATCAACCCGGCTTTTTCGACCGTGGCCAGGTCGTAACCCTTGCCCGTGGCCCAGTTCACCGTGTCCTCCCAGCTTTCGGGCGCGGCGCCGATGCGAAATAATTTTATGGCATCAGCGGCGACGCCGCGTTTCTCCAGGTAATCGCGCGCGATCTGGCCGGCGCTTTCATTCTGCAAACAATTCTGCCAGCGCTGCGCGATTTTTTCGTGGATATCGAGCAACTGGTCCTTGAGATGGCGCGATTCTTTGGCGCCGGGGCCGGTGTCAAAGTCCAGCGGGATTTTGGCGCGTTCGGCCAGGCGCCGGACGGAGTCCACGAAGCCGATGTTCTCGTATTCCTTGACGAAGGTGAAGACGTCGCCGCCTTTGTGGCAGCCGAAACAATGAAAGATTTGTTTATGGGGATTGACGTTGAAACTGGGCGTCTTTTCCTTGTGGAAGGGGCAAAGGGCGGTGAAATTGGCGCCGGCTTTTTTCAACGGCAAATACGAGCCGATGACATCGACAATGTCGCTGGCGGCGCGGATGCGTTCCAGGGTTGCGGGAGAGATTCCGGCCATCGCATTATAGCGCGCCGTCTAGTGGGCCGGCTGGTTGCCGAACTGGATGACGGGCTGGGGCTTGGGCGGCGGCGGCGCGGGTTGCGGCGGGTTGATGAGCAGTTTTTTGAGATACGGCTGGTTCAAGACAAAACTGCCCGTGGCGGATTTTTGCAGGACCATGGACTGGACTTGCTGCAGGGTCGGGAAAAAATCGCCGCTAAAACCCTGTTCGCCACCGCCATAAACCTGATGGGCATAGGCCTGTTGGGCGGCGATCTGGGCCTGGGTGAAGGTGGGCGCGTTGAGCAAGGCGAAGAACACCATGACGATGCAAAGCCATTTCACGGCCGAGGCGACCATGCCCAGGTAATACTCGTTTCCCTTAAAATAATCGCTCGTGGCCAGGTCTTTGGAGTATTTATTTTTAACGATCGAAAAGGGGATCACCACGACTAAAAATAACGCGACGTACGCCAGGAAGAATCCCATCATTTTGCTCAATTTAAGCTGGGCGACAAAGATCGGCCCCAGGATGGGATCGACCAGTCCGCAGACGAAGAGGACGGCAAGCCATTGCAACGTGGGGATCAATTCCTTGGTCATGCCGTTGTGACGTCCGCGATACAGCGAGAAGATGATAATAGCCAGGAAGACCAGATCAAACCAGTCAAAGGCCATTCCGCTATTTGAGGGCGCCGGGCTGACAGCAGCGATCATGGACAGAGATTAGGAGCTTTGCGGCGGATTGCCAATGAAAATTGGCGGGGAGAAAGGAAACATTCAACGCCCAACATCGAAGGATTAAGATTCGCTCCTTTGCATATATCGGAGGAGACGTTCATCGGATGCCTGGCTGTTATCTCACCCCTCACCCTCAATCCCTCTCCCGTTGAGGGGAGAGGGAAGATGCTATTGGGCGGGTAGGTTAAAGAAGTCAAGCGCGGCTCGTCATTGTGGATCAAAACAAAAAACGCAAATCTGCGAGATTTCGCCTGGCATACCGCTCCCGGAGTGCGACCGTCCCCGGCCGCAGCAACGTCCGCACGCACGAGGACGTTCGAATTTTCGATAGCCGCGCCCGCTCCACGCCGCTGCGCCCGAGGACGGGCGCACTCCGACGACGCCATGAATTGCGCCACGTTCTTCAAACATTTCGATCGGCTGGCCGACCAACCGGATTACATTGCCACGCAGGAAGAGCATCATCGCAAAGTTTCATTTCAGGATGAGTTTCGGGAGTTATTGCGGCGTTATGAAATCGAATTTGATGAACGGTATGTGTGGGATTGATTCAACTCTTTCAGAGTTGATGAATTTTATTTCGTTCACCTGGGGTAGCTCGTTCCTCGCAACCCCAGGCTGAACGATGCAATCCCTTTGGGATTGAGATTGGAAAGGTGGGGGTAAACATTTCGACTTCGTTGGAATTGAATAATTAATTTGCCGGTTGATTCGTTATCGCTAATCCCAACGGGATTAAATCACTCAGCCCGGCGTTGCGAGGAACGAGCTACGCCGGGTAGGCGTCGCCCCAGGATATCAACTCTGAAAGAGTTGAATCAAATCAATTTATTCCCCATCCTGTCTTCTATGTCCCAATCCCTCGCAAAAATCCTGGTCCACACGGTTTTTTCCACGAAGGACCGTCGTCCGTTTCTGCGCGATAAAGTTCTCCGCGATGAATTGCATCGCTATCTTGGCGGTATCCTCACAAATCTTGATTGCCAGCCGATTATTGTTGGTGGCATTGAAGACCATGTCCATTTGCTGTGCGCGTTATCGCGGACATGCGAAGCGGCTGTGATGGTTAAAGAAGTCAAGCGCGGCTCGTCATTGTGGATCAAAACAAAAGACGCAAACCTGCAAGATTTCGCGTGGCAAACCGGATACGGAATTTTTTCGACAGGATTTTCGCAAATTGAAGCCGTGAGAAATTACATTGCCACGCAGGAAGAGCATCATCGCAAAGTTTCATTTCAGGATGAGTTTCGGGAGTTATTGCGGCGTTATGAAATCGAATTTGATGAACGGTATGTGTGGGATTGATTCAACTCTTTCAGAGTTGATGAATTTTATTTCGTTCACCTGGGGTAGCTCGTTCCTCGCAACCCCAGGCTGAGCGATGCAATCCCTTTGGGATTGAGTTTCCCTGATCATATCTTCGCCGTCCGCGAATTGGAGAATTCAGCGTAGTTCATGTGCAATTGCTGGCGGAGCCGCTTGCGGAGTTTCCGCAGCGCGCCCTGTTCGATGAGATGGATGGCGGTTTTCGAACAGCCGCAGACGTCGGCAATCGTCCGGATGCTCAAGCGCTCGCCGGGATAGACCACGGTGGCCAATACTTCGAGGGCGCAATCAATCTCTTTGTTCGGGGTTCTCATTTGTACGTTTCCAGGGTTGGGGTTCTGCCTTGACGGACGGGGTGTTCTTGTGTTGCTTTAGCAGCGCTGGCACGATTACATTCTAATTAACGATTGTATAATTGTCAACCCTATATGTTACATTTGTGAAGTTTTCTTCTCTTAAGCTGAAGGCGCTGGTGGAAGCGGACCCGCGATTGGGCAAGGACATTGCCCGGGCGGCGGGCTTTTCGGCGGGATCACTTTCGCATTGGGCGTTGGGCAAGCGGGTGCCCGGGGCGGATGAGCTGGCGGCGCTGGCGGGGGTGTTCCATGTGCCGTTGGATTATTTCTTTGACGGGGCGGCGGCCAAGGCGGGCGGGCGGAAATCGCGGCCGGCGCGGGAGACGGCACTGGGGTTGGATCAGGCCCTGGCGCAAGTGGATGCGCTGGTGGAGGGGGCGCTTTCGCTGAAGGCGGCGCTGGAGAAACTAAAATCGTCTAGTTCAAATAAGACCGCGACGCAGGCGGGCGCAGAGGCGGTGTACATTGCGAGTGAGTACGCGAATGAACTGACTCATCGCTCAAAATAGAGTCCACGGCCTGCAACAATTCATCGAGGAATTGTTCCCGCTCCTCTTCGTTTGACAACGATTTAAAAACCACAAACAAACGAGTTTTCATTCCGATTTTCCTTCCCGATAGCATCGGCCACGGGTCCCGTATGAATTTTCTACCGAACAGAGAGCTTACGACAGCCCGAATACCCCAGCCCCTGATCTGCCACAGTGGCGCGCCCGAAGCGAAGGGATCCTAAATATAGGTCGTAATATCTGTCGCCGTAACCTGTGCTGACGCGGTGATTATAGCGAAATATCCCGAAACATAAAGTAATAAGTGGAAAAAAGTGGCGGGGGGGGACGCGCGGGGACATTCAACATCCAACATCCGGTGAACATCCAACATCCAACATCCAACATCCAGTGAACATCCAACATCCAGTGAACAGCCAACATTCAACATTCAACCCGCCTTCGCCTGGCTTCCGCCGCCGCTGAAAGCTATGGCGAGACAAGCCGGCGCGGCAGGCATTCAACATCCAATATCCAACATTCTATGGCAACACCAAACGGGGCAAATACAGCAATTTGTCCAGAGCCGTAAAATCTTGTGAATCCTGATACCAATAAATATTTACTGTTCCGATGGCGCCACCATAAGAATTAAAATTCCACATATTGCCTTTATTTCCATTATAAGCCCTAATCCAATTTGCCGAAGCATCAGAGAACACTTCATTGGCCCCTGCGGCGCGACCGCCGGTGGTGATGTGGGGTGGAACATTATCGTATTCAAATTGATATGCGCTATTTGCCGGCACATTAGCAGCGACGGTTGACCAATTGTTATTGATTTTGAGAATCGCATCGGCACCCAATACCCACCACGGTTTTGCAGTTGTGGTCTTTATCGGACTGTAAGCCTGGGGCAAACCGTTTGCACCGTTTGGAAAAGACGACCACTGGTTCATGCCCCCCATGTAGGAATAACCAATATACATCTGAATGCCGGGATCTAATCTTGGAAGGCCGGTGAAGCGCTCTGGACAGGTCCAAACCGAGGGCGCTCCACTGGTGCTATCGATCTTCATATACAAATTCATGGAAGGAACAATGGCCGCAGGAAGGCAATCTTGAACAAAGGGACCTTGGGTAGGCATGGTGGGTTGCCCCATTCCCGGCGGGAAATAGTCTCTCATGTCTCCGGCATACATGTTTGCCGCAACGCCAATCTGCCTGAGATTGCTCAGGCATTGGATGCGCTTGGCGCGTTCCTTGGCATTGGCCAGGGCGGGCAACAGCAATGCAGCCAAAATGGCGATGATGCCGATGACCACCAGCAATTCGATGAGGGTGAAGCCTTTTGAGGTGCGGGTCTTAGGCATATTCATAACACTTATCGTCATAATTCTAACTCAATTTAACAGGTTTTCCAATTATTAAACGTGAGTGGATGGCGGTTGCCCGCCATCCACTCACTTTGTTTTCAATTTTTACTATCTTTATCTATTTTCATGCGCCATTCAAGGCGTCTCGATCATTACGGAGGACCGAGGCGGAAATAGACCGAGTTGGTGGTGATGGGGACAATCACCGGGCTGGTGGCGCCGCCGGGATAGTCGTACCAAGTGCCGCTCAGGCTGTTGGTCTGATCCAGGAGGACGTCGCTGCCGGCGTTGCTCCATGAGAGCGTAAGGCTGGTGTTGCCGTTACGAGCCACGGCGATGGTCGGCGGGGTCACGACGATGAGCGACGTGACGGTGATGCTGCCGCTGGATGCCAGGTTGTTCTGCCAATTCGCGTTCGCACCGGTGATGGTCAGCGCCGCGCCACCCGTCACAGGGCCGCTGAAGAGTTGGAACGTGTCGCCGACTGCCAGGGCCGTGCCACCCACGTTCGTCACGGTCAGAGTACCCGTGCCGGTGTTGGCCAGCGTGCCGCCGCCCGTGATTGCAACGATGCTATTGGATGGCACAAGGCTCTTGTTCACTGCGAACAGGGCATTGCCGCCGAGGCTCAACCCGGTGACGGCGTTGGTATAGAGGTAGGTAATTCCGCCGGTGGTAATGGCATAGACGTTGGTAACAGTGAGTGTTCCCACTGAGCCAACCGCGGCGCCTGGGACGAGGGTGGTGCCCGGACTGGTCGTGATCAGGCCGGCCAGGGTGCCGGTGCCGCCAAACGTACCACCGGTTACGATGGTGTTGGAGGAGGCGTCGCTGCCGTTGATGAACAACGCGCCATTCGCCACGAAGTTGGTGCCGGTATAACGGTCCGCGCCGCTCAAGGTCAAGGTGCCGGTGCCAATTTGTTGCAACGAGCCCCTGCCGAGGAGGGTGTCCGTGAAACCAAACACGTTGGTGGCATCATCGATCGCGCCGGCAATGGTCGCATTGGCCGAGACGTCATAGATGAGCAAGCCGCCGTCGTAGATGGTGGAGTTGGTGGTGCCCACGGCGCCGGTCGCGCCACCGTTACCGACTTGCAACACCATGTTGCTGTCAATCAATCCGCCGCCGGGGAAGCTATCATTGGCGGTAATCGTCACCTGGCCGGGTCCAATTTGTTCAAACGCACCCGAGGCTCCAACCGTCGAGCCATCGGTCACATGGCTGAGGACGGGGTTGGTGAAGGTATAGCTCTCGGGATGATTGAAGCGGAGATAACGTCCGTTCAATTGACCACTGGCCGTGTTGGCGAACGTAATGGTGCCGACAACTGTCCCAACGCCTGAATGGATGCCATCGCCGAGGACAATTCCGCCGCCTTCGATCAAGGTTCCGTTAGTATAGGTATTATTGCCCGCCAGACAATAATCACCGACATTGGCATTATTGTTGTCTTTGATGAACATGCCGTTTCCAACGATGTTATTGCTGTAACCGGCCTCGGTTGGGTAGATGTTCTGATAGGAAACATAGATAGTGCCGTTATTGGTCACGACGGAACTCTGCAACCCGCCGGTTTGGCCACGGGCGACGATATATGTTGCACCAGAGCCAACCACTGTCCAGCCCGTGTACGTGTTTGCGGCGATGGCCGACAAGGTACCGGCACTCACAGTCAGATTTCCCGTTCCGACGATGGCGGAATTACCGAGGACGAGGGAGCTGGTGCTGTCGTAAACGAGGGTACCATTGTCAACGATCGGGCTGGAGCTAAGCCCGTCAAGGGAACCGTTGGTGCCGCCGGTGCCAATCTGCACCTTGCCGTTGGTGATGGTTAGACCGCCAGCAAAGGTATTATTGCCGGCAAGAATAAGCGTGCCAGAGTCGTTGGTGACCGAGCCGGCGCCGCTGATGGCGTTAACGGTGAGGGAGCCGGAGATGTCGAAGGTAAGGTTGCCATTGTCAACAACAGTGCCGGTGCCGAGGGAACCGATGGTGCCGGCGCCCACTTGGAGTCCGCCGCTGACGATGTTGATCACACCGGAATTTGAATTAGTGCCGGTGAGAATCCACGTGCCGGAGCCGGTCTTGGCGATAGCCGTCGCGCCGCCGTGGTCAGTGATGGACGAGGCGAGCGTGTCGCCAGTCGCGTCCGTGCCGGTCAAGCCGAGGGTGCGCGCGCCGGTGCCGCTGTATCCCAATGCTGCTGTATTGTTCAATACCAAGGCGGCGGTGCCGGAGGCGTCAATGGTGCCGCCGGACGTGCCGAGTGAGAACAGGCGATCAATGCTGGCGCCACTGCCGGTATATTGCAAGGTGCCGCCATTGAGAACGACGTTGGCCGCGCTGTTGGCCGCCGCGCCGATGTCGCTGGCTGAGCCGCCGTTGGAAAGGGTGCTGACGCTCAAGACGCCGCCGGAAAGGGTGGTAACGCCGGTGTAGGAATTGAAGCCACCCGAGTTTGTCAGGGAACCAGTGCCGGTCTTGGTGAAGGTGGTGGTGCCGCCGATGTCATTCCCGGAGGTGGTCGTCATCGTGTAATTCAACGCGTTATTATCGACTGTAAGGGTTGAGGGCTGGACCAAGCCGTTTATGACCACGTTGGTCGAGGTGGCGGTGTCGTCGAACAATGTCGGAGCACCGTTGGCAAAAACCACCGGGCCACCGTTTTGGATCCAATCGCCCGTTTGTGTCGTATCCCATAAGTTATTATTAGCGCCGGTCCATTTGTAAGCGGTCGCAGTGATGTTCAGGTCAACCGCGTTGCCGTTAATGGAGAGGTTGCCGACAAAGCCGTTCAAGGTGCCCAATGATACTGCCGGCGTGACGCCGCCGGTCCAGGTAAACAACGGATAGGTCGTGTTTGGAGCGAGTGTGCCGCTGTTGACATTGATGGTGATGGTGCCATTGGCGGCCAGCGTGACTGCCGCGAGCGGCGCGGTTGAAGTGCTATGGACGTTGTTAAATTCGAGTGTCGCGCCGCTGGATGTTCCAACGGTCAGCGTGGAGGGGGTGACCTGCGTGCCGGTATCAAAAATACCCAGGGTCGCGCCATCATTCACGGTGATGCTGCCGGTGCCCGTCTTTGTCCCCTGGAACACCAATTTGCCGTTGTTACCAATCGTGGTCGCGCCCGAGTATGAGCTGGGACCTTGAAGGGTCAGCGAGCCTGGACCGACCAGGGAAAGTGTGCCACCGCTGCTGGCCAACCCGGCAGTATTGGTGAAGACCACGTTTTGGCCGCCGGCGTCAAATTTATACTGCTGACCGGCCGCGGTAGAGAAGCTGGGTGAATAGTCGAACACGTTGTTGACGCTGAATCCGAGGGTGCCGCCATTGAATTCGATCAGGTTATATTCGCCCAACGGGCCGGAAGCGCCGGGGTTTTCGGCAAAGCCGGCGATCAATTCGCCGCCGTCAAGAATATTGGTGGAAAGGGTATAGGTGTTGGCGGCGTCGAAGTTCCACGTGCCGTTATTGACCTGAATTACACTGTTGTTACCGGCAATCGTGCGTTGAATCGTGTCCGATTGCGCGGTGGCGTCCAACACCAGGATTGGCACACCAGAGCCAATGTTGTTAAGGGAAACGGTGTTGACTCCGGAGCCGGCGGAATAGGACATCAAGCCGGGGGAAGTGATTACAATGGTGCCGCCGTCGATGACGATGGGACCTTCAGGATTATTGAAGTGGTCATTCGCGCCGCCCGCGGCCCAAATGGTGGTGCTGTTGCCGGTAACGTCCCATTCCAGGGTGGCGGTAAAAGTTGAGCCATTGTCGAAATTAAGGTTGTTGGTGATGTAAAAATTTCCGGTTCCGGTAAAATCAATCACGTGCCCCGAGGAGCCGCCGCCGTTGCCGACTTGGAAATTGGGCATGAGAATGAGCGGGCTGGACGAATTGTTCGCCCAGGTATGGACACCGCTCGAGGGACGAAAAGTGCAGACCAGTTGATTCGCAGTGTTATCTCCGACCGTGAACGACGCGGCGCCAGGATCAAGGGTGATTCCATTGAAGCCCATACCGGTGGACGACCCGACCGTGGTGGACAATGTCACCGGACTGGTTTGGCTTCCCGTGAGTTCAAAGGTAACTCCATTGGCGCCAAAACCGCCGCCGATGGCGGTGCCGGTATGGTTAATACCATCGATGGAGTAAACGGTGATAGGCCCGGCAACGGAGCCATTGAACTGAAGATCCACACCGGTCGTGGGCTGATTACTCACCCCGCCCGACCAGGCCCAATTGGTGGCCACGCCGATGTTGTATCCATTCGGTCCGATGCCGTTGCCAGTCCACCAGGCCGGGGTGTTCTGGCCAAAGACGGCTGGCGCGACGAAGGCGCAGCACATAAGGAGGAGAAGTTTGAACAGTTTGAGTTTAGTTTTCATTGGTTCTTTTGGTTTATGGATTACTATATTAATTTGCGCGGTTTTTCGTAGATTTGATCACGGCCAGAGACGGACTGTCTTGCCGCTTTGGACAAGGATTTTGGGACAGGTTCTGAGGGGCGTCATATTTGGATTGAGGAAAACTGTACCATAATCTTTTTGAAATGGAATGGATAAAGTTATCATTCAAATGGATAATTCTATGATTTTTGTTATTTGTTTTAATGGGTCAAAGCAGGTTCAATAAAACCAATCAGCCGCTCCAGTATTTTGGTAGTAGCACTTAATTTGACTTCTCCCATGCAATTCCACATGCCCATCCGCAAAAGCCGCGTTCACTGACTCCATTGTCCCGTTAAAAACATGGCCTGAGTACTTATCCAAAGTATTAAGGGGAGAGTTGTTGGCGCCGACGATATTCAGGTCCTTAATATTGGTCGAAACCGGGGTGCCATAACCTGCAAAACAACAATCGGTGATAAAGGGCACATAACCGCAACATTTATCGGTGGTTTTTTCGGGCCAGCCCCAAACATACGGCACAGAATTGAGCACGGTATAAGTGGGAAGCGGATTCGGAAGGGAGGTAAGTTTATTAACAAAGCGCCGCACCCACAAGGTGTGGTTCATCACGACAAAACCGCCGAAGTATCCCCCCATAAAAGCGCTCAAGTTGGTAATCGAGTTCAATGGTTTGCCGATACTGGGAGGCACCGGTCCCGTTAGTGCCGCCGTATTTTCGGCCTGGATTTCACCCGGCCGGGCGGGACAAAACCACATCGGCACGGTCAACCCGTAATTCGCGCAGGCAGGAATAAAATCGAGGCCGATATCCCAGGGATTGCCACCTCCGCCAGCCGGGGGCATCGTTTGGCCGGGCAGGACGCTATTGAAGTCACCGGCGTACATGGCCGCCATTTGACCCCATTCCTTGAAATTGGAGGTGCAGTTGACGACCTGGGCGCGGAATTTAGCATGGGCCAGGACGGGCAGCAGCATGGCGGCCAGGACAGCGATGATCCCGATGACGACGAGCAGTTCAATCAGGGTGAAGCCCCGGCGCGCCCGACCTGAAACAGCATCCGCCCGGCGCAAATCGCCTGGGTGGGAATCATTGTTAAGGATAGCATCGCCAGTTCTTTTTGGCATGGATAAAGCTATGATTTTCATATGTTTTTCAGACTCAGCGGTTTTTGAGTTGAGGGTTTATTTTTTGAGATTTATCCGGCACGGCGGCTGGAAGCCAGACCGTCAGCCTCTCAGGAGACTGCGGCCGGCAAATCAGCATATCATGTTGGCACATCATCATTAATCGAGATTTATTCAATAGAAATTGTAGTAATTGCCGTAGTATCGCATCTGCGCATCCCTGGCCTTGTGCAACTCCACATGGGCGTCACCCCACAGAATATTGTAATTGACGAAGATGTGCCCGTATTGATGGCCCACCCCGCTGAGGTCCTGCGGTTTCGGGTCGTTTTGACTGGGCAGGCGATCCGATAGGATGGGGCGAAACGCATTTTGCTTGTCTGAGAGGCTGGTTGGCCAGGGATTGGTGTTGGGAATAGTGATGGGATACATATTTAGGCCGCTGGGAAGGGGGGTGGTGCTTTTGCAGCGTGGAATCCAAACCGAGTGATAGCAAATCGCCTGCGTGGGGGCAGGGTAATGTCGCACCACAGCATTGCTCAAATCATTGAGCGATGACTCCGGGTGATTATATGTTGTTTGGATATAGTCGTTGTCGGATTGATATTCGCCCGGGATCGCGGGGCAATACCACATCGGAACCGACATGCCGTAAGGCTGCAAGCCAAAAATTAAACTGGTATTAACATCCCAGGTATTATTTTGGCCACCGGCGTCATAGCGGGGGTATTTCCCATCTTTGTCATCGCCGGCGTACGCATCGATGGCATACGCCCATTGCCGGTAATTGGAAGTGCAATTGATGACCTGGGCGCGGAATTTGGCCTGGGCCAAGGCCGGCAACAGGATGGCCGCCAGGACCGCGATGATGGCAATGACGACCAGCAGTTCAATCAGGGTGAAGGCTCGCCGTGGCTTTGCCGAAGCCGCACACCCGGGCCTATTCGACCAAACCCTAATTTTTTTATCTGCGTCGTTCATCATTTTCGCGATTGTGTTTGGTCCGGAACGGATGTGATAGTTTGTCCGTTATAATGATTGCGTCCGTGATTTGGGTTTGAATGATTAAACAACATCGCGGGGTCCTGGCCAACCTCAAAAATGGAAAACGGCTTGATGGCGCGGCCGTTTGAAGTTTCAACGGCTTTTGATTTTCCGTTGCGCCGGCGGTATTCCGTGGGCGCCATCCGGTGAACCGACTTGAAGACGCGGGAAAAATAAAATTGATCGTGATAGCCGACGATGGCGGCGATTTCCTTGACGCTGGAGGATGTGGAATCGAGCAATTCACGCGCGTGATCCATGCGCAGATGGATGAAGAAATCAATCGGCGGGCGGCCGATCTGCTGTTTGAACAGGGCGAAATAGTGCGAGGGCGAAACATTGGCCTGGGCCGCCAGGGCTGAAATCTGAAGCGGCTCGTCCAAATGGGCCAGCATATAGACGATGCTGCGGCGAATGCGGTCGGCGATTTGGGAGACGAGACCATCGGGGCGGACGCCCGGAAAATCATTTCCCGCGAACTTGAGTTCCACCAGAGTGTTGTTTTTCGTGTTATACATATTTCATTTCACAATCTAATCACTTAGTTCGCCGTTCGAACAAAATAACAAAATATGATGTTTGTGTTTTCATCCGATAACGGGCGCGCCGAAATGTTTCTGCAAAACCAGGGCGATGATCCCGCGCAAACGGGGCTGCGGGGCGGGGCCGCTGGCAAAAATCCGGGTGGTGGCGTGGGTAAAGGAGCGGCGCTTGACGACATTATTGATAATCGGCTCGATGCGGTCCCAGGCGCGGGTGACTTCGCCCACCACGACGATGGCGTCCGGGGCCAGGCCGGTGACGAGCATGGCGATGCCGGTGCCGAGGTAATGGCCCATCTTATCCAGGGCGTCGAGGGCCTTGAGGTCGCCTTTCTCGGCGAGTTCGAGGACATCTTCGAAGGAAATATCCCCGTTGATATGGATTTTGCCGTTCAAATGGCCTTTGCCATTTCGTCCTTTGGCTTTGGCTTCGTGGTAATAGCGCACGGCGGCGGAATTTGAGGCATAGACCTCCCAGCATCCAGTATTGCCGCATCCGCATTTGGGGCCGTCTTCGGTGAGGGCGACGTGGCCGAATTCGCCGGCCAGACCGGAAGGGCCGCGGACGAGCTGGCCGTTGAGGACCATGCCGATGCCGATGCCTTCGGAGACGGCTACGGCGATCAAATTGCGGGTGCCATCGGAATGGTGGCCGAACCAGAACTCGGAGAGGGCGCAGGCATTGGCCTCGTTTTCGAGGTCCACGGGCAGGCCGGTGGCCTGTTCGAGGCGCTCTTTCAAATCTTCGTCCCGCCAATTGAGGTTGGGGGCGAAGATGAATTTTTGAGAGGATAAATCAACGCGACCGGGAAGGCTGACGCCGATTCCTTCATAGGCCATTTGGGGGTATTCGGTCATCAGTCGTCGGATTCGCTCGCTGATCTGGTCCACAAATTGGTCCGCGCTGGAGGGCGTGGGCATGGATTCCTGGGCCAGGAAGTCGCCGGTGAGGTTGGCGAGGGCCAGGTTGGTGATAAAAGGGCGGACATTAATGCCGAAAAAGCCGGCGCGATCTTCGTTGAGGTGAAGGAAGGTGGGGCGGCGTCCGCGCGGTAATTGGCCCATATTCCCCTCGCGCAACCAGCGTTCGGCGATCAATTGTTCGGTAATGACGGAAACGGTGCTGCGCTGCAGGCCGGAATAACGCATCAAATCCGCGCGGGAAATGGGCTGATGCTTGCGGACCAGATTGAGCATTATCCGGCTATTGATGTCGCGAGCGGTTTCGCTCGTGGCCACCTGAAAGTTGTTCAAATCAATTTTACGCATGGACGCGGGAACGCCTCAACGGTATATCAGGGATTTGTTCGTGCCTCGAACTTTATAGGAGATTGAAAAATGTGTCAAGGGGAAAAGTTGCGAATTCTTTACAAATTTTAAAACTTGAGTATTCCAAGGGAAATGAGGGGGAAACATTTCATCCAACATCCAACATCCAAAGAAGGCAGAATAAAGAAGGGCGGAAGTCGAAAATTGCGGACGGCTCGCAAATACGCTGGCCACACTGCTATTAACGCCGCCCCCTCCCCATGAACCCTGCGGACCCTCACCTCACCCTGACCCTCTCCCCTCCCATCCGAAGGGAGCGGAGAGGGAACAGCAGGCGGATACTCATTGTAGCTCTTATACACGGCAGCAAGCGGCTGGTTCAGGGGTTCAATGCGCGAAATTTCTCTTTGGGGGAATTCTCCCCCTCAATCCCTCTCCCCCGACCTGCCGCGACGGGCGCTTGGCACGGCGGGTGGGGGAGAGGGAAGCCGTATCAACATCCAACATCCAACATCGAAGGCAGACACTGTTTCATAGTATTATGCATCTAATTCGTAACATCCTCTATTCCGAATAGTTAGACTTCAGGTTTAGGGTGGGTGAAGCGATTGACGGTCGTGGCGGCGCATCTCACTTTTTGTGGGGCAACAAGCAGAAGATGCCGCTCCTGACGGAGCTTTGGTTGTTGGTAGCAATTTTCTACAGAGATTTCGCCCCTAACGGGGCTTGCCTATCGGCCATTGGGCGGCCATTGCGAAGTCTCTAGCGCCGTAGGTGCGGCATCTTTGTAGAAGGATACCAATAAAAATCCCAAGCTCCGTTAGGGGCGATATATTCGGATCCTAAAAACTGAGACGCGCCCCGGTCGTGGGACGGTGGCGGTGCAGGCTTGACACAAATGAAAAACCGACAAACCATGAAAATTATAAGTTTCCCCACCCTGTTTTCGATGACCGCAGTCCTGGCCGCGCTGACTCTCCGGGCGCAAGACGCGCCGATGGCCGCCACCAATAACCTGCCGGCGCCGATGAATTGGAGCGCCGAACAGGACCATCAGAACATGATGGAGCAGTTGGGCATGAAAACCATACGAGGAGGCGCGGACGGGATGAATCCAAGCGCGCCGAACTACCGGAACACCAACGAGGCCACGGCCAATCCGTATCCTGATCTGCCCGACCCGTTGACGCTTAAGGACGGCCAAAAAGTGACGACACCGGCGCAATGGTGGACGCAGCGGCGTCCGGAAATCATGGAGGATTTTGACCGTGAAGTTTACGGCCGGGTCCCGGCGAATGTTCCGGCGGTAACCTGGAAAGTGCTCAGCACCACCAATGGCACCAACGGAACGATACCCATCATCACGACCCATTACGACGGGCACGTTGATAATTCGTCGTATCCGTTGATTGCTGTGGACATTGATTTGACATTGAATACCCCGGCCACGGCGACCGGGCCGGTGCCGGTGATGATCGATTTTGGTTTCGGCGCTTTCCCGGGATTGGGTCGCGCGCGGGGAACAAATGGTTTTGGCGGCGGTGGCGGGACGAATCGGTTCGGCGGTCCGGGTGCTGGCGGGACGAATCGGTTTCGCGGGTTTGGCGGTGGCGGAGGGTTCGCCGGATTCAATGCGTGGCAACAACAAGTGTTATCGAACGGATGGGGTTATGCGATCCTGGTGCCGGCGAGTTATCAGGCCGACAACGGGGCCGGCTTGACGCGCGGCATCATCGGATTGTGCAACAAAGGGCAGGCGCGAAAGCCGGATGATTGGGGCGCGTTGCGGGCGTGGGCCTGGGGGGCGAGCCGGGCGTTTGATTGCCTGGAAACCAATCCGGCGGTGGATGCCAAACATATCGGCATCGAAGGGCTATCACGTTATGGCAAGGCAGCGATTGTGACGCTGGCGTATGACCAGCGTTTCTATATGGGCCTGGTCGGCTCTTCGGGTGAAGGCGGCGCGAAGCTGTCACGTCGCAATTATGGCGAACTGGTGGAAAATCTCACAGGTTCGGGCGAGTATCATTGGATGGCAGGCAATTTTCTCAAATACGGCGGCCCGCTAACACCGGGCGATTTGCCGGTGGACGCGCATGAATTGATCGCGCTGTGCGCGCCGCGCCTGACGTTTATCAGCGATGGCGCGACGGGAGGTGTACCCGGAGCGGAAGGGCCGTGGATCGACCAGCATGGAAGTTTCATGGCCTGCGTGGCCGCCGGGCCGGTGTTCCGGCTGCTCGGGCAGCAAGACCTGGGCGTCACCAATAATTACCTGACGGCGCCGATGCCGGCGATCAGTGAAGCGATCACCAACGGGGTGCTGGCCTGGAGGCAACATAATGGGGGACACACGGATGGGCCGAATTGGCCGACGTTCCTCGAGTGGGCGGACCGATATATTGCGTCTGGTTACCAACCTGCCCTGGGGAATTAAAATGGATAAATTTCGCGCCATCCTTGCCATCCTGGAAATTTTACACTTGAAACTATGTGATTTCATTAACACCGTGGCTTTAGCCCGGTGTCTGGCAGGCGCAGAAGGGCCATTAGCCGTTTTAACGGCTTTTCCGCGCTCTGATAAACCGTTGAAACGGTTATGTCAGTGTGATGCGTTTTGCACCGGGCTAAAGCCACGGTGTTAATGAAAGAAAGCCAACTTTGAAATATGCAAGCTAGAAACCCTTCCGGTATTTTCCTCTTCATAATCACCTGCCTGTTGCTTGCCGCTCGAGATAGTTTTGCCCTCGGACAAATTCAATATGTGCAGACCAGTCCGGAGGGCGGAGTTCCAGGACGCCCTGATTCCTTTCCCATCGTTCAAAACCGGACCGCCGCGAGCCTTTTGGCGGACACGAATGATTTCGCGGGCGTCCTGATCGCGGTAAATAATTTGCAGACGGACATTTCGCGCGTGAGCGGCGCCGTTCCGCAAACGGTCCATGACTCCGGCAGCGCCGGGGCGAATGCCATCATCATTGGCACGATTGGGAAAAGCGCGCTCATCGGCCAATTGATTCAATCCGGAAAGATCGACGTTTCGGGGATCAGCAACAAATGGGAATCGTACTTTCTGCAAACGGTCTTAAATCCGATGCCGGGAATTCAAAAGGCGCTGGTGATTTGCGGCAGCGACAAGCGCGGGACGATTTATGGAATTTATGATTTGTCGGAAGAAATCGGGGTTTCGCCCTGGTATTACTGGGCGGATGTGCCTCCCCAGCATCACGACACCTTGTTTGTGCGCGCCGGGAAGTATGTCCAGGGGCCGCCATCGGTGAAATATCGCGGGATTTTTCTCAATGACGAAGCGCCGGATTTGACGGGGTGGGTGCAGGAAAAATTCGGGAACGCGCCGGGGTACAGTGGCGCGGCCAATTACGGCCCGGGATTTTACACCAACCTGTTTGAAGCGATCCTGCGGCTGAAGGGCAATTATCTCTGGCCGGCGATGTGGAACAACGCTTTCAACGAAGACGATACCAATAATCCGGTATTGGCGGACGAATATGGGATCGTGATGGGCACTTCGCATCAGGAACCGATGATGCGCGCGCAAAAGGAATGGGACCGCGGCCCCGGCAGGGAATACGGCAGTTGGAATTACGCGAAGATTCCGGATGTGGTTTCAAATTTTTGGCGCGAAGGCATCGAACGAAACAAAAATTACGAAAACCTCATCACCATCGGTTTGCGCGGGGCCAACGACACGCCGATGGCTCCGGGCGGACCGGAAGCAAACAGGGCGTTGCTCGAAAAAATCGTGGGCGATCAGCGGAGCATCCTTGCCCAAGTCATCAATCCCGATGTCACCCAGGTGCCGCAGGTTTGGTGTCTCTACAAGGAAGTGATGGATTATTATAACGCCGGAATGCGTGTGCCCGACGACGTGACGCTGCTTTGGGCGGAAGATAATTGGGGCGACGTCCGCCGCCTGCCGACCGCGGGGGAACGCGAGCGCAGCGGCGGCGCGGGAATCTATTATCACTTCGATTATCACGGCGGACCGCGAAGCTACCAGTGGCTCAACAGCGACCCGCTGCCAAAAGTCTGGGACCAAATGTCGCTGGCCAAACAATACGGAGCGGACCGGGTTTGGATTGTCAACGTGGGCCATTTCAAAGGCTATGAACTGCCGATGCAGTATTTTATGGATCTGGGATGGAATTCCGACAAGTGGACCAATGATAATATTGACGAATACACCCGGCTCTGGGCGGCGCAACAATTTGGACCCAAAGATGCCGGCGACATCGCGGACATACTTTCCAAATACACAAAATACAATGGCCGCCGCAAACCGGAACTGGTGGACGCCCACACCTACAGCGTGGTGGATTATCAGGAATTCGACACGGTCGTCAAAGACTACGATGCGATCGCCGCCCAGGCGCGGGAAATTTCCGACAAACTTCCCCGGGAGGAGCGGGCGGCGTTTTACGAATTGGTTTTGTTTCCGGTCAAAGCCTCCGCGCAACTCAATCGGATGTATCTTGCCGCGGCAAAAAATGAGTTGTATGCCCAACAAGGACGGGCCAGCGCCAACGATTATGCCAATGAGACACGCTCCCTTTTCAACGCGGAAACGAACCTGTTTGATGATTACAACCACACCTTTCTCGACGGCAAATGGGATCACTTCATGGATCAGGGGATCATCGGTTATGAAAACTGGCAGGACCCGCGTCGAAACAGCCTGAGAGCGGTTGATCTCACGACGGTGGACGCGCCGGAGGCGGCAACGATGGGCGTGGCGGTGGACGGCTCGGAGAGGGCGATCACCAACGGCGCGGCGGCGCTGCCGCAATTTGATTCGTTCAATCAGCAGAAATATTACATCGACGTTTTCAACCAGGGCAAAGCCGAGTTTGCTTTCATCGCCACGGCAGACGAGCCGTGGATTCGCCTCGGCAATTCTCTTCCGGACGGGCCGCAATCTGTGTCCAGAATCGGCGGTAAAATTGGGGAAGACCGGCGTTTGTGGGTCAGCGTGGATTGGGACAAGGCCCCGAAAAATTCCGCGACCGGGACGATAAACATTTCCGGCGCGGGGGGCGAGGTCACCGTGAAGGTCAATGCGTTCAATCCCACCCAAGTGACGCGCGATTCGTTGCAGGGCTTTGTGGAAGGCGACGGATACGTCTCCATCGAGCCGGAGCATTACTCAAAGAAAACCGACGCCGGGGAAAATCGCTGGATCAAGATTGAAGATTACGGGCGCACTTTGTCGGGCATGAGAACGACCGGTCCGGCGGACGCGCCGGCCGCCAAGCCTGGAAAGAATTCGCCGTCGCTCGAATATAAGATGTATCTGTTCAACGTGAAGACGACGGAAGTGATCGCGGTCACGTCGCCGATATTGAATTTCATGCCGGAGCGGGGAATCCAGTATGCGGTGTCCTTCGACGACGAAACGCCGCAAATCATCACGCTGGTTCCGGCAAAATACAGCGCGCAAAATGGAAATGCCGATTGGGAGACCGCGGTAAAAAACAACAGCCGCACCGCCAAATCCACGCACGTGCTCGACCAGCCCGGCTATCACACGCTGAAATTCTGGATGATTGATCCCGGGGTGGTGCTGCAAAAGATCGTGGTGAACACCGGCGGGGTGCGCCCGAGCTACCTGGGGCCGCCGGAGAGTTTTCATCAATGAGGGGAAGCCGTTGAGAGGGTAATCGTAGCGCTGTAGGCACGGCATATTTGTAGAAAAAAAGCAAAATAGATCCATCTTCTGAGGGATTTTCTTTGACCCATTCTTCTGGAAAACACCTTTGCGACCATTGTGTCCTTTGCGTGAGGTTTGATTTTCCAACGGGCGCTTCCGGGCACCTACCCCCGGAGCGCGGCTCTGTGAGCCGCAGCAATTATCAAATCCGAGTGGATACGGAAAGCGTTGCTTTCCGCGGCGGGGAGTGATAAATCAGCGTGATAACCCGGTGGATGCGGCCAGCCTCGGACTCGCAATCTGCGATTGTAAGGAACGCTAAGTTTGCCAATTAACTTACGCACCCAAACCATTTTGAAAATTGCACACATTGTAAAAAAGTCAATGAATAGTGATTCAATTGCCTATTAAAAATCGAAAATACCGAAAGGCAGATGCCGCGAGACACCATCCAAAAAATAACCCCGCAATAAAAGTGCTAATGCCCAATAGAACAATATGGCCACGCATAACGGTGATGTAAGAGTTAAAACCGAAAACATCATTTTCTCGGGGATTGTTCTTGCCGTCTTTGAGGGGCTTGGGCTGTGTTGTTCGGATAGTGCCGGAGCTTTTAGTGGATGGAGTTTGGCGGTCGTTCATTGGCTTGCTTATTGTTGTTATGTTGCGGGGCCATTTGGTGTCTGGTATGAAATGTCGAATGGGAGTTTTGCTAAGAAATTTAAGCGGATTTTGCTATGGTATCTCTTAGTTTGTGTGTTGGCGGCTGCCTTCGCCTTCTTTATTTGGCGTCCAGAACCGCTGCCAAAACTGCACCTCACTTTATTTGTACATACAATGGATGCGCCGGACGAAGACCTGCATTTCACAAATAGTTTTTTATTCCTTAAAACAATTAACGGTTCGTTTAATTTCCCTGCCAATATGCCATTTTTAGCGGTTGACGTTGCTCGCAATGAACCGCAAATCACTCTCAAATTCGGAATTATCAATGACTCAGCTCCACCCTTTTCGCCATCAGAATTTGATATTGAGAAACCAGAAATCCGCATTTGGATTGTTAATCCAGATCCTGGTGAATCTTTGAAATGGAATGCTGATTCAAAATGGGAGAAAGCTTCTGGTAGCGGAACATTGACTAATGGCATGGAAACTAACTTTCCAGGACAAGTTCTACGATACCAATTCCCAGATTCTCTAGCTGCCGGTGTTGGAAATACAGCCCCAGGCATAACATTTAATATGCAGGAAAAACCGGGTAAATTAACGGTTGCAATGCTCGTTGGCGGAAAAAATGTGACGCCAACGATGTTTTGCTTCGACCTGTTGGCTGTTCCATCAGAGGAAACGGTTTCTAAAATGTATTTCGACACCAATAGCATGATCTGGTGGGGTTGGAAATACAGGCCAGTAGAATACCGACCCATTGACACGCCGATTGTTATATCACCAACAAATCGCGTGCAACTTTCAGACGGAAACAATCTTTTTGGTTCAAGAGTGGACATCTCAAACCCATCATCCAACAATTTGTATGCAATAACTTTCTCGATTGAAATGGAGAATGGTACGGTTCCGCTAAACTCTGCCGAGGTTAATCTCTCACAATCTAAGCAACATGAAATTAATGATAATGGAGATTTACAGATACCATTTGAAGCATCTATGGATTTTATTGGAACATCCCAAGGAAGATTATTTATTATCCCAGAATTGGATGCCAATGAACACAGAACGATTTGGATTCGAGGCACGATTATTACCAACAGTTTCGCTGATATATCAGTCTGGCAATCATTGAATTCTTTTCCAAATGTCCCATATGGGACAAACGGCATGTGGGATTGGCCGGTACTATCCTCAAATTCTGCTTGGTGGATACATATTGGGGGGCAACCGATGAACTTAGGTTTTGGTATTATGGCTTGGCGTGGGAATGCGACCAATGGGTTCACGAATGATAGCCAAATCATCCCTTCCCGACCTTGATTTTTATACGTCCATGAAACAATTTCATGCCAAAGCCTGGAAAATAAAGGGGAAAGGCTCATAAATTTCAAATTAAGGCACTACCGCAGAGTCTCGCCAATGTCAAAACTTAATAGAAATGTCCCCTTGATAACTTAGGAGAAAATGTCCCCTTTTGTTGGTTGATGTTGTTTGTTTGTTTCCCGGTTTGGGTTGGGGGATGGAGGGAGGCCGGAGCGTAGCGGAGGCCGACCGGAATCCCCCAACCCAAACCGCACTGCCCGCCCGCCCGCCAACAGCGGACGCCGCCACGGGTGGCCTGCCCCTGGCGGTTGATTCGCGGGTCTGGCGGTTAGGGGCTTGACTGGCTTGAGATGCGCGGGCCGTTGCGGCAGTTGGCGCCACTTGAGTTTCTGCCCGCGATAGACCAGTTGCACCCGCCCGTCCCGCAGCGTCCGCACCACCACTTTGCGTCCAACCAGGCTCAACGCCTCATGTTGCTGGTCCAGTTGATACCATTTTCCTTCACAGCCCACGGTCCAATCCCGTTGCACCACCCGTTCTTCTTCCCAACTCAAAACTTCGTTCAAGTTCCGGGGCAGCCCTCGATGCGCGTCCATCGGGCTGGCCGCCTTCCGCGCAAACCGCTGGTTGAACTCTCCCAGATAGGTTTCTTCCAGAAACCGGTTCGCACTTTCCAGGTCGTTGATCTTGGCCAGTCGCAATGCCTTGACCAGTCGGTCTTGCAACACTCCGTTCATCCGTTCCACCCGGCCTTTGGCCTGCGGACTATTGGCCAAAATTAGTTCCACCCCCAACGTCGCCATCGCCCGGCCAAACTGCGTTTGCCGTTCTTTGCCGGCCAGTTGATCGGCTACGCTGGCCGCCCCTTCGCAGCGGTAGATGCTGTCCCGATCCACGTACAAGCTCCCAGGCAAACGGTGCTTGCGTCCCCAGCTTTCCAACACATCGTAGCTGGCCCGCGTCGTTTCTTCCTCGGAAAAACGCGCCCGCATCCGGTTGGTCGCGTCATCCACCATCACCATCAGTACACACTTCTCCCGCCGTCCTTCAAACCAGTCGTGATGCGAGCCGTCCAGTTGCACCATCGCCCCGAAACAGGGCTTGCGCTCCCGCCATTGCCGATGCACTTGCTTGCGTCGGCGCACCGTGAGCTTCCCCTCGGCCAGCAACCACCGCCGGACCGTGTCGTGATCCACCACGATCCCTTCCTTGGCCAACTCCTCGGCCAGCAGCGTGGGTCCGAAATCCGCGTAGCGTTCCTCAGCGTAACGCGCCAGCACTAGCGTGCGCACGGCGGGGGCCTTGCGCCGCAGCCCCGGTTTGCCGCGCAGCCCATGCACCAAACCAGCATCCCCTTGCGCTTGATACCGCCGCCAGATCCGCTTGGCTTGCCGATAGCCCACCCCCATCAGTCCCGCTGCCTCCACCTGGCTCAGCGCTTTGCTTTTGATCCCCGCCATGATCGTGATCCGATTCCGTTCTTTCCGATTCATTGTCAATGTCTCCATGTCCGGGACAGGATGGCTGCCGCCATCCTCTCCCAATAGGGACATTTCCATTAAGTTCAAATAGGGACATTCTCATTAAGTTCCGACAGCAGAGTCTCGCCAATTGACGCAGGGCCGCCTCTCCTCTAGCCTTCGTCCATGGGCACGCTCTATTACAGCGATAACCTCGACATCCTGAAGCGTTACATCAAAGATGAATCGGTTGACCTCGTTTATCTCGATCCGCCCTTTAATTCTGCCCAAAATTATAATGCGTTCTTCCACGAAAAAGACGGTACCGACGCCGCCAGCCAGATCCGTGCCTTCGAGGACACTTGGACCTGGAATCAGGAAAGTCAGCGTGTTTATGAAGAACTGATTTTGCAGCCCGGCAAAGTCAGCGAAGTCATGCAGGCATTCCGGACGTTTCTTGGCACCAACGACATGATGGCTTACCTAGCCATGATGTGCCCCCGCCTGGTAGAACTTCAACGTGTGCTCAAGTCCTCTGGCTCTCTTTATTTGCACTGCGATCCAACCGCGTCACATTATCTAAAAATGTTGTGCGACGCTGTTTTTGGAAAGGATAATTATCGCAACGAAATTTCTTGGAAGCGTTCTCAGCCAAAAAGTCATACCACAATTAACTTTTCAAATTGCCGCGACATCATCCTCCGCTATTCCAAAACACAAAACGCTGTGTTTAACAAAGTCTTTGGAAAGCACGACCCGGATTACATTGAGAAATTTTACAGATTTACCGATCCTAACGGGCGTCGCTATCGGCTCGGAGATATTACCAACCCGAATAAAAATCGTCCGAATTTAACTTACGAGTTTTTGGGTGTAAAACGTGTTTGGCGTTGGACTAAGGAGAGGATGCAGAGGGCATACGAGGAGGGATTGATTTATCAATCAAGACCCGGTGCAGTTCCACAGGAAAAGCGATTCCTGGACGAAATGAACGGTCAGCCTCTTTCGGATGATTGGAGTGATATTGAGCATTTACATGGTTCAAATGCGGAGGCGCTTGGCTATCCAACTCAAAAGCCCGTTGCGCTTTTAGAACGAATTATTCAGGCCAGTTCGAATCCGGGTGATGTTGTCATCGATCCGTTCTGCGGCTGTGGCACGACAATTGATGCCGCCGAAAAACTGGGACGCAAATGGATTGGCATTGACGTCACCCAACTCGCCACGTCGCTCATAAAAAATCGTCTGCGGGACACCTATGGTGAAAGAATTGAAATCATCACTGTCGGCGAGCCAACCACGCCAAATGAAGCTGCCATCCTCGCCGAGCAGGACAAATATCAGTTCCAATGGTGGGCGCTCGGCCTTGTCAGCGCTCGCCCGGTCGAGCAAAAGAAAGGCGCGGACCACGGCATTGACGGGAAAATCCTTTTCCGTGATGATCTGAAATCTCCCAAGCCGGAGCAGATCATTTTGCAGGTCAAAGGCGGCAAGACCGGCGTAAAAGACGTGCGCGATTTGCGCGGAGTGCTGGACCGCGAGAAAGCAGCCATCGGCGTCTTGATCTCCCTGCAACCGCCAACTCGCGAGATGCAGGCCGAAGCTGCCAGTGCTGGTTTCTACGAGCACAAGATGAATAAGCAGAAATATCCGCGCATCCAACTCCGCACCGTAAAGGAACTGATGGATGGCAAAAACATCGAACGCCCCTCCAACGACGCCGCCCTGGACGAAACCTTCAAAAAAGCACCGGCCTCAAAACAAAAATCCACGGGAGAACAAGCACTGCCGGGAATGTAAATACGCTATTTTCGTAGGAGACGATGTAATGAGACTCTGAATTAATTTTTTCGTTTTCATGATTTGGTTTGGTTTATCGGCGCCGCCTGCCTGGAGGAACCAAACAGACGGCGCCAGTTATTATGAGCAACGCATCACTGCGTGCCGTGAGTAAACCACAACCCCCGGAAAGTGTGTCGTTAGCCGCTAACGCAAAATGAAGCCTGGAGCGCGGGCATTCCTGCCCGCAGCAATACCCTTCCTCGAAAGGCCAGCAATAAAAAACCCGGACCTCCGCGTAACCGCGGAAACTCCGAGCCGCACAAATTAAAAACCTAAATCCCTAAACACGCAAGAACATTTTTGTCGCTTCGCCATCGGAGGGACGAGTTACACGAGTCCCTGAACAAAATCCTCTTACTCCACCGGCCTCTTAAAAATCAGGATCACTTTGCCCGTGCGCACATTGGCATAAACATTCCCATCCAAATCCTTCGTTGATTCAGTTTCGGTCTGAGGTATGGCGGCGGCCAATTCCCATCTATCCTGTTCCAAGGAATTCCAATTAACCTTGGTTTCCAAATCGAAGTCGCCGGATATTGTGGTATCATATTGAAGGTCTTTCAAAACCCCGGAAGCGTCGGAATTGGTACCCGAGATAAGCTTCATCGCATCACTTGACTCCTGGGCATGCTCATTATTTTCCACCGTTATGATTTTATATTCCCAAAAAACATATGATGTCGATCTTCCACAACCAACTGTGGCCGCCGCCATCATCACCACCATCAATATATTATGTATTTTCATAATCCCCATCATCCTTCTCCTCATTCTCATCCTCAACAAAAAAGAAGTTCACATTTCCCAAAATTATTCACACTTATTCCCTATTGTACCCCGTCCCGCCTGTCGCGCCACAGCCAAGCGAAGGCGGACGGGTGATTTTCGGCGTCTCGATGATGATGATTCCAAATAAAGCAAAAAATTGTAATTAAAGGTTGGACAGTATTTGTCCATGCTGGTGCCGTATTATAACGGCCAGTATTAAGAAAAATGCAAAACTCGAAACAACAAAAACGGTGCGCTTTCCTGGCATGGCCAGATTTTCCGCCTTTGGAGAAACTTCCTGATAATTTTCTCAATTCGCCCCGATTCACAACGGAATGGATCGAGAGCTTTAAACGCAATGCACCGGCGTTTGTTGTGAAATGGATTGGACGAAAATACAAAAAAAACAAAACGCCGCAGCCAAAAATTGAAAAGGCTTATAATGAATACCTTCAGCAAAATCCGTTCCCAAAGTGGAGGAAGTATATTGAAGAACGCGAACGAAAATCACTGCCACCAATATTAATTCCAAAATTTTGTTATGACAGCCGGGAAAAGGCACACCAAAAACTTATAATCCAGGCATGGGGATATAAAATTGGTGGCGATGGCTAGGTTATCCATGCGTCTGTCGTATTACAGCCGGTGCATTCGAAAAAAATACAAATGTGACAAGAAAGAAATTCTGTGTTCACAACGATGATACCAGTCAACTCGTCCGCCATCCGCGCCGTCGGCTACGACGGTTATACCCTCACCGTCGAATTCCACAATGGCCGGGCCTATGACCACCCCGGAGTGCCCTATTCAGTTTATGTCGGCTTGATATATGCTGATTCCATCGGTGCCTATTACAACCGTCACATCCGTGGAATATACAAATAAAGCAAATATGAAAAGACGAATGACCATGACCCCTCGGAAATTGGAAGCCAACCGGCGTAACGCCCTAAAATCAACTGGCGCCAATACCGTGAAAGGCAAGGCCGCTTCCAAAATGAACGCTCTCAAACATGCCCTGCTGGCAAAACAAGTTGTCGTGTCTGGATACAAATATCAGGAATCCCCGCGTGAGTTCAAAAAATTGTGTCATGAATTTTTTGTCAGCCATGCGCCAGTCGGGCCGCTGGAGGAAATGCTCGTGGATCAGATTGTGACCGCCATCTGGCGCCTCCGACGTGCTCGCACCGCCGAATCCGGCGAAATCGCCTTGAGCGTGGATTCCGGCTGGTCGAGCCGGGACAAACATAATCCTCTGACGATGATCCTGGCCATGCCACGCACGATTTTTTCTCAACCTTTACATGAACAGTTGGAGTGCTCGATGCAGGGTTGCCATTACCTGCTTTTTTGTCTTCAAAACGTTCGTGAAGCCTTCGAACGGGATGGCGAATTGACCGAGATGGCATTGAATGATTTTAAAACCTCTTTGCTCGACAAACCGGATCCTAGGGTAATTAGATTAAAGGAGCTCCGGGCCTGGCTGTTGGCGAACCCGGAAAAGCTGGAGGCAGAGGCACTACGAAAACGGCATAAGGAGGAAACCATGAAGTATCTAGACCGACAAATCCGCGACCTTGAATCTTTAAAAGACCAGCGCCTCGAACAAGAGAAGGTGAAGGAACGATCTCAGCAGGCTGCGGCGTTGTTGCCCTCGGCAGATACCATGGACAAATCTCTCCGTTACACAACAACCTTGGAACGGCAGCTTTACCGGGCAATGAACCATCTCGAACGCTTGCAACGCCGACGACAGGGCGAAAACATCCCCGCTCCAGTCATCATGGAGATTTCCAGCCGGGTCTAATAATGGAAAATTGCGAAACGAACCCAAACCAAAAAATAGATAAAACATTATCAATAAATAGGTTTCATCAAAAACTCGCAAAACCAAAATGAAAAACGAACCCAAATCTAACACATTAGTTTATGTCTGATTCCAACGATAATATCATAAGCATCCTCATCCAGTTCAAACAGGACGGAGATCTCTCAAAGGCGCAAAATCAGATTGAGGCGCTGAAAATATCCACCGCAGAAGCGGCGGAAAGCACGACGTCGCTTGGCAAAAGCCAAAATGATTTGGAGGACGGCTTGGCCAAGGTGGAAAAGCGCGCGGAAAGTGTCTCAAGCATTTTCGAGACTTTGGAGCGCAAAATGCCCGGTCTCGGCGAATTGTTTCAGACCCTGTTAAATGGGCCGGATTTAGAAATCGGCTCGCAATTAAAAACTTTTGATCAACTCATTGAGAAAATCCAAAAGGTTAAAAACAAATTTCACGAACCAAATGAGCAAATTCAGGAAACGGGTGCGTCGAATGAAAAACCCAAGGCGATTCACAACGTCATCGCTCCTAACAATGCAAATCACGAACCAGCGAAAGAAACCACGAATGGTGTGCCCAGGATAATTGCCGAAAACGGCACGCCGCGGAATATTGAGCATCAAACTCGTCAGCCGCAGATCCCAATAGTCAGCGCCCAAGAGCAGGAACGAATTACCCGCCAATTTGAAAGCGATTCGCGTGTGATTAGCGAATTTGAGCGCTTAAAAAGTTCGTATGCCGACTTGACCCGCCCCGCCGTTGCTGCCGTGGCTGAAATGTTACAAATTATGAAAGACCATGCTGATTTATTGAAAGGTCTGGTTAAGTTGCCAGAAGCCATCGCCGAGTTGCGGGCCAGACAGGAGCAATTGGCCTCCCAACTCCAAAGCCACGGTCCATAATATATTCTATCCATGATTCAGATTGCCATCCAAACCTTGCAGCAATCTTTCCAGGCATACCATCAAACCATCATGGATGGATTAAAACAATTGAATGCGGAAATCCAGCAATCCACTGGGGAAATCCGAACCGAAATCCTAACCGTTCAACATCAACAAAACAATCACGGCCCCTGATCTATGCCATCCTCCACCCTCCATTTTCAATCGATCGGCGCGCGGACTTTCCAGCCTGCCGAGCCGCAGCATCTGAGCGAAGGCTGGTCCGCAGCATCTTTGAAATTGCGATACGCCTGCTTTTTGCGGGGCTTGCTGCGGCCTGGAAAGGCCGCGCTCCGCCTTTGGAGTTTGAACATTCTCTGGATGTTGGATGTTGGATGTTGAATGTTATGCCACTCCAAAAACTAACTCTCTGGCAATGCACCAATCCCGACGCGGTCAGCTTCGCGGTCGCACCCGCGTATGCGCCGGCGGTCACGAAAACTTTCGCGCAATGGGGCATCGCCGACAATTGGGATTTCAAGCTGGGCGGACTTGCGGACAGGGCGACCTTGCAATTTCCCGCCGGCGCGCTGTCCACAACTTCCCCCTTCACCTTCCGGTCGAAGGTGCTGATCCAGATCGACGGCCGGAATGTTTTCATGGGTTACGTGAGCGAGGACGTGCGCAACAAGACCGGGACGGTGGATTCGGGACTATTGACTGTTTCCGGGCCGTGGTGGTATTTGCAAAACCTGGTGTATCAATTTTCGCTGCAAGTTCTGGTGGCGCTGGACCCCCAAAACAACCCCACGTTCAGCACGAGTTATTACACGCATTTCACGCTGAACCTTTTCCCCGTCTATACTTTTAGTGGCAGCAGCGGTGGCAGCGACGCCTCGTCGCCATCCCCCTCCTGGGTCGAAACCATCACCCTCTTCCAATCGCAAGCCATGATCCAGAAGGTGCTGGATTACGCCATCTCCCAGGGCGCCTGGCTCGCCTACAACCTCGCCGACATCTTGGATGTGTCAGTCCACCCGAAAGACGTGCTGAATATCACCTGCGCGGAAGCCATCCAGCAGCAATTCAAGGATTATGACGCCGTGGTGTGGTTCGATTACAGCGGCGCCCAGCCGATGTTCCACTGCAAACAGCGCAAAGATTTGCCCACCCTGACCCGCAGCCTTGTCTATCCTCCATCCTCCATCTTCAATCCTCGTCTGCATATTGAGGGCTTCAAACTCCGCGAGCGTTACGACCTGAAATGTCCCTACGTGCAGATCGCCTACGAGCAGCCGGTGAGCGTGAACGGTGTGCAGAGCATCGAGCAGGCGTGGGACATCTGGCCGGTGCCCCCGGGCTGGGTGCCTGGCACGTTGCCGCCGGCGCCGCAAAATTCGTTCAAGGCGATCATCACCACCGTGCCGTTGCGCGCGATCAACTGCGCCACGCACAGCAAATTCATCCAGACGCTGGGAATTGCGATGGACGATTTCTCCTACCACGGTTTTTGGCAAACGGTGAAACCGGAATTGGACCCGGACGTCAATCCCGACGCTGCCAATGAGTATTACAACATCCAGTATGTCAGGTCGCAGCGCTCGTCGGGTTTGCCCAACATCATCCTCCGCGGCGGTTATTGCAAACAGATGGGCGGGCAAGTGGCGAAGGACAATCTGATCGTCAAGGTGACCTACCAGCGAAGGATCGACAACAACCGCGTCGGCTCGCAAGTCAGTTTGCATACCTGGAACCGGCGCGGGCTGGTGACGAACTTGAATTTTCCGGGCGGCGCGTATTTCACATATTCCACTTTTTCGAGCGACGGCGATGTGATCGGCAATTTCGATGGCATGGCGCGGGAGATTTGGGAGGACTTGAATCCGGCCAACGGGCTTTGGGAAGGGACGGTGCCGTTGCTGGAGACGGTGTACAGCGGGCAGATTGTGATGGGCTTCGCGTTGAACCTCAACAACACGCTGCCGCAACATGCCGCAATGGCGGCGCTCATTCAGAGCATCAGTGTCAGGGTGCGGACGGGGGCGATTTATTATTCGCTCGAGATCGGGCCGAACAAAACGATCAGCGCGCAGCAGATCGCCGACCGGTTGCGCGCGGCGCGTTACACCTACATCCAGGTCTTCAACTTCGGAAATCTGCCGCAGGGCAACACGCCGGACACCTTGCCGACCGATGAGCAGACGGATTGTCTTTCAGAAAGCCAGCCGTCTTTGAGCCAGCAAAATGTGAGTTCGCCGACCAATGACGCCACCGGCGACGTTAACAACGCACAGATCGATGCGACAATCGGGTTCAGTTTCAACGTGCTGGATCCAACCAACACTCCCGTGCCCACCGCGCCCTCGATGAGTCTTAATCCGGCGGACTTGATGACGAATGATGCATTGAATCTATGAAGTTACCTATCATGATATTTTTTAACGCAAAGGCGCAAAGGCGCAAAGGAAATTATGAAGATGAAACAAGGCATCACGGCGGTCCTCGCTGGTAGAGCGTCTCAAAAAAGCGTTCACATCATTCCGTTAGCCCGTCCCAACGGGACACATGAAAATAGCCCGGCGTTTCAACGCCGGGTGGCGATACACAACCCGTCTAAGTCCCGTAGGGACGACAGAAATAACGCATGAAAAAGACAAACTATAGCAATGCTGAAGTCAGCGTCGGTTACAATGCGGCGTTAAGCATCAACCTCCAAAAAATTCATAAGGAATCAGGCGGCAGAGAAGCCTTCAACGCATTCAATGAAGCCTCAAGTTTCTCATGAAAGGATTCCTGGCGTGATAGCAAGTCCGTCAAAACCCGCGTTTCGGCTGAGTAATCGACTGACCGCTCTAAAGCGGAGAGCTTCTCAAGTTTCTCAAACTTCTCCGGGGAATCGGGCAGCATTTCCAATTGCGCCCGCATCCGCCGGGAATCTTCGAGAGTCTGGAATCTCAAAAAAAACATCTTTGAAATTGCCGTCAGCATCACGTCCTGACGCAAAACCATTTCGGCCAGCGCTATTAAAAAACGGCGTTCTTGATCTTCCATGCCACACGATGAAAACCAACCCGCCAATCGTACGTCAATAACTGATTTTATGGCCAACGCGCCCCAGATAAAATTTCAACCCCAGCCCGCCAACGTCGCCGGCATCCCCAGGATCATCTCCGTCGCCGCCACCGGCGTGAACCTGCAATCCCGCACCTTCTGGGGCGCCGGCGCCCCCAGCTCCCAGACGCTAGAACCTGGACCCCAAACCCAAAATCCGATGTACTTCGCGGCCAACCTCAACGTCGGCCCCGCAACCCCTTTGACCGCTCCCGACCTCTACCTCGACACCACCAACAACATCATTTATTTCTGCACAACGAGCGGCACCAACGCCACGAGCAAATGGACTCCCCTCAGCGCGTCCGGAGGATCGCTGGCCGTATATCAGGTCGTCTCCGATGCCTACGGCGTGGCCGGCGCGCCGCTGCCTGCCAGCGATTACCTCTACTGTCAGGACCCGGCGACCCTCGTCAAAAAATTCGTACGCAAACCAACCAAACTTCGCAACTCCATTGCCGGCGAAACCATCAACGGCGTCAACTTCGCCTACACCTATGCCATTCAACCAAACGGCTATTGGTGGCGCACCGCTGCCTTTAGCGGCCTGACAGAAGTTCAGCAGATCATCCCCTTTTATCTGCCCAACGATTACCTTTACACCATGCCAGACCCCAACGCCCCCGGCGGCGCCGGCTTTGGCATCATCGACACCAACATCGACGGCCGCGCCTGGGCCGCGTTATGAAACCCCAAATCCAAAATCGTAGCAGCGAGCATCAGCTCGCTCTAACTTTTTTTTGGTTTGGTTATTGGTTATTGACCATTCTCTGGATATTGGAAGTTGGTTCTTGGATGTTCCCTTGTCCCCTTCTCTGAATGTTGAATGTTTCCCAAAAATTATGAGTAACTCCAGCTTCGCCTCCTCCCTCGCCAACGGTTTCATCACCTCCCTTGGCAAAGCCCGTGGCACCTTCAAAGCCGGCGCAAAAACCATGCATGCCATTTGCCCCACGACCGGCTTCGGCAACACCATCAACAACGACGGCACTTGCTCCCTCGATCCCACCCTCGGATTTACCTACACAAAACTGACCGTGGAAATAACCTGGAACTTTACCGCAAACAACACCTTTGCCGTTGGCAGCGGAACTCCATCAGGAGGCGCAATCCTGCAGATCGGTTCGGGGCCAGGCGCAACCGATGTCCCCTATCCCAACCAGGCCACCAGCGGATCATTCACTTACATCGCCGATTACTCATCGCCAAATTTCACCTTTTACGGCGGATACAGCATCGCCAACCTCGCCGCTCCCACCCAAACCAACAACGGCCAGCCCAATGGCATCGACTGGTCTCAGCGCCGATGTGGCCGCAAATCCAGGATAATTATGCCACCGGCGCAACCCCGCCCGCCACGGCGGCCAATTTCATTTTCGGCGCGGATTTTTATAACGCATTTTATTCCACTGGCCTGAGCAGCCAATCATGGGGAACCAGCTATGCCGGAAACGCCGGCAGCGCTCGGAACCATTACCGCCGCCGTCGCCGGCAACGTTTGCACCATCACCCTGGCCGGCGCCACCTCCTTCGTCTCCATGGAAGGCGCATCCCAAACCGGATATTACGTCCAGAAACAAACCGGCGATGTCACCATCACCTACACCTATTCCAACCCTGTTTATTTTGAAACCGTTGCCCTTGCGCTTTTGGCCAAAACAGATTTGAGCAACGTCGGCCAGGCATACCTGCCCGTTGACGCGCCCGCCGTCCAGTTGAATTTCAACGCCAACTACAATCCCAACCAGCAAGTCGCCGTCCATCGCGCCCCCGTCGTGGGCGGCGTCATTGGCTCATACACCTACATCGGCCTGGCCGGAGCCAATTCATTTATCGACGCCAGCATCGCCTACGGAAACATCTATGCCTATTACCTGCAAAACGCCATCGGCCAATCCACGGCCGTCGTTCAGATCGATTTGACGCAAATCCCGGCAAACCCCGTTACCGTCCCGCTGCCAACCTTCGTGCCAGGCCCTCCATCATCCGGCGCGCCCACCGGCCTGATTGCCCAAATATTGCCCGTCTCAATTGACATGGACCACTCTGGCCGGCGCCGAAGCCTTCAGCCAGGAACTACTGCTCGCGCCAATCGCTGCTGGCGTCGGCATGGCCGTCTTCAAAAACTTCACCGCCCTCACCAGCGTCATCCCGCGCACACTCGTCCGCCCGCGACATTGCATACAACGGCGGCCCGGCGCCATACAACTGGAATGGACTTCGCTGGTCCAAGAGCCGCGGCTATTTGCTAGGCAACAGCCCAAAATATACCGGCCATTCCCCTCAAGTCTTCCAGCAAAAACTCCTCTTCAATCCCTCGGGCGGCGGACAGACAGATTTGACCGCCAACTATCCCACGCTTGAATACGTCCAAGGCCGCGCCGGAACCTATCCCTGGGAGACCACGCAGGAGCTGCCAAAGCAGAACTTTCCAAACCAGGAAGCCTTCATGCCCATCGAATTGCCAGGCGCGGGGTGGATGGGGAGTTATTGACCTTTTAAAGGGTCAATAACGGGGTATATTTCGACATGTTTTCGGCGCGATTTTTTACAAGAAATTCTCAAACCATTTCAATTTCTTCTGAAACCAGCCGCGCTTTTACATTGCTCAAACAATCGAGATAAGAAATCTTCGGCGACCTTAACCGACGGGCGCTCTTTGTGCCGCTTCATGCGGCCGCAATGTTAAGCTGGCCATTCTGATTGTTCAAGGTTGCTATTCATTGTTTGCAAGCGCCTGCCCAGCATGACCAACAGGACCCTACTGCGACGCCGAAGGAAGCCGAAAGTCAACCGCTTGCGTCGCCGTGAGCGATGGGTGACTCATCGTCAGGCCATTGGTTGCCATCATATCGTCATTTCCCCAGCTCTGGCTGGCTTGTAGACTCATTTATCTTCATCAACAGCATACACCCTACTCCACCAACGATGGTTGTCCAAATTTCTTAATAATACAACTTCATGCCCGTATGACGTATCAACTAAAACAGCTTTATAATCCTGACCGGATATATTCACCCAACGCTGATCAATGATATTTAAT